>NZ_BAABLO010000011.1:0-769370 GCF_039544395.1 Pedococcus ginsenosidimutans
TTCAACCAAAGGATTTTCGTTCCAGAACACCAACCCACAACCAGAAAGGCCATGCAGCCGGCACCCCAGAGACGAGGTAATTGGCATCGATTTTTGACACGCTGTTGAGTTCTCAAGGATCGGACGCGCACCATTCACTCGCCGTTTCCGGCCGGAGTGTTTGGGGCAACCGTTCTAGGTTACTCGCCTCGCAACTTGGGCGTCAAATCCGTTCTCCCTGTGCAGGAAGCCTTGGATCGAGCGCGCTTGGCGTTCGGCGATGACTCAACTGTAGACCATGTTCGGCGAGAGTCCAAAATCGGCCTCGAGGCAGGCTCCTGGAGCCCCCCAGAGGTGCCTCGAGGGGGCCGTTGTCCCACGAGACCCGTTGTGCTGCAACGGATCCCGTGCACCATGCACCGTCACGGGCCCCTGCGAGGCCCTGATTCAGGCGCGAGGACGGCCCCAGGACCAGGCGTACGCACCGTCGTCGACCGCGCGTCCGCCCTCCCCCAGCTCCAGCGGGCGGAAGGTGTCGACCATGACGGCGAGCTCGTCGAAGTACTCGACACCGATGGAGGCCTCGCTCGCCCCCGGCTGGGGACCGTGCGCGTGGCCCCCCGGGTGCACGGAGATGGACCCCTTCCCGATCCCCGAACCCTTGCGGGCCTCGTAGTCGCCGTCGACGTAGAACATGATCTCGTCGCTGTCCACGTTCGAGTGGTAGTACGGCACGGGGATCGACAGCGGGTGGTAGTCCACCTTGCGCGGCACGAAGTTGCAGATGACGAAGTTCCAGCCCTCGAAGACCTGGTGCACCGGCGGCGGCTGGTGCACCCGCCCGGTGATGGGCTCGAAGTCACGGACGTTGAAGACGTACGGGTACAGGCAGCCGTCCCACCCGACCACGTCGAGCGGGTGGAACGGCAGCGTGTGCACCGTCCCCACGATCCCGCCGGGTCCGTTGCCGCGGTGCTTGATGTAGACCTCGGACTCCTCGTCAGCCCTCGCTCCCACGTCCTCGGCCAGCAGCGGCCCCTCCGGACCGCGCAGGTCCCGCTCGCAGTAGGGGGCGTGCTCGAGCAGCTGCCCGTACTTGGACAGGTAGCGCTTGGGCGGTGCGATGTGCGAGTTGGCCTCGATGGCGTACGCCCGCAGCGGGTCCTTCGTCGAGCGCCTCGGGATCCACCGGTGCGTGGTCGCCCTGGGGATGATGACGTAGTCGCCCTCGGCGACGTCGAAGCCGCCGAAGACCGTCTCCACGCGCGCGCGGCCACGCTCGACGTAGACGCACTCGTCACCCACGCCGTTGCGGTACCAGGGGCTCGGGGCGCCGGCCACGGCGTACGAGATGCGCACGTCCCCGTTGCCCAGCACGAGGCGACGGCCGGTCACGACATCGGTGTTCTTGACGTCCTTGGGCGCGAACAGGTCGTGCAGCCTCAGGTGGCGGGGCACCAGCGGGTGGTTGGGAGTCGTGGACAGGTCGCCGATTGACCACTCGCGAGCGCCGACCACGGTCGAGGGTATGTTGCGGTGGTAGAGCAGCGAGGAGTCCGAGGAGAACCCCTCCTCCCCCATGAGCTCCTCGTAGTAGAGCTCCCCGGTCCGGCCACCGCGCGCCGGTCGCCGGTGCTGCGTGTGCCGCTTGGGAGGGATGTCGCCCATGGCCTGGTAGTGCGCCACTGTCCACCTCGTCGTGGTCTCGTCGGCTGGTCCGGACCGGACCGCGGGCCGGGTCCTCGGCCCTTCGCCACCCTAGTAGCCTCGCCGCCATGACACCGACGTCGGAGGCCGCGTCCCAGCGCGTCGCCGACCCCGCCCTCTTCACCGCACTCGTGGACGACGCGGCGGTGTTCCCCCCGGGCAACGCCCCACTCGACGAGGCGGTGCGCCGGCACCGGTTCCACCGCGCCGCCGCGTACGCGCCGATCGTCGGCCCCCTGCTCGTCCCGGTGTCGGATGCAGCTCGCCTCGAGACGGTGGTGGACAGCACCGCCTCGGCGCTCAGCCCCGTCCTGGAGGTCGCGCTGGTCGCACGGCCCGGTGTCCCGACCGCGCAGACGGAAGCAGCCGTGGCAACCCTGTCAGCGGCCCGTGGGGTCGCTCCGGTGGGAGTCGAGACGGCCTGGTCGCCGGCCTGGCGCGACGCGGCGCTCGGCGGGCTCCCCCTGACCCTCGAGGTCCCGCGCAGCGAGGAGCAGCAGTCCTGCCTCGACGACGTACGGAGCGCGGTGCAGGCCGGGACGCGCGTCCAGGCCAAGTTCCGCACCGGCGCCACCCCGACCTGGCCGTGGCCGGACGAGGCGGAGCTCGCCGCGTTCATCGCGGCGGCGGTGGACCGCGAGGTCCCGTTCAAGCTCACCGGCGGCCTGCACCACCTCGTCCGCGGGACCCGGGCGGAGGGTGAGCAGCACGGGCTGCTCAACGTCCTCCTCGCGGTCCACCGGGCCCTGGCCGGCGACGGCCCCGACCTGCTCGTGCCCGTCCTCGCGGACCGGGACAGCGACACCCTCGCCCGCAGCGTCGGCCTCCTTGAGGGAGACGACGTGGGGGCACTGCGCAGGACCTTCACGGCATACGGGTGCTGTGAGGTCACCGACCCGATCAGCGAGCTCATGACGCGCCGCCTCATCCAAGGAGCCTGACCGTGCCCGACCAGACCACCGTGCCCGACCAGACCACGGGCGCCGTCGCGCCCTCGTGGCTGGACGTCCCCGCCGACCACCCCTTCGGCCTGCAGACGCTGGCGTACGGGGTGTTCTCGACCGAGGGCACCGCGCCGCGGGTCGGGGTCCGGGTGGGCGACCTCGTGCTGGACGCCGGCGCCTGTGCCGAGCGCGCCGGCATGGAGTCCGGTGAGGTGTGGCTCGCCCCGACCCTCAACCCGTTCCTGGCACAGGGTCGCCAGGCGTGGGGGGCGGCGCGCGCGTGGCTGACCGAGGTGCTCACCCAGGACACCCACCGCGACTGCGTCGAGCCCCACCTGCTGCCCCTCGAGCAGGTCCGCATGCACCTGCCCCTCGACGTGGCCGACTACGTCGACTTCTACGCCAGCGAGCAGCACGCCACCAACGTGGGCCGCCTGTTCCGTCCGGACTCCGAGCCCCTCACTCCGAACTGGAAGCACCTGCCCATCGGCTACCACGGCAGGGCCGGCACGGTCGTGGTCTCCGGCACGGACGTGGTGCGCCCGAGCGGGCAGCGCAAGGCCCCCACCCAGTCGGCCCCCACCTACGGCCCGAGCACCCGCCTCGACATCGAGGCCGAGCTCGGGTTCGTCGTCGGGGGCTCGACCGAGCTGGGGCAGCGCGTGTCCGTCGACGATGCCGACGAGCACCTCTTCGGGGTCGTGCTGCTCAACGACTGGAGCGCGCGCGACATCCAGGCCTGGGAGTACGTGCCCCTGGGGCCCTTCCTCGGCAAGTCGTTCGCCACGAGCATCTCCGCCTGGGTCGTGCCCATGGACGCCCTGGCCGCGGCGCGAGTCCCCGTCCCCCGCCAGGACCCCGAGCCGCTGCCGTACCTCGTCGGCGCGGGCGCGGCGTACGGGCTCGACATCCACTACGAGGTGGAGCTCAACGGCACCGTGGTCTCCCGCCCCGAGTACCGCGACCAGTACTGGTCCCCCGCCCAGATGCTCGCCCACCTCAGCGTCAACGGCGCCTCGGTGCGGCCGGGCGACCTCTTCGGCTCCGGGACCATCTCCGGCAAGGACCCGGGGACCCGGGGCAGCCTGCTCGAGCTGTCGTGGAACGGCGCCGAGCCCGTGGCGCTGTCCGACGGCTCCACGCGGTCGTTCCTCGAGGACGGTGACGAGGTCGTGCTGCGCGCCTGGGCCCCCGGACCGGGCGGCAGCACGGTCGGGCTGGGCGAGGTGCGGGGCACCATCCTCCCCGCGCGGCCCTGACGGCCTCGACCTAGCGGCGAGGAGCGCGACCCACGACGACGTTGGTGCGACCGACCTTGTCGTGCAGGGCCTGCTTCTGCGGGTCCCAGGACGCCCACAGCAGGTCGAGCACACGCGCCAGCAGGGCGAGCAGGCCCAGCACCGGCACGATCTGCCCGACGAACAGCGCCATCGGCAGGGCGACGCGACGCAGCGCCTCCGCCGTGGACAGGCGGCCCGGCCGGTCGCGCAGGCGCACGCTGATGCCGACGGCGAGCTTGCCGGGCGTCGCCCCCAGCCGCGTGAGGAAGAAGGTCTGGTAGGCGACGAACACCGCGATCGCGACCACGCTGTAGGCCAGCAGGGCGCTGGTGTCGATGCTGTTGGTGAGCGCCGTGAGGTCAGGCTGCTGGCCGTTCTCGGCGTTGCGCATCATCGTGTTGAACTGGTCGACGTAGTCGCCCATCGCCTTGGCCAGGAAGTAGTAGCCGACGATCGCGGCGATGACGCCCTGGATCACCCAGTCGAGGATGAAGGCGCCGACGCGCTGCCAGTACGACGCGAGGGGCTGGCCGTCGGGGGTGCTCGGCTGGGCCGTGGGGAGGCCGCCGTAGGCCGGGGGCGTCCACTGGCCGTGCTGCGGCGTCCCGGGGAACTGCTGGTTGGGGTGCTGCCACGGCGTCGGCGCGGGAGGCTGCACCGGTCCGGACGTGGGGCTGCCCGACGACCCTTGTTGGGGTCCGGGCCCTGACCCCGGCTGTGCCGCCCGGGGCGGGGTGACCTGCCCGGGGTACTGGGGCGGGTGCCCCTGCCCGGGGAACTGCTGCTGCCCTGGCAGGACGGGGGTCGACGCCGCCCGACGGGTCGAGCGCGGGGTGGTGTGCTTGGTCCAGACGACACCATCGAAGTAGCGCAGCTGCTCGGCGTCCTCCGGGTCGTCGAACCAGCCGGCGTGCGTGGGCGTCTGCATGGGGCCAGCCTCTCACGCGTGCTGGGGCGTCCCGCACACGCGCGGGCTGGCCGGCGCGTGTGCGGGACCGGGCGGGCTGGACCGGGCGGGCTGGACCGGGCGCAGTGCAGCGGCGCCGTGCTCGCCGGGCGGCGGCGTGCGGCCGACCCTAGGGTGGATGGCCATGAGCAGCCCCAGCAACTCAGTCCTGCGCACCAAACCCGTCGAGGACGTCCTCGCCCAGGCCGACGACGCCGGCACCGAGGCCGGCGGTGAGGTCACCCACCTGCGGAGGCGGCTCGGCGCCGTCGACCTCATGGGCTTCGGCATCGGCATCGTCATCGGCACCGGCATCTTCACGCTGACCGGCATCGAGGCCAAGAACCACGCCGGACCCGGGGTGGTGTTCTCCTTCGCCATCGCCGGGCTCGTGAGCCTGCTGGCCGCGCTCTGCTACGCCGAGATGGCGGCAGCCGTCCCCACTGCCGGCAGCGCCTACACCTACGCCTACGCCACGATCGGCGAGGTCTTCGCGTGGATCATCGGCTGGGACCTCATCCTCGAGTTCGCACTCGGCGCCGCGGTGGTCGCCCGTGGGTGGTCCGGCTACATGCAGGAGCTGTTCGGCCTGCCCACAGGGCTCTTCGGCGAGAAGGCGCCGGTCAACGTCGGCGCCGTCGCCATCGTCCTGGTCCTCGGCGTCGTCGCCATCATCGGCATCCGCGAGAGCGCCCGGGTCACCAACGCGCTTGTGGCCGTCAAGGTCGCCATCTGCGTGTTCGTCATCGTGGCCGGCGCGTTCTTCGTCAAGGCCGCCAACCTGACGCCGTTCGTGCCCCCCTCGCGGCCCGTGGCCGCCAACACCTCGGGCCTCAAGCAGCCGCTCAGCCAGGCGGTGTTCGGTATCGAGCCGACGGCGTTCGGCTTCGCCGGCGTCCTCACCGCCGCTGCCGTCGTGTTCTTCGCCTACACCGGCTTCGAGGCCGTGGCGAACCTCGGCGAGGAGACCCGCAAGCCCAGCCGCGACCTCCCGCTCGGCCTGCTGGGCACGCTCGGCATCTGCACGGTCCTCTACATCGGCGTCTCGCTCGTCATCACCGGCATGGTGCCGTTCAGCCAGCTCAACGAGGGCGCCCCGATCGCCAGCGCGTTCGAGTCGGTGGGGGCGGGTTGGGCCGCCAAGCTCATCTCCGTGGCAGCGGTCGCCGGCCTGACCTCGGTCATCCTCGTGGACATCGTCGCGATGGGCCGGATCGGCTTCTCCATGGGGCGCGACCGGCTCCTGCCGCCCGCGGTGGCCAAGATCCACCCCAGGTGGGGCACGCCGTACCGGATCACGATGGGCACCATCGTGCTGGTGGCCCTGCTGGCCGCGCTCGTCCCGCTCAAGGCCCTGGCCGACCTCGTCAGCATCGGCACGCTGTTCGCGTTCGTGGTGGTCTCGCTGGCGGTGCCCATCCTGCGGCGCACCCGCCCCGACATGAAGCGGCCGTTCCGCGTGCCGTTCAACCCGGTGATCCCGGTGCTGTCCGCCCTGGCGTGCCTCTACCTCATGACCAACCTGTCCCTCGAGACCTGGTCACGGTTCCTGGTGTGGATGCTCGTGGGCTTCCTCGTCTACTTCCTCTACGGCCGCCGCAACGCACGGCTGGCCCAGCGCGACTGACGCGGTCCACGACCCCACCGACACGAGTTGGGGGCCGGAGCGCTCGCGTCTGCGAGCGCTCCGGCCCCCAAGCTCGTTGTGGCGGGAGACCAGCCGGGCGGTCAGAGGTTGCCGCGGGCGTCCTGCTCGCGCTCGATGGCCTCGAACAGCGCCTTGAAGTTGCCCTTGCCGAACCCGAGCGAGCCATGCCGCTCGATGATCTCGAAGAACACGGTGGGGCGGTCACCGAGGGGCTTGGTGAAGATCTGCAGCAGGTAGCCGTCCTCGTCGCGGTCGACGAGGATCTTGCGCTTCTGCAGCTCCTCGATCGGCACGCGGACGTTGCCGATGCGGGCGCGCAGCTCGGCGTCCTCGTAGTAGCTGTCGGGGGTGTCGAGGAACTCCACACCCTCCTTGCGGAGCTCGTCGACGGTGCGCAGGATGTCGTTGGTCGCCAGGGCCAGGTGCTGGGCGCCGGGACCGTCGTAGAACTCGAGGTACTCGTCGATCTGGCTCTTCTTCTTCGCGATGGCCGGCTCGTTGAGCGGGAACTTCACGCGGTGGTTGCCGTTGGCGACGACCTTGGACATCAGTGCGGAGTAGTCGGTGGCGATGTCGTCACCGATGAACTCGGCCATGTTCACGAAGCCCATGACCTTGTTGTAGAAGGTGACCCACTCCTCCATCTTCCCCAGCTCGACGTTGCCGACGATGTGGTCGAGGGCCTGGAAGAGGCGCTTGGGCGCACCGTCGCGCTTCTCGAAGGTGGAGGTCTTCGCGACGTAGCCCGGCAGGTAGGGCCCGGTGTAGCGGGACCGGTCGACGAGGCTGTGCACCGTCTCGCCGTAGGTCGCGATCGACGCGATGCGCACCGTGCCGTGCTCGTCGGTGATGTCCTCGGCCTCGCGGACCACGCGGGCGCCGGCGGCCTTGGCCTGCGCGACGCACTTGTCGACGTC
This sequence comes from Pedococcus ginsenosidimutans, assembly GCF_039544395.1. Taxonomy (NCBI): domain Bacteria; kingdom Bacillati; phylum Actinomycetota; class Actinomycetes; order Micrococcales; family Intrasporangiaceae; genus Pedococcus; species Pedococcus ginsenosidimutans. The sequence continues at coordinate 7,422 of NZ_BAABLO010000011.1, forward strand.
CGGGACCTCGAGGGCGATGTCGACGACACCGTCGCCGTGCTTGGCGTGGTGGGCGATGAGCGGGCTGTCGGGGGTGACCGCACCGTTGACGACGAAGCGGATCGAGCCGGACTTCAGCACGAACGACTTGTGGTCGCGCTGGCCGTTCTCGGGGCCGGAGTAGGCCACGAGCTCCATGCCCCACGCGGACATGTAGTAGTGCGCGGTCTGGGTCGCGTTGCCGACGACGAAGACGATGGAGTCCCAGCCCGTGACCGGGAACGGGTCCTTCGACTCGTCGTACTCGACGAGGCCGACGAGCTGCTTGAGCTGCTCGATGTCGAGGTTGGCCTCGCGCTCCTGCGGGGTCAGGTCAAGGGTGGTGTCCGTCATGGCTGCAGCGTGGCGGCTGCGAGGGATGTGGGCAACCGTACGCCGCGGGACTGAGCAGAGTGCGCAGAGTGCCTGCCATGGGGTTGCCATGGGTGGACAATGTGACCATGATCCTCGACGACCTCGACCGTCGCGTGCTCGCCCTGTTCGCCGACCAGCCCCAGGTGGGGGTGCTGGGGGCCTCGCGGGCGCTCGGCGTCGCGCGCGGCACCGTACAGGCGCGCCTCGACCGCCTGGTGTCCCGCGGGGTGATCAGGTCGTGGGCTCCCCAGCTCGACCCGGCCGCGATGGGCTACCCCGTGTCGGCGTTCTGCACTCTCGAGATCCGCCAGGGCCGCGGCCACTCCCCCGTCGTCGAGCACCTGCAGGGGATCCCCGAGGTGCTCGAGGCCCACACCATCACCGGCTCGGGTGACGTGTTCATCCACATCGTCGCCCGTGACAACGCCGACCTCCAGCGCGTCATCGACGCCGTGGTCGACGACCAGCACGTGGTGCGCGCCAACACGACGATCTCGCTGGCCACCAGGATCCCGCTGCGGACGCTGCCGCTCGTCCAGTCCGGCGGCTGAGGCGGCTAGCCCCGCCGCGGCACGCTGCCCGAAGTCCCAGACTTCGGGTCACCTTGGGGCGCGGAGGGCCGAAGTCCCGGACTTCGGGTCACCCGGGGTTGCAATGACCCGAAGTCCCGGACTTCGGGTCACCCGGGGGCGCGGTGGACCGAAGTCCCAGACTTCGGGGCATGGGCGTCGGCGGCGCGGGTGGTGACGGGCCGGTTGGGGTCAGGTGGCGTTGCCGAGGGCGAAGGACACCACGACCGAGGCAGCGACGACCACTGCGCCCCAGGCCATCGCCGCGCCACCGGACCCACCCTCGGTCGACGATCGCCGACGGCTGCCCACGAGGACGAGCGCGACGCCGACGGCGTTCATGGGCAGGGCCGCCCACCACCCCGGCTCGGGCACCGCGACGGCTCCCCAGGTGAACAGGCCGCTGACGAGGACCGCCAGCGTGACGATCATCGCCCGGGCGATGCTGATCCTGGTCTCGACGTAGGCGTTGGCCATGGCGTGGCCCTCAGCGGCGGCCGACGAACCAGGCGCGGATCTTCTCGATCCGGGCGGTCACCTGGTCGGAGGTGGCCTCCTCCAGGGAGGGTCCGCCGCAGGCGCGACGCAGGTCGTTGTGGACGACGCCGTGGGGGGCGTTGTTCTTGCGCGCGTAGGCAGCGACGAGCTTGTTCAGCTCCTTGCGCTGTGCGGCGAGCGCCCGGTGCGCGGACACCGGCGCCTCGGCCACCTTGGGCCGTCGCCCGTGCTGGGCGGTCTGCCGCTCGTGGAGCAGCACCGCCATCTGGTCGGGCTCGAGCAGCCCTGGCAGGCCGAGGTACTCCTGCTCCTCCTCGGACCCGACGACGGCGTTGAGCCCGAACTGCTTCGCGTCGAACAGCACGTGGTCGAACTCGGCGTCCGACTCCAGGGCCTCGAAGGTGAGCTGGTCGATGTCGGGGGTGCGGGTGGTGCGGTTGGCCGCCTCGAGCAGCGCGTCCTCCTCGGCCCACATAGCCGCGGCGCTGCCGTCGTCCTTCTGCGGCCGGTCGAGGGCGTGGTCGCGCTCGTCCTCCAGGCGGGCCGCGTGCTCGAGGATCACCGGCACGGACGGCAGGAACACCGAGGCGGTCTCACCACGGCGGCGGGCGCGGACGAAGCGGCCCACGGCCTGGGCGAAGAACAGGGGCGTCGAGGTCGACGTCGCGTAGACCCCGACGCACAGCCGGGGCACGTCCACGCCCTCGGACACCATGCGCACGGCCACCATCCACCGCGAGTCGCCCGCGGCGTACTCCTCGATGCGCTCGGAGGACCCGGCGTCGTCGGAGAGCACCGTGGTGACCTTCTCGCCGGTGATCGACTCGAGGATCCTCGCGTAGGCGCGGGCCGAGGTCTGGTTGGAGGCGATGACGAGGCCACCGGCGTCCGGGACCCCGCGGCGTACCTCGGTGAGGCGCTTGTCAGCGGCGGCCAGGACCGACGGGATCCACTCGCCCTTGGGGTCGAGCGCCGTGCGCCAGGCGTGGGCCATGGCGTCCTTGGTCAGCATCTCGCCGAGGCGGGCTGCGATCTCGTCACCGGCCTTGGTGCGCCAGCGCATGGCCCCGCCGTACGCGAGGAAGAGCACCGGTCGGACGACGCCGTCGCGCAGCGCCTCGGCGTATCCGTAGGTGTAGTCCGCGGACGAGCGACGGATCCCGTCACGGTCCTCGGCGTAGGTCACGAACGGGATCGGCGAGGTGTCCGAGCGGAACGGGGTGCCGGTGAGCGCCAGGCGCCGCGCCGCCGGCTCGAACGCCTCGCGGATGGCGTCACCCCACGAGAGGTTGTCGCCGCCGTGGTGGATCTCGTCGAGGATGACAAGCGTCGGCGCGGACTCCGTGCGCGTGCGGTGCAGCGAGGGACGGCTGGCGACCTGGGCGTAGGTCAGGGCCACCCCGTGGTACTCGCTGGAGTGCCGCGCCGAGGAGTTGGAGAACTTCGGGTCGATGTGGATGCCGACGCGGGCAGCCGCCTCGGCCCACTGGGTCTTGAGGTGCTCGGTGGGCGCCACGATGGTGACGGCCGAGATGGTGCCGCGGCCGAGGAGCTCGGTGGCCAGGCGCAGCGCGTAGGTGGTCTTGCCGGCGCCCGGGGTCGCGACCGCGAGGAAGTCGCGGGGGTCGGACTGCAGGTAGCTGCTCAGCGCGGCCTGCTGCCACGCGCGCAGCTTGGACGCAGTCCCCCAGGCCGCCCGCTCCGGGAAGGCTGGTGACAGGTGCGAAGCGGCGGCGGTACTCATAGGCGAGCCACGGTAGCCGCTGTCGCGAAACGACATGCCGAGGCCCCGGCATCGCTGCCGGGGCCTCGGGGTGTGCTAGGTCGGTGCTGCCTTCTCACCGGGACGGCGCGGCGCCGTCGGAGGTGCTGCCGCGCGGCTACCTGCCCTGGCGGTAGGTCACCCAGGAGTTCTGCATCCGGGTGGTCTGGCCGGTGGTGAAGGTGTTCATGCAGGCGTCGTCGGTGTAGTCCATGAAGTTCTTGATGGGGTCCAGGCCGGAGGACGAGGCGCAGCTGTCGCGACCGGTCGGGCAGCCGTAGGCGGGGGACGCCTCGGCCGGGGTGTCGGAGACGTAGTCGCCCTGACCGGTGCAGCCGCCCTGGAACGTGTGGTAGAGCCCGGCCCAGTGGCCGATCTCGTGGGTGGCGGTGTCACCGAGGTTGTAGGGGGACGCCGTACCGCCCGGCACGCTCTGGTCGAGGATGACGACGCCGTCCATGGCGTCGTAGCTCGACTTGGGGAAGGTGGCCCAGCCGAGCAGTCCGCCGGAGAGGTTGGCCGTGTAGATGTTGAGGTCGGCCATGGTGCCCTTGCGCAGCGTCGTCTTCATCGACCGCTCGGCGCTGCTGCCCTGCGACAGGTTGTACCAGCTGCTGTTGTTCGTCGTGTCCGTCCCGGCGAGCGTGAAGCTGAAGCCCGAAGAGGCGTAGGCGTTGTTGAGGACCGAGAGCTGGTTGCTGATCTGGCTGGAGCTGATCGCGCCCGCGGAGCCGCTGGTGATGACGTGCACGTAGACCCGCACGGTGGTCGCGGCGAACGCCCCGCCACCCCCGGGCTTGCGGGCCGAGCCGTTGGCCGCCTTGGTGTAGCCCTTGGCCGCCATCGCCTTGGCGAGGCCGGCCTCCATCGACTTGGCCTGGGCCGGGGACAGCTCGTTGCCGTCCTGGCGGTTGCCGCCCTGGGCGGACCTGGCCGCGTTCACCGAGTCGTGGTGGGTGGAGCACTCGGCGGCGACGGTGCTCTCGCCGGCCATCGGCTGCGCGGTGGCGCTGCCCTGGCCGAGGCCGAGCGCCGCGGCACCCAGCAGGAGGGACGAGAGTGCGATGCGGGATCGAAGCTTCATGGGCGTCCTTTCACAGGGCACCCGGCCTGCGGTGACCGGGGCCGACGCCGCGACGCTACGTTTCCGGCGCCGGACCTGGCCTCAACGGCAGGTAAAGACTCGTTCGCAAAAGGGCAGGTCAGGGAACCTGCGAGGGGTGAGTGTGCTCCTGGGTCGCCTGTGGCGACGGCGACCCGAGCGGTGTCAGCGGCGCGCGGCGCCGCTCACTCCCCGCCGTCCTGGGGGGCGCGGAGGCCTTCGTAGATCTCCTTGCAGGTGGGGCACACGGGGAACTTCTTGGGGTCGCGGCCGGGTACCCAGACCTTGCCGCACAGCGCCACCACCGGCTCCCCCGACATCGCGCTCTCGAGGATCTTCTCCTTGCGCACGTAGTGGGAGAAGCGCTCGTGGTCGCCGGGCTCCTGCAGCTGCTCCTCGACCTGCTCGCGCTCCAGCACGGCGGTCTGGGTGGAGGGCTGGGCCGACGGGGCCAGCGGGTCGTCCAGCGGGATCTGGGGCTCGCTCATGCCCACGAGTGTATGCCGCGGTCCCGCGCCCGCCGCCCCTGCGCGGGCGGCGTCCGCGGCCCGGCTGCCCCGCCCGGAGGCGTCAGTTCAGCTCGGGGTCGGCCGGGAACGTGGCGACGAAGGCGAGGTGGTCGCGCTGGCGCCGCAGCACACGTACCCAGAGCTGCTCGGGCTCTGCGTCGAAGGCGTCGCGGCCCTCGGACTCCACGACGTACCAGCTGCCCGAACGCACCTCGTCCTCGAGCTGGCCGGGCGACCACCCGGAGTACCCGGCGAAGATCCGCAGGCCCGCGACCTCGGGGACCACGATCGCCGGAGGGGCGTCGAGGTCCACCAGGCCCAGCCCGCGGAAGAGGCGCTTGACCCCCATGGGCTCGACGTCGCCGGGCACCGTCACCAGCCCGAGGGCGCTGTCGAGGCCCACCGGGCCACCCTCGAACAGGACCGCTGGCGCCGTGACGTGGGGCTGCCAGTCCGGGAGGACGGCGTCGACCCGGGCCTCCATCGGCCGGTTGAGCACGACGCCCTGGGCGCCCTCGGTGTCGTGGTGGAGCAGGAGCACGACGCTGCGGCAGAACACCCCTTCCTCGATCTGGGGTGTCGCGACGAGCAGGCTGCCCGACAGGTCGGTGTCCACGTCACCATCATGCCCACACACGCCGCAGCCCCGGTCGCCGGGACCGGGGCTGTGGCTGTTCGGTTGATGTCACGCCCGGGTGATCGGGCGCAGACGGTGGGGCGTCAGCCTCGCGAGTAGCTGCCGCGCTCGCGCTGGCCGCCGGGGCGGTCGCCGTAGGAGCGGTTGCCGCCCTGGCGCGGGCCACGGGGACCGCCACCGCGGGGGCCGCCGCCACGCGGGCCACCGTGTCCACCGGGACGACGGCCACCACGCTTCTCACCCTCGAGGACGCGACGGACCTGGTCCTCGGGGACCGGGATGCCGCTCGGGGTCACGGCGCCGGTCGCCGCGAGGCGCTCGTCGCCGGGAACCGCCTTGGTCGGGACCGCGTCGATGCCGGCCTCGCGAGCCATGCGCTCCATGGTGCGGCGCTGGTGCGGGAGGGCCAGGGTGACGACGGTGCCCTTGTCACCGGCGCGGGCGGTGCGGCCCGAGCGGTGCAGGTAGTCCTTGTGGTCGGCCGGCGGGTCGACCTGCAGGACGACGGAGACGTCGTCGACGTGGATGCCGCGGGCGGCGACGTCGGTGGCGACGAGCACCGGCAGGCTCCCGTCACGGAAGGCACCGAGGACGCGGTTGCGGGCGCCTTGGTTGAGGCCGCCGTGCAGCGCGGCCGCGAAGACGCCCTGCTCGCGCAGCTGGAGGGCGACGCGGTCGGCCCCGAGCTTGGTGCGGACGAAGACGACCGTGCGACCGGAGCGGTTGGCGACCTCGGCGGTGATGGTCTTCTTGTGCATCGGGTCGATGAGCAGCACGTGGTGCTCCATCGTCGTCACCGAGGCCTTGGCGTCGTCGGTGGAGTGCGTCACCGGGTCGGTGAGGTAGCCCTCGACGAGCTTGTCGACACCCTTGTCCAGCGTCGCGGAGAACAGCATGCGCTGGCCCCCGGCGGGCATCTGGTCGAGGATCGCGGTCACCTCGGGCATGAAGCCCATGTCGGCCATGTGGTCGGCCTCGTCGAGGACGGCGATCTCGATGGCGTCGAGGATGACGGCCTCACGCTCGACCAGGTCCTTGAGCCGGCCCGGGGTGGCGATGAGCAGGTCGACACCGCGGTTGAGGGCGTTGATCTGCGTCGTGTACGACAGGCCACCGGCGACGAGCTTGTGGCGCAGTCCGAGGACGTGCACGAGGGGCTCGAGCGCGTCGGACACCTGCATGGCCAGCTCGCGGGTGGGCACCAGGACCAGGGCGCGGGGGCGGCGCGGGGACGCCTTCTGGCCGTTGTCGAGGCGCGACAGCGCGGGAAGGCCGAACGCCAGCGTCTTGCCGGAGCCGGTCTGGCCGCGGCCGAGGACGTCCTTGCCGGCCAGCGCGTCGGGGATGGTGGCGGCCTGGATCGGGAACGGCGTGGTGATGCCGTCGCGGGCCAGTCGCTCGACGAGGCGGTCCGAGAGCCCGAGGGCGCTGAAGCCGTTGTCCTCGGCGACGGTCACGGGGCCGTCGACGCTCTTGCGGGTCGCCTTGACCCAGGTGTCGGCCTCCATGCGCTCGGCCTCGGGGTCGACCTGGTCCTCGAAGCGCGGGGCGCGGTCGAAGCGGTCGTTGCGGTTGAAGGAGCGCTGAGGACGGTCGTCACGGTTGAACTCGCGGCGCGGGCCACGGTTGTCGTCGCGGTCGAACGAACGGGCCGGGCGGTCGTCGCGGTTGAACTCGCGGCGCGGGCCACGGTTGTCGTCACGGTCGAACGAACGGGCCGGGCGGTCGTCACGGTTGAACTCGCGGCGCGGGCCACGGTTGTCGTCACGGTCGAACGAACGCTGGGGGCGGTCGTCGTTGGAGAAGCGGGTCACGGGGCGGTCCTCACGGGAGTAGGTGCTGCGCTGGGGGCGCTCGTCGCGGGAGAACTCGCGGCGCGGGCCACGGTTGTCGTCACGGTCGAAGCGACGGACCGGGCGGTCGTCGCGGGAGAAGTCACGGCGCTGGGGCCGCTGGTCACGGTCGAACTCGCGGCGCGGGCCACGGTTGTCGTCGCGGTCGAACGAACGCTGGGGGCGGTCGTCACGGTTGAACGAGCGCTGCGGGCGGTCGTCGCGGTTGAACTCGCGGCGCGGGCCACGGTTGTCGTCGCGGTTGAACGAGCGCTGCGGGCGGTCGTCGCGGTTGAACTCGCGGCGCGGGCCACGGTTGTCGTCGCGGTTGAACGAGCGCTGCGGGCGCTCGTCGCGGTTGAACTCGCGGCGCGGGCCACGGTTGTCGTCGCGGTTGAACGAGCGCTGCGGGCGCTCGTCACGGGAGTCGCGGCGCTGCGGCCGGTCGTCACGGTCGAACTCACGGCGGGCGAGGCGGTCCGCGTCGCGGGCCGGGCGGCTGCCGTACGAGGACTTGCCGGCGCCACCGGCAGCCGACTGTCCGCGGTGGGCCTTCTTGGGGCCCTTCTTCGCGGCAGCCTTCTGGTCAGGGGTCCAACGAGCCTTTTTGGGCGCGCCGGATCGCAGGTTCTTGGGCACAGATGTTCAACTCACTTCAGGTGCTCGAGGTAGACACGTCTCGAGCCACCTGGCGAGGGAAGCGATGAAGACGAGCCTCAGGCGCGTCAGCGCCCGCTGGACCGGACCAACAGTTGTCATCCGGTGGGGCTCAGTCGGAGTCGGGAAAACGTGGTGAGGCCACTGTGCCTCCGGTGGCGCTGCCAGGCGCCTGCCGAACTGAGCACCTTCATCCTACCAGCGCCAGCGACGCCTTCCGACCACGGCGAGGGTGACGCCGAGCACCACTCCCCCGAGGTCCGCCACCGCGTCCCACGGGTCCCCCGACCGGTGCGGCAGCAGGTAGTGCTGCAGCAGCTCGCTCACGGGTGCGTGCAGCGCGAGCGCACCGACGACCAGCGCGGGGTGCAGGCGCGTCGGCCGGGCCACCAGCAGCAGGACGGTCGGCACCCCGAAGAGCAGCACGTGCACGACCTTGTCGGTCCAGGGCACCGGTCCCACCACGTCGACCCGCGGCCAGTAGATCGCGGCGAGGTGGACCAGGACCGCGAGGACCGCGACGACCCGGACCGTGGAACGGCCGCTTCCCGTCGTGCCCGCGGGCAGGAGGGTGTGGTCGGTCCGCTGGGTCACCCGACCAGCGTAGGCGGCGTGGCTGGTGGCCGAGGAATCGGTCACCGGTCGACGGTGTTGGCCCCGAGGTGACCGTGACGACAGCACCGACGACAGCACCGACGACAGAACCGCAGACCAGTGAGCCCGACACCGAGCCGACCGCACCGCGTACCCGGCCGCTGTCCCTCCTCGACTTCGTGGACGTGCCCGCGGGGCTGAGCGCCCAGGACGCGATCGCGCGGAGCACGCGGGTGGCCCAGGCTGCCGACCGGCTCGGCTACTCGCGGTACTGGATCAGCGAGCACCACAGCTTCGCCGGCCTCGCGAGCAGCTCTCCCGAGATCCTCATCGCCCACCTCGCCGGCCAGACCACGGGGATCCGCGTCGGCGCGGCGGGGATCATGCTCCCCAACCACTCGCCGCTGAAGGTGGCCGAGTGGTTCAAGACCCTGGAGATGCTCCACCCGGGACGGATCGACCTCGGGCTCGGACGGGCGCCCGGCACGGACCAGCTCACGGCGTTCGCCCTGCGCCGCTCGCGCGAGGCGCTGACCGCCGACGACTTCCCGCAGCAGGCGGCAGAGCTGCTCGCGTTCCTGTCGGACAGCTGGCCCGGCGACCACCCCTTCAAGGCCGTCCTCGCGACCCCGGTGGTGGACACCTCACCGGAGCTGCTGATGCTCGGGTCGAGCGGGTGGGGGTCGGCCTTCGCCGCCGCGAACGGGATGACGACGGTCTTCGCCCACCACATGGCGCCGGAGCTGGCGGTCGACGCCCTGCGGGCCTACCGGCGCGACTTCCGCCCCGGCCTCGTGGGTGACACCCCGCGCGTCATCATCTCGGTGCTCGCGCTGGCGACCGAGGACGAGGAGGTGGCGGCCGACTTCCGTGCCGGCTGGGCACTGCAGATGCGGCGCATCCGCAGCGGCGACACCACCCGCCCGAGCGCCGCGGACATCCGCGCGTTCCGGCTGTCCGACGACTACGCCCGCCTGGCCCCGAGCCTCGAGGGCCGGGTGTTCGCAGGACCCGCGGCCGACGTGGCGAAGGAGCTGTCGGCGCTGGCGGACGAGGCCGGTGCCGACGAGGTCACCCTCGTGACCCCGACGCCCGACCTCGACGCCAAGCTGCGCAGCCTGGAGCTGCTAGCCGATGAGCTCGGCCTCGTCGCGCGAGGGTGAGGCCGCCTCGGCGACGGCTGCGCGCTCGGCCGCTTCCGGGCTCTGACCCAGCACCGCGGCCTTGACGGCCGCGGCGACCACCTTCGAGACGTCGGGGTGGAAGACGCTCGGGATGATGTAGGCCGGGTTGAGCTCGTCGGGGTGGACGACCTCGGAGAGCGCCTTCGCGGCTGCGAGCATCACGTCGAGGTCGATCGAGGTCGACGCCGCGTCGAGCAGGCCGCGGAAGACTCCGGGGAAGACCAGGACGTTGTTGATCTGGTTGGCGAAGTCGGAGCGGCCCGTCGCGACGACGGCAGCGTGCTGCGCCGCGGCGATGGGGTCGACCTCGGGCTCGGGGTTGGCCATGGCGAAGACGATCGCGTCGTCGTTCATGGTCGCGATGTCGTCACCGGTGAGGATGCCGGGGGCCGAGACGCCGATGAAGACGTCGGCACCGGCCACGGCCTCCTTGAGCGTCCCGGTCAGGCCGCGCCGGTTGGTGTTGGCCGCGACCCACCGCAGGTTGTGCTGGCCCTCGGCGGCGAGGTCCTCGCGCGCCGCGTGCACCACGCCGTACTGGTCGGCGACGACGACGTCGCGCGCGCCGGCCTTGAGGAGCAGCTTGAGGATCGCGGTGCCGGCTGCGCCTGCCCCGCTCAGCACGACCCGCGACTCGCTGAGGTCCTTGCGGACCACGCGCAGGGCGTTGCGCAGCGCCGCGAGGGTGACGATCGCGGTGCCGTGCTGGTCGTCGTGGAAGACCGGGATGTCGAGCTCCTCGCGCAGCCGCGCCTCGATCTCGAAGCAGCGCGGGGCCGAGATGTCCTCGAGGTTGATGCCGGCGAACACCGGGCTGATCGCCTTGACGGCGGTGATGATCTCCTCGGTGTCCTGGGTGTCGAGGCAGATCGGGAAGGCGTCGATGTCGGCGAACCGCTTGAACAGCGCCGCCTTGCCCTCCATCACCGGCAGCGCGCCGAGCGGGCCGATGTTGCCGAGCCCGAGGACCGCCGAGCCGTCGGTCACGACGGCGACCGTGTTGCGCTTGATCGTCAGCCGGCGGGCATCCGCGGGGTTCTCCGCGATCGCCATGCACACGCGGGCCACCCCGGGGGTGTAGATCAGCGAGAGGTCGTCACGGTTGCGGATCGGGACCTTGGACTCGATCTTCAGCTTGCCGCCGAGGTGCACGAGGAAGGTGCGGTCGGACACCTTGCCGATCTCGACGCCGTGGACGCCCCGCATCTGCTCGACGATCTCGTCGGCGTGCGAGGTGTCGCGGGCGGCGGCGGTGACGTCGACCCGGAGCCGGTCCGCCCCGGACGCGGTGACGTCCAGACCGGTGACCAGTCCCCCGCTCTTCTCGATGACCCCCGTGAGCTCGGAGACCGCGGTGGCGCGGGCCGGGAGCGTGAGGCGGACGGTGATGGAGTTGGACACGGAGGGCACGGCGGTCATGCCGTGCATTGTCCCGATTACCGCGCGGTACGCCGAACCGAGGTCCCGGCGGTCTCGCCGACCGAACCCTCCGAGCCGGTGCGCGGGCCGTCGCTCGTCGCGCGACCGCGGCCGCGGGCCACGCCGATGGCGAGGATGACCGCGGCGAGCGCGAGGCTCAGCCCCAGCTCGAGGCGGTGCCCCTCGCGCACGAGCATGAGGACGAGCACGGCGACGATGAACGCGATGGTGGCGTAGGTCAGGCCCGGGTAGAACCACATGCGCACGGCCGGACGGGCGCCCTCGGCGTCGAGCTGGCGACGCATCCGCAGCTGCGACAGCGCGATGACAAGGTAGACGAACAGGGCGATGGCGCCCGAGCTCGCCAGCAGGTAGCCGAAGATCTTCTCGGGCAGCAGGTAGTTGCCGACGACGCCCAGGAAGCCGACCACCGAGCTCGCGATGATCGCGTTGGCCGGCACGCCACGGGCGGTGACGCGCGACCACGCGGCCGGGGCGTCCCCCCGCGTGGAGAGCGAGAACGCCATGCGGGACGCGGTGTACAGGGCGGAGTTGAGGCAGCTGGCCACGGCCGTCAGGATGACCAGCTCCAGCACGGTGCTGAACCCGCCGAGCCCCATCCGCTCGAGGGTCACCTGGTAGGAGCCGGAGTTCGCGTCCACGAGGGCCGGGTCGTTCCACCGCACCAGGGCGACGACGACGAAGATCGAGCCGAGGTAGAAGAGGCTGATGCGCCAGATCACCGAGTTCACGGCGCGACGGATACCGGACTCCGGGTTGGGCGACTCCGCTGCGGCGATGGTGACGATCTCCGTGCCCATGAACGTGAACATCGTGACGAGCATCGCCGAGAGCACGGCGCCGAAGCCGTGGGGCATGAAGCCGCCGTCCTGCCACAGGTGGCCGACGCCGGAGGTGTGCGAGCCGGGCAGGACGCCGAGGATGGCGAGCACACCGGCCCCGATGAAGGCCACGATCGCGACGACCTTGACCAGCGCGAACCAGAACTCGAACTCGCCGTAGTTGCCGACGCTGAAAAGGTTGGTCACGACGAGCAGCCCGGTGATCACCAGGGCGAAGGCCCACTGGGGCACTGGGGGGAACCAGTCGCCCAGGATCAGGGCGCCTGCGGTCGCCTCGACGGGGATGACGATGACCCAGAACCACCAGTACAGCCAACCGATGGAGAACCCGGCCCAGCGGCCGAGCGCCCGGTCGGCGTAGGTCGAGAACGAGCCCGTGTCCGGCTGCGCGGTGGCCATCTCGCCCAGCATCCGCATGACGAGGACGACCAGCGCACCGGCGAGCGCGTAGGCGACGAGCACCGCCGGGCCGGCGGTCGCGATGGCCTTCGCAGACCCGACGAACAGGCCCGCCCCGATGACCCCGGCGATGGAGATCATGGTCACGTGGCGCGGCTTGAGACCCGCCTGCAGCTGGGTGGCGCCGGCGTCCGGGGAGCCGGGGTCGGCCGGGCCTTCGGTCGGGTGGGTCGCGGTGCGGCTGGTGGGTTCGCTCACCCGAGGAGGGTGACGGCTCAGGAGCGGGGGCGCAAACCGGGACGTCTCCCCCAGTGTCGGCGAAGGCGGCGGATGACGAGCTGGTGGCCGGTCACGGACAGCCACAGGCAGACGCCCGCGAGGGGCAGCTCCACGACCACCGCCATGGCGATCGCGACCCACCGCTCGTGCGCCGTCGGCGACATCACGACGTCGAACCAGGCGTCGGTGAGCAGCAACGTCCCGGTGACGGCGGCCAGCGGGGGAAGCGTGGTGTGCAGGCGCAGGGCGGACCAGGCGGTCGCGGCCAGCGACACGAGCATGGCTGCGTCGAACCCGCCCCAGGCCAGGTCGTAGTGGGAGGCGAAGTGGTGTCGGGGCAGGTTGACCGAGAGGTAGACCGTCCACGGGACCATGAGGCCCGCGAGGACGACGAAGACCCAGCCCACGACCTGCACGGCCCGGCTCGCCGAGCCCTCCGGCGCCGTACCGGGCCCTGTCGGCGCCGTACCGGGTGGTGTCGAGGGGCGTCCGGCGCCTGCCGCACCGTCCCGGACGGCCTCGTCAGCCATGGTGGGCGCTCACGGGGCGTCCGCCTGCCGGGCGGTCAACCGGGCGGTCAGCAGGTAGCGCTCGTGCTCGATCTCCTTGCCCCAGTAGAGGGAGTCGGTGAGCTGCACCACCGCAGGCTCCCCGACGAGGTCGCGCACTGCCGCGGCCAGCTCCTGCGAGGGGACCCCGGCGCGCCAGGGGGCCGGCGGCTTGCCGTCGGCACCCTCCAGTCCCCACCGTCCCTCGACGAGGACCAGCCTGCCGCCGGGCCGCAGGAGGCCCACCCATCGGCGCAGTGCCGCCAACGGGTCCGGCAGCGTCCACAGCACGTGCCTGGCGAGGACGACGTCGACGCTCCCCGGCTCCAGGGGCGGCTGTCCGGCGTCGCCGTGGAGCACCTCGACCGCCCGGCCGAACGGCGCGGACTTGGCCCGGGCGAGGGCCACCATCTGCTCGGAGAGGTCGACGCCGGTGACCTCGTGGCCCAGCTCGGCGGCGAGCACCGACAGCGTGCCGGTGCCACAGGCGAGGTCGGCCAGCCGGCTGGGTGTGGCCGGCAGCCACGTGCGCAGCAGGTCCTTCCAGGCGGCGCGCATGTCGGGGTCGAGCAGGCCGTGGTCGGGGTAGTCGTCGTACTCCGAGGCGAACTCGTCCCAGTAGCGGCGAACCTGCTCGAGGTCGATGTCCGCCGGGGACGGCGAGCGGCTCGCGGTGGCTGAGGGGGCCGAGGTCTCGACGTGCTGGGTCATGCGGTGGTTCCTGTCCTCTCCGACGGTGCGACACCAGCCAACCACGTCCACCCGACAAGAGAGGCCCGGTCGGCTCCCCCACGACCTAGGCTGGACCGGTGAGCAGCCACATCGAGGTGAGCGGCAGCGGTCGGGCCTCCGCGGTCCCGGACGTGGTGCGCCTGCGGGTCGGGGTCCGCTGCGAGGGCGACGACGTCTCGTCGGCACTGTCCGACGCGACCGGCAGGGCGGCTGCCCTGGCCCAGGCCGCACGGGACCACGGCGTCGAGCCCAGGGACCTGGCCACGACCGACACCGGCGTGCACCCGAGGCACGACCGTGAGGGGGTCGCGGTGGTCGGGTACACGGCGTACCAGAACCTCTCGGTCACCGTGCGCGACCCCTCACGTGCGGGGAGCCTGGTCTCGGCGTTCGCGGGGGCGGCCGGCGATGCCCTGACGATCGACCACCTCGGGCTCGAGGTGGCCGACCCACGCCCCCTGCTCGCGAGCGCCCGCGAGGCCGCCTTCGGCGACGCGAGGGCCAAGGCGGAGCAGTACGCCGCGCTCGCCGGACGCACGCTCGGGAAGGTCCGCACCGTCACCGACGTTGTCGACAACGGACCCCAGCCGCGGATGGCCCTGATGGCCGCGCGCACGACGGACGGCTTCGTCGAGCTGGGCGAGAACACCGTGACCACGACCGTCGTGGTCCGCTGGGACTGGAAGTAGGCACATGGCCAGCACGACCCTGACTGCGCAGAACTTCGAGAAGACCATCCTCGAGGAGGACACCGTCCTCGTGGACTTCTGGGCCGAGTGGTGCGGTCCGTGCAAGCGCTTCGGACCGGTCTACGAGGCCGCCTCCGAGCAGCACCCGGACATCGTCTTCGGCAAGGTCGACACCGAGGCCGAGCAGGCCCTGGCTGCCGCTGCCAACATCACCTCGATCCCGATGCTCATGGCCTTCCGCGACGGCATCCTCGTCTTCGCCCAGGCCGGGGCCCTCCCCGCGCCGATGCTCGAGGACGTCATCAGCAAGGTGCAGGGCCTGGACATGGAGGCCGTGAAGGCCGACGTCGAGGCCCAGCGCGCCGGCGCGGCGCAGCCGGGCAGCTGACCTGCGGGGCGCACCGTTGGGGCACGTTCCCGGCGGTGCGCCACACTGCACCCATGACATCGTGGTGGGTGCAGGTCCTCGGCTGGGTGGGTTCGTCCCTGCTCGTCTTCTCCCTGCTGCAGGCCCGCGTGCTGCGCTTCCGGCTGCTCAACCTCGTCGCGAGCTGCACGCTCACCGTCTTCAACTCGCTCCTGCACGTCTGGCCGATGGTCGCGATGAACGTCGTCATCGCCGGGATCAACGTCGTGTTCATCACCCGGCTGCTGCGCGAGCGCGGGGACGACAAGGTCTACGAGGTGGTGGCGGTCGGTCCGGACGAGGCCTACCTCCAGCACTTCCTCAAGGTGCAGGCCGCCGACATCCGCAGGTACTTCCCGCGGTTCGAGACCGTCGCGGCCAACGGCAGCCCGGCCCTGGGCGAGGGCCGCAGCGCCTACCTCGTCGAGCGCGGCAACGAGACCGTCGGGGTCGTCGTCGTGCGCGACGCAGGCGACGGGGTCGCGCAGGTCGAGCTCGACTACGTCACGCCCCGGTTCCGGGACTTCTCACCCGGCGAGTTCGTGTACCGCAGCAGCGGCCTGTTCCGCGGCAAGGGGATCCGGCGCATCGTGACGCCGCCCGGGATGCTCGACCCGTACTACGCCCGGCTCGGCTTCCGCGCCGAGGGCGATCACTGGGTGGCGGACCTGGCCTGAACCGCCGGGGCGGACTCGTGCACGTCCTTGCGCACGGTGAGGCGCAGCCGGTGGGCCGTCACCACCACGGCGACCCAGGCAAGGCCGAGCGCCCAGCCGGCCACCACGTCGGTCAGCCAGTGGTGGCCGAGGAAGACCCGGCTCAGGCCCATGGTCAGGACGAAGGCGACGCCGGCAGCCACGACGGCGACGCGCCCCCGCCGGGACTCGACGCGACGCAGGACGAGGTAGACCGCCACCCCGGTGAGGACCGTGGCGTTGAGGGTGTGCCCACTGGGGAACGACGGGGACGTCTCGAAGGGCGGCACCGCCAGTGCCTGCGGCGGCCTGGCCCGGGCGACGAGGTCCTTGCCCGCGATGGTCATCGCCAGCGACCCAGCAGCCGCGATCACCATGAGGACGACCGGGGTCCGTGAGCGCCACCGGATGACCATGACCAGCGTCGCCAAGAGGGCCAGCACCGGCATGCCCACCGGACCGCCCACGTCCGTGTAGAGCGTGACGGCGTGGTCGAGACCGCTGCTGCGCAGGCCGACCGCGGCGTCGAGCACGGGGCGGTCGAGGCCCGCGAGCCCGTCGGCCTCGACCACCGACTCGTAGACCTGGGCCGTGAGCGCGACCATGCCGACGACCACAAGGCCGCCCGCGAGCGCGGTCAGGACGAGGACGAGGTTGGCGGCTCCCCACGAGCCGAGGCGTGCCGCTCCCCGGCCGGCGACCACCGCGGTCCGGGCGAGCGCGCGGCCCACCGGGGTGGGCCAGGCGGTCAGGTCGCGGGGACCGATCCGCTCCTCGGGTGGGGTGTCGTCGTGCAGCACCACGCCATCCTCGCAGGTCACGCCGGGGGTGCACGGGACGCCGCGTGGCGCGGGGACGACGAGGGACCCGTGGCCGGCGACGGACGCGGGGACGACGAAGGGCCCGGCGCCTGAGCCGGGCCCTCCTGACAGCTGGTGCGCGTGTGTTGGCACGATGGTGGAGGTGGCGGGAATTGAACCCGCGTCCATTGACGGGAAACCAGGGCTTCTCCGGGTGCAGTGCGCTGTGGATTTTCTCGGCCCCAGCGCTCGCGCGCACACGTCCGCTGACGGGCCCAGTCGAGTGAGAGTCCCGCGCAGCCCCCCGACATGGCTGCGCAGCAAGTTCTCTAGCTGACGCCAGACACTGAGTCGAGAACTAGCTCAGGCTGACGGACTTCGTGGCTCGCTCAGGCGGCGAGGGCGAAGTCGGTGCGCTTGGAATTGGCACCTATTGGTTTGCCGGGAGCGTTTACGAGATAACCAGGCATCCTCGACCCGCTTCCCCTGACATGCCGACCAATGTCGAAACCGATCACCCCCATGCTCCGGTGCTGCTCTGGCGCACGGGGTGCTCACACACACGCTGTTCAGTTGTCTCGTCGATCGTAGCGTCCAACGCCGGCACCTCCTGCATCTATTTCCCGTCGAGGAGGTTGTCCAAGGTTTGTCCAATCCGGTTCCCGACCCGCTCCGAAACACGGCTGCAGGGTCCGGACCGTGGCGACGCGGTGACCGCTGTCCGGGTCAGTCCACACCGCAGTGGATCAAGGAGACACGCATGTCCGTACGACGCATCACCACCTCCGTGGCCGCCCTCGGCCTCGCCGTGGCCAGTGCCCTGGCCGTCGCCCCTTCCGCCTCCGCCCACGACGCGGACCACGGACCGAGCGGAACCCGCAGCCTGGCGGCCGTCCTCGCCAAGGACGGCTCGGGTTTCGACCGCAACTGGGACGACTTCGACATCGTCGACAACGCCGTGCACGCCGTGCTCGCCGCCAAGCCGGACTCCCCGGTGGCGGTGCTGGCCGACGGCACGGTGCCGTTGACGGCGTTCCTGCCCACCGACCGAGCCTTCCGCCGGCTCGCCTCGGACCTCACGGGCAAGACGTACACCTCGGAGTCCGCGGTGTTCGCCGACGTGGCCTCGCTGGGCATCCCCACGGTCGAGGCCGTGCTGCTCTACCACGTGGTGCCCGGCGCCACGGTCACCTACCGTCAGGCCCTGCGCTCTGACGGGGCCACCCTGACCACCGCCGGTGGCGGGACCCTGACGGTGAAGGTCGTCTCGAAGCACGAGGTCCGACTCAAGGACGCCGACCCCAACGACCTCAACGCCCGCGTCGTCGCCCCGGACATCAACAAGGGCAACGTCCAGATCGCCCACGGGGTCTCCGAGGTGCTGCGCCCGCTCGACCTCTGACCTGCGGTGACAGGCCGACCGCACGGCCGTGGTGCTTCCTGCCACGGCCGTGCGGCCGCGTCGTGCCACCACCGGGACGACACCACGGCTGGCGCCATGGACCCTCCCGCGGCCTTGTCCGGGTGGTGGTGTGGCGCATCCCACCTCCCACCCCGAACGGGAACAGGTCCACGGGAGGGCAGGTTGCGACCAAGGGCCTGTTTCCTCGGCCCTCCCCCTCGTGAAAGGCACTTCTCCGTGACGACCAGCACCCAGTGGCACCTCGTCCGCCGCCCCCACGGCGAGCCCGTCGACGCCGACTTCTCCCTCGTGGAGGCGGAGCTCGGCGCCCCGGCACCCGGCCAGGTCCTCGTGCGCAACACCTTCCTGTCCGTCGACCCGTACATGCGCGGCCGGATGAACGACGCGAAGTCCTACGTGGCCCCCTTCGAGCTGGGCCAGCCCATGACCGGTGACGCCGTCGGTGTGGTCGAGGCGGTCGAGGGCGACGTCGCGGACGCGACCGGCCGCTCGGTCCAGGTGGGCGACACGGTGCTGCACCCGTACGGCTGGCGCACCCGCGCCCTCGTCGAGGGCCGCCACGCACGCGTCGTCGACACGAGCCTCGCCTCGCCGTCGGCCTACCTCGGCGTGATGGGCATGACCGGCCGCACGGCGTACGCCGGCCTGCTCCGCACCGCCGAGCTGCGGGAGGGCGACCGCGTCTTCGTGTCGGCCGCCGCGGGCGCGGTCGGGTCCCTCGTCGGCCAGATCGCGCGGCTCAAGGGCGCCTCGCTCGTCGTCGGCTCGGCCGGCGGCCCGGAGAAGGTGCGCTGGGCGGTCGACGAGGCCGGGTTCGACCGCGTCGTCGACTACAAGGCCCAGCCGATCGCGCAGGGGCTGCGCGAGGCTGCTCCCGACGGCATCGACGTCTACTTCGACAACGTGGGAGGCGACCACCTCGAGGCCGCCATCTCCTCCCTTCGCCCGCAGGGTCGGGTCGCCATGTGCGGCGCCATCTCGGCCTACAACGCCACCGAGCCGGCCCCGGGCCCGCGCAACCTCTTCCAGGCCATCGGCAAGCGGCTCACCCTGCGCGGCTTCCTGGTCAACGACCACGAGGACCTGCGCCCGGAGTTCGAGCGCGAGATGGCGGCGTGGCTCGCCGACGGCCGGATCGCGTGGCGCGAGACCGCCGTCGAGGGCATCGAGAGCGCCGTCGAGGGTTTCCGCAGCCTGCTCAGCGGCGGAAACACCGGGAAGATGGTCGTCCGCCTCTGACCCTCGGCCGGGCGGGGCCACCGCGCCCCGGCCCGCTCAGGGCCGGCCGGTGGCAGCCTCGAAGCGGTCCCTCGCGGCGAGGATGTCGGCCACGTGGGTCTCCGCCCAGTCGGTCAGGGTGGCGATGGGCGCCCCCAGCGACCGGCCCAGGTCCGTGAGCTCGTAGTCGACCCTCGGGGGCACCTGGGCGCGGACGGTCCGCGTGACCAGCCCGTCGCGCTCGAGGGCCCGCAGCGTCTGGGTGAGCACCTTCGGCGCGACCCCGCCCACCGCGGCGCGCAGCTCGGAGAACCGGAGCACGCCACCGGACAGCGCCCCGATCACCAGCGCGGTCCACTTGTCGCCGATCCGGTCGAGCACCACGCGGGTCGGGCACTCGGGGTCGAAGGCGTCGCCGCGCCCCCGCACCCCGGCTGTGGGGTCCGGTCGCAGCGTAGTCTTGGTAACCATGAGGTACTTATAGCACGTTGAAGTACTCAGTAACTACTGGTTACCGTCGGAGTCTCCACCCTCTCGCGACCACAGGAGCAGCACCCATGAAGATCGCCCTCTTCGGAGCCACCGGCACCATCGGCACCCGCATCGCCCGCGAGGCGGTCGCGCGCGGCCACCACGTCACCGCGCTTTCCCGGCGCGGAGCCGACACCGGCATCGAGGGTGTCGAGTCCGCGGCCGGTGACCTCGGCGACCCTGTCTCGGTCGGCGAGGCCGCCGCGTCCCACGACGTCATCGTTTCCGCGACAGGACCGAGCCGCACCGGCGGCAGCCACGAGCCCTGGCTGGCCGCCACCCAGAACCTCATCGAGCACGCCGGCGGCGCCCGGGTGGTGTTCGTGGGCGGCGCCGGGTCGCTCCTGCTGCCCGACGGCACGCGGCTGCTGGACAGCGACGGCTTCCCGGCCGAGTACCTCGCCGAGGCGCGTTCGGGCGCGGCGGCCCTCGACCTGTTCCTCGCGGCCCCCGAGGACCTCGACTGGACGTTCTTCTCCCCCGCCCCGGTGATCGCGCCCGGCGAGCGCACGGGCACCTTCACCCTGGGGCTGGACAACCCGGTAGGCGACCACATCAGCGCCGAGGACTACGCCGTGGCCCTCGTGGACGAGCTGGAGCAGCCGCGGCACCGGCGTCGTCGCTTCACCGCAGCGAGCTGACCGCACGGCGCACAGGCGCCGCGCCAAGACCCGCCGAGGGCGGACCGGACACCCGGTCCGCCCTCGGCGCGTCCGCATAGCGGTCAGTCGATCTCACCAGCCGGGCGCTCAATAGACTCCTCGTGCACGCTCGTCCCAGTGGTCTTCCCCGCAGCTCCCGCAGGAGGTCTCGTGTTCAGCAAGGTGCTCGTCGCCAACCGAGGTGAGATCGCGGTCCGGGCCTTCCGGGCGGCCACCGAGCTCGGGGCGAAGACCGTCGCGGTCTTCCCCTACGAGGACCGCAAGTCCGAGCACGTGCTCAAGGCCGACGAGGCCTACGAGATCGGCGAGCCCGGCCACCCCGTCCGGGCCTACCTCGACCCCGAGGGCATCGTGCGGACCGCGGTCGAGGCCGGCGCCGACGCCGTCTACCCGGGCTACGGCTTCCTGTCGGAGAACCCCGACCTGGCCGAGGCCTGCGCCGCTGCGGGGGTCACCTTCGTCGGGCCCCCGGCCTCGGTGCTCCACCTGACGGGCAACAAGGCGCGAGCCATCGCCGCGGCCAAGAAGGCCGGCCTGCCCACCCTGCGCAGCGCTCCCCCGAGCACCGACGTCGACGAGCTGGTCGCGGGCGCCGAGGAGATCGGCTTCCCCGTCTTCGCCAAGGCCGTGGCCGGCGGTGGCGGACGCGGTATGCGGCGCGTGGAGCGCCGCGAGGACCTGCGCGACGCGCTCGAGGCGTGCATGCGCGAGGCGGAGTCCGCGTTCGGCGACCCCACCGTGTTCCTCGAGGAGGCCGTGGTCAGCCCGCGCCACATCGAGGTGCAGGTCCTCGCCGACGCCGAGGGCAACGTCATCCACCTCTTCGAGCGCGACTGCTCGGTCCAGCGGCGGCACCAGAAGGTCGTCGAGATCGCCCCGGCGCCCAACCTCGACCCGGCCCTGCGCGAGCAGATGTGCGCGCACGCCGTCGCGTTCGCCCGCGAGATCGGCTACGTCAACGCGGGCACGGTGGAGTTCCTCCTCGCCCCCGACGGCCGCTACGTCTTCATCGAGATGAACCCTCGCATCCAGGTCGAGCACACCGTCACCGAGGAGATCACCGACGTCGACCTCGTGAGCTCCCAGCTGCGCATCGCCAGCGGCGAGACCCTCGCCGACCTCGGCCTCTCGCAGGAGTCGCTGCAGATCCGCGGCGCCGCGCTGCAGTGCCGCATCACCACCGAGGACCCCGCCAACGAGTTCCGCCCGGACACCGGCCGCATCACGACCTACCGCTCGGCCGGCGGCGCCGGCGTGCGCCTCGACGGCGGCACGGTCTTCGTCGGCGCGGAGATCGGTGCCCACTTCGACTCGATGCTCGTCAAGCTCACCTGCCGGGGCCGCGACTTCCCCACGGCCGTACGGCGCGCCCGCCGGGCGCTCGCGGAGTTCCGCATCCGTGGCGTCTCCACCAACATCCCCTTCCTGCAGGCGCTGCTGGAGGAGCCGGACTTCCAGGCCGGTCGCCTGTCGACGGCCTTCATCGACGAGCGCCCCGAGCTGCGGACCGCGCGCATCTCCGCCGACCGGGGCACCAAGCTGCTCACCTACCTCGCCGAGGTCACGGTCAACCAGCCGCACGGGCCGGGTCGGACCCGCATCTCCCCGCGCTCCAAACTGCCCGCCATCGACGCCACGGCACCGCTGCCGCCGGGTGCCAGGGACCGCCTGCTGCGTGAGGGGCCGCAGGCCTTCGCCGACGCCCTGCGCGCACAGGAGGCCGTCGCCGTCACCGAGACGACCTTCCGCGACGCCCACCAGTCGCTGCTCGCGACGCGCGTGCGCACCCGCGACCTCATGCACGTGGCACCCCACGTCGCCCGGCTTACCCCCCAGCTGTTCAGCGTCGAGGCCTGGGGTGGCGCGACGTACGACGTGGCCCTGCGCTTCCTCGCCGAGGACCCGTGGGACCGCCTCGCCCAGCTGCGCGAGGCGATGCCCAACCTGCCGCTGCAGATGCTGCTGCGCGGGCGCAACACGGTCGGCTACACGCCGTACCCCACCGCGGTCACGGACGCGTTCGTCACCGAGGCCGCGGCCACCGGCATCGACGTGTTCCGCATCTTCGACGCGCTCAACGACGTCAACCAGATGCGCCCCGCCATCGACGCCGTGCGCGCGACCGGCACCGCCGTCGCCGAGGTCGCGCTCTGCTACACCGGTGACCTCACCAGCCCGGGCGAGAAGCTCTACACCCTGGACTACTACCTTCGCCTCGCCGAGCAGATCGCGGAGGCCGGCGCGCACATCATCGCCATCAAGGACATGGCGGGCCTCCTGCGGGCTCCGGCTGCGCGCACCTTGGTCACCGCCCTGCGCGAGCGGTTCGACCAGCCCGTGCACCTGCACACGCACGACACCGCGGGCGGCCAGCTCGGCACCCTCCTCGCGGCGATCGACGCAGGGGTCGACGCGGTCGACGCCGCGAGCGCGGCGATGTCCGGCACGACCAGCCAGCCGTCGCTGTCCTCCCTCGTGGCGGCGACCGACGGGACCCCGCGCGCCACCGGCCTGGACCTGACGGCGGTCAACGACCTCGAGCCCTACTGGGAGGCCGTGCGGCAGGTCTACGCGCCCTTCGAGTCGGGCCTGCTCGCCCCGACCGGTCGGGTCTACACGCACGAGATCCCCGGCGGCCAGCTGTCCAACCTGCGCCAGCAGGCCATCGCCCTCGGGCTCGGCGACCGCTTCGAGGCCGTCGAGGACACCTACGCCGCGGCCAACCGCATCCTCGGCAACATCGTCAAGGTGACCCCGAGCAGCAAGGTCGTCGGCGACCTGGCCCTCGCCCTCGTGGGCGCCAAGGCCGACCCCGACGACTTCGAGGCCAACCCCACGAAGTACGACATCCCCGACTCGGTCATCGGCTTCCTGTCCGGCGAGCTCGGCGACCCGCCCGGTGGCTGGCCGGAGCCCTTCCGCACCAAGGCGCTGGAGGGCCGCAACCCCAAGCCGCGGGTGACCGAGCTGTCGCCCGAGGACGCCGAGGCGCTGCGGGCCGCGCCGCGCCAGACCCTCAACCGCCTGCTGTTCCCCGGGCCCACCAAGGACTTCGAGAAGTCCAGGGACGCCTACTCCGACCTCGCCGTGCTGGGCACCCGCGAGTTCCTGCACGGCATCGAGGTCGGCCACGAGCACGAGATCGACCTCGAGCCCGGCAAGCGGCTGCTCATCGGCCTGCAGTCGGTCTCCGACGCCGACGACCGGGGCATGCGCACGGTCATGTTCACCATGGGTGGCCAGCTGCGCCCGATCCAGGTCCGTGACGAGAAGGTCGCGGTGGACGTCAAGGCAGCCGAGAAGGCCGACCCGTCCGACCACCGGCAGGTCGCGGCCCCGTTCGCGGGTGTGGTGAGCCTGGCGGTCGAGGAGGGCGACGCCGTCGAGGCCGGCGCGGTGGTGGCCACCATCGAGGCCATGAAGATGGAGGCCAACATCACCGCAGCCGTGGCGGGGACGGTCTCCCGGTTGGCCATCGGTTCCCAGCAGCAGGTGGAGGGCGGCGACCTGCTCCTCGTCCTCGGGTCGTAGCCCTCGGGTCGTAGTCCTCGGGTCGCAGCCTTCGGGCCCCAGCCCACCACCGCTGACCTGCGGTTTCGTGGGGTTCGGGTTACGGTCGAAGGGCACGGGGGTCAAGAAGCGGCCGTTGACCGTGCTGTCCGAGAGCACCACAGGCCCGACGAACGGAGTGCAGTCATGGGACTCACCGACAAGCTGGACAACAGCAAGGACGACGCCATGGGCAAGGCCAAGGAGGCGGCCGGCAAGGCCACCGACAACGAGCGCCTCGAAGCCGAGGGCCGTGCCGACCAGGCCGAGGCCGACGTCAAGCAGGCCGGGGAGAAGGTCAAGGACGCCTTCAAGCACTGACGGCGCGCCACCGCACCGCGGGGGTCGTCCAGCACCTCGGATCCGTCAGGGTCCCGGGTCGCCGGACGGCCCCCGTCGTGCTGTGCGGCCGTCGGTGCGTGGGGCGGCGGACCTACCAGGAGCCGCCTGACGAGCCGCCGCCACCGCCGCCCGAGAACCCGCCACCGGCGGAGAAGCCCGAGCCGCCGGAGCTGCCCGGGGTGCTGGTGAAGGTGCCGCCCGCGGTCGTCGCGAACGAGTCCATGCCGTCGGCGATGCCGCTGAACGAGCCGAAGTTGCCGCCGAGGTACCACAGGGGTGGGGTCACCACGTGGCCGGCGGCGGCCGCGGCCTCGGCGACCTTCTCGAAGGTCGCCGCCCACTGGGACGCCACCCCGAACACGATCGCGTAGGGCAGGTAGCGGCTGAAGACGTCCTGCGCCTCCTCCCAGCGGATCTGGGCGGCTTCGGCCGTCACGAGGTACTGCTTGAAGCCCTCGGACTGGGCCAGCACGGCGCTGCCGGCCGCGGTGCGCGCCGCCATCCGGCGCCCGAGGAACACCACGATCGCGCCGGCGAGGGCACAGCCGCCGGCCAGGGCGAACCCGGGCGGCACCGGGGAGCCGCTGCCGGCCCCGAGGCGCGAGACCGCTCCCCCGAGCCACACCGAGGCGAAGATCGGCCCGAAGATCATCAGGCTGCCCAAGGTCGTCCAGGCACCGCGCTGGGCGGCGGGCGAGCGGCGGAACCAGCCGCGTCGCACGACCTCGTCGTACATCAGCCCCTGCACGCGGCTCAGGGTGGGCTTGAAGTGGTTCTTCAGGGAGGACAGCCGCACCGACGAGGCCGTCGAGAACACCCCGTTCAGCAGGGCCTCCTCGTAGGGCTGCAGGGGCGTGCGCGCCTGCTCGGCCGTCGGGGCGGTGCGGGTGAGCTGCCAGTCCTTGCTGCGGAACGCGCCCTTCTCGGTCTCCTCGATGGTGAGGTAGCCGCGGACGGCGAGGTCGACCAGCGTCGCCGAGACGTCGACCGTGTTGGCCGTCTCGTCGATGACGGTGCCGACCAGCCCCGGTTGCACGCCCTGGGGAGGGGTGAACTGCACGGCGGTGACGCGCTTGCCCCCGCGCACCACCGGGGCGCTCTCCCCCGCGCCGGGGGCCAGGCCGGGGGTGAGGCCGGCGTACTGCTCGTCACGGCCCCGCGTGTAGACCAGCGTCCCCATGAGGCCGGCCGCGAGGAGCGGCAGCGCGGCGCCGGTGCCGAGGGCCAGTGCCCCCAGCGCCCTCGAGGTCTGCGTGGTGACGACCCCTCCGTCGCTGCTGACCTCGCCCTCGTGCAGCACCGGCTCGAGCGCCCCGAACCCGTCACGCGGCAGGGACGCGAGGATGGAGACGCCCTGGCCGGGCTCGACCCGAGGAGCGCTGAACTGCGCCGTCGCCCCGGGTGTGGCGGTGCAGCGGTCGGTCGACCCGAGCTCGCCGTAGAAGCACTCGGCCCGGTCGGCCGGGCCGGGCCCGGTGACCGAGGCGCTGACGTTCTCGTAGAGGGCGTCGTTCGCGGAGCCCACGAGGTTGTAGTAGAGCTCGGCGTGGTCGGGAAATCCGTTGACGATCGCCTCGAGGGTGTAGCGCACGACGTAGCGCTGGGTGCCGGACACCGTCTGGTCGGGGTTGCCGACGCGGATCCGCACCGAGGCGCCGTCGGCCGCGTCGCTCACGGACACGTCGCTGGGTGCACCCGAGGGGGACGACGCCGACACCTTGCTGATCGGGTACTCGCGGTAGGTGTTCTCGCGGTCCTGGTAGCCGGCGCGGACCACGACGTAGCGCTCGATACCGTGCCGGGCCTCCCCGTCCGGGAAGTGCCAGGCGATCGTCTCGGCGACGTCGACCGAGCCGTCCTGCTTGATGGTGAAGTCGACGTGGAAGGAGCTCGCGTAGTCGTCCGACGACGCCGCGGTCGCGCTCGCGCCCCCCAGGACGAGCGCGGCCAGTGCCAGCACGAGTGCCGCGACCGCCGCCGGTTCCCGACGTCGCCCGCCACGTCGGACCGTCCCCCCGAGCTGGCTCATGCCTGCGCGCGCCCCTTGCTGCTCAGCGCGCGCTGCGCCTCGCGGTTGTCCTGGCGCTCACGCAGGGCGTGGCGCTTGTCGTACTGCCGCTTGCCCTTGGCCACGGCGATCTCCACCTTGGCGAGCCCGTCCTTGAAGTAGAGCTGGAGCGGCACGATCGTGTGCCCGCTCTCGGAGGACTTGCGCTCGATCTTGGCCAGCTCGGAGCGGTGCAGGAGCAGCTTGCGGCGCCGGCGCGGCGTGTGGTTGGTCCAGGTGCCCTGGATGTACTCCGGGATGTGCACGCCCTCGAGCCACAGCTCGTTCCCCCGCCACGCGGCGTACCCGTCGATCAGCGAGGCGCGGCCCATGCGCAGGGACTTCACCTCGGTGCCCATGAGCGCGATCCCCGCCTCGTAGGTGTCCTCGATGATGTAGTCGTGGCGCGCCTTGCGGTTGCTCGCCACCACCTTGCGACCCTGTTCCTTGGCCACTGCCCGTCCTGTCCGTCGTCCTGCGCCGGTCGGGGAAACCGACCCAGCATCCCAACGCTACCTGTTGGACGGGGTGGCCCCGCCAGCGGTTTCGCCTGGTGCCCGGGTTCCGCCGACCCCTGCGTGGACCCGTGGGTCCGGCCCGGGGCGCGTCAGAGCCAGCGGCGCGGGTCCTTCGGGACGCCGTCCTCGTAGGTCTCGAAGTGCAGGTGGCACCCGGTGGACTCCCCGGTGGTGCCGACGTAGCCGATGACCTGCCCACGGCTGACGTGGCCGCTGCGGACCACGATCCGCTCCATGTGGTTGTAGGCGGTCACGAGGTCGACGCCGCGCAGGATGCCGTGGTCGACCTCGACCCGGTTGCCGTACCCGCCGGCCCAGCCCGCCGAGATGACGGTGCCGGGCGCCGCGGCGCGGATGGGGGTGCCGCAGTCGGCGGCGTAGTCGCGCCCGGCGTGCAGGCGCCAGTAGTGCAGGATCGGGTGGAACCGCATGCCGAACTCCGACGAGATCCAGCCGTCCGACGGCGCAGACAGGAACCCGTTGGCGCTGGGTGCGGAGGGTACGTGGCGGCCGGCCCTGCGCGCGGCGGCGGCGCGGCGGGCGGCAGCGGCCTTGGCGGCCCTGGCCCGCGCGACGAGCACTGCCTGCAGGCGGGCCTGCTCCTTCTGGGCGCTGGCGAGCTTGGTCTTCTCCCTCGCCTTCTGCGCCTCCAGGGCCCGGGACTGCGCCGCCTGCTGGCGCGCGAGGGCCTCGAGCTTCGCCTTTGCCGCGGCTGCGTCGGCGCGGGCCGCGGTGGCCTTGGCCAGCGCCGCCTCGGCCTGCTGCTTGGCAGCGTCGACCTGCGCCCGCAGGGCCTTGATGTGCGACTCCTGCGCGGTGGCCGCGGCCCGGGCGGTGGCCAGCTTGGCCAGCGACTGGTTCTGGACGTCCATGACGGTGTCGCTGATGGCGACCCGGTTGGCGAAGTCCTCGGGCGTGGTCGCGCTCAGCGCCACCGACAGCTGCCCCATGCCCTGGTCCTGGTAGAGCTGCGCGGCGAAGCGGGCGACGCGGGTCCGGTTGTCGGCCAGGTCACGGCGCGTGGTCGCCAGCGCGTCGACGGCCCGGTCCTCGTTGGCCTGCGCGACCTCGAGGGCGACGGTCATCTCGTCGTTGTGGGCGTCGGCCTTCGCCTGCACCGCCGTCGCCCTGTCGAGGACGGCCTGGGCGGCGGGGAGGGCGAGCTGGGTGCGCCGCAGCGCGAAGTAGGCGTCCTGGAGGCTGGCCGAGGTGCCCTCGAGCTGCTCCTTGAGCCTCGCGACGTCCTTGTCGGCCTGCTTCTTCGCCGCGTTGGGGTCGCTGGCGGCGGGGGCACCGGCGGGTCGCCCGGAGGTCTGCACGACCGGCGCCGAGGCGATCGACGGGCCGGCCAGGCCGACCGTGCAGGCGACAGCGACACCGAGGGCGGTGAGCCGCAGCGAGTGGGACGCGCGGCGACGCGGCGAAAAGACGCTCATGGGCCTCATTGGTAACACACGCCTCACGGGTTTCGGGGGACGTCGGGCCGGTCAAATCCGGGTCGCCGCGGGTCAGACGCGCAGGTAGCGCCGCAGGGTCGCCCAGCTGGTCAGCACCGCCACCACGAGCATGAGCCCGGCGAGCCATGGTGCGAGCACCCACACCGCGCCCTCACCGATGAGTGGCGCGGCCGGGAGGACGCGCGCGACCCGGGGCAGGAGGTAGCCGGTGGCGCCCCACAGGCCTCCCACGGCCAGGCCCACGCCGATCAGGGCGGCGAGCACCGTCTCCAGGACGAACGGCAGCCGGATGGTCAGGTTGGAGGCGCCGACGAGCTTCATGATCCCGGTCTCGCGGCGCCGGCTGAAGGCGGCCTGGCGGATCGTCGTGGCCATGAGCAGCACCGAGCACAGGACCATGAGCCCCGCGAGCACCAGAGACCCCACGGTGACGACGTTCATGACCTTGAACAGCTTGTCGAGCGTCTTCTTCTGGTCCTGGACGCTGGCCACGCCGGGGGCACCCTCGACCGCACTGGCCACCACCGCGAACTTCGTCGGGTCGGACAGCTGCACGCGGTAGTTCTGGGGGATGTCCCCCACCTGGAGGTAGTCCGAGATCGGCGAGTTCTTGTACTGCTCCTTGAAGCGGTCGAACGCCTGCTGCTCGGACTCGTAGTAGACGTTCTTGACCAGCGGCTTCATCTCACCGAGCTGGGTCTTGATGGACTCGCGCTGCTCGGGGGTCACCGTGCCGCTCGCGCAGGCCTTCTCCGGGGAGTTCGGGCCGCACATGAAGACCGTCACCTGGACCCGGTCGTACCAGAAGCCCTTGAGGGTGTCGACCTGCTGCTGGACGAGCAGGCCGATGCCCAGCAGGAAGACCGAGACCATCGTCACCAGCATGACGGAGACGGCGATCGAGAGGTTTCGGCGCAGGCCGATCCAGATCTCGCTGAGCATGAACTGCAGTCGCATGGGGTGGTGTCTCTTCCGGGTTCCGTGGCGTCGGTCGTGGTGGGGCGGGGCGAGGGTCAGCGCCCGCTGCCGTAGACGCCCTTGTTCTCGTCGCGGATCATGTGGCCGTTCTTCAGCTCGACGACCCGCTTGCGCAGCTGGTCGACGATGTCGTCGTCGTGGGTGGCCATGACGATCGTGGTGCCGGTGCGGTTGATCCGGTCGAGCAGCCGCACGATGTCCAGGCTCGTCGTCGGGTCGAGGTTTCCGGTGGGCTCGTCGCAGAGCAGGATCGGCGGCTTGTTGACGAACGCGCGGGCGATGGCGACCCGCTGCTGCTCACCACCGGAGAGCTCGTGCGGCAGGCGCTTCTCCTTGCCGTCGAGGCCGACCATCTCCAGGGTCTCGGGGACGACCTGGCGGATGGCGTGGCCGGAGCGGCCGAGAACCTGCAGGGCGAAGGCGACGTTCTGGTAGACGGTCTTGTTGGGCAGCAGCCGGAAGTCCTGGAAGACCGTTCCGATCTCGCGGCGCAGGCGCGGGACCTTGCGCGACGGCAGCCGGCCGACGTCCTGCCCGGCCACGAGCACGTTGCCCTTGGTGGCGCCCTCCTCCTTGAGCACGAGCCGCAGGAGGGTGGACTTGCCCGAGCCCGAGGAGCCGACGACGAAGACGAACTCGCCGCGCTCGACGTCGAGGTCGATGTCACTCAGCGCAGGGCGGGTCGACCGGGGGTAGACCTTGCTGACGTTCTCGAAACGGATCATGCGCGGGTGCTGAGCCTTACCGGGGGGCGGATGGGACGGC
Source organism: Pedococcus ginsenosidimutans (assembly GCF_039544395.1). Taxonomy (NCBI): domain Bacteria; kingdom Bacillati; phylum Actinomycetota; class Actinomycetes; order Micrococcales; family Intrasporangiaceae; genus Pedococcus; species Pedococcus ginsenosidimutans. The sequence continues at coordinate 37,479 of NZ_BAABLO010000011.1, forward strand.
GTACGCGTGCCCGGGGGCGGTCACGCACGACCACCCGAGAATAGGTCGCCGACCCCGCGATGCCGCGCAGCAGCGCCCGCTCGGCGTTGCGTCCTGCTCGGCGTTGCGTCCTACTCGGCAGCCTTCTGCTGCTCCTTGCGCCAGCGCACGCCTGCTTCGATGAAGCCGTCGATGTCACCGTCGAAGACCGCCGAGGGGTTGCCCACCTCGTACTCGGTCCGCAGGTCCTTGACCATCTGGTAGGGCTGGAGCACGTAGGAGCGCATCTGGTCGCCCCAGCTCGCCTTGACGTCGCCGGCCATCTCCTTCTTGGCGGCGGCCTCCTCGGCCTGGCGCTGGAGGAGCAGGCGCGACTGCAGCACGCGCAGGGCCGCTGCACGGTTCTGGATCTGCGACTTCTCGTTCTGCATCGACACGACGATGCCCGTGGGGATGTGGGTCATGCGGACGGCGGAGTCGGTGGTGTTGACGCTCTGGCCACCCGGACCGCTGGAACGGAAGACGTCGACCTTGATCTCGTTCTCGGGGATCTCGACGTGGTCGGTCGACTCGATGAGCGGGATGACCTCGACGGCCGCGAAGCTCGTCTGGCGCCGGCCCTGGTTGTCGAACGGGCTGATGCGCACCAGCCGGTGGGTGCCCGCCTCGACGGACAGGTTGCCGAACGCGTACGGCACGTTGATCTCGAAGGTGGCCGACTTCAGCCCGGCCTCCTCGGCGTAGGAGGTGTCCATGACCTGCGCGGGGTACCCGTGGCGCTCGGCCCAGCGCAGGTACATGCGCATGAGCATCTCGGCGAAGTCGGCGGCGTCGACGCCACCGGCGCCGGCGCGGATCGTGATGACGGCCGCGCGCTCGTCGTACTCCCCCGACAGCAGGGTGCGGACCTCGAGCTCGCCGACGGCCTTCTGGAGCGAGGCCAGCTCGCGCTCGGCCTCGGCCATCGTCTCGGCGTCGCCGCCGTCCTCGGTGCCCATCTCGACGAGCACCTCGAGGTCGTCGATGCGCGAGTCCATGCCCGTGACCCGCTCGTACTCGGAGTTGGCCCGGCTGAGCGCGGACGTCACCTGCTGCGCCGCCTCCGGGTCGTCCCAGAGGTCGGGGGCGGAGGCCTTGGCCTCGAGGTCGGCGATCTGCACCTTGAGGGCGGCCAGGTCGGTCACCTCACGCACGGAGTCCATGGTGGTGCGGAGGTTCTTGATCTCTTGCTGGAAGTCGACGGCCACGAAGGTCAACTGTATGGCACGGCCCGACGCGCGCCGACCGCCCCCGGACGCGGGTGTGCCGCGCGGCGAGGCCGCGCGGCACACCCCTCGGTTCGACGGCTTCCGCCGTGCCGGGTCAGACGACCAGGCCGAGCAGGAGCACGAACACGAGCCCCGAGACCGACAGCAGCGTCTCCATCAGGGACCACGACTTGATGGTCTGGCCGACCGAGAGGCCGAAGTACTCCTTGACCAGCCAGAAGCCCGCGTCGTTGACGTGGGAGAAGAACACCGAGCCGGCCCCGATCGCGAGCACGAGCAGCGACACCTCGGAGGTGCTCATGCCGGAGGCCAGCGGGGCGAGGATGCCCGACGCGGTCACCGTCGCCACGGTCGCCGAGCCGGTGGCCAGGCGGATCAGCACGGCGACGATCCAGGCCAGCAGCAGCACCGACAGGCCGCTGCTCTTCACCCAGTCGGCGACGAGGGTGCCGATGCCGGTGTCGACGAGCGTCTGCTTGAAGCCGCCACCGGCGGCGACGATGAGCAGGATGCCCGCGATCGGGGGCAGCGACCGCTCGAGGGAGGTGGCGAGCTCCTTGCTGCCCATCCCGGCACCACGACCCAGCGTGAACATGCCGACCACGACGGCGATGAGCAGCGCGATCAGGGGCGTGCCGAGGAAGTCGAGCACCACGCGTACGGGGTTGCCCTCCGCCGCGAAGATGTCGGCCAGCGCCTTGCCCATCATGAGGACGACGGGGGTCAGCACGGCGAAGAGGGTGACCCCGAAGGACGGACGGCGCACCCGCGCCTGCGCCTGCTCGTCCGCGGCGTACAGCTCGGGGGCCGGCACGTCCACCCACCGGCCGGCGACCCGGGCGAAGAGCGGGCCGGCGATGGCGATCGTCGGGAGCGCGACGAGCACGCCGAACGCGAGGGTGATGCCGAGGTTCGCCTTGAGGGCGTCGATGGCCACGAGCGGGCCGGGGTGCGGCGGCACCAGGCCGTGCATCGCGGACAGACCGGCGAGGGCGGGGATGCCCACCTTGATCACGGACAGGCCCGAGCGCCGGGCCACCAGGAAGATGACCGGCATCAGCAGGACGAGGCCGATCTCGAAGAACATCGGCAGGCCGATGATCGCGCCGACCCCCGCCATGGCCCAGGGCAGCGTCCGCGCCGAGGAGCGGCCGACGATGGTGTCGACGATCTCGTCGGCACCACCGGAGTCGGCGAGGAGCTTGCCGAACATCGCGCCGAGCGCGATCAGCGTGCCGACGCCGGCGGCCGTGGAGCCGAAGCCCTTGGTGAAGCTGTCGAGGACGTCGCTCATCGGCACGCCCGCGATGGCGCCCACCGTGAGCGAGCCCAGGGTCAGGCCCAGGAACGGGTGCAGCTTGAACCGTGTGATGAGCACGACGATGACGGCGATGCCCACGAGGGCGGCCGGCACGAGCCTCGAGGCAGGGATGTCCGGGGTGTCGGCCGCGGCCAGCGCCGGGTGCAGCAGCGAGAAGAGGTCAGTGGTCATGCGAGCGACGCACCTTTCTTGGCAAGGACGTCGAGGGACTCCTCGACGAGGGTGTCTACGGGCTGGGCGACGTCGAGGGTCTGGCCGATCTCGTCGTGCTGGAGGGGCTCGAGGGTCGCGAACTGGGAGTCGATGAGCGCTGCCGGCATGAAGTGGCCGGGGCGTCCGGCGACCCGTGCCGCCAGGACGTCGCGGTCGCCGTGCAGGTGGATGAAGACCGTGCCGGGGGCAGCCTGCGTGAGGATGTCGCGGTAGGCGCGCTTGAGGGCCGAACAGCTGGCAACGCCTCCCGTGGCGGCGTGCTCGGCCAGCCACGCGGCGATGGTCCGCAGCCAGGGGCCACGGTCCTCGTCGTCCAGCGGGGTGCCAGCCGCCATCTTGGCGATGTTCTCGGGTGGGTGGAAGTCGTCCGCGTCGGCGAAGGGGACGCGCAGCCGCTGGGCGAGCGCTGCACCCACGGTGGTCTTGCCAGAGCCGGACACCCCCATCATCACGACGAGGGGTGGGTGGTGGGGCGTGGTCATGGTCCGTGACTCCTTTGTCCGGGGCTCGACGGTGAGGCTTCCGCGAACCAGAGTCGCTCATCAGATCCGGTTTGACAAGACGTTGGCGAAAACAAAACAGTTTTAACAACCTTGCGGTGCTCTTTCGGCGCTCCCTGCGCTCTCTCTGGCACCCTTGGCCCATGCCTGCCACCTCCGACCGCCCAGACCGCCCCGGCCGTCCGGACGGCTCGGACCCCGTCGAGCCCGACGACCGCTCCCCCGCCGCCACGGAGGAACCGTCGCGCGGCCTGCACGCGAGCGTGCTCGACGCCCTCGGCCAGGAGATCGTGTCCGGCGCCAACCCGGTGGGGTCGGTGGTGCGCATCGACCAGCTGGACCTGCGCTTCGGGGTGTCCCGGTCGGTGGTGCGCGAGGCAGTGCGGGTGCTCGCGTCGATGGGGCTGGTGGAGACCCGTCGCCGCCTCGGGGTGCGGGTCCGCCCCCGCTCGCAGTGGAACGTGTTCGACCCCCGCGTCATCCGGTGGCGCCTCGACGGCCCCGACCGCGAGGACCAGCTCGTCTCGCTCGGAGAGCTGCGCCGGGGGTTCGAGCCCGTCGCGGCGGAGCTCGCCGCGGCCCGGGCCACCCCCGAGCAGTGCGGCGCGATGGTGGGGGCGGTGATGCAGATGACGGTGCACGCCAAGGCGGGAGACCTCGAGGCCTACCTCGAGGCCGACAAGGTCTTCCACGCGACGATGCTCGAGGCCTCCGGCAACGAGATGCTCGCCGCCCTCTCGACGGTGGTCGCCGAGGTGCTCGCCGGTCGCACCCACCACGACCTCATGCCCGCCAGGCCCAACCCGGTGGCCATCCGCCTCCACGGCGACGTCGCCCAGGCGATCGGGTCCGGCGACGGGCCCGGGGCCGCCGCCGCGATGACTGCGATCATCGCCGAGGCCAGCGACGCCGTACGCGGCACCGCCTCCCCCGACGCCTGACCCGCCGCCGCCTTTGCCGCCCTCGCGCCGAAGTCTGGGACTTCGGCTCAAGAACGCCCGCATGGCCCGAGGTCTGGGACTTCGGCGCCCACGCTTGGTGCCTCGCCCCGTACCCAGCTCACCGAAGTCTGGGACTTCGGCGCCAGAGCGCCCGTATGGCCCGAGGTCTGGGACTTCGGCGGGACGGGGGAAGCCGTGGCGGCTCCCCGAGGGAACCGCCACGGCCAACCAGGTCCCGGCGGGTCGTGACGGCCGGCCCGCCCCTCAGAGGGTGCAGGTGTTGACGATGTCCCCGCCCGCGGGGCGGGCGACGAAGCCGTCCGCCGGCGGTGCCGTACCGCGCTCGACCCACGCCGTGAGGGCGTCGAACGCGCTGCGCGCGCAGGGAAGCAGGGGCCGCAGCCGGTCGGGGTAGGCGGAGTACAGGCCGTCGGTGTGGGTGCCGTCCTCGACCGAGTAGTAGCGGTGCAGCGCGCCGGAGCCCGCCTGGTCGATGAGCCGGTCGTAGACGTCGGCGTCGGTCTTCGCGGGGAGCAACGTGTCGAGCGTGCCCTGGACCGTGAGCATGGGCTTGCCGATCCGACCGGTCAAGGAGACCGACGCGACCGCATCCTTCACGGCCTGGGGGCGCGACGCGTAGTCGTAGTCGGCGTCGCAGCTCGGCGTGCCACTGGCGCAGAACGGCACCCCGGCCTCCAGCGAACCGTCCCACGTGGGGTCGAACTCCTCCCGGTAGATCCGCTGGGTCAGGTCCCAGTAGTAGGAGTAGTGGAACGGCCACAGGAACTCCGACCCCGGTGCGAACCCGGCGGCGATCATCGCGTCGTGCGCACCCTGGTCGCCCGTGGCGGCGTACCGGGGGTAGTTCTTCAGCGCGGTCGGCAGGTAGGTGAAGAGGTTGGGGCCCTCGGCGCGGAACAGCGTGCCCTCCCAGTCGATCCCGCCGTCGTAGAGGTCGGGGCGGTTCTCGAGCTGCCAGCGGGTGAGGTAGCCGCCGTTGGAGATCCCGACCATCCACGTGCGCTGTGGCGCCTTGGCGTAGACCTGCCGCAGGGTCGCCCTCGAGGCGAGGGTCAGCTCGGTGACGCGGGCGTTCCACTCGCGGATCGACCCGCCGGGAGCGCTGCCGTCACGGTAGAACGCGGCGCCGGTGTTGCCCTTGTCGGTCGAGGCGAACGCGTAGCCCTTGCTCAGCACCCAGTCGCTGATGATGAAGTCGTTGGCGTACTGCGCGCGGACGCCTGGCGCACCGCTGACGACGAGGCCGCCGTTCCAGTGGTCCGGGATGCGCAGGACGTACTGGGCGTCGTGGTTCCAGCCGTGGTTGGTGTTGGTCGTCGAGGTGTCGGGGAAGTAGCCGTCCACCTGGATGCCGGGCACCCCGGTGGGGTTCACCGTGCCGGCGGCGTTGAGTCCGGCCCAGTCGTTGGGGTTGGTGTGGCCCGAGGCGACCGTGCCCGCGGTGGTGAGGTCGTCCAGGCAGGCGACCTCCTGCACCTGAGCGCCCGGCACCCGGATCTTGGACTGGCGGGCGCAGTGACCGCCCTGGGGCTTGTCCGCCGAGGCGGGCGAAGCCGTTGCGAGCCCGCCGAGGAGGGCGAGCGTGGCCGTGGTGGCGAGGGCGGCGAGCCGCTGGCGTGACGTCGTTGTCGGGCGCATGCGCCTCATGGTTCGCCCGGCCGACGGCCCTGCTCAATGTGGGTGCGGCACACAAACTGGACGAACGGCGTGTGCGGGACAGGCTCCCGCGGCTCAGGGGGTGGTGCGGTCGGCCCCGGCCAGCAACACGTCCCGGGTGAGCTCGAGCTGCCCGCGGTGCTGGGCGAGCTCCTCGTAGACGTGCATGAGGACCCCACCCTGGGTCGCGGCGTACCAGTCCTCGCGGTCGTGGGTGGGGCTTGCCGGCGGCTCGTCAAGCACGGAACGGGACACCCAGTCCTGCAACGACATCCGCGTGCGGTCGGTGTCGGTCGCCAAGTCGGCCACGGCGCCGGAGGCGGTGAACTCGGCGTCGCGGTCGCGCGGCACGACCTCGCCGAGGTTGACGGTGGACGCCCAGCGGGCCGTGACGCCGAGGCAGTGCGTGAGGATCGCGAAGGGGGTGTTGGCGCCGGGGAGGTCGGGCCGCCGGTTGGCGAGGTCGTCGCCGAGCTCGACCACGATGTCCCGCATGGCCACGAGGGCCTCGTCGCAGAAGCGCAGGTAGGTGCGCGCGTCGATCACGGCTGCCCCGTCTCGAGCAGCCGGCGGAAGCCGGCCTCGTCGAGGATCGGGCGGCCCAGCTCACGGGCCTTGTCCTCCTTGGAGCCGGCGTTCTCCCCCACGACGACGTAGTCGGTCTTCTTCGACACCGACCCCGAGGCCTTGCCGCCGCGGGCGAGGATCGCCTCCTTCGCCTCGTCGCGGGAGAAGCCCTCAAGCGACCCCGTCACCACGATGGTCATCCCCGCGAGGGTGGGCTCGACGGACTCGTCCCGTTCGTCCTCCATGCGGACGCCGTCCGCGGCCCAGCGGTCGACGATCCGCGTGTGCCAGTCCCCGGCCGGGCCGTCGAACCACTCGCGCACCGCCTCGGCGATGACGCCACCGACACCCTCGACGCCGGCGAGCTCCTCGAGGGTCGCGGCGCGAATGCGGTCCATGGAGCCGAAGTGCTGGGCGAGGGCGCGAGCTGCGGTGGGCCCGACGTGGCGGATCGACAGGGCCACGACGACGCGCCACAGCGGCTGGTCGCGGGCCGTCCGGAGGTTGTCGACGAGGCGTCGACCGTTGGCCGACAGGACGCGGCCGTCGACGACGTCGCCCTCGGCGTCGGTCTTCTTCGCCGCCCGGGTGAACAACGGGACCCGGGCGATCTCCTTCTCCCCCAACGAGAACAGCCCCGACTCGTCCTCGAGCACACCCGACTCGAGCAGGGCGACAGAGCCCTCCCAACCCAGCGCCTCGATGTCGAACGCTCCCCGGCCGGCCAGGCCCGACAGGCGTTCGCGCAGCTGGGACGGGCAGGTCCGCGCGTTGGGGCAGCGGATGTCCTTGTCGCCCTCCTTCTCCGGCTTCAGCTCGGTGCCGCAGGACGGGCAGTGCGTGGGCATGACGAACTCGCGCTCGGTGCCGTCACGCAGCTCCACCACGGGTCCGAGGATCTCGGGGATGACGTCACCGGCCTTGCGCAGCACCACGGTGTCGCCGATGCGCACGCCCTTGCGGTGCACCTCGTCGCCGTTGTGGAGGGTGGCCCGCTCGACCGTGGAGCCGGCGACGAGCACGGGCTCCATGACGCCGAAGGGGGTCACCCGGCCGGTGCGGCCGACGTTGACCTGGATGTCGAGGAGCTTGGTGTTGACCTCCTCGGGCGGGTACTTGTAGGCGATCGCCCAGCGGGGCGCCCGGGACGTGGAGCCCAGCTGCCGCTGGACGGCCACCTCGTCGACCTTGACGACGATGCCGTCGAGCTCGTGCTCGACGCTGTGCCGGTGCTCGCCGAAGTGGACGACGAACTGCTGCACCTCCTCGAGGGTGTCGAGCACCTTGTAGTGGCTCGAGATCGGCAGCCCCCACTCGCGCAGCAGCTCGTAGGCCTGCGACTGCCGAGTGAGCTCCAGCCCCTCACGGAAGCCGATGCCGTGGACGAGCATGTGCAGCGGGCGGCTGGCGGTGACCCGGGGGTCCTTCTGCCGCAGCGACCCCGCGGCGGAGTTGCGCGGGTTGGCGAACGGCGCCTTGCCCGCCTCGACGAGCGAGGCGTTGAGGTCGGCGAACGCCTCGACCGGGAAGAACACCTCGCCCCTGATCTCGACGCGCGCCGGGTGCCCGCTGCCCGCGAGCTGGTGGGGTATGCCGTCGATCGTGCGCACGTTGTTGGTGACGTCCTCGCCCGTGCGCCCGTCGCCGCGGGTCAGCGCCCGCACGAGCCGCCCCTTCTCGTAGAGGAGGTTGACGGCCAGGCCGTCGATCTTCAGCTCGCAGAGGAAGTGCAGGTCGTCGGTGCCCGCGTCGCGCGTCACCCGGGCGGCCCAGGCCGCCAGCTCCTCGGGCGAGAAGCAGTTGTCGAGCGAGAGCATCCGCTCGAGGTGGTCGACCGCCTGGAAGTCCGTGGAGAACACCGCGCCGCCGACCTGCTGGGTCGGGCTCTCGGGGGTGCGCAGCTCGGGGTACTCGTCCTCGAGCTCGTTGAGCCTGCGGACCAGCGCGTCGTACTCCCCGTCGCTGATCGTCGGCGCGTCCTTGACGTGGTAGGCGAACTGCGCCGCCGTCGCCTGGTCGGCCAGGTCGGCCCACTCGTGCCGGGCCTGGTCGGGGACGGTGCTCGAGACGATCTCACTCACGTCGGCCATCCTGCCGCAACCCACCGACGACCGGGTGCCGACGGCACTCCCCCGCAGTGTCCGGCGTTGCCCGGGTAGCCGCACCACGCCCTACCGACGCGTAGCCAAACCCGTCGTGACGGGCGAGGATGTGCACGACCCGTTCCCCGACGATGCGGAGCCACCGATGACGAACCTCGCCACCAACCTGGTCACGACCGCCACCAAGCAGCCGGACCAGCCCGCCATCAAGTTCAGGGGCAACGACCTGAGCTACGCCCAGCTGCACGCCATGGCCGCCAAGGTAGCCGGCTCGCTGCGGGCGGCGGGGGTCGAGCCCGGCGACCGCGTGGCGATCATCCTGCCCAACGTCCCGGCCTTCCCGGTCGTGTTCTTCGGCTCGCTGCTCGCCGGCGCCATCGTCGTGCCGATGAACCCGCTGCTCAAGGCCGGCGAGATCGACTTCTTCTTCAGCAACTCCGGGGCCAAGGTCGCGTTCGTGTGGCCGGACTTCGTCGGTGAGGCCACCGAGGGTGCCAAGAGGTCCGGCACCCGCATCGTGGAGTGCGGGCCGCTCGGGCCGGCCGAGGGCGCCCTCGAGGAGGGCGAGCCGATCACCGAGCCTGTCGAGCGGGCGGACGACGACACCGCCATCGTGCTCTACACCTCGGGCACCACGGGTCGCCCCAAGGGCGCCGAGCTCACCCACAGCAACATCCACCTCAACGCCCACCGCAGCGCCGTGGACATCCAGGAGACCAAGCCCGACGACGTGGTCATGGGCTGCCTGCCCCTGTTCCACGTGTTCGGGCTCGTCGTCGGGCTCAACGCCGCCGTCATCGCGGGCGCCGCCCTCGCCCTCATCCCCCGGTTCGACCCCGCCGAGGCCATCAAGGTCATCAACGACGAGAAGGTCACGATCATGATGGGCGTGCCCACCATGTACGCGGCCATCCTCAACCACCCCGACTCCGACGCCATGGACGCGACGTCGCTGCGGACGTGCTGCTCCGGTGGGTCCGCCATGCCGCACGAGGTGATGAAGGCGTTCGAGGAGAAGTTCGGCTGCGTCATCCTCGAGGGCTACGGGTTGTCGGAGACCTCCCCGGTCGCGTCGTTCAACATGCCGACCCGCGAGCGGAAGCCGGGCACCATCGGCGTCGCGATCCCCGGGTGCGAGATGAAGCTCGTTGACCTCGAGGGCAACGACGTCCCGCCCGGCGACGGCGTCGGCGAGATCGCGATCCGGGGCGACAACGTCATGAAGGGGTACTGGCAGAACCCCGAGGCGACGGCCGAGGCGATCCCCGACGGCTGGTTCCGAACCGGCGACCTCGCCACGATGGACGAGGAGGGCTACTTCACCATCGTCGACCGCAAGAAGGACATGATCCTGCGCGGTGGCATGAACGTGTACCCGCGCGAGGTGGAGGAGGTGCTGTACGAGCACCCCGACGTCCTCGAGGCCGCCGTGGTGGCCGTGCCGGACGACCTGCTCGGCGAGGAGGTCGGCGCGGCGGTCGCCCTGCGCCCCGGGGCAGAGGCGACGCTGGAGGACGTGCAGGCGTTCGTGAAGTCGAAGATCGCGGCGTACAAGTACCCGCGGCACCTCTGGGCGGTCGACGAGCTGCCCAAGGGGCCCACCGGCAAGATCCTGCGGCGTGAGGTGCACCAGCCCTCCGCGTGAGGCGTGGAGGGGCGACCGTCGCCGGTCGCCCTGCACCAGCCCTCCGCTGGAGGAGCGATGACGGTCAGGCGGGCTGCCCGCCCGGTGCCCGACGGCGCCGGCCGGGCATCCCGACGACGACGGCCGACACCAGCACGATGGCGGCCCCGACCAGCTGCGGCCAGGCGAGGTGCTCGTCCAGCACGAGCACGCCGAGCACGACGCTCACGACCGGGATGAGGTAGGTGACGGTCGTGCTGACCGTGGCGCCCGCGCCGCGCACGACGTCGAACTGGAGCATGTAGGCGAGCCCCGTGCCCACGATGCCCAGCGTGAGGACGCACAGCAGGGGCGTCAGCCCGGCACCCCCGGTCGGGTCGGCGTGGCCGCTCCACGGCGCGGGATACGTGTCGCGGTGCAGGGCCCACCAGACGAGGATCACGGGGACCATGAGCACCGAGCCCACCACGAGCAGGGCCGTGGGCATGGACAGGCCACCGAGGTCGGCGCCGCCGAGGTGGCGACGGTTGTAGGTCCAGCCCAGGCCGTAGCAGGCGCCGGCCACCAGGGTCATGCCGAACCCGAGCAGGTCGGGGCGGCCGGTGGCCTCCCACGGCTGGAGGATGACCACGACGCCGACGAACCCGATGAGCACGGCGGCGACCTTGCGCGGCGAGAGCCGGTCGCTGGGCAGGAGCAGGAGGGCGAAGAACAGCGCGGCGATGGGCGTCGTGGCGTTGCCGATGCCGGCGAGCGCGGAGGACACCCGCTCCTCCCCCAGCGCGAACAGGCTGAACGGCAGGACGGTGAGGAAGATGCCGGAGACGGTCAGGTGGCCCCAGGTGCGTCGCTCGCGCGGCAGCCGGCCGCCGGTGGCGGCGAGCAGGGCGAGCAACGTCGCGGTGCCGGCGTAGATCCGCAGCCCCGAGATCTGCAGGGGTGCGAGGGTGCGCAACCCGACCTTCATGAGCAGGAAGCTCGAGCCCCAGATCAGGGCCAGCACGAGGTACTTCGCCTGCCAGGGCACCCGGGTGGTGCGCACCCCGGTCGGCTCGGGTGCGCCCGCGCGCACGGAGGCCCCGGGCGCGGTGCGCGCGGAGCTGCCGTGGGCGGCGCTGTTGGTGGTGTCGGTGCTGCTCATGCGGTTCAGCCCTCAGCTCGTTCGGTCCACTCGGCGGCCACCTCGACCGCCTTCCGTTGAACGCTCCAGGCCCCCTGGGGTGTGAGTCCGGCGAGTCCGCACGTGGGGGTGGCGACGAGGTCGGCGAGCCCCTTCGCGGACAGCCCGGCGTCGGACCAGCCCCGCTCGACGAGGGATGCCGCGGCCTTGCTCGTGCCGGAGCCGTCGGTCGCGAGGCACCCTGCCCAGAGCGCGACCCCCTGCTCGGTGGTCGCGGCGACCGACTCCCAGCGCTGGGGCGTGAGGTCGGTGACGTCCATCGCCACCGCGCCGACCCCGGTGGCACGCAGGAGGGGCAGGGGTACGGCGCGGTCGCAGCAGTGCACGACCGTGGCCCGCTCACTTGCGGCGGCGAGGACGTCGCGCAGCCCGTTCATGGCGCGCTGGGGGTCGACCGCCCGCAGGGAGCCGTAGCCGGACGCGGTCGGCAGGTGTCCCGCCAGGACCGCGGGCAGGGAGGGCTCGTCGACCTGCAGGACCAGGCGCGCCCCGGGCACGAGCCGCTGGACGGTGTCGAGGTGGACGCGGATGCCCTCGGCCAGCGAACCGGTGAGGTCACGGACCGCGCCGGGGTCGGCCAGGACCTTCTCCCCACGGGTCAGCTCGAGGCTCGCAGCGAGGGTCCACGGCCCGGTGCACTGCAGCTTGAGCTCGCCCTCCCACCCGTCGAAGGCCTCGGCCAGCTCGTCGAGGTCCTGACGCCACAGCGCGGCCGTGCGCCCCGCGTCGTGGCCCGGCCGCTCGACAAGGCGCCAGCCCGCGGGCTGGAGGTCGACGTGGAGGTCGACGAGCAGGCTCGCAGCCCGGCCGACCATGTCGGCACCGGGTCCGCGGGCGGGCAGCTCCGGCAGGTAGGGCAGGTGGTCGTCCACCGCCAGGATCTCGCGGACACCGCGCAGGGCCTCGCGGATGTCGGTGCCGGGAAGGGAGCCGATACCGGTTGCGCGAGCCACGGCCCGACTCTAGTCCGGGCCACCGACAGCCCCCGACCACCGCCGCTGGACGCTCTCCCCCTCGTGGCGGCACCGCCACCCCTCAGCCGTCGTCGTATTCGGCGACCAGTCGCCGTGGGGCGACCTGCCGCCACGCGTCCTCGATGACGCCCTCGACCCGGTCCCAGTCGACGTCCTCGATGTCGAGGTGGACGCCCACCCAGCCACGGCTGCCGACGTAGGGCGGCCGGAAGTACCGCGCCGGCTCGGCCGCCACCAGCACCCCCTGGACACCCTCGGGCGCCGCCGCCCAGAACCCCACCCGGTCGTCGTGGTGGTGCTGGGAGGTGACGACGAACATCTTGCGACCGCCGGCCCACCAGCAGGGCTCGCCGTGGGAGACCCGCTCCTGGGTCCCCGGGAACGCCAGGCACAGGGCCCGGACCCGGGCCAGCGGCGTCCCCTCACGGATCTCCCGCCCGGGGAGGACCTCACCGACGCGGGCCGCCGGGACCCCACGTGCGGCGTCCTGCGGCGGCATGCCCCTCAGCGCTCCAGCCAGCTCGACGCGATCGTGGCCGACCCGACGACGCGCGTGCCGTCGTAGAGCACCACGGACTGGCCCGGCGCCACCCCCCGGAGCCTGGACGACAACCGGACCTCGACGTCGGCACCGGACGCCCACGCCTGCGCGGGCACCTCCTCGCCGTGGGCCCGGACCTGGGCCCCCACCTGCACCACGCCCTCGGGGGCAGTCCCGCACCAGCGGGCGTGGTCACCGCGAATCGCGTTGACCCCCAACAGGTCCGAGGTGCCGATGGTCACGGTGTTGGTCGCGGCGTCGACCCCCACGACGTAGCGCGCCTCGCCGTCCTGGCGGGAACGGGGCAGGCCCAGACCGCGCCGCTGGCCGACCGTGTAGCCGTAGGAGCCGGAGTGCGAACCGACCACCTCCCCGCTCGCGGCGTCGACGATGTCGCCGGGCTGCTCCCCCAGCCGCTGCGCCAGCCAGCCGCGGGTGTCGCCGTCCGCGATGAAGCAGATGTCGTAGGAGTCGGGCTTGGACGCGACGTAGAAGCCGCGTTCCCTTGCCTCCGCACGGATCTCGGGCTTCCGGGTGTCGCCGAGCGGGAAGAACGCGCGGGCCAGCTGGTCGGCGTCGAGGACGCCCAGGACGTAGGACTGGTCCTTGTCGGCGTCCACGGCCCGGTGCAGCTCACGCACCCCGTCAGGGCGCTCGACCACCTGGGCGTAGTGGCCCGTGGCGACCGCGTCGAACCCCAGGGCGACCGCCTTGTCCAGCAGCGCCGAGAACTTGATCTTCTCGTTGCACCGCAGGCACGGGTTGGGGGTGCGCCCGGCTGAGTACTCCGCGACGAAGTCCTCCATGACGTCGCGCTTGAACCGCGCGGCCATGTCCCAGACGTAGAAGGGGATCCCGAGCATGTCGGCGACCCGGCGCGCGTCGCCGGCGTCCTCGATCGTGCAGCACCCCCGGGCCGACTCGCGCAGCGTCGCGGCGCTCTGCGACAGGGCCAGGTGGACCCCGACGACCTCGTGCCCGGCGTCGAGCATCCGCGCGGCGGCCACGGCCGAGTCGACGCCGCCCGACATCGCGGCGACGACGCGCATCAGCTCACCCCGCTGGCCCGTCGGGCCCGCTCGACGGCAGCCGGGAGGGCGGCCAGGAAGGCGTCGACGTCCGCGTCGGTGGAGGTGTGCCCGAGCGTGAGCCGTAGTGCGCCGCGCGCGCAGCTCTCGGGGATGCCCATGGCGAGCAGCACGTGCGAGGGCTGGGGCACCCCCGCCTGGCACGCGGACCCGGTCGAGCACTCCACGCCCGCGGCATCGAGCAGGTAGAGCAGGGAGTCGCCCTCGCAGCCCGGGACGAGGAGGTGGGCGTTGCCGGGCAGGCGGCGTGCGGCGTCGCCGGCCTCCCACGCGCCGGTCACCGTGGCGTCGTAACCCATCGCCAGCGCGGAGGTGATGAGCCGGTCGCGTAGGGCGACCAGCCGCGGGGTCTCGGTGTCGAGGCTGCCGACCGACTCCTCCATGGCGACCGCGAGGGCGCGGATGGCCGGCACGTCGAGCGTGCCGCTGCGTACCTGCCGCTCCTGGCCACCGCCGAAGGTCTGGGGCACCAGGACCGCGTCACGGCGGACCACGAGCGCCCCGACGCCGAGCGGGCCGCCGACCTTGTGCCCGGTCACGGTCATGAGGTCGAGCCCGGTCTCGGCGAAGTGCACCGGCACGTGGCCGGCCGCCTGGACCGCGTCGCTGTGGAAGGGCACGCCGTACTCGTGGGCCAGGGCGGCGAGCGCCGCGACGGGCTGGATGGTGCCCACCTCGTTGTTGGCCCACATCACCGTCACGAGGGCGACAGAACCCGGGTCCTCCTCGATCGCGGCACGCACGGCGTCCACGGTGACCACGCCGGAGGCGTCGGGCTCGACCCAGGAGACCTTCGCACCCTCGTGGCTGACCAGGTGGTCGACGCAGTCGAGCACGGCGTGGTGCTCGATGGCGCTGGCGACGATGCGGATGCGTGCGGGGTCCGCGTCGCGGCGGGCGGTCCACGTCCCGGCGACGGCGAGGTTGTCGGACTCGGTGCCACCTGAGGTGAAGACGACCTCGGAGGGCCGGGCACCCAGGGCCCTGGCGATGCGCTCGCGGGACTCCTCCACGACCCTGCGCGCGAGGCGGCCACTGGTGTGCAACGAGGACGCGTTGCCGGTGACGGCCAGCTGCTCGGTCATCGCCGCAGCGGCCGAAGGGAGCAGCGGCGTGGTCGCGGCGTGGTCGAGGTAGGCGGGCACCAGCCGAGTTTACGCGCCCGGAGTTCCTGACCAGCCCCTTACCCACGAGCGCGTAACGCCGCCCGGTGAGCCTCGTTGGACCGGGTACGGCCGACCACCACAGACGCTGGTCGCTCCTCGAAGGGAACTGCATGCGCACCGTGAAGAGATCCAGAGCCGCCCTCGCCGCCGCCGCACTGGCGACCGTAGCCCTCGCCGCCCCCGCCTCCGCCGGGCTGCTGCCCGCAGGCCAGGCCCTGGCCCCCGTCCAACCGTGGCTGTCGTCACAGCTCGGCGTGCTCAAGGCCGCCACCCCCACCACCGTGCTCGTGCACGGGACGGACACCGCCGCCGCACAGCGGGCCGTCTCCGCTGCGGGCCTGCGGAAGGTCACGACGTTCGACAAGATCGGCGTCGTCGTCGCGACCGGGCTGCCCGCCCAGGTCCAGGCCGTGCGCGCCCAGCCCGGCGTCACGTACGTCGAGGGCAACCAGCCGATCCAGATGACCCTCGCCACGTCCAACGTCGCCACCCGGGGCGAGGAGGCGCGCAACACCCTGACCGGCGCCGACGGCACCAGCCTCGACGGCAAGGGTGTCTCCGTCGCGGTCATCGACTCCGGCGTCGACCCGAGCCACCCGTTCCTCAAGAACCCCGACGGCTCCTCGGCCGTGGTGAAGAACCTCAAGATGGTCTGCGAGCCGCTCACCGAGAGCACGTGCGCCCCGGTGGACGCGGGCTCGCTCGACACCGACCTGCTGTCGGTCGGCGGCCACGGGATGCACGTCAACGGCATCGTCGCCGGTCGCGACGTGACCCTGTCGGACGGCACGAAGATGCACGGCGCGGCCCCCGGCTCGAGCCTGGTGAGCATCAGCACCGGCGCGGTGCTGTTCATCGTCGGCGCCGACGCCGCCCTCAACTGGGTGCTCGAGAACCACACCGCCCCGTGTGGCGCAGGTGTGTCCGCGGCGAAGTGCCCGCCGATCAAGGTCACGAGCAACTCCTACGGCCCCACCGGTGGTGGGGCGTTCGACCCGAACTCGGCGACCGTCAAGCTCCAGCGCCAGCTCGTCAAGGAGGGCGTGGTGACGGTCTGGGCCAACGGCAACGACGGCGGCGACGGCTCGACCTCGCTGTCCAACCCGCCCGGCATGGACCCGACCCCCGGCATCCTGTCGGTGGCGTCCTACTTCGACCAGAACACCGGCACCCGCAACGGGACCGTCTCCGACTTCTCGAGCCGTGGCAAGGCCGGCGACCAGTCCACCTACCCCGACATCTCCGCGCCGGGCGAGGACATCACCAGCTCCTGCCGCATCTACCTCCCGATCTGCAGCACCGGCATGGACCCGAAGGAGGCCGGTGACTACAACACGATCAGCGGCACCTCGATGGCCACGCCGCACATCTCCGGCATCGTCGCCCAGCTGTTCCAGGCGAACCCGTCGGCGACGCCGGCGCAGATCGAGGCGGCCATCGAGTCGACGGCGTACAAGTACACCGACGGCGCCCCCTACGAGAACGGCACCAACGGCACGACGAGCTTCGACAAGGGCCACGGCCTGGTCGACGTCGTCGCGGCCGCCAACGCCCTCCGCTGACCACCAACCCGGCGGAGTACGCCGGACGCCCCGGATCGCGCGTGGTCCGGGGCGTCCGTGCGCCCGGGGATCCGGTGCCGGTGGCTCGAGAGCCCGGGTAGCTCGTCCCTTCGGCGGAGCCCACCGTCGCGTCGCCGACCTACAGTGCCTGCTGAGCGCCGCGCGCGAGGAGGAACCATGGACGAGGGCACGCCGGCCACGTCGGCCACTGCGGCGTTCGGGGACGCGGAGACCGCCGAGGCGGAGTTCATGTTCGCGCTCGAGTCCGGCGCGCCGAGCGAGGTCAAGAAGGCGCTCGGCATCTCGACGACACGGGTGGCGGGAGGGGTCGCGCTGGCCATGCGTGACGACCCGGCCGGCGGCTACTGGAACAAGGCCCTCGGACTCGGGGTCACCGAGCCGGTCACGGCGCAGGTGCTCGACACCGTCCTCGACTTCTACCGCGACAGCGGGAGCGGCGTCGCGTGCATCCAGGTCGCGCCGCAGGCCCTGCCCGAGGACTGGGACGACCTCTGCGCGACGCGTGGGATCACCGCGGGGAACAGCTGGGTCAAGCTCGGCCGGGACGCCTCCCCCGCACCCGCTGCGACGACCGACCTGCGCATCGGACCGGTCACACCCGCGGCAGCCCGGGCCTGGGGCGAGGTGTACTGCGTGGGCTTCGGGATGCCCGTCGGCCCCCTCGCCGACATGGTCGCCGCCGTGCTCGACGACCCGGCCTTCCACCCGCTGGCCGCGTGGGACGGCGAGGAGGTCGTCGCGGGGGCCAACCTGTACCTCGTCGACGGCCTCGCCTCGTTCTGCGGCGCCGCCACGTTGGAGCGGGCGCGGGGCCGCGGCGCCCAGTCCACGTTCTTCCACCGCCGCGTCGAGCTGGCCCGGGAGGCGGGAGTGCGCCTCATGGTGGCCGAGACCTGGGCCGAGGGTGAGGGCCAGCACAACCCCTCCCTGCACAACATGCGCCGAGCGGGCTTCCGGGACCTCTACACCCGCCGGAACTGGGTGTGGCGAGCACCTGGGTGAGCGCAGGCGTACGGCGCCCACGCGCCGTACGCCGAAGGGCCCCCGACCGCTGTGGTCGGGGGCCCTTCGCACGGGTGGTGCGAGCCGGTCAGCCCTTCGCGGCCTGGACCTTCTCGGTGGCCTGCGGCAGCACGGTGAACAGGTCGCCGACGACGCCGAAGTCGACGAGCTCGAAGATCGGCGCCTCCTCGTCCTTGTTGACGGCGACGATGGTCTTCGACGTCTGCATGCCCGCCCGGTGCTGGATGGCACCGGAGATGCCGCACGCGACGTAGAGCTGCGGCGAGACCTGCTTGCCGGTCTGGCCCACCTGGGAGGTGTGCGGGTACCAGCCGGCGTCGACCGCGGCGCGGGAGGCGCCGACTGCGGCACCGAGGGAGTCGGCGAACTCCTCGACCTTGGAGAAGTCGCCGCCGGTGCCACGGCCACCGGAGACCACGATCGCGGCCTCGGTCAGCTCGGGACGGCCGGTGGCCTCCTTGGGCTTGGACTCGGTGATCTTCGCGGCCTTCGCGGCCTCGGAGACCTCGATCGAGACGACCTCGTCGGCAGCGGCGCCGGCGTGCTCCTCGGGAGCCGCCGAGTTGGGCTTCACGGTGACGATCGGCGTGCCCTTGGTGACCGTCGAGGTGACCGAGTAGGAGCCGGCGAAGACGGACTGCGTGGTCCGCACGCCACCGCCCTCCCCTGCCTGCACGTCGACGGCGTCGGTGATCAGACCGGACTCGGTCTTGATGGCGAGGCGCGCGGCGATCTCCTTGCCTGCCGAGTTGCTCGGGATGAGCACCGCGGCGGGCGAGGCGGAGGCCACGAGCTGCGCTAGCACCTCGGCCTGCGGGGCGACCAGGTGGTCGGTGACGTCCGCGGACTCGACGCGGTACACCTTCTCCGCACCGTACTTCGCGAGCGCCTCCTTGGCGGCGTCGAAGCCCTCGCCGACGAAGACGGCGGAGGGCTCGCCGAGGCGGCGGGCGATGGTCAGGAGCTCAGCGGTGGTCTTGCGGACGGTGCCGTTCGCGTGGTCGACCAGGACGAGTACTTCAGCCATGGGTGTTCCTTTCCTTCTCTGGCCGGCTCAGACGAACTTCTGCGCGGACAGGAACTCCGCGAGCCTGGTGCCGCCGTCACCCTCGTCGGTGACGATCTGGCCCTGCTCGCGCGGGGGGCGCTTGGTGAACGACTCGACCTTGGTCCAGGCGGCCTCCAGGCCGACGAGCGAGGGGTCGACACCGAGGTCGGACAGCGACCAGGTCTGCACGGGCTTCTTCTTCGCGGCCATGATCCCCTTGAAGGAGGGGTAGCGCGGCTCGTTGATCTGGTCGGTCACGGAGACGAGCGCGGGCAGCGAGGCGACGATGGTCTCGGACGCGGCGTCGCCGTCACGGCGGATGGTCACGGTGGACCCGTCGACGGTCAGCTCGGAGGCGAACGTCACCTGCGGCAGGCCGAGTCGCTCGGCGAGCATCGCCGGGACCACGCTCATGGTGCCGTCGGTGGACGCCATGCCGGTCATGACCAGGTCGGGGGTGCCGATCTTCTTGACGGCCTCGGCGAGGACGAGCGAGGTGGCCACGGAGTCGGAGCCGTGGATCGCCGGGTCGTTGACGTGGACGGCCTGGTGCGCGCCCATCTGCAGCGCCTTCTTCAGCGCGTCGGCGGCCTGGTCGGGGCCGACCGTCAGCACGGTGACCTCGCCCTCGCCGGCCTCGACGATCTTGAGGGCTTCCTCGACGGCGTACTCGTCGAGCTCGGACAGGAGGCCGTCGACACCCACGCGGTCGGTGGTGTTGTCGGAGTCGTTGAAGGTGCGGTCGGACTGTGCGTCCGGCACGTATTTCACGCAGACGACGATGTTCATGCGCTGATCGTCCTCTTCCAGGTAGGGATTGAGATGAGGTCAGGTGCCATCCTTACAGCCCGTGCTCGGAATGGGCATGTCGGTGGCGCGTGACGCTCACCACGAGTGCCGAGACGGCTCAGGCGTCGCCGGTGGCGCGTCGTCCGGCCTTGAGCTGGCCGCGCCGCTTCTTGGCCTCCAGCCGGCGACGTCGCGAGCCGAGGGTGGGGCGGGTCGCACGGCGTGGAGGGGGTTCGGGGGCGGCGGCCGCGCGCAGGAGCGCGACGAGCCGCTTGCGCGCCGCGATGCGGTTCTGCCGTTGGGCCCGGTGCTCCGAGGCCACCACGAGGAGGCGGCCGCCGACGAGGTGCGGGGCGAGCCGCTCCAGGAGGCGGTCGCGCACCGCACCGGGCAGGCCCGCTACCGCCTGGGACGTCGCGGGGTCGAACTCGAGCTCCACCCTGCTGTCGGTCGTGTTGACGCCCTGGCCACCGGGGCCCGAGGACCGGGAGAACCGCTCGGTCAGCTCGCCGGCGTCGATGCGCAGCCCGGTGGGCAGCCCGGGTCCCGGAGCCACGACGAGTGCTGCCCCGGGCTGGGGCCGACCGGCCGTGGGCGACGTCACGACACCACTCCACCACACTGGGGTCATGGACACCTTCGCCCGCACCCGTCGCTCCCTGCACGGCGTGGCCGAGCTCCTGCTCGCCGGCCCGCAGTACGCCGCGAGCGGCTCGATCGAGCTGCGCGCCGTACAGGGTGGGTGGGCGACTGTGGCCGCGCCCGACCTGCACGTGGAGGGTCACGAGCTCGTCCACGGGACGGCCCGGTGGTCCCTCGACGGTCGCACCTGCAGCGAGCTGGCGGCCGAGCTGCACCTCACCGCAGCGGCCCCGGGCGTGTACGACGACGGGCCCGGGGTGGCCCCCGACGATCGCCTGGAGGTCGACGACGCGGCGGCAGCGGAGGTCACCGAGGCCTTCGGGTGGGGGGACACGGCCCTGCGGGCGCTGGCACCGCGGGAGCGGCCGGTGCTGTGGCCCGAGCACTTCGACATCGCGGTCACCCTCGACCGGGTCAACTACGGCGTGTCCCCCGGCGACGGCACGATCAGCAGGCCCTACGCCTACGTGGGGCCCTGGGACCGGGCCGAGGGTGAGTTCTGGAACGCCCCCTTCGGCGCGGCCCGCCCCCTCCACGAGCTGGGCAGCGCCGACGCCGTGCTGGCGTTCTTCCGGGAGGGGCTCACCCTCCTGGGCTGAGGCAGACTGGTGCCTCGTGACCTCTCCGGTGCCGGGCGCCTTCTGCCTCGTCCTGCACTCCCACCTGCCCTGGCTGCCCGGCCACGGCGTGTGGCCGCTGGGCGAGGAGTGGCTGTTCCAGGCGTGGGTCGAGGCCTACGTGCCCCTCGTCGCCGAGCTCGACGCCCTCGCCGACGAGGGCCACCACGACGTCCTGACCCTCGGTGTCACCCCGGTGCTCGCGGCCCAGCTCGACCACCCGCGGATGCGGCGTGACGTCGCGACCTGGGCCGGTATGGCGCAGCTGCGCGCCACCGAGATGGGGTTCAGCGACGACCCCCATCGCCGTGCAGCCGCAGCCCGCGAGCACGCCCTCGCCGCGAAGGCGTCGGACCTGCTCGCCGGGCGCTGGCGTGGCGGCGGTTCCCCCGTGCTGCGTTCGCTGCGTGATGCCGGCGTGGTCGAGCTCCTGGGAGGTCCCAGCGCGCACCCCTTCCTCCCGCTGCTGCTGCCCGAGGTCGCCTCGCTCGCGCTCGCCAACGGGCTGGCCGACAGCATCTGGCGCCTCGGCGAGCGCCCGCGCGGCATCTGGTCGCCGGAGTGCGGCTGGCGCCCTGAGCTGGCAGAACCGTTGCGCCGCAACGGGGTCGGCCACTTCGTCGTCGACGAGCAGCTCGTGCGCGACGCCGGCGGCCACCCTCACGCGGCATGGCGGGTGGCCGGCACCGACATCGTGGCGGTCCCCCGTGACCTCGAGGTCACCAACCTCGTGTGGTCCTCCCGCACCGGCTACCCGGCAGCGGCTGCCTACCGCGACTTCCACGCCCGTGACGAGGCCACGGGGATCCGGCTCTGGGCGGTGACCGGACCCTCGAGCGCGGAGGGCGCCAAGGCCCCCTACGACGCGGAGCTCGCCGACGCCCAGGTCGACCGCGACGTGGCCCACTTCGTCGACGCCGTCCGGCACCGCCTGGGGCACGCCCACGCCACGACCGGGGCCCCGGGCCTGGTCGTCGCGGCCTACGACACCGAGCTCTTCGGCCACTGGTGGCACGAGGGACCGGTGTTCCTGGGCCGGGCCGTGCGCGCGCTGCGCGCGGCGGGGGTCACGGTCACGACCCTCGAGAAGGCGCTCGACGCTGGGTACGTCGGCGGCGAGCTGGCGCTGGGCGCCGGTTCGTGGGGCGCCGGCAAGGACTTCTCGGTGTGGGACGGCCCTCTTGTGGCGGAGGTGGCCCACGAGAACGAGTGGCTCCAGCGCCGCTGGCTCGACGTCGTGCGTGGCGAGCGGGCGGAGGGCCGGCTGCGGGCGCGGCGTCCCGACCTCGACCAGCTGCTGCTCACCCTGTGGAACGCCCTGTCCAGCGACTGGGCGTTCCTCGTCTCCCGCGGCCAGTCGGTGGACTACGCCGCACGTCGCGCACAGGAGCACCGGCGCGACTTCCACCGCCTCGCCGCCCTCGTCGAGCAGGGCCGCGCCGACGAGGCCCGCGCGGAGGCGGCGCGCCAGGCCATGGACGACCGCAGCTTCCCCGCGCTGGACTCCCGCCTCAGGGCGCCGTGACGCCGACGTCCAGGTCGGGCAGCTCCACCGCGTCGAGGCGCACCTCGAACGTCGTGCCCCGGTCGGCGGGGACGACGGCGACCGAGCCCCCGTGCCGGTGCACCACCTCGCTGACCAGGGCGAGGCCCAGGCCGAAGCCCGGCGAGCCGGGATGGCGGGCGAAGCGGTCGAAGATCCGGTGCGCCACGGTGGGGTCCATGCCCGGGCCGTCGTCCGCGACGTCCAGCACGACGTGCGCCCCGTCGTGGCGCAGGCGGACCGTGACACGGGACCTCGCGTGCCGTAGGGCGTTGTCCACGAGTGCGTCGACGACGCGGCGCAGCGCCACCGCGGCGCCACGGACCGGCGGCACCTCGGCGACGTCCACCGAGAGGGCGATGCCCCGCTGCTCGGCGAGCTGGTGGTTGAGCTCGCCGACGGCACCGACCACCGCGGCCAGGTCGACGAGCTCCCCCGCCTCCTCCGACGCCCCCACCTGCGCGGCGTGCAGGAGGTCCTCGACGATGTCGGCCATGGTGGACGCCTCCTGCCGGAGCAGAGCCAGGTCGTGCGCCAGCGAAGCCCGCGGGGCGTCGGTCCGCACGCCGAGCGCCACGAGGTCGGCGCGCAGGGCCAGTCGGGACAAGGGGGTCCGCAGCTCGTGGCTCGCGTCCGCGATGAACTGCCGCTGCCGGGCCAGCGCGGCGTCCCACACCGCGAGCGTGCGTCGTCCGAGCCGGTCGCCCGTCCAGGCAGCGACGAGGCCGGCCCCGAGTGCCGCCAGGGCGAGGCCCACGAGCAGCCGGTGCCGCTCCGACTCGTACGGCGACAGGTCCACGCCGGCCTGCACCACGGCCCCGTCCACGACCCGGGTGAGGGTCTGGTACTCGCGGTCGCCGACGTAGCTCTCCTCGACCACGTCGCGCCCGGACGAGCGCGCGGCTGCGAGGTCGTCCGCTGTCGGCAGCGAGGGTGGGGCGCCCGGCGAGGCGGTGCGCGCGCCCGAGCCGTCGACGCGCACGACGAAGGTGCCGCTGGGGACCGCCTTGGTCGTCGGCGCCGCGGCCAGGGCCGAGAGCTGGCTGCCCACCTCGCGCTTCTGGCCCACCAGCACCACGCCCACGGTGACCAGGCCCGCGACGGCGACGCCGGCCAGCACCCCACCGAGCGCCTGCAGCGCGATGAGGCGCCGCGCGCGGCGGAAGCGGTCGCCGGAGGCGCTCACCCCAGCTCACCGGCGCGGTACCCGACTCCCCGCACCGTACGGATCGCTGCATGGCCGAGCTTGCGCCGGATGGAGTAGACGTAGGTGTCGACGAGGGACAGGCTCCGGGTGCCCGGGGCCAGGGAGTCGCGCAGCTCGTCGCGGGAGAAGACGCGTGCCGGGCGGCGGGCGAGCTGGGCGAGGAACGCGGTCTCGGCCGGTGACAGCTCGACCCGCGAGCCGTCCGGGAGGCGCACCTCGTGGGCGTCGATGTCGACCGCCCCGTCGCCGAGGGGCACGACGGTCGCCGACTCGAGGTGCCGCCGCAGGAGCGAGCGCACGCGGGCCAGCAGCTCGGAGCTGTCGAAGGGCTTGACCAGGTAGTCGTCGGCGCCACCGTCGAGGCCCTCGACCCGGTCCTCGACCGAGCCGTGGGCCGTCAGCACGAGGGCCGGCGTGACCACCCCGCTGGTCCGGACGCGCCGGATCAGGTCGACGCCGTCACCGTCGGGCAGCCTGCGGTCGACCACCATGACCGCGATCGTGCGTGACATGGCAGCGTGCAGGCCGGCCTGCAGGTCGCGGACCGCGTGCACGAGGTAGCCCTCCCCGGAGAACAGCCGCACCAGCAGCTGCGAGAGCTCGCGGTCGTCCTCCACGAGCAGGAGAGGGATCGGCTCCGGTTCGGCCATGTCCCCCAGCATGCCAGCGGCGGGTGTGGCGCGGTCCGCGGTGCGGTCCCCGGTGCCGTCCGGCACGGGTCTGCCCGCCGGCCCGCCCGGTCCTCGCTACTCCCCCGAGCCCGAGGCGCTCTGGCTCGTGCCCTTCCAGACGGCGTTGGCACCACTGTGGCCGATGCGCACGACCTGCACGAGGGTGGCGAGCGAGGCCACCAGGGCGAGCACCGCGACGGCGCGCACCAGCACCGGCGAGTCCAGGCGCCCGGGCGCGTCACTCCGCGCCCCGGCGCGGGCGGCACCGGGACCGTCCGAGACCATCACGGTGCGGCGGCGCTCGAGGACGAAGACGGCCAGCGCCAGGACCGTCAGCACGATCATGAACGGCAGCAACGTGTCACCGAGCTCCGTGTGCTCCTGCAGGGTCGGCGTCGACTGGACGTTGCGCTCGAGGTTCTCCCCGCTGCTCGTCGCGATCGGCACGAGGACCAGCCCGACCACAGCAGCCGTCGGCGTCGCGTAGAGCGCCCAGCGGCGGAACCGCGGCGACACGGCCGAAGCCGCCAGCAGCAGCGCAGCGAGCGGCACGAGGACCACGACGGCGTGGACGACGAGCGGGTGGAGCGGGAGTCCGAGGATCGTGCTGGGCATGGGGTCTCCTGGTGTGGGGTGCCGGGACGGACAGCCTCGCAGAGCTATCTCAACGGTTTCTCAAACGGTGACAGACCGGGCGCAGGCGCGCTCGTCGAGCGCCTGCGTACTCAGCGGCGTCGCCGCACGACCCGCCCGGGCACACCCGCCACCACCGAGAAGTCCTCGTAGGTGCCTCGCGCCACCGCGGCCGCGGCCACCACCGAGTGGTCACCGACCCACGTGCCCCGGGTGACCACGACCTTGGTGCCCAACCACACGTCGTCCCCGATGTGGACGGGCGACTTGACGATGCCCTGGTCCTTGACGGGGATGTCCAGCCGGTCGGTCACGTGGTCGAAGTCGCAGACGTAGACGTCGTCGCCGAAGAGGCAGGCATCGCCGATGGACACGTCCAGCCAGCAGTTGACCGTGTTGCGGATGCCGATGACCGACTTCGAGCCGATCCGCAGCGTGCCCTCGTGGGCCCGGATGCGCGCGTGCGCGCCGAAGTGGGTGTAGGCGCCGACCACGAGCCGGCCGTAGCCCTCGCGCACCTCGAAGCGCACGTCGGGGCCGATGAAGCAGGGCCCCTCGAAGCGCAGCGACGGGCAGCGCGCACTGGCCCTCGCCATCCGCAGGTAGCTCGCCAGGTGGTGCCGCGTGAAGGCTCGGTGGGACAGCGCCCACCCCACCCAGCGCACCCACGACAGGGGACGCGGCCGGCCCCGCGGAGCGCGGTCGCCGTGCTCGCCGGGCGACATGTCGGCGTCGGCCGCTGCGTCCACCTCAGCCGGGCTTCACGCCGGTGATCCCGACGTTGTAGAAGAACCTGGCGGGCACCGCCCTGGCCAGCACCCGGTCGACGGCGGAGAGCCGTCGCCACGAGCCGTAGGCGAACATCGCCCAGCCCCAGCCGAGGGCACCCGGTCGCACCGCGGCCTCGAAGGTGCGCACCGGCCAGCCGAGGAACGCTGCGGTGAGCTCCTCCGTACGGGTGCGCACGTCCACCGCACCCGCGCGCAGCGCCGTGCGGGCGAGCTCGTCGGGGTCGAACGTGTGCAGGTCGACGACGGCCTCGAGGGCGGCGGCGCGGGACGACTCGTCGAGCTCCTCCTGCGCCCTGGCCCACCGCTCACGCAGCGGCGGCAGTGCGGTGACGGCCTTGGTGGCGTGCCACGTGACGCGTCCCAGGCGACGGGCGTACCAGTCGCCGATCCGCGTCGGCTCGCCGGCCACGACGAACCGCCCGCCGGGCTTGAGCACCCGCAGCATCTCCGCGAACGCCGCCTCCACGTCGGGGATGTGGTGGATGACCGCGTGCCCCACGACGACGTCGAAAGTGTTGTCGTCGTAGGGAATTCGCTCTGCATCGGCCACGCGACCCTCGACCGCGAAGCCCAACCGCTCGGCGTTGGCCTTCGCCGCCTCGACCATCCCCGGGGACAGGTCCGTCACGTGGACCTCGTCCAGCACCCCTGCGAGCCGGAGGTTGAGGGAGAAGAACCCGGTGCCCGCGCCGAGCTCCAGCGCCGTGCCGTAGGGCAGCGGCTCCGGCATCCCGGTGATCGCCTCGAACCGGTCGCGGGCGTAGGCGGTGCAGCGCTCGTCGAACGAGATGGACCACTTCTCGTCGTAGGTGCCCGCCTCCCAGTCGTGGTAGAGCACCTGCGCGAGCTTGTTGTCGGCGTAGGCCCGCTCGACGTCCTCCGCGCTGGCGGCAGCCGAGGGTGTGGGTGCCATGGGTCAGGCGCCCTCGAACTTCGCCTTGCCCGGGCCGTTCTCGACGAACGACCGCATACCGGTCTCGCGGTCCCTGGTGGCGAACAGGCCGGCGAACAGCATGCGCTCGATCTCGAGGCCGGTGTCGAGGTCCACCTCGGCACCGCGGTCGATCGCCTCCTTGGCCGCGCGGATCGCCTGGGCGGGGCCACCCACGTACGGAGCGAGCCGGCGACGCGCGGCGTCGTAGACGTCGGTCGCCTCGACGACCTCGTCGACGAGGCCGATGGCCAGCGCCTCGTCGGCGGAGACGAAGCGTCCCGAGAAGATGAGGTCCTTGGCCTTGGCGGGACCGACCAGCCGGGTCAGGCGCTGGGTGCCGCCGGCGCCGGGGATGATCCCGAGCAGGATCTCGGGCTGGCCGAGCTTGGCGTTGCTCGCCGCGACCCGGAAGTCGCAGGCCAGGGCGACCTCGCACCCGCCGCCGAGGGCGTAGCCGGTGATCGCGGCCACGGTCGGCTTGGGGATGCGGGACAGGGTGCGGGTGAAGGCCTGCAGCGAGCCCGAGTGCTCGACCATGTCGGTGTAGGACATGTGCTGCATCTCCTTGATGTCGGCGCCGGCGGCGAACACCTTCTCGCCGCCGTAGAGCACGACACCGGAGACGTCACGGCGCTCCCCCACCTCGACGGCGGCAGCGGCCAGCGCCTCCTGCACCTCGGCGTTGAGCGCGTTCATCGGCGGGCGGTCGAGCAGGATGGTCGCGATGCCGCCGTCGACCTCGACCGAGACGACGTCGCTCATGCCGGGTCGCCGTCCGGCGCGGGCTGGCCGGCGCCGGGGCCGGACTCGCCACCGCCGCCCATGATGCGCTCGTGCCACATCTGCACACCCGCGAGCACCAGCTGGATGGTGATGTTGACGAGCGCGGCGACGTCGCTGGTGGGCGTGACGATGTGCTCACCGGTGACGACGAGGGTGTCATTGGCCAGACCGGCCTTGACGATGTTGAGCTGGAGGGTGATCTCGTTGCAGGTGGCGAGGCGGGTCAGCGGGTCGCTGGGCACCGCGTCGCTGATCGCCCACTGGCCGAAGAGCCGCATGATCTGGAAGTCGCCCTCGGTGCACCGCACGAACAGCTGCTGGTCCTGCACGGTGAACGCCACGTCGCCGTCGCCGTCGATGTCGGGCGCCAGGCCCTGGTCGATGAGCGCGTCCAGGACCCGCCCGCGCAGGGGGTGCTCGTCCGGGGGCGGCGGGAAGTTGGGCAGCGACGTGGGATCGGTCATGCCCCAACCGTAACCACTGCCTAGGCTGAGGACCATGTCGCCTGCCACGCGCCCGCGTGACCTTCCTCCCACCCTCGGCATGACCCTCGTCGAGGGTGGTGCCGAGTTCGCGGTGTACGCCGGTCACGCCGACTCCGTGGAGGTCTGTCTCTTCGACGCGGGCGACACCGACGGCTCGACCGAGCGACGCGTCCGGCTCACCGAGCGCACCCACGGCACGTGGTTCGGCTTCCTTCCCGGGGTGGTCGCAGGGCAGCGGTACGCCGTGCGCGCGGACGGCCCGTGGCGCCCGCAGGAGGGCCTGCGCTACAACCCCCACAAGCTCCTGCTCGACCCCTACGCCCGCGCCATCGAGGGCGAGGTGCGGTGGGGGCCGGAGGTCTACGCCCACCCCGTCGACCAGCGGCTGCGCGGCGACGACGTCGTCCGGGGCACCCTCGACAGCGCTGGTTCGATGCCGCGGTGCGTGGTCGTCCGCGACGACTTCGACTGGGGCGACGACCGCCACCCCCACACGCCGCTCGCCGACTCGGTCGTCTACGAGACCCACGTCCGCAACCTGACGATGCTCCACCCCGAGGTGCCCGAGCACCTGCGCGGCACGTATGCCGGCCTGTGCCACCCGGCGGTCATCGCCCACCTCAAGGCGCTGGGGGTCACCGCGGTCGAGCTGCTGCCGGTGCACGCGTTCACCTCCGAGCCGGAGGTGGTCCAGCGCGGGCTGGTCAACCACTGGGGCTACAACACCCTCGGCTTCTTCGCGCCGCACGCGCGGTACGCGTCGGCGCCCGACCCGCAGGGGGCCCTCGACGAGTTCAAGGGCATGGTGCGCCTGCTGCACGCCGAGGGCATCGAGGTCATCCTCGACGTGGTCTACAACCACACCGCCGAGCAGTCCCGCCAAGGGGCGTCGCTGTCGTGGCGCGGCCTGGACAACCGCGCCTACTACCGGCTGGACGAACGCGGCCAGGACATCGACGTCACCGGCTGCGGCAACACCCTCGACCTGCGGCACGTCATGGTCTGCAAGATGGTGCTGGACTCGCTGCGCTACTGGGTGCAGGAGTGCCACGTCGACGGCTTCCGCTTCGACCTCGCCGTCGCCCTCGGCCGCGGCCAGAACGACGACTTCGACCCCGACCACCCGTTCCTCGTCGCCCTGCGCACCGACCCGGTGCTGTCCAGGGTCAAGCTGGTCGCCGAGCCGTGGGACGTCGGCATCCACGGGTGGCGCACCGGCCAGTTCCCGCCGCCGTTCGCGGAGTGGAACGACCGCTTCCGAGACGCGGTGCGCACGTTCTGGCTGCAGGACCTCGGCGCCAGGGCGGCGGGCCAGGAGGGCCACGGCGTGCAAGAGCTCGCCACCCGCCTCGCCGGGTCGCAGGACCTGTTCGGGGCCCGTGACCGCGGCCCGGTCGCCTCGGTCAACTTCGTGGCCGCGCACGACGGCTTCACCGTCGCCGACCTGACCGCCTACAACGCCAAGCACAACGGACCCAACGGCGAGGGCAACCGCGACGGGACCGACGGCAACCGCTCGTGGAACCACGGTGTCGAGGGACCCACCGACCCGCTGGACCTCACCCACGTCGACGTGGGCACGGCCCGCCGGCGCTCGATGCGCAACCTGCTCGCCACGACCCTGCTCGCGACCGGGGTGCCGATGCTCAACGCCGGCGACGAGCTCGGCCGCAGCCAGGACGGCAACAACAACCCCTACTGCCAGGACTCCGAGGT
This sequence comes from Pedococcus ginsenosidimutans, assembly GCF_039544395.1. Taxonomy (NCBI): domain Bacteria; kingdom Bacillati; phylum Actinomycetota; class Actinomycetes; order Micrococcales; family Intrasporangiaceae; genus Pedococcus; species Pedococcus ginsenosidimutans. The sequence goes on from NZ_BAABLO010000011.1 coordinate 67,085, forward strand.
CTCGTGGTTCGACTGGGGGCTCGACGACTGGCAGGAGGACCTGCTGGCCACGACGCAGTTCCTCTCGACGCTGCGGGCCGAGCACACGGTCCTGCGGCAGCACACCTTCTTCACCGGCCGCCCCGTCCACGAGGACGGCTCGACCGACCTGTCGTGGTTCGGCGCCGACGGGGAGCCCATGGAGAACGGTCGCTGGGAGGACTCCTCGACCAGCACCCTGCTGATGTTCCTCAACGGCGCGTGGCTGCAGGACCGGTCGCTGCTCCTCGTCCTGCGGGGCGAGTCCCAGCCGGGCACGGTGACCCTGCCCGCGCTGCCGGGGCTCACGGCGTACGAGCTGCTGTGGGACTCCACGCACGAGCGCCCGTGCGAGCCCGGTCCCCCACTGCCGCCCGGCCCGGTCGAGGTCGGCTCCGCCTGCCTGCAGGTGTACCGCGCGGTCGACCCCACCTGAGCGGCCCACCCCGCTCCCCTCACAGGTGTGCCGCGCGCCTCTGGGCACGCGGCACACCTGGGTACGGGACCGGGGCGTCAGGCCCCGGGGGTGGGAGGTCAGGCGTTGGCGACCAGCCCGAGCTCGCTCGTGTTCGCGAGGCCGACGTGCTTGGGGAGCACCCGCACCGTGTAGCCGAACGACCCCGTCCGGGCGAGGGCGAAGTCTCCGGCGAACTGGTGCCGGCCGCCCTCGTAGGACTCGACCAGGGCGAGTGGCTCGCACTGCACGTCACGCAGCTCGTCGGAGTCGCGGGCCGTGCCGTGCACGACCTCGACCTCGACCTCGTCCGGCGTCAGGTCACCCAGCGAGACGTAGGCCCGCACGTGCAGGGTCTCGCCGATCTGCGGCGAGTCCGAGACACCCGAGGACTCCACGTGGTCGACGTGGACGGACGACCAGCCCTGGCGGACCTTGTGCTTGTAGGCCGCGAGGTCGCGGGCCCCGGCGTAGGTGTCGCCGTCGAGCGCCCAGCCGGCGCGGGCCGCGGGCCCGTAGAGCTGGGTGGTGTAGTCGCGGACCATGCGGCTGGCCAGCACCTTGGGCCCGAGCGTCCGCAGCGTGTGGCTGATCATCGACAGCCAGTTCTGCGGCAGGCCGGACTCGTCGGTGTCGTAGAAGCGCGGCGCCACCGAGTTCTCGATGAGGTCGTAGAGCGCGGCCGCCTCGAGGTCGTCACGGCGCTCGGCGTCCTCGACGCCGTCGGCGGTCGGGATGGCCCAGCCGTTGCCGCCGTCGAACCACTCGTCCCACCACCCGTCGAGGATCGACAGGTTGAGGCCACCGTTGAGGGCCGCCTTCATGCCGGAGGTGCCACAGGCCTCGAACGGGCGCAGCGGGTTGTTCAGCCACACGTCGCAGCCCGGGTAGAGGTACTGCGCCATGGCGATGTCGTAGTTGGGCAGGAAGACGATGCGGTGACGGATCTCCGGGTCGTCCGCGAAGCGCACCATCTGCTGGATGAGCTGCTTGCCGGTCTCGTCGGCGGGGTGGGACTTGCCGGCGATGACGAGCTGGATCGGGCGCTTCTCGTCGAGCAGCAGCCGCTTCAGGCGCGCGGGGTCGCGCAGCATGAGGGTGAGCCGCTTGTAGGTCGGGACGCGACGGGCGAAGCCGATGGTGAGCACGTCGGGATCGAGGATGTCGTCGACCCAGCCGAGCTCGGCGGGGCTGGCGCCGCGCTTCTTCCACGACGAGCGGGTGCGGCGGCGTGCCTCGACGACCAGCTGCTCACGCATGTCGCGCTTGGTCGCCCAGATCGCCTCGCGCGGCACCTCGTCGATGCGGTCCCAGGCGTTGTCGCGCTCGAGGTCGTGCGTGCCGAGGTACTTGTCCGCGAGCTCGTAGACGCGGCGGTCGACCCAGGTGCCGGCGTGGACACCGTTGGTGACGCTGGTGATCGGCACCTCGTCGTCGTCGAAGCCCGGCCACAGGCCGTCGAACATCTCGCGGCTGACCACGCCGTGCAGCTTGGACACGCCGTTGGCGCGGCCACCGAGGCGCAGCCCCATCACGGCCATGTTGAACATGCCGGGCTGGCCACCCGGGTAGTCCTCGGCGCCGAGCGCGAGGAGCCGGTCGACAGGGACGCCGGGCACGGCCTGGTCGCCACCGAAGTGCAGCGAGATGAGCTCGCCGTCGAAGCGGTCGATGCCCGCGGGCACCGGGGTGTGGGTCGTGAACACCGTCGCGGCCCGGACGGCCTCGAGGGCCTCCTCGAAGCTGAGGCCGGCCGACTGGGTCAGCTCGTGGATCCGCTCGACCCCGAGGAACCCGGCGTGGCCCTCGTTGGTGTGGTAGACGTCCGGCGCCGGGGCGCCGGTGAGCCGCGACCATAGGCGCAGCGCGCGGACGCCACCGATGCCGAGGAGCATCTCCTGCTGCAGGCGCTGCTCGCCGCCGCCACCGTAGAGGCGGTTGGTGATGTTGCGGGCGGCCTCGTCGTTGTCGGGGACGTCGGAGTCGAGCAGCAGCAGGGGCACGCGGCCGACCTGCGCCTTCCACACGTGCGCGTGGAGCTCACGGCCGCCGGGCAGCGCGAGGGTGATGACGCACGGCGTGCCGTCGTCCTCGCGCAGCATGCTCAGGGGCAGCCCGTCGGGGTCGAGGACGGGGTAGGTCTCCTGCTGCCAGCCGTCGCGGTTAAGGCTCTGCTTGAAGTAGCCGGTCTTGTAGAAGAGGCCGACGCCGACGATCGGGACGCCGAGGTCCGACGCGGTCTTGAGGTGGTCGCCGGCGAGGATGCCGAGGCCGCCGGAGTACTGGGGCAGGACCTCGGTGATGCCGAACTCGGGGCTGAAGTAGCCGATCGCCTTGGGGGCGCCGGCGCCGTCCTCGTCCTGCGCCTGGGCCCACGCCTGGTACCAGCGCGGCTCGGTGAGGTAGGTGTCGAGGTCGGCCTTCTCCGCGGCGACCGCGGCGACGAAGCCGGTGTCGGCGGCGAGCGCGGCGAGCTCGGCCGGGGACAGCGCCGAGAGCAGCCGCACCGGGTCCTTGCGGACCTTCGTCCAGCGCTGGGGGTCGATGCGCTCGAAGAGGTCGCGGGTCGGCGGGTGCCAGGACCAGCGCAGGTTGCTCGCGAGGTCGCCGAGGGCCGCGATGGGCTCGGGCAGGACAGTACGGACGCTGAAGCGTCGGATCGCCTTCACGAGGGGTGATCATAGGGCCACGAGCAGAAAAGCCTGTCGACTTCTTGCAGAACTTTCAGAAACTTTCACGGGGCCTTCACGGCCGTGAGCACGAGCGGTCCGCCAGGCGGCCACCGCCGGTCGCGCAGAGGTGCACGGACGCCCAGACCGAGTAGCGTCGGGCGCGTGACTGCGACCCCCTCGGCAACCACACCCACCCCTCCCAACCCCCGCGGCACCCGCAGGCCACCGGCCGGCACGGCGCCGGGCCCGGCTCCACGCACCGCACCACCCCAGACCCCCATCGGGCGCATCCCCGTGCTGGACGTCCGGCCGATCGTCGACTGCGGCGCCCGCCCGGCGAAGTCCGTGGTCGACGAGCAGTTCACCGTGTCGGCGACGGTCTTCCGCGAGGGCCACGACGCCGTGAACGCCTCGGTCGTCCTCACCTCGCCCGACGGCATCGAGCACGTCTACCCCATGCACTGCACCAACCCGGGCCTCAACGCCTGGGAGGCCGTCGTCGAGGCGGACTCCCTGGGCTGGTGGACCTACCGCGTCGAGGGCTGGTCCGACCCGTACGGCACGTGGGAGCACGACGCCTCCATCAAGGTGGCCGCCGACATCGACGCCGAGCTCATGCTCGAGGAGGGGGCCCGCGTCCTCGAGCGCGCCCTCGCGGAGGTGCAGCGCCCCCAGCACGGGGCGGACCTGCTCCGCGACGCGGTGACGGCCCTGCGCGACACACGGCGGCCCCCGATGGCCCGGCTCCACGCCGCCACCGACCCGGCCGTCGTCGAGGAGCTCACCGCGCGCCCGCTGCGGGAGTGGGTGACCCCGTCCGCCGACCTGCCGCTGCTCGTCGAGCGCGAGCGCGCGCTGTACGGCGCGTGGTACGAGATCTTCCCCCGCTCCGAGGGCGCCGTGCAGGACCCCGAGACCGGCCACTGGAAGTCGGGCACGCTGCGCACCGCGGCCGAGCGGCTCCCCGCCATCGCGGGCATGGGGTTCGACGTCGTCTACCTCACGCCCATCCACCCGATCGGCACGACGGCGCGCAAGGGCCCCAACAACACCCTCGACGCAGGACCTGACGACCCCGGCAGCCCCTACGCCATCGGCTCTCCCGACGGCGGTCACGACGCCATCCACCCCGACCTCGGGACCTTCGACGACTTCGACGCGTTCGTGGCCCGGGCCGAGGAGCTCGGCCTCGAGGTCGCGATGGACATCGCCCTGCAGTGCTCGCCCGACCACCCCTACGTCGAGTCGCACCCAGAGTGGTTCACCACCCGCGCGGACGGCACCATCGCCTACGCCGAGAACCCGCCGAAGAAGTACCAGGACATCTACCCGCTCAACTTCGACAACGACCCGCAGGGCTCGTACGCCGAGATGCGCCGGATGATCCAGGTCTGGATCGACCACGGCGTCAAGATCTTCCGGGTCGACAACCCGCACACCAAGCCCGTCGAGTTCTGGCAGTGGATCATCGACGACGTCGCGCGCGACCACCCCGAGGTCATCTGGCTCGCAGAGGCGTTCACCAAGCCGGCGATGATGCACACGCTGGGCAAGGTCGGCTTCCAGCAGTCCTACACCTACTACGCCTGGCGCAACCAGAAGTGGGAGCTCACTGAGTACGTCGAGGAGCTCGCCGGCGACGCCGCCGCGTACATGCGTCCCTCGTTCTGGCCCACGACCCACGACATCCTCACGCCCTACATGCAGTTCGGCGGGCCGGCCGCCTGGAAGCTCAGGGCGGCCATCGCGGCCACGATCGTCCCCACCTACGGCATCTACGCCGGGTACGAGCTCATCGAGCACGTCGCCCGACCGGGGGTCGAGGAGCAGATCGACAACGAGAAGTACGAGTACAAGAACCGCCACTGGGAGGACTACGAGCCGGGCGGCCCCAAGGAAGGCCACTCGCTCGCCGGGTACCTCACGCGGCTCAACGAGATCCGCCGCGAGCACCCCGCCCTGCACTGGCTGCGCAACATCACGTTCCACCACGTCGACGACGAGAACATCATCGCGTTCTCCAAGCGCCGCGTGCTGCCCGACGGCACCGACGACACCGTCCTCGTCGTGGCCAACCTCGACCCCCACGCCACGCGGGAGTCGACGCTCCACCTCGACATGCCCGCCCTGGGCCTCGGCTACCAGGACGGCATCGCCGCGCAGGACCTCATCACCGGGGAGTCCTGGCAGTGGGGCGAGCACGTCTACGTCAGACTCGGGCCCGAGACCGAGCCCGTCCACGTCGTCGCGATCCGGAGGTTCTGATGCAGGGTCTCAACCTCAACCAGCCCGGCCTGAAGCACGACCCCGAGTGGTTCAAGACCGCCGTCTTCTACGAGGTGCTCGTCCGCGGGTTCGGCGACTCCAAGGGGTCGGGCTCGGGTGACTTCACCGGCCTCATCCAGCGCCTCGACTACCTCCAGTGGCTCGGGGTCGACTGCCTCTGGCTCCCGCCCTTCTACGCCTCCCCCCTGCGCGACGGCGGCTACGACATCGCCGACTACACCGCGGTGCTGCCGGAGTTCGGGACGCTGCCCGACTTCCAGGAGCTGGTCTCCCAGGCGCACGCCCGGGGCATCCGCGTGATCACCGACTTCGTGATGAACCACACCAGCGACCAGCACCCGTGGTTCCAGGCATCGCGCTCGGACCCCGAGGGGCCGTTCGGCGACTTCTACGTGTGGTCCGACACGGACGAGAAGTACTCCGACGCGCGCATCATCTTCATCGACACCGAGGTCTCCAACTGGACCTTCGACCCGGTGCGCCGGCAGTTCTTCTGGCACCGCTTCTTCTCCCACCAGCCCGACCTCAACTTCGAGAACCCGGCCGTGCACGAGGCGATGTTCGACGTCGTGCGGTTCTGGATGGACATGGGCATCGACGGGTTCCGGCTCGACGCGGTCCCCTACCTCTACGAGGAGGAGGGCCACAACGGCGAGAACCACCCCAAGACGCACCAGTTCCTCGCCAAGCTGCGGGCCATGGTCGACGCCGAGTACCCCGGGCGGATCCTGCTCGCCGAGGCCAACCAGCCACCGGCGGACGTCGTGGACTACTTCGGCACCGAGGAGGAGCCGGAGTGCCAGATGTGCTTCCACTTCCCGGTGATGCCGATGCTCTACTACTCGCTGCGCGAGGAGAAGGCGGCACCGATCGTCGACGTCCTCGCCGACACCCCGGCCAAGCCGGCCGGCACCCAGTGGGGCACGTTCCTGCGCAACCACGACGAGCTGACGCTCGAGATGGTGACGCCGGAGCAGCGCGCCGCGATGTACGGCTGGTACGCCCCGGACCCGCGCATGCGCGCCAACGTCGGCATCCGGCGACGGCTGGCCCCGCTACTGGACAACAGCCGGGCGGAGATCGAGCTCATCCACGCCCTCGTGCTGTCGCTGCCCGGCTCGCCGTGCCTCTACTACGGCGACGAGATCGGCATGGGCGACAACATCTGGCTCAACGACCGCGACGCCGTCCGCACGCCGATGCAGTGGTCTCCCGACCGCAACTCGGGGTTCTCCGCGGCCGACCCCGGCAAGCTCTACCTGCCGGTCATCTCCTCGCTCGTCTACCACTACAACAACGTCAACGTCGAGGCGCAGATGGCGCACAGCTCGTCGCTGCTGCACTGGCTCAAGGCGATGCTGGAGATCCGCAAGCGCCACCCCGTCTTCGGGCGTGGGGAGTTCGAGGTCTGCCCGTCGGACAACGACGCCGTGCTGTCGTTCATGCGCGTCGAGTGGGACCACGAGGACGGCGCCGACTCCGAGGCCGTGCTGTGCGTCAACAACCTCGCGAGCCGGCCGCAGGCCACGACGATCCGCGTGCCCGACGAGTTCAAGGGCGCGCAGCTCGCAGACCTGTTCGGGGGCAGCGGCTTCCCGAAGATCTCCGACGACGGCACGATCACGCTGACGCTGGGCTCACGCGACTTCTTCTGGCTGCGGCTCGTGCCGGGTGCCGCGCGTGGCTGAGATCCACACGACCGCCAGCGTCACGCCGTCCAAGCTCGAGCTGGTGGCGCCGTGGATGGCGCGCCAGCGCTGGTACGCCGCCAAGGGGCGGCAACCGGTGCTGCGCAAGCTGTGGTCGTGGCGCCTCGACGACCCCGCCGGCGAGGTGGGCATCGAGACCCTGCTGGTCGTCGACGAGGGTGGCGCGGAGCCCGTGGTCTACCAGGTCCCGCTCACCTACCGCGCCGCCCCGCTCGAGGGCCGCCAGCAGGCCCTCGTGGGCACGATGGAGCACAGCGTGCTCGGGCCCCGCTGGGTCTACGACGGCCCGCAGGACCCGGTCTACGCCGCGCAGCTCCTCGCGCTGGTCCTGGAGCAGGCGGTCCCCCAGGCGGGCAGCGAGTCCGACACCCCGGAGCCGGCCGTCGTGGCGCGGCGCCACCCCTCGTGGACGACGCAGACCACCCTGACGGGCTCTCGGGTGCTGTCCGGCGAGCAGTCCAACACGTCGGTCATCTTCGACTGCACCGACGAGGCAGGCGCAGCGAAACCGTTGATCTGCAAGGTGTTCCGCACCCTCCAGCCCGGCGACAACCCCGACGTCGTCGTGCAGGGCGCGCTCGCCGAGGCTGGTTCCCTGCGCGTCCCCGGCATGGTGGGCGCCGTCGCGGCGACCTGGCCGTCCGTCGACGGCGAGGGCTCGGACGCCGGGCACCTCGCGTTCGCGCAGGAGTTCTTCCCGGGCACGGAGGACGCCTGGCGGGTCGCGCTGCGCGCCATCGCCGCGGGCGAGGACTTCGACGAGCGGGCGCGCGAGCTCGGCGCCGCCACGGCCGAGGTGCACTCGCGCCTTGCCGAGGTCATGCCGACCGAACCCGTCACCCCCGCGCTCGTCGCCGCCATGGTCGCGAGCATGCGTGGCCGCTACGTCGCCGCCGCCGCCGAGGTGCCCGCCCTGGCCGAGCACGAGCAGCGCATCGCCGCCGTCTTCGACGCAGCCGTGCACGCACCCTGGCCGGCCCTGCAGCGCATCCACGGCGACTACCACCTCGGGCAGGTCCTGCAGGTCGAGGGCCGCGGCTGGGTGCTGCTGGACTTCGAGGGCGAGCCGCTGCGCCCGCTCTCCGAGCGCATCCGGCCCGACCTCGCGGTGCGCGACATCGCAGGGATGCTGCGGTCGTTCGACTACGCCGCCGGGTCCTGGGAGCAGTCCCACCCCAGCCACAGCGCCCGCGCCTGGGTGGAGTCCTCGCAGCGCGCGTTCCTGGACGGGTACGCCGCGGAGTCCGGCCGGGACCCGCGGCAGGACGCCGTCCTGCTCACCGCGTTCCAGCTCGACAAGGCTCTGTACGAAGTGGTCTACGAGGCGCGCAACCGGCCGACCTGGCTGACCATCCCCACCACTGCGGTGGTCCGTTTGCTTGACGATGCGAGGAAGGACCTTCCGTGAGCCCTTTCGGCAAGAAGGACAAGAAGACCAAGAAGTCCAAGGACGAGGCCACCCCGGTGGCGCCGCCGGCCGAGTCGGCGGCCGTCGAGCCCACGCCAGGGGTGCCGCCGGCCGAATCCGCGGCCGTCGAGCCCACTCCTGTGGCGGCAGCGGCCGAGTCGGCGGCCGTCGAGCCCACCCGGGCGCAGGAGCCAGCCGAGGAGCCGGAGCAGGCGCCCCACACCTCCGCGACCGAGTCCCTCGTCGAGAAGCCCGGTGGCACCCCGTCGGCACCGAAGGCCCCCGTCACCGAGCCCCCGGTCGACCGCACGCCCGAGCCAGTGCCCGTGCCCGCCACCCCTGCCGAGGCGATCCGCGCCCTCGCCGACGGGCGCCACCAGCAGCCGCACGACCTGCTGGGGCACCACCTCGAGCCGGCCGGTCTGCGCGTGCGTGCCCACAAGCCCTTCGCGTCCACGGTCGCCGTGCGGTTCGAGGACGGCACCCGGCTCGACCTGGCCCACGAGGCCGACGGCGTGTGGGGCGGCCTGCGCGAGGGAGAGACCCGCACCCAGGACTACCGCCTGCTCGTGAGCTACGCCGACGGCGTCGAGCACGAGATGGACGACCCCTACCGCTTCGCCCCCACCCTCGGGCCGGTCGACCTGCACCTGATCGGCGAAGGCCGGCACGAGCAGCTCTGGACCGTCCTCGGTGCCCACGTCCGCGAGTACACCGGGCCGCTCGGCACCGTGGTGGGCACGTCGTTCGCCGTCTGGGCGCCGCGGGCGCAGGCCGTGCACGTCACCGGCGACTTCAACGGCTGGGACGGCCGCAGCCACCCCATGCGCCTGCTGGGCGAGTCGGGTGTCTGGGAGCTGTTCGTGCCCGGCGTCGGCGACGGGACGATGTACAAGTACCTCGTCCGCGGCGCCGACGGGAAGGTGCGGGAGAAGGCCGACCCGATGGCCCAGGCCACCGAGGTGCCGCCCGCCACGGCGTCGTCCGTGGTCCAGTCGCGCTACGACTGGGGCGACGGCGAGTGGCTGGCCAGGCGGACGCAGAGCAACCACCAGGAGCAGCCGATGAGCATCTACGAGGTGCACCTCGGCTCGTGGCGACGCCACCACTCCTACCGCGACCTCGCCGAGCACCTCGTCAACTACGTCAAGGACCTCGGCTTCACCCACGTCGAGCTCATGCCGGTCATGGAGCACCCCTACCCGCCGTCCTGGGGCTACCACGTGACGAGCTACTACGCGCCGAGCGCGCGGTTCGGGCGGCCCGACGACTTCCGCCACCTCGTCGACCGGCTCCACCAGGCCGGCATCGGCGTCATCCTCGACTGGGTGCCGGGGCACTTCGCCACGGACCCCTGGGCCCTGGCGCAGTTCGACGGGCTGCCGCTCTACGAGCACCCGGACCCGCGCAAGGGCTGGCACCCCGAGTGGGGCTCCTACATCTTCGACTTCGGCCGCATGCAGGTGCGCAACTTCCTTGTCGCCAACGCGGTCTACTGGCTCGAGGAGTTCCACGTCGACGGGCTGCGGGTCGACGGCGTGGCGTCGATGCTCTACCTCGACTACGCCCGCAAGGACGGCGAGTGGGTGCCCAACGTCCACGGCGGCCACGAGAACCTCGAGGCGGTGGGCCTGCTCCAGGAGGCGAACGCCACCGCGTACAAGCGCGTCCCCGGCATCGTCATGATCGCCGAGGAGTCCACCTCCTGGCCGGGCGTGACCAAGCCGACCAGCGAGGGCGGGCTGGGCTTCGGCCTGAAGTGGAACATGGGCTGGATGAACGACTCCTTGAAGTACCTCAAGGAGGACCCGATCAACCGGCAGTACCACCACCACCTGCTGACGTTCTCGCTCATGTACGCCTTCAGCGAGAACTACCTGCTGCCGATCAGCCACGACGAGGTCGTCCACGGCAAGGGGTCGCTGCTGCGCAAGGCCCCCGGCAGCCGCTACGACCAGCTCGCCACCGTGCGCGCGTTCCTCGCCTACCTGTGGAGCCACCCCGGCAAGCAGCTGCTCTTCATGGGCAGCGAGTTCGCGCAGGAGGCCGAGTGGGCCGACGGCCGCGAGCTCGACTGGTGGCTGCTCGACCACGCCGCCCACTACCGGGTCCACAACCTGGTCAAGGAGCTCAACCGCGTCTACCGCGGCAACCCGGCCCTCTGGGCGCTGGACGCCGACCCGTCGGGCTTCGAGTGGCTGGACGCCGACGACAACGCCGGAAACACCTACTCCTACCTGCGTTTCGGTGAGCGCGACCGGCAGGGACCCGTCGTCGCCGTCGCCGTGAACTTCGGTGGGCTGGCCCGTGAGCCGCTGCGTCTCGGTGTGCCCCGGGGCGGTGACTGGAAGGTCGTGCTCGACACGAGTGGTTACGACGAGTTCGGGACGCCCAGCCAGGCCGATGTCGTCGTCACCGCCCAGGAGCACCCCCACCAGGGCCAGCCGTACTCGGTCGAGGTCAGGGTCGCGGCCCTGTCCGCCGTCTACGTCGCACCGGTCGAGGACGCCGCGGCTGACGGTGCTGCACGCCTCGGGGTGACCGCTGCGGGCGGTGCGGAGGACCGCACGGAGTGACCCACGTCTGGGGCTACCGCATCCCGTTGCTCGTGGTCCCCGTCGTGCTCGTGTACGCCGCGGTGGCGGCCTGGTGGGTGTGGCACGGCCGCGCCCGGCTCGCCGTCACCGTCGAGCGCGTCCTTCTCGGCGGGGCCGTGGTGTTCGCGACGGCGGTGACGATGTCGCCGCCGGGTGTCCGCGACCGCGGGGTCCTGTCGCCCGACCGCGGCTGCGCGATCCATCGCGTGTCGCTCGGCCTCACCGCCGTCGTCGCCGACGACCAGCGCATCCTCAACGTGCTGCTCCTCGTGCCGGTCGGCGTCTTCGCCGCGATGGTCGCCAGCCGCCTCCGTGGGGTCCGGGCGCTCCTCGTCGTGGCCGCCGGCGCGGCGTTGCCCCTGCTGTTCGAGACCGGTCAGCAGGTGTTCCGCGGGCTCGAGCGGTCCTGTGACACCACCGACCTCGCGGACAACCTGACCGGCTTCCTGCTGGGGCTGGTGGTCGCCAGCCTCCTCGTGGGACTGCGGTGGGCAGCGGGGCGCAACGCTGGCAGAGTGGCCCCATGAACGACCCGCGCGCAGGACAGCCCGCACAGCCGTCGGACCTCGTCGACGTGGCGCACCTCGTCACCGCCTACTACACGCAGGTCCCCGATCCCCACGACCTCGACCAGCAGGTCGTGTTCGGCACGTCGGGCCACCGCGGGTCGAGCCTGCGGACGGCGTTCAACGAGGCGCACATCCTCGCGACGACCCAGGCCATCTGCGACTACCGGGCGTCGCAGGGCTACGACGGGCCGCTGTTCGTCGGGCGCGACACCCATGCGCTGTCCGAGCCCGCGTGGGCCTCCGCGCTCGAGGTACTCGTCGCCAACGACGTGATCGTCCTCGTCGACGACCGCGACGGCTACACGCCAACCCCGGCCGTGAGCCACGCCATCATCCGGGCCAACGAGGGGCGCACCACGGGGTCGGCCCTCGCCGACGGCATCGTGGTGACCCCGTCCCACAACCCGCCCTACGACGGCGGCTTCAAGTACAACCCGCCGCACGGCGGCCCCGCCGACTCCGACGCCACCAAGGTGATCGCCGCGCGAGCCAACGAGCTCATCGCCGCCGGCCTCGACGGCGTACGGCGCGTGCCCTTCAGCCGCGCCCGCAGCCACGCCCAGCCGTACGACTTCCTGGGCACCTACGTCGACGACCTGCCCGGCGTCGTCGACCTCGCCCGCATCAAGGAGGCCGGTGTGCGCATCGGTGCCGACCCCCTCGGTGGCGCCTCCGTCGCCTACTGGGCCGAGATCGCCGACCGGCACGGCATCGACCTCACCGTGGTCAACCCGCTGGTCGACCCCACCTGGCGCTTCATGACGCTGGACTGGGACGGCAAGATCCGCATGGACTGCTCCTCCCCCTCCGCCATGGCGTCCCTCATCGCCCGCAAGGACGAGTACGACATCGCGACCGGCAACGACGCCGACTCCGACCGCCACGGCATCGTCACCCCCGACGCCGGCCTGATGAACCCCAACCACTTCCTCGCCGTGGCGATCCAGTACCTCTTCGGCGGTGCGCGGCCGGACTGGCCGCAGGGTGCTGCGATCGGCAAGACGCTGGTGTCGTCGTCGATGATCGACCGCGTCGCCGCGGACCTCGGGGCCAAGCTCGTCGAGGTCCCCGTCGGGTTCAAGTGGTTCGTCCCGGGCCTCATCGACGGCAGCTTCGGGTTCGGCGGCGAGGAGTCGGCCGGGGCGTCGTTCCTGCGCCGCGACGGGGCCGCGTGGACGACCGACAAGGACGGCATCATCCTGGCGCTGCTGGCCTCGGAGATCCTCGCGGCGACGGGGAGGACCCCGAGCCAGCACTACGCCGACCTCACCTCGCGCCACGGCGACCCCGCGTACGCGCGGATCGACGCGGCTGCCGACCGCGAGCAGAAGGTCAAGCTCGCCGCCCTGTCCCCCGAGGACGTGAGCGCCGACTCCCTCGCGGGCGAAGCGATCACGTCGAAGCTGACGAAGGCCCCGGGCAACGACGCGGCCATCGGCGGCCTCAAGGTCACGACCGAGAGCGCCTGGTTCGCCGCCCGGCCGTCGGGGACCGAGGACGTCTACAAGATCTACGCCGAGTCCTTCAAGGGGCCCGAGCACCTCGCCCAGGTGCAGGCCGAGGCCAAGGAGGTCGTCGACGCCGCCCTGCGCGGCTGAGGCCCGTCACTGAGCCGGGCGGAACCCTGGGTTCGCTGTGAGCGGACGGCGGCGAGGAACAAGTCGGGCACGAAACGGTGTTGACCACGACATGACGCCCACGAACACCCCACGCCAGCCCGGGCCTCGCACCTTCCCGCGTACGAGCAACACCGGTCCCAACCTCGCGACCCTCGACCGCGTCCGTGGCCTGCGCCGTCCCCGGCTCATGCAGCCGGAGGCACGCCGCCACCAGGTCGAGCAGGAGTGCCGGGCCTGCTGAGGCCCCGACACCCCTGTCGTCTGACGGGCTCCGCCACCTCGGCGGGGCCCGTCAGTCGCGTCCGGGGGCGTCAGTGGCGTCCGGGGTCGTTGCTCAGTCGGTCAGCGCCGGGGCCGGCCCGCCCACGACGGCCTCGTCGGCGGCCGAGCGCCCGGGCCCGAGCCGGGAGGTCTCGTCGGAGACCCACAGCCGGGTGAGTCCCCCGAAGTGGCCCTCGAAGGAGTCCCACTCGCGCTGCGGGTAGGTCGCGCGGATCGTGTCGGTCAGCAGCGAGCGGAAGTCGTCGGAGTCGACCCACTCCAGCACCATCTCGTCGAGGTGCGGAAGCGCGGCGTCGCAGAACTCGCGGTAGCGCTCGGTCTCGAAGTGGTCGTCCGCGAGCCGCTGGTACGCCGCGAGCTTGGCCTGGTAGTCGAGGCCCTCGTTGTCGGCGACCTCGAACCACGGTCCCGTGTCGACCTGGGTGCGCGCCTTGCGGCCGGTGGCGACGCAGAACACCGACCACTTGAGCAGCGCCTTCATCGCCCACGGGAAGTAGTAGTGCAGCGAGGTCACGGCGACGTCCGGGCAGGCGTTGGCGTAGTCGATCGGGTAGACCACACCGTCCTTGACCAGCATCTCGCAGGAGTTGAACTCCCAACGGAAGAACGCGTTGACCGTCTGGGCGATGGTGACCGCCTCGGTGCCGACGGCGTCGGACAGGAAGCCGTGCTCCACGGCGTACCGGTTGTGCATGGGCTCGTCGGGCCGGAACTTCATGACCATGCTCTCGGGCCCGATCGTCAGGGCCCGGGCGAAGACCTCGAAACCGTCGACGGCCTTCTGCAGGTGCATGAGCATCTCGCCGGAGTCGTCGTAGGCGGTGTGGAGCGCAGCACGGTCCTTGATCATCGAGACCCCGCGCCACGCGCCGCCGTCGAACGGCTTCATGAACATCGGGTAGCCGAGCTCGTCGGCGATCCGGTCGAGGTCGAAGGCCTTGTTGTACTTCTCCGACGTGTAGGCCCAGCGGACGTTGTCGATGGGGTTCTTGTAGGGCACGAGGACCGTTTCGGGGACGTTCATGCCCAGGCGCAGCAACGCGCAGTACGCCGAGTGCTTCTCCATCGACTGGAACGTGAACGGGCTGTTGAGCAGGTAGACGTCGTCCATGAGGGCGACCTTCTTGAGCCACTCACGCGGGTGGTAGTACCAGTGCGCCAGCCGGTCGATGACGAGGTCGTGGCGGGGTTTGTCGCGCAGGTTGAACGGCTCGATGGTCACGCGCTCGGTCGACACGCGGTGCTCCGTGCCGGCCGGGTCGGTGACGACGCCCATGCGCTGGGCCAGGGTCTCGAACGCGCGGGGCCAGTCGCCCTCCGCCCCGAGGAGCAGACCGATGAGGTGTTCCTGGGATTTCGCCATGCAGCCCATCCTGTCGGCTGCGACGTGACCCCGAAAGTGGAAAACGGCTCGGGTCCGGCTCCGGTACGGCTCCGGTACGGCTCAGGGACGCGTCAGAAGAGGGCGCTCATGAGGGCCGTGCGGGCCTTGCGGACGCGCTCGTCGTGGGCACCGACGACCGCGAACAGCTGCACGAGGTGGACCCGCGCCTGCTCGCGCTCGTCACCGCTGGTGGCGCGCACGAGGTCGATGAGCCGCAGGAAGGCATCCTCGACGTGGCCGCCGAGGACGTCGAGGTCGGCCACGAGCGTCTGCGCGGCGACGTCCGTGGGACGGTCGGCAGCGGCCGCCCGCGCGGCCTGCAGGTCGGCACCCTCGGTGCGCTGCATCAGCCCGACCTGCGCCAGGCCCAGCTCGGCGTCGGCGTCCGCGGGGTTCTCCTTGAGCGCCTTGGTGTACGCCGCGTGCGCACCGGCGAGGTCGCCCCGTTCGATCGCGTCGTAGGCCTCCTGGTGCAGGGGAGGCAGGGGCGGCTCGACGACCTCGTCGTCGACCTGCGCACCGTCGTCGGTGAGCTGGACACGTCCGGTGACGCCCTGCTGCACCGCCAGGCCGAGGAACTCCTCGAGGACGGGCCGGACGGCCTCGGCCGGCTGGACGCCGGCGAACATCGGGACCGGCTGGCCCTGGATGAGGCCGAGGGTGACGGGGACGCTCTGGATCTGGAACGCCCGCAGCAGGGCGGGGTTCTGCTCGACGTCGACGCTGACGACCTGCAGGCGCCCGTCGAGGGCGCGCGCCAGGCCGACGACCGTGTCGAGGTAGTCGCGCGACTCGGGCACCTGCGCGGCCCACAGCACGAGCAGCAGGGGCACCCCGACCGAGGCGTTGGCCACCTCGGTGAAGTTGGCGTCGGTTCCCTCGACCACGAGACCGGTGCGGCCGGCGACGCCGTCCGCCGCCCCCGTACCGGCACCTGCGCGGCCCTGCCCACCCGGTCCGGCCGCCGCCGCGCCCCCGGTGCCACCCGGACGGGCCTGGGCCGATCCGGTGGGCTGGCCCTGCAGGCCGGTGAGGTCGACGGCCCCGCGCAGGCCCCCTGCGGTGAACGGCTGATCAGTCATGGGGACGATTCTTCCTCACGGGCGCAGCGGCCGCCCAGGCACCCTTGCGCCACCGGTCGGGTACGGCGGTACCAGCCGCGTGTGCCCGTACCGGTCGGGTGCGGCCGTGCCGGTCGGGTGCGGCCGGGCCGCCCGGGTGTGGCCGGGCCGCCCGCTGCTGGTCAGGAGCCCTTGGCGGAGAACAGCACCTCGTCGGCGCCCACGACGCTCGCCCTGCCGTCGGCCGGCACGGTGAACGCGACGGTCTCGTAGCTGCGCAGCACCGCGTTCCTGGACAGCGTCTTCTTGCCCACGAGGCGCTGGAACTCGGTGCTCGGCGTCAGGGACTTGCCGCCGGGCTTGAGGCTGATGGTGTCGGTGCGCTCGAGCAGGGCGAAGACGAGGGCGCCGCCACCCTTGAGGGCCAACGAGACCGTCTGGACGGGGTGCACCGTGTGCTTCTGCTGGAGGGTGGCCAGCTTGCCGAACGCCTTGGCCTGCGCGGCGGCGTTGGCACGCACCGCCGTCGAGAACGGGTCGTTGGTGGCGACGGCCTTCGCGGGCGTGGGTTTGGGGTAGGCCAGGCTCGCGGCGTACTCGGTGAGGAGCTCGTCGGGCTGCACCGCCAGCTTCGTCGCGTCGGTGACCCGCGGGGAACCCTCGTCGAGCGGGTCGAGGGCGGCGACCTCGGTGCCGGGCTGCATGGTCACCGACGAGGAGAGCCGGAAGGGCGTCGCGGCGTCGGGTGAGGTCAGCAGGTTGAGCACCGGCGCCCCGTCGGGGTTGGTCGACTGGACGAGGATGAGCCGAGGCCATGCGGTGCCACGGGAGACGGCCAGGACCTTGGGCGGGTCGGTGCGGGTCAACGGGGCGGTCGTGCCGGGCCGCCTGGCCGTGGACCCCAGCTTGGCCGCGGCGTCGGCGACGGCGAGCGCGGAGCCGGTGAGCGACGCCGTACGCAGCTTCTGGGCCTCGGCGGCCGGGGCGGCCTCGGCTGCCGCGGCCTGGGTGAGGACGCGCTCGGCGACCTTCTGCGCGGCGTCGCGCCCGATGGGGGCCGTGGTGGTCACCTGGGCGGGGGCGTCGCCCACGCCGACGATGGAGGCACCGGCCCCGCAGCCGGCGAGGGCCAGGGCCAGGGCGCCGGCGACGACGTAGCGGGCGGGTGAGCTCATGAGGGCACCTCCTCGGTGGGTCGGGCGCCGTCGGCCCGGTCAGGGCCTCCTTCGGCCTCCTCCACCGCCACGGGGTGACGGCGCTGCTGCCACAGCCCGGCTGCTCCGGCGGCGGTCGCGAGCAGCCCCACGAGCGACACCAGCAGGGCCTGGAAGAACCAGGTGCGCCGCTCGATGGTCACGGTGACCGAGGCGAGGTCGGCTGCCTGCCCGTCGGCCGTGGCGACGACGACGGCCTCCGGCGCATCCTGCGGGCGCACCTGGACGCGGGCGCTGCCCTTGCCGGTGACGGTGCCGTGCCAGATGTCGGCGCCGGCCAGCGCGGGGGCGGGGCCGGCCCCGGACCGCGACTGGTCGAGCGACCAGGAGCGCACGCGCGCGCCGGTCACGGAGGTGACGTCGGCACCCCCCACGACCGCGGTGGCGTCGGAAGGGGTGGCGCGGCCGATGAACACCGGGGCCCCGCTGCGGGTGACGGCGGTGACGGTGGTCGGGCGGTCCACGCGGTTGAGCACGGAGGGTTCGAGCACGACGACGGTGCCTCGCGGCGGCGTCGTCGTGAAGGTCGCGCTGCCGGAGGGTCCGAGGTGGAAGGTGAACCAGGACCCGACGGCAAGGAGCACGAGCCCGATCACGGTCAGCGCAGCCAGGAGGATGCGGGTGGCCAAGGTCGGCACAGCAGGATTCCTTACGTGGGCGGGCCGGCACAGGAGTCCTCCCCGCACCGGCATTCCCTCCACCATGACGCAGCCCCACCTGCCTCCACAAATCCTCGGCGACATTTCCACCTCGAGGTCAACCGGCCTCCCCGGTGGCATGATCGCCGTTGATGACCACCCGAGCCGGGCACAGCCGCCACCGCCGCCCAGGACGTCCCCGTGAGGAGGCGACCGAGCAGGCGATCACCCTCGCCGCACGCCAGGTCCTCGCAGACCGGGGCGTCGCGCGGATGTCCATGGAGCACGTCGCGGCCCGGGCAGGGGTGGCCAAGAGCACGCTCTACCGCCGGTGGCCGAGCAAGGTGGAGCTCGCCGTCCACGCGGTGGCGGCGGTCTTCGACGAGATCGAGGTCGGCGACCACGGCTCGCTGGCTGCCGACATGCGCGCGGGGGTGGACGAGGCCGCTCGCCTGCTGCGCGACCCTTCGACCGGTGGTGCGTACGCCGCGCTGCTCGCCGAGTCGGCCCGCGACCCGGAGGGTGTGGGGGTCGCGGTGCGGGGGTCGCTGTCGACGCGGCTGCACGCCCTCGTGGCGACGTCGGTCGAGCGGGCCATCGGGCGCGGGGAGATCACGCCGGAGATGGTCGACGTCGACCTGCTCGCCGATGTCGTCGTGGGCTCGGTGATGCACCGGGCCCTCGCCACCGGTGTGCCCGACGAGGCGTTCGTCGACGGCCTGATCGAGCTGCTCGCCGACGTGGCGTACGCCCGTCTCAGCCGAGCGGCCCGCAACGCCGGCACGTAGCCGGGCTGCGGGCCGCGAGGCTTGCGGGCCCCGAGGGGGCCGGGCGCCTAGAAGCGCGCGGGCTCGCGGTAGACGCCCCACTCATCGCGAAGCGCGTCACAGATCTCGCCCAGCGTCGCCTCGGCGCGCACCGCGTCGAGCATCGCCGGCACCATGTTGTCCTCGGTGCGAGCCACCTCCACCAGGTGGGCGACCGCGGCCCGCACGGCGTCCTCGTCGCGAGCCGCCTTGCGCTCGGCCAGCGCGGCGACCTGCTCGCGCTCGACCTCGTGGCTGACGCGCAGGATCTCAAGCTCGTGGGTCACCGACGCGGTGTGGCAGTTGACGCCGACGACCTTCTTGTCGCCCTTCTCCAGCGCCACCTGGTACTGGAAGGCGGCCTCCGCGATCTCGGACATGAACCAGCCGTCCTCGATGCCGCGCAGGATGCCGGACGTCATGGGGCCGACCTCGTGGTCCACCCCGCCCTCGGCGTTGCGGCCCTTGCCGAGCTCGCCCATGGCCTTGATCTTGTCGAAGATCGCCTCGGCCTCGGCCTCGATCTTGTCGGTGAGGGCCTCGACGTACCAGCTGCCGCCGAGCGGGTCGGCGACGTTGACGACACCGGTCTCCTCCATGATCACCTGCTGCGTGCGCAGGGCGATCTCCGCCGCCTGCTCGCTCGGCAGGGCCAGGGTCTCGTCGAGGG
The DNA here is from genome assembly GCF_039544395.1 of Pedococcus ginsenosidimutans. NCBI lineage: Bacteria > Bacillati > Actinomycetota > Actinomycetes > Micrococcales > Intrasporangiaceae > Pedococcus > Pedococcus ginsenosidimutans. Next base: position 86,472 of record NZ_BAABLO010000011.1, read on the forward strand.
CGTTGGTGTGGAGGCTGTTGGTGCCGCCCAGCACCGCGGCGAGCGCCTCGACGGCGGTGCGCACGACGTTGTTGTAGGGCTGCTGCGCGGTCAGGCTCACCCCAGCGGTCTGGGTGTGGAACCGCATCCACTGCGCCTTGTCGGTCTTCGCGCCGTACACGTCGCGCAGCCAGCGCGCCCAGATGCGCCGGGCGGCGCGGAACTTGGCGATCTCCTCGAAGAAGTCGAGGTGGCTGTCGAAGAAGAACGACAGCCCCGGGGCGAACTTCTCGATGTCGAGGCCCCGTGAGAGGCCCAGCTCGACGTAGCCGAAGCCGTCGGCGAGCGTGTAGGCGAGCTCCTGCGCGGCCGTCGAGCCGGCCTCGCGGATGTGGTAGCCGGAGACCGACAGCGGCTTGTAGTTGGGGATGTTCTCGGCGCAGTACTCCATGAGGTCGCCGATGAGGCGCAGGTGCGGCTCGGGGCCGAACAGCCATTCCTTCTGGGCGATGTACTCCTTGAAGATGTCGGTCTGCAGCGTGCCGTTGAGCACCCCCAGGTCGACGCCCTGGCGCTCGGCGGCCACGAGGTACATGCAGAACACCGGGACGGCCGGGCCGCTGATCGTCATGGAGGTGGTGATCTGCTCCAGCGGCAGGTCGCCGAACAGCACCTCCATGTCGGCGGCCGAGTCGATGGCGACACCGCAGTGGCCGACCTCGCCGAGGCTCATCGGGTCGTCGGAGTCACGGCCCATGAGCGTCGGCATGTCGAACGCGACGGACAGGCCGCCACCCCCGCGCTCGAGGATCATCTTGTAGCGCTCGTTGGTCTGGACCGCGTTGCCGAAGCCGGCGAACTGGCGGATGGTCCAGGTGCGGCCGCGGTACCCGGTGGGGTACAGACCGCGCGTGAACGGGAACTCGCCGGGCCAGCCGATGCGCTCGGGCACCTCGCTGCCGTCGGCCGGTCCGTAGGCCGGCTCGACCTCCATGCCGGAGAGGGTGGTGAAGTCGGCGTCGCGCACCTGCCCCTTCGCCTGCGCGGCGTCGTAGCGGGCCTGCCAGCGGGCGGCACCGGACTGCTCGGGAGTGGTCTGCGTCATACCGGCAATTTACTAGGACGTCCTAGTACCTGTCCAAGCAGCAGCCGCGGCCGTCACGCCGGCGCGCCCTCAACCCCGAGCTGCGCCCCCGCCCTCCCCAGGGTTTGGGCGCCGGAGCGCGCGTGTCCGCGAGCGCTCCGGCACCCAAAGCTGGACGCGCGAGCGCGAGCGAGGCGGGCGTCAGCCGTCGAAGTCGTGGGCCCCGACGCGGACCTTGCGCAGCAGGGCGAACAGCTGCTCGTGCTCGGCGGCGGTCAGCATGCCGAGCCCGAACCGCGCCTGCACCAGGTCTGCGGTGGCGGCCTCCATGGCGTCGCGGCCGGCGGGGGTGATGACCGCCAGCGTCCCGCGCCCGTCGTCGGGGTTGGGGACCCGCTCCACGAAACCCTGGGCGTGCAGCCGCTGGATGATGTTGGTGGCGCTGGTGGGGTGGACCATGAGCCGCTGTCCGATCTTGCTCATCCCGAGGCGTCCGTCACGGCTGAACGCGAGCAGCACCAGCGCCTCGTACCGCGCGAAGCTGAGCCCGTGGCGGCCGACGATCGCGTCGTAGTCGGTGATGAGCAGCTGCTGCACGCGCATGACCGAGGTCGCGCTGGCCATGGCCAGCGGCTGCGAGGAACGTCCCCAGCGCTGGGTCCAGAGCTGGGCCGCCCGCGTGATCGGGTCGAACGGCAGGCGGATGGGCTTCGGCACGCGAGCAGGCTAGCCGCGGGGCACCCTGACCGTCTCGAGCTGTCCGTCATCGAGACGGACCTCGCCGTCGGCCTGCGCCGCCGCCTCGGGGTCGTGGGTCGCCATGACGACGATGGCGCCACGGTCGGCCTCGGCCCGCAGGAGCGCGAGCACCCGCTCGCGGTTGTCGTGGTCGAGCTCGGACGTGGGCTCGTCGGCCAGCAGGACGCGCCCACGCAGGGCGAGCCCGCGGGCCACGGCGACCCGCTGCTGCTGGCCGCCACTGAGCTCCTCGGCGAGGTGGCTGCCCGACTCCTCGAGCCCGACGGAGGCTAGCGCGGCGTCGGCCCGCCTGCGCGCCTGCTCGGCCGGCACCCCGCGGGCGAGCAGCGGGAGGGCGACGTTCTCGTGGGCGGACAGGAGCACCGCCAGGGCGCTGCCCTGGGGAATGACCTCGATACCGAGGCGGGCCGCCTGTGCGCGGTCGCTCACCTCGTCGTCGCCGAGCCGGACCACGCCGTCGGCCTCGACCGCTCCCCCGATCGCCCACAGCAGCGAGGACTTGCCTGAGCCGCTGTGGCCGGTGACGGCGATGAACTCCCCCGCGTAGGCCTCGAGGTCGGCGGAGGCGACGGCCACGGTCGACCCGTACCGAACGCCCACCCCGGTGAGGCGCAGCGGCGGGGACTCGACCGCCTCGTCGTCGCGCACCGGGTCCGCGAGTCGGACGTCGCGGTCAGCCATGTCTGGTCCCTCCCTGCTCCGGGACGAGGGTCCACACCCCGTCGGCGTGGTGCACGCGCACGAGCGTCCCCGGGGGGAACGCCTCGACCGCGGCGGCGGGCAGCGGCAGCGAGCCGTCCGCTGCCACCACGGCGTACTCCTCACCGGCGCGACCCTCACCGCCGACGCGGCCGTCACGGATGGTGACGGTGCGCGGCAGCCGTGCCGCCACGTCGGGGTCGTGGGTGACGACGACGATGGTCGTGCCCCATTCGGCGTTGACCCGGTGCAGGGCGTCGAGGACGACGTCGCGGGAGGTGTGGTGCAGCTGGCTGGTGGGCTCGTCGCCGAGCAGGAGCCCTGGGCGGCTGGCGAGCGAGACCGCGAGCGCGGCGAGCTGGAGCTGTCCGGGAGGCAGCGAGTCGAGTGGCGCCGTGGCTGCGTGGTCGAGGCCGACGAGCTCGAGCACCTCGCCGGGTGAGGGCACGCCCCGCCCGGCGCGGACGGCGGAGCGCTGCGCGAACTCGACGTTCTGCCGGGCCGTCAGGTAGGGCAGCAGGTTGCGTGCCGCGCCCTGCAGGATGATGCCGACGTCGGCGGCGCGGAAGCGGTCGAGCTCCGGCTCGCTCATCGTCGACAGCTCGTGCTCCCCCACCCTCACCCGGCCCGCGCTCGGCCGCATGAGCCCGCCGAAGAGCGTCAGCAGCGTCGACTTGCCCGCCCCGGAGGGTCCGAGCAGGCCGACCACCTCACCGGGCGCGACGACGAGGTCGACCCCCGACAGGGCGGCCACGTCGTGCCCGTCGGCCCGGTAGATGTGCACCAGGCCACGGGTGCTGACCCCCAGGCCGTGGTCGGCGCCGGCCGTTTTGCCCGGACCGGTGGACCGCTCGATGGTCGTGCCCGTGCTCACAGCGACTCCCTGATGCGTCGTAGGGCGATGCGCCGACCGGAGCCGAAGGCTGCCGCGGCGCCGACGGGCAGCAGCACCACGACCGCGGCCAGGGTCGCCAGCGCGACCGCCGGGACGGAGGGCGCGATCTCCAGGGCCGGCACCGGGGTCGCGGGGTCGTCGAACAGCGGCAGCAACGGCATCGCCACCAGGGCCGACACGGCCCCGCAGACCACGCCGACGACCGTGCCCACCGTCACGAGCAGGAGCTGTTCGCGCACCAGGGCCCGTCGCAGCAGCGGCAGCCGGACCCCCGACATGTGCAACGCGGCGAGGTCGCGGGCCACGACGCGCCACCCCGTGACGGTCATGACGATGACCACCAGCGCGGCGAGCAGGATCGCCATGGCCCCGGTGAACAGGGCCAGGCGGACGCCCCACCCCGAGCCGGAGGTCGTCAGGAGGTCCTTGGCGTGGGCGTAGGTGTTGGTCCGCAGCACGCCGACGCCAGCGTCCGCCAGGCCCTTGCGGACCTCGTCGGCCTGCCCCGGGTCGCGCAGCCACACCGACAGGACACCGCCGGGCGCGAGGGTGCCGCCGAGCCGTTGCAGCGTGGAGTAGTCGACCATCACCCCCCTGTCGCCGACGATCGGCAGGGCCGCGGGCCGCTGTGCGCTGCTGACGCTGACGGGTACGCCGTTGATCCCCACCGCGGTGAACGCCTCGGCAGAGCCCCCGGGCGGCACGGCGCCGGCCAGCAGGCCGGGCACCTGGGTGGGCACGTCGCCGTACGTGAGGCCGACGGCCACCCCGCTGGAGCGCACGTCGAACTCCATGGTGTCGGGCCGGGGGTTGGTGAGCTTGAGGACGTCGCTGCTGTCCTCGCTGAGGGGGACGTACGCGTTCCAGCGCGAGGCGTCCGCGATGCCCAGTGACCGGCCGTCGACCCCGAGACCGCTCACGTCCACCGTGGCGGAGACCACCTTGGTGGCGGGGTCGGTCGGCCGGAAGTCGATGCCGTTGAGGCGGCAGCCCGAGGGGCACAGCAGGGGCGTCGAGAGCGTGGTGGACCCCGAGCCGTTCGCCGGGAAGGTGGTCACCTGCCGCACCAGCGGGGTGCCGTCAGGGCCGGTGACGGAGAAGCGGAGCTCGACGGGGCCGAGGTCGGCGGAGATCCCCGAGGACCCCGGGACGAGCACGTTGCTCTCGGAGGCCACTCGCCAGGTGACGCGACCCGTGAGCCGCTTTCCCTCGAGGACCACCGTGTCGACCTGCGGGGGCCGCAGCGCGTTCGTGCGCAGCTCCTGCCCGGCGGGCGCGTAGGCCACGGAGGAGAAGTGCGCGGCATCGACCGCGATGGTCGGCGTGGACCCCGCGGCCACCTGCTTGATGACGCCGACCGGGGTGACCCGGTCACCGGTGGGGTCGATCTTGCGCACCACCGCGGCCAAGGCGCTGGGGTTGCGGCTGTCGGTGTCGAGGACGAGGGGGGCGCCTGTACGGAGCTGGGCGCGCGCCGTCCAGTTGCGGTCGGCGACCACGACGGCATTGCCCGCGAAGACGGTGAGCGCGACGGCGACGCTGACGACGGTCACGACCTTGCGCATCGCCGGACGCCGCTGCAGGCCAAAGGCCGTGAGGGCAGGGCCGATCCGCCCGCGCGAGAGGCTGGAGCGACCGGCGGCCCGAGCCACCGGGACGGCGAGCCGCGACGTGACCAGACCTCCGGCGAGGGCCACGAGGGTCGGGGTCAGGAGGGCCAGGGGTCCCGTAAGGGACTTGGTGGCCAGACCCACCAGTCCGAACGCGGCCAGCGCCACGGCGAGGATGTCGACGATCCCGAAGGTCGCCCCGCGGGTGGGCGCCACCCGTCGCAGCAGCGAGGAGATGGTCTGCCGCTGGAGGGGCCTGACGGCCAGGACGATGGCACCCGCGCAGACGACGGCGGCCGCGGCGAGGCCGACGACCGCGAGCGGCGGCACCTCGAACGGCACCCCCGGCGCGAGCAGGGTGCGACGCACCAGCTCCGAGAGACCCACCGCCAGCCCGAAGCCGAGGGGCAGCCCGAGGGCCACGGTGAACCCCAACTCGGCCATGACCAGGCGGCCGGCACCCTCGCGGCTGCGCCCTCGCAGTCGGGCGAGGGCGGCCTCGGGACGGCGCTGCTCGACGGCGGCCTGGGCGACGAGGAGGAGGATCGCCGCGGCGAGGAGGGCCAGCTGGGCCATCAGGAGCGGCACGATGACGCGCAGTTGCTTCTGGCCCCCGGTCACCGAGGCGATGACCAACGGCAGCTCGCTCTCGACCAGCACACCGCTCTGCGCTGAGCCGTTGGCCCGGCTGCCGATCACGGCGGTCACCTGGTCGAGGTTGTCGACCGAGAGCAGCTCCCTGCGCAGCGGGAAGGTCAGGGACGACTGCACCTGCTCCCACGGCTTGCCGAAGGTCTTCTCGGTGGTGACGAAGTCGTCGATCCCCGGCACGGGCTCCATCCCGACGGTGATGAGGGTGCCGGACTTGCCGTCGAGCTGGGTGCGCAGCCAGTACGACGGGTCGGGCACCACCTCGTACGCCCCGACCACGGTCAGGGTGGCGAGCGCATCCGGGGGCCGCGGGTAGACCTGGCCGTTGGCCTTGGGGATCGTCGTCCGGAACTGCTGGCCGATCCGCCAGCCCCAGGCCTTCTGGTCCTTCGCCGAGACGAGCACCTGGCCCTCGTCGGTCGGGCAGGTGCCGGCCGTGAGCCTGAGGTGGCGGCACACGTCGGTGCGCGCCACCAGGCGGCCCGGCGAGGGCTTCAGGCCGCTCCTCGGGTTGATCTCGATGACGTCGAGCATCTGGCCGATCGGGGCCGAGTACAGGGCCCGGACCTCAGCCGGGACAGCGCCCTCCAAGGAGGTCGAACGCCGCAGCGAGTCGGCTGCGGTGCGGCCACCGCGGGCGACGAGGGCGGTGTCGGCGACCGGCGCCCCGTCGATGGCCGACCGCAGGAGCGACTGCTCCAGGGCCCGCTCGTAGAGCGGTGCGAACGTGGCACACGCGGTGACCAGGGTGGCCAGCAGCACGAGCACGATCGCCTGGGCGCGGCGGTACCTGATCGCGGCCCACATGTGTCGACGTCCTCCTGCGCATGCCCCCGGCCCGGCTCCCCCGAGCGCCTCCCGGCCGACCCTAGAGCCAACCTCGACGCCGAATGGCTACATTCCGGCAACAATCACCGGTCGCGCGGTCGGAGGCGGGACTCAGCTCCGGGCGTCGACAGCTGCCTCGAGGCGGTCGAGCTTGGCGGTGAGCTCGCCGGTGTAGCCCTCCCGGATGTCGGCCTTGAGCACGAGGCTGACCCGCGGTCCGTGCGCCGCGACCGCGTCCACCGCGCCCTTGACGACGGCCATGCACTCGTCCCAGTCGCCCTCGATGGTCGTGAACATCGAGTCGGTGCGGTGCGGCAGACCCGAGGCGCGGACGACCGCGACGGCATCGGCGACGGCCGCACCCACGGAGCCGTCGGGGTCGGAGGTGGACGGGGAGACGGAGAAGGCGACGAGCATGCCCCCACCGTATTCCGCGTGGTCACCTCCGCGACGCCCGCCCGGTCGGCGACCCGGCCGGGGTGCCCACCGAGCCGGGGTTTGGCCCGAAGTCTGGGACTTCGGGCCTCCGGGCCGGGGCTTGCCCCGAAGTCTGGGACTTCGGGCCTGCCGGGCCGGGGTTTGGCCCCGAAGTCTGGGACTTCGGGTCATCGGGCCGGGGCTTGCCCCGAAGTGTGGGACTTCGGGCCTCCGGGCCGGGGTTTGGCCCGAAGTCTGGGACTTCGGCTCTCCGGGCCGGGTCTTCCCCCGAAGTCTGGGACTTCGGGGCGCGGGGACGGGCCGGTGGGTCAGTCGCCGACGTGGCGCTGGTAGGCCAGCACGGCCTCGACGCGGCGGAAGCCGAGCTCGACGTTGACGCCGACCATGTGCGCGTTCTGCTCGGCGTTGCACGTCTGGACGCGCCGGGCCTGCGGGGCGAACCGCGCCAGCTCCTGCAACCCACGCACCTTGACCGCCATGCCGAGCCGGTGGCCTCGGTGCTCGCGGCGCACCAGGGTGCCCCACTGCATGACCTCCTCCGGGTCGTCGGCACTCACGACGAGGTCGTTGTACGCGACGACGTCACCGTCCGGCGCGATGGCGACCGTGTGGACCATGGTGCGCCCCTGCCGTTCCATGCGTCCCAGCTCCTCGGCGTAGGTCTGCGGGCTGAGGGCCTCCTCCTCGAACTCGATCTCCCCGGTCGGGGCGTCGACGGCGAGCTGGTTCCAGCAGGCGCAGTACGACTCGCGCAGGGCCTCGGGCAGGGCGCCGACGTACGACTCCAAGCGGTAGCCCTCGTGGCGGGTGGCCGCGTCCGCCGCCAGGGCCTCGAGCCGAGCCGGGTCGAGCGGCAGGCCGAGGATGCGACGCACCTCTGTGTTGGCGTACGAGTAGCCGTGCCGCTCCGCGAACCGGACGTGGGGGTGGTCCGCACGGGCGCCGTCGGGGACGTTGACCTCCACCAGGAGGGTGTGACGGCCCTCGGCACGGGTGCGTTCGGCAACCCGCTCGGCCAGCGCGCTCCCGGCACCGCGGCCCCGCCACGCGGGGTCTACGTCGACCTCGAGCCAGGTGAAGCTCGTATTGTCGAGCAGCGGGAACCACAGCAGCGCCATCCCGGCGACGTGCCCGTCGACCAGCGCGACATACGGCTCGAGGCGCTCGACGGAGCTGTCAGACCGCAGCTGGACGGCCATCTCCCGCAGCGACCAGGTCTTCGCCCAGGGCCGCTCGTGCCTGGACGACGCCTCGCGGGCGGCGTGGGCGGCCGCGACCTCGGCGTCGTCGTGGACCGCCAGCGGCCGCACCACGACGTCGCCACGGCGATCGGACGGGCGGCTGTCCGTGGTCGTGGTGCGGGGTGTGCTGGCCGCGGTCATGACTCGAGTGTCAGCCCGTCCGGTATTGCGCCACAACGGGTTTTCGGGTCCGCGCGTGCCTCAGGGACTCAGGTGGGCGTGCACCAGGGCGACCGTGGCCGCGCCCTCGCCGCTGGCCGACGCGACGCGCTTCATCGAGCCCGCCCTTACGTCGCCTGCCGCGAAGATCCCCGGCACCGTCGTCTCGAGTGCGGCGGGCGGGCGTCCGGCCACCCAGCGCTCCATCGGCACCTCGCGGCCGGTGTAGACGAAGCCGCGCTCGTCGCGCAGCACGGCGTCCGGGAGCCAGTCGGCGCAGGGGTCGGCACCCAGCAGGAGGAACAGGCCGCCAGCCTCGACCCGCGCCGCCCCCTCGGGCCCCGTGAGCTCCAGCCACTCCAGGTGGCCGTCGCCACCCCCTCCGGTGACCCGGGTGGAGGTGCGGACGGAGATGCGCGAGGTGGAGGCGATCTCCCGGACGAGGTAGTCGGACATCGTCGAGGCGAGGTCCGGGCGGCGCACCAGCAGGGTCACGCTCGCGGCATACCGTGCGAGGTGGACGGCCGCCTGCCCGGCCGAGTTGCCGCCGCCGACCACGTAGGCGTCGCGGCCCTCCATCTCGCGCGCGGCGCTGGTGGCGGCGCCGTAGTAGACGCCGAGGCCCACGAGCTCCTCCAGCGGCTCGATGCCGAGCCGGCGGTACTGCACCCCGGTGGCGACGAGCACGGCGCGGGCCAGCAGCGGACCCCCCTCGGTGTGGAGGGTATGTGGCTCCCCCGGCGCCGACGCGGGCGTGATCGCGTTGGCGGCGAGACCGGTGTAGATCCGCGCCCCGAAACGGGTGGCCTGGAAGCGCGCCCGCTGCGCGAGCCGCATACCGGAGATCCCGCGCGGAAAGCCGAGGTAGTTGCGGATCATGGAGCTGGTGCCGGCCTGGCCACCCACGGCGTCCTCCTCGACGACGACCGTGTCCAGCCCCTCGGACGCGCCGTAGACCGCGGCGGCCAGCCCCGCCGGGCCGCTCCCGACGACGACGAGGTCGACGACGTCGTCGGAGTCGACCAGCTGCGGTGAGCCGTAGACGAGCCGGGCCACCTGCCGAGCCGTGGCGCCCTCCAGGACTGCGCTGCCTGCCAGTGCCGACACGACCACGGGGAAGGCGGGGGCAGCACCGCCCTGCACCGACGGGAGAGCGCTGATGATGTTGCGGCCGGTCTCGCTGTCGGGGCGGTGCACGCGGTGCGGGATGCCCATGCGGTCGAGGAAGTCGCGGATGCGCGCGACCTCGGCCGCGGCGCTGCCGTCGACGATCTGCACGCCCGCGACCTCGGGGGTCGAGGCGGTCCACCCCCAGTCGGAGAGGTACTCCGTTACCGCCGTGTGGAACTCCTCGTCACGCGGGCCCTGCGGGATGAGCAGGTAGGTGTCGATGCGCCCCTGGCCGAGGGCCTCGCGCAGCTTCGGCAGGGACTGCCCGTAGTCGCCGCGGCTCGTCAGGCAGATGCGGCGGGCGGTGGGCAGGCGCGCGTGCAGCTCGTCCACGAGCTCGAGCCCGGACGAGGCACCCGGTACCGTCCAGCCGACGCCGATGAGGGCCACCGGCTGGCCCTGCGCCACAGCGTCGTCGACCACCTCACGAGCGCCCGAAGCGCTGTCGGCACAACGGATCTCGTAGTCACGGACATAGCGGGCGAACTCGCTGTCGACCGTGGCGATGTGCTCGGGGGCGACGACCAGGACCAGCGCCGGGCGCACCCGCGGCGCCGCGGATGCCTCGGTGGCCGGCCCGGTGCTCATCCGACCTTGGCGTCCGCGCTGATCAGCCAGGAGTCGCCGCTCTTCTCGACGGTGAGGCGGTGGACCTCCTTGATGTCGCCGCCGTTCTTCGGCTTGAACGTCAGGTTGGTGATCACCGTCCCGACCGCAGCGTCCGCCTGGGTCTGGCCGACGTCGACAGACTTGATCGTCGCCCAGAAGCTCTCGTAGCCGTCGCGGCCGCCCGCGGACTGCTGCATCGCCGGGGTCAGCTCGGCGAAGGTGGCATCCCGCTTGTTCGCCTTGGTCACGTCGGAGTAGTAGCTCTTGATGAACTTCTCCAGGCCCGCGTTGTCCGCCGGCGCCGTCGTCGTCGTGGTTGTGGTCGTGGTGGTGGTCGAGCTGGTCGACGACGAGCTCGACGAGCTGGAGCTCGAGGAGGTCGAGCTCGGCGGCGTCTTCGTCACCGGGGGCGCGGTCGAGGTGACCGACGGGGTCTGGGCGTCGTTGCCACCACCCGGGTTGCCGAACAGGACGTACGCGAGCGCGGCGACCCCCAGCACCGCCAGGGCGAGCAGGATCGGCACCAGCGGCGAACGTCGACGACGTCCGTCGTCGCGGCCGTCCCCGGGGCCCCCAGGAGGGACCGGGCCGGCAGGCGGCACGGTCGGCCGGACCGGGGCGGTCTCCATCCGCTGGGTGGACTCGAGGGGTTCGGGGATGAGCTCGGTGGCCGCAGCCCCGGCCGCGCCCGCACCGAGCAGGGCCCCGGCGGGCAGGGGCATCGTGGCGTCGCCCCTGGCGATGCGCTCGAGCCGCTCGGAGGTCGTGGCCATGTCCCAGCGGCGGCTGGGGTCGGGGTCCATCATCGCGGCGATGGCACCGCCCAGCGGGCCGGCCTTCTCCATCGGGCGAGCGGTGCCCGAGGCGATCGCCTGGAGCGTGGCGAGGGGGTTGGCCTGACTCTCGTAGGGCGGGTGGCCCTCGACCGCGTAGAAGAGCGTCGCGCCGAGTGCCCACACGTCGGACGCGGAGGTCGGGTCGCCGCCGCGGGCGAGCTCCGGCGAGAGGTAGCCCGGGGTCCCCGTCATGAACCCGGTCTGGGTGAGCTGGTCGTCGGCTGTGGCCCGGGCGATGCCGAAGTCGCTGATCTTCGGGGTGCCGGTGGTGTCCATGAGGATGTTGCCGGGCTTGATGTCCCGGTGGACGATGCCGCGGTCGTGGGCACGGGCCAGGGCGCGCGCGACGGCGCTGCCGATGGCGGCCACCCGCGTGGGCGGCAGCGCCCCGACCTCACTGATCGTCTCCGCGAGGCTCTGCCCCTCGACGTACTCCATGACCAGCCAGTGGGCGTCGTCCTGGTCGACGATGTCGTAGACGCCCACGGTGTTCGCGTCGTTGAGTGACGCCGCGATCCGTGCCTCACGCATGGCCCGGGCGACCGCAGCGGGCTCCCCCGGAAGGGCGCCGACACGCTTGACCGCCACCTCGCGGCCGAGCACGGTGTCCCGGCAGAGCCAGACGGTGCCCATCCCACCACTGCCGATGGAGCGCACCACCTCGTAGCGTCCGGCGATGACCTGCGGCTGCACATCGATCCTTTCGGTCGGGTCGCGCCTCACCCTATGACGTGGGGCCGGGGGTTGACACTCCAGCACCGGGCCGTGCGACGCTGCTCGGGTGCGGCCGAGCCTGTACGAGTTCGCCGGCGGGGAAGCCGCCTTCCTCTCCCTGGCCCGCGCCCACCACGTCCGCTGCGTGGCCGACCCGCTGCTGAGCCACCCGTTCTCCCACCCCGGCCAGCACCCGGAGCACGTCGACCGGCTGGGTCTGTACTGGGCCGAGGTGCTCGGCGGTCCCCCGCGCTACTCCCGCGACTGCGGTGGCGACCAGTCGTCGATGCTGGTCCTGCACGCCGGACACGGCGAGGGGATGGTCGAGCTGGGCCAGATCTTCGTCCAGTGCTTCGTCGCCGCGCTCGACGACGCGGGCCTGCCTGACGACCCGGAGTTCCGGGCCGCGATGCGCGCCTACATGGAGTGGTCTGTGGCCGACCTCGACACCTACAACCCCGAGGGGTCGACCGTGCCCGAGGGGTTGGGTATGCCGCGCTGGGACTGGGACGGGCTCGTGCGCGCCTGACCGGCGCCGTACCCCGCGCCGCTTGCGACGTCAGCCGAGGGCGGCGACCACCTGGTCGGCGGCGGCGTACGGGTCGGTGGTGCCGTCCACCACCTGAGCGGCCAGCTCGTCGACACCGTTGCCGTGCCGGAGGTCGCCCATCCTGGCGCGCAGCTGCTGCAGGGCGATCGACTCGATCTCGTCACCGGCCCGGCGGATCCGGCGCTCGCGCAGGGTGCCGGTCTCCTCCATCCACGCGACGTGCTTGTCGAGCGCCTCCATGACCTCGTCGATGCCCTGCCCCTGCTGGGCGACGGTCTTGACCACCGGCGGTCGCCAGAGGTGGGGCTCCGTGCGGTCGCCGAGGGAGATCATGTGCCGGATGTCGCGGACCGTCGCATCGGCACCCTCACGGTCGGCCTTGTTGACCACGAAGACGTCGCCGATCTCGAGGATGCCGGCCTTCGCCGCCTGGATGCCGTCGCCCATCCCGGGAGCGAGGAGCACGATCGTGGTGTCGGCGAGCCCGGCGACCTCCACCTCCGACTGCCCGACACCGACCGTCTCGATGAGGACGACGTCGCAGCCGGCGGCGTCGAGCACGCGCAGTGCCTGGGGCGTGGTCCACGACAGGCCACCGAGGTGGCCGCGGCTGGCCATGGAGCGGATGTAGACCTCGGGGTCGAGGGCGTGGTCCTGCATTCTGACCCGGTCGCCGAGCAGGGCTCCCCCGGAGAACGGCGAGGACGGGTCGACCGCCAGCACGCCCACGCGCTGGCCGCGCGCGCGGAACGCCGCGACGAGGGCGTTGGTGGAGGTCGACTTCCCCACGCCAGGGCTGCCGGTGATGCCGATGATGTGCGCGGTCCCGCTGTGCGGGGCCAGGGCCGCCATGACCTCGCGCAGCGCGGGGTGGGCGTCCTCGACGAGGCTGATCAGGCGGGCGACGGCGCGGGGCGAGCCTGCCCTGGCCGACTCGACCAGGGCAGGGACGTCGACGGTGCGGGGAGCCAAGCGGTCAGTCCTCCGGTGGTCGGTCGTAGTCGGGTGTCGGCGTTGGGGTGCCGGCGTCGGGTGTCAGGCGTCCGGGTGTCAGGCGGTCTTCGGCACGCGGACGATGAGGGCGTCGCCCTGGCCGCCACCGCCGCACAGCGCGGCCGCGCCGACGCCGCCGCCGCGACGCTTGAGCTCCAGCGCGAGGTGCAGGGCGATGCGGGCACCGGACATGCCGATCGGGTGGCCGAGCGCGATGGCGCCGCCGTTGACGTTGACCTTGTCGACGTCGATGCCGAGCTCCTTGGCGGAGGCGAGGCCGACCGCCGCGAACGCCTCGTTGATCTCGACCAGGTCGAGGTCCGCCGGGGTGATGCCCTCGCGCTCGCAGGCCTTGGCGATGGCACGGGCCGGCTGCTGCTGCAGGGTCGAGTCGGGGCCGGCGACCATGCCGTGCGCACCGATCTCGGCGAGCCAGGTGAGCCCGAGCTCCTGCGCCTTGGTCTTGCTCATGACGACGACCGCGGCCGCGCCGTCGCTGATCTGGCTGGCGGAGCCGGCGGTGATGGTGCCGTCCTTGGAGAACGCCGGGCGCAGCTTGGCCAGCGAGTCGGTCGTCGTGTCGGCGCGGATGCCCTCGTCGGTCCTGAACTCGATCGGGTCACCCTTGCGCTGCGGGATCGACACCGGCACGACCTCGTCGTCGAACAGGCCGTCCTTCCAGGCGCGGGCAGCGAGCTGGTGGCTGCGGGCGGAGAACTCGTCCTGCTGCTCGCGGGTGAACTGCTGGTCACCGGTGTTGGCCTGCTCGGTCAGCAGCCCCATGGCCTGGTCGGTGAAGGCGTCCCAGAGGCCGTCGAAGGCCATGTGGTCGCGCATGGTCACGTCGCCGTACTTGTAGCCCTCGCGGGACTTCTCGAGCAGGTGGGGCGCGTTGGTCATCGACTCCTGGCCACCCGCGACGACGACCTCGACCTCACCGGCACGGATGAGCTGGTCGGCCATGGCGATGGCGTTGATGCCGGAGAGGCAGACCTTGTTGATGGTCAGCGCCGGGACGTTCATGGGGATCCCGGCCTTGGCGGCGGCCTGGCGGGCGGGGATCTGTCCCGCGCCGGCCTGCAGCACCTGGCCCATGACGACGTAGTCGACCTGGTCGGGGGCGACACCGGCCTTGTCGAGCGCGCCCTTGATGGCGACGGCGCCGAGGTCTGCGCCGGAGAAGCCCTTGAGCGACCCCAGGAGGCGGCCCATCGGGGTACGCGCGCCCGCGACGATGACGGAAACAGGACGGTCGGACATGGTTCAAGCCTCCAGCGCCATTGGTGTGGTTCGTCCGTCACTCTAGTCCGGGCCGCCCGGTGCGAGGTGGGGCGGGCGGGTGGCCCTGCCCACACCCTCGGGCGGCCCCGTATGGGTCACCCCGCCACCCTCAGGGCACGGGCTGGAGGTCCGAACGTGCCCGCGACTCGACCGTGATGGTCACGGAGCCACCGAGCGCCTCGAGGAGCGGCCCGACCCACGGCAGCTCGGCCCGGCCCTGCAGCCGGACCACGGCGGTCTGGCCGTCGGGGCTCCCGCTGCCAGGGGCGACCTGCCAGCCGAGCATGCCCACCGGGAGCGGTCGGTCCTCGAGGTAGGCGGTCGCGGTGCGCACGACCGTGTCGTCGCTGACGACCACCGAGGAGCCCAGGCCCTCCCGGTAGGCCGCGAGGTCGAGGGAGTCGGCCGCGTCCAGTGCCGCGCCGTCGGCGGCGTCGAGCAGACGCATGCGCGACAGCTGCGCCGACGTCACCGCCATGGTCCCGACGATGAGCAGGATGGCCACGACGGTGTACCCGAGGATGAGGATGCCGACCTGCCCCGCCTCGTCCCCCGCCGCGCCGTTGCCCCGCCGAGACCGCCACGCCCTCACCCTGCGAGTCACGGCGCCTCCCGGAACCGGTCGACCACCCCGACGTGGCTGGCGGACACCGGCACCTCGAGGGGCACGACGTCCCTGGCGAACGCGGGCACGAACGGGAGCGGCACCCGTACGGTCGCCCGCACCTCCACGCGCCCCTCCGGCCGCAGGCAGGGGTCACCGTCGCAACCCACCGACACTTCCCCGTCGGCAGGGAGGAAACCCTGGTCCTCGAAGGCGAGCTGGGCGGCAGCCCTGGCGCGCGGCTCAGCGGACGGTGAGGAGGTGGCGGTGACGAAGACCCGCGCACCTTCACGCGCAGCCGTCGACGCGGCGTACGCACCGGCCTGGAGGCGCGCCAGGGTCATGACGAGGTAGATGAGCGGCACGAGCAGGAGCACCCCGAGGAACACGAACTCGACCAGTGCGCTGCCCGCCTCCCCGCGGTGCAGGGCGCGCGCCCGGACCTGCCGCAGGGCCAGGATCACTGGTCCTCCAGGAACGCGTGGCCCACGACGTCGAGGGCGCGGTCGGGGCCGAGTGGCCCCAGCACCGGAAGCGGAGCCGTCACGCGCACCGCCACCACCCGTACCCCGTCGACCTCGACCACGTCGGCGGTCACGTCCTGCGCGAAGCGCGGCGAGATCGACTGGCCGATCAGCTGCCTGGTCCGTGCCACACCGTCGGCCGGGTCGGCGCCCGCCCGCGCGCCCACGCGGGCTCCTTCAGAGGCGCAGGAGATCAGCGTGTTGCGGACGTGGAGGGCGAGGCCCACCTGGAAGACCGCAACGAAGATCACGGACACCAGCCCCGACACCATGGCGAAATCGGCCACCGCAGAACCGGACTCGCGCCCGCGGCGGCTGGGGCGCTCGGGCGCCGACCGCATCGGTCAGGGACCGGTGACGCTGGTCATCGCCCGTGAGAACAGCGCGCGCAGCTGCTCGTCCGCGACGGTCCACAGCACCGCGACGAGTCCCGCCGTCATGAGCGTGATCATCACCCAGCCGGGGACGTCACCCCGCTCGCTGCGTCGGACCGAGCTCTCGAGCGCGAGCTGCGCACGGGTCAGGGCATGGGTCAGGCGTGTCATCTGTCTTCCTTTCGTGGAGGCGTGGAGAAGGACTCGCGGGCGCTTCAGAGGGAGAACCGCAGGAACGAGAAGCCCGGGTAGACGGCGAACAGCACGGTGACGGGCAGCACGAGGAAGACGACGGGGACCCTTAGTACCACCCAGTACTATTCATGAATGAGCCAGCCCCGTGCCGCCGTCTACCTGCGCCAGTCCGAAGACAAGTCCGGCGCCGGCGCTGCCGTCGCCCGCCAGCTCGACGAGTGCCGAGCCCTTGCCGAGCGCCTCGGCTGGGAGGTGGCCGAGGTCT
The DNA here is from genome assembly GCF_039544395.1 of Pedococcus ginsenosidimutans. NCBI lineage: Bacteria > Bacillati > Actinomycetota > Actinomycetes > Micrococcales > Intrasporangiaceae > Pedococcus > Pedococcus ginsenosidimutans. Next base: position 102,930 of record NZ_BAABLO010000011.1, read on the forward strand.
ACGAGGACAACGACACCAGCGCCACCGCAAGGGCGAAGCCGAGGGCCGGATGGACGCGCCTGCTGAAGGACCTCCAGGCCGGCCGCCATGACGCCGTCATCGCCTTCCACACCGACCGGCTCTACCGGCGGTTGCGCGACCTCGCCGACCTCATCGACATCGCCGAGGAGCGGTCCTTGAGGATCGCCGCCGTCAAGGCCGCCGACCTCGACCTGTCCACTCCGGCCGGCCGCATGGTCGCCGGGATGCTGGCCCACGTCGCCCGGTACGAGGTCGAGCAGAAGGGCGTCCGGCAGGTCGCCGCCAACAGGCAGCGGGCGCAGGCCGGCATGGTCCTCTGGACCCGTCGCCCGTTCGGCTTCGACCGCGACGGCAACGAAGTCAAGGTCGTCCCCGAAGAGGCCGAGGTGATCCGGCGGACGGTGCAGGCGGTCCTCGCGGGCGGGTCGATGGCCCACATGGTGAAGGACCTGAACGACGCAGGCACCACGACTTCGACCGGCGCGAAGTGGACGGTGACGAGCCTCCGCCGGGCTGTCACGAACCCGAGGATCGCTGGTCGGGTCCACTACAAGGGGACGCAGGTCTCCGACACCGGACCAGCGATCCTCGACGGCGACACCTTCGATCGGCTGGTTGCCGTCCTCACCGATCCAAGGCGGAAGACCGCGCCTTCGACGCAGGTGAAGCACCTGATGTCGGGCCTCGCTATCTGCGGCCGGTGCGGCGGTCGCATGTTCGCCACGAAGAACAGCGGGATCCGCGTCTACCGGTGCCGGGCCTGCTACCTCACCCGGGACTCAGCCCGGGTCGACGAGGTCGTCGAAGCAACTGTCATCGCCCGACTGTCGAAGCCCGACGCCGCCGACCTCCTGTCGAGCCGCAAGGACCTGGAGGCGCTGCGGCAGTCGAAGGTCGAACTTGTCGACCGCCGTAAACAGTTCACGTCGATGCTCGGCGAGGGCCTGCTCGACGCCGCAGCAGCGAAGACGCAACTCCTGAAGATCGCTGGTGACCTCGAGGACGTGCAGCGGGAGCTCGACGCCGCCACCTCCGGCTCTCCCCTGTCGGCCATCGTCGGCGCAGGCGATGTGGCCGCCCGGTGGGCGAGCCTGCCGATCCTGTCCAAGCGAGCCGTCGTCAACGCCCTCATGACGGTGACCGTCGACCCTGCCGGCAAGGGCGTGCGGTTCGACCCACGGCTCGTCAGGGTCGAGTGGCGTTGAGAAAACCCAAGAGGGCACCTGAGAAAACGCTTCGGACAGGGGCCGGCACTAACTACCGGGGCCACCGGCCGAGGGCCTGAGAGAGGCCGGAAATGGAAAGTGGCTGACCGTCAGGAACCGGGGTTAGAGTCTAATTGCGCTTGAGTCCATGAGGACCAGACCCTGCATCGATCAGGGTCGTGGATAAGTGACTTCGAAGGCGTCCGAGCTACCCGGTTAGTGCCTCTCTGCCTGGGGAAGATTGAGCCGCACCATGTTGTGTCGGCTCCGTTCCCCAGGAGCAGAACGATGGCGCAGTCACAACCGCTGCCACACCGCAGAACCCTCATTCGCCAAGGTTCCCGGTCGCGCCGCATTCGGGCGCACATCTCCGGCGCGTCGACCAAGCTCGCACTCGGCGAGGACCTGGCCGAGGCGATCAACGACACCAGGCGTGAACTCCTCACCGAAACGATCATCGACCACCTCAGCAACGTCAGCGCCGTACCCGATGACATCCGGCCCAGACGCGAGCAGCTCGAACGAGTCGCCGCCTACGCCTCCGAGCTGGCCGCTGCTGCGCCTCCCCTGACGGACGAGCAGCGGGACCGCATCGCCCTTCTGATGGGAGAGGTCCGATGACGAGCGTCCGTGTCTACGTGCAAGACGTCACGACCGGCGAGACATTCGCTGTCATCAGCCTCGACGCGACGCAGGCTGGTGGCTTTCTCTCGGCCCAAGGGTGGGACACCGATGGGGTGAACTACGCCCAGGACCGCGCGCGGGACAACTGGGGAACGACGTCCATCGCCGATGCCGTGGCCGTCGCTCTCAGCGACTTCGTCTACCGCCAGATCCACCGACCGACGGCGCGCCTGCTCAGGCTCGTCGATCACCTGGGAGGTCGAGATGCCCAGCCATGACGAAGGCCCCGGCGTTTCCACACCACCGAGGCCCTCGACCGATTCCCTTCGTACTGAGACCGATCCTACCGGGCCGGATTCCGTTCGCCCATATGCCGATTCGGCCTTCGACTACCTCCATTCGGGATGGTCCCCGCTACCGCTTCCGCCGCGCAAGAAGGACGCGCCGCCGTCCGGATACACCGGTCGCGACGGGCTGTGGCCCTCGGGCGCGGACATCCAGTCGTGGATCGAGGCGAGACCTCATGACGCGAACATCTGCCTTCGCACGCCGGAGAACGTGATCGGCCTCGACGTCGACAATTACGACGGCAAGCCGGGCGGCCTCAACTTCGCGAAGAAGATCGAAGAGTGGGGCGAGCTCCCCGACACCTACATCTCTTCGAGCCGGTACCCGGCTGACCCCGTGTCCGGCATCCGCTTCTTCAGGGTGCCGAAGGGGCTCGCGTGGCCCAACGTCGTCGCCGAGGGCATCGAGGTCATCCGGTACGGCCACCGGTACGCCGTCGCCTGGCCCAGCGTCCACCCCAACGGTGGCACGTACCGGTGGCGACTCAGCACCGGCGAGGAGGTAAGAATCCCGAAGGTCGAGGACCTTCCCGAGCTACCTGCCGCATGGGTGGAGGGACTGACCGGCGGCCGCCTCGAGGAGGAGCGTGTCGTCGCCGAACCTCCGGCGGACGCCGCCCTCTGGCTCACCCCCGGCAATTCCTGCGCCATGGTGACGAACCGACTCGGGAAGGCGATGTCGGCCCTCCAGGCTGGCGCCTCTCGTCATGACGCCGCCAAGGACACAGTCCTCGCCCTGCTCTTCTTCGGCCAGCAGGGACACCACGGGGTCGCCACCGCCCTGGAGGCGCTGCGGGTCGCCTTCGGAATGACGGTCGGCGCAGACCGGCCGGCCGAGTGGGAGGCCGAGTGGCAGCGGATGGTCGCTGGCGCCTTCGGCATCGTCGCCGGTGAGCCGAGAGCCCGCATCGACTGCCAAGGACCGAAGTGCACAGGGCAGTTCGCGCCTGCCTTCGAGACGCGCCTGCTGCCATCACCAACGACACCGACAGAGACCAACGCCATGGACCAGACCAGCAACCAAGTCCGCCGAGTCGTAGTGAGGAAGGCCAACGAGTTCGTCATGGAAGAAACCAAGTGGTTGTGGCACAACCGGCTGTCGACTGGCTCCCTGTCGGTTCTCGCCGGAAGGCAGGGCCTCGGCAAGTCGACCATCGCCGCCTGGATCGCGGCCCGGATCACCAGAGGCGAGCTGCCTGGCGAGCTCTTCGGCGAGCCGCGCGCCGTCCTCATCTGCGCGACGGAGGACTCGTGGGGACACACCATCGTCCCGAGGCTGGCGGCCGCTGGCGCAGACCTCAACCTCGTCTTCAGCGTGGAGGCGCAGGTCGGCGACTCGACCATGCCGCTGAACCTGACGGTGGACGTGGCATCGCTGAAGGAGGCGGTGACCGAGACAGGCGCCGCCATGGTGATCCTCGACCCGCTGATGTCCAGGCTCGGCGCCAACACGGACTCGCACAAGGACGCTGACGTCCGACGGGACCTGGAGCCGCTGGCCAAGATGGCTGACGCGACCGGGGCTGTCGTCCTCGGACTGATGCACTTCAACAAGACGAGGGACGGCGACCTCTTCAACGCGATCATGGGCTCGACGGCCTTCACCGCCGTCCCCCGGTCGGTGCACGTCGTCATCCCCCACCCCGACGATGACGACCTTGGCCTCTTCGGAATGCTCAAGAACAACCTCACCGGTCGCAGCTCGACCAAGGTCTACGCGCTGTCCGATGAGTCGATCACCCGCGACGGTGTGACTGTCCGCACCAGCAAGGTCGACTGGACCGACGAGTTGCAGACGCCGGTCGGCGAGCTGCACCGCGCTTCCGCCGAGGAGTCGTCCGGTGTGGCTCGCCAGAAGGAGCAGTGTGCGGAGTTCATCACCCAGTTCCTCCGGGCGCAGGGTGGCTCGGCACCGCGGAAGGACGTGGAGGCCGCCGCCGAGCGCGCTGGGTACAGCAGCACGACGCTGAAGAGGGCAAAGGGCTACGCAGGGGTTGTATCGAAGGCGATCGGCACCGGCCTCGACCGCCGGGCGGAGTGGCACCTGCCGAGGTTCGGTGATTCCGATGTATGACCTGGCGGCCGCTCGATTGGACCGATCCGACCGATTGGGCCGATCCGACCGATTCGACCAGCGGTTGGTCCGATCGGTCGAATCGATTGGTCCACGATCGGGCCCGTGTCCCAGGGGTGGTCCGATCGGTCCAATGGGACCACTCGCGCCCCGATTGGACCGATCCGACCGATTGGGCCGATCGGACCGATTCGACCAAAAAACTGTCTCCGGGAACGCTTGGTCCAATCGGGCCTTCGCCAAGGAGGCGCGTCATGGGTAAGGACGTGCACCCCTACCACCGGGGCTACGGCCAGGCGTGGCGACGGCTCAGGGACAAGGCGAAGAAAGAGTACCCGCCGGTCTGCCACATCTGCGGCGGTCCGATCAACATGGACCTCAAGTCCGGCCCGATGATGTGGAGCCTGGACCACCTCGACCCGCTCGCCATCTACGGCACAGGACTGCCGCCACTCGACCGATGCCGACCGGCTCACTTCGGCTGCAACTCATCGAGAGGCGCGAAGCTCGCCCAACGGCGGAGGAAACCTCGACCTCGCAGCCGGGACTGGTGATCGGCGTGGTTCTGAGAAACGCCCTCTGGCGCCACGAAACCCGGCCGGTGCCCGATAGCACCCGCTCGCCCTCCTCGGGATGTCTCAGGGCCCTGAGGAAACCACTAGCAGGGCCTCTGGCCGGTCCCCTCGCCCTCGATCCGCTCCGAGCATCTGCGGTTTTTCTGAGAGGCCAACCGACGTGACCCCCGTGGTCACGCGCGACTCTCCCCACAAAAAACGGAGCATCAACATCAACACGAAAGGTGAATGACATGCACGACAACAACGACTTCGACATCGACGACTTCGAAGACGAGGAGGACCTGTCGAAGGCCAGGCCCCTAGGGATCGACGATGACTGGTCGGAACACGACCGGTGGTTCATCGACCTCCTCAAGGAAGTGAGCGACGAAGCGGGCATCATGTGCGACCGCTTCGTCAACCTCGGGCCTGGTCCACTTGACGGCGTGTACCAACCTCTCCGGCTGGCCTTCGCCGACTACCTCGTCGCCGCCTACGTCAACAGGCCGGCCGAGATGGACCAGGTGAGGCGCGTCTTCTGGAAGGCGATGAACGACTTGCCGCTGGGCGCGGCGATCGCCCTCTGCGACGTCGCTCGCATCCACGCTTTCGAGTGGCCGGTGGCCAGCGAGAAGTGGCGGCAGTTGCTGCGCCTCTGGTCCATGGAGCTGACCATCGCCTTCAACCGCCGCACAACGGAGAGCGAGATGAAGGACTTCGAAGCGGACCTCGGCCAGGAGCCCTGATACGTTCGGAAAGGACGAGCAAGCTCGTGCAGCCACTCCGACTCGGCGGCCACTGATCCTTCGAGGCAGCGAAAGCCCTTGTCGCTCCTATCGCTTCGTCGAGGGGCGAAGTCCGAGCCGGCCGTTGCGTCGTCAGGTAGAGGACGTCGGCATGCCAGCCGTCGAGTCCTCGGTGAATCTCTCCAACCATTCATCGAAGCGCCCGTGTGGGCGCACCTGAACAGGACCAACGACATGAGTTACGACGACACCATCGCGCCTCCGTCGTTCCAGGACTTCATCCGGGACAACGGCGGCGACCCTCGCTACATCGATGAGGCGGCGGCACGCTTCGTCATGGAGTCCCACGCCGAGGCGATGCAGCGGGCCATCGAGCCGGCCGAGCGCGAGCGGCGGGACATGACCGCCTCGGAGGCTCGGACCTTCGAGTTCCACCGCAACGCGCTCCGCATGTTCTCCGCCGCCTTCGACGCCGGGAAGTTCGGCGCCATCAGCCGCAAGATCGGCGAGAGCCGCCGGCAGCTCGGGCTGGAGGACAGCTCGGCAACCCACCGACGGAACGCCACCGGCTGGTCGGTCGGCAACGAGGAGCGGACCTACGCGAAGGGCGACCAGCGGTCGAGCTGGGTCAAGGACATGGTCGCGGTGAACATCCGCGGCGACTACAACGGCGAGGCGTCGCAGCGCCTCCAGCGGAACCGGCAGGAGGTCGAGACCAGGGCGCTGACGACGACCGACGGTGCAGGCGGCGACTTCGTGCCTCCGGCATGGCTCGTCGACCAGTTCATCGCCTTGGCGCGGTCTCGCCGGGTGACGGCGGACCTCGTCCAGAACATGGCGCTGCCGACCGGCACCGACTCGATCAACGTGCCGAAGCTCGTCAGCGGCACCGCTGTGGCCGAGCAGGCCAGCCAGAACACCGGCGTCCAGCAGACCGATGCTGTGACGAGCGCGGTCCAGGCGACGGTGGCGACCTTGGCCGGCGGCCAGACCGTCGCCGTCCAGTTGATCGAGCAGTCCCCGATCAACATGGACGAGATCCTTCTCCAGGACCTCGTCAAGGACCTCGCGTCGAAGACGAACCTTTTCGTCCTCAACAACGTGACGGCCGGCCGTCTCGGGCTCCTCCAGGTCGCTGGCACGAACACGGTGACCTTCACCTCGGCGTCGCCGACGGTCGCCGCTCTGTACCCGAAGATCGCCGACGCGGCGTCCCGGGTCACGACGAGTGTCTACGACTCCCCCGACGCCATCGTGATGCACCCGCGACGGTGGTACTGGCTCCTGGCCGCCGTCGACTCCGGCAGCCGCCCGCTGATCGTGCCGAGCGGGCAGGGTCCCTACAACGCCGTGGGCCAGCAGAACCCCGGCGCTCCTGGCTTCGGGCAGGTGGGCGAAATCGGTGGTATCCCCGTCTTCACCGACCCCGGTATCTCGACGGCGTTCGGCGCAGGCACGAACGAGGACAAGATCATCGTCCTCAAGCGCGACGTCCACGTCCTGTACGAGGGCGCGCTCAACGCCGAAGCCTTCAGGGCGCCGAAGGCCGACCAGTTGTCGGTCTTCCTGCGGGTGTACCGCTACGTCGCGCAGGCGACCCGGTACCCGGCCGGCGTCTCCATCGTCACTGGGACCGGGTTGGCGACTCCTTCGTTCTGACCGGTGACGTAGAACCTTCCCTCCGGCGGTTGGCCTCCGTACCGCCGGAGGGAAGCAGAGCGGCGAAGGCCCCGGCGAGCTTCACTACTCCGGCCGGGGCCTTCGTCGTATCCGGGGGCAAGGGAAGAGGCACCTCCGGTGTTGTCCACCGGAGGCGCCTCGAGGGGGGCCTTCACTTCTTCGGGGCTGCGGCCTTCGCCTTCGCCTTTGCGGCCTTCTCCGCCGCCCGCTTCTTCTCCGTCTCGCGCTTGGCGGCCTCTCGAGCCTTCGCCTGAGCGGTGACATGCTTTGAGGCGGCGGCCTTCTCCTCCTTCGAGCCCTCGGCGGCGAGGAAGCGGATCGTCTCCCCTACCCGCCCGACGGTGCAGCCGACGCGCTCGGCGATGGCGGCGCGGGACAGGCCCGGCTCCTTGACGAGCAGCTCGGTAATCGCCTGCCCCTTCGAGCCTCCGGCCTTGACCTTGAAGGCGGGCTTGGCGGTGGTGTTCTCGGTCATGGGTCCTTCTCCTTCTCGGGAAATTCGAACGCTTGTTCGAACCGATAGGAAGACCGTCTCAGACCGTTTCCGCCTTGCACACCCCCTATGTCTGGCTATCCTCCGAGGCACTGGCCGGGACGAGGGGACGACATCATCAACGCGCTACAACTACTGATGCACGAGTGGGTCGATCGCCATCCCGGGGAGAACTGGAGCACCATCGCCCGACGCGCAGGCATGCCTCGCTCGACGGTTCACGACTGGGCTACGAGGGAGACGCGTCGACAGACGCCGAACCCCGCAACCCTCGAAAGGCTGCTCGTAGGCATGCCTGGCGTTGACCCGATCGAGCTTCGTCAGGCAGCGGCGGACGCCGCCGGTTACAGGTTCGAGATGCCCGATGAGGCCAACACGCCAGAGGGCCGTCTCTTGGTGACGACGTTCAGCAAACTCGACGACAGGCGCAGAGAGGAACTTTGCGCGCGGGCGCGGTATCTCTTCCAAGAGATGACCGAGGCCAACGGCACCTGACCCTCAGTCCGAGCTCATCGGCCGGCCAGGCGTGTTGACGGCCATCTGAGCCCTCGACCAGACGAAGACGTCGCACTCCTCCTCGTCGTCATCCTCGGCGAAGTACTCGGAATGGGCTGCGGCCATGTGTCGCGCCTCGGCCTCGCTGTCGGCATTGCCGTGAGTGTCGTGGACGTCGCAGTAGTACAGCCATCCGTTGGTGGTCTCTGAACAAACCCCGGGCATCGCGCTCTGCATGAGAATCGACGGGTCTTCGGTCATGCCTCCGAGGGTGGCACAACCGGTGCCCTCACGAAGGAAAGTCGACGATCTCGTGCACCAGGTCGTACAGGGAACCGTTCCCCACGAGTCGAGGATGATGAACGCGACGACCTTGATGGTGCCGATGTTCGGCATCAGACCGACGGCGAAGCCCCCGGCCGCGAGGGTCCGGGGGCTTCGTCTGAGGGCTACCTCGTCAGGGTGACGCTGAAGCCGATGGTCGGGTACAGCCACGTCACGATGACGAGGATGACCACGACGGCGGAGTTCTGCGCTGCGCGCGGAACGTGACGGCAGGGCATGGCCTGCATTATGGTTGGAGTCATAATCAAAGATCTTTCGTAATGGAAGGTCACCGAGCCCCCGGTTGCACCCGGGGGCTTCGGCTTGTCAGGCCGACGGGTTTGCCGACCTGGGGCAGAGGCTACGACCCACGTCCGCGACCCTCGAAGTTGTCGGGGGCTTGATCTCGGACTTGATGTCGCGACCATCTACCCCAAGTCTACGGGCGGTCGCCGACGAAATTGCAGTGAGAGCGGCCCGTTCCGGGATTTGTCCCCACTTTCGAGGAGGGCGACGTCCCCCGATGGAGTCCCCCTTGGGCCGCAGGAGCCCAGACGGCCTGCGACGACGAACGTCCGCCTCCGGCAAGGAAGCGGACGTTCGCCATGATGATGCCGTCGGGGACGGCACGGTCGATGTCGCCCTTGCTACCCTCCGCGGAGGCGCACCAGCAGCTCGACGTTCGGGTACAACTGCCGGACGATGATCAGGATGATCACGATGACGCCGGCCGGGAACGATGTGATGTCGGTCCGAACCGGTGCGTTGGGCTGACCACACAGCATCAGGTGGCGTAGCCTCAGGACTGCAGAATCCATGACGGGCCCTCCTCTCAGGGTCTCGTCGGGCGAAGGCCGGTGTTGGCGCACCGGCCTTCGGCCATTCTTGGCCCGGGAGTCCTTCCTCCCGTCTTCTGAGGGTACGGCGACCCCTCCCCGACACTCGGTGTTTTGCCACACAGTTTCGCAAGATTCTTCAGCGGGTGCTTGACATAGCGCGGCCGCTGCCGCTCGGACATCCTGAAAGGCAACTAGGTAGCCACAGGCACCATCATCGCGATCTCCTTCTTGCCACCGGCCTCCATCACCGCGCGGCGCCCGGTCTCGCGGACGTCCTGGGCCTGGGCTCGCAGGACGTCGGCGAGGGGCGTGCCGCGCTCGACCGCGATGACCATGCCGTCGACGAACCTGGCGAGGCTCACCAGGCCGGTGCGGTCGGCCAGGCCCTGGAGGGCGGTGGGGAGGTTGGCGCCCGCGCGGGCATCCGCCAGGCAGCGGCCGAGCTCGACGGAGAGCTCGCCGTGCGAGAGTCGACAGACGCGTTCGAGAGCACCCACCGCTCCCTCCCCCGCGCCGACGGCGAGCGCGAGAAGCTCTGCGATGGTGGGAAACTCGGCAAGCATCCGCTCCTCGCGCCGGTTGGCCTCGCGGCTGAGCCACTGGTCGCGGGCCACCACACCGACGCCCGCACCGACGAGTGTCACGACAGCGGCGGGGACGACGGAACCGTGGTCGCCCAACCAGAGCAGACCGCCGACGAGCAGCCCTGCGACGAGGCCCACCGCGCCCCACAGCACCTGCTCGGCCCGGAAGCGTTCCACGTCCGGCGCGTGGCCGGCGCGTTGCAGCCGCCGACGGACCGTCGCCGAGCCACCGAGGACGCGCTCGACCCGGCGGCCGAGGTCGGCGACCACGGGACGAGCGAGGACACCCAGGGCGCTCGTGCCACCCACCGGCCGCTTGGCCAGGAGGCGGGAGGGCCTCGGCGCATCCCGCAGGTAGGGCAGCACGCGCTGGTCCAGGGTGGGGCGGCGGTTGCGGGGCGCACCGACCCAGGCCAGCACCAGCCCGAGGCCCAGGCCGAGCCCGGCCGCAGCGCCCGGCCACGAGACCGGTAGTCCGTCGAGCCAGGCGTTCACCGCAGCACCCGCTCGTCCTCGGGGAGGCGGCCGATGTGGATCATCAGCCGGTAGGCCACGACCGACACCAGGCCGCCTGCGAGCAGGACGCCTGCTCCTGTGGCGCTGCTGTAGGCGCGCACCGACTCGGGGCGGGTGCAGAGCATCGCCAGGACGACCCACGGCGCCGACACGGCCAGCCGGGCAGCGTTGACCGTCCAGCCCTGCCTCGTCTCGAGCTCGGCGCGCGTCCTGCTGTCCTCGCGCAGGAAAGTGGACAGCGTCCGCAGGAGACGACCCAGGTCGCTGCCGCCCACCTCCCGCGCGATCCGCAGGGACTCGACGAGGCGGTCACCCACCGGGTCGCTCAGCCGCTCCTTGAGGTCGTCGAGGCACTCGTGGAACCTCCCGGTCGCGCGGTAGTCCTCGGCGAACGCCTGGAACGCGGGACGCAGCTCCTCGGGTCCCCGGCGGCCCAGCTGCACCAAGGCCTCGGGCAGCGCCAGCCCGGCGCGGACGGCGGAGGCGATGTTGTCCACCGCGTCCGGCCACAGCTCACGCAGGCTGGCCCGCCGCCTTCGGGCGCGCATGCGGACAAGGGCCACGGGCGCGTACCCGGCCATCGCAGCGAAGCACAGGGCCACCGGGGCGACGCCGGTGGTCGCGTAGACGGTCAGCAGCACCATGGAGAACGCGATAGCACAGGCCGTCAGCAGCGTCCGCGGACCCATCGACGCGTACCCCGCCTGAACGAGCTCGTCGGTCAACCGGTCACCGAACGAGGGACGACGGGAGGCGGGGCGCGAGCCCGTGGGGACCCAGGCCGACCACCAGATGCAGAACACGCCGCAGCCCAGCAGCAACCCGAGGAGGCTGCCCGTCGCGTGGAGCTCGACCACGGGGTTCACGCCAATCACTCCGGCGCCAGCAAGGAGGCCACGTCGTACCCCGCCCTGCGGAAGCGCTCGGGGTGCGGCGGGAACCCGTCGGCACGGCGCAGTACGCCGTCGCGCTGGACGAACAGGTCCGCGGTCTCGACGACGTCACCCTCGACTCGCCCGGGCACCGCGACGACCTCACGCACCCGCCGTACCCCGTCGTGCTCGAGCGCGGCGTGGACCACGATGTCGATCGAGCCCGCCACCGTCGGGACCACGAACCGGCTCCCGACGTTCTCCCCGGCCAGCAACGGCAACGTGCACATCTTCGTGATCGCCTCACGAGCGCTGTTGGCGTGGATGGTGCACATCCCGGGCAAGCCGCTGTTGAGGGCGATGAGCAGGTCGAGGCTCTCGGCCTGCCGCACCTCGCCGACGATGATCCGCGAGGGCCGCATACGGAGCGCCTCCTTCACCAGCCGTCGCAACGGGATCTCCCCGGTGCCCTCGAGGCTGGGCTGGCGACACTGCATGGAGGCGACGTCACGCAGGGGGATCTTGAGCTCGAACACCTCCTCGCACGTGACCACGCGCTCACGCGCGGGGATGGCCGAGCTCAAGCAGTTGAGGAGGGTCGTCTTGCCGGCCTGCGTGCCGCCGGCGACGAGGATGTTCAGGCCCGAGGCGACCGCCGCGCCGAGGAAGGTCGCCGCCTGCGCGGTGAGGGTGCCTAGCTCGACCAGGTCGTCGAGGTGGGAGGCACGCACGACGAACTTGCGGATGTTGACGACCCAGTGGGCACGCGTGATGTCGGGGATGACCACGTGCAGTCGCGACCCGTCGGGGAGCACCGCGTCGACGAACGGGCTCGAGAGGTCGACCCGGCGCCCGCTGCTCTTGAGCATCCGCTCCACGAGGTCGCGCACCCCGTCGGCGGTGAGGAAGGTGGTCGTCAGCTCGGCCACACCGCCGCGCGCCACGAAGACCTTGGTCGGCTCGTTGATCCAGATCTCCTCGACCTCGGGGTCGTCGAAGTACTGCTGCAACGGACCGAAGCCGGCGACCGCGTCGACCACCGACTTCACGGCCTCCTCGATGTCGGGCAGCGTCGGCAGGCCGCCGTGCAGCGACCGCTCGTCGTAGTCCGCCACCGCGTCACGCACGAGCCGGTCGAGCTGGCGCACATCGCGCACCGGGTCGAGACCTGACCTCCTGATCAGCTCCCGCACCTCGGACTCCACGGTCATGACCGCGTCAGTCATCGTCCCTTCCCCCTGTGCCACTGAGCTCCGACGGCGCCTGGCCGTCGTCCCCGAACTCGGATGTCAGCGGCATACTAGGGCGAATCACCCCACTGCGCCCGCGGTGATCCACAGGTGTGGATCACGCCCCGCATGCCGCTCCCGGGCTCCGTACGGTCGCGGCATGCGACTGCACCTGACCGTGGCGTACCGCGTCGGCGCGCCGTCGTGGTCCGCCGACGGTCACGTCGGCGCGGTCCACGAGGTCGAGGCCGAGGTCCCCGAGGGCACCACTGCCGGCGGCCTGGCGCGAGCCCTCGTGGCCCCCGAGGCGCTGCCTGCCGAACCCGTCCTCGCGGTGGCCGGGGTCGTCGTGGACGAGACGGCCCCAGTGGGGCTGCCGCCGCTGGTCGACGGGGCGGCGCTGGTGCTGACGACCGCCGACGACCCGACCCTGAATGCGCCCGGTGGCTCGCCCCTCCCACGACCGCGCACACCCGTCACCGTCGCCGTGACGCACGGGCCCGACGCCGGCCACGTGCGTGAGGTCCCCGCCGGTCGCCACGTCGTGGGCCGCTCCCCCGCTGCAGACCTGTGCCTCGACGACGACGGGTTGTCCCGGCTGCACGTCGAGATCGAGGTCGGGCCCGACGGGGTCACGGTGCGCGACCTCGGCTCCACCAACGGGTCGCTGCTCGACGGCCTCGAGCTCGGCGGGACCCCCACCCCGTTCACCGTCGGCTCGACGCTGCGTGTGGGCGCGAGCGCCCTCGCCCTCGGCCCGCGGTCGAACGTCCCCGCCTCCACCGTGCGGGCAGCTGACGGGACGCGCAGGGTCAACCGGCGCCCCCGGCTCCGGGAGGCGGCGGCCGCGTCCGCCATCGCACTGCCGACCCCGCCGACCCCGCCACGTCGGGCCCGATTGCCCTGGGTCGCCGTGCTGCTGCCCGTCCCGGTGGCCGCCGTCATGGCCGTCTTCCTGGGTCCGCCGATGCTCGCCTTCGCCCTGATGGGACCGGTGGTCATGGTCGGCTCCGCCCTGAGCGACCGCTGGGGTGCGCGGCGGACGTATGCCGCGGACCTGCGGACCCACGAGGCCCTGCTCGCGGAGGCGCAGGCGCGCGTCGACGCCGCGTGCGCCGCCGAGTCCCGGGCAGCGAGCCTGGCCCATCCGGACCCGGCTGCACTCCTCGCCCTCACCTCGTCCCCTGGAGACCGGTTGTGGGAGCGAGGCGCCACCGACGCTGACCTGCTCACGGTGACGGTCGGGCGGTGCACCCGCGCCGCGGCGGTGCGCGTCATCCGGCCGCCGGGAGACACCGGCCCCGAGCACCCCCTGCTCCACGAGGCGCCCTGCACCGTGCCCCTCGACACCGTCGGGGTCCTCGGCGTGGCCGGCGACGCGGCGTCCTGCCGATCCGTCGCCCGGCACCTGGTCGGCCAGCTCGTGTCGCTGGTGTCACCGCACGACCTCGAGGTGGTGGTGGTCGCGGCTGACGATGGAGCCACCGAGGCGTGGGACTGGTTGCTGCGCCTCCCCCACCTGCGGACCGCCGACGGCAGCAGGCGGCCGGGGTCGTCGGGCACGGTGTCCGCCACCCCCGGGCCGCAGGACTCCGCGAGGTCCTGCCTCGCCGCGCTGGCCGACACGGTGCACACGCGGCAGGAGCACCGGGCTGCGGCCGCGGGGCCGTCCCGACCGTGGACGGGGCCGCGCACCCTGCTCGTCGTCGACGGCATCTCGCGGCTCCGCGGGCTCCCGGAGCTCGGGACGGTTCTCGCCGACGGACCTGCGGTCGGGGTGGTGACGGTGGCGCTCGACCGCGACCGCACCAGGCTGCCCTCGGAGACCCGTGCGGTGCTCACGACTGGCACGCATGACCCGACCCTCGACCTGGCCGGTCACGGCCACCGGCACCTCGTCCTCGACGCCGTGGGTTCCTGGTGGAGCGACCGGCTGAGCCGTTCGCTGGCGGGGTTGCGCGACGCCAGCCCTGCCGGGACCGCCGTGTCCCTGCCGTCGTCGACGGGCCTGCTCACCCTGTGCGACCTCGCGGCGGTGCCGCCGGCTCCTCTGGCCGAGCCGAGTACCGCTGCGCCGGGTGCAGGGTGGCTGGACCCGAGCCTCCTCGTGGCGCGGTGGCAGCACAGGCCCCACCGCACGGATGTCCCCGTGGGTGTCGTGGCCGGTGAGACCCTGCGCGTCGACCTCGCCACCGACGGCCCCCACGTGCTCGTCGCAGGCACCACCGGAGCCGGCAAGTCCGAGCTGCTGCGGACCCTCGTCGCCACCCTGGCGCTGCACCACCGACCAGAGCACCTGTCCCTGGTGCTGGTCGACTACAAGGGAGGCGCGGCGTTCCGCGAGTGCGCGGAGCTGCCGCACGTGGCCGGCGTCGTCACGGACCTCGACGGCTCCCTCGCCGACCGCGCCCTGCGGTCGCTCACGGCCGAGCTCACCCGCCGCGAGCGCATCCTCGGCGACGCGGGGGCTTCCGACTTCGTCGAGTACCAGGACAGCGATGCCGGACGGAAGGCGCCGTTGGCAAGGCTCGTGGTGGTGATCGACGAGTTCCGTGCGCTCGCGGAGGAGCTGCCCGCCTTCGTCGACGGGCTGGTCCGGATCGCCGCCCTGGGTCGGTCACTGGGCGTCCACCTCGTCCTCGCCACCCAGCGCCCCGCCGGCGTCGTCACGGCTGACATCAAGGCCAACGTCAACCTCCGCATCGCCCTGCGGGTGCGTGACCGGGCCGACTCCGACGACGTCATCGACGCCCCGGACGCCGCAGCGCTCGACCAGTCCCTCCCGGGGCGCGCTTTCGCCAGGGTGGGCGGCGGCACCCTCGTGCGCTTCCAGGCGGCGCACGTCGGCCGACCCGTGGCGCACCTGTCCCCGGTCGGCCCACGGTGCCGCGAGGTCGCGCTCGGCACCCCACCTGCCGCGTGGCCGGACCGGGACGAGGAGGCACCGACCGAGCTCGCGGCGATCGTCGACGCAGTACGCCGTGCCACCGCCCTGGTCGGTGCGGCGGCCCCACCAGCTGCCTGGCTGCCACCCCTGCCCGACCGGTTGGGACCCGATGACCTGGGACCGGTCGAGCCCGACCTCCGGGAGGGCGGAAGTGGGGTCGGGTGGACCGCACCGCTGGGACTCGTCGACCGGCCCGACACCCAGGCACAGGAGCGGCTCGAGCTGGACCTGCGGCGTCCGGGCCACTGGGCCTTCATCGGGTCGACGGGCAGCGGGCGCACGACCGCGCTGCTCGCCGCTGCGCGAGGCCTGGCCGCGCGACGCAGCCCCACCGCGCTGCACCTGTACGCCGTGAGCGGCGGCAGCCTGTCGGCGCTGTCCTCGTTGCCGCACCTCGGTGCGCACGTCGAGTGGAGCGACACGGCAAGGCTCGAACGGCTCGTGGACCGGCTCACGACCGAGGTCGCGCAGCGCCGAGATGCGCTGGCCGCACAGGGCTTTGGCTCGATGACGGAGTGGTGGGAGGACGGCGACACCACCGGGGCGCCAGCACCACTGGTCCTGCTGGTCGACGACTGGGACCTCCTCGTGCACCACTCGGACTCCACCGTTCTGGGCAGCGGGCTCGCCCCGGGCACGGCGGTGGACCGCCTGCTCGCGGTGCTGCGGGAGGGTGCCGGGGCGGGGCTGACCGCGCTCATCTCGGGCGACCGGTCGCTCCTGCTCGGACGTGTCGCCGCGGCGACAACCCACCGGGTGGTCCTCCGGCTTGCGGACCGTGGGGACGTGGCCCTCGCCGGGCTACCCGACACCGTGACACGCGCGTCCACGCCGCCGGGCCGGGGATGGCTGTCCGACCGGTGCGAGGTCCAGCTGGCGCTCCCCCCGACCGAACCGCCGCTGCGCAAGGCCACGACGGGAGGCCGCCTGCCGTGGCGGGTCGACCCCCTCCCCACCCGGGTCGGTGCCGACGACCTCAGCCGCGACCACCTACGTGGTGACGTCGCCGCCGTCGGCGCGGGCGGGGACGAGAGCCGGACGCTGGCACTGTGCCCGGCGACGGACGGACGCCGGTGGCTGGTCGCCGGCAGCCGGGGCGCAGGGGTGTCGACGAGCCTCCTGCACCTCGCGCAGGAGCTGCTGCGCCGCGAACACCCGATGGCCGTGGTCTCGCCGCGTCCCGGTCCGCTCGACGTCCTGCGCGACGACGACCGCGTCGCCTGGTGCGGCACCGACGCCGACGCCCTCGTCCGGGCCCGTAGGTGCACCCCCGCCCTCGCAGTCGTCGTCGACGCGGGCGACGAGCTGCTCGACCACCCCGTCGAGCAGGTGCTGCGCGAGGTCCTCCACCTGGTCGACCGGGACGAGGGACTGGTGGTGCTCGGCGCGGATGCCGCGGCCCTGTCAGCCATGTACCGGGGCATTGCCGTCGAGGTCGCCCGACACCGGACGGGGATCGTCCTCGGGCCGGCCTCGACGGCGCAGGCCGACCTCCTGGGGGTCCGGGTGCCCGTCGACCGCGGCGCACGACCCGGTCGCGGACACCTCGTCGTGAACGGCGGGGCCACCCCGGTGCAGGTCGCCCTCCCGGCCGTCGGCGCACCAGGGGCGCGCCGCGTCACCTCCGGGTAGCGTCGCCTGCGTGCCCACCGACGTGACCCTGGACGACCTGGCCGACGAGAAGTTCGTGTCGCTGACGACCTTCCGCAAGAACGGGATCGGGGTCCCCACCCCCGTCTGGGTCGGGCGCGACCGCGACGCACTCGTGGTGACGACGCCCGTGGGCAGCGGCAAGGTGAAGCGGCTGCGCAACAACCCAACGGTAGAGCTCCGACCGTGCAGCCGACGGGGCACCGTCGACGACGGCGCCCCCACGGTCACCGCCAGGGCCGAGGTCGTCGAAGGACCCGACGCGATGCGCCGCCTCGACGAGGTGTTCCGGCCGAAGTACTCGCTCGAGTACCGCATCGTCATGGGCATCGAGCGGCTCCTCCGCCGGGGCAGCCCCCAACGGGTCATGCTCCGGATCACTCCGGCCTGAGCGGCTCCTCGCTCGTGTCGGCCCTGACCGCCGCGACGATGCCGACGACCGCGACGCCACCGACGAGCAGCGCCACCAGGGCCCGACCCGCCTGGAAGAGGCTCCACGCCACCGGAAGCAGGAGCAGGTCCCACACGATGGTCGGCGTGTTCGGCCAGTTGGCACCCCGCCACCAGCCGCGCGCGAGCGCCCCGATGCCGACCGCGAAGACGAGGATCAGCAGCGCTGACATGACCACCCGGGTGGGGTCGTCGCCGGCGCCCTGGACCAGCTCCACGAGGTAGAAGACGACGAAGCCCACCAGCGACAGGGCCTGCACCGCACACACCGCGGCGGCGACGTCCCGCGCGGTGTCGCGCCCGCGGCGTACCGAGCGTCCCTCGCCGTGGCCCCCGGAGGAGCCGGAGGGGACGTGGGGCGCGGCGGGCTCGTCGTTCACCTGCGCAAGGCTAGTTGGCCCGTCGGGCGGCCGGACCGCCCACTGGCCGAGATCCGGAGCCAAGGACCTAGGTCCCGGGACATCGGTGACAAACCGGGCAGGGCCCCGACCGGGCAGGGGGCAATCGGGGGCAATGTGACCAAAACCTCACCGTCACGCCATGTTTACTTCCGCCAAGGGGTCCCCAAACGCGTCCGGGTCTGTGAGGGTGGAACAGAAACATGAGACGGGCCGTTGGCAGAACTGTGTCCAGCCCCCCAGAATGACTAGTCACACATGTTTCACCCTGGCGAAAACGGGTCGGCTAGGCTAGCCGGTCGGCCCTGCGCCCACCCGAAGTCCCCTGCACACCCCGCAATGACGCGCCGTGCCCCGAGGCCCGTCATCCCTGGGCCCTGAGCCGGCGCAATCCCCTGCACACCAAGGAGCACGATCCATGGACTGGCGCGACCGCGCTGCCTGCCTCGAAGAGGACCCTGAGCTGTTCTTCCCGATCGGGAACACCGGCCCAGCGATCCTGCAGATCGAGGAGGCCAAGGCTGTTTGCCGACGCTGTGAGGTCGTCGACACGTGCCTGAAGTGGGCCATCGAGTCCGGACAGGACGCCGGTGTCTGGGGCGGCATGTCCGAGGACGAGCGCCGCGCCCTCAAGCGCCGCAACGCCCGCGCCCGCCGCGCCGGCTGAGGCCCAACCAACCCCACACTCTCGAGTGCCCCGGGACGCGGACCCCGCGACCTGGGGCACAGTCCTGCCCGCCCGGCCCCGCTCAGGAGCCGTCGCGCCCCAGGGGTCGTAGCCGCGCCACGAACCGGGCGCGCGTCCCGTGCGGCTCGGCCTTCTCCCAGGCGATCCGCCCACGCAGGTCCTGCACGAGCGACTCCACGATCTGGGTGCCCAGCCCTGAGGTGCCGGGCCGGAAGTCGGCCGGCAGGCCCACCCCGTCGTCGCTGATCGTCACCGAGAGCAGCTCGTCGCCGAGGTCGTCGGCCGAGCGTTGTGCCTCCACGCAGATTGTGCCCTCGGCCGACCCGGTGAAGCCGTGCTCGACGGCGTTCTGAACGAGCTCGGAGAGGATCATCGCCATGGCCGTGGCGTCCTCGGCCCGCAGCTTGCCGAACGAGCCGACCACCTTCGTCGAGATCGGGTGCTCGACCTTGGCCACCTCGGTGATGGCCTGCAGACCGCGCACCGCGATGTCGTCGAACTCCACCACCTCGTCGAAACCCTGGCTCAGCGTCTCGTGCACCAGGGCGATCACCCCGACCCGGCGCACCGCCTCCTCCAGCGCCACCCGGCCGGCCTCGCCCTCGGGCAGCCGCCGGGCCTGCAGCCGCAGCAGCGCGGCCACGGTCTGCAGGTTGTTCTTCACCCGGTGGTGGATCTCGCGGATCGTCGCGTCCTTGGTGATGAGCTCCTGCTCCCGCCGGCGCAGCTCCGACACGTCGCGCAGCAGCAGCAGGGCGCCGACGCGCTGACCACCCTCGGTGAGGGGTATGGCGCGCATCGAGACGCTCGACCCGCGCGAGCTCACCTCGGTGCGCCACGGAGCGCGCCCGGTGACCACGACCGCGAGCGACTCGTCGACCGGCGACTCGTCGCGCAGCAGGTCGGCGATGACCTTGGCCAGCAGCTCGCCGATGACGTCGCCGACGTGGCCCAGGCGGTGGATCGCCGACAGGGCGTTGGGGCTGGCGTAGGAGACGACGCCGTTGACGTCGAGGCGGATGACGCCGTCGCCGACCCGCGGTGCACCCCGCCGCTGCCCGGTGGGGGCGGACACGTTGGGGAACTCCCCCGCCGCGATCATCCGGGCCAGGGCGTCGGCGAGCGCCTGGTAGGTCAGCTCGAGGCGGCTGGGGGTGCGCATGGCGGCGAGGTTGGTGTGCCGGGTGATCACGGCGAGCGCGCGTCCCGCCTTGACCACGGGGATGGCCTCCTCGCGGACCGGCATGTCCTCGCGGAAGATCGGGTCGCGCTCACGCACGATCCGCCGGTCCGCGTACGCCTGGTCGAGCAGCGACTGGCGCCCGCGGTGGGTTCGCCGGCCCACGACGTCCTCGAAGAACACCATCTGGCCGGTGGTCGGGCGCACGTGCGCCACCGCGAGCCAGCCCTCGAGGCCGCCCGGCACCCAGAGCACCAGGTCGGCGAAGGACAGGTCGGAGATGAGCTGCCAGTCGCCGACGAGCAGCTGCAACCACTCCACCTCGCCCGGGGCGAGGTCGGTGGACGCGTGGAGCACCTCGTTCAACGTGGGCACTCCGGAAGCCTAGGTCAGGGCAGCGTCACCGCGTCGCCGAGGGCCACCAGTCCGGGGGTGAGGACCTCGGCGTAGACGCCGGCCAGCAGGTCGTGCTGGTCGGAGACCACGCGCAGCATCCCGTCACGCGGCTCCAGCCCGACCTGCGCGACCCCCACCATGCGGCAGCGCTGGGTCGGCTCGGTGACCCGCAGCCGCACCCCGCCCACGGTGAGCTCGCGTCCTGCCCACGAGTCCTCGGCGTACGGCTCGTCGGTCTCGAGGACGATGTTGGCGCGCAGGTGACGCGGGTCGAGGACGCGGCCGTCACCCTCGTGCCGGCCGAGCTCGGCGAGGGTGGCCGTGCCCACCAGGGAGACCGCGGCCGCGTCCTGGTGGGGTACGCGGTCCTCCCGGCCGAGCCGGACCGGCTCGCCGAAGTGGGCCGACAGGGCGTCGTCCGTGCCCGGTCGGCCGGCCACGTGCTCCGTGCCGTCCGGCAGGGTGAGGACCACGTCCTCCTCGCCCTCGGGGCGGGCCACCAGGTCGAAGACGGGGTCCATGCGGCGGAACCGGCGCGTGTGCTTGCCGCTCGCGAGCTTGCCCGCGGCGTCGTACACGGCCCACTCCCGGTCGCCGACGACGCCGTCCGCAGCCACGTCGAGACGGGTCGCTGCGATGCCGCCCATGGACTTCACGGGGAAGCAGTGCAGCGCCACCACACGAGCCTGCGGGAGGGCGCCCTCAGGTGGCGTCGTCACGACGTGGCGGCTCCCGAGCGGATGACCGAGCGCAGGGTGCGCAGGGCCACCGAGAGCGCGGCGATGTTGGGCTTGTCGAGCCGCTCGATGCCCGAGAGCGCCGTGGTGGCCCGCGTCAGCGACTCGGCGTTGGCACGCGCCCACTCCTGGTAGCGCGCCGTCGGCGCTGCCCCCGACGTCGAGGCGTCCATGACCGAGCGCACCAGGCTCTCGAGCACGGCGTACAGGTCGTCGCGCAGGGCACCGCGCGCGAGGGCGTCCCACCGGTCGTCGCGAGGGAGGTTGGTGACGCGGGTGAGCATGGCATCGATCCCGAACTTCTCCGACAGCACGAAGTACAGCGACGCGATGTCGGAGGGCTCCTCGCCCGTGTCGGTGGCGATGTCGACGATGTCGAGCAGCGAGAACTGGTCGAGCAGGCTCGCCGAGCGCAGCGCCAGCTCGTCGGGGACGCCGCGCTTCTCCAGCTTGGAGGTGTTGCGCTGCAGGCGCTTCAGCTCCGCGCCCTGGAGCAGCTCGGGGATCCTGGGGGCGAACTCGCGCACGACGGAACCGAAGCGCGCGACCTCCCCGGCGACGTCGAGGCGCGACGGCCGCGAGGTGAGGAACCAGCGGATCGAGCGGTCGATGAGACGCCGGAACTCGAGGTAGAGCTGGCTCTGCACGTCAGTGGGGACGACGTTGTCGAGCGCCTCCACCTCGTGCACGAAGCTCGGCAGGTCGAAGATCTCCCGGCAGACGACGAACGCGCGGGCGATCTGCTCCGGCGTCGCCCCCGTCTCCTCCATCGCGCGGAAGGCGAACGTGATCCCGCCGCGGTTGACCATCGAGTTGACCACCGAGTTGGTGATGATCTCGCGGCGCAGCGGGTGGTCGGCCAGCTCCCCGGCGAACTGCTCGCGCAGCGCGGGCGGGAAGTAGTCGGTCAGGGTCTGCTGGAACCACGGGTCGTCGGGCAGCTCGGACGGGAGCAGGTCCTCCTTGAGCGCCAGCTTGGCGTAGGCGACGAGCACGGAGAACTCGGGCGACTTCAGGCCCAGGCCCTCCTGGTGGCGCCGGTCGATCTCGCCGTCGCTCGGCAGGAACTCCAGGGCGCGGTCGAGGTCGCCACGCTCCTCCAGCCAGTGGATGAGCCGGGCGTGCACCGGCAGCATCGGGTGCTCCTGCGCCCGGGCGTTGCCGAGCAGCACGTTCTGCTCGTAGTTGTCGCGCAGCACCTGGGCGGCGACGTCGTCGGTCATCGAGGCGAGGAGCGTGTTGCGCTGCTTGAGCGTCATGTCCCCGCTGCGCACCAGGTCGGTGAGCAGGATCTTGATGTTGACCTCGTGGTCGGAGGTGTCGACACCGGCGGAGTTGTCGATGGCGTCGGTGTTGACCCGCACACCGTGCAGCGACGCCTCGATGCGCCCGAGCTGGGAGAGGCCGAGGTTGCCGCCCTCGCCGACGACCTTGCAGCGCAACGCGTTCCCGTCGACGCGGATGGCGTCGTTGGCGCGGTCACCGATGTCGGCGTTGGACTCGCTGCCGGCCTTGACGTAGGTGCCGATGCCACCGTTCCACAGCAGGTCGACCGGTGCCTGGAGGATCGCCTTCATGAGCTCGGCCGGGGTCATCGACGTCGTGCCGTCGGGCAGGCCCAGGGCCTTGGTCATCTCCGGGGTCACCCGGATCGCCTTGAGCGACCGGTCGAAGACCCCGCCGCCGGCGCTGATGAGGGAGCTGTCGTAGTCGGCCCACGACGACCGGGGCAGGTCGAAGAGCCGCTGCCGCTCCGGGAAGCTCGTCGCCGCAACGGGATCCGGGTCGACGAAGATGTGGCGGTGGTCGAACGCGGCCACGAGGCGGATGTGCTCCGACAGCAGCATGCCGTTGCCGAAGACGTCGCCGCTCATGTCGCCGATGCCCACGGCCGTGAAGTCCTGGGTCTGGGTGTCGACGCCCATCTCGCGGAAGTGGCGCTTCACCGACTCCCACGCGCCGCGGGCGGTGATGCCCATGGCCTTGTGGTCGTAGCCGGCCGAGCCACCCGAGGCGAACGCGTCGTCGAGCCAGAACCCGTAGGACTGGGCGACACCGTTGGCGATGTCGGAGAAGGTGGCGGTGCCCTTGTCGGCCGCGACCACGAGGTAGGAGTCGTCCTCGTCGTGGCGCACTACGGACGGCGGCGGCACGATCTCGCCGCCGACCCGGTTGTCGGTGAGGTCGAGCAGCCCGGAGATGAAGACCTTGTAGGAGCCGATGCCCTCGGCCAGCCAGGCGTCACGGTCCACCGACGGGTCGGGGAGCTGCTTGGCGTAGAAGCCGCCCTTGGAGCCGGTGGGGACGATGACGGCGTTCTTGACCATCTGCGCCTTGACGAGCCCCAGCACCTCGGTGCGGAAGTCCTCGCGGCGGTCGGACCAGCGCAGCCCGCCACGGGCGACGGGGCCGAAGCGCAGGTGCACGCCCTCGACCCGCGGCGAGTAGACGAAGATCTCGAACTGCGGCCGCGGCGCGGGCAGGTCGGGCACCTTCTTGGGGTTGAGCTTGATCGAGACATAGGGCTTGTCCCGGCCCTCGGCATCGGCCTGGAAGAAGTTGGTCCGCAGCGTTGCCGTGATGACCCCGAGGAACGCCCGGATGATCCGGTCGTGGTCGAGCGAGCGCACCTCGTCGAGGTCCTTGGTGATCTCCTCGCACAGCGCCGCCTGCGCGGCCTCGCGCTCGGGACCGGCCTGCGCGCCGTACCGGCTGGGGTCGAAGCGCGCCTCGAAGAGGGCGACCAGGCGTGCGGCGAGCCGGAGGTTCTGCACGAGCGCCGACTCGACGTAGTCCTGGGAGAACGTGGACCCGGTCTGGCGCAGGTACTTGGCGACGGTGCGCAGGATGACGACCTGCCGCCACGTCAGGCCGGCACCGAGGACCAGGGCGTTGAACCCGTCGGACTCGGCGCGACCGTTCCACACGGCGTCGACGGCGTCCTGGAAGAGGTCACGCAGGCGGTCGCGGCCACCCTCCCCCGACCACACCTTGTCGTTGCGCACGCGCAGGCCGAAGTCGTAGACCCACAGGTCGACACCGTCGGAGCGGTGCACCTCGTAGGGGCGCTCGTCGACCACCTCGACACCCATGTGGGTGAACATCGGCAGCACCTGGGTGAGCGACAGCGGGCTGCGGCGGTAGAGCTTGAAGCGGCGCTCGTGGGCGGGAGCCCCCGGCTCCTGGTACATGTTCAGGCCGGTGGCGTCGTCGTCGACGAGCGCATCCATGTGGCGGATGTCGACCACCCCGACGCGCGAGGAGAAGTCCTCCTTGTAGGCCTCGGGGAAGGCGCGGCCGTAGAGGCCGGTGAGCCGGCCGGCCACCTCCTCGCCGTGCTCGGCGCGGGCGGCCTCGCTGAGGTCCTCCTCCCAGGTGCGGGTGGCGTCGACCAGCTGGCGCTCGAGGACCGCCTCGTCGACCTCGGGGATCGACTCGCCGGAGGGCACACGCACCACGAAGTGGAGGCGGGCCAGCACCGACTCGGACACGCGCGTCGTGTAGTCGACGGTCGCGCCGGGGAACGCCCTGCGCAGGATGGCGTCCATCTTCAGGCGGACCGCGGTGTTGTAGCGGTCGCGCGGGATGTAGACGAGGCACGACACGAAGCGGCCGAACCGGTCGCGGCGCAGGAAGAGCTTGGTCTTGCGCCGCTCCTGGAGGTGCAGGACCTCCGTCGCGTTGTCGTAGAGGGACTCCTCGTCGGCCTGGAACAGCTCGTCGCGCGGATAGGTCTCCAGGACCTCGAGCAGGTCCTTGCCGGAGTGCGAGTCGGGCAGGAACCCGGTGCGCCGGAAGACCGCCTCGACCTTGTCGCGCAGGACCGGCACCCGGGTGACCGACTCGGTGTAGGCGCTGGAGGTGAACAGGCCCAGGAAGCGCTTCTCCCCGGTCACCTCGCCCGCGTCGTCGAACAGCTTGACGCTGACGTAGTCGAGGTAGGTGTTGCGGTGCACCGTCGCCCGCGAGTTGGCCTTGGTGATGATGAGCAGCTCCGGCGCGCGGGCCACGCTGCGCGCCTGCTCGCTGAGGCGCACGCCGTCGCCGGTCGGGTCGTAGCGCAGCAGCCCGAGCCCGGTGCCGTGGACGGCCTCGAGGGTGTCGGCCTCGGTTCCCCGGCGCAGGGCGTACTCGCGGTAGCCGAGGAAGGTGAAGTGGTTGTCGTCGAGCCACTCGAGCAGGCCCTTGGCCTGGGCGACCTCGTCGGCCGGGATGCCGTGCGGCGGCTGCGTGGCGAGCTCCGCCGCGACCTGGCCGCACATCGCCTTCATCTTCGGCCAGTCCTCGACGGCCTCGCGGACGTTGGCCAGCACGCCGCGCAGGCCCTCGGCGATCGCCTGGAGGTCCTCCTCGTTGCTGTCGCGGTCGATCTCGAGGTGCATCCACGACTCGCGCACCTCGCCGAAGCCACCGCCGTCACGGAGCTCGCCGTCCCCGCCGAGGAGCACCTCCTCGAGCTCGCCGGTGGCGTCGCGGCGTACGCGCATCGTGGGGTGCACCACGAGGTGGACCGCACGGTCGGTGCGCTGGAGCTCTGCGCTGACGGAGTCGACGAGGAACGGCATGTCGTCGGTGACGACTTGCACCACGGTGTGCCCGCTGGTCCACCCCTGCTCGGCGAGCTCGGGGTTGAAGACGTCGACCTTCGCGGTGCCGATCGGCCTGCTGCGAGCCAGGTCGCGGTGCGCCAGCGCTGCACCGAGGAGGTCTTCCGGCGCGCGGGCCAGGAGGTCCTCGGTGGCGACGTGGCGGTAGTAGGCCTGCAGGAACTGCTCGACCGCCTCACCCCCACCGTGCTCAGCGTGCTCAGCGCGCTCCGCTGCGGAGTGCAGAAGTTGCTGACGGGACTGCTCCAGCGACGCAGACATGCTTGTGGTCTTCATCCTCACGGGGTCGTCGTGCATGCACGGCGCACGACGTTGTGCGCCGGCTCGAGACTATCGCCCGGGGAAGCCGCTCGGGGCAGGGCCGTCCAACACGTCCGCTGTCCGAGTGGCGGGATACATCGGTGCACGTCAAAGTATGTCCTGCACCCGAAGTGTGGTGAAGTGGTGCAGTTCATCTCACGAACAGAAGAAGGAGCTCCTCGTGATCGTCCTCGGCATCATCTTGCTGATTCTTGGCCTACTGGTCGCCAGCCTCAAGGTCCTCGTGACCATCGGTGCCATCCTGATCGTGGTCGGGATCGTGCTTGCCATCCTCGGCGGCACCGGCCGCGCCATCGGCGGCAGGAAGCACTGGTACTGATCCTCCCTCAACGGAGCGCCTCGCGCGGCCCTCGCCGGACCCCATGTGGGTTTCGGCGGGGGCCGTTCGTCGTTCCTCACTAGAGTGGCCGGTATGCCGCCTGCCCAGGACGGTCACGACCGGTCGCCTTCGCCCGGCGTGGCCCTCAGGTCACTGCGCGAGTGCGCGCGCAGCGGCGCCGACGAGGTCCTCTCCCACCTCCCGGAGCTCGGTGACCGCGACGTGCAGTCGGTGCTCGACGGCTACCTCGACCAGGTGGCAGACCTCCTGCGCGAGCTCGACGCGTCCGCCTCCGACCTCGCCGACCGCCTCGACCTCGCGGGTGACCCGGTGCCGACCGCCGACACCACGGCTTCGGAGGCCGTGCCCGCGACCGGCCAGCAGGGCCGGCGGTGACCAGCGTGGCCGGCGACCCGGCCTCCTGCTCACGCGTCGGTGGCTCGCTGCGCCGGCTCGCCGCCTCGCTGCGCACCGAGGCCAGGGCGGTCGACGACCTCGTGGCGCGACGGCGCGACGAGCCCCGCCCGCCGGCCGTGGTGGTGCGGGCCCTGCGTCGGGCGGACGCCCTCGGCGACGCCTCGGGTGCGGCCGCCCAGGAGCTCGACCGCGTCGGCTCGGCCCTGCAGGACCACGCAGCCGACCTCGCCGAGGCAGTGGCGGACGCGCGAGGTCTCCAGGCGCGGGCTCAGGCCGCCGGTCTCCGGGTCGTCGACGGCAAGGTCTCACCGGCGTGGGGCGTCAGCGGCCTCGCCGACGTCGCGGCGACAGCCGACCGCGAGCAGGTCCGCGCGCAGCTGCAGGGCGAGCTCGACCAGCTCCGCCACGTCCTGGCCGCCCGCCGGCAGCGGCTGGCCTCCACGGTGGCGGCATCCACGACCGTGCTGGCCCGCCACGCCGACGGGTTGCGGCGGTGACACCCACCGCGGTGGTCGGCATCGACCTCAACGCCGACCTCGCCGAGTCCTACGGCCGCTGGGAGCTCGGCGACGACCTCGCCATGCTGGAGGTGGTCACCAGCGCCAACGTGGCCTGCGGCTTCCACGCCGGCGACCCGACCACCCTGCTCCGGGTGTGCCGCGCCGCCGCGGCCGCCGGTGTCAGGGTCGGTGCACAGGTCGGCTACCACGACCTCGCCGGCTTCGGGCGACGCTTCATCGACATCGACCCCGACGACCTCACCGCCGAGATCGTCTACCAGGTGGGCGCGCTCGACGCGCTGGCTCGCGCGGCCGGCACGAGTGTCGGCTACGTCAAGCCCCACGGCGCCCTCTACAACGCCGTCGTCAGCCACGAGCGCCAGGCGGCCGCGGTGGTCGAGGCGGTCTGCCTCGTCGACCCCACCCTGCCCCTCGTCGGCCTCCCCCACGCACTCTCGCTGCGCCTGGCCGAGGCCGCCGGCGTGCCCACGGTCACCGAGGCGTTCGCCGACCGGGCCTACCGGCCCGACGGCACGCTGCTGCCACGCTCCGAGCCCGGTGCGGTGCTCCACGACCCGGAGGCGGTGGCGGCGCGGGTGGTCGAGCTTGTCCTCGAGGGCTCGTTGACCGCCGCGGACGGCAGCCGCGTCGAGGTACGGGCGGACTCGGTCTGCGTCCACGGCGACTCCCCCGGCGCGGTGGCCATGGCGACTGCCGTCCGCCGGGCCCTGGAGTCCGCGGGGGTGGACGTCCGGCCCTTCGTGGCGCCGCGCGAGGGCTGATGTCCGGGCGACTGCTTCCGTACGGCGAGCGAGCTGTCGTCGTCGAGCTCGACGACCTCGCGTCGACACTGGCCCTGCACGCGCTGCTCGCCCACGAGGCGCTCGAGGGTCTGGCCGACGCCGTCCCCGGGGCTCGCTCGGTGGTCCTGGTGGCCGAGTCCCCGCAGTCGCTCCCGGCCGTGCGCGAGGCCGCCCAACGTGCCCTCGCCCTGCTCGCCGGGGCCCGGCCGGGCACGTCGGGAGACCGCCGGACGGACGGCGTCACAGCACAGGGTGAGACCGCGGACACCGTTGCCGCACAACATCCTTCGCCCTCCGAGCCCGCGGAGGTCGACGACGGCGGGGTCGTCGAGGTGCCGGTGCACTACGACGGCGACGACCTCGAGGACGTGGCGACCCTCACCGGGCTCACCCCCGACGAGGTCGTGGGTGCGCACACGGGCCGGGCCTGGAGGGTGGGGTTCGTGGGGTTCGCCCCCGGCTTCGCGTACCTCGTCGACGGCGACCCACGGCTGCGCGTACCCCGACGGTCGAGCCCTCGTCCCCGCGTGCCCGCCGGAGCCGTGGGCCTCGCCGACGAGTACAGCGGCGTCTACCCCCGACCCTCCCCCGGTGGCTGGCAGCTCCTCGGGCACACCGACGTGGCGCTCTGGGACCTCGACCGCGACCCACCCGCCCTCCTGCGACCGGGTCTTCGGGTGTGCTTCACCGACGCCGCCCGCACCACCGGCCCCTCGTACGGCGTGGCGGCAGCGGAGCGCTCGCCGGTGCGCCTTCGTGAGGTCCCCCGCTCCGAGGGTGACGCCCCTTGGCTGGAGGTCGTCGACCCGGGCCTGCTGTCCCTCGTGCAGGACGCCGGCCGGCCCGGCCTCGCCGCGCTCGGTGTCGGTCCCTCGGGCGCCGCCGACCGGGCTGCCTTCGCCCTCGGCGCACGGCTGGTCGGGCAGACGCCGGCCGAGGCCGCGGTCGAGGTGCTGGGGGCCGTGGTGGTGCGCGCGCACGGGAGCTTCACCGCCGTCGTGACGGGAGCACCCTGCAGCGTCCTGGTGGACGAGCAGGCGGTGCCCTGCAACGCACCCTTCCTCGTCCGCGACGGCCAGGTGCTGCGGCTCGGTCGCCCCACGGCCGGGCTGCGCTCCTACCTCACCGTCCGCGGCGGCATCGTCACCACTGCCGCCCTCGGTTCGCGCTCCCACGACACGCTCGCGGGCCTCGGACCGCCGCCCCTGCGCGCGGGCGACCGGCTGGGCGTCGGGTCCGGGCGCGGCGACCTGCTCGTCGACGTCGCGCCGGTCGCCCCGCCCATGCCCAGCGCCGTCGAGCTCGAGGCCCTTCCGGGTCCGCACCTGCACTGGCTCGCCGACGCGGGGCACGTCGGGGCGCAGACCTGGACGGTCAGCGCGGACAGCGACCGCGTGGGGCTCCGGCTCGCCGGGGCTGCGCTGGCGCGGGCGACGACCCACCACGAGGCGGAGGTGCCCAGCCAGGGGCTCGTGCGTGGCGCCGTACAGGTCCCGGCCGACGGCACCCCCGTCGTCTTCCTCGCCGATCACCCGGTGACCGGCGGCTACCCCGTGGTCGCCGTCCTCACCGAACGCGCGTCCGACCGCGCCGCGCAGCTCGTGCCCGGCCAGGAGGTGCGGCTGCGGCTCCTCGCCGCGCGGGGCCGTCCCTGACGTCGATACGCTGGCGCGGTCCGCCGCGGAGCCCCTCGGCACCCGCACGACACCGCCCCTTCCCAGGAGAGACGCATGAAGATCGCCACCACGATGGACTACGCCGCCACCCCCGAGGAGGTGTTCGCGGTGCTGTCCGACCAGGCCTTCCAGGAGGCCAAGTGCGCGGCCACCGCAGCCATCAGGTACTCGGCCGCGGTCAAGGCCAACGGGGGCGGGGCGACCATCACCACCGAGCGCATCCTCCCCGCTGACGGCCTGCCCGACTTCGCCCGGAGCATGGTCGGCGAGACCCTCAAGGTCGTCGAGACGCAGACCTGGGGCGCGCCTGCCGCCGACGGGAGCCGCAGCGGCACGGTGGAGATGTCGGTGGCCGGGGTCCCCGTCGCCCTCAACGGCACCCTGGCCCTCGCCCCCGGCGGGGCAGGCACCGTCGAGAAGCTCGACGCCGAGCTCAAGGCGAAGGTCCCGCTCATCGGCGGCAAGATCGAGAAGGCCGCTGCGCCGCCGATCGAGGAGGCCATCGACATCGAGGCGGCCACCGTCAAGGAGTGGCTCGCCCGCTGACGCCCGCTCGCCGCGCTCGACCCGCGCTCGACCCGCGCTCGACCCGCGCTCGACCCGCGTACGCGAAGGGCCCGGGATCACAACGGTCCCGGGCCCTTCGCCGTCCCGGGCAGACCTCACGCAGGAGGCGGCGCTGGCACTCAGCCCATGTGCGGGTAGCCGTGCGACTTCGGCGGGTCGAACGTCTCCTTGATCGAGCGGGCGCTGGTCCAGCGCAGGAGGTTCTGTGCAGCACCGGCCTTGTCGTTGGTGCCCGACGCGCGGCCACCACCGAACGGCTGCTGGCCCACGACGGCACCGGTCGGCTTGTCGTTGACGTAGAAGTTCCCGGCGGCGAACCGCAGCCGCTTGGTGGCGTCGGCGATGGCCACGCGGTCCTGCGCGATGATCGAGCCGGTCAGGCCGAACGGCGCGAACGACTCCATCTGGTCGAGGACCTTGTCGTACTGGCGGTCCGGGTAGACGTGCACCGACAGGATCGGGCCGAAGTACTCGGTGCGGAACGACTCGTCCGTCGGGTCGTCGATCTCGAGGACGGTCGGGCGGACGAACCAGCCCTCGCTGTCGTCGTAGGTGCCACCCGCCACGACGTCGACACCGGCCGATGCGTGGGCCCGGTCGATGGCGTCCTTGTGCTTGGCGAACGCCCGGTCGTCGATGACGGCGCCCATGAAGTTGGACAGGTCGGTCACGTCGCCCTGGGTGAGGCCGTCGGTGATCGAGACGAGGTCGGCCTTGATCTTCTTCCACAGCGAACGCGGGACGTAGGCGCGGGAGGCCGCCGAGCACTTCTGGCCCTGGAACTCGAACGCGCCGCGGATCATGGCGGTGCGGAGCACGTCCGGGTCGGCCGACGGGTGGGCGAGGATGAAGTCCTTGCCACCGGTCTCCCCGACGAGACGGGGGTAGGTGCGGTACCTCGGCAGGTTGGCGCCGACCTCCTGCCACAGGTGCTGGAAGGTCGGGGTCGAGCCGGTGAAGTGGATGCCGGCGAGGTCGGGGTCGGCGAGCGCGACCTTGGAGACGTTGAGGCCGTCGCCGGTGACGAGGTTGATGACGCCCGGCGGCATACCGGCCTCCTCGAGCAGCGCCATGGTGAGGTGCGCGGCGAACTGCTGAGTGGGGCTGGGCTTCCAGACCACCGTGTTGCCCATCAGGGCGGGCGCGGTCGGCAGGTTGCCGGCGATGGCGGTGAAGTTGAACGGCGTGATCGCGTAGACGAAGCCCTCGAGCGGGCGGTGGTCGGTGCGGTTCCAGATGCCCTTGGCGTTGAGCGGGGGCTGCTCGGCGAGGATCTGGCGGGCGAAGTGCACGTTGATGCGCCAGAAGTCGATGAGCTCGCAGGCCGCGTCGATCTCGGCCTGGTAGGCGGTCTTGCTCTGGCCGAGCATGGTGGCAGCGTTGAGGTGGGCGCGCCACGGGCCGGACAGCAGCTCGGCGGCCTTGAGCAGGATCGCGGCGCGGTCGTCGAAGGACAGCTCGCGCCAGCCGGGGGCAGCCGCCTTGGCCGCGTCGACCGCGGCCTGTGCGTCGCCGAGGGTGGCGTTGCGCATGGTGCCGAGGACCTTGCGGCGTGCGTGCGGCTGGCGGACCTCGATCTTGCGGCCGGTGCCCATGACCCGCTTGCCCGCGATGGTGTGCGGCAGGTCGATGCTCGTGCTCCCCAGCTCGGCGAGGGCCACCTCCAGCGACGCGCGCTCGGGGCTGCCGGGTGCGTAGTCGAGGACGGGTTCGTTGACGGGGGTGGGCACCTGGGTGACGGCATCCATGGCGGGGAGCTCCTCGGGTTGCTTCTTCGACGATGGTCGGACGGCGGAAGGGCGCACCTATGGTGTCACGTATGCCGAGCACCCCCCACCACGCCGACGACGCACCGCTCGCCTACCGCTGGGCAGGCCCTGCCGACCCCGCCACGCCCACGCTGGTGCTGCTGCACGGCCTCGGCGACTCCGGCGACTGCTGGCCGGACGCCGTCCGCCGGTGGTCGCCCACGCACCGCGTGGTCGGGGTGGACGCCCTGGGGCACGGCCGGTCGCCGCGGTTCTCGCCGGAGCAGCTCGGCGTACCGGACCCCATGGAGGAGATGTACGCCGCCACGGAGCGCACCGTCGCGGACGTGGTCGCCACGCACGGCGGTCCCGTCGTCCTGGTCGGGCACTCCATGGGCGGCGGCATCGCCGCGGCACTGGCTGCCCGCCGGCCCGACCTCGTGGCCGCCGCCGTCCTCGAGGACCCCGCATGGCGCGACCCCTCCGAACGCGTGCAGCCCGCCGACGTCGTCCGCGAGCGCATCGAGGACTGCCGGGCGTTCGCCACCGACCCGGCCGGCCAGCTGGCGAAGGGGCGCGCCGACAACCCCACCTGGCCCGAGTCCGAGCTCGAGCCCTGGGCACGGTCCAAGACGCAGGTCGACCTCGACTTCCTCGAGCTCGGGATCGCGAACCTGGTCGAGCCCTGGGACGACATCGCGGCGGCCGTCGCGGTCCCCACGCTGGTGCTCCTGGCCGGCCGAGGAGGACCCGTCTCACCGGCGGCACGAGCCCGGGCGGCGCAGCTCGACAACCACCACCTCGACCTGCACGTCGTCGCCGGCACCGGTCACTGCATCCGCCGCGACGACCCGGCCGCCTACCACGCGCTCGTCGACCCGTTTCTCGCCGAGCACGCCCGCTGAGTCGGGCCGCCCGGAGCACGCCCGCTGGGGCGGGTCGCCCCGAGCACGCCGGCTCAGAGCAGGCGCAGGACCTCGTCGAGCTCGGTGACGTCGTACCAGAGCAGGTCGTCCATGCCGTCGTCGCCGGCCGTCTCGTCGACGTGGAAGGAGACCACCCGGGCCAGCGGCAGCGCCTCGGCGACGACCACGCCGGAGAGCTCGTCCCCCGGCCGCGGCGAGACCCAGCTCGGGTCGACGTCGGCGGCGAGGACGACGCGCTTGCGCGCCGGGCCGCTCTGGGCACGCCCCGCTGCCGCGAACGCCTCCCCCATCGCGGCGTACTCCCACTCCTCCTCGTCGCCCGCCGGGTTGGAGCGCTCCAGCCGCTCGGTCACGGCGAAGGCAGCCAGCGGCGCCGAGGGCACCTCGCGGCTGCTCGCCAGCAGGCGGACACCCTCGGCGTCCAGGGGGAGGTAGATCCGGGTCTGGGTCATCCCACGTCCTCATTGGGTCTTCCGACGTCTTCGAAGTCGGAGCGGTCGGGCAGGGGGGCTGGGTCGTGCAGGGCCTCTGCACTCGTGCGCAGGGAGGTCTCGATGACGCGCGGGCGCCGTGTGACGTCCATGAGGTTGGACCCGAACGCCTCCAGGTCCTCCTCGCCGGGCCCGAGGATGGTCACCTCGGCGCCGTCGGCGTGCACCCGTGCCAGCTCGCGCAGCGCGCGCAGGGTGACCCGGTTGCGCCACTGCCGCTCCACGCGCGTGCGCCACTGGGTCGGTGCGTCCTTGACGAAGCTCACCTGGGGGGCGAGGACGTAGACCTCGTCGAGCCCGAGTCCGACCATGAGGTCGAGGTTGGTCGACGACCAGGCGCCGCCGTCGATGTAGCGGTGCTCACCGATGCGGACCGGCTGGTACCAGCCGGGGATCGCGCACGACGCCATCACGGCCGGGGCGAGGTCGACCGTGGGCGCCCCGCTGCGACCGAACGCCACCCGGGTCCCCGTGTCGAAGTCGAGGGCCACCACCGAGATCCCGGAGCGCGGCGCCCACCCCGACGGCACCACGTGGCCGATGAGCGCGCCCACCGCCTCGATGCTGCCCCTCCCCTCGGGAAGGATGGCGGAGAGCACCGCGGTAGGGGGCAGCGAGCGCAGGTGCAACGCGTTGCGGCGCAACAGCGCTCGCGAGCCCAGGGCCATGCGCGGACGGCCGGGGCGGTCACCGCCGGTGTCCCTCTCATAGTTCCAGGAGTATCCGGCGAGGGGCCCGACGTCGATGTCGCCGACCAGCTGGTGGTGGAGCAGGTCCGCCACGGACACGCCGGCACCGAGGAGGCCTGCCAGGACGGAGCCGGCTGACGTGCCGACCACCTGGTCGAACTCACGGACGTCCACGCCCAGCTCGTCCTGCAGGGCCGACAGGGCGCCCACCATCCAGGCCGCGCCGAGCACGCCCCCACCGCCGAGCACCAGGCCTCGGCGAGGGGCGGCGGAGCGACCTGCGTGGCTCATCTCGACGGCGACCGGTGGCTGTCGAGGAGCTCCGCGAGCGAGTCGACGATGCTCTGGCCGAGGACGTCGACGTCGGGCATGGAGTCGCGGTCGCCGTTGAGGCCGTAGTAGACGCCGCCGTCGTAGGACGTCAGCCCGATCGACAGCGCCTGCCCCCGGGCGAGCGGCATGACGGGATAGGTCGACAGCATCCGGGCGTCGCCGGCGTACAGGGTGTGCTGGGGGCCGGGCACGTTGGTGATGACGACGTTGAACAGCCGTCGTGAGACGGCCGAGCCGAGCCGCGCCCCGAGGGAGTGCAGCGTCGGCGGGGCGAAGCCGGCCAGGCCGGCGAGCGACTCCGCGCCGACCGCCTGCCCGCCCTCCATCTGCTGGCGCATCGCGAACGCGATCTGGTGCAGGCGCATCGAGGGCCCCGGCTCCCCCACGGGCAGGTCGACGAAGCAGGCGGTGAGGCGGCTGCCGACGTACCGCGCCTCCGCGTCGTACACGCTCACCGGCACCATGGCGCGCACGGTCGTCCCGGAGTGCACCGCCTCCCCGCGGGTGAGCAGCCACGAGCGGAACGCCCCCGAGATCGTCGCGAGGACCACGTCGTTGATGCTGACGTCGTCGGCGTAGCTGCCCCGGGCCAGCCTGCTGCGGACCTTGCGGTAGTCCTCGAGGTCGGTGCCGATCATGACGTAGCGGCGCGCCTCGCCGACGTGGGCGTTGAGCGGTGAGTGCGGGGCCGGTCGGGCAGCCGTGCGGGCCAGCGTCGACACGACGTCACCGGCGGCCGACAGGGCACGGTTGCCGACAGCCTTCACGTCGACGATGCCGCCGCGGATGTTCTCCACGATCTCGCTGGGACGCCTCACCGCGTCCACGAGGGCCCCGGTGAGCAGCTCGACGTCGCTGGGCTCCCGCGAGGGGCGCCACGTGTCGGTGACGAGCCCCTCGGCCGCGGGGTCGCCGTCGACGATGACGTGGGCGATGTCGACGGCGTTGATCCCGTCGACGAGCGCCTGGTGCGACTTGGTGACGATCGCGAACCGGCCCTGCTCGAGGCCCTCGACGAGGTAGACCTCCCACAGCGGGCGGTTGCGGTCGAGGGCGCGCGGCTGGATCCGCGCGACGAACTCCTGCAGCTGCTCGTCGGTCCCCGGCCTCGGCAGCGCCGAGCGGCGCACGTGGTAGGTGACGTCGAAGTTCTCGTCGTCGACCCACACCGGGTTGGCCAGCCGGCCGGGGATCTGCCGGATCCGCTGCCGGTAGCGCGGCACGAACGCGATCCGGGTCGAGATGAGCTGCACCAGCCGGTCGTAGTCGAAGCCCTCCGCCGGGGGGTCGAACACCATCACGGAGCCGACGTGCATCGGCGTGGTCGCCTCCTCGAGGTAGAGGAACGACGCGTCGAGGGAGCTCAGGCGGTCCGGCACCCCCACATCGTGGCAGAACCCGCTGTCTAGACTTCGATTCGTGACGAAGATGACGCCGCGCACGACGATTCCGTATGCCGCCGGGCTGGTGCTCGCCCTCGGCCTGACCGCCTGCGGTGGCGACGACCCCGCGGTCTCGGGGTCCACCACGTCGAGCTCGTCCTTGTCTCCGTCGCCTGCCTCCTCGTCGTCGTCCGGATCGTCGTCGTCGTCCAGCTCCACCAGCCCGGCACCGCAGGGTCGCACCCTCCGCATCACCATCACGGGCAAGAAGGTCTCCCCGGCGCCCAGCACCGTCGACCTCGCCGTCGGCGAGAAGCTCACGCTCGTCGTCACCAGCGACCACGACGACGAGCTGCACCTGCACGGCTTCGACGTCGAGGACAAGCTCAAGGCGGGTGCGCCGACGACCGTGACCGTGACCGGGAAGGACCCGGGCGTCTTCGAGGTCGAGACCCACGAACCGCCCCTGCGGCTGCTCAAGATCGCCGTCCGGTGAGCGTCGCGGTCGCCGGCCCCCTCGCGATGGTGCCGACGCACGGTGTGGGCTCCCGTGAGGACCTGCCCCTGCCGTTCAACCTGTTGCTCATCGGGGCCGGCCTGGCCCTCGTCGTGTCGTTCGTCGCCCTCGGCGCCCTGTGGAAGCAACCGCGGCTGCACCGTGAGGACGGCCGCCTCCTGCCGATCATGCTGTCGCTGGCCCTCGACTCGGCCCCGGTGCGAGCCGTCTTCGTCGTCCTCTCGCTGGTCATCACGGGCTGGACCCTGGCCGCCCTCGTCGCGGGTGCGGACACGGCGAACAACCCGGTGCCGAGCGTCGTCTACGTCTGGCTCTGGGTGGGCCTCGCCTTCTCCTCCATGCTGTTCGGCGGCTACTGGAGGCTCGTCAACCCCGTGCGCTGGCTGCGCCGCGGCCTGCTCGCCGTGGGGAGGATCGAGGAGGACTTCGCGCTCGCCGAGTACCGGCTCGGCTACTGGCCGGCTGCCCTCGGACTGCTCGCGTTCGCCTGGCTCGAGCTCGTCGCGCCCGACAACGCCGACCTGTTCACCATGCGCGTCGCGATCTTCGGCTACCTCCTGGTCAGCCTCGTCCTGGGGCTGGCCTTCGGGCCCGCCTACCTGCGCACCGGCGACCCCTTCACCGCCTGGTCCTCGCTCTACGGCACGCTCAGCCCGCTCGGCCGGCGCGCCGACGGCCGCTGGGTGCTGCGCACACCGCTCCACGGCCCCCTGATGGTCGACGCCCAGCCGGGCCTGCTGGCGGTGACCTCGGTGATGCTCGGGACCACCGCCTACGACGGGTTCTCCGGCGAGACCCGCTGGTACTCGTTCGTGCAGTCCTCCAGCCTCCCGGCCGCCGTCTGGGAGACAGCCGCCCTGGTCACCTTCTGCCTCGTGGTGGCCGGCTCGCTCGCGCTGGCCGCGGTGCTCTCCGCCCGGCTCGCCGGGGTGTCCCCGCGCGGGGTGGCGAGCGCCTTCGCCCCCTCGCTGCTCCCCATCGCGGCCGGGTACCTCATCGCCCACTACTGGTCGCTCTGGGTCTGGGAGGGCACCCACGGGCTGGCGAAGATGTCCGACCCCCTCGGCACCGGGGCGAACCTCCTCGGCACCGCCGGCCTCAACGCCCCCGAGGCGCTCATCGCCCCCGGCTTCGTGGCAGGGGTCCAGGTCGTGTCGATCATCACCGGGCACGTGCTCGGTGTCGTCCTGGCCCACGAGCGTGCGGTCGCGCTCTTCCCACGGCGGGCTGCGGTCCTCGGGCAGCTGCCGCTGCTCGCACTCATGGTCGTCTACACCGTGGGCGGGCTGACGCTCCTGTTCAGCTCCTGACCCCGGACGGGGCTGGTGGCGCCTTCGCCCGCGCCCTCCCGTCGCCCCGGGTCAGCGCCGGCGGCGACGCCGGTAGCGCGGCTCGACCGCGGCATACGCCTCGGTGAGCCCGACGAAGGCTCGTCGCAGCTCGCTCGCCGGGGCGTACTCCGCCAGCGACTTCCCCGCGAACATCGCCGCGTCGAGGGTGGCCTGGTCCCACGGCAGGTAGCTGAGCTCGTCCATCCCCGCGAACCGGCCCAGCGCGTCGGCGATGCGCCGCTCGGGCCGGGAGCCGACGGCCGAGGCGCGGACCTTGTTGACGACGACGCGACGGGACGACGGTGACGGGACGGAGCCGAGGTCCTGCACGGCCCTGACCAGCCGCTGCAGGCCGATGGGGTCACCGGCCCCCACGACGAGCAGGTCGTCCGCGGACTCCAGGGCGACCAGGGTGGCCGCGTTGCGCCGCGGCGCGAGCGTGTCGTAGGAGAGCTCCTCGTCGTCCTCCACGCAGAAGCCGCAGTCGACGACGACGTAGGCGCCGAGCTGCCGCGCGACCTCGAGCACCTGGGCCACGGACGCGGCCCGCAGCTCGGTCCAGCGGTCGGCTCGCGGGATGCCGGTGAGGACCCGCAGGTCGGGGCTGACCTCCGGCGCCAGCCGGGCCAGGGCCAGCAGGTCGAAGGTCCCCTGGTCCGCCGCGCGGCAGGCAGCGGCCATGCCGGGCGCCTCGTCGAGCAGGCCCAGCGCCTGGGCGACGGAGGAGCCGTAGGTGTCGCAGTCGACCAGCAGCGTCGGGCCGTGGACGGCGAGCTCGGCGGCGAGGTTGAGCGCGACGGTGCTGCGCCCCGGGGCCCCGGCCGGGCCCCACACGGCGATCACCCTGCCCGGCGCAGCGGGTGGCGCGGCCAGCACGTCCAGGTCCTCGGGGTCTGCCTCGCTGCCGTGCGCGCCGCCGTCCGCCTGGGCACCGCCCCCCGTCGGCGCGGCCAGCGAACGCCTCTCGCGGACCAGGCCGTCGAGCAGGTCCTCGAGGTCCGGCGCGGGGATGTCGGTGCGGACCACGACGTCAAGGCCCAGCTGCCTCAGCCGACGCTCGCCGAGCTCGTCACCCGGCTCGGTCACGCCACCGACCACCACACCGTGGCTGGCCAGCTCGTGCAGCGCGCTGCGGTCCAGGGAGCGCAGGTCCGGCGAGACGAGCGCCACCTCGCCGAGCCCGGCAGCAGCGGCGGCCAGCAGGTCGGGCAGGTCGGCGCACCGGCGGGCCACCGTGTAGTCGGCCGTCGCCCCGAGGGCGGTGACGAGGTCGGACTCCCCCGGCCCGGTCAGCGCCGTGACGACCGGACGGCTCACTGGTCGCCCTCGCTGGTGCCACCCGGCACCGCCACGAGGGTCACGCGGGCTCCTGCGTCCACCTGCCCGATGATCTCCCGGATCCGGGACGAGGGCGCCATCACCTGCACAGGGCGGTCTCCGCCTGCGCCGCCGGACAGGCCGCCGCTGGTCCTGGGCAGCCCGGCGACCGAGACACCCGTCAGGGCGAGCTCGGGACCGGTGAACTTCGCGGCACCGGTCGCGGACGGGTCGGTGGGGTTGACGTACACGTCGACCCGGCTGCCCACGGTGAGGGCGGCGACCGAGCCGGCGTCGACGGACAGCACCAGTGGCTGCACGCCGACCTGCTCGCGGGTGCCGACAGCGACCCGCGGGACCAGCTCGCCCTCGCCCACCTCCCGGACCACGAAGCGCCCGGGGGCCAGGCCCGTGCCCACGGGGAGGTAGCGGCTCGCCCTCGACCCCAGCTGCACGTCGACGCGCACGAGGTCGTCGTCGGTCAGGGGCTTGCCGGGCACGAGCGGGCCGCGGGCGGCCCACACCGGCGTGCGGTCGTCGGCGGACGACACCACCACGGAGCCGAGGGCCACCGATGCGAGGACGAGCACCAGCCCCACCACCAGCCTCGCGTCCCTCCACCCGGGCTTCTGCAGTCGTCGGGCACTGGGCACCGGCAGGTCACTCACGTCGTCGTCCCCCTACGGCATGGTTTGCCCGGCTTTGCACAGCCGGCCGGGCCATCATGGCGCACGGTGCAGGGTGGACGTCCAGCGAATCCACAGGTTCGGGGTCATCCACAGGTGCCGGACGCCAACTCCCCCGAACGGCTGACAATGAGAGACTTTGGCGATCCACCGGACGCTGACGCACCGTCATGGTAAAAATTTGGTCAAGGAAGACCAAGGTTCCGTCAAGAGCAGTCGATGGTAGGGAAAGACAAGGGGGCCCATCATGGCCAAGCGGTTCATCCAGCTGTCCGAAGTGTCCGAGATCCTCGACATCTCCTCGGCCCAGGCGTACGCCCTGGTCCGCTCAGGGGAGCTGCCTGCCATCAAGGTCGGCGGGCGGGGCCAGTGGCGCGTCGAGGTCGCCGAGCTCGAGAGCTACATCCAGCGGATGTACTCCGAGACCAAGACCTTCGTCGCAGCCCACCCCTTCGGCCAGGGCACCGACTGACCGAGCCCCTCCAGGGGCCCGTCGGCGGGCGCTCGGAGCGCCCCTGCACGGTCAGGCGGCCCCGACCACCACGACGGCGGCGAACGGGACGAGCCGGCGGCCGGTGACGTTCTCGGGGCGACGCGGCAGGTCGGCGGCGTGCTCCGACAGGTCCAACACATCGCGGCCGACACCGTCGATCGTGCCCGTGGCCCTGGCGCCGGAGTGGTCGGTCACCGTCACGACCGCGCGGTCACGGCTCAGGCCCCGAAGGGCGTAGCCGAGACCGAAGGCGCGGCCCATCTGCGAGCCGCCCACCCGGGAGCTCAGGCCCGTGACGGAGGCCATGCCGCCGAACGGCACGAGCGACATCCGCGAGCCGTCCCCGGCCAGGAGCACCCAACCGTCTCCGACGTCGGCGACGCGCCCGGTGAGCGTCGTCCCCGTTCGCAGCACGACGCCGACGGGCATGCCCCCGGAGGCGCACAGCCGCTCGTACAGACCGAGTGCCGCCCGCTCCCGCCGCGTCCGGTCGGCGACCTCGGCGTCGAGCTCGCGACGCACCTCCGCGTCCCACTGCGCCGAGAGGTCCCCGAACAGCTCGTCCCACCGCATCGTCGATCCCCCTTTGTCGCCATGTCACCCCGCTGCCCCGCACCCGCCCCCGCGGTCGCGTCCACCCCGGGCAGCCGACTGCCGACCGACTCTAGCGGCGACCCATTGCCTCCGCGAACAGACCTTGATACGTTCAATCGAACGTAAACGAAGGCAAACGCATACATCGGGGGTTGACGATGAGGGGACAGACCGGCGG
Organism: Pedococcus ginsenosidimutans; assembly: GCF_039544395.1. Taxonomy (NCBI): domain Bacteria; kingdom Bacillati; phylum Actinomycetota; class Actinomycetes; order Micrococcales; family Intrasporangiaceae; genus Pedococcus; species Pedococcus ginsenosidimutans. Next base: position 143,877 of record NZ_BAABLO010000011.1, read on the forward strand.
ACATTACGACCGCCATGAGAACTTCCAGGACTTCCAGGACCTCCAGGGCTTCCAGGACCTCAAGGCTGATCAGGGCCCTTCGCAGCGTCGGGTGGCAGCTGGGGCGCTGGTGGTCGCTGCCGCCACCACGGGCACGCAGGCCGGCCTGCTGGCCGCCGTCCGGTGGGGGTGGGGCGCGGTGTCCGCGCCCGGTCCGGCCACGCTCGACGAGGTGGTCGGGCTCGCCGCAGCGGTCACCGCGTGCGCGCTCGTCCTGTGGTGGGGGCTCGGCATGCTCGTCGCGGTGGGTTCCCACCTGCCGGGACGGGTGGGAGCCCGGTGCCGGGGCCTCGCCCTGCGGGCCGCACCGGCGATGACCCGCCGCGTGGCCGCTGCCCTCGTGGGCGTGGCGGTCGGTGGGGCCCTCGTCCCCGGTGCGGCGATGGCCGAAACCCCACCGCACCCGACGCGCGGCGCGACCTCGTCCGTCGCCGTCACCTCGTCCGTCGGGACGGCCGCCGGACCGCTCGACCACACCGGTCCCGGCTGGGTGCCCACTGCCGCGGCCACGCCCACCACGTCGCCCGCAGCCGCCCCCACGCCGACCACTGCTGTCCCCTCTCCCTCGCCCACTGGAGGTGTCGGGGAGCCGGGGTGGACACCGACCCGGCCGCTGCAGCGCCCACAGGCCCCGCTGGCGGTGCTCGGCCTGCGGCCGGCACCGCGCACTGCTGCCGACGGGGTGGTCGTGCACCGCGGCGACACCTTGTGGAGCATCGTCGCGAGCCGGCTCGGTCCCGACGCCTCCGACGCCGAGGTCGCCGCCGCCTGGCCGGCGTGGCACGAGGCGAACCGTGCGGTCATCGGCGACGACCCGGACCTGTTGGTGCCCGGCCAGCTGCTGCGCGCCCCCGCCCACGCCGTGAGTGTCCGATGAGCTCCGCCGCCCGGCAGGTGCAGCTGCCCCGAGCGGGCACGGGTGCGTCCGCTCCCTCGACCCTGGCACCCCTGCGGATCCTGCCGACCCCGCGCCACCGGCCACCGGTCATCGCCGAGACCGACGACGACTGGCGCACCCCGGCGACCACCGGGCCCCGGTACGTGCAGGACGCCCTCGCCGTCGACTTCAGCCTGCGCACGGATGAGGAGATCTTCGGCGAGCAGCCCACCCGGCGCGACGACCTCCCGGACCCCCGCGAGTGGGCCGGGCACCTCGCCCAGGCACTCGTCGAGGTCATGGGTGGCGTCCGTCCGGCGCCGCAGGTGCTGCGGTGGACCACACCCGAGGTCTACGCCGTCGTGGCGCGTCGCGCCGCGGTCTCGGCCCGGCGGGGGCTGCCGCCCACGCGGCGTACGGTCGTGCGCAGCCTGCGTGTGTGCGAACCGGCCGACGGGGTCGCCGAGGCCAGCGCCGTCGTGGTCGACGGCGGGCGGGTCAGGGCGCTCGCCCTGCGCCTCGTCGGCCTCGACGGCCGGTGGCGGGTCGAGGCCCTGCAGGTGGGCTGACCCGGCCGACGTGTCCGGCCCTGCGGGCCCTGCCGGTCCGGCCCCGCCGCCGGTGCCGGCTGCGCCGACCAGCGAGCACGCACACGACGACGGCGCCGCACCCGAGGGGGTGCGGCGCCGTCGTCACGCGGCCGGGCGTGCGGGCGAGGGGTCGCCCGTCACTCCTTCGCGCCGTGGCACATCTTGAACTTCTTGCCCGACCCGCACGGGCACGGGCCGTTGCGCGACGCGCCCTTGAGCTGCTCGGGGGTGAGCTCGTCGTCGACCGAGCCACCGCGCTGCTCGACCTCACCGGTCTCGCTCGGCGCCGAGTACTGCAGCTCACGGGTGCGGCGCTCCGGCTGCTCGAGGCCCTTGGCGCGGAACGTCGGCGTGCGCTCGCCGGACGGCTGCGCCTGGCCACCCGCGGGGGCGCCGACCTCCGCCGGCACGGGCTCGCCGTGGTCGTGCCCTGCGTGGTCATGGGCAGCGTGGTCGTGACCGGCGTGGTCGTGGTCGTGACCCGCGTGGTCGTCGGCCGCACCGAGGTCGGCGCCGGCGAGCATGTCGGAGACGCTCATCGGCTGGACCGCCGGGGCCTGCTCCTGCGGCTGGTCGACGTCCACCTGCACGTTGAAGAGGTAGCCGACGGACTCCTCCTTGATGGACTCGTTCATCGCCTCGAAGAGCTGGAAGCCCTCGCGCTGGTACTCCACGAGCGGGTCGCGCTGGGCCATGGCCCGCAGGCCGATGCCCTCCTGCAGGTAGTCCATCTCGTAGAGGTGCTCGCGCCACTTGCGGTCGAGCACCGACAGGACCACGCGCCGTTCGACCTCGCGCATGACCTCCTCGCCGAGCTGCTCCTCGCGAGCGTCGTACGCGTGGTGGGCGTCGGAGGTGATCTGCTCGCGCAGGACGTCGGCGGTGAGGGCCTCGCGGCCACCGACCGACTCGATGAGCTGGTCGGGAGTGATGGAGACGGGGTACAGCGTCTTCAGCGCCGTCCACAAGCGGTCGAGGTCCCAGTCGTCGGCGAAGCCCTCGGCCGTCTCGGCGTCGACGTAGCCGCCCACGACGTCGTTGATGAAGTGGCGGATCTGCTCGTGCAGGTCCTCCCCCTCGAGGACGCGGCGGCGCTCGTCGTAGATGACCGTGCGCTGGCGGTTGAGGACGTCGTCGTACTTGAGGACGTTCTTGCGGATCTCGTAGTTGCGACCCTCGACCTGGCCCTGCGCGCTCTGGATCGAGCGGCTGACCATCTTGGACTCGATCGGGACGTCGTCCTCCATCTTGGCCGTGGTCATGAACCGGTCGACCATGGCCGCGTTGAACAGGCGCATGAGGTCGTCCTGCAGCGACAGGTAGAACCGCGACTCGCCCGGGTCGCCCTGGCGCCCGGAGCGTCCGCGGAGCTGGTTGTCGATGCGGCGGGACTCGTGGCGCTCGGTGCCGAGGACGTAGAGGCCGCCGAGCTCGCTGACCTCGTCGTGCTCGGTCTGCACGGCCGCCTCGGCCTTGGCGAGCGCCTCGTCCCAGGCTGCCTCGTACTCCTCCGGGGTCTCCTCGGGGTCCAGGCCCTGCTGCTTGAGGGTGGCGACCGCCATGAACTCGGGGTTGCCGCCGAGCATGATGTCGGTACCGCGCCCTGCCATGTTGGTCGCGACGGTCACCGCGCCCTTGCGGCCGGCCTGGGCCACGATGGCGGCCTCACGCTCGTGCTGCTTGGCGTTGAGGACCTCGTGCGGGACGCCGCGGCGGCGCAGCTGGTCGGAGAGGTACTCGCTCTTCTCGACCGACACCGTGCCGACGAGGACCGGCTGGCCCTGCTCGTAGCGCTCGACGAGGTCGTCGACGACGGCCGTGAACTTCGCCTCCTCGGTCCGGTAGACCAGGTCGGGCTGGTCCTTGCGGATCATCGGGCGGTTCGTCGGGATCGGGACGACACCGAGCTTGTAGATCGAGTTCAGCTCGGCGGCCTCGGTCTGGGCCGTACCCGTCATGCCGGAGAGCTTGTCGTACATGCGGAAGTAGTTCTGCAGGGTGATCGTGGCGAGCGTCTGGTTCTCGTTCTGGATCTCGACGCCCTCCTTCGCCTCGATCGCCTGGTGCATCCCCTCGTTGTAGCGGCGCCCGGCCAGCATGCGTCCGGTGTGCTCGTCGACGATGAGGATCTCGCCATTCATGTTGACGTAGTCCTTGTCCCGCTTGAACAGCTCCTTCGCCTTGATGGCGTTGTTGAGGTAGCCGATGAGCGGGGTGTTGACGGACTCGTAGAGGTTGTCGATGCCGAGGTAGTCCTCGACCTTGGCGATGCCGGCCTCGAGGACGCCGACGGTCTTCTTCTTCTCGTCGACCTCGTAGTCGCCCTCGCCGGACTCGAGCTCACCGCGGGTGAGCCGCTGGGCGATCTTGGCGAACTCGACGTACCACTTGGTGGCGGCGTCGGCCGGGCCGCTGATGATGAGCGGCGTGCGCGCCTCGTCGATGAGGATGGAGTCGACCTCGTCGACGATCGCGAAGTTGTGGCCGCGCTGGACGAGCTCGTCCATGGACCACGCCATGTTGTCGCGCAGGTAGTCGAAGCCGAACTCGTTGTTGGTGCCGTAGGTGATGTCCTTGGCGTACTCGACCCGGCGCTCGGCGGGGGTCATCGACGCGAGGATGACGCCGGTCTCGAGGCCGAGCAGGCGGTGGACACGGCCCATGAGCTCGGACTGGTACTCGGCGAGGTAGTCGTTGACCGTCACGACGTGCACGCCCTTGCCCTCGAGGGCGTTGAGGTAGGACGGCAGCGTGGCGACGAGGGTCTTGCCCTCACCGGTCTTCATCTCCGCGACGTTGCCGAGGTGCAGGGCCGCCCCACCCATGAGCTGGACGTCGAAGTGGCGCTTGCCGAGCGTGCGCTTGGACGCCTCGCGGACCGCCGCGAAGGCCTCGGGCAGGATGTCGTCCAGGGTCTCGCCGTCGGCGAGGCGCTTGCGGAACACATCGGTCTCGGCGCGCAGCTCGGCGTCGGTGAGGCCCGCCAGGTCCTCCTCGATGGCGTTGACCTGGGCGGCGATGCCATGGAGCTTCTTGACGATGCGGCCTTCACCGGCACGCAGCAGTCGTTCGACGATCTTGGACACGCAATATCTCCCTGAAGTTTCTGATCTCCCGCTACGCCCGGACGATCGCAGCCGTCGACCTCCGGGTGGCAACGGCCCGACCTAGGCTAGTCGAGTCGGTGCGCCGCTGTGGACGCCCCGGGGCGGTGAATGGTCCCCTGTCGGCGAACGCGCCGGGGACGCGACCGGTTCCGACGGTCCAAGAGCGGCGGGGAACGGGGACCTTGGACCCTGTGGCCGGACCCGGGCGGCGCCGCATCGTGGGGGGACGGACGGCACGGGACCGCCCCTTGACGAGCCGAGGTCGAGATGGTCCGGGCAGCAGCAGTCATCGCAGCCACACCGCACGTCCTGCACTGGGGATGGTTCAGCATCGAGCTGGCCAACCTGCTGATCATCGTCGCGATGGTCGTCGTGTTCCTGCTGGCCCTCGTGGTGCCGTTCGGGCGGTCCGCCCCGGCACGCGACGACTCCGGGACCCGGAAGTGAGCACCGGCACCGCCCGGCGGGACACCACCGATCGGCCCGCGGACAGCTGGACCCGTGCCCTGCGTGAGCGCATCGAGCACACCGTCCCGCCGGGACAGGCCCTCCCCGACCGCCAGCCGGAGTACGTCTCCTCCTGGATCTACGTCTTCGGGGTGCTGACCATCGCCGCACTGGTCGTCGTCGTGGCGACCGGGTGCGCACTCGCGGTCGGTGGTGTGGGCTGGTGGCACGTGTCGTCGCTCGGGCACTTCGTCAACTCCCTGCACCTGTGGAGCGTCGAGCTCTTCTTCGGCTTCATGGTCATCCACCTGTGGGGCAAGTTCTGGATGGCGGCCTGGCGGGGCAACCGGCTGCTGACGTGGGTGACGGGGGTGGTCGCCTTCGTGACCTCCATCGGCACGGCCTTCACCGGGTACCTGTCGCAGTCCAACTTCGACGCGCAGTGGATCAGCGCCGAGGCCAAGGACGGGATCAACGCGATCGGCGTGGGCGCCTGGTTCAACGTGCTCAACCCCGGACAGATGCTCCTGTGGCACGTGGTGCTGCTCCCCCTCGCGGTCGGGGCCATCACCGTCCTGCACGTCGTGCTCGTGCGTCGGCACGGCGTGGTTCCGCCGATCGACGCGCAGGACGGTGAGTGACGTGGCCACGCACACCCCGACGAGGCCGCGGCAGACCCGCGTGCACGTCCCCGCACCCCGTACCCCGGACTCGCACTCCTTCGCCACCCGGCCCTACGACCTCGTCAAGGAGTTCGTGGTGGCCCTCGCTGTGGTGGCTCTCCTGACCGCCGCGCTCGCCGCCGTGTTCTCGTCCCCCGACGAGCGGTCCATCACGATGGCGGGGTGGGCGCAGGCCGCGCCCGCCGACGTCGTGGCCACCGCCACGTCCGAGCTGGCGGGCACGAGCGTCAGCGCCACCTACGGTCCGCCGTACAACAGCGCGTCCGAGGGCCAGAAGGTCCTCGGGATCCCGCTGCAGAAGTGGGGAGGGGTGCGGATCCCGGTGGACTCCGCGGCCCTGGTGCTCGACCCCCTGACCCGCGCTGCCACCGACGGGCCGACGAAGGCAGCCCTGGCCGCCTGGCAGGGCGCATCGACGGCGACGCGGAGCGGGTGGGCGACGGCGTACGGCGACGCGCTCGCCAAGGCGCCGGACGGCAACCCCGCCGCCGTGGCTCCCGGGAGCTACGGGCCGGTGCCCACGCTCGCCCAGTCGTTCCTCGGCGTGGCGCGCAGCGGCGGCCTGGAGGGCCAGCTCGCGGCCTCGGGCAACTTCTACGGTGGCGACCAGACCCGGACGATCCTGCTGCTCAGCGACGGGGCGTACCTCGAGGACACCGCACGGGCCCAGCAGCTCGGCGGCGACCAGTGGGGGATGATGAACGAGACGGGCAACTACCCCGGCCAGCCGTGGATGTGGCTCTACACGTTCTGGTACCAGGTCGAACCGTTCTCGTCCTCGGACAACGCCGACGCGCAGGTCTGGGGCCTGATGATGGTGCTGACGCTGGGCCTGATGTTCCTGCCGCTCATCCCCGGGTTGCGCGAAATCCCCAGGCTCGTCCCGGTGCACCGCCTCATCTGGCGCGACTACTACCGCAACCACCCGACCGCCCACCGCTGACCCCGGCCACCGTCCGGCCGTCCGGCGACCCCGCGCGGCTCGGCCTCAGGGGGCGACGAGGTCCTGGTAGTCCGGGTGGTCGGCGATCCACGCGGACATGAAGGGGCACAGCGCCACCACGTCGTGCTCGCCACGCGCCCGGATGTCGTCGAGCGCACCGCGGGCCAGCGCTCCCCCGACGCCCCTGCCCTCGTACGCCTCGTCGACCTCGGTGTGGGTGAGCACGAGGTGCCCGCGCGAGATCCGGTACGCCGCGAAGCCGGCGAGCGCGCCGTCCACGTACGCCTCGTAGCGCTGCTCGTCGGGGTTGGGCCGGATCACCACGTCACTCATGCCCCACAGGGAAGCACGCCTGTCAACACCGTCCGTTCGGACGGTATGGGTGCCGGACGACACCCGCGGGGGCCACCGTGACCTAACGTGACCGCCCATGGGTGTGCAGAGCTGGCGGGCCGGGCGCCGGCGCGGAGTGCTCCGGGCAGGACCCGGACGCGTGGGGGTCGCGCTCGTGGTGCTCGCGGTGCTGCTCGCGGTCCTCGGGTGGGGCCAGCTCGCCCTGCTCCTGGCGCTGGTCGCGGGCTCGACCCTGGTGCCTGCCCGAGCTGGCTGGCCGGTGCGCGCGATGCTCGGGCTCGTCGCCGTGTGCACGGTCATGATCACCGTGGCGACGGCCTTCGACCTCCTGGGGACGCAGCTGCGGCCGGCGTGGCTGGCCGGCGGGACGCTCCTCGCTCTGGCCGCCGCGGCAGCGGAGTACGGCGACTGGCGCCATCGACGACGCGAGGGCGACGGGCTGGTCGCGCTGACCGGGCTCCTCGGCGTGGGCCTCACCGTCCCCCGGCTCCTCGGCTCCCCGGCCGACCACATCAGCCGGCTCGTCTACGCCTACGACAACGTCCACCACGTGCGCTCCGCCTTCGCCAGCGGGGTCGTGCACGGCTACACCTACTCCCACCCCACGGTCCCCGGCCTCTACGGACCCACGGCCTACCGCCCCGCCCAGGCCTTCCTCACCGAGTACCTCCCGTGGATCCTGCGCGGCGGCGACACCACGCCCACGCTCGCCCAGACCCTGGTGTCGGCCGAGGCGGTCTACGCGCTGCAGCTGGGGCTGGTGGGGACGGCGGCGGTCGCCCTGCTGCGCGAGGTCGTCGTGGCCGGGGGCCGGCGGCAGCGGTCGGGCCTGTGGGCGGCCGGGCTCGCCGTGGTGCTCCTCGTCCTGCTCGGGGTCGCCCCGGTGATCACGCTGCGTGGCTTCCAGCCCCAGGCCATGGCCACCGCCGCGATGCTGCTGGGCCTGCTCGCCCTCGTCCTGCGCGACCGCGGCCTGGGCGCGACCCGTGCGGTCGTGCTGGCCTCCGGGTGCATCGCGCTCGGCTTCAACTCCTGGCCCATCGCGGCCGGTCCGCTCGTCGTGGCCACCGGGGTGGTCGTGCTGCAGGAGCTGCGACGGCTGCGGTGGCCGGTGTGGCCGGCCATGGCCGTCCTCGCCGCGGTGAGCGCCTTCCCCGTGTACGGCCCCCCGACCTTCTTCACGAGCACCGCCTTCCTGTCCAAGGACTCGGCCGCCGTGCTGCGCTTCCCGGTGACGACGTGGCTGCCGCTGGTCGCGCTGGGGGCGGCCGGGCTGGTCGCCACGGCGCGCCGGTCACCGCGCTCGGCCACCACCACGACCATGGTCGCCGCGGTGGCGGGGTCGCTGCTGACCATGGCCGCCATCATCGCGATCCAGGTGCACAACGGCGGCTCGGTCGGCACCTACTACTTCGTGAAGTCCGTCTATGCCCTGGTCATCCTGGGTGCGGTCCTGTCCGCGGCGCTGCTCGCGCACCTCGTCGCCGGCACCCGCGGACCGGTGCGGGTGGGTGCCCTCACCGCGGTCGGCCTCGTGCTGCTGCTCGCCTGGGCCCCGCTCGGCTCGGTGGCGGTGCAGACCTACTGGTACTCGCCGGCAGCGGACATCTACGACCCCCGGCCGGTGCAGGAGGCGCTCGCGCGCTACCCCGACGGGGCACCCCCGGACGTCGACATGCTCGTGCTCGGCACGTGCCGCACGACGGCGAGCAACTACACCTCGCGCTGGCTCGGCACCGTGCTGCGGTCGTGGACCCCTGCCCGCGACGCGTTCGTCGACGACATCGGGCACCGCGGGGAGAACCTCGAGGCCCTGCGCACGTACGCCGCCGCGGTGCCCGGTCGCAGGCTCGAGGTGTTCACCGGGGCCGGGTGCCCCCTCGGCGACGAGGTGGCCAGGGCCGGTATCCCCACCGTGCACGTCGTCGTGCTCCCCGCGCCGTCCTCCTGACGCCCTGCGTTCGCCGGCCGGCTCAGGCGACGGCCGCGACCTCGGCCTGCTCCCCCTCGGCGTTCCACGCGCCGCGCTCGGGCGACCCCGGGACGGCCAGGCACGCCATGGCCGCGAACAGGCACAGGCCGCCGGCGGTGAGCCAGGCCGTGAAGTAGTCGCCGGTGCCCTGCCGGACCCAGCCGGCATACGACGCGGCGACCCCCGCGCCGACCATGTGGGAGGCGAAGACCCAGCCGAACACGACGCCGGAGCGCGCGACCCCGAAGTGGCGTCGGCACAGGGCGATCGTGGGGGGCACGGTCGCCACCCAGTCGAGGCCGTAGAAGACGATGAAGATGAACAGGTTGGGCGCGATCTCCGGGCCGAGCAGGGCCGGCACGAACAGCAGCGACAGCCCGCGCAGCGCGTAGTAGCCGAACAGCAGCATCCTCGGGTCGACCCGGTCGGTGAGCCAGCCCGAGGCGATGGTGCCGACGAGGTCGAAAACCCCGACGAGCGCCAGCAGCCCGGCCGCGGTGGTCTCGGGCATGCCGTGGTCGTGGGCGGCAGGGATGAAGTGCGTGCCGATCAGCCCGTTGGTGGACCAGCCGCAGATCCAGAACGTCCCGACCAGGATCCAGAACGTCCGCGAGCGGCTGCTCTCGCGCAGGGTCCGCAGGGCCGCTCGGGCAGGACCCTCCCCCGTCCCACGACGCTGGGCCGGCTGCTCGTCGAGGGCCTGACCGGGCTCGGCGCCGTAGGGACGGAGCCCGAGGTCGGCAGGCCGGTCGCGGACCACGAGGGCGACGAGCGGCACGAGGAGCAGTGCCGCCCCGGTGACGACGACTGCGGCCCACCGCCACCCCGGCCCGGTGGCGAGCGCGGCGATGCCGGGCAGGAAGACGAGCTGGCCGGCCGCACCGGCAGCGGAGAAGACGCCGGTGACCAGTCCCCTGCGTGACTCCACGAACCACCGGTTGGCCACGACCGCGCCGAGGACCAGGGCCATCGCGCCGGTGCCGACTCCGACCGCGAGGCCCCAGAGGACCCACAGCTGCCAGGCCGCGGTCATCACCACGGTGAGGCCGCTGCCCAGCGCGACGAGCAGCAGGGCACCGGTGACGACGCGCCGGATGCCGAACCGTTCCATGAGGGCGGCCGCGAACGGTGCGGTGAGTCCGTAGACGACGAGGTTGGCGGTGACGGCGCCCGAAGTCGTGGCCCGCGACCACCCGAACTCGCTCTCGAGCGGCTCGAGCAGCGCCCCCGTGGAGGACCGGAACCCGGCAGCGGCGACCAGCGCGGCGAGGACCACCGCGGTGACCCACCAGGCCCGGTGGACACGCTTCGTACGGGTGGGGGCCGGGGACCGGTCCGTGGCAGGAATTGTCACCCCCGCAGACTATGTGCCAGAGGCGGCCCGGGACAGCGCGATCTGGTCAAGCGCCGCCGGGATCCCGCCAGCCTCAGCCGACCGAGCCCAGGCCCAGCCAGCCGGCGAGCAACCCCAGCTCGGCGTCCAGTGCCGAGCGGGCCTCCGCGGGTGCGCCCGGCTCCCAGTGCACCGCGTGCACGCGCAGCACCCCCGCCGCGCGGTCGGCCTTGAGGTCGCACCGGGCCACCAGCGCGTCGCCGAACAGGAACGGCAGGACGTAGTAGCCGTGGACGCGCAGCGGCGCCGGCACGTAGATCTCGAGCCGGAAGTCGAAGCCGAACAGCGCAGCAGTCCGCTCCCGCTGCCAGACCAGCGAGTCGAACGGGCTGAGCAGCGCCTGGGCGTGCACCCGCCGCGGTCGACGTGCCTCGGGGTGGAGGTAGGCGGGGCGCTTCCACCCCTCGATCGTGACCGGCAGCAGCCGCCCCTCGGCGACGAGGGAGGCGATGGCCGGGCGGGCCTGCTCGGGCTTGAGCCGGAAGTAGTCGCGCAGGCACTGCTCGGTGCCGACACCGTGGGCGCGCGCGGCGATCATCATCAGCTCACGGAACGCCTCCTCGTGGCCCGGCCGCTTGGCGGGGTCGACCGCCTGCTCCGCCACGGCCCGCGGCAGGACACGCTCCAGGGAGGCGTAGCGCCGCTCGAACTGGCTCGTGCGCCCGGCCGAGCTGATCTGCCCCGACCAGAACAGGTGCTCCAGCGCGTTCTTGACCAGCGACCAGTTCCAGCCCCAGTGCTCGCGCTCACGCGGCAGGTCGTGCTCGAGCGCGGCCTCCACCTGGCGGGAGGTCAGCGGACCGCCTGCGACCACCTCGGCCCTGACCGCCGCCACCAGGCCCGGGTGCTCCTGAGCGACCCGCTGCATCCCGCCCCAGGCGTCGGAGAGGGCGCGCTGCATGCGGAAGTCGAGCAGCGGCCACGTCGTCGGCGGCACGAGGCTCGCCTCGTGCGCCCAGTACTCGACGAGGCGGCGCGGGGCACGGTCCCTCGCGCGGTCGAGCAGCGCGGTGTCGTAGGGCCCGAGCCGCGAAAAGAAGGGCAGGTAGTGGCTGCGCGTCACGACGTTGACGCTGTCGATCTGGACCACCTGGACGCGGTCGACCACCCGTTGCAGGTGCCGCATGGTCGCTTCGCCGGGGGCCGGCCTCGGGTCCATGAATCCCTGTGCTGCCAACGCGATCCGGCGCGCCTGGGCCTTGGTCAGGCGCAGTGGCGCCGGCGGCAGGGTGACGCCAGCGGTCATTCGCCGGGTTCGAGCAGGTTCTCCCGCACCGCGTACATCGCCGCCTCCATGCGCGAGTGGAGCTGGAGCTTCTCGAGGATGTTGCGGACGTGGTTCTTCACGGTGTTCTCGGAGATGAAGAGCTGGTGGGCGATCTCCTTGTTGGCCAGGCCACGGGCGACCAGGCGCAGCACCTCGAGCTCGCGGTCGGTGAGCCGCGGCGCCCCGACGGCGCTCGGCCGCTCGCCCTGCCGACGGCTCATCTGCGCGAACTCGGCCAGCAGCTTGGAGGCCATCGACGGGGAGATGAGCGAGTCGCCGTGGTGGACGGCACGCACCCCGGCGGCGATCTCCTCGCCGGGTACGTCCTTGAGGAGGTAGCCGTTGGCCCCGGCCTTGACCGCCTCGTAGAGGTCGGACTCCTCGTCGGACATCGTCAGCATGATGATCTTGGTGGACGGCACGAGCGCCTTGAGCGTCTTGCAGGCCTCGATGCCGGACGTGTGGGGCATGCGCACGTCCATGAGCACCACGTCGGGCAGCAGCTCGACGACGCGGTCCACCGCTTCCTTGCCGTCACCGGCCTCGCCCACGATGTCGATGTCGTCGTCCTGCGAGACGACCATCTGCAGCCCGCGGCGGTAGAGGACGTGGTCATCCGCGATGACGACCCGGATGGGGTCGGTCACCGGGGCATCCCCCACATCTCCGCTGCTCACGGGCCCATCCTGTCAGAACCCGCCCATTGCCGCCGAACCCCGGACACCGCGTCTGGGACGGGCGGCCGGGGTCCGGGGGCGTCGTGGCGACGGAGGGCGCACGGGTCAGGGGGTCAGGAGACCTTCCGGGCCACCTCGTCGTCGTGGCTGACGTCGAGGTGGATCACGCCGTAGGACCAGCCGCGACGGCGGTAGACGACGCTCGGCTGGCCGGTGTCCTCGTCGTGGTAGAGGTAGAAGTCGTGCCCGACCAGCTCCATCTCGGCGACGGCCTGGTCGAGTGCCATCGGCACCGTGGCGTGGACCTTCTCCCGGATCTCCACGGGGCTGTTGCCCTGGGCGCCGAACGGCTCGGCGGCCTCGGCGGCCTGGTCGTGGGAGTGGTCCTCGGACACCGCTGCTGCCTCGAGCCCCTGGATGCGCGCGGTCGCCTCGGCCACCGACTCCGGGGCGTGCCGGCCGCGGTGCACGCGCTTGCGGTCCTGGGCCCGCCTCAGCCTCTCCATCAGCTTGTCCATCGCGACGTCGAGCGCCGCGTACTTGTCGTCGAGGCAGGCCTCTGCCCGCACGATGGGACCCTTCACGTGACAGGTGATCTCGACCCGCTCGCAGGACTTGGCCTGCCGCTTGTTGGGCTCATGGCTCACGACGACGTCGACGCGCTGTACGCGCGGCGCGAGCTGGGGAACCTTCGCCAGCTTCTCGTCGAGGTGGTCACGAAATCGGTCCGAGACCTGCATGTGGCGTCCGGTGACGACAATCTCCACGGTTTCCTCCATGGTTGCGGTGGATGGTGCGAGACGGGGGCGGTACGCCCAGATCAACCGCAGCACCACCCCCGACCCATGGACGAACGGGAAGGTGAGCCCGGCCCCGCTCCCCGCCCCAGGGCGCCCGTCGGACCGCGTCCGAGGCGCCCTGTTCTCGTGTCGTGCACGGGGGCCAGGGGGGCCATGTACCGACGGTAGTCCACCGCCGACCAGAGCGACACCGGGCCTGACCCAACGTTTACCGTGAGTCGGCTGGGAGACGACCGGGAGCGCCGCCGCGCCGGGAGGTGGCGCACATCGTGGCGGCCACGACGGTCCTCGCCCCACCTGCGCGCAACGCCCGCGCGGCCTCCACGAGCGTCGCCCCGGTGGTCAGCACGTCGTCGACCAGCAGGCAGCTCGCCCGTGCGACGACCGGCCACCAGCGCTCCCGCACCTGCATCGCGTGCTCGAGGTTGACCTGCCGCTCCCGCGCCCCGAGGCCCGCCTGGTCGGCGACCCGACGCCGCAGCCGGAGCGCGTCGGCGGTGACCACCTCCCCCGGGCCGAAGCCGTCGCAGGCGAGGGTGGCCAGCCGGGCCAGCGGGAAGTCTCCACGGCGCCGCCGGGCCGACGCCGACGAGGGCACCGGCACGACGAGCACCGGGCCGTTGCCCGCTGCCAGGGCGCGACGCAGCTCCGGGGCGCCGCGTACTGCACCGTCCACGGCACCCGCCATGAGCCCGGCCAGCAGCGGGGCCAGGTCGCGGCGCCCGTCGTCCTTGTAGGCGGCGACGACGCCGGCGAGCGGGCCCTCGAAGGCCGCCGCGGCCCACACGCGAGGGAGCCGGTCCGGGCACGGGCTCGGGCGTACCGGTCGGGGGTACGGCCACACCACCGAGCGGACCGCGGCGAGGCACTCGGGGCACACCGCGGACCCCGGACCGTGGCAGGAGGCACAGGTCAGCGGCAGCGCCAGATCGGCCAGCGCAGCCAACGACGAGCGAGCGGACGTCACGGTGGGAGTGTGCGGCCACGGAGTGTTGGTGCTGTTTCAGCCAACGTAAACCTGAGGACACGACTAGTCTGAGGCTCGGTCTGTGGACAACTGCTGAGGGTTGGGAGAGGGAGGGCTCTATGCGGTGGCTGCCCCGACTTTCCGTCGCCACTCGCCTGCGCCTCGGAATCGCCCTGCTCGCCGCCCTCCTCGCCGCGCTCGACGGCTCGCTCCTGCCGGGCCTTCCCTGGATCCTGCTCGTCGTCACCCTCGACCTCGCCGCCTCGGGTTTCCAGTACCTCAGCCAGAGCGGACGCGCCATCGGCGGGGTCCAGCTGCTGGCGCTGTACTGCGCCGCCGCAGCCGCTGCGGGTGTGGCCATGGGCTACGCGGGAGCCTGGTCCAAGATCCTCATCCTCATCCCGGCCTTCCACGCCGGGATGCGCTTCGCCCGCCGTGGGGCGCTCACGGTGTTCGCGGTCGGTCTGGTCAGCGGCCTGCTCACCTCCGGGTGGATGCACCGGCTCTCCGAGGGCGAGGGCCAGCGGATCGCCCTGGCCGCGCTGCTCGCCCTGGTGTTCGGCCTCCTCGGGGCCTGGTCGCACCGGATGGAGGCCGAGGAGCCGGTCGTCGACCCCAACATCGCCGCCGAGGCCGGCCTGCTGCTGCGCCGCCTCCACGAGCTCGCAGAGACCCTCGACACCGGGTTCGACGCCCCGGGGTCGGCCGAGATGGCCCTGCAGGACCTCGCGGCGCAGATGCGGGCGGCGCGAAGCGCGATCCTCGTCGGGTACGGCGACGACCCGGCGGTCCCACTCGCCATCCGCGGCGCCGACCGCACCCCCTGGCCCGACCCCATGGAGCCCGACTCCATCCTCGCCCGCACGTGGCACGAGGGTGTCCCGATGCTCTGCGAGTGGGCGGACGACCTCGTGGCGCGCTCGGTCATCGTCGTGCCCCTCAACGACGACCACGGCGACCGCCTCGGGCTCCTCGTCGCCGACCGGCCGCTGGTCACGCCGTTCACCGAGGACGACCTCACCGCAGCCTCCGAGGTCGCCTCGCGGCACGCCGCCAACATCGACCTGTCGGTGCTCTTCGCCGGGCTGCGCGAGCGCGCCGGCCTCGAGGAGCGGGAGCGCCTTGCCCGCGAGATGCACGACGGGATCGCGCAGGAGATGGTGGCCCTCGGCTTCGGGATCGACTCGCTGCGCCGGACCGCCCGCGACACCGGCTCCCCCCTCGCCGAGGAGCTCGACGGGCTCCGCGTGGAGGTCTCCCGGGTCCTGGCCGACCTGCGGCTGCACATCGCCGACCTGCGCATCGCGGTGCGCCCCGACACCGGGCTCGGCGCCCTCATCGGCGCGCGGCTGCAGAACTTCGGCTCGACGTCGGGCGTCACCACCCGCATGCACCTCAGCGAGACCGGGTTCCGGCTGCCGGCGCACACCGAGGTCCTGATCTACCGGCTCTTCCTGCAGGTGCTCGCCGACGCGCGGCACTCGCTCAACGCGGACACCGTCGAGGTCCGCCTCAACGTCGCCGCGCCCCGCGTCGAGCTCTGGGTCGCCCACAACGGCACCAGCTCGCTCGGCCCCCGCGACTTCGCCGACCACCCCCTGACGACCCTGGGGGGCGAGATCTCCGTCGAGCCGTATGCCGGTGACGGTGTCGCCGTCCGCATGCGCATGCGCGGCCGAGGGGCCTCGCCGTCTGCCACGCTTTCCAACGAAAGGATCCCCCAGCCGTCATGACCATCAACGTCGTCGTGATCGACGATCACACCCTTGTCCGCGAAGCCGTGTGCCGGATGATCGACAGCGAGCCCGACCTCGCCGTCGTCGGGCAGGCGGGGGGCATCGCCGAGGGGCGCACCGTCCTCGCCCACAGCCTCATCCACGTGCTCGTCGTCGACGTCTCGATGCCCGACGGGTCGGGGCTGGTGCTGGCACGGGCCGCGCGCGAGGCGTCACCGCGGCTGGGCATCGTCGTGCTGACCATGCACAACGACGACGAGACCCTGCTCGAGGCGCTCGACCTCGGGGCGTCGGCGCTCGTGCTGAAGTCGGCCCCGTCGGACGAGGTCATCGCCGCCGTCCGGCGTGCGGCCGTGGCGCCGGACGCCTTCATGGCCACCGGGCTCGCCGAGGCGCTGCGCCGTCGCGACTCCAACGACAAGCCCAAGCTGACGCCCCGCGAGGCGGAGGTCCTCGACCGCCTGGTCGCCGGTGACTCGATCGCCGCGGTGGCCAAGCGCCTGTACATGAGCGAGTCGACCGTCAAGACCCACGTCTCGAAGGTCTACGAGAAGCTCGGCGCCCACAACCGCGCGTCAGCCGTCATGGCCGCCCTGCGCCTGGGCCTCGTCCGCTCCGAGTCGGTCGGCCACACCCGCCGCTGACCCAGGACCCCTGACTCAAGACCCCTGACTCAGACCCTGGCTCGGAACCCCTGCCGCAGACTCAGAGGCCCCCGCCGCTGAACGTGTCGACGATGCGGATGGCACCCGGGCCGATGATGACGATGAACAGGGCCGGGAAGATGCACAGGAGCATCGGGAACAGGATCTTGACCGGCACCTTCTGCGCCTTCTCCTCGGCGCGCTGACGGCGCACGAGGCGCATCTGGTTGGACTGCTCGCGCAGCACGCTGCCGATGGGCAGGCCGAGGCGGTCGGCCTGCACCAGCGCGCTGACGAAGGTCTTGGCCTCGGCGACGGTGGTGCGTGAGGCGAGCGAGCTGAACGCCTCACCGCGCGACTTGCCGATCTGGATCTCGGACAGCACGCGCGCGAACTCCCCCGAGATCGGGCCGGACGTGGCCTTGGCGACCTGCATGAGGGCGGCGTCGAAGCCCTGTCCGGCCTCCACGCAGACGGTCAGCATGTCGAGGGCGTCGGCCAGGCCGAGGCGCAGCTCCTCCTGGCGCTTCTGCCCGGCGTTCATGAGCAGCAGGTCGGGCAGGTAGAACCCGGCGGCCGCGGCGCCGAGGGCGATGAGCAGGCCCTTGGGGCTGAACCCACCGAACACCAGGCCGAGCACCGCACCGATGAGCAGGCCGGCGCCCTTGCCACCCATGATCCGCTCGGCGGTCCAGGTGCCGGGGTTGCCGGCGAGGTCGAGCCGACGGGTCAGGCCCTCCTGGGTGCCGGTGGGCGACAGCTTGGACGCGATCGCGCGGGTGCGGGCGAGCACGGGTGCGACGAGCCGCTCCATGGCGGGCAGGTCGGACTTGCTCACCTCCCGCTGGTTGATGGTCTTCTCGATGAGCTCGAGGGACCGGGCGACACCGGTGGTCTGACCGGCCCCCGAGGAGGCGGCGATGACGATGGTGACGAGCGCCCCGGCAATGGCGACGAGCCCGACGATCAGCAGCATGGTTCCCATCTCAGACCTTCACATCCACGACTTTGCGCATCCAGAAGACACCGATGCCGAGGGAGACGAGGCCGCCCGCCATCATGATCAGGCCCAGGGGACGCGTCCAGAGCAGCTCGACGTAGGCCCGGTTGGTCTGCATCGTGTAGAAGAAGATGCCGATCGGCAGGCCGATCAGGATGTACGCCGAGAGGCGGCCCTCCGCGGACAGTGCCCGCACGTGGCGGCCGAGCTCCTCGCGCTCACGCAGCGTCTTGGCGGTGGTGCGCATCGTCTCAGCCAGGTTGCCACCGACCTCGCGCTGGATACGGATCGCCATGGCGGTCCAGCGCATGTTGCCGCTGTCCATCCGGTCGGCCATGCGCTCGAGGGCGTCGGCGATGTCGGCGCCGATGCGGGTCTCGGCCAGCGCCCGCGAGAACTCCTTCGCCGACGGGTCGGCGGCGTCCTTGGCGACGGCGTCGAGGGCCTGCGGGAGCGAGAAGCCGGTGCTGAGGCTGCTGGCGACGAGGGTGAGCACGTCGGGCAGCTGGTGGTCGAACTTCTTGGCCCGGCGCTTGGCCAGGAACCGCAGGGCGAAGGCGGGGGCGATGAGGCCCAGGACGACGCCGAGCAGCAGCGCGACGAGGGTCATGACCACCCCGCCCCGGATGAGCGTCATCGAGACGGCGACACCGACGACGACGGCGACGATGCGCAGCACCCACCACTCACCGGGTCGCAGGGGCAGGTCGGCGCGCTCGATGAGGGCCATCGTCTTGCCGGTGGACTCGCGCCCCTCCATCACCTTGTCGCCGAAGAAGACGAGGTTCTCCGAGACCGCGCGCTGGCGGTTCTTGCCCTTGGTCGGGGCCGCGTTCGCAGCCACGTAGCGGTCGATGTTCTCGACACGGGTCTGGCGGCCGGACTTGAACGACGAGCTGGACAGCGCGAGGCCGAAGATCAGCAGGGCCAGGAAGACCGCACCGACGGCGAGGAGCACGACGGGCGAGAGGCCGAGGACCTTCGACCCGGACCCGCTGGCCTTGACGACGTCCTCGGTGGGCCCGGTGATCGGGACCTTCGAGACGGCCGTCGAGGTGGGGGTGGAGACGGGGACGCCGTCGCCGAAGTCGACCAGCGCCGTCGTCGCGAACTTCGCACCGCTGGCCTTGCCGGAGACCTTGATGTTCTGGACCGCGGTGACCCCAGGAGGCAGCGGCATGGAGAACGTGAGCTGGGAGGCGAGGGTCTGGGCGGCGCTGGTGAAGGCGCTGGCCACGGCCCCGGCGTTGGCGGCCGAGACGACCGACCCGCCACCGGCCGACGCGAAGCCCTTGAGCACCGCGACGTTGCCCTCGTTGGACTTGAAGGACACCGCCTCGGCGCGCACTCCCCCGGACTTCAGGGCCGCGGTGGCAGCCGCCTGGGTGCTCTTGCTGGCGGTGTCGCCACCGTCGCTGAGGAGCAGGATGCTGCGCTCCCCCTTGGAGCCGAGCGTGCGCACGGCGAGCTGCACGCCGTCGTAGAGGGCGGTCTCACCGTTGGACTTCAGGGCGTTGACCGCCGACTGGACCTTGCCGTGGTCGGCCGTGGGCGCGAGGTCGGTGACGGCCTTGCCGGAGAACGAGACCACGCCCACGCGGACGTCGTCGGGCACGCTCTTGAGGAACGCCGCGACGGCGGTGCGGACGGTGGCCATGCCCGGCTCGCCCATGGAGCCGCTGGTGTCGACGACGATGACCGCCGTGCGGGTGACCGGCGAGCCCTGGCCGGAGGTGATGGCGTCGACGGGGTGGTCCTTGCCGGCCACCGTGACCGTGAGGGCGGGGTCGATGTCGGCACCGCCGCTGGCGGAGATCAGGCCGACGAGGTTGCCGTTCTTGGCCTCGATGGCCGTGATGTTCACGGACGGGGCCTGCGCTGCACCGGCGGAGGAGACCCCCGCGAGCAGCGCCACGGAGGCCAGCGCCACGACGGCGCCGAGCCTGCGCGGGAGGGAGAAGCGCATCAAATCCCCCGGACGAAGATGTCGGGGGCCAGCTCGATCCCCTGGTCGTGCAGCTCAGCGGCGAACTTCGGGCGCAGGCCCGTGCTCTTGAGCGTGCCGCGGAACCGGCCCTGCTCGTCGCGCCCGGCGCTGTAGTCGAAGGTGAACAGGTCCTGCATGGTGATGACGTCACTCTCCATGCCGACGACCTCGCTGATGGCGGTGACGCGGCGCGAGCCGTCCTTGAGGCGGGCCTGCTGGATGACCATGTCGACGGCGCCCGCGACCTGCTCGCGGATGGCGCGGACGGGCAGGTCGACACCGGCCATGAGCACCATGGTCTCCAGACGCGACAGGCTGTCGCGCGGGGTGTTGGCGTGGACCGTGGTCAGCGAGCCGTCGTGACCGGTGTTCATGGCCTGGAGCATGTCGAGTGCGGCGCCGTCACGGCACTCACCGACGACGATGCGGTCGGGCCGCATACGCAGGGAGTTCTTGACCAGCTCGCGGATCGGGATGGAGCCGCGACCCTCGATGTTGGACGGGCGGGACTCCAGTCGCAGGACGTGGTCCTGGTGGAGCTGGAGCTCGGCGGCGTCCTCGATGGTGACGATGCGCTCGTCGTCGGGGATGAACGACGACACCACGTTGAGCAGGGTCGTCTTGCCCGAACCGGTACCACCGGAGATGACGATGTTGCGGCGGCCGCGGACGCACGCGGAGAGGAAGTCACGGACCTGCGGCGTGAAGGTGCCGAAGGCGATGAGGTCCTTGTCGGTGAACGGGTCGGTCGCGAACTTGCGGATGGTGAGCAGGGAGCCGTCGAGGGCGATCGGCGGGATGACCGCGTTGACGCGGGAGCCGTCGGGGAGGCGGGCGTCCACGAGCGGGCTCGCCTCGTCGACGCGGCGGCCGACGCGGCCGACGATCTTGTCGATGGTGCGGCGCAGGTGGGCGTCGGAGCTGAACCGGGCGTCGACGGGGTAGAGCTTGCCCGCGCGCTCGACGTAGATGGAGTCCGGGCCGTTGACCATGATCTCGGAGATCTCCGAGTCACGCAGCAGCGGCTCGAGGGGTCCGTGGCCGAGGATCTCGTCCGCGACCTCCTGGGAGATGCGGGTGCGGTCCGCGAGGGACAGCGGGGTCTCCTCGTGGTCGATGACCTCCTGCAGCGTGTGCCGCACCTTGGTCTCGAGCTCGGACTGGTCGAGGTGGGGGTCGTAGAGCTGCGGGCCGAGGGAGTCGAGCAGCGCCTGGTGGACGCTGGCCTTGACCGCGGCGAACGGGTCGACGACGCGCTGGCGCTCGTGCGGCGACGGCGCGGGCGTGTTGTTGGCGGCGTCGGTCGCGGCCTGCTGGCTGCGACGGACGCTCTCCAGGCGCTCGGCGAGACTCATCGGTTTCCTCCTCGGGAGAGCGACCAGCGGCTCGTGCGACCGCTGCCGGCCTCCGAGGACTTCTGGCCGCCGTCGGCCTGGGTGCCCGGCTCGGGGGCGCGGACGAACTTCTCGGCCAGCTCGCGCAGGGCGACGCTGACGGGATGCTTCGGCTCGTCGAGGATGATCGGCACACCGCGGTTGACCGACGCGGGGACGGCGGCGCTGTTGGGCACCATGACCGCGATGTCCTGCTTGAGGGCGGCGACGACGTCCTCGGCGCGGAGGCCGACCTTGGCGTCGGAACGGTTGAGGACGATGAGGCGGGTGTCCTTGGGGTTGCCGAGCAGGTCGAGCGTGTCGAGGGTGAGGCGCAGGTTCTTGACCGCCGGGATGTCGAGCGTGGCGATGAGGACGAGCAGGTCGCTGTCGTCGAAGCCCGCGAGGACGTGGGAGGTGAAGGCCGGCGGGGTGTCCAGCAGCACGTAGTCGTAGTGGCGCTTGGCCACGCGGATGAGCTCGCCCACGATCGAGCCGGGGATGCGGTCGGCGTCGCTGGGCTCGGCCGGTGCGCTGATGGTGTCGAGGCCGCTGTCGTGCTTGGTGACGACGGACTTGATGGCCTGCTCGTCGATGTGGCCGGCCATGCCGACCAGGTCGATGATCGAGTTCTGCGGCAGCATCTGCAGGCTGATGCCCACGTCGCCGAACGCGAGGTCGAGGTCGATGAGCAGCACCTTGGACCCGGTGGAGGCGAGGTAGGTGCTGAGGTTGGTCGCGAACGTCGTCTTCCCGACGCCACCCTTGGCGGAGAAGATCGTCACGACCCGCGCCGAGCGGGTGCTGCCCGCGGTGTCACCGGCGTGGCCGGCGACGCGCGAGGTCAGCTCGCGGCTGCGGCGCGCGGCGTCGGCGAGGCCGGTGAGGTCGTCGGCCGTGATGACCTCGCGGACACCGGAGCGCAGGGCCTGGCCGAGGACGTTGACGTCCAGGCGCCGGCGCAGCAGCAGCACACCGAGGTTGGGCCGCTCGACCCGGCAGAACTCGCTGAACTGGCAGGCGCCCTCCATGTCGACGTCGGGGCCGATGAGGACGAGCTGCTCGTCGGGTGCCTCCTCGAGGGCCCGGACCATGGCGGCCTGGGTGTCCACCCGGGTCACCTGTCCGACCGCGAAGTCGTAGCGGTCGGTGGCGGCGGGGTCCGCGTCCCACAACAGGGTCATGACGTGCTCCTACTTGCTGAAGAGTGATGCTTCGGAAACAACCTTGCCGAGGTCGATCTTGGCATCCGTGCCGCGGAGGGCGGCGTACAGCGACCCGGTCTGGACACCGTGCACGAGGCGAGCGGCGTCGGCCGGCGAGACCGCGACGGTCATCAGCGCGCCGCGCACCGGGGCCGGTGCTGCCTCGCCGTCAGCCGTGGTGGTCTGGGCGGGTGTCAGGGACGCCTCGCCCATGGCGATGACCAGGACGTCGTCCAGCAGGACCCGGGTGCTCTGGCCGGCCGCGGCCGCTGCGCCACCGATGGTCTTCGCCGTGGCAGAGCTGGCGGCGACGGGGGTGAAGGTGTCGTAGAGGACGACCTTGGAGCCCGGGGTGATGAACGTACCCACGCGGGCGGGGTCGGGCAGGGAGACGGAGATGGCGACCATGCCGGCCGGGACCTCGATGGCCTTCTCCCCCACCGGCTTGGTGCCGAAGCGGGCGGCCAGGACGTACTCGCCGGGCTGGATGTCGGTGGTGGCGTAGAGGCCGCCGTTGCTGCCGTCGACGGAGGACAGGGCTCCCGAGGGCACGCCCTTCGCGGCGACGGAGGTCTTGATGATGAGGCCGTTCTGGACGGCGTCCTTGAGCGTCGTGCCCGCAGGGACCACGGACTGGACCACGTAGACGTTGGTGGGCTGCTGCGACGCCACGGCGCGGGCGTCGGCTCCGCGCGCATACAGCAGCACTGCCGCGACACCCACCAGGGCGACGGCGACAGCGGCGAAGATGGCGACGATTCTGCGTCCCATGAGAGTTAGTCCTCGGTGTTCGAGCGGTTACGGGTGGAAGACGCTGCTGGGCACGTTGAAGAGGGTGATGACGTTCGTCCCGAACAGCGTCACGGAGACGACGATCACCAGCGCGATGAGGCCTGCCATCAGCGCGTACTCCACTGAGGTGGCCCCGCGGTCGCCCCGGCGTGTGCCGGGACGACCGCGGTCCAGCTCGCTGACTGAGGCCGCTGCGAACGCGGTCACCACCTGAGCGCGGCATCGCAAAGATGCCCTTCTGCAAGCCATGAGTGCGTTCACTGTGCCTCCTCGATCAACGGGCTGGGGAGCCCGTTGCTCTAGTTCGATCAGACGCTGCCGGCGACCTTGTTGAAGAGGCCGGAGAGGTTGCCACCGAGGAGGGCGACGGCGACGATGATGACGATGGCGATGAGGGCGACCATGAGGCCGTACTCGACGGCGGTCGCGCCGCGCTCGTTCATCTTCGACTGGAACTTGGCGATGTACTTGGTCATGTTGCTGTGTGTCCTTTCAAGACCAACGGGCTGCCGGGGCGGATATGCCCCAGCACGCAGAAGGTTGTCAGGCGGGGCCACCTTCGCGAATCGGCCATCCCGTCACGATGCCGTGGGCCCTTCGTACCCCGAAGGTCGTCCGAACGGCCTATGGCGGTGTGGCAACCGACATGGGACGGCTGTGGCGGGAGAGACTTGAGGTATGCCGCCCGCCCCCTCCCGCGCGCGCCTGCGCGCCCGGGCGCTCGGCGTGGTGGTACCCCTCGCCCTGGTGGCGCTGCCGGCCCTCGCGGTCCGGCGGGTGAGCGACCCGAGCCCGTGGCTGCACCTCAAGGTCGGCGCCTTCCTGGCCGACGGCGGCCGCTTCACGCTCCCCGACCCGTGGGCACCACTGGCCTCCCACGTCTACGTCCCCACGCAGTGGCTGCCGTCGGTCGTGACCGCCGAGCTCTACCCGCACCTCGGCGCCCCGCTGCTGGCCTGGGAGCGGGCGACGGGGATCGGCGCCCTCGCCCTGGCGCTGCTGCTCTGGGCCCACACCCTGGCGCGGCCGTGGGTGGCCGCCGCCGCCACCGCGGTCGCCGTCTTCGCGGCCTGGCCCTCCCTGACCGAGCGGCCGCAGCTGGCAGGCTTCGTGCTGCTCGTGCCCGTCCTCGCCGCGTGGTGGCGCACCGCGCAGGACCACCGTCCTCGGTGGTGGCTCGTGCCGCTGACCTGGCTCGCCGCCTGCGTGCACGGGATCTGGGCCACCGGCGGCGCGATCGGTGGCCTCGTCGCGCTGTGCGTCATCCTGTCCGGCGGGGTCGGGCGGCGGGTTGCGCTGCGGCTGGTCGGCCTGCTCGCGGCCTGCGCCGCCGCTGCCGCGATCACCCCCGTCGGCCCCCGACTGCTGCTGACGCCGTTCGCCGTGAGCGGCCAGGGGCGCCAGTTCGTCCAGGAGTGGATGCCGTCCTCGGTGCGCTCGCCGCACGTGCTGGCAGCCCTGGGCCTGCTCGCGGTCGCCTGGCTGTGCTGGGTCGCCGTCGGGCGCCGGATGCCCGGGTGGCAGGTCATGCTGGTCGTCGTGGGCTGCGCCCTGGCGCTGAGCATGGAGCGGACCGTGGCGGTGGCCGCCTTCGTGGCGGTGCCGCTGGCCGCGACCGGCCTCGAGGCCGCGCTCCGCGCACGTGAGGGCGCGCCGCGCGACGCCGTCCCCCGCCACGAGCGCCTCTTGGGCAGGACCGCGGCCGTGTGGGTGGGCGCCGCCCTCGTCGGCCTCCTCGCCGCGGCACCCGTGGCCGCGGCCCGCGCCGACACCCCCGCCGGCGTGCCCTCCGCGCTCGCTCCACGCCTGGCCGCGCTGCCGCAGGGGACCCGCGTCCTGGTCGACGGCGACACCAGCGGCTGGCTGATGTTCACCGCCCCGCAGCTGCGCCCCGTCTACGACCTGCGCGTCGAGTCCTACACCGCCCACCAGGTGGAGGACTTCATCCACGCGATGTCGGCCGACCCGGGCTGGGACGCCTACGTTCGCGATCACGGCGTCACGGTCGCGCTCGTGCCCAAGGACTCCCCCGTCCGCGCGGCCCTCGTCGAGCAGGACCGCTGGTCCGAGGTCGGCCGCGACCACGGCCACGTGCTGCTGCAGGCACCGCGGTGAGCCCGGTGACAGCGGCGTCCCCCGACGCCGAGGCCGCCACGGCCGCGCTCCCACGCACGACGCCGGCCCTGCTCAGCCGCACCGCGGTGGGGCTCGTGCTGACCCTGGCCCTCGTCAAGGGCCTGTCGGTCTTCGCCGAGCCTGACGTGTGGTGGCACCTGCGCACCGGCGACCGGCTGCGTGCGACGTTCGACCTCCTGGCTCCGGACCCGTCCGCCGGCTTCGCCGACCGGGACTACACCGCGACGCAGTGGCTGCCCGAGATGGTGGCCTCCGCCGCATACTCCGTCGGCGGCATGGGCGCCGTGCTCTGGCTGCGCGCAGCCTCGGTCCTGGCGCTGGTCGCGCTCGTGTACGTCGTCGGGCGCCGTTACGCGGGCCGCCTGCCCTCGGCCGTGGCCGCCGGACTGGCCCTGGTCGGAGCAGGCGGCGGGCTCAACCCGCGGCCCCAGCTCGTCAGCTTCATCCTGTTCGCGCTCACCCTGCACGCCTGCCTGTCGATGCTGCGCGACCGCCGTCCGCGGTGGTGGCTCGTGCCCGTCTTCTGGGTGTGGGCCTGCTGCCACGGGCTGTGGACCTTCGGCCTAGCCCTCGGCGTCCTGCTCCTGACGGCGGCGCTCGTCGACCCGAGGACCCGCCCCACCCGGCCCGAGGCGGTGCGGCTCGCGGGCCTCTGGCTCGCCTGCCTGGTCGCCGTCGCGCTCACCCCGCTGGGACCGCGCCTGCTGCTGACCCCGTTCCAGGTCGCCGGCAACGCCAGCACCATCGCCGACGAGTGGCGGGCGACGCCGCTCAACAACGTCTTCGCGTGGGCTGCGCTCGTGCAGCTGCTCGTCTGCGTGGTCGCCTGGTCGCGGGGACGCCGGCGCCCGTTGCTGTGGGAGCTGGCCCTGCTCGCGTTCGCCGCCTTCTGCACGCTGTGGATGTGGCGCCTCGTGCCGCTGGGCAGCATCGCCGTCACGCCGCTGGTCGCGGCGGCGTTCCAGTCCGGGCTCACCGCGCGTCGCGAGCCGTGGACCCGCCCCGAGCGGCGCGGTCTCGTCGCGTTCTGCGCCGGCGCCCTCGTCGTGGGGGCGCTCGCGAGCGCCGGGCTGGGCGGCAAGGCGGCTGCGTACCCCTCGGACATGGGCCCCGTCGACCGGGCGCTGGGAGAGCTCCCCCGGCACAGCGTCGTCCTCGACGACTTCGGTATCTCGGGGTGGCTACTGTGGGCGCACCCGGACCTCACGCCGGTCGCCGACCTGCGTGGCGAGATCTACTCGTCCCAGCACCTCGCCGACTACACCGCCACCCTGCGCGTGGAACCGGGCTGGAAGGACTTCGTCGCCCGTGTGCACCCCGACGTGGCCCTCGTGGCGCGCGACTCGGCCCTCGGTGACGCCCTGGTCCACCGGCTCGGCTGGCACCGCGTCGCCGCCACCGCGGACTTCGTCCTCCTCGCGCCGGGTGACCGGTGAGCCGCGGACCCGCGACCGTCCGTGACCGGTTCGCCACCTCGGCGCGGCACTACGGCGCACCGCTGGCGATCTACGCCCTGAGCCGCGTCGTCACGACGGTGTTCATCCTCGTGGCGGCCCCCGGGCGCACCGTCCGGATGGAGAAGCTGGTCGGCTACCACTCCACCGTGCCCGCGCGGCTGCCGGCCGACTACGGGTCGGTCGTCACCTCGTGGGACGGCCAGTGGTACTGGGACATCGTCCTGCACGGCTACCCCAGCACGGTCGTCGACACCAGCGGCCACGCGGTCCAGTCCTCGCTGGCGTTCTTCCCCCTCTACCCCGCCCTGGTCAAGGCGGTCATGGCCGTCACCGGTCTCGGGTTCGAGGTGGCGGCTCCCACACTGAGCCTGGTCCTCGGCGCCGCCGCCGTCCTCGTGGTGTTCCGGCTCCTCGAGGTCACCGTCGACCGTGGTCGCGCGCTCGCCTGCACCGCCCTGCTCTGCTGCTTCCCTGCCACCGCGGTGCTGCAGTCGGCCTACACCGAGAGCCTGGGCCTGCTGCTCGTGGCCACGACGCTGTTGCTGCTGGTGCGGCGCCGCTACCTCTGGTGCCTGGTGCCGGTCGTGCTGCTCGGCCTGACCCGCAACATCACGGTGGTGCTCGCCCCCGTCGTGGCGCTGCACTGGCTGGTCGCGGTGCGGCAGCAGCGGCGCGACGACTCGCAGGCGCCCGCACCCGTCCAGCACGGGCGGCTGGCCCTGCTGGTCGTCGCGTGCGTCGCCGCGACGGCGGAGTGGCCACTCCTGGCCGGCCTGCTGACCGGTGACGCGCGGGCCTACTTCCGGACCCTCGCCGTGTGGCCGGGCTACACGCAGTCACCGCTGCACCCTCCGTGGCTCAGTGCCGCAGGAGGGCTCGGTGTCGGGGGCTGGGTCGGGGTGGCCGTCCTCGTGCTGGCGTTCGCGGCCCTGCTCGGTGGCCGCACCCAACGCGCCTGGGGACCGGAGCTGTGGGGCTGGACGGTCGTCTACCCGGCCTACATCTTCCTGGCGTCGGGGGTCACGAGCAGCCTGATCCGCTACCTCATGCTGGCGTTCCCGTTCGGCCTGGTGCTCATGCCGCCCGCCACCACCGCTGCGGACCGCAGGTCGCGTCTGTGGGTCGTCGGCGTCTTCTGCGTGCTCGAGCTAGTCGGCCAGTACGTCTGGGTCGACCAGTTCCTCGTCTTCAGCGGCCCCGAGGGCGGGTTCGGCTACCCCTGACGGGGCTAGCGGGCAGCGACGAGGAGGTCGCTGCCCTCGCCCACGGGTTGCCAGCGGCTGCCGGCCCGAATGAGCACCTGCCCGGCGTCGGTGGTGACGATGAGGCCGCGCTCGCCGTTGATCGTGGTGATGGTGCGGGCACCGGCGATCTCCGGACCGGCGGCGACCTGGCCACCGAGCGGCACGGTCCAGGGGCGGATGACCTGGCCGGAGTTCTTTCGCCCCAGCGCGACCAGGGTGGCGTCGTCGACCCAGACCACGTCGCGGACCAGGGTCAGCGTCGGCGCCAGGGTGAGGGGCGGGGCCAGGCTCAGGGGCAGGTCGTTGGTGCCACGCACCACGCCGGCGACGTCGACGCGGGGCGCGTTGCCCTCGGCGTCGGTGCTGACGACGGCGACGCGCTGCCCGTCCGGGGAGACCCGCAGGCTGACCACGCGCCGGTCGGCGAGCCACCCGACGGAGACGGTCTGCGGCACTGCCTTGGCGGTCGAGGCCGGGTCGCCACGGGTGTCGAGGGTCCAGATGCGGGTGGCGCCCTTGTCGCGACCGGCGACCCAGAGCAGCTCGTGCAGGTCGTAGGTCGGCCGGGTCAGCAAGGACCCGAAGGTGAGCAGCTGCACCTGCGTCTTGCCGCGCCACCGGGCCAGCTGGGTGCGGTCACCGCCCACGGCGGCGACCTCCTTCCCGTCGGCCGACAGGGCGGGGTACGCCCACCCGGCCTGCAGCGACGGCAGCGAGACGGTGCTGGGCGGCGGTGGCCGCTCCCCGGGGTCGCCGACCTCGTCCGGGTCGACGGGGACCAGCGTCGAGCCGATGCGCAGCAACGGCTTGGCGGTGGGGTCGCTCGTGGAAGGGAACCCGAGGGCCGACAGCGAGCGCAGCGGGCCGTCGGCCCCCGGCACCTGCAGGGCGGCGCCCTCGAGCTGCAGGGCGACCTGGCTGACCCCGGGCGCCTGCGTGACCGTCGCGAGGAACTGCGCACCGAGGTTCTGGCGCTGGGCGGGGTCGGTCGCGAGCTGGGTGGCGGTGAGGTCGACGGTCGCGGTGCCGGAGTCGATGGTCACCGAGTCGACGGCCAGCCGCGTGCCGGGCGGCACGTCGGTGCGGACCGCGCCGCGCAGGTATTCGGGCACGCCGGCGATGAGCGACCGCGCCAGTCGGGTGGCGAGGCCGGTCCCGAGGGGGAACCACCGGACGTCGGGCACGAGGCGCCGCTGCGTCGTGGAGAGGAAGTAGATGCGGTAGGGGTCGTAGAGGCGGTCGAAGTCGGACTCGCTCAGCCAGGTGCCGAACTGGTCCGGCAGGGCGGTGATGCGCCACTCCCCGCCGCTGCGCTGCACGCCGAACGTCACCTCGTCGGTCGAGTTGGCGGGCAGCTCCTGGTAGCGGCCGTTGCCGTCGACCCGGGCGGTCGCGGTAGCCGTGGCGGTGACGGTGCCGGCTCCGGTCTGCCTGACGCGCAGCTCGGAGTCGTTGGAGAAGATGACCACCGAGGTGTCGGGGCGCCAGCCCGTCGCGGGACCGCTGGTGAGGTACGAGCGCGCCACCTGGTACTGGTCGTCGCTGGCTGCCGCGGCGCGGATGAAGCCACTGACGACCTGCTCGGGCGACGAGCCGGGGGCGATCGGGTTCGCCTCTACGCGGACCTCGTTCTCCTGCACCGACCCGACGTCGAGCCCCGGCTGGATCGGGGCACTGGTGGACAGGCCGCCTCCGCAGGCGGACAGCACGGTCGCGACGCAGCCGGCGACCGCGACGGCGTACCGCGCCCTCACCGTGCGCTCCCGGGGAGGGTGGGCGCCTGCTCCGGTGCGGCCGGGGTGGCGCCTCCCAGCGCGACGGGCCGGCCGGGCCCGTCGCGGCGAGCGGGCGGGTTCGCGGACGTGGGTGCCGTCGCATGGCTGGGGGCGTCGTCCGGGCGTAGTGGAAGGGGCGAGTCGCCAATGGTCCCGCCGGCGCGCCGGGGCAGCGTCAGCCGGAAGCAGGAACCCTGGCCCGGCTCCCCCCACGCTTGGAGCCAGCCGTCGTGCAGGCGGGCGTCCTCCAGCGAGATGGCGAGGCCCAGGCCGGTGCCGCCGGTCGTGCGCGCGCGGGCCGGGTCGGCGCGCCAGAACCGGTTGAAGACCAGGGCGGCCTCGCCGGGCCGCAGCCCCACACCGTGGTCGCGGACGGTGACGGCGACCGCGGTGTCGTTGGTGGCCAGGTGGATCTCGACGGGCCTGCCCTCGCCGTGCTCGACGGCGTTGACGATGAGGTTGCGCAGGATCCGCTCGACGCGGCGGGGGTCCATGTCGGCCTGGCAGGGGCCGTCCGCCGTCACGGTGATCGTGCTCCCCCAGCGTTCGGCCAGCGGCTGGGCCGAGTGCACGGCCCGCGCGACGGTGTCGCGCAGGTCGATGAGGTCGACGTCGAGCGCGGCCGCACCGGCGTCGAACCGGCTGATCTCGAGCAGGTCGGCCAGCAGCTCCTCGAACCGGTCGAGCTCGTTGTGCAGCAGCTCCGCCGACCGCGAGACCGTGGGGTCGAAGTCGCGGCGGGAGTCGTGGATCAGGTCGGCCGCCATGCGGATGGTCGTCAGCGGGGTCCGCAGCTCGTGGGAGACGTCCGAGACGAACCGCTGCTGCACCCGGGACAGCCCCTCGAGCTGGCGGATCTGGGTCTGCAGGCTGTCTGCCATCTCGTTGAACGACTTGGCCAGCCGGGCCAGGTCGTCCTCGCCCCGGGCCCGCATCCGCTCGTTGAGCCGGCCGGAGGAGAGCCGCTCGGCGACCACGGCCGCCCGCCGCACCGGGTTCACGACCTGGCGCGTCACGACGTACGCGATGGCACCGACGAGGGCGACGAGGGCGAAGCCACCGATCGCGAAGGTGCGGGTGATGAGGTTGAGGGTGGCCTGCTCGCGCTGCATCGGGAACACGACGTACAGGTCGTACTTGCCGGCCACCGGGAGCTCCACCTGCGAGCCCACGAGGACCGCCGGGACCTGCTGCTCGGTCTGGGGGTCGGTGATGCCGATGAGGGTGACCTGCTGGCGCCGCGGGTCGGCCCTGATGGCCTGGCGCATCTCGGCCGGGATGCTCGAGAGCCCGACCTCACCGCTGAGGACGGTCTGCACGGTCTGGACCGAGGTGTTGCCGAGGCTGCGAGCGAACACGAGGTAGCGCTCGTTGTCGCCCCCGGGAGCCGCGACGCTCTTGATGGTCTGCTGGGCCAGCAGGTTGAGGGCGGGCTGGCTGCTCTGGTCGCTCTCGTCGAACCGGTCCTGCACCTGGCTGGTGAGCCGCGAGGTCTCGAGCTGGGCCGTCGTGATGCGGTCCTGCTCGAGCCCGTCGGAGATCGAGGAGTAGAGGTAGGAGCCGAGGCCGAGGACGACGAGCAGCCCGAGGAGCATGGTGGTGCTGACCACCCGCACCTGCAGCGACGAGCGCCACGCGTGCACGAGCCACCTCAGCGCGGTGGTGAGCCGTTGCCGCAGGGAGCGGAGCAGGCGGCGTACCGCGCGCAGCACCTCCTTGCGGTCGGCAGGCCACCGCGGGGAGGACGTGCCCGGGGTGGACATCGTCAGCTCGGACCGGCCTTGTAGCCGACGCCGCGGACGGTGACGACGATCTCCGGGTGCTCGGGGTCGTGCTCGATCTTGGAGCGCAGGCGCTGCACGTGGACGTTGACCAGGCGGGTGTCGCCGGCGTGGCGGTAGCCCCACACCTGCTCGAGGAGGACCTCCCGGGTGAAGACCTGCCACGGCTTGCGGGCCAGGGCGACGAGGAGGTCGAACTCCAGGGGCGTGAGCGACAGCGCCTCGCCGCCGCGCTTCACCGAGTGGCCGGCCACGTCGATGACGAGGTCGCCGATCTCGAGGCGCTCGGGCTCGGGCTCGTCACCCCGGCGCAGGCGGGCACGGATGCGGGCGATGAGCTCCTGCGGCTTGAACGGCTTCACGACGTAGTCGTCGGCGCCGGACTCGAGCCCGACCACCACGTCGACGGTGTCGGTCCGGGCGGTGAGCATGACGATCGGGACCCCGGACTCGGCACGGATCCGGCGGCACACCTCCATGCCGTCGAGGCCGGGAAGCATCACGTCGAGCAGCACGAGGTCGGGCTTGGCGTCACGGAAGGCGCCGAGGGCGTTGCTGCCGTCGGCGACGTGCGAGACCTCGAGGCCCTCGTTGCGCAGGACGATGCCCAGCATCTCCGCCAGCGCCAGATCGTCGTCGACGATGAGCACGCGACCCTTCACCTGCGTCAGCCCTCTCCCTGCAGTGCGTAAAGATTCCCTCACGAATCATCACACACCCTTGCGGTCCGGTCCGGGACCTACGGCAAGAAGGCGCAGGGAAACGATGGCCGTCCGACGCACGGCTTCGACCGTTTGGACGATTTCGGGTGCGCACCCCCACGTCCAAACTGTGGGGGCGGACGCCCAGACCGAGGGCGTCCACGGGAACGCAGGGAGACTCGCACGTGACTGCCATGAGGCATCGGCTCGGCCACGGACACCGTGAAGGCGGTGCGTCAGCCGTCGAGTTCGCACTCATCGTGCCTGTCCTGTTCCTCCTGCTGTTCGGGATCATCGACTACGGCTTCCTGTTCTTCGACGCCATCGGCCTGCGCCAGGGCGCCCGAGAGGCCGCGCGTCAGGCCGTGGTCCAGCAGTTCGACCCGGCCTGCACGACCGGCACCTCCATGGACAAGATCGCCTGCGCCACCAAGCGGGCCACCGACAACACCCTGGGCGCGTCGTCGGTGCGGGTGCAGGTGCTCACGCCCGACGGGTGGGTCCAGGGGGGACGTCTCGTGGTGTGCGCCCAGGTGAAGGAGACCAGCCTCACCGGCTACACGCCCTTCCCCTCCAAGCCGCTGCAGACCCGCACCATCATGTCCATCGAGGTCAACACGCCCGTGCCCTCACCGCTCACCTACACCGCTGATGCCGCCCCGAGCGGCGGGGACTGGAGTTCCTCATGGTGCTGAACCCTCGGGCAGTGCTGGCTCGGGCCCGCCGCGACGAGCAGGGGGCCGTGACCGTCGTGGTCGCGCTCATGATGATCGTGCTGGTCATGTGTGCCGCGCTCGTGGTCGACCTCGGCAACGCCAAGGACATGCGCCGCCAGTCGCAGAACGCGTCCGACGCGTCGGCGCTCGCGGCCGCGAACATGCTCATCCCGATCTCCAACAACTGCACCGTGGCGTCGGGGCAGACGCCGCCGTGCTTCAAGGACGCGGTGGACGCCGCAAAGAGCTTCGCAGCGTCCAACTTCAACGTGGCCAGCACCGACTGGGACTCCTGCACCGACGCCTCTGCCCTGACGTACGTGCCCACCGGCAGCACGCCGTGCATCTCGTTCGACAACGCGTCCTCGCCGACCACCGTGCGAGTCAAGGCCCCCACCAAGAACATCGGCACGTTCTTCGGCGGGGTGACCGGCAACCAGACCATCGCCGTGGGCAGCCTGGCCCACGCCACCGTCGCCAAAACCGTCAAGTGCAGCCTGTGCTTCCTCGGCAACGTCGACGCCGGCAACGGTGACTTCTCCGTGAGCGGTGGCGCCATCGCCGTCAACGGCAACGTCGCGACCGGGCCCCAGAGCTACTGGACCTCGGTCTCGAACGGTGTCGTGGGGACCGTCTCCGGCGCCGTCCACCCGACGCCCCCGTTCGTCCAGATCCCCGCCTTCGGCGACCCGCTCGCGGGCCAGATCGCGCTTCCCCTCGCCCTGCCGGTCCAGACCCCGAAGACCGACCCCTGTACGCAGGGGCCCGGCATCTACGGAGACGTCACCCTCAACAACGGTCCCTGCCCCCTCCTGCCGGGGCTCTACTACGTCACCGGCACCTGGGGCGCCAAGAACAACACCGTGCTGACGTCGCCCACCGGTGGTGTGACGCTCTACGCGATGAGTCCCAACGGCCTGCTCGACCTCAAGAACGGCCTGGTCAACATCACCCCCATGACCACCGGCCCGACCGCCGGGTTCTCCATCGTCTACGACCCCACGAACACGAACGTGCTGACGCTGCAGGGCAACGGCCTCACCTCGATCACCGGCAAGGTCTACGCGCCCTCATCGGTCCTCGACTTCAACGGTGGTTCCTGCTTCGGCTTCTCGGGTGGACCGATCGTCCTCGGCGGCGCGACGACGAACGGCACCACCAGCTGCGTCGTGGTGAACAACGCCGTCGACGCCACCGTCTACCGCGGCAAGGAGTCCCTCACCCGCTGAGCCGGGCTGGTCACTACGCTCCACCGGCCGTCGCCTCCCCACCCGGGTGGCGACGGCCTCCGCTGGTTCAGGGGTGGACGACCACCGGCGCAGTCACGCAGGAGTACCGCGCGGCCACCTCGGCCGGTGAGGCGAGGCTGAGCACGGTGGCCGGCTCGTGGCCCGCGAAGAGCGAGCACTCCTCCCCCACCGGGGCGGGGTACTGGATCGTGCGGTCCAGGGGCGTCGACACCCGGTAGAAGTCGAGCAGGACACGGGTGACGGTGTCCTGGATGGGGCTGCCGCCGAGCCACACGACGCGGGCCTCGACGGCCTGCGGTGCCGTGGCGGCGTCGAGCACGGTGTCGCCGTCGACGTGGTCCCACGGCCCCGCGACGGCCATCGCCGGGAACACCCAGCTGAGGCCGAGCGCACCGGCCAGCCCGGCCCCGCCGACCACCCGCAGCGCCGCGCCGCCCGCCACCCGGGCGCGCAGACGCGAGGCCGTCAGCACCGACATGGGCACGGCGAGCGGCAGGCCGAGCAGGCAACCCTGCCAGAGCATCTTGCGCGGGTAGTAGTGGGTCACGGGGACCCCGGCGTGCAGGGCGACGAGCACCGCGAGGAACGTCGTGCCCAGGCTCATCAGCGCGATGACGGGGAGAAGCGGGTCGCGGCGGCGCAGCACCAGCACCGCGACGACGCCGGCGAGGGTGAACGGCAGCCAGCCACTGAGAGCCGGCGCGGGTACCCCCTGGATGGACGCGCGGTCGAAGCCGATCCGCTGGGTCACGGCGAACAGGCTGGGCGAGGCGAGGAGCACGCCCACGCCGTACGTCACCGCGAGCAGGCCCCACCTGCGGCGCGAGCGGGGTTCGGGGCGCACGTGGGCCCAGCCGGTCGCGAGCACGGCGAGGGCCGCGGCGGGGAGGACGAGCTGCCACGTGTGTGCCACGAGGACCCCGGCCGCTGCGGTGACGACGACCGCGGTGCGGCTCCCGGGCCGCTGCAGCACCTCCACCACCGTCACGGCGAGCAGCACCGCGCAGAAGATCGCGGTCTCGAAGCCCAGGACCATGTAGTTGCCGAAGAACGTCGGCCACAGGGTCGCGCTGCCCGCGAGGACCCCGGCGAATGCCCTCCCCCGCGGCCCCAGGCCGAGACGACGCGCCGTGAGGTCGGCGGCGACGCCGATGGCCACGGCGAGGACGGCGAACGCGAACCAGAGCCCCGTCGACATCACCGAGACGAGCGAGCGCAGCCCCGGGCCGTCGATCGACCCGCCCTCGGCGGACCACGCCGTCACGAGGAGCGTGTGCCACGCGCGGGGCGAGCTCTGCACGGCGTACTCGAGGTTGCCCCGCCAGCCCTCCTCGGCCGCGAGCCACAGGTGCCGGATGTTGTCCCCGCCGAGGAACCACTCGACGCGGCGCCCCTCGGGGAGCAGCTGGTAGACCAGCCCGTACGCGGCCAGCACCCCGCCCGGCACGAACGCCCAGCGACCGGCCAGCGGCTCCGTCGGACGGGTACCGAGCCGTGTGTCCGCGTCCGCGTCAACCACGGTCGCAGCGCGGGCGAGGAGAAACCCGGTGGCGGCCAGGGCCAGCCCAGCGAGCGCCAGCAGGCCCCGCACGACCAGCGCCGAGCCGAACAGCCGCCAGCCCAGCACCGACGCCAGCTGGGCCACCGCGACCAGGGCAACGGTCACCAGCGTCAGCGAGGCGGGGAGGTTCTGGGGCAACCGACGCCAGCTGCGACCCAGGCAGGCGGCGCCCGCGACGACGAGCAGGGCGAGGGCAGGCAGCGCCAGGCCCGCGAGGGCAGCTGCTGCGGCGACCGCCCCGGGCAGCACCAGCGCCGCGCCCGCCGTCTCGAGGACGCCGCGTCGGGTGCCGGGGTCGGGCGCGCGCAGGCTGGTCTGGGCCGCACCGGTCGGACTCACCCGGTGATCCTCCCGCAGGAACGGTGCGCCGTGGCCGGTCCCGCCCCACCTGTGACGGCGTTTCGTCCGTTCGGGTGACCCCGTCGCGTGCCGGGAGGCATCAGCAACCCATCCGCTGCGGGACGCTCGACGTGGGCCGGAGCAGCTGTATCTCCCAGGTGCC
The DNA here is from genome assembly GCF_039544395.1 of Pedococcus ginsenosidimutans. NCBI lineage: Bacteria > Bacillati > Actinomycetota > Actinomycetes > Micrococcales > Intrasporangiaceae > Pedococcus > Pedococcus ginsenosidimutans. Next base: position 179,853 of record NZ_BAABLO010000011.1, read on the forward strand.
CCTCGCTTGGCGGGAGGTGAAGCGGGCCATGACCTCGTAGTCGTCGGCGAACGAGACCCTGCCCCGCGTCAGCGCGGGGGTGATCCCGGTGCCCATGCTGGGTGCCGTCACGACCCACGCCCGGGCACGCTCCCCGCAGGAGGCCGAGTCCAGCGACACGCGCGCCGCGGCAAGGCTGTCCGGGAGGTCTGCGTACAGGTGCGCGCGGCCGATCGGGCGCCCACCCGCGAGGAACGCGTAGCCGGCGCCCACGCCGGTGAGGTCCACGACAGGCGTGTCCGGCCCGAGACCGCCTCGCCGTGCCGCGTCATGGATGAGCTGCGCGGCCGTGGCGTCGTCCGGGCGCAGGAGCAGCGTGCCGCCCCCGACCTGCGCCGGGCGCAGCGTGGCGGACAGGTCACCACCGGGCAGCCCGTTGGTCTGCTCCGCGACGGTCATCGTCAGCGTCAAGGCCGCCGCGAGGGTCATCGCCCGGCGGAACCCCGCCCGATCCGCGGCCGCCCCCTCCCGCGGAAAGGTCACCACCGCCAGGGCCACCACCCAGAAGACCGCGGTCAGGGGCATGCCCACCGTGAACGACACGTTCGACCCCACCGCGCTGACCCAGGGCAGCACGAGCAGGAGCCCCAGGTACGCCGCCTCACCCGGCACCGCGCGCCCGACAAGGCCACGGCTCCTCGCCCGGTGCGCCAGGTGGACGGCAACCACCACCGGGACCACCAGCCCGACGGAAAAGACCTGCCACCCCAGCCCCATGCCGCCCAGCCACCGGCCGGCCAGAAGGCACGCGGCGACGGTCACCGCGACCATCGCCGCGGCGTACCCGAGCTCGAACGCCGCGTGCCTGCGCCGTCCCGCCTGCGCACCCCACGCACGCGCGACGACGAGCGGCAGCACGAACAACGGCCCGAGCACCACGAGGCCCTCGAGCCGCAGGTTCGTCAGCCCGAGCATCATCGCGACACCGGAGTGGTTGCCGAGCCGGCTCGACCCGTCGGCGCCCCTAGACAGGTAGTCGAGGGCCGCGGCCGGGGACAGCTGCGCCACCGCGAGCGTCAGGACGGCCGCGACGAGGCCGGAGACCACGGTCGCAGCGACGAGACGACGAGAGACCAGCCGGGCCCCGGCGACCACGACCAGCAGCACGACCACCAGGGCGGCGGCGGACGTCGGCTTGCCGACGAAGGTGACCCAGCCGCCCGAGCCGAGGCAGGCTCCCCCCACCACCGCGTGGCCACGCAGGGCCCGGGCCACGCCGACCGCGACGGCCATGAGCCCCACCAGGGCGACCGAGCGGTAGGCAGGCACCGCGACGTCGAAGGAGAAGACGAACAGCGACGCGGCGGCCGCGACCGCCACGGCCAGGACCACGTGCGACCTGCGCAGGACCACGCCACCGGCCGCGAGCAGGGCGAGGGACTCACGGCAGAGCACCGCCGCGGCCACGGCCACGATCGCGAACCCCGCCAGGCGCAGGGCAGCGACGTCCCGGCCCACGAGCTCGTACAGCGGGTGCACGACGAACGCGAAGAGGTAGACGTCACCGGCCGGCCGAGTCGCCTGCGGGTTGTCGACCATCCGCAACAGGTAGCTCTCGTCGACGGGGTCGAGGCCACGGTTCGCGACGAACGCCATGACGAGGGCGACACACGAACTCAGCGCCAGGGGGACGGCTCGGGCAGCTGCCATCGCAGCGCGCACGCCCATGAGATCCCCCCAGCCCGTTGCGCCCGTCGCGGCAACCGGCCGCAGACTACCTCCGGTGCCGCCCGCTCCCCGCGGACGCGGCTGGTGGGAGTCGTCCGTTCGGCGGACCGTCGGTGGGCTGTTCTGGTGGAACGACCCGGAGCCCCCGCACACCGGCCGACCGCGTCCCTAGGCTCCGGGCGAGGACAGGTCCGAGCGCGCGAAGGGGACGCCATGGCAGCCACACCACTGCTGACCGAGGTCGCCACGCCGCGCACCCTGGCCCGCCGCCTCGACCCCACCATCGTGCGGTTCGCCTGTGTGGGCGTGGGCAGTACCGTCGTGCACCTGGGCCTCTTCGCCGCCCTCCTGCACCTGCTGCCCACCAGCCAGGCCGCGAACCTCGGCGCACTGCTGGTCGCCACCGTCGCCAACACCGCGGCCAACCGCCGCTTCACCTTCGGCGTCACCGGCACGACTGCCGCGGCCCGGCAGCACGTCCAGTCGCTGGCCCTGTTCGCCCTGACGTGGGCCCTGTCGGCCGGCGCCCTCTGGCTCCTGCACGCCTGGACCTCGCAGCCCCCCACGCTGGTGCAGACGCTGGTCGTCGGCGGCTCGATGGTCGGCTCGACCGTGGTCCGCTACGTCGCGATGCGCACCTGGATCTTCGCCTCCCGCTGACACGGCGATGCCGCCCGCCCCGAGGGGCGAGCGGCATCGGTGGTGCTGGTGCCGTGAGGCGTACCGGTGAGGCTGGACCTCAGTAGCGGTAGTGCTCCGACTTGTACGGGCCGGCGACGTCGACGCCGATGTACTCGGCCTGGGCCTTGGTCAGCTCGGTGAGCTTGGCGCCCAGGGCGTCGAGGTGCAGGCGGGCGACCTTCTCGTCGAGGTGCTTGGGCAGCACGTAAACCTGCTTGTCGTACTCGTCGTTCTTCGTGAACAGCTCGATCTGGGCGATCGTCTGGTTGGCGAAGGAGTTCGACATCACGAAGCTCGGGTGGCCCGTGGCGTTGCCGAGGTTCATCAGGCGACCCTCGGACAGCACGATGATCGAGTTGCCGTTGTCGAAGGTCCACTCGTGGACCTGCGGCTTGATCTGCGTCTTGGTCACGCCGGGGACGCGGGCGAGGCCGGCCATGTCGATCTCGTTGTCGAAGTGGCCGATGTTGGACACGATCGCCTTGTTCTTCATCTTCACCATGTGCTCGGCGGTGATGATGTTGAAGTTGCCGGTCGTCGTCACGAAGATGTCGGCGATGTCGAGGACGTCCTCGAGGCGGGCGACCTGGTAGCCCTCCATCGCGGCCTGCAGAGCGCAGATCGGGTCGATCTCGGTGACGATGACACGGGCGCCCTGGCCGGCCAGCGCGGCGGCGCAGCCCTTGCCCACATCGCCGAAGCCGGCGACGACGGCGACCTTGCCACCGATGAGGACGTCGGTCGCACGGTTGAGGCCGTCGATGACCGAGTGGCGCACGCCGTACTTGTTGTCGAACTTGGACTTGGTGACCGAGTCGTTGACGTTGATCGCCGGGAAGAGCAGGTCGCCGGAGGCGGCGAGCTCGTAGAGGCGCAGCACACCGGTCGTGGTCTCCTCGGTGACGCCCTTGATCTGCTCGGCGACCTTGGTCCACTTGGTGGGGTCGGCCTTGAGCGTCTTGCGGACGAGCTCCTTGAAGACGCCGACCTCCTCGGAGTCCTCCTCGTCGGTCGCGGGCACCGCACCGGCGAGCTCCCACGCGCGACCCTTGTGGACGAGCATCGTGGCGTCGCCACCGTCGTCGAGGATCATGTTGGCGCCCTCGCCACCGGGCCAGGTCAGGATCTGCTCGGTGCACTCCCAGTACTCCTCGAGCGTCTCACCCTTCCAGGCGAAGACGGGGACACCCTGCGGGTCCTCCGGGGTGCCCTTGCCGACGACGACCGCAGCGGCCGCCTCGTCCTGGGTGGAGTAGATGTTGCAGGAGGCCCAACGGACCTCGGCACCGAGCGCGGTGAGCGTCTCGATGAGCACGGCCGTCTGCACGGTCATGTGCAGCGAGCCGGCGACGCGGGCGCCCTTGAGCGGCTGGGCCGCCCCGAACTCCTCGCGCAGGGACATCAGGCCGGGCATCTCGTGCTCGGCGAGGCGGATCTGGTGACGGCCGGCCTCGTGGAGGCTCAGGTCGGCAACCTTGTAGTCAAAGGACATGGAAGAACTCCTGAAGTTGACTTGCTGGTTTGCGGACCCGGCGCAGCCCATCTGGGCGAACATCGAAGGAGCGGGTTATCACCCACGCCGGCGACCGCCCAGTCTACCGGCTGCCACGTGCAGCACCACATCCGTCGTGCGCGTGCCGCGGGCGTGCAGTAGGAAGGTGTGGTCAGGACCACAGGCACCCAGGACCATCGACGGAGAGGCAGCACCATGACCGAGCCCAGCAGCGGTGTACCCAGCGAGATCGCGGACTCCGAGGTGGACCGGGACGAGACCGCCGCGGACGACACCCAGCAGGAGGAGCGGGTCGAGCTGGACGTCGACGAGGAGAAGATGGAGGCGTGGGACGAGGTGAAGTCCGACTACCAGGTCGACCCCGACAACCAGGAGGACCGCCTGCCCCGCTCCGCCGAGGAAGGCGTGGACGAGGGGAAGTCCTTCGAGGGCTGACCGTTACTGCACCTTGTAGAGCGTCAGGATGCCGTGGCTGGTCGTGTACTCGACCTTCCAGGAGGAGGGCGGCCCGTCGGGGTGCTTTGCCGTCCACGGCTTGAGGGCGCTGGAGCAGAACCCGCACGTCTTGGAGTTCTTCTGCCACAGCACGACGTAGTCACCGGCCTGCGGCTGCGGGCCGCCGGTGATGCTGCGGGCCTGGCCCGGGAACTCCTTGGCGCCGCCGAAGAACGGCCGCTGGTAGGCCTCGAAGATCCGCACCGTCTCCCAGTCGGAGAAGATCCGCCCGCCCTGGAAGTCGCGCCGGTCGAGCTCGCTGCGCAGTTCCTCCAACGCGGCGCCACCGGCCGGGGCGAACGCCGGGTTGGCGGACGCGTACTGCACCGCGAACGCCACCGGGCCCCAGCAGAGCGCGACCGCGAGCGCGGCCCCCAACACCGTGACCAGGCCCCTGGAGGCGCGACGCAGCGGCGAGTGGCGGGCAACCCACTGCACGGTCACCGCGACCAGGCCTGCGCTCGCGAGGGCCATCGCCGGCACGAACGGGATCCAGTAGCGCTCGACGTGGAGCAGGCCGCGGGGGTGGGCCGGGTCGAGGGCTCCGCCGGCGAGGACGGTGAGTCCGTAGGCGAGCAGGAACCACAGGCTCATGAGGCGCACCGCGTGGTTGCGGACGAACAGTCCGACGAGCGTGAGTGCTCCCATGATCACCATCCACAGCCCGCCCTCGCCCTGCAGCGCCCGGTCCGGGATGTAGGTGACGTAGAAGCTGCGAGGCTGGTTGAGGACGGCGGCGTTCTTGACCTCGCCGGTGGCGGTCTCCGCCAGGCTCACGTCGAGCCCGGTCAGGACGTGGAACTTCAGCAGCGGGTCCTCGTAGGCCACCCAGCTGATGAGGACGTCGAGGGCCGCCCAGCCGGCGATGGGCAGGACCACGAGGCCGATGGTGCGCAGCAGGTGGCGACGCTGCACGAGGATGACGGCGATCAGCGGCCAGACCAGCATCGAGGTCTCGCGCACCTCGAAGCCCCAGCCGAGCAGGAAGCCGGTGGCCAGCAGCCAGGGCCACGCGCGACGGGCGTTGGCCTGCTGGTCGCGCGCGGCGAGGGCGCAGAGGATGGCGCCGACGAAGATGGCCATCGACATGATGTCGGGGTAGCCGCGGGACAGGTTGTAGAAGACGACCCGGTTGGAGATGAGCAGAGCCACCGCGGCGAGTCCCGCCACCGGCCCCCAGAAGCGGCGGCCGAGCAGGTAGACGCCGGCAGCCATCAGCCCGGAGGACAGGATCGGCCAGAAGTAGTAGGTGGCCTGGGCGTTCCCGAACAGCCAGACGGTGGGGATGTTGGCCAGGACGATGCCGTAGCGCGTGTAGCCCAGGGCCACCCACCCGTCGCTGGGGAAGTACATCGCCGAGCGCACGTAGTGCCACGGGTCGGTGGGCACGATGATCGAGCGGTAGACGTAGGCCAGCGCGATGACCGCGAGCCCGATGACGGCGGCCTCGAGCAGGTGCAGACCGCGGAACGGCCGTCCGCTCAGCCAGTGGCGCCCGGGCGCAGTCTTCTCGGCGACGGACGGCTGCTCGTCCTTCGGCTGCGCGACGGCGGTCCCTCCGTCCGGGGAGGTCGATCCGGTGGCGCGACGTGCAGGGACCTCCGTGGACATGGGGACCAGACTAACTGCTGGCTACTGCTCCCCCGACGTGCTGCTCGGCGCGGCGGCCGGTGCGCTCGCGGCGGCGGCCGGGCCGAGGTCGATGTCGGGCTCGAGGTACATCACCAGGGTCATGTCGGGCTCGGTGGCGCGGGCTGCCGCCTCGGCCTGGTTGATCGCGTCGGCGATGGCAGCCGCGTCGGAGCCGGGGGCCACCGCGAGCTTGGCCGCGACGAGCAGCTCCTCCGGTCCGAGGTGCATGGTCTTGGCGTGGATGACGCGCTCGATGCCGTCGGGTGAGGCCAGCGCCTCCTCGATGCGACGGCGGGCTGCGGGGTTGGCGGACTCGCCGATGAGCAGCGACTTCATCTCGATGGCGAGGACGATCGCCACGGAGACGAGCAGGAGGCCGATCGCGCCCGTGCCGAACGCGTCCCAGACACCACTGCCGGTGATGAGGGTGAGGGAGACCCCGATGAGGGCGGACACGAGGCCGACGAGGGCGGCGAAGTCCTCGAGCAGGATGACGGGGAGCTCGGGTGCCTTCGCCGACCGGATGAACTCCTTCCACGACCGCTTGCCGCGGGAGTGGTTGCTCTCCTGGATGGCCGTGCGGAAGGAGAAGCCCTCCATCACGATCGCCGCGACCAGCACGGCGACGGGCAGCCACTGCCAGCTCGTGATGGCGCCGCCGTGGAGCCGGCTCTCGTGGTACTTGTGGTACGCCTCGTACAGGGCGAAGAGGCCACCGATGCTGAAGAGCACGATGCTCACGATGAACGCGTAGACGTAGCGCTCGCGGCCGAAGCCGAACGGGTGCTCGGGTGTCGCCTCCTGCTTGGCCTTCTTGCCACCGAGGAGCAGCAGGCCCTGGTTGCCGGAGTCGGCCAGCGAGTGCACCGACTCGGCCAGCATCGAGCTGGACCCCGACAGCAGGAACGCGATGAACTTCGTGACCGCGATCCCCAGATTGGCGGCCAGCGCCGCCAGGATCGCCCTGGTCCCACCCTCGGTTGACATGGCGGACAGCGTATAGGCGGCGTCGGGAGGGTGCCGTGTCGTCCCTCCGGTCGTCGCTCCGGTCGTCTCTCCGGTCGTCTCTCCGGTCGTCCCTCGGTCGTCCCCGCCGGCTGCGTCGTCCCTTCGGCCGAAACTGCGCGCCGGGGACCGGCACCCCGCGCCGGCTCCCCCATACTCCTCTGGTGACCTCGCCGCGGATCCGTGCGTTCGCGGGCTCCGCCGCGGGCCCGGTGCTGACGGCGGTCCTGTCCTTCCTCGCCGCCGCGCAGGCGCTGCGGCTCTGGCAGTGGCGACCGGGCACCCCCCTGTCCCTGTCAGGTGACGCCCCCCAGGTCCTCGTGCAGGTGGGCGCGATCCTGCGCAGCGACTGGTACCGCGTCAACGACCACGTGGGCGCCCCGTTCGGCCTCAACCAGGCGTGGTTCTCCACGGCGGACGTCCTCAACTTCGCAGGCATCAAGGCGCTGGGGCTGTTCACCGACTCGGCAGCCACCGCGAGTGCTGTCTTCTTCGTCCTCGGCTTCCCCGCCGCGGCCCTTGCCGCCTACTGGCTGGCCCGGCAGCTCGGCGCGACCCGGCCGGCCGCCGTCGTCACGGGCGTCCTGTTCTCCGTCATCCCCGGGCACCAGGAGTGGTTCGCGCACCTGTGGCTGGCGGCGTACTGGACCGTGCCGCTCGCCGTGTGGCTGGTCGTCCGGGTCGCCCGGGGCGAGGCGCTGCTTCCCCCGCGGTCCGACCTGCGTGCCGGCGGCGCGGTCGCCCGCAGGGCCCGGTGGGCGGTGGCGCGGACGGCCGCGATCCTGCTCGTCGTCGGCCTCTCCGACGTCTACTACGTGGCCTTCACCCTCATCCTGCTCGCGGTGGTGCTCGTGTTCCGCCTCGGCACCGGGAGCCGGGCGGTCGCCCTGGTGCCGGGGGCTCTCGCCGCGGCGGTGCTCGGCCTCCTCTGCGGCGGGTCCCTCTTCGCCGCCACGCGCGGACGGGCGGGCGACCTCGTCACCGGGGCGCTGCCGGCGCAACGCGTCATCGGCGAGTCCGAGACCTACGCCGGCAAGATCATCGAGCTGGTGCTCCCCTGGTACGAGCACCGCGCCGCCCCCCTGCGCTTCCTCTCCTTCGCGTACGGCGTGGCCGCGCCGCCCAGCGTGGAACGGCCGGCGCTCGGAGTGGTCGCCCTCGCCGGGGTCGTCGCCATCCTGTGGGTCGCCCTGGCGTCGCTGGCGTTCGGCCGGCGGTCCAACGGCCTGTGGGGGCTGCTCGCCGTCCTCACCCTCGTCTCGCTCGCCTTCTACACCCGCGCCGGGCTCGGCTCGGTCGTCGCCCTGTTCTTCACCCCGCAGATCCGCACGTGGTCCCGGTTCGTCGTGCTCATCGCGCTCTTCGGGCTCCTGGCCGTCGGCCTGTGGCTGAGCCGCCTCGGGCGCAGGCACGGTCGCCGCACCGCCTGGGTCGTCGCCGCGGTCGTCCTCGCGCTGGGCGTCCTCGACCAGACCAACCCCGGGGTGGCACCGCGATACGACCGGCTCGCCCGGCAGCAGGCCGAGCTCACCGCGTTCACCCACGACCTGGCCGACCACGTCGGGCGCAGCTGCCCCGTCTTCCAGCTGCCCGTGCTCGCCTACCCGGAGGAGACGCCGCCCGGCTCGATGGGCGACTACGACCTCCTGCTGCCCAGCATCGCCTCCCCCGCATCCCTGGGGTGGAGCTACGGCGCGATCCGCGGCACCAACCGCGCCGACTGGCAGCTCGCGCTCCCGGTCGCCGACCACCAGCGGCTCGTCGAGGACCTCGCCGCGGCCGGGTTCTGCGCCGTCGAGGTCGACCGCGACGGCTACACCGGGTCCAACGACCCCACCGCCGCGCTCCAGGAGCGCCTCGGTGCGCCGGTCGCCACCGCAGCGCGCGAACACCTCGTCGCCTACGACCTGCGCCCGACGGGGGCGGCGCTCAGTGCCTCCCTCGGCGAGGACGGCCTTGCCCGACGCCGTGATGCGGTGCTGCAGCCGGTCGTCGTGAGCCTCGCCGGCTCCCTCGTCGAGCTCACCTCCGGCCGGCCGTCGCAGTGGACCGGCCCGGCAGCCGTCATCACCGCCAGCAACCTCGGCAACGCCCCGGTGCAGGTCCAGGTGAGCCTCGAGGTCGCCGGCAACGGCGACGCCCAGCGCACGGTGACCATCACCGCGCCCGGCACACCCACCCGTACCGTCACCGTCACCCAGGACCAGCCGCGGACGGTCACGGTGCCCCTCACCCTCCCCCGCGGGCGCACCGAGCTCCGGCTCGAGGCGACCGGCGGCGTCACCGCCATCAGCGGCAGCCAGGGCCGCGACCAGGCGTCGCTCAAGGTGTCGGACCTGCGGGTCGAGACCGCCTCCGGCGTCAACGCGGCGAGCCTGCAGGAGTTCGCCGCAGCCTCGCCGCCGTCGCTGCGATGAGGGACGGGGAGGCGCCGGGCGTCCTGCGCTGGGGGCCGCTCGTCGCCTTCGTGCTGCTCCTGCTCGCCCTCGCGCGTCACGCCGGGTCGGGCATCAGCGACCCAGACGCGTTGTGGCACGTCCTCGCGGGTGAGCACGTGTGGCGCACCCACGACCTGGCCGGCCCCGACCCGTACGCGAGCTTCACGACCCAGCCGTGGGTGCTCAACCAGTGGCTCCCGGAGCTGGCCATGTCCGGGGCCGCGCACCTCGGCGGCCTGCCTGCCCTGGCCTGGCTGGCGACCGCGGGGCAGCTGGCGGTGTGCGTCTCCCTCCTCGCCCTCTGTCGGGGGGTCGCCGGCCCGCTGGCGGCAGCCCTGGTCGCCGGTGCCGCAGTGCTCGGGACCGCAGACAGCCTGAGCCCGCGACCGCAGCTCGTGGGGTTCGTCCTTCTGGCTGTCGTCGTCGGGGCCTGGCTGCGCACCGCGCGCGACCTGCGGCCGCGGTGGTGGCTGGTCGGCGTGACGTGGCTGTGGGCCAGCTGCCACGGGACGTGGGTCGTCGGGCTCTCGGTGGGCGCTGCGGTGGTGGTCGGGCTCGCGCTCGAGCGAAGGGCCCCCCACGGGACCCTGCTGCGCCTGGCGGCGGTCGTCGCGGCGAGCCTGGCGGCCACCGCCCTGACCCCTCTCGGCCTGCGCCTCTACGACAGCTTCGCGACGGTGCGGGCGGTCAGCCCCTACATCCTCGAGTGGCGCCGCCCCACGCTCGACAGCCCCTCGGTGCTGGTCACGCTCGCCCTCGTGCTGCTCGTCCCGACCCTCTGGTTCGTCGCCCGGTCCCGGCCACGGTGGGTCGAGGTGCTCCTCTGGCTCCTCGCCGTCGCCTGGGGTGCGTCGGCGATGCGGACCGTCGGCATCGGTGCGATCGTCGTCGCCCCGCTCGCCGCCCAGGCGCTCGACCGCGCCCTGGCCCGTCCCCGTCCGCGTGCCAGCAGCCGCGAACGCGCCCTCGTCGGGGCTGGCCTGGTCGCCGCCCTCGGCCTCGCCGCCGTGCTCGCGGCCAACGGGCCCGACGACCCCCAGGGAGTGCCGTCGCGGCTCGACGGGTCGCTGTCGGCCCTGCCGACCGGCACGGTCGTGTGGAACAGCGACCTGCTCGGCGGCTGGCTGATGTACAGCCACCCCGGTCTGCGCCACACGGCCGACACCAGGGCCGAGATCTACGGCCCCGCCCGCGCACGGACCTACCTGCGGGTGCTCGGCGCCCGGCCCGGCTGGGAGCGCGACTTCGACGCGTACGGTGCGCGCGCCGCCCTCGTGGAGCGCGAGGCCCCCCTCGTGGCCGCGCTGCAGGCCCGGGGCTGGAGCAGCCGCGGTGCCGACGCGGGGTACGTCCTGCTCGAAGCGGGACCGGCCCGGTAGCAGTGGGTAGCCTCACTCGCGTGAACCGCGCAGAAGGCACCCTCAGCTGGTCCCCCGCCGCCGACCACCCCGAGCACCTGGCCCCGGCCGTCGTGAGTTCGCTGCCCCTCGCCCCCAGCGCGCGGGTCGCGGTCATCGACCCGACGCTGGCCGACACCGCGGCGTTCTGCGAGGCCTACGACAGCGCGCCGGAGCACTCGGCCAACTGCGTGGTGGTCGCTGGCAAGCGCAACGGGGAGCTGCGCTACGCAGCGGTCGTCGTGCTGGCCTCCTCCCGCGCCGACGTCAACGGCGTGGTCCGGCGCCACCTCGACGTCAGGAAGATCAGCTTCGCGCCGCAGGAGGACGCCGTGGCGCTCACCGGCATGGAGTTCGGCGGCATCACGCCGGTCGGCCTCCCCGACGGGTGGCCGGTCCTGGTCGACGAGGCGGTCGTGGCTGCTGGCCAGGTCGTCATCGGAAGCGGCATCCGCGCCAGCAAGCTCGTCGTCGACGCCTCAGAGCTCGCGGCGCTGCCCACGGCCGAGGTGCTCGCCCTGGCCCAAGGCTCCTGAGGGTCCTTGAGCTCCTGAGGGTCGATAGGGGGCGTCAGCGGCCGGTGCGGTGACGCAGGTCCGAGACGTGCGGAGACACGGCCGGGTCGAGGCCGAGCCCGAGCGCGAGGTAGGTGGCCGCGAAGTCGGTGGTGGCGAGCTGACCGGCGAGGCGGGTCAGGGGGTGCCCGGGCTGGGCCGTGACCTCGCTGACCCTGGCCCCGGCCTCGCGTGCGGCCTCGGCGACGGCGTCGGCCACGGCAGCTGACTCGGCGGCCTCACGGGTCATCGGGTCCGGGGCGGCGTCGCGCAGCATGAGCAGGCCCAGCCGCGGCGAGACCGGCCCGTCGAGGAACGGGTCGGCGAAGATGTCCGCGCCGCCCCCGGGACCGGACCCGCCCCGGGCGGCTGCCGCGGCGCCGTACGCGGTGGTGAAGGGTCCGTCGAGGCAGGCGACGATCTGGGCGGCGTCGTCCGGGAGCTCGCCGTGGATGGCCGGTATGCGGGCGGTCCGGGCGAGCATCGACGCGGCGCGGCCGGCCGCGACACCGTTGAGGGGGCCGTCGCCGAGGACCACCGGCACGCCCTCGGCGAGGTCGGTGGCGAGCACCTTCGCCGGGTTGACGAACGACTCCGACGACGGGCGGCAGGCCTCGGCGACCTCGTCGAGGCGGTCGGCGGTCTCGAGGAGCACCCGCTCCCCCACGTCGACGATGCCGAGGCCCCCGGCGGCCAGCAGCACGGGGGCGAGCAACGACCAGAGCGCCGTGCGCGAGGTCGTGCGCCCACGGCCGATGTCGATGTGCACCCCGCGCGCCTGCGCCGCGACGTCGGCGAGGGGAGAGTCCGCGGCCCCGACGGTGAGCAGCGAGGCGCCGCGCCGGGCCGCCTCCGCCGCGAGCGCGAGCGGTCCTGCGGCGCGGCCGGACTGGGACACGGCGATGACGAGGTCGAGCGGGCCGACCCACCCGGGCAGGGGCACGTTGCGACGCACGCTGACGGGCACCGGCGACCCCGGCTCGGCCAGCAGGTCCAGGACGTCGCACACCACGGCCGAACCGCCCAGCGACGCGACGAGCACCGAGCGGGGCCGCTCCCCGCCCGCCACGCGGTCGATCCCGCCCTCCGCGGACAGGTCGATGGCCTCACGGACCTGTGCGCCCGCCGTGGCGAGGCCGCGCAGGGTCTGGTGGCTGTCGAGGGCGGCGATGGCGTCCTCGCTGTCGATGCGCGCCTCGTCGAGGTAGGGAGCCATCGGACGCCGCCGGGTCAGGCCGGCTTGCGGGCTTCGTCGACGAGCAGGACGGGGACGCCGTCGTCGATGCGGTACTGCAGCCCGCACTCGGCGCTGGTGCAGTGCAGCTCCGGACCGGTCGCACCCGTGGCGTCCGCGAGCTCAGAGCGACAGGCAGGGCAGCGCAGGATCTCGCGCAGCCATGGCTCGATCGGGGCTCCTGTGGTCTGCTCGGCCATCAGCCTTCTCCTCTCACCAGGGCGAGGACATCGTCCCGCACCCGTTCCATGGTGGCCACGTCCGCGGCCTCGACGTTGAGCCGCAGCAGCGGCTCGGTGTTGGACGCCCGCAGGTTGAGCCACCACATCCGGTCGCCGGTCGCGTCGGCCCCCTCGGCCGCCGCATGGGTCGCGGTCAGCCCGTCGAGCTCGTCGAACTCGGCGTTCTGCGCGGCAGCCCACTCGCGCACCGTGGCGGTGGCGGCAGCGGCATCGGTGACGGTCGAGTTGATCTCGCCGGACGCGGCATACCGGCTGTAGGCGGCGGTGAGCCGGCTCAGCGGCTCACCCTGCTCGCCGAGGGCGGCGAGGACGTGCATCGCGGCCAGCATGCCGGTGTCGGCGAACCAGAAGTCGCGGAAGTAGTAGTGGGCGCTGTGCTCGCCGCCGAAGACCGCGTCCTCGCGCGCCATCTCGGCCTTGATGAACGAGTGGCCCACGCGCGTGCGCACGCCGCGGGCGCCCTGCTCGGCGATGATCTCCGGGACGGCGGCGGAGGAGATGACGTTGTAGACGATGGCCACATCGGAGGCCTTCGTGCCAGCGGCCACCTCGCGCGCGACCTCACGGGTGGCGACCAGAGCCGTCACGGCGCTGGGGCTCACCGGCTCGCCCCGCTCGTCGATGACGAAGCAGCGGTCGGCGTCACCGTCGAACGCCAGGCCGATGTCGGCGCCGTGCTCGACGACCGCAGCCTGCAGGTCGCGCAGGTTCTCCGGTTCGAGGGGGTTGGCCTCGTGGTTGGGGAAGGTGCCGTCGAGCTCGAAGTAGAGCGGGACGACCTCGAGCGGCAGCTCCGGCAGGCCGGCCCCGGTCCCGAGCACCGCCGGCACGGTGTGGCCACCCATGCCGTTGCCCGCGTCGACGACGACCTTGAGCGGGCGGCTGCCGGACAGGTCGACCAGCCCGCGGAGGAACTCGGCGTAGTCGGCGAGCAGGTCGCGCTCGACGACCTCACCCTGCCTGGTGCCCGACGGCCCGGCGCTGGTCCCGGTGTCGAGCAGCCCCTGCGCGAGGTCGCGGACCGTGGCCAGCCCCGAGTCCTGCCCGACGGGGCGTGCGCCCGCGCGGCAGAGCTTGATCCCGTTGTACTGCGCGGGGTTGTGGCTGGCGGTGAACATCGCCCCGGGCAGGTCGAGGGCGCCGCTGGCGTAGTAGAGGCCGTCGGTGCTGCACAGGCCGATGAGGGTGGCGTCGAGGCCGTGGGCGGTCACGCCGGACGCGAACGCCCGGGACAGCTCCGGCGAGGACGGGCGCATGTCGTGCCCGATGACCACGCCGGTGGCTCCCTCGGGCAGGACGACCGCCTGGGCGAAGGCCGAGCCGAGCGCCCAGGCCACGTCGACGTTGAGCTGCTCGGGGACCAGTCCCCTGACGTCGTAGGCCTTGACGAAGTCGGCGAGGTGGGGCGTGGGCACGCCGCAACCCTAGCCGGGTCAGCTGTCGCGCAGGACGCGCAGGTGCCCGCGTCGGCCGGTCTCGACGGCGCCCGAGGCACCCTCGTCGTCGGCGCGCACGGTGGTGTGCCCGGTGGGGTGTCCGGCAGTGCGTGCCAGCGGCTGCTCGCCCAGGCGGGGGCGTCCCGCCTCGCGGACCGCGTTGGCCAGGGCGAGCAGGTCGTCGTGCGACGGCTCGGGCTCGACGTACTCCCCCGACAGGCGCACGATCTCCCACCCGCGCGGGGCGGTGAGACCCTCGGCGTGGTCGAGGCACAGGTCGTACGTGTGCGGCTCGGCGAAGGTGGCGAGGGGGCCGACGACCGCGGTCTGGTCGGCGTAGACGTAGGTGAGCGTCGCGATGGCGGCCTTCGGGCACGCGGTGCGGGAGCACCTTCTGGACAGACTCACGACCGGGACTCTATGCGACGACCAGGCGGCCGCGGACCCGGCACGCCGTAGGGTGGTCGTGTGACTTCGCCCGGCTCCCCCGCCGCCCGCCGCGGACCGCGCCGGGACCGCCGCGGCCGGGGTGTCCGCGGGCCGCTCGCGTGGCCGGCCGTCCCCGCGATGGTGACCCGGCGCCAGCAGTTCGACGACCTCGTGCTCGACAGCGCCGCCCGTCTCGAGAGCAGGCTGGGGCCGCGGTTCGAGCAGGTCGAGTTCGCGGTCGAGGACGTGCCGACGACCGACCCCGCGCCGTGGGAGCGCGACGGGGTGCCGCTGGGGCGCGCATTCCCCTCGCACGGGCGCCAGCCCGCACGGGTCGTCATCTACCGCAGGCCGATCGAGGCCCGCGCCCAGGACCAGCGGGAGCTCACCGCCATCGTCGGCGATGTCGTGGTGGAGCAGGTGGCGGCGTTGTTCGGCATGGCGCCCGGCGACCTCGACCCCCGCTACGACACCGGCGAGGACTGACCGCCCGGTCCCCACTCCCGGCGAGCACCCCGCCGACGGAGCTAGTGGCGGACCTCGCGCAGCGAGACGCTGGTGGTCCGCAACGCGGCGTCGAGCAGTGGCGTCGAGGTGATGAGGGTGCCGTCGGCGACGGAGATCGCCGAGATGACTCCCCCGTGCACCTGGCCCTTGCCCGAGACCTGGCGCACCCAGACCGAGGTCGTGCCGGCGAGGTTGAGCGTCGCGGAGCTGTCCTTGGCGACGGTCACGCGCTGGGTCTTCGCGGTGCCGGACGCGTCGACGGTGACCACCTCCACCACGGCCGAGTCACCGGTGGCACTGAGGCCGAGACCGCGGGCCAGCGGCTTGGGTGAGCCTGACGGGTCCATGAGCGGCAGCCCGGCCACACCGGTGAGCGCAGGGGTCGAGGACGACCAGGCGAAGTCGCTCGGCGCACCAGGGTTGCCACGGGCGACCATCGCGGCCGCCACGACGGGCACGTCGGCTCGCACCTGGATCCCGACGGTGCCGAACGGCAGCCTGGACAGGTCGATGTCGCGCACCTGCCCACCGTCGAGGCGGGTGACGCTCCCGGTCGGGAGGGCCCGCGGGCCGGTGGCGGTGAGCACCCTGGCCTGGACCACGGCCTCGGCGTCGCCGGGCACGGCGACCCGCAGCACGGCGGGGCCGGCGACCTGGACGGCCGGGATGACCTGGTCACGCGACGGAGGTGCGGTCGGGACCGCGTCGTCGGAGCCGGCCGGGCGGGTGCCGTCGAGCCACGAGTCGTTGACGGCCGCTGCCACGACGCCACCCTCGGCGACGACGTGCAGGGCCGGCGAGGCGACGTCGCCCGAGATCGAGTCGACGAGGAAGGAGGTGCGGCCCCGGGCCGGGACGACGATGCCCTTGCCCTGCGGCGAGGCGAGCTTGCCATCGGGTCCGTGGAGGGTGAGGTCGACGGTGACCGCGTTGCCGCCCGGGTTGGTCAGGACCAGCCGCTCCTGGCGTCCGGGGGCACCGCCGCCGGCGAGGACCCAGAAGTCGGACCCGGCCTGCGTGCAGGTGCTCGAGACCAGCGCCCGGTGGTCGCCCGAGGGCACGAGCCACGACTGGGCTGCCGCGAGTCCGGGGGCCATCGACTGCGACGCCTCGGCGAGGACGCCCGCGCGCCCGGCGACATCGGCGGCAGCGGTGTCCCCGCGGAGGGTGGCCTTGTCCTTGGCCGTGCCGCCCGGCACGGCGGTGAGGGCGACGCTGCCCGGGGCCGAGACCGGGGTGACGCCGGCGAGCGCCGCCGTGGGGGCGGCGGCTGCGGCGACGCGTACCCCGAGCGGGACGTCGTCGACGCCGGGTACGCCGCGCAGCTCGGGGCCGGGGCACACGACGGTCGACCCGCGTACCGGGTCCGTGGAGCCGCTGACGCGCGAGTCGTCCGCCGCCTTCGCACCGAGGGCGATGGCGCCCTGGCTCTGCGTGGCGGCGAGGACGAGGCCGGCGCCGGCTGCGGCCACGAGCACCGTCCGGGCGATGCCGCTGACGGACACGTTCACGAACGCCTCCTCGAGGCACGGTTGCCGAAGGGGATGGCGAGGAACACCACGAGCAGCAGCGCCAGCCCCTGCGCGTAGCGCCAGGTCGCGTCGGTGGGCAGGACCTCGACGGACACCGTGTGGGCGCCGGCGGGCACGGGGTATGCGGTGCCGGCGTCAGCGGGTGCGACGACGTGGCCGTCGACCTCGACGCGCGCGTGCCGGACCCACTCGGCCGGCTCCGCGAGGACGAGGGAGGCGCCACGTGATGCGACGACCGAGGTCACGAGGCGGCTGTGGTCTCCGTCGACGGCCAGGGCCTGGTCGGACCTCGCCGTCACCAGCCGGACCCGTGCGGGGGCGAGCGACCCCTGGCCGGCGGCGGACCCGCCCGGCAGCACGCGCCAGAACGTCACGCCGTCGTGCTCGCCCAGGCGGCCCAGGCCGGCGGTGGCGTCCAGGGCCCGGATCCGCGGGTCGGTGTCGTCGGTGCGCAGGCCCACGAAGCCCACCGCGAGGTCGGACAGGGCCTTGGCGGGGTGGAGCTCTCCCGGTGCGGCGCCCTGCTGGAACAGCTGGCCGACGGCCGTCGCGAGCGCTGTCTGGTCGGGGCGGCCCACGGCGGTGGGTGGCAGTGAGCGCGCGACGTCGGAAGGCTCACGACCCAGCAGGTCGAACGAGAGCCCGGTGCCCTCGGGCCGCAGCAGCAGCATGCGGTTGCCGAGACCACCCTCGGCCTGGTCGACGGCGACCGCGGGTCGGGGGTCGGTCCACGCCCCCAGCGTGTCACCGAGGGTCTTCCACGAGGTCCAGCCCATCCCGGCCACGACGGCGACGACGAGCGCTGCGGCCACGGGCCAGCGGGTCAGCGCCACCCAGCCGCCGCGCGCCTTCGAGACCGCCAGCCCGTCGGCGCCGAGCAGCGCAGCGCCGAGCAGCGACAGGGCGAGCAGCGACAGGCCGGTGCCCGACCAGGCGGTGACGTGGGCACCGGCGATCGGCTCACCCACGGGAACGGTCGCGAGGACCAGCCGTGGGGCGACCAGCGCGTAGCCGAGGCCGAGGAGCCCGGTGAACGAGAGCACGGATGCGGTCCAGCCGCGGCGCCCGGCACGCAGCAGGCCCAGGACCCCGGCCAGCACGACGGGCGCCGACAGCAGCACGGGGTAGGAACCGGGGCCGCCCGGGTGCAGCAGGGCGAGCTGCCACGGCAGCGCCTGGGCGGCGCCCCAGACGGTCAGGCCGGGGCCGGCGAGGAGGAGATCGGGCTTCTCGA
This sequence comes from Pedococcus ginsenosidimutans, assembly GCF_039544395.1. Taxonomy (NCBI): domain Bacteria; kingdom Bacillati; phylum Actinomycetota; class Actinomycetes; order Micrococcales; family Intrasporangiaceae; genus Pedococcus; species Pedococcus ginsenosidimutans. The sequence goes on from NZ_BAABLO010000011.1 coordinate 197,889, forward strand.
CGAGGGTCTGCACCCACGGTCCGAGGAGCAGGGCCGGCCCGACGAGCAGGGCCAGGCCGCGCAGGCGTGCCCCACCACGCCCGAGGAGGACCACGAGCACCGCGGCCACGACCGCCACGGGCAGGTAGGCGGGGGCGAAGGCTCCGAGCAGCGCGATCGCGAGCACCGTCGCCGCCGTGACGGTCGTCGACCCGCCGCGCCGCGCGGCCAGCGCGAAGCCGGCGGCCACGAGCGGCAGCAGCATCCCGGTGACGAGGCCGCCGAGGCGACCGGTCGCGACGGCGGACGTGAGCACGGCCGTGCTCCCCCACGCGAGCGCCGCAAGCGCCCGCGGCCAGCGCGAGTGGGTCACCACGCGGGCGCCGAGGTAGGCAGCGAGGGTCGAGACGGGCAGGGCGAGGGTGACGAGCAGCGCGACCGCCGACCCCACCGGCGAGGAGGGCGGCCCCACCACGGGCAGGTGGGTGAGCAGCCAGGCGAGCCCGGCGAGGACCACGAGGTGCGGGCCCTGCTCGACCGACTGGCCGAGCCCCGCTCCGTGCCAGCCGTCGAGCCACAGGTGCCACGCCGACCCCGCGGTGGCCCGGCCGCCGAGCAGCTCACCCCCGGCGACGCCCGACGTGAGGCGCGCGAACACCCCGCCACCCATCGCGCGCGTGGCCGCCAGCGAGGTGACCGTGGCCAGGAGCACGGCGAGCAGGCCCGGGTTGCCGGCCGCACGGGACACCCACGTGGAGCCGAGCACGTGCAGGTCCTGCGCCTCGTCGGCCACCGGACCGGCCTCGACGACCTCGGTGGCCGGCTCGAGGACACGGCCGTCGTCGAAGGCGACCTGGTCGTGGACGAGGTCGCCGGTGTGGCGCAGCACCGTGGAGGCGGGCACGAACAGGCCGACGAGGTCACGGCGGCGTACCCGGCGCGTGCCCCGCGAGCGCCAGCGCGCGCCGAGCACCCGTGCGGGGGTGAGGACGGCACCGAGGTCCGAGAGCTCCGCCCACGCGGCCCGCGGCCTCTTGGCGACGAGCAGGGCGAGGGTGGCGACGAGGCTCGACAGGGCGACCCAGACCGCGAGCGGCGGGAGCGCCCACCACGCACAGCGGGCCAACGCGACGCGCCGGGCCTGGCGGCGCATCCGGGTGCTCGTGTCGCCGGAGCCGGACGGGCTCTCGTCGGCGTCCACCTGCGGGGCTCCGGTGCGCACCGTTGCCTTGGGCACGACCACGACTCGGTGTCCGGCCTGCTGGGCGCGCCACGAGAAGTCGACGTCGCCGCCGAAGTCGCCGAACGCCCGGTCCGGGCCGCGCAGGCCCTCGAACAGGGCGCGCTCGACGAGCATCCCGGTGGCGGGGACCGCCAGGACGTCGGAGCGGCGGTCGTACTGGCCCTGGTCGGGCTCCCCGGGGGCCGGGGACGGGATGACGCGCCCGCTGCGGGTCAGCTGGACGCCGACCGAGCGCAGGGCACCGGGGAGGGTCCAGTCGAGGAGCTTGGGGCCGGCCGCGCCGACCGAGGGCGAGCGGCGTACGGCGTCGAGCAGCCTGGCGAGGGCCGTGGGGGCTGCGGCGCTGTCGCAGGTGAGCACCCACAGGTGCTCGACGGCCGGGGCGCGGTCAGCCGTGACGTCCTGGGAGTTCGCGTGACCGGTTTCGCCGGGGGTGGCGTCCGCGGTGCCGCGGTCGGGCTCGCCGGCCTGGGCGAGGGCTGCGCGGACCGCCTCGGTGACCGTGGTCGTCCCGGGGACGGTGACGTAGGAGGCGTGCGGCACGGCCTCGGCGAGGGCACGGTGGGCCCTGACCACCTCGACGGCGTTGCCGTCCGGGCCGGGGTCGACGACCAGGAGGCGATCGGGGAGCCGCGTCTGCCCGGCCAGGGAGTCCAGGGTCTGCGGCAGTGCGGACGCCGGGCCGCGGAGCACGAGCACCGCGGTGACGGTGGCCGCGACGGCAGTCGCCTCGGCACCTTCCGCGCCCGGGCCGGTGCCCGCGTCGGAGCTGGTGCTGGTGCCGGGGGCGGAGGCCGAACCGGCGTCGGTCGTGCGGTGGGGCGGGGCCAGCGTCATGAGCTCGTCACGAGGGGGTCGCCGGTCCGGCGACTAGACCGCACGCTTCTTGAGCTTGCGGCGCTCCCGCTCGGACAGACCGCCCCAGATGCCGAAGCGCTCGTCGTTCGCCAGGGCGTACTCGAGGCACTCGGAGCGGACCTCGCAGCCCACGCAGACCTTCTTGGCCTCGCGGGTGGAGCCGCCCTTCTCGGGGAAGAACGCCTCGGGGTCCGTCTGGGCGCAGAGCGAGCGCTCCTGCCAGGACATCTCTGTGTCGTCGCCGCCGTCCAGGGCGACCAACTGAAGTTCGTGCACGGCTTCCTCCTCGACCCGGTGCCGTTGTCGCCACCGGCCCGATGACAACAATGGAATTACACGCGTGTCATACGTGGTTCGTCAAGCGGAAGTCTGATATTTGCCCGATCGGATGAACCTTGATAGGGACGCACCGCCCGAGGGCGGCGCCTCCACCATCGAGCGTAGGTCAGCTCCGTCGTCCTTCGTACAGGGCCATGGCCGGGCAGAGGCGCACGGCAGCCGCCCTGGCGCGGTCGCCGTCGTCCACCCCTCCGGCGGCCTCGTCGAGCACGACGGGGTAGCCCCACTCGTCGAGGCGGACGCTCCCCGGGAGCAGGCTGGCGCAGACCCCGTGACCCGTGCAGGCGACCCGGTCGACCCGCAGGGTCGGGAATTCAGTGGGTGAGGACGCGCTCATGGCTGCTCCTGAAGGGGTGGCTCGCGGCGCAGCGGCCGGAGGTGTGGTCGAGGAGGTGGTCGGACAGGACGCGCAGCGCCGAGGTGGCCAGGCCGGCCACGCCGTCGGGGAACCGGCACGCACCGCGGCCGGTGACCGAGGCGGTGCGGCGCAGGAGCCGCTCGCGCGCGGCCACGGGTGAGGAGCCGGCGGCCAGCTCGCGCCAGTCGGCGGCGATCGCCGGCAGCCCGAACATGCAGGGGCCGCACTGCCCGGCGCTCTCCCCCGCGGCGTGGTCGAACCAGCGGGCCAGCTCGGCCACGGGGCAGCCGTCGGGGTCGAGGACGTGGACCACACCCGAACCGGGCCGGCCCCCGTACGCACGCAGCCCCTCGGTCGACCACGTGGCCGCGGCAGCCTCGGCGCGGGCGAGCAGGACGCCGCCGAGGCCGCCGACGATGACCGGGCCGCTGCGGTCGAGGTCGCCACCGGCCGCCGCCACGATGTCGCGCAGCGAGACCCCCGTGCTGGTGGCGATGACCCCGGGCCGGGAGACGTCCCCGCCGACGCCGACCAGGCGCGGCCCCGGCTCGCCCGGCAGGCCCTGCGCCCGGAACCACTGCGGCCCGTGCTCCACGACCTGCGCGACGCGCCACAGCGTCTCGGCGTTCAGCACCACGGTCGGGCTGATGCGCCGCCCGTCGCTGTCCGCGCCGCCCATGACGAACGGCTGCCGCTTGGTCATCGGCCGCGCCAGTCCCCCCTGGGCCAGCGAGATGAGGGACGTCTCCTCGGAGGAGACGTACCGGGCGGGCGCCGACAGGACGTCGAGGCCCGCGGCGCGCAGCCTGGCCTCGGTCGCCGACCCGCGGTGGGCGGCGTACCGGACGCGTCGCCCACCGACGAGCGTGGCGCCGCGGACGAGCGCCGGGAGGTGGTGCTCCACGACGTACGCGTCCTTGACCGCGCCGATCTCGCCGTCACAGGCGTTGACGATGAGCGCGGCGCCGTGCTCGTGGGCGGCGCGCACCTTGGTCGCGGTGCTGAACGCGGCACCCCCACGGCCGGTGAGCCCGGACTGCTCGAGGAGCTCTGCGAGGTTCATGACCACTCCTGGGTGAGGATCGCCTGGCGGCGCTCCTGGTCGGCGTGGCGGGCCACGGCGCGCCACGTGAGGGCGAGGCCGCCGACGGCGGCGCAGGCGACGGGTACGAGTCGCAGCAGGGGCTCGTTCGCGGTGCCCATGGCGTAGCCGTGGACGAGGGCGAGCGGCCACAGGGCGAACGCCGTGAGGTGCACGGCCTTCCACGCGCGGCGGGAGAGGCGGTGCCGCAGTAGCGACGTCGCGACGACGGCGAGCACGATGTCGAAGGCGAGCGTGCCGAGCCCCACCCACAGGGGCTGGTAGCCGGCGGTGAACGGGACGAACGCCGAGATCCAGTCGATGCTGACGTAGGTCTCCAGCACCGCCGTGCCGATGTGGGCCAGCAGGAAGGCAGACGTGCCGAGGGCCAGCGACCGGTGCAGGCCCACGACGACGGTCTGGCTCAGGGCGCGGCTGCGGCGGCCGGCGGTGAGCGCCCCGAGGACGAGCACCGCGGTCAGCAGGACGATGCTCGCCATGCCGGTCGCCCGGGACACGAACCACAGGAGCTCGTTCATGCCGCGCTCCTGCCGCTCGCGCCCGGCCGGGGCCAGCCGGGCGTGGTGACGACGGCGCCACCTCCGGCCGGGTCGAGCCGCGCCGGTATGCCGCGGGCAGCCAGCCACGCGGGCGCCTCGAGGCCGAGGACCACGGCGGCCGTGGACGCGGCGTTGGCCTCCACCGCGGTCGCCGCGGCACAGGTGACCTGCTCCCAGACCACGGGCGCGGTGCGACCGGTCCGGGGGTCGACGATGTGGTGGCGGGTGCCGCCGCGGTGGGTCCACGTGCGTCGCCCCGTCGAGGAGGTGGCGAACGCCTGCCCGTGGCTCGCCACGACCTGGCGCACCTCACCCGCGGTCCCCTCCACGGCGACCTGCCAGCCGTCGGCGGGCAGCTCGCCCGACACGGCGAGGTCGCCGCCGAGGTTGACGAGGAAGCCGCCGTCGAGCGACGCGGCCAGCCGGGCGGCGATGGCGTCGGCGGCCCACGCCTTGGCGCTGGCCCCGAGGTCGAGGACGGTGCCGGCCGGCACGCGCACCCGGCGGAGCGACTCGTCGAGGTCGACGCTGCGCCAGCCCGGCACGACCGGGGCGTGCTCCTCGGTCCGGCTGTCGGTGGTCCGGCCGTCGGTGGTCCGGCCGTCGGTGGTCCGGCCGTCGGGGCCAGCGGTGCGGGCGCGGACGACGGCGAGGTCGTCGTCGTAGCCGGAGGCGATGACCGCTCCCCCGACCGTGGGGTCGACCAGGCCGTCGGTCAGCCGCGCCGAGCGCAGGGCCGCCGCGAGGCTGGCAGCGAAGACGGGCGACACCAGCGCGGTGGCGTCGCGACCGGCGTGCTGGCGGGCGAGGGCGCTGACCTCGGAGTCGGGCCGGAACCGTGAGACGGCCGCGTCGAGCTCGGCGAGGTGGTCGCGGGCGACCGAGATGGCCGCGCCCAGGGTCTCGGGCCGGGTGACGATCAGGTGGTGGTGGGTGCCGATGGCCTCGAACGACGCAGAGGCCGTGAACACGTGCTGCCCCACCCGCGTGGTGTCGGTGTGCACGGCCATCACGACCCGCTCGTGCTGCTCTGGGCCGACCCGGTGCCCGAGGAGACGCCGGAGACTGCGCTGAACCCGCTCGAGGCGGAGGAGCCGGAGCTGCTGGAACCCGAGCTGGAGCCAGAGCTCGAGCTGCCGGAGGTCGATCCGGTCGAGCTGGCGGTCGTGGTGCCCTGGTCCTGCGCGAGGTGGATGCCGACGGCACCCGCGCCGAGCGTCGAGGCCAGCAGGACGCCGGCCGTCCAGCGACGGGCCAGGCTCAGGGGATTGCGGGGGGTGCTCATCGGGTCGGTCCCTTCTCGTGGGTTGTTGTCCTGCTTCGACACTCGCGTCGCCCCCTGTGCGGTTCCTGTGCGACGCCTACGGACCCCCTCCGGAACGGATGTGTGTCTCCTGTGAAGCGGCAGTGCGCCCTCGCCAGGCTCACGAACCGCCGCTGCCGGACTGCGGCGCCCCACCACCGGGCTGGACCGGCGCCACCGGCTGGAACCCCTGCGCCGGGGCAGGCGCCTGCTGGGTCGTCGCGCGGTGGTGCGAGGGCCTGGAGCGGGCCCTGGACGGCGCCTGCGCCTGGGGTTCCGGCTGGGGCACCTGCTCGCCCCGGACCGCCCGGTCGTCGGGGACCTTCGTGGCCGCAGCCGCGCTGGCGTGGTCGCCGGCCAGGTGCACGGCCACCACCCCGGAGCCCACTGCCGCGGCCAGCAGGGACCCGGCGGTCGTGCGCCGGATCGTGGTGAGGACGCGCTGGGGGTCTCGTGATCTCATACCCCGACGGTGCGGCGGCCACCTGTCAGCAGGCTGTGGCCGGGCTGGGGGGTTGCCCGCGGGCCTCCCCCGCGGACGGGCGCGGGGGCGGGCTGGAAGACTGCACGCCATGCGCATCACGGCACTGGCCGGCGGCGTCGGAGGCGCACGCTTCCTGCGCGGCCTCCGCACCCACCTCGACCGCACCCCCGGGCTCGACGACACCGAGCTCACCGTCATCGGCAACACCGGCGACGACATCAGCCTGTTCGGCCTGCGGGTCTGCCCGGACCTCGACACGCTCATGTACACGTTGGGCGGCGGCATCCACGAGGGGCAGGGCTGGGGCCGCGCGGACGAGAGCCACCGCGTGCAGGGTGAGCTCGCGGCGTACGGCGCCGTGCCCCAGTGGTTCGGGCTCGGCGACCTCGACCTCGGCACGCACGTCGTGCGCTCCCAGTGGCTCGGGCAGGGGGTGACCCTGTCCGAGGTCACGGAGCGGCTGTCCCGGCGGTGGGGGTTGGCCGACCACCGGGTCCGGCTGCTGCCCATGTCCGACTCCCCCGTCGAGACCCACGTGGTCGTCGAGGACGAGGAGGGACAGCGCGCCATCCACTTCCAGGAGTGGTGGGTGCGGCACCAGGCCGCGATCCCGGCCCAGCGCTTCGTCGCCGTCGGCATGGACCGCGCCACCCCGGCCCCCGGGGTCCTCGACGCCATCCGGCAGGCCGACGTCGTCCTCCTGCCGCCGAGCAACCCGGTCGTCTCGATCGGCATCATCCTCGGGGTGCCGGGGGTGCGGGATGCCTTGCGCGGCACCGCTGCCCCCGTCGTGGGGGTCTCCCCGCTCATCGGCGGCCTGCCCGTGCGCGGCCACGCCGACGCCTGCCTCTCCGCGATCGGCGTGGAGGCCACGGCGTCCGCGGTCGCCGGGCTCTACGAGGACTTCCTCGACGGGTGGCTGGTGTCCGAGGAGGACGCCGAAGGGGTGCGCCTGCCGCGCGCCACGGTCCAGGGGCGACCGCTGCTCATGACCGACCGCGACGCCGCCGCCGACATCGCTGGCGCCGCCCTCGACCTCGCCCTCCAGCTCGCGAGGCGCTGACCGGTGAGCGGCCTGACGCTGCTGCCGGTCACGGGTGTCCCCGAGGTCGGCACCGACGACGACCTCGCCGTGCTGTTGCTCGCAGGGCTGCGCACCTCCGGTGTCGAGCTCGCCGACGGCGACGTCCTCGTCGTCTCCAGCAAGGTCGTCTCCAAGTCGCTGGGGCTGTGGGCTGACGGCGCCGACCACAGCGCCGCGGTCGCCGCCCAGACGGTGCGGGTCGTCGCCGAGCGGCGATCCGGCGACCGGGTCACCAGGGTCGTCCAGGCGGTCGCCGGACCGGTGATGGCTGCGGCCGGGGTGGACTCGTCCAACACCGGTGGCCGCGACGACGTGCTGCTCCTCCCCGCGGACCCCGACGCCGAGGCCCGTCGCCTGCGGCTCGCCCTCCTGGAGGCCACCGGGCTGCGACGGCTGGGGGTGGTGCTCAGTGACACCGCCGGCCGGCCGTGGCGAGCAGGCCAGACCGACTTCGCGCTCGGTGCCAGTGGCCTCGAGGTCCTCGACGACCTGCGCGGTGGCCACGACGCCGACGGCCGCCCACTGCACGTCACCGCGCGCGCGGTGGCCGACGAGCTCGCCGCCGCCGCCGACCTCGTCAAGGGCAAGACCGACGGCGTCCCCGCTGCGGTCGTCCGCGGTTCGCGGTGGGCGAGCGCCGACGCCGGGCCGGGCGCCCGGGCGCTGCTGCGGCACGGTCCCACCGACTGGTTCGGCCTGGGCAGCGCCGAAGCCGTTCGTGCCTCGCTGGGCACCCTGCCGGGTACGGCTGCCGCCCTCGAGGACGGGATCCCTTCCGTGGCACCGGAACCCGTCGGCGACCGCCTCGGCCGTGCCGTCGCCGTGGCCCTGCGGGGTGCCCCCGAGGCCGGTGTCGACGTCGGCAGCCGCGACGGCACCCACGAGCTGCGGGTCAGCGCCCCCAGTGGCTACGAGCTCGGGGTCGCCGTGACCCGCCTCCAGGTCGCCCTGTGGGGCGAGTCGCTTCAGGCGCAGGCGCCCGAGCAGGTCGAAGGGCTCGAGGCGACACTCAGGGTGACCGAGCTCCCCCGCACCTGACCGCGCGTCCCGTGCACCACCCGCGGGTTCCCCGCGTGCTGCTCAGCGGCGGGTGGGGAGGTGGGTGCGTGGCGCCATCCGCGGCCCCCGACGGGGCCGGAAGTGGCCGTCGAGCTCAAGCAGCCGCTGCACGCGGTACCGGTGCCCGCGGTAGGGCTCGAGCAGCTCGGCGAGGACCTCGTCGTCCCGCGCCTCGCCCAGCAGCGCCCAGGTGATGTTCTTGGCCACGTGGTAGTCGCCGAAGCTCACCGCGTCGGCGTCACCGAGCGCGCGCTGGGCCACCTCCGAGGAGGTCCAGACGCCGATGCCGGGTACGGCGCGCAGCCGGGCCCGCGCCTGGGTGGCCGTGAGCCCGACGCACTCCTCGAGGCGCCCCGCGACCCTGGCCGCCCGGACCACCGTCGACGACCGCGCGCCGTCGACCGAGGCCCCCAGCCACTCCCAGGAGGGGATGGCCGCCCAGGTCGCTGCGTCGGGGGCGACCCACAGGCGTCGCGCCTCCCCGGGACCCGGCGCCCTGCTGCCGAACCGGTGGACGAGCCGCCGGTAGCCGCCGAACGCCTCCTGGCCGGTGACCTTCTGCTCGATGATGCCGGGGACGAGCGCGTGCATGACCAGGCCGGAGCGCGGGACGTGCCACGCGGCGTACCGGCGCCGCGCCCGCTCCACCTGCGGGTGGTGGGCGACGAACCCGCTGTCGTCGTCGGCGTCCCCGAGCAGCTCGGGCACCTGCGCCAGCGCCCACTGCGCGCCGGGCCCCCACGCCGTGGCGACCACCTCGCCGAGGTCGTCGCGCTGCTCCAGCCGCAGGGTCGCCGCCCCCTCGGGCGTCGGCAGGCCGAGCCACCAGCCGTCGCCGCGGTCCGGCTGGAACGTCGGGTCGCCGCCCCCGCGGCGCAGGATCGTGACCAGCAGGCCCACCGAGACCGGTCTCCGGGAGCGCCAGGTGCGACGGTGCTCCGCACTCGTCGGGGGGACCGGGGACATTGGCCCAGTGTCGCGCGTTCGGGTGACAACGACCCAAGGCGGGCCCCGTAGACTCTGCGCGACCCGACCCCGAGCCACCGAGGAACCCGTGAGCAACAAGCGAGCCAGCCAGGACCGCAAGGCGCGCCTGGCCGAGATCCAGAACCAGCAGAAGGCCAAGGAGCGCAAGGTCAAGGCTGGCATCGGCATCGCCCTCGTCGTCCTGCTGCTGGGCCTCGGCGGCGTCGTCGCGTACGCCGTCAACGACGCCAAGTCCGGCCAGCTCCCCAATCTCGGGGTCTCCGTCGCCGCCGCGTCCTGTGACCCGGCGACGACCGACAGCGGCGGCGGCACCGGCGAGCACGTCGGGCCGGGCACCAACAAGCCCGACGAGACGTCGGTGAAGTACGACACCGTCCCGCCCAGCCACGGCCCGCACTTCGCCACCCCCGACGTCAGTGGGCGCGACTTCTACACCGCTGCCGACCGCCCGCCGCTCGAGACCCTCGTGCACAACCTCGAGCACGGCTACACGATCCTCTGGTACGACGGCGCCAAGGTGAAGGACACCGCGCTGCTCAAGGACATCGCCGACAAGGCCGACAAGCTCCCCCAGTCCTCCGGCAAGTTCAAGGTCGTGGAGTGGGACGCCAGCCGTGGCGCCTTCCCGGCCGGCAAGCCGTACGCGCTCGTGCACTGGGCCAAGGACGCCGGCCACCGCCAGATGTGCGGGGGCCTCTCCGGCCAGGCCGTCGTGGACTTCGTGAAGAAGTACCCCGCCAGCGACACCCAGGAGCCCGGCGCCGCCTGACGCCGACTCCACACGTACAGACAGGTGTGCCGCCCGCTCGTTTGCGGGCGGCACACCTGTCTGTCGTGCAGGTTCGGTCGCGGGCCGGTCAGCCGCGGGCGCCAGCGCCGGTCAGCGGCGGGCGCCCACGGCGGTCAGCGCCATTCAGCGGCGGCGGAAGGTCAGCAGGATGAAGGTGTAGTCCTGGCCGACCCGGTCCCAGTGCACCGGCCGCTCGGAGTGCGACAGCGCGTCGGACGTGGCGAGGTCGCCGACGAGCTCCAGGCCCGCGGACTCGGCGGTCGCGACGAGCTCGCGAATGTCCTCGGGCCCGAAGATCTTGACCTCGCTGCCGTACGCCGTGCGGCCCGTGGTGTCGGGGGGCGACTGGTCGTAGTCGGTCGAGACGCACAGGACACCACCCGGACGCAGCACCCGGGCGCTCTCGCGCAGGAACGCCTCGACGGGCACCCCGTGCTCGATCACCGACATGCAGGTGATCGCGTCGAGCGAGCCGTCGGGGAGGCCGGTGGCCGTCACGTCGCCGTGCCGGAAGACGACACCGTCGCGGTGCACCTCGGAGCCGAACTCGAGGTTGATCCCGAGAAGCGAACCCGGCGCGGAGCCGAGGCCGTAGAGCCGCAGCCACGGCAGGACGGGCGAGTACCGCGCGCTGCCGGCGTCCATCACGCGGGCCGAGCGCGAGCCGTCGTCGGCCAGGCGCAGCACGGCGCCGACCGCCCCTAGCGCGTCCCAGTTCTTCGGCAGGTCCCGGTGCAGGGGCAGCCGCAGGTGGCGCCCCTCGGCGACCGCGGCCTCCCAGTCGGCGGCGGTGCGCAGCACGGCCGTCGGGGGGACGGTGGTCGGGACGGGGCGGTTGGCTGCATACCCGCGGCGGGCCTCGGCCCGGCGCTGCAGGGCGACGCGACCCCACAGGACTCGTTCGGCCGCGCGCTTGGCGACGGCGAGCAGGGGTCCCCCGGGCGGTGCGGCCACCTGGCCCGAGGCGGACGCCTCGTCTGGTGTGGTCATGGGCGTCAACCTATCCCGCGGTCGCGTCGTCCACGACGACATGGTCGCGCTCACGTTCCTCGCGCGTGGTGATGAGGTGGTGGCGGCGCGCGTAGGCCCAGCCGAGCAGGGCGAACAGCACGTCGGCCAGCACGGTGAGGAACCGCGACAGCACGACGACCGCCGTGGCCGCCGAGGTCGAGCTGATCGGCGCCAGCATGAGCACGAGCAGCCCCTCGCGCACGCCGACCCCGGCCGGCAGGACGACGCTGAACATCGCCAGGGACGACGCGAGCGCGAATCCCGAGAGCGTCGCGACGAGCAGGGCCGGGAGGTCTGCGCTGGCGCCGGTGGCCCGCAGGAGGACCAGCGCGTGCAGGCCGGAGGACAGCCAGGTGAGGACGAACAGGCCGCTCGCCTTGGCGATTGCGCGCCCGGAGAGCTGCTGCTCGAGGGGTTCGCGGCGCAGCACGCGCAGCACCGTGGCCACGCCCCAGTTGAGCAGGGGCGGGTAGAAGGCCACGCCGAGCACGGGGACGGCGAGCAGGGCCATCCAGCCGGTCGTGGTGGCGTCGCCCCCGGTCAGCAGCAGCGGCACCGCGGGGAGCCCCACGACGAGCCCGCAGATCGCGGCGATGGCGACGGACAGGAACGCCACGACCGCCGAGCGACGGCGAGGGATGTGCAGCCTGGCGCCCATCTCCGCCTGGGCGACGATGCTCCACACGGCACCGGGCAGGTACTTCCCCAGCTGCCCGACGAAGAAGACGCCACCGGCCGGCGCGACGTGCAGCGGTGAACCCAGCTCGGCGAGCAGCACGCGCCACCCCAGCATGGTGAGCACCGGGGGGATGCACGCCAGGGCGGCGGCGAGGACGAAGGTGGGTCCGTCGACCTTGTCGATGTCTGCGGAGACGGCGGCCCAGTTGCGCGCGACGGCGACCGCGACCGCGGCGACCACGAGCAGGGCCAGGGTCGTGCGCAGGATCGTGGAGACCCGTGAGCGGCTCATCAGCGCCTCCTGAGGGTGAGCCTGAGCAGGCCGTACGCGGTGTCCGTGCGGGTGGAGGTGCCGGAGGCCTGGCGCATGCGACCGGTGATGTCGCCGTCGAGGTCCCCGACGAGGACGAACCCGAGGTCGTGGGCCCGCGCGAGGACGGCCCTGACGTCGGCCGGGCCGAGCGCCCCCTCGGCGCTGCCGGGCCCGATGGGCAGGGTGATGCAGAGCAGGCCACCGGACTTCAGCGCCCACGACGCCTGGCTCATCGCCTCGTCGACGTCGTCGGCGTCGCAGCCGCCGGGGTGCAGGCGGACGATGACGTCGAGCGAGGCCGTGTCGACGTCGAGGACCTCGACGGACGAGCGGTGGCCGGTCAGCTCGAGCTCGACGGGCGCGAACCCGATCGCCCGGGCCCACCTCGACAGGGGCGAGCGCGCGCCGGACTCGTCGACGATGACGGCGCTGCGGCGACCGTCGTCGCGGACCCGCACGATCGCGGCGAGGGCGCCCAGGGCTGCCCAGGCGGCGATTCCGTCGCTGCAGCGCGGCAGCCCGAGCGAGCGCGCGAACGCCTTGGCCTCGTCGGCGTCGTGCCCGTCCGCGAGGATGTCCGAGGCACGGACCCAGTCAGGCAGGTCGGCGCGCCCCAGCTCGACCGCAGGCCTCGACGCCGCCACGATGCCGCGCACCGCCGAGGACACCCGGTGCCGCAGGTGCCCGACGACCGCGGCGGGGCCACCGCCGTCGGGGTCGCCGGCGGCGTCCGCGTCGTCCGGGTCCTCCCCCTCGGCCGGTTCGACGGCGGCGAGCGCCTCGATGGTGCCGACGTAGTTGGCCCACGGCCCCGAGAGGTCGGGCGGTCGCACCGCGGCGCGCAGCTGCTCCGTGTAGTCGCGGTCAGCGAGACGTCGCAGCGCCTCCACCAGGGCGTCCAGGTCGCCCGGCGGCACGAGGAGGCCGTCGACGCCGTCGCGCACCTGGCTGCCGAACGTGCCCACGTCGGAGGCGAGGACGGGTAGGCCGTGCTGGCGGCCGAGCAGGGCGTTCTGCGAGGCGGTGGCGCTGCGGTAGGTCAGGGCGAGCACGTCGTGCGACGCCAAGAGCGGCGCGAGGCGGTCAGCAGGCACGTAGCCGCCGTGGACCTCCACCCGGTCCCGCAGCCGCGGGTCGCGGGCCAGCTCCTTGACGCGCTCCCCGCTCGACCCCCACATCTCCCCCGCGACGGTCAGGGTCGGCCCGGGCACCCGGGCCAGCGCCTCCATGAGCAGGTCGACGCCCTTGTACTCGCGCACCATCCCCAGCGCGAGCAGCCGCGGCGGGCCGTCATGGGTGACGCGCTCGACGGGGGCCCCGCCGGGCAGGTGCGGCGGGAGGTCGGTGACCGAGACCCGCGGCGCGTGGAGCTCGTGCGCCAGGCGGGCCTGCGCGTCGCTGTGCACCAGGACCGCGTCCACCCGCTCGAAGAGCTGCTGCATCAGCTCACGGTCGCCGAGGTGGGTCTCGTGGGGCAGCACGTTGTGGGCGATGACGAGGGTGCGCGGCCCGGTGCGGCGCGCGCCGGAGGCGGCCCCGCGGCGTACCGGGCCCGCTGCGCCCGCGCCGCGACGCCCTGCACCGGCGGCACGCAGCAGCGCCAGGTGGGCGGGGACGACGGCCGGGATGACGTGGACGACGACCACGACGTCGAAACCCCGCAGCCGCCGTCCGGTCCGCACCCAGGTGTCGGGACGGGCCCAGCTCAGGGCGCGGACGGTGCGCGGGAACGGCTCCACGTCGGGTGCGCCGCCGGGCACGGCCTGCTCGCCCGGGTAGAGCTTCGAGGGGTACAGGTGCGACCACGACACGAGCGTCACGTCGTGGCCGGCCTCGGCCAGCTCGTGCGCGAGGCTCGTCGTGTGGGCCGCCACCCCACCCTTGTAGGGGTGGGTGGGTCCGACGACGGCGACCTTGAGCGCGGCGATCGGCGTCACCGCAGCTGCCCCCGGTGGTGGGGACCGGCGCCGGTGCTGCGGCTCACGCGAGCCGGCCACGCGGCATACCGCAGCGTCGTCACACGCCCGTGCGCGAACGCACGACGAGGTCGGACAGCAGCGCCAGCGAGCCGATCATGATGCCGCTGACGATGAGCAGCACGGTGCTCGCCGGGAAGTAGAACGGGTGGCGCACCATGTCGACCACGGCCTTGAGGACGCCGATGACCACGAGCCACAGAGCCGGCGGCATGAGCACCTTGAGCGGGTCGAAGTACATGACCATGCGCAGCACCTGGAGGATGTAGCGGTAGGCGTCGCGGACGAAGTGGAACTTGCTGACGCCGGCGCGCTTGGCGTAGCTCGTCGGGACGTACTTGATGTCGTGCTGGTTGGACAGGAACGCCAGCGTGATCGTCGTGACGCAGCTGAAGCCGGGGGGCAGGAGTCGCAGGTAGGGCAGCGACACCTCGCGGCGGAACGCGCGCAGGCCCGAGTTGAGGTCGGGGATCGTCTGGTTGGAGAGCTTCTCGGCGATCTTGCGGATGAGCCACTTGGCCGGGACGCGGGCCCACTTGTGCGTGCCCTCCTCGGTCGTGCGGGCGCCGACGACCTGGTCGTAGGACTCGTCGTCACGCAGGATCCGCACCAGCTCGGGGATGCGCTCGTTCTCGTAGGTCATGTCGGCGTCGGTCCACACCACGATCTCGCCGTGCGCCTGCTGGGTGCCGATGCGGCGCGCGGTGCCGCTGCCACCGTTGCGGCGGAACGGCATCACGCGGATGTTGGCGTAACGGGTGGCGGCGTCGCGCAGCACCTCGAGGGTGTCGTCGGTCGAGGCGTCGTCGATGCAGAGCAGCTCGTAGGTGAACTCGCTGGAGTTCATCGCGGCCGTGATGCGGTCGATCTCCTGCAGGACGTGCTCACCCTCGTTGAAGCACGGCAGCACGATGGTGACGTACGGCTTGTCCGCGTCGTGCGCGCTCTGGGGCGTCGCGGCCGTGCTCGGCAGGTACGCCGCGTCGGCCGGGTGCACCGCCAGCGGCCCGTCCGGGGTGGCGACCGGACCGCTCGGCGCGGTCGGGATCTTCTGGGTCTCCGGCGTCGACGCGGGGGCTGCGACGGGAACGGCCGGACCGGTGCTGGTGTGCTCGCTCATCTCGGCGCCGAGCCTACCCGCCACCCGCCGCGCCGCCGCACAGGCGACGAGCGAGACCGCCCCGCGCGCCGCGGCCTCGTCCTCTCCGGAGTCTTTGAGGGATCCGACGGGTCCTGGTCCGTCGGATCCCTCAAAGAGCCGGCTCAGACGGTGCAGCCCACCCGCCGACACCGCCGTGGGCGCCCGTGCCACCCACGGCTGACGAGGATCGCAGCGATCTCGGAGGCGGTCGAACAGGGGTCGGTGACCACGTCGCCGAAGAAGACACGGGTGGTCAGCCGTGCCGTCGACAGCAGCTGTCGGTCGCGCCGGCCGTCCCGCACCCGGTCCGCCCACCGCTCGTGCCCCAGCCGGCCGTCCACCTCGACGATGAGCCGTTGCTCGACGTACTCGTTGTCGTGCCAGCGGTGACGACCGACCCGCGACGGTGACTGGCGTAGCGCGCGAGGCAACCCGTGGGCGCGCTCCACGTCACGGATGTAGAGGAGCTCGGCACCGCTCTGCCCGCCGTCCTCGACGTCACGCAGGCCGGCCCGCAGGATGCGTGAGTGCCGGTGCCCTCCGCGTGCAGAGATCTCGGCGAGGAGCTCGCGAGGAGTGACGACCTCCTTCTGGACGGCCTTCGCGACGATCGACAACGCGTCCAGGGGTGTGCCGTCCGTGGCGATGTCCAGGATGGTGGCGCGGACGGTCGTCCGCCACGGGAAGGCGCGCTCGTCGACGAGGTCCTCCCAGCGCATGGACCGCCGCACCTGCAGGCCCGGCTGGGCGGTCACGCTGCGTCGTTGTGGCACGACCAGGTGGACCACCGGTGGAGGAGAGGGCACCAGTCCCCACGCGTAGGCAGCGCTGGGGCCTCGGAGCGCAGCGTCCGCCGCCGGCGCTCCCGACACCGCGTACAGGAGGGCCGCCGTCGCCGTGGCCTCCCAGTCGCGGCGCCCCGGCCGTGTCTGGAAGACGCCCTCGTGCACGCGCAGCCACCGACCCGAGGTGACGCGCCAGGCCAAGGCGTCACGCGACATACCCGCATGCAGGCACTGGCGCCGCGTGAGCAGCCCCTGCTGCGCGTCCGCGAGCCTGCGCAGCATCCCCCAGTCGACCGGCACACGTCCACGGTCGCGCCAGAGGGGCCGAAGGCCGTCGAGTTGTCCACAGGCAGCCCGTTGCGGACGCTGCCCACACCCGCCCCGTACATCGGTCTTTGAGGGATCCGACGGGCCAGGACACGTCAGATCCCTCAAAGACGCGAGGTATGTGGCGCGAGGTATGTGGCGCGGGGTATGAGGCGCGGGGTGCTGGTTTCGCCTGCGGGGACCACGTGTGGAACGGTGGGCACGTGGACACGGACCAGGTGCTCGAGCTGATGAAGGCCGTCGCGGCGGAGGTCATCACGCCGCGGTTCCGATCGCTCGCCGACGGTGAGGTGATGGAGAAGAACCCCGGCGACCTCGTCACCATCGCCGACCAGGAGTCCGAGGAGATCCTCACCCGCGAGCTCGCGGCGGCGTACCCGGACGCGTTCGTGCTCGGCGAGGAGCGCACGGCGACCGACCCGACGGCCATCGCGCAGTTCGTCGCTGCCGACCACGCGTTCACGGTCGACCCCGTCGACGGCACCAAGAACTTCGTCCACGGTTCGCCCGACCACGCGGTCATGGTGAGCGAGGTCAAGCAGGGGGTCACCGTCCGCGGCTGGATCTGGCAGCCCGAGCACGAGGTCGCCTGGGTCACCGAGAAGGACGCCGGCGTCTACCGCAACGGCGAGCGCGTGACACGCGAGCCCGTCGCCGACGACGCCGAGCCCCACGGCGTCACGTCGATCTGGCCGCTGCGTGGTCACAGCCTCGGGGACCTGCCGGCCCTGACCGGCTCATGGGTCTGCTGCGGCGTCGACTACCCGCGGCTCATCGAGGGCGCGACCGACTACATCCTGTACGCGCGCAACAGCCCCTGGGACCACTCCCCCGGCGCGCTCATGGTGCGCGAGGCCGGCGGCATCGTGGGCCACCCGGACGGCACCCCCTACGCGCCCACCGCCCTCACCCCCGGCATCATCGTGGCCGCCGACCGGGGCACGTACTCCGCCGTGCGTCGCCTCGCCGTCGACGCCTTCGCCCGCCGCAGCTAGCAGGCACCGCACCTGAACCCGCGCGAAAGCTGCTGGGGCGGAGGGGGGTGCAGCCCGGTACCGGCCCAGTGGCCGAAAGTTGCGCAGGCAGGCCCTGACTCGCGGCCCGGAACCGGCCCAGTGGCCGAAAGTTGCTGGGGTAGAAGAAGATTCGGGACGCGCTACCGGCCCAGTGGCCGAAAGTTGCTGGGGTAGAGGGGGTTCGCGGCCCGGTACCGGCCGAGTGGCCGAAAGTTGCGCAGGCAGGCGCGGACTAGCGGCCCGGTACCGGCCCAGTGGCCGAAAGTTCCGGGGCGGTCGGGACCAACGGTCAGGGCGTCGGCGTCCCCAGCCAGACCTGGACGGGGAGCTCCACGAGGTGGTCGGGGCGCCGCTCGAGCAGCCGGGCGTCCTCCTGCACCCGCCGGTCGGTGCCGACCACCGCGTGGGCGAGCCCCAGCTGGGTGAGCGCGTCGGTGGAGTCGGCCGCGAGCAGGACCAGGCGGCCGCCCCGCGCGTCCACTGCCGTGGCGACCTGCGCGACGGCCGCCTTCAACCGAGCGGGGTCGTTCCGCAGGGCCGAGGTCGTCGACAGGGCCGGCACGCCGCAGTAGCCGCGGAGCACCTGCGGCCACTCGTTGGCGGCCCTGCTGTCGACCATCAGCGCGACGTCCCCCGGGTGGAGCTGGGCGCACACCTCGTCGACGGCCGACAGCTCGCCGAGCTCGACCCGTTCGTCGAGGTGGGGGCGCGTCGCCAGGGCGCTGGGCACGAGCAGCGCTGCGGCGAGGCCGATGCTCACCACGACGTTGACCGCGTAGGGCAGGCGGCGGGTCGACCACCGAGAGGCCACCGCGGCAGCGGCGACGACGAGCAACACCACGGTCGGCAGGGCGATGACCAGCCGCCGGTCGGCCCACGGGTGGTCGGGGGTGATGCCGGGGCGGTAGAGGGTCAGCAGCGTCGACCCGGCGGCGACGACGGCAGGGCCGGCCCACGACGGGAGCTCGCGCCCCTCGACCCACGCCGAAGCCGCTCGGTGGGCGAGGACGGCGAGCGCGACCAGGGCGATCACCAGGGCTGCGGGACCCACCCACCACGCCATCCAGACCACGGACTGCTCGGCGTAGGTCCGGCCGCCGTCGACGGGCAGGCCCTGTCGCGCCTGGAGGCCTGCCACGACGCGCGAGCCGGGGTCGGCGGCCGACTGCCGGACCGTCTGCCACAGGGGTCGGGAGGCCAGGACCACCCCCACGAGGACGAAGAACCCGGCCAGCGCCCGCGGCAGCCACGCCTGCACCAGGGACCCGGCCGACCAGCCGCGCCTGGCGCCGGCCACGACGAGCACGGCGGCGGCCAGCACGGCGACGCCCAGCGCCACCAGGGGCAGCAACGAACCGGCGATGCTGCCGAGGTACTCGCTCGAGGTCAGCCAGGTGAGCCCGAACGCCACCACCGCCGAGACGGCCGTGGCCCAGCCGAGCACCCGCGCGTGGGCCTGCTTCTGGACGACGGCCAGCGCCACGACCGGGATCACGAGGATCGCCTCGCGCAGGGCGTCGACCCGGATGAGCACGGCGCCACCCATGAGGATCCCGGCGGCGAGGGCCGCGGACCGGGCGACGGGGGCGTCGCCGACGCGGGCACTGCGGGCGGCCAGGGCCAGTGCGGCGAGCCCGCCCGCGAGCACCGGCAGGGCCACCGGCTCGGAGTACGTGGCCCGCGCGACGTGCACGAGCGGGAAGACCACCGCGGTGCCGAGGGCCGCGAGCGGGCCCCACCGCGGTCCGGTGAGCAGCGACGCGAGCAGGCCGATGGACAGCACGGCGAGCCCCCAGAGCAGGGCCGGGGCCCAGAAGAGGGCCGTCGCGCCGCCCAGCCACCACGCGACGGAGTACCACGCCGACGTGCCCACCGGGAACTGCGGCTGGATGGTCGGGTGCTGCGGCGAGCCGGTGGAGTAGAAGGCCGGGCTGGCCAGGGTGATGCCGTCGATGCGCAGGACCCCGGCGCCGCCGACCGACTCCGCGGCCACCTGCACCGGGCGGGCGTGGCCGGAGGCGAGCTGGACCGAGGACTGCAGGTAGGACCCCGAGTCGCGGCGCGGCAGCACCTGCTCGGAGTGGGTCAGCCCGGCCCAGACCGTGGAGCCCACGGCGAGCGTGAGCAGCAGGGCCGTCGACCACACCGGCAGCGGCCGGACCGGGAGCCGACCGACGAGGACGGCCGCGACGAGCGCCAGCACGACCAGGACGGGCAGGGCGACCCACGGCTGCCACCAGCCGAGCAGCGAGAGCACCGCCGCCGCGGTCGCCCCCAGCACCAGCCACAGGGCCGAGCCCACGACGAGCCGGGTGACGAGCCAGCCGCTCCACGCCTCACCGCGCAGGAGCGGGAGGTCGCCGGTGTCGGGGGTGTACGGGTAGCTGCGGGGCTCGCGGCTGGTCACGGGGCGCAACGCTATCGGCCCCTACTGTGGGCCCATGCCCAACCCGCCCGACGTCCTCGCCTCCATGCTCCGCTCCGACCCCGCCCGTCCACGGGTCACCTTCTACGAGGACACCGACGGGCCGACCCGTGGCGAGCGCATCGAGCTCAGCGCCAAGGTGCTCGCCAACTGGGTCAACAAGGCGGCCAACGCGCTGCAGGACGAGTTCGACGTGGCGCCGGGCTCACGGGTGCGGCTCGCGCTGCCGCCCCACTGGCGCTCGCTGTACTGGGCCCTGGCCGTGTGGTCGGTGGGCGGCACCGTGGTGGCCGACCGCTCCCCCGACAGCACCTCCGACCGCTCCTCCAGCGCGCAGGGCGTCGACCTCGTCGTCACCGACGACCCCGCACTCGCGGCCGCCTCGTCACCCGCCGTCCTCGTCACCCTGGCGGCGCTGGCGCGGCAGGCGGCCGTCCCCACCGGCGGTGCCATGGACGAGGCGCGCGAGCTGTCGACGCACGGCGACCAGTTCGTGGCGTGGGAGGAGCCGGCCGACGACGACGTGGCGCTCGAGTTCGACGGCACCACCACGCCGTACGCGCAGGTCGTGACCGACCTCGGCGCGCCCGGGGGCACGCGGGCCCACCTGCGTGGCACCGACCTCGCCACCGTCCTCACCCGGGCGCTGGCCGCCTGGGCAGGTGACGGGTCGGTCGTCCTCTCCCGGGGCGACCTGTCCGCGGAGGAGTCCGTCCGCCGCGAGGCCGTCGAGGGCGTGACGCTCACCCCCTAGCGCCGGCGCAGCTCCGCCTCGACCGCCTTCCACGTCACGGTGGCCACCGTCCCGGTGCGCGCGAGCTTCGCGCGGCCCTGCAGGGCCTTGACGGCCGCGGCGGTCGCCGGGCCGAAGCTCCCGTCCGCCGTGATGCGCAGCGCCTTCTGGAGCGCGGTCACCGCGGCTCCGCTCGAGCCCTGGCGCAGCACGGTCGAGTACCACGCACGCAACGGGTAGTCCCGGTTCTCGAGTGCGGCCCACACCCGGGTGTCGGTGACCCCGGTCGCCTTCTGGCCGTGCGCCTTCTGGAACGCCGCGACCGCGGCTGCGGTGCGCGCCCCGTACGCCCCGTCGACGGCGAGCCCGCCGAGCGCACGCTGGAGCGTCTTCACCGCCGTGCCCTTCGAGCCGGTCCGCAGGACCGTGGACATGAGCGGGGTGTACGGCGTCGACACCCGGGCGGGCGTCGAGCGGGAGGGCGCGCTCGGGGCGGCCGTGCCACCCATGAGCGCCGCCCAGGTGCTGGGGCCGACGACGCCGTTGGCGGGCAGGTTGCGGCGGGTCTGGAA
This sequence comes from Pedococcus ginsenosidimutans, assembly GCF_039544395.1. Lineage (NCBI taxonomy): Bacteria > Bacillati > Actinomycetota > Actinomycetes > Micrococcales > Intrasporangiaceae > Pedococcus > Pedococcus ginsenosidimutans. The sequence goes on from NZ_BAABLO010000011.1 coordinate 218,991, forward strand.
CGCCTTGACGGCGGTCTCGGTCTGCGGCCCGAACGCCCCGTCCGCGGTGACCTTCAGGGCCTTCTGCAGCGCCACGACCGCGGCACCCGTGGAGCCACGACGGATGGTCGTGCGGGCGTACGGCGCGAGCGGGCTGGTGGAGGTCGCCCCCGGAGCAGGCGTCGGGGTCGGTGCGGGCTTCGGTGTGGGCGCAGGCGTGGGCGCAGGCGCAGCCGCAGGGGTGGGAGCCGTCCCGCGGGCGGGCACGAGGCGCAGGGCGACCATCCGCGCCCAGGTGGCGGGGTCGAGCACCCCGGTCACCTTGACCTTGTTGGCCGACTGCCAGGTCCGCAGCGCTGCTGCCGTCCTCGGGCCGAACACCCCGTCCGGCGTGGCGCCGATGACCTTCTGCGCGAGGGCCACGTCCGGTCCGGTCGAGCCCTGGGCGAGGGTGGGGTAGGTCGTGGGCGTCGCGGGGGTGCCCGGTGCGCCCGGGGTGGTCGAGCTGGGTGTGGGGGCGGACGGGCCGGGGCTCACCGTCGTGAGCGCCTTGCCGGTCCACCACGACGTGCGGCCGTAGGCGCCGTCCCAGGAGAACGAGAAGTGGATGTGGTCGGTGTGCGGCGCCGAGCCGGTGTAGGGCGCCCAACCGCGGCCGGGGTCGTAGGCACGCCACATCTTCTTGTTCCAGATGATGTACATGATCCCGAACCGCCGGGCCATCGCACCGGGACGGCCCTGGGCGTCGGGAGCGGACAGCCACGCCGTCACCGAGTCTGCGACGGCCTTTTCGTTCGGCTTGTCGACGCTGAGCATCCAGTCCCAGGCGCGGCCCTCGGAGTGCTCGGTGACGCCGCTGTTGCAGTTGCGGATGATCCCGTAGGAGGCCGTTCCCAGCCCGTAGTAGCCGGACAGCAGCTTCGCGAACGCGGTGACGCCGGGCTTGGCGACCGGGTCGCACAGCCGCTGCGCCTGGTAGGGCGAGGCGACGTCGAGCGCCGACGGGAGCGCCTTGCTCGGCGGCTTGGGGAGCGTCGCCGCCTGGGCACCGGTCATGGCCATCGGCACGGTGAGGACGGGGATGCTCAGCACACCGAGGGCTCGGGCGGCACGCGACACAGCAGCCTCCAGGGGGACGGCGCCCCGCGGTGGCGGGGCGAGGTAGGGCGGGGTCGGACTCCTGCCCCAGGGGTCACTCCAGGAGCAGGCAGAGCATTTGTCCCACCAGTCACCACCCGCCACAAGCGGAAGGGGCGAACTACAACCGTGGAGTTCCGCGGCCCCTCCCCCGTCCGGCCGATGGACCCTGCGCGACCCCGGCATGTGGGGCGGGCACGCGGTACCGGCGCAACGGTGGGGAGGGACCACGCACGGGCGTCCCGAGCCGGCGGCTAGAGTCCCGGCCATGGACAAAGTCGTCTCCTCCGCAGCCGAGGCCATCGACGGGATCGTCGACGGCTCCTCCCTGGCGGTGGGCGGTTTCGGGCTCTGCGGGGTCCCGAGCGTGCTCATCTCCGCGATCCACGACTCGGGGGTGAGCGGCCTCGAAGCGGTGTCCAACAACTGCGGCGTCGACGAGTGGGGGCTCGGCATCCTGCTGCGCGACAAGCGGATCGCCCGGATGGTCTCCTCCTACGTCGGGGAGAACAAGGAGTTCGCGCGCCAGTACCTCGCCGGCGAGCTCGAGGTCGAGCTGACGCCGCAGGGCACCCTGGCCGAGCGGCTGCGGGCCGGCGGCTCTGGCATCCCGGCCTTCTACACCGTGACCGGCGCGGGCACCCAGGTCGCCGAGGGCGGCCTGCCGTGGCGCTACGCCGCCGACGGCTCGGTCGCCAAGGCCTCCCCCGCCAAGGAGAGCAAGGTCTTCGAGGTCGACGGCCAGGAGAAGGAGTTCATCCTCGAGCGGGCCATCGTCACCGACTTCGGGCTGGTGCGCGCCTGGAAGGGCGACCGGCACGGCAACCTCGTCTTCCGCAAGAGCTCACGCAACTTCAACCCCCTCGCCGCGATGGCCGGCCGGGTCACGGTCGCCGAGGTCGAGGAGCTCGTGAAGCCCGGCGAGCTCGACCCCGACACCGTCCACCTGCCCGGCATCTACGTCCACCGGGTCCTGCCCCTCACCCCCGAGCAGGCCGCCGACAAGCGGATCGAGCGCCACACGACCCGTCCCCGCCCGACCCAGGAGGCCTGAGCCATGGCACTGACCCGTGAGCAGATGGCGGCCCGCGCCGCCCGCGAGCTGACCGACGGCTCCTACGTCAACCTGGGCATCGGCCTGCCGACCCTGGTCCCCAACTACGTCCCGGACGACGTCGAGATCGTGCTCCAGTCCGAGAACGGCATCCTCGGCGTCGGCGCCTACCCCTACGAGGGCGAGGAGGACCCCGACCTCATCAACGCCGGCAAGGAGACCGTCACGCTGCGCCGCGGCGCCTCGTTCTTCGACTCGGCCCAAAGCTTCGGCATGATCCGCGGCGGCAAGGTCGACGCCGCGATCCTCGGGGCCATGCAGGTATCGGCCAAGGGCGACATCGCCAACTGGATGATCCCCGGCAAGATGGTCAAGGGCATGGGCGGCGCGATGGACCTCGTCCACGGAGCCAAGAAGGTCATCGTCCTCATGGAGCACAACGCCAAGGACGGCTCCTACAAGATCGTCGACGAGTGCTCGCTGCCCTACACCGGCCGCGGCGTCGTCCAGCGCATCATCACCGACCTGTGCGTCTTCGACGTCACCGACGACGGCCTCGTACTGCGTGAGCTCGCCGAGGGCGTCACCGAGGACGAGGTGCGCGAGAAGACCGAGCCGGCGTTCACGACCGACCTCGTCTGAGGTCCGGCCCCACAGCGCCACACGACGTACGCACGCGAAGGGCCCCGCACCTCATGGTGCGGGGCCCTTCGTCGTCGGGGGTCAGCGCAGCAGGGTGTAGAGGCCCGTCCAGCCGCTGCTCACCTTGAACCGCGACCCGACCCCGCCCTTGCCGTTGCCCGGCACGACCCACAGCACCCCGGCGGAGTCACGGCCGTAGATGTCGGCGTGCCCGTCACGCCCGGCGTCACCGACCGAGAAGAGGGCGTCGTAGGTGTTCCACCCGCCCGAGACGACGGTGCGCGAGCCGAAGCCGCCCACACCGTTGCCCGGGTAGAGGTAGAGCGTGCCGTCGGAGGAGCGGGCGAGCACGTCGGGACGGCGATCGCCGTTGAAGTCGCCGGCACTGAACACCTGGGTGAAGGCACCCCAGCCGCTGCTGCCGACCTTGGTGCTGCCCTTGACGCCCCCGACGCAGTTGCCGCTGTGCAGCCACAGGGTCCCGTCGTCCGCGCGCCGGGACATGATGTCGGTGCAGCCGTCGCCGTCGAAGTCGCCGACCGGGAACGCCAGGTTGTACGCCTGCCAGCCGGAGGCGACCTTCGACCCGCTGGAGATGCCGCCGCCGCTCTTGCCGGGGTAGACGTACAGCGAGCCGTCGGGCCACACCGCCATCACGTCGGCGAGCTTGTCGGCGTTCCAGGTGCCGGCGGTGAACGTGAGCCGCATGACCCGCCAGTCCGAGCCGTTGATCGCCGTCGCCGAGGTCACCGTCCCGTCGCCCTTGCCCTTGTAGAGCCACAGGGCTCCCTTGCTCCCGTGGACGGCGACCACGTCGCCGAGCCCGTCGCCGGACAGGTCGCGCGGGAACGAGGGCGAGGAGACGGTCTGGTCGGGCTTGAACCACTCCGACTTGAGCCCGAACCTCGCCTGGAAGGTGAAGCCCGAGATCGTCACCGACCCCGAGCTGCCCGTGACCACCATGGTCCGGACCCGGCCGCCCCAGTCGCCGTGGCCGTCACGGGCGGTGATGGCCAGCTGCTGGAAGCTCCCGATGGAGGGCCACTGCCGCTCGATGCCGGCGACCGTGACCGAGGTGCGCCAGGTGTGGTTGGGGTTGGCCGAGACGCCGTCGTACGGGTCCTGCTTGGCGACGAGGTAGGGCTTGCCACCGTCGGAGCTCCAGCCGCCGTTCGAGGAGCTGAACTCGGTGAAGGCCGTCGCCCCGTTGTAGGTGAGCACCGTCCCGCCGGTGGCCGTGACCGCGCTGTTGGTCGACGCGTACTCGTAGGTGGTCGTGCTGCCGCCCGAGGTGCGCTGGTAGCCGCTGAACACCTGGCACGCCGTCGTGGGGCAGGTGTCGTAGAAGGCGGCGTTCTGCGGGTGCTCGCGGCCGTAGTTGGCGTAGCTGCGCGCAGCGACGGCCTGGGCGCCGAGCGCGGCGGGCGACCACGACGCCGGCATCTCGCTGGGGACGACGCTGCGCAGGTAGGAGTCCATGGGCAGGGCGACCACGGGGACGAGGCTCTCGGCGCCGGGTGCGCCGATGAGGGTGCCGCGGACCTCGCCGCGGTAGGTGTAGCTGCCGCTGCTGTTGAGCGCCTTGATGAGACCCGTCGTGGGGTTGGTGATGTTGATCTGCGGGCCGGTGGCCACCTGCGGCGACGTGCGGACCTCACCGGTCGACAGGACGTACTGCAGCACGGGTTTGCTGGCCACGCCCGGCTGGAGGACGGGACGCACGACCCTCCACTCGGTGATGGCGATCTTGTCCCACGTCGTGGTGTTCAGCGCGAAGGAGCCGGCCTGGGAGTAGGAGCTGCCGAAGGAGGCGCGCAGGCCGTCGGCTGCCGCGACCCGGGTGGTGTTGCCCAGGTGGGCGGTGACGTTGACGCGGATGACCGGGTCACCGATCGAGGACCGCACGGTGTTGGGGTAGTAGAAGTCGACGATCTGCTGCCAGGTCAGGCCCTGGAGCGCCGCACCGTACGCGCCGTACTGGGACATGCCGTGGCCGTGGCCCCAGCCGTGTCCGGTGAGGTTGATCGTGCCCGAGGGGGGTCTGGGGTAGACCTCGTCGGCCTGGGCCGGCAGCGCCGTGACGGCGCCGGCAGAGCCGACCACGGTCGCCGCGGCCCCGACCGCCGCCCACCGGCGCGACCAGCGCGCGGGGCGGCGCTGCGTACGGCTGGTGTCGCCCGGCCCGCGGCGCGTCCTCAGTGTGCTCACCCACGACATGACGTGCTCCTTGGTCCCGGCGTGCCCTCGGCCGGCGGTCGAGACCACCGGGTGGGCGCCGACGTGTCGCCCGAGGTGGTCGCTGTGTCCATGATGACCCGGCGCTCGCGGCCGGTGTAGGGGTCGGCGACGGCGGTGCCGCCGGTGGTCTGCGAGGGGCTGGCGTCCTCTCCTGGGAAACGGACACCAGCCACAGGGGCCCACCATGCCCCACCGACCACTCGGGTGTCAGGGGGTTGGCAGGAGTGTCGACCGATTTGTGACCTCCTCCCGACCCATAGACTGATGCGCGGTCTGCCAGGCGAGTCGGAGGAGTACGAGTGCAGGACACATGGTTCGTGATCCCGCTGTTCAACGAGGAACAGGTGATCGCTGACGTCGTGCGCGACGTGCGCCGGACGTTTCCCAATGTGGTCTGCGTCGACGACGGCAGCTCCGACGGCTCGGCGGCTGCGGCCGACGCGGCCGGCGCGGTCGTGGTGCGCCACCCGGTCAACCTCGGGCAGGGCGCAGCGCTGCAGACCGGCTTCGAGTACGCGCTGTCCGACCCCGGCATGCGCTGGGTCGTCACCTTCGACGCCGACGGCCAGCACCAGGTCTCCGACGTGCTGGAGATGCTCGAGAAGGCCCGCGCCGAGCACCTAGACGTGGTCTTCGGCTCCCGGTTCCTCGACCAGCGCACCCAGGCGGGCGCGCTCAAGAAGCTGGTGCTGCGGATGGCCGTGGCCTACACCAACCTCACCACCAAGACTCGCCTCACCGACGCCCACAACGGCCTGCGCGTCATCTCACGTGACGTGGTGTCACGGCTGTCGATCACCCAGAACCGGATGGCCCACGCCTCCGAGCTCGTCGCGCAGATCGGTGCGCTCGACATCCGCTACGGCGAGAGCCCGGTCCACGTCCTCTACACCGACTACTCACGTTCCAAGGGCCAGTCGCTCTGGAACGCCGTCAACATCCTCGTGGAGCTGATCCTGCGATGAAGATCGTGCTCATCCAGATCCTGCTGATCCTGGTCGTCATCGCGGTGGTGGCCCGGCTCTTCCGCTCGCGCGGGGCGCGGGCCCAGGCGATCCGGCGGCTCGGGCTGCTGCTCTTCGCCGCCTTCGCGGTGGTGTCGATCCTCTTCCCCTCGGTCTGGAACCGGATCGCCCAGCTCGTCGGCGTCGGGCGCGGCACCGACATGGTGCTCTACGCCCTCGTGGTCGCGTTCCTCAGCTTCACGGTGACGACCTACCTGCGCTTCCGCGACCTCGAGACCCGCTACACCAAGCTGGCCCGCCGGCTGGCGCTGGACGAGGCGGCCCTGCAGTACCCCGGGTCAGGGGGCGATCTTGGCGATGTGCTCGATGAGCCCGGTGGTCGAGACTGACGGCGTGCGCGGCAGGTAGACGACCTCGCACACGTCCGACACCCAGTCGAACTTGCCTGCCCAGTCGTCTCCCATGACCAGCACCGACGCGCCGTGCTCGAGGATGTAGTCGCGCTTCTTCTCCAGCGACTCCTCGACGAACACCTCGTCGACGACCTTGAGGCTGCTGACGATCTCCACGCGCTCGTCCTGGTCGAACACCGGGGCCCGGCCCTTCTTGGCCATGTTGAGCTCGTCCGCGGACACACCCACCACGAGCCGGTCGCCGTACTCGGCGGCCCGCTTGAGGACGCGGATGTGGCCGACGTGCAGCACGTCGAACGTGCCGAAGGTGATGACGGTGCGACTGCTCAACGGGACTCCTCGGGTGCCGTCCGGCAGGGTGCCGGCGGTGGCGCGGGCCGCGCGGCGGGTCGCGCGGCGTCCCGCAGAGGCTACCGCCCGGTCACCCGCGCGAGCGCACGGTGGCCAGCGAGGCCCGGGCGGCGTCGAGCATCGACCGCTCCGCCAGGCCGCGGCCGTCGCTGGGCCGGCCTCCCCCACTGACGGCTGCAGCGAGGTCGGCGGGGTCCAAGGAGCTCAGCTCGACCCCGACGGGGCGCGGCGAGGTGTCCCCTGCCACGACGCGGGCACCCTCGGCCAGGGCCTCGCGGACGATGACCGAGTCGCCGTCCCACGCCGTCGGTCGAAGGAAGACGGCGCTGGAGGCGAGCACGTCGCGGACCTCCTGCGGTGAGGCGTCGAACGTGACGTCGACCCACTCCTGACCCTCGACGGACGCCCTCAGGGCGGCGAGCTCCTCGCCGTCGCGGCCGTAGGCGAGGACGCGCAGGGTGGCGTCCGGCCACGGCCCCGCGCGCAGCAGGCGGACCGCCTCGACCGCGAGGTCGGCGTGGTAGTGGGCCAGCCCGGCGTTGGTGGCCACCGCCAGCGCGTGCGGCTCACGCGCAGGCGCCGCGGCCGCGCGGGGCACGGGCACGAAGGGTGTGACGACGCGGACCCTCGAGCGCAGCCCGGCCGGCAGCACCGCCCTGATCTCGTCGTTGACGGCCCAGATCTCGTCGTAGGCGTGCAGGGCCAGCCGCAGGGCGAGCCCGGCCACGACGCCCATCCGGCGCACCTGCCCGGCGGTGGACCCCGAGTGCAGCACCACGACGGTGCGCCCGGGCACCAGGGCGAGGACCGGGGCGAGGACGACCGCCCGCCACAGCCTCGTGACGTGGAACAGGTGGAGCGACCGGCGACGCCACAGGGCGGGTACGGCGCTCACGGCACGTCGTGCGTCGCCGGTGTCGACGTAGCGCACGTCGCACCCCTCGGCGCGCAGCGCCGCGGTGAGCTGGCGGTGGCTGGCGTGCACCCCGCCGACCTCGCCGTGCTCCTGGGCCCACTGCAGGACCCGCAGCCCGCTCCCGGTCCGGCTGGTGCCGACTGCCACGGGTCAGTCCAGCCGTGAGCTGGTGAGGACGCCGAGCAGGTGGCCGCCGGCGGTGATGACCGCGAGCGGCACCATGACGACCACGAGCACCTGGGTCCCCAACAGGTCGCCCCGGACGACGTCGGCGACCCCGGCGGCGAGGGCGAGCAGGGAGGCCTCCACCGCGACGAAGGCACGGAAGATCGGCAGGTAGCCGAGCGCGCGGCGTACCGCGGCGAGGCCGGACACCCGCGACCGGGTGGTGGCGGCGACGTCCTCGAGCATCGGCCGGCCGGTCTTGGCACGGGCCACGTGCACGAGGTCGGTGAACGCCTTGTTCATCAGGACGAGGACCGCCACGAGGAACCCCAGGACGGTCCAGCCACCCACGTCGAGCGGGTGGGCGAGCGACCACCCGTCGGCCCGCAGGCCCAGCGCGACCGGGATGGCCGCCTCGGTGGCGTAGTGGCCGATGCGGTCGAGGTAGATGCCGGCCGGGGAGAAGCGCTGACGCCAGCGGGCCACCTCGCCGTCGCTGCAGTCGAGCAGGATCTGCAGCTGCATGGCCACGACGCACAGCAGCGGGCCGGTGAGCCCGTGCAGGGGCAGGGCGAACGCGCCGAGCACCCCGACCGCGATCATCAGCCAGGTGACGCCGTTGGGGCTGATGCCCGTCGGGAGCATCGCCCTCGTCGCGTGGACGGACAGGTGGCGGATGTACAGCGCGCCGGCCCAGTGCTCGGCGTTGTAGCGGGCGATGTGCTCCGGCGGCTGGGCCACGGCGCGCAGCTCGGCCAGGGTCGGGTGGTTGTCGGCGGGGTCGTGCGTCGTCGCGCTCACCGGCGTGCTCCCGTCGCCAACGGGTCGCCCTGGGCGGCGATCCACCGCCGCCAGCCCGTGGCCGACTCGGCGAGGTAGAGGACGGCCAGCAGCACCGCGGCCACCCACAGGACCGGGACCACGGCAGAGGGGGCGAAGGTCGCGAGGAGCAGCAGGACGATGAGCCTGCCCTCGGTGCCGAGCCCGGCGGTGGCGAGCCACGCGGCCGGCGCGGTGCCGGTGTCGCGCAGCCGGTAGACGACGTCGTAGCGGTGGTAGGCGACGGCGGCGACGTAGGCGAACCCGGCAGCGGTCTGCACGCCGACCGTGTGGTGGACGAGCACGCCGACGGCGAGGGCCTCGGCGACCCACAGGGCGGCCGGGGCCTGCCAGCCGAGGCGGTCGTGCACCGGGGGCTGCCAGCCGAGGGCGACCAGCGCGCTGCCCACGACCGCCGCGGCCAGGGACGCTGCGACGGGGCCGGTCCACAGCAGGAGCGGCACGGCGACGACCAGGACCGCCGCACCGGCCAGTCCCACGACGAAGGGCGGGCGGGAGGCGGGGCCGACGAGGCGCCCCACCAGGCGGGCCAGGGGTCCGAGGTCGAGCTGCTCGTCGAGCTCACCGCGCGCGGCGGCGGGCACGACCGCGCCCCACGTCGGGTCGCGGCGCAGGAGCACCGCGACCACGCGACCACCCTGCGTCCAGGCGACGGCGACGACCACGGCCACGAGGAGGGCCCACAGGACCAGCATCGGGCGACGGGTCAGCAGGGTGAGCGAGATGAGCAGGTAGCGCTCGGCGATGGGCATGTGCACGACCTTCTTGCTCCAGTGCACCGCCTGCGCGCGCCGGCTCGGCGGGGGTCCGAACGTGGTGGGGGCGTCCTGCGGCCCCAGGTCGTGCGGGGTGTCGGCCGGCAGGAGGTCGGGGCGGCTGCGTCGGGAGGGCCGCAGCCGGGCCTCGTAGGCGTAGTCCTCGAGGTGGCGCACCGTGACCGCGGCCATCGCGGCGAGGGCGACCGGCCAGCCGGGCGCGCCCTCGCGGACGGCGACGGAGGCCACCGCGGCCAGCACGGCGTACTCCTTGACGCGGTCACCGACGGCGTCGAGGAAGGCGCCCAGCGGGCTGAACCGCCGGGTGAACCGGGCGATCTCCCCGTCGACGCAGTCGACGGCCAGGGCGACGAGCAGCACCACGGCGGCCACCACCCAGGCCCACCAGGCGCCGGTGGCGACGAGCAGGGCTGCGAGGACGCCGAGCCCCAGCGACACCATGGTCACGACGTTGGGCGACCACCCGTGTCCCAGGCCGAAGCCGGTGATCCGCCGCGAGACCGGCCGCACGGCGTACGTGGAGAAGAACCCGTCGCCACCGCGCGAGGCGCCCCGCAGCCGCTGCCGCCACGGGCCGCCGGCCGCGCCCACGGCGCGGACTCCCCCACGGCTCCAGTCGAAGGGCCCGAGAGGGCTGGCCTGCACCGGGAGGCCGGCGCGGACGAGGACGAGGGTCGCGGCGGCGACGCCGTCGTCACCCCAGGACGGGTCGGCGAGCGGGGCAGCCGTGCGCAGCGCCTGCGCGGCCGCGGCCCGGTCGCCGGGGGCGACCCGCAGCACGCCGGGCAGGGCCCGGTCAGGGCGGCTGACCGTGTGGTGCGCCGTGCCGACCGACTCGACCTGCTTGCCGTCGCGCCCGACCCTCGCCCGGCCGGCGAGCCCGGCACCCTCGACGATGGCCGTGGGGTCTGCCACCAGGGCCGCGGTGCGCACGCCGGGGCGGTCGAGCAGGTCGAGCAGGGCCACGTGGGAGATGTGCAGGTCGGGGGCGGCCACGACCACCGGGACGTCGTCACTGCGTTCGAGCGCCTCGGCCAGCCAGGTCAGCTGGTCGGCCGGCGCGCCGGCGAGGTGCGCCAGCGGGCTCGGCAGGCCGAGCTCGGCGAGGCTGGCAGCGACGTCGGGGAGGCTGGCCTCCACGGCCGTACCGGGAGTCGCGCCCGGCGCCCCGAGCAGGACCACGTCGGCGCCGCCGGAGAACCCGTGGACCGTGCGGGCGGCGTCGTCGCCCACGAGGGACCCGGCGCTCGCGGTCACGCCCCGGCGTCCAGGTCGTGGTTGTAGCGCTCGAGGACGTCGTCCATGGGCGCGTCCATCACCAGCTCGCCACGCTTGAGGTAGAGCCCGCGCGTGCTGAACCGCCGCAGGTCCTTCTCCGAGTGCGACACGAGGAACAGCGTGCGCCCGTCGGCCAGCAGCGACTCCATGCGCTGGTAGCACTTCTCGCGGAACGCGCGGTCGCCCACCGCCAGGACCTCGTCCACCAGGACGATCGGCTCGTCGAGCGTGGTCACGACGGCGAACCCGAGGCGGACCTTCATACCGGAGGAGAAGTGCCGGTACGGCGTGTCGAGCCCGGCGCGCACCTCGGGGCCGGCGAAGGCGACGATGTCGTCGAAGCGCTCCTCGATGGCGGCCTTGGGCAGGCCGTGCAGGCCGGCCGTGAGGTAGATGTTGTCGCGCGCGGACAGCTCCCCCACGAACCCACCGGTGAGCTCGATGAGCGGGGCGACGCCGCCGTTGACGGTCACCGAGCCCTCGTCGGGCAGCAGCACGCCGGCGATCATCTTCAGCAGCGTGCTCTTGCCGCCGCCGTTGCCGCCCACGAGGCCCACGGCCTCACCCGGCTGGATGTCGAAGGAGATGTTGCGCAGCGCCCAGAAGGTCTGCTTCGGCGCACCGCTGCTGCCGTGGAAGAGCAGCTCGCGCAGCTGCATGCGGCGCCGGCGGGAGCGGAAGAACTCGATGCCGAGGTCCTGGACGGAGATCACGGGGTCGGCCATCAGATCTCCTTGAGGACGGGGCGCTCGAGCCGGGCAAAGACGTAGGAGCCGACGACGAGCAGCAGCACCGAGATGACCACGGAGGTGATGATCGAGCCCCAGACCACCGCCTGCTTGCCCTGGTGGGAGAAGAAGCCGGCGCGCATCATCTCGAGCACGCCGGTCATCGGGTTGAGCCAGGTCATCTTGTCGTAGGGGTGCGGCACGACGCGTCCGGCGTAGACCACCGGGGTGGCGTAGAACAGCATGCGCAGGACGATCCGGATCACCCGCTGCATGTCGGTGACCAGCGCTGTCACGGGCGCGAGGAGCAGGCCGAGCCCGGCGAGCGCCACCGCCTGCACGACGATGGCGACGGGGAACAGCACGAGCAGCCAGTTGAGGTGGGTGTCGTTCTTGAAGAAGTAGATCGCGGTGAAGGCGAACAGCACCGGCAGCGAGAGCAGGTACTCGATGCCCTTGGACAGCACCACGCGCAGTACCCACAGCTCACGCGGCAGGTTGGTCGAGCGGACGAGCTTGGCCTCCTGGATCAGCGCCCGGGAGGTGTCGGTGAGCGACCCCGAAAACCACTGCCAGGACAGCAGGCCGATGACGAGGAAGAGGAAGTACGGCTTGTGGCCGACGTCGCCCCTCTTGAAGATGTAGACGAAGACGACGAAGTAGATGAGGGACATCAGCAGCGGGTCGAGGACCGTCCACACGTAGCCGAGCACGCTGTTGGCGTACCTGACCCGCAGGTCCCGCACGATGAGCGTCCACAGCACGCTCCGCTTGGCCGAGATGGCCCGCGTCCGGGAGAAGATGTCCATACGTCCTTGCCTGTCGAGTTGGCGGGTGGTCGAGGTGCTGCCGTCGGCCATCCTCTCGCGTCGGACCCGCCGACCGAGGGTACGCCACACGGTCGCCGGCTCCGGCCGACGGCCCGGGCCCATGGCCTTCAGCCGGCCCTCAGCCGGCTCCCGGCCTGCGTCGGGTGCGGGGGCGGCGCACGCCGCCGGGGAGCAGGATCCTGGCCGTGCTCGTGAGGAGCCGGCGCGCGAGCAGGCGGTCCGTGGACAGCCCCAGCGCGCGCTCGACCCGGAACGAGTCGAGGTTGTCGCGCAGCCTGGCGAGTCGCCCACGGTCGTCCTGCGCCCAGGCCCGCGGCCCGCGCCGGGCGCGCACGACCCGGACGAGGTCGTCCATCCTGCCGGCGTCCGCGAGCTCGACGTAGAGCCGCAGCGTGGGAGGGAGGGCCGCGCGCCGCTCGGGCGGCAGCCCGTCCACGAGGTGGCGGAAGAAGGTGAGGTAGGCCGCGCGGTACTCGTCGTCTGCCTCCGGCAGGGCGGAGGTGTACAGCGGCAGGTCGAGCCGGAGCACCTTGGTGTCGTGGTGGACCCGCAGGTCGTCGAGGTGCTGCTGCTCCAGGAAGCCGTCGACGGCGCTCACGGCGGCGAACCGGTCGGTGAGGTTGGTGAGCTCGTGGCGTCGCTGGGTGATCGAGGCGTCGCCCTCGCGCGCCCGCCAGCGGTAGACCGGCTCGTGGACGACCGACACGCGGCCGGCGAGGTGCAGCGCCGGGACGGTGAGGGGCAGGTCCTCGTAGAGGACACCCTCGGGGAACCGCAGCCCGTGCGCCTGGAGGAACGAGCGCCGGTAGACCTTGTTCCAGGCGGTGGTGTCGTAGAGCAGCGACGGGTCGTCGACCAGGACGGCCACGTCGCCGACGCCCTGCAGCGCCTGGTCGTGCAGCCCCGACGGCCGGTCCACCCGCCCGTCGGTCCGCAGCACCGCGCCGGTGGCGACGTCGGTGCCGTCCTCGGTCGCGCGCCGGACGAGCGTGGCGTAGGCGGGCAGGAGGATGTCGTCGCTGTCGACGAACCCGACGAAGTCGGTCGTGGCGAGGTCCATCCCGGTGTTGCGGGCCGCTCCGAGCCCTGCGTTGGCCTGGTGGACGACGCGCCAGGTCGGGCGGCCCGCGGCGACCGCGTCGCAGATCTCGCCGCTGCGGTCGTGGGAGCCGTCGTCGACGAGCACGACCTCGGTGCCCTCCGGCACGCAGCGGGCCACCGAGTCGAGGCACTCCTGGAGGTAGGGCTCGACGTCGTACACGGCGACGACGACGGTCAGCGGCGCAGGCACACCAGCCGCCCTTCCTTCGTGGCCACGTGGAAGCCGACCTCCTGGAGGACCTTGACGGCCTTGGCGCGCTTGGCGGAGACGCAGGCGGTGTCGACGCCGAGGACGTCGACCAGCGGCCGGATGGTCGCGGCGGTGCTGTTGCGGCCGTCGGCGAACCGCTGGAGCTCGATGCGCTGCTCTACGTGGGCGGAGGGGGTGCCGGCGTAGGCGCCCAGGTAGATGGCGCGCGCGGACACCGGGTGGACGTCGACCGACAGGGCGGCGAGCACGCGTGAGGAGTCCCAGGGGGCGAGCACGGTGTCGCCGTCGCGGGACACGCGCAGCGCGGCCTTGGCCTCGCCCTCGGCGTGCGGCGGCACCTTCCACGCCGTGGGTGACACCGGGTAGGCCAGGTTGACCGGCGACCAGATCCACCGGCCGCCGTAGAACGGGATGAGGACGACCGCGACGGCGGCGGCGAGCGCGGTGAGCGGCACGAGCACCCGGGGCAGGCGACGGTGCGCGAGCTCGGCGAACGTGCCGACGAGGCCGGCGACCAGCAGGGGTACGGGGACGACCCACCACACGCGCCACACGACCGCCCGCAGGCTGGCGGCGTCGACGAGAACGTGCGTCACGGGCGGCAGCATGGCGATGCTCGTGGCGAGCACCACCGACACGAGCACGGCCCGCGCGGCCGAGGAGCGCAGCCCCGCCCAGCCGGCGGCGACGGCCACGATGCTCACGACGAAGAAGCCGTGCTGGCCGATCACCCCCTGCAGCGGTGGCAGCACCCAGGCGGCGGCCGACTCCGGGTCGGTGGCACCGGAGCTCGGGGGCGCGACGAGCTTGACCGCCACACCGCAGAGCAGGGGGTAGGCGAGCGTCACGGCCACCCCGAGCGCGCGACGGGTGCCGGCGTGCAACCACGCACCCAGCGCCAGCCCGGCGACCATGACGGGGACGAGGAAGACGGCGGTGTTGCTGGCCCCGACGGTGCAGACCACGGCGAGGGCCAGGACGAGCTGCCGGCGGCGGCCACCTCGGGCGACGTACGCGACGGCCACGGCGACGAGCAGGGGCAGGAACAGCGACGCCAGCGCGGCCTTCCCCTGCCACATCCGCAGTGCGAAGAAGTTGCCCTGCGACGCGCTCGCCTCCCCCGAGGCCAGCATGAACAGGATCGCGGCCGACAGCGCGAGCGGTGCGAAGCGGATCCGGCTCAGAGACACCAGCCACGCCATGGCCAGCACGCACACCATGGTGAGCAGGGGCGTCGCGACGAGGTAGGTGACGACCCCCGCCGACAGCCCGGTCACGTGGCCGAGGGCGCCGAGCAGGCCCTCGAACGAGTGGATCGGTGGGCTGTGGGAGCTCAACGCCGGGAACACCTGGTCGCCGAGCATGGTGTCCTTGAGCGGGAACGTGCCGCGGTCGGCGACCCACTGGGAGAGGTTGACGAAGTAGGCGTCGTCGCCGTCGGGCCGCGCGTACCGCATGGCGACCACGGCGCACACGAGCGCCCACACCCAGGCCGTCAACCACAGGGCGCCACGTGCAGACCGGTCAGGGCCGGGTAGGGAGCGTGCGCGCGCAGCAGGGACCGCGTCGCCCTCCGGGCGGCTCGAGAGGCGCAGGCGGCGCCGTGCGGCGAGGGCCACCCAGGCGACGCCGGCCAGGACCAGCAGCACCATCATCCAGCCGCGCTGGTTGCCGGCCCCGCCCAGCACCGCGCAGACGACACCGAGCGCGAGCGCCACCAGCGCCTGCAGTGCGTTGGCCCGGCTGGGCCGTTCGCCGGTGCTCCCCACGGCTGCGGGGAGGACGAACCACGAGACGGTAGCGGCGACGACGACGGCCAGCAGGAGCGTGGGCGTCGCGGGCAGCCCGACGACCAGCGCCAGCTGGTAGGCCAGCGTCCAGGCACCGAAGCCGACGACCGTCACGACCAGCAACCCGACGGTGAAGCGCTCGAGGGCGCCGGACAGGCGGGTGCCCCGCGTCGCGGTGGGGGTCAGCGGGTCCGCTTCCCTGGTCCCCGGGCGGGTCCCGGCCGGTCGCGCGGGGGCCGGGGACGCCGCGGCCGGGCCGGCCGTGCTCACAGGAACCGCTCGACGAAACGGGCCGAGGCCTTGCCGTCCTCCAGCCCCGTGAACCGGGTGCGGAAGGCCTCGTAGCGCTCCGCGTACTCCTCCTGCACCTCGTCGAGGCGGGTCAGCGCGTCGAGCACCCCGCTGGACTCGGTGAGCAGCGGTCCCGGCGCCTCGGCCTCGAAGTCGAAGTAGAAGCCGCGCAGGTTGTCGCGGTAGTCCTCGAGGTCCCAGGTGAAGAACAGGATCGGCCGACCCGTGTTGACGTAGTCGAACATCACCGAGGAGTAGTCGGTGACCAGCACGTCGGCGAGCAGGTAGAGGTCGCGGATGTCGGGGTAGCTCGACACGTTGCGGACGAAGCCGCCGAACATCGCCGCGTCGATCCCCGAGCTGACCAGCTGGTGCCCCCGGATGAGCAGGATGCTGTCGTCGCCGAAGGCGCGGTACATCCGCTCGAGGTCCAGCTTCATCGTGAACTGGTAGCGGCCGCGCGCGTCGTAGTCGTTGTCACGCCACGTCGGTGCGTAGAGGATGACCCGCTTGCCCTCGGGCAGCCCGAGCCGGGCGCGCGCCGCGTCGGCCTGCCTGGCGGCCTCCTCGGGCTGGTGGAAGATGTCGTTGCGGGGGTAGCCGATCTCGAGCACCTCGCCCTCGTAGCCGAAGGCCCGACCGAGGATCTCGGTGGAGAAGTGGTTGGGCGACACCAAGGCGTCCCACTTGGCCACGTCGCGCGCGAACTGCGTCAGGTAGTTCTTGTTGGACATCTGGATCGTGTCGATGTCGAACCCGATCTTCTTCAGCGGCGTCCCGTGCCAGGTCTGGGCGTAGTGGCTGCCCTCGCGCTTGACGTAGTGGGTGGGCATGGAGTCGTTGCTGACGACCCAGCGGGCACGGGCGAGCTCGCGGTAGTAGTCGCGGCTGCCGACCACGACCCGGGCCACCCCGTCCGGCACCTCGACGGAGTGGTCCTGGACGGCCCAGATGCACTCGCGCGGGTCCCCGCGGCGCTGCAGCTCCTCGAACACGGCCCGGGGGTTGTCGGAGAACTGCCGGCCCTTCCAGGCCTCGAAGAAGATGCTGTCCTTGAGCGGCAGGCGACGCTGCACCCGGTAGACGTACCTGCGGTTGCGCTCGCGGTGCAGGGCGCCCCGGTCGCGGAAGTCGCCTGAGGCGTCGACGACCAGCTGCAGCTCGTGGTCGGCGGTCGAGCGCAGCAGGTAGGTCATGCCGTCGACCTCGCCCTGCTCCCCCAGCCGGGACTCGGCCGTGCTCGAGACGCGGACGCCGCGGTCGCGCTGACCCTCGTCGCCGGTGGTCACGGTGACGAGCCAGCGACCGCCCTGGAGCCAGCGCAGGACCGCCTCCCCGGGATTTCCCCGCGCCGGGAGGGTGGCCTGCCACGCGCCGCCGTCGACGGTGACCGGGATGTCGTGCGCCGCACCGCTGCTCGTCGACAGCGACAGCGACTCGACCGTCGCCCCGCCCGTGATGCCCTCGAGGCGCAGGCCCTCGGGGCGCCACGCGAAGGACGTCAGGACCGGGCCCGGCCGGGTGTCGAGGATGCGGGCACCACCGTCGACCCCCTCACGGATCTCGAGCGAGCGCTCGCGCAGCGTCAGGAAGAGGTCCTCGGTGTCAGGGGCGAGGTGCAGCGGTCGCGGCTCGGCGTCCTCCGCCGCGTCCCGGGCCAGGAGCCCGACCAGCCACTCGCGGTTGGCGAACGACTCGGCACGCACCTCGACGTCGTCGGCCCCGACGACGGCGGTGGCCGTGCGCCCGTCGACCTCCAGCGGGACCCGGAGACCGTGCAAGGCGTCGGTGCGGCGCAGGAACAGGTCGGTCGGACCCCACTCCCCGATGGTGCGGCGCAGGGTGAAGCGCACGTCGTCGCCCTCCACCTCGACGCCCTGCAGCAGTGCCTCGACCCGGTGGACGTTGACGAGGAAGCGGCGCCCCTCGTAGCCGGGGACGGCGAGCTGGTCGGGAGCGATGAGCCGGCGGCGCGGGTGGCGGCCGGAGCCCAGCTCCGGGTTGCCGACACTCGAACCCCGTCGGGCCGACGGCGCCGCGACCTGGGCGAGGAGCTCGAACGCCGCCCGGTCCTCTCCCGGCGCCAGCAGGAGCTGGGAGGTGCGGACCTGGGCGCGGAAGCCGGCCGCGTCGTACGACACCGCGGTGCCCGTGGTGCGCGCGGTGAGGTCCAGACGACGCACACGGCGGGCCCGCACCTGCTGGCGTTCCTGAGCGCCGACCCGGCGCAGCTGGAACCTCCGGACCGACGACACGGGCGTCGCATCGGCGACCCGGTGGATGAACGCGTGGCCCTCCACGACGAGCCCGCTGCCGTCCCAGCGGACGTCGCGGACCCCGGTGCGCAGCGGCTGCGACCGGGTGACCTCGTAGACCGAGGCCGGGACGCCCTTCGTCGCGTCGGTGCGGAACGGCAGGTCGGCGTAGAGGCGCAGGCCCGAGCGCACGAAGTTCCCGCGGTTGGCGGGCACGCGGTAGTACTCCTGGAGCTCGAGCAGCTCGGGCAGCATCCCCCGCGAGATCAGGTGGTACTCCAGGCGACGCACCGGCGCCAGCTTGGCGATCATCTTCGGCGACACGCGGCGCAGGTAGTCGCCGACGAGCTCGATGACCTGGCGCTGGAACAGGTCGTCGCCCTCGTGGAGCACCCCGATGAACAGCGGGATGTCGACCTTGAGGACCTTCTCGTCGTGGAGCTTCTTGCCCTCGGTGTCACCCCGACCGGTGAGGAAGTCGTCGACCGAGGTGACGGCCGCCATCCGGTCGACGAGGTTCTTGCTCTCCGCACGCCGCTGGGTGATCGACTGCACCGCGGTCTGCCGCTCGCGCCAGAGGTACACGGGGTCGGCGAGGACGTCCACCGACCTGGCGAGGAAGTGCGCGGGCACCGTCAGCGGGATGTCCTCGTAGTAGACGCCCTCGGGGAAGCGCAGCTTGTGCTCGGCGAGGAACGAGCGGCGGTAGACCTTGTTCCAGGCCGTGGTGTCGTAGATGAGCGACGGCGTCCGGCGGATGTGCGTGCGCATCTGGTTGCGCTTGATGGCTCGGCGGTGCAGCGGCGAGTTGAACGTCTTGGCACCGTCGAAGCGCAGCACGCCGCCGACCACCATGTCCGAGCCGCTCTCGCTCACGGCGTGGAGCATCAGCTCGTAGGCGTCGCGGGGCACCAGGTCGTCGGAGTCGACGAAGGCGACGAACTCGGACGTCGAGCGGTCCATGCCGATGTTGCGGGCGCGGCCGAGGCCGCCGTTCTCGACGTGCAGCACCTGCCAGTGCGGCTTGCCGGCGGCGAACTCGTCGGCCATCTCACCCGAGCCGTCGGTGCTGCCGTCGTCGACGAGCACCACCTCGAGGTCGTCGAGGGTCTGGGACCGCAGGGACTCCAGGCATGCAACGAGGTAGTCGCTCACGTTGTAGATGGGAACGACGACGCTCAGCGAGGGCATGGGGAAGGAGTCCTTTCCGTGGGGTCTCGCAATGGTATTGGGTGCGGGACCACGCAGCCGACGCGGCGGCCCACCCTCAGGAGGCCGGCTCCTCGATGCGGACCCGGCTGGTGAGGAAGCCCCAGCCCCAGCAGAGGTGCATGGTGGGCAGCACGAGCGGAAGCCACAGCCGGTCTCTCCCCCGCAGCCGGCCGTCCCGGACGGTCAGCCCTCCGACCGTGGTCGCGGCGAGGTAGGCGCCGGGGACCAGCCACAGCGGCCACCAGACGAACCCGCCCACCAGCCCGAGGACGACGCCTGCGAGCGCCGCGGGCGGCGCGAGGTACCGGGCGTTGATGGTGCCGGAGTGCGTGCGGGCGACGACGCGGCGCCACCGCCCGTAGTCGCGGTACTGGCGCGCGAGCGCCGCGAGGGTCGGGCGGGGTCGGTAGGCGACGCGCAGCCGTGGCGAGAACCACACGAGGCCCCCGGCCTCGCGGATGCGGTGGTTGAGCTCCCAGTCCTGGGCGCGGGTGAAGCGCGGGTCGTAGCCACCCGTGCGCCGCAGCCACTCGCTGCGGAAGACCCCGAGGTACACCGTGTCGGCCGGCCCGGGCTCGCCGCCGGTGTGGAAGCGGGCCGATCCAACCCCGAGCCGGGACGTCATCGCGGCGGCGACCGCGCGCTCGAACGAGGTGACCCCCTCCGCGTCCATGAGCCCGCCGACGTTGGCCGCGCCGGTCTCGGCGAGCAGCTCGACCGCCGTGGCGACGTAGTCACGGTCGAGCACCCCGTGCCCGTCCACACGGACGACGACCTCGACGTCCGGGTCGAGCGCGGCGATGGCGGCGTTCAGGGCCTCGGGCGTGCGGCCTGAGGGGTTCTGGACGGTGCGCACCCGCCCGTCGCGCACGGCGAGCTCGGCGGCGAGGGCGTCGGTGCGGTCGTGGCTCGGCCCGAGGGCGAGGACGAGGTGGAGGGGGCCGTCGTAGTCCTGGCCGAGCACCGCGTCCACCGCCTCGACGAGGTGCCGCTCCTCGTTGAGGATCGGCATGACCACACCGACCCGCGGGAGGACGCCGGGCCGGCCGGCAGCGGGCTGGTCGGCGGGGCGGGGGTGGTCGGGTGGTGTGCTCGTCATGAGGCTGCAGAGCATACGGAGGACAGGTCGTCCTCCGCCGCGTTGCCTGCAGCCTTGGCCGGGTCCTGCACGGCGGTGCCGGGCTGCGCCTTGGGCGCCGTCGTGGCCCGGCCCGTCGTCGACGCCTTGGGGGTCGCCGGCGCGGCCTTCGCCTTGACCGTGCCGGTGTGCTTCTTCGCCGTCTTCTCGGACGCGGCGATGGTGCGACTCACCGTCGAGGTGATGACCGACGGGTCGTAGTCCCACGGCTTCATCAGCGGCGGCACGAAGTTGACGCTGTGGATCTTCTGCGACCGGGCCTTCATCGCGAGGTCTGCGAACCGGCCGAGCTCGGACTGCGGCAGGTCGGTGCGGATGAGCCCCGAGCTCGCCGAGGCGATCTTCTGGAAGCGCAGCAGGACGGTCTGGGGGTCGAGCTGCCCCACCATGGCGGTGAGCACGCAGCGCTGGCGCGCCATGCGCTCGTAGTTGGTCGAGCCCTGGCGGGAGCGGGCGTACCAGAGCGCGTGGTAGCCGTCGAGGTGCTGGCGACCCGGCTCGATCCAGCCGACGATCGGCGAGGTGCCGCCGCCGATCGGCGTGCGGTAGCGGACCGTCACGTCGAGGCCGCCGACGGCGTCGACCATCTTCTTGAACCCGTTGAGGTCGACCATGACGTAGTACTGGATCTTGAGGCCGCTCAGGGCCTCGACGGCCTCACGGGTGGCGACCAGCCCGGGGTCGGCCGTGCCGGGCGGGAACATCGCGGCGTGGTCCTGGCCCCACGTGTACAGGCCGTTCAGCAGGCACTGGTCGCCGCAGTTCCAGCCCTGCGGCATGAGCCTGGCCATGGTCGAGCCGGGGCGGAAGTTGATGTTCTCGGTGTCGCGGGCGAACCCGAACGTGACCGGCGCACCGGTCCTGGCGTCGATGCTCACGACCTGGATGCTGTCCGGCCGGGTGCCGACCCGGTCCTTGCCGGTGTCGGCCCCGAGCAGCAGCACGTTGTAGCGCCCGTTGACGGCGTCCGCGGCGGCGGCGCCGGAGAAGAGCGACCCGAGTGCGTCCTTGCCGGCGCCCACGCTGCTCGCGGCGTACACGAGGCTCCCGGAGGTCACGACGAGCAGCGCCGCGGTGACGGCCGTCAGCGTGCGCCGGGCGCGGATGACCAGGCTGCCGGGGCGGCCGAGGCGCCACGCGTCGACGAACAGGACCGCCCACAGCGCGGCGAACCCGATGAGCAGGTACTCCACCACGCCGAGCACCCACCCCCGACCGACGAGGCTGATGGCCAGGGAGCGGTCGGCGAGGAACAGCAGGCCGAGGGCGACGACGAGCCCGACGACGCCGAGCCAGGCGCGCAGCCCGACCCTGCCGAGGCCGCGGTGCCCGGCCACCAGCTGGGCGCTGCCGGGGACGAGGAGGGTGAGCAGCACCAGGGTGAAGGCCCGGCGCCGGCGCATCTGCGGTGCGAGCACCTCGGAGTCGGCCAGGGTGCGTGACGGGCGACCAGACAGGTACACGCCGGCCCCGGCGTCCGCGGGGGGCGCGACGTGGGTGGTGCTCATGGTCGACCAGTATGGGGCGGGGCCAGTGGGATTGCTGTGACGTGTGGGATTGTCCGAGTGTCGTTCTCAGAGGCGGCTCAGGGCCGCCGCGCCTGCGGGTCACGGAGAAGGGTCGGCGCCCTCCCACCGCCGTGGCGTTTTGCCACGCGTCCGGTTCGCAGCGGACACTGTGCGGATGAGTGGACGCCATCCCGGGCCCGACGACGCACGCCCCATCCCCCAGCGCGGCGACGGCGTGCGCACCGCGGCGCGGACCGACGACCAGGACGACGTCTACGTCGTCGACGTCCGCGGGCGCAAGCGTGAGCGCGGCGCACCCGGGGTCGCCACGGGCGCAGCGGGCGGTGGCGCCGCCACCGGTACCGGCACCCAGTCCGAGGGCTCCCGCGCTCCCCGGCGACGTCGCCGGTTCCCCGTCGTGCGCGTCCTCGTGGTGCTGCTCGTCGCGTGGCTGGCCTTCATGGCCTACACCCCGTGGCACGCCTGGAGCACCGTCACGAAGGTGGACACGACCCCCGGCGGCACCCGCCCCGCGCAGAGCAAGGGCTACAACTACCTGCTGGTCGGCTCCGACAGCCGCGAGGGCCTCACGGCCGCCCAGAAGAAGGAGTACGCCACCGGCAACGCGGCGGGACGCCGTACCGACTCGATCATCCTCGTGCACGTGCCCCAGAGCGGTGGCAAGCCGTCCCTGGTGTCGCTCCCGCGTGACAGCTACGTGCCGATCCCGGGCAAGGGCAGCAACAAGATCAACGCGGCGTTCTCCTTCGGCGGCCCCAACCTCCTCGTCGAGACGGTCGAGCAGGTGACCGACCTGCACATCGACGGCTACGTCGAGATCGGGTTCGCCGGCTTCGCCTCCGTCGTGGACAGCGTCGGCGGCGTCGACATCTGCGTGCCGTTCCACATGAACGACAAGAAGGCCGGCATCAACCTCCAGAAGGGCTGCCAGCTCCTCGACGGCAAGAACGCCCTCGGCTTCGTCCGGGCCCGCTACTCCGACCCCCGCGGTGACATCGGCCGCGCCGAGCGCCAGCGCCAGTTCCTCTCGGCGATCATGAAGAAGGCGCTCACCCCTTCGACGGTCCTCGTGCCGACGCGGTACTGGGCGTTCAGCCACGCGTCCGCCAAGGGGCTCATCGTCGGCGAGGACACCTCGACGCGCGACGCCAGCCGGGTGCTGCTCGCGATGCGGGCGGTCTCGCAGGGCAAGGGCCTGAGCCTCGTCGTGCCGCTCCAGAGCCTCAACTACCAGACCAACGCCGGCAGCTCGGTCAAGTGGGACACCGCCCGCGCGAAGGCGCTGTTCACCGACCTGCGCGAGGACAAGCCGCTCGAGTCGCCGCCGCCCGGCACCGACGGCAAGCCCTCCGGGGGCTGACCTCGGCCGACCACCGGCCTCAACGACGAGAGGGCCTGCACCGTGCGGTGCAGGCCCTCTCGTCGTCTGTCCAGCGCTCGGCTCAGCCGAGGAGCTGGCGGGCCATCACGACCCGTTGGACCTGGTTGGTGCCCTCGTAGATCTGGGTGATCTTGGCGTCGCGCATCATCCGCTCGAGCGGGAAGTCGCGGACGTACCCGGCCCCGCCGAGCAGCTGCACCGCGTCGGTGGTGACCTGCATGGCCACGTCGGAGGCGTAGCACTTGGCCGCGGCGCCGAAGAACGGGAGGTCCTTGTCGCCGCGCTCGGACTTGGCGGCAGCGACGTACACCATCTGGCGGGCGGCCTCGATGGCCATGGCCATATCGGCGAGCATGAACTGGATGCCCTGGAACTCGGCGATGTGCTTGCCGAACTGCTTGCGCTCCTTGACGTAGGCGACCGCGTGGTCGAGCGCGCCCTGGGCGATGCCGACGGCCTGGGCGCCGATGGTCACGCGGGTGTGGTCGAGGGTGCGCAGCGCGATCTTGAGGCCCTCGCCCTCGGCGCCGACGATGCGGTCGGCCGGGATCCGCACGTTGTCGAAGTGCAGCTCGCGGGTCGGGCTGCCCTTGATGCCGAGCTTGCGCTCCTTCTCCCCGAACGTGAAGCCGGCGTCGGACTTCTCGACGACGAACGCGCTGACGTTCGCCCCGCGACGGCCCTCGGGGTCGGTGACGGCGAGCACCGTGTAGTAGTCGGAGACGCCGGCGTTGGTGATCCACGACTTCTGCCCGTTGAGGACCCAGTCGTCACCGTCGCGCCGGGCCCGGGTCTTCATGGCGGCGGTGTCCGAACCTGCCTCGCGCTCGGACAGGCCGTAGGAGAAGGTCGACTCCCCTGCCGCGACCGGCGTGAGGTAGCGCTTCTTCACGTCGTCGTTCGCAGCCAGGATCAGCGGCATGGTGCCGAGCTTGTTGACCGCGGGGATCAGGGAGGCCGACGCGTCGACGCGGGCGACCTCCTCGATGACGATGCACGTCGCGAGCGCGTCGGCGCCGACACCGCCGTACTCCTCGGCGATGTGGGGGGCGAAGAAGTCCGACGCGACGAGCGCGTCGTGGGCCTCCTGCGGGTAGCGGGCCTCCTCGTCGACCGCAGCGGCGTACGGCGCGATCTTGTCCTCCGCGACCGCCCGCACCGCCTCGCGCAGCGCCTCGTGGTCCTCGGAGATCCGGAAGAGGTCGAAGTCGGGGTTCCCTGTGCTCACCCCTACAGGTTACCCGCTGGTATCGGGCCCGGCGCAGCCCTCCGGTGTGGTCCCGGCCACGACCCGTGACGAGGGGGCGGTACCCGATGGTCGACACCGGTACCGCCACTCTCGCGTGCGGGTCAGCGGCGTCCGAGGTGCCAGAGGTGGCCGTGCTCCTCGCGGTCGACGAGCTCGGGCAGCACCTCGCTCTCGAACAGGGCGATGCCCGAGGTGTCGTAGGCCGCCTCGGCGAAGTAGGTGATGGCGTAGGTCATCCCCTGCGCCTGGAGGGCGCGGAACGTCTCGACGATCTGCTCGGGGGTGCCGACCGCGGGGCCGCTCGCCGCCGCCTTGACCTGGTCGTCGGCCTTCTCCGGGGTGAGGCCCGCGCGCAGGTACTGCTCGCGGATCCAGTCGAGCCGGTTCTGCACCTCGCGCTCGTCACGACCGATGACGACGTTGTAGTTGGCGCTTCGCACGATCTCGCCGAAGTCGCGGCCGAGGTCGCGGCAGTGTCCCTCGAGCACCTCGCTCTTGTGGGCAAAGCCCTCGGGCGACCCGTCGAAGTTGGTGTAGTCGGCGTGCTGGGCGGCGATCCGCAGGGTCTTCTTCTCCCCGCCGCCGGCGATCCACATGGGGATGCCGTTGGTCTTCGAGCCCGGCACGGTCGTGCCCTGCAGCGGCAGGGGGCGGCACAGCGCGCCGTCCACCTGGTAGTGCTCGCCGTCGAGGGTCGCCGTCCCGGTGGTCCACATCTGGCGGAAGATCTCGACGCCTTCCTCGAGGCGCTTGATGCGCTCACCCGCACGCGGGAAGCCGTAGCCGTAGGCGCGCCACTCGTGCTCGTACCAGCCGGCCCCGATACCCATCTCGACGCGGCCCTCGGAGATGGCGTCGACGGTGGCGGCCACCTTGGCGAGGTAGGTCGGCTCCCGGTAGCTCATACAGGTGCACATCTGCCCGAGCCGGACGCGGCCGGTCACCGCCGCGAAAGCCGCCATCAGGGTCCACGCCTCGTGGGTGGCCTCCTCGCTGGGCTCCGGCACGGTGTGGAAGTGGTCGTAGACCCAGATGGAGGACCAGTCCTCGTTGGCGTCGGCGCGACGGGCGAGGCCGGCCATGACACCCCAGTGCTGGGCGGGGTCGATGCCGACGAGGTCCATGCGCCAGCCCTGGGGGACGAACAGTCCGAACTTCATGGGTCACTCCTGCGACGAGCCGGGGGTATGCGGTCCCCCCAACCCTAGGGTGCGGTGCCTGCACCTGCAGGGGGCCCGGTGGCCAGTAGGGTGCCTTCTCGTGAAGATCCTCAGTGTCGTCGGTGCCCGTCCCCAGTTCGTCAAGCTCGCGCCGATCGCCGAGCAGCTCACCGCCCGGGGCGACGAGCACGTCATCGTCCACACCGGCCAGCACTACGACATCAACATGTCCGACGTCTTCTTCCGCGACCTCGGCATCCCCGACCCTGACGTGCACCTCGCCGTGGGGTCGGCGTCCCACGGTCGCCAGACCGGCGCCATGCTTGCCGGGATGGACGAGGTGCTCGAGGAGCACCGCCCCGACTGGGTCCTCGTCTACGGCGACACCAACTCCACCGTGGCCGGCGCCCTGTCCGCGGTGAAGATGGGGATCCCGCTGGCCCACCTCGAGGCCGGCCTGCGCTCGTTCAACCGGCGCATGCCCGAGGAGCACAACCGCGTACTCACCGACCACGCCGCGGACCTGTGCCTCGCGCCGACCGAGGTCGCCATGGCGCACCTCGCCCACGAAGGCCTCGCCGACAGCAGCGTCCTCGTCGGCGACGTCATGACCGACGTCCTGCTCAAGGTGCGCGACACCGTGGCCGACCGCGACCCCGAGCTGCCCCCGGCCATCGACCCGTCCGGGCGCTACTACGTCGCGACCCTCCACCGGGCCGAGAACACCGACGACCCGGCCCGCCTGGCGGGCATCGTCGAGGCCCTGGCCAAGGTCGACGCCCCCGTCCTGCTCCTCGCGCACCCGCGCCTGCGGGCCCGCGCCGCCGAGCAGGGCCTGGACCTGTCGCAGGGTGCGGTCGAGGTCGCCGACCCGCTCCCCTACCCCTCGCTGGTGCGCGCGGCGATGTCGAGCGCCGGGGTGATCACCGACTCCGGTGGCCTGCAGAAGGAGGCCTTCCTCCTGCGCGTCCCGTGCACCACCGTCCGCACCGAGACCGAGTGGACCGAGACGGTCGACCTGGGCTGGAACGTCCTCGCTGCGGACGTCTCCACCCTCGCCGCCGCCGTCACGCGGCCCGCGCCGGAGCCCACGCAGGCGGCACCGTACGGCGACGGGCACGCCGCGGCGCGCGCGGTGGAGGCCATCGCCGCGGGCTCCCGCCGCTGACGCGAGGCCCGCGGGCTCAGCGCGGGCTCAGCGCGGGCTGACGCCCGCCGCGGCCATGGTGGCCTCGGCCGCATGCCGGGCCGCCGCCGACAGCGAGGCGTGCTCCCGGGTCCAGCCGGCGAGGCGGTCGCGGTCGACGTCGCCCGCCGCGGCGGCGTCGAGCGCCTCCCGCAGGGACTGCGCCACGGCGTCGTCCGCGTAGCCGGGGGCCCAGCCGAGCTGCTCGTCGGTGACGAGGGCGCGCCCGGCTCCCTCGCCCGCGAACACCACCGGGGTGCCGCAGCCGGTCGCGGCGTAGATCTTGGTGGGCTTGGCGAAGTCGTAGCCGAGCCCCGGCTTGATCGAGACCAGGGCGCCGACCGCCCCGCGGAGGACCTTCGCCGACTCGGCCGGCGGCACCACGCCGCGGAAGTCCACGGCGCCGGGGACGAGGTCCTCGGCGAGCTTCTTCAGGGCCGGCAGCTCGCTGCCCTGGCCCAGCACGACGAACCGCGCGTTCGGGTGGGTCTCGCGGACGGACTTCAGGGCCCGGACGAAGACGTCGGCGCCCTGCCACTCGGACATGGTGCCGGTGTAGGCGAAGTAGGGGTCGCCGAGGTCCTCCCGCTCCCCCTCGGTGGTGAACACGTCGGTGTCGACGCCGTTGCCCACCACGAGGATCCGGTCCTCGGGCACCCCGAGCAGCGCGACGCGCTCGGCCACGCCCTCAGACACGGCGAGGGTGAGGACGGCACCGCGCAGGACCCACGACTCCATCCGCCGCAGCAGCGAGACGAGCACCTTGGGTGCCGCGACGCTCGCGGCACCGTCGGACCACACGTCGGCGGCGTAGTAGGCGTACGGCGTGCGGCGCAGCATGCTCGCCAGGCGCACGACCAGCCCTGTCGTGGGCGGGGGCTCGGCGACGACGAGGGCCGGGCGGCGCCGGAACATCAGGCGCAGGGCGAGCGGCAGGTCGTAGCTGAGGTACTGGACGTAGCCCCGGATGTTGCCGTTCTCGTCGCGCAGGGCCGGCCACCGCGACACGTGCAGCTCGCCGTCGTCGACCTGGCCGGACGGGGGCACCGTGGTGAGCACGTCGACGCGGGCGCCGAGGGCGTGGAAGGAGTCGGCGAGCACCCGCTGGCGGAAGGCTGCGGCGCCGACCTCCGGGGTGAACAGGCGGGTGGCGATGCAGACGGTCGGCTGGGGCACGGCCGCAACCCTACCGAGGACCGCGACGGCCCACCGCCACGCACCGCGCGGGCGGCCTGCGCGCCACCGCCCGGGTGGCCTCCGCGCTAGCGCGTGGGCTGGGCGAACGGGCCCATCGCGGCGTACATGCGGTCGGCGAGGGTACGCGCGTAGGTCGCCGTGAGGTGGTCGGTGTCGCGGTAGACCAGGACCCTGCCGATCACCGGCGCGCAGCGGGTGTCGGGGCAGATGAAGTCGCCGAGGTCGACCAGCCGGACGTCCTTCTGGCCCGCTGCCGCCTTGGAGACCGTGGACCCGGCCAGCTTGAACGCCTTGGTGCGCGGCAGCGCGCACTTGGTGAGGTGGCCCTCGTTGGAGGACACGCAGTCGGCCATGTCGAAGCCGGGGCGCGGGGTGTCGGCCACTGCCAGCACCTTGATGCCGGCGCCGGTGAGCCTGGCCCAGCTGCGCCGCAGCCCGTCGACCATGCGGGTGTCGCTGACCTGCTTGCCGAGCACCGTGGTGCCGTCCATGACGGGGTACTCGGTGGCCGAGGTGACGACGACGTCCGGCTTGGCGGCCAGGAGCTTGCTCGTGACGTCCTTGTTCCAGCCGTCGCAGCCGGTGTAGGGGCGCTCGTCCTTGCCCAGCGGCACGGTCTCGTCGGCGAGCGGGCAGCCCGACTTGGTGTAGGCGAGCACCCGCCAGCCCTTGGCCTTCGCCAGGGCCTGGAACGTCGGCACCCACTGCGCGGCGTGCGAGTCGCCCACGACGGCCACGGTGAAGGAGCCGTTGCGGTTGCCGTACGTGCAGCCCTTGGCGACCGGCGAGTCGTTGTTCTTCACGTGGCAGCCGTCGGCGTAGACGCTGGGGATGTCGTTGCGGGCCGCGGTGGCGGAGGGCAGGAAGCGGCCCGGGTCGTCGACCGGCTGGCCCGCGGCCGCGCCCCGCGGCTGGTCGGGCAGCACCTCGGCGCCGTACTTCTGGCCGGCGACCATCTTCAGCGGCCGGTTGACCACGGACGAGGCGGTGTAGACGCCCACCCCGGCCAGGACCGACACGATGGTGCAGACGAGGCCGAGGCGCAGCGGCCAGGTGTGGGGAGAAGTGGGCGACGGGCGGCGACGCCGGACCGGCTCCTCGACGACCTTGAAGGAGATCCAGGCCGGGATGATCGAGAGGCAGACGACCAGCAGCCCGCGCCACGGGTCGAGCGAGCCCGGCTTGTCGAGCAGGACCGCTGCGGCGACCACGAGGATCGGCCAGTGCCAGAGGTACAGGGAGTAGGACAGCTTCCCGAGGAACTGCATCACCGGGGCGCGCAGGACGGCCACGGGGCCGTGCCTGCCGGCCGACGGGCCGACGGCGATGACCGCTGCCGTGCCGAGGATCGGGACCGCGGCGATGGCGCCCGGGAACGGCGCGCTCGACTCGAGCACGAGGATGGTGACGGCCACGGCGGCCAGGCCGACCCAGCCGAGTGCCGCGGCGACGGCGGGTCGCAGCACCCGCAGCAGCGTGGGCGCGAGCACGGCGACGAGCCCGCCGACGGCCAGCTCCCACAGGCGGGTCGTGGTGACGAAGTAGGCCTTCTCGGGGGCGGCGGCCGTGTAGTAGACGGACCAGAGGAACGACGGGACGGCGATGAGGCACAGGCCGACCACGACGGGGCCGCGCTTGGAGGCCCGGCGCCGGGCCAGCACGCCGATCACCGCCAGCACCAGCGGCCAGATGAAGTAGAACTGCTCCTCGACCGCGAGGGACCAGAAGTGCTGGACGGGGCTCGGTGCGGCGTGCGCCCCGAGGTAGTCGACCGAGCCGTTGGCGAGGCGCCAGTTGATGCCGTAGAGGCCGCTGGCGACGATGTCCTTGCCCACGTCGGCCCACCGGATCTTCGGCAGCAGTGCGATGGTGAGGATCGCGACCCACAGGAGGGTGAACGACGCCGCCGGCAGCAACCGCTTGGCCCGTCGGGCGTAGAAGCCCCGGAAGGAGATGTGGCCGCGCTGCTCGAGCTCGCGCACGAGCAGGTTGGTCATGAGGTAGCCGGAGATGACGAAGAAGACGTCCACGCCCACGAAGCCACCGGGGATGCCGGGTACGCCGGCGTGCCAGAGCAGGACGCTGCCCACGGCGATGGCGCGCAGGCCCTCGATGTCGGGACGGAACCTGGAGCGGTCCAGCGGCGGCGGCGCGGCCGGGTCGTCCTGGCGCTCGACCGTGGGGGCGGTCAGCTGCGCCATCAGCGGGACATGACGGGGTAGAGCGCAGACATGGGTTCTGATGCTAGCAGCGGCACCCTGAACGCCCGTCCATCCATCACCGGCGCGCGGCGCCGACGAGGCGCCGTACGTCGCCCGCACTGACCCCGAGCCAGAGGGCCACGAAGCCCACGGCCGTCCCCACCTGCGCGAGCCCCGACATCTCGGTCGACTGCTGCCACCAGACGGCAGCCGCCAGCACCCCGCAGCCCACGAGGAAGCGGACGGCGAGGGCGGACCAGACGTGGCGGTCGAGCACCCAGACGGCCACGACGGGCCACAGGCCCACGACGGCCGAGCCGACGAGGAACCCGGTGGCGACCTGCGCGACCCCGGCCTCCGGAGCGCGCAGCGCCCACCAGGTCATGCCGACGACGGCACCGACGATGCTGGCGGTGACGACGATGCGGCTGTAGCGGTGCTCACGGCTGAGCAGGCTGTTGATGGCCCCGGCGGCGACGTTGGTCACGAGCACCGCCGCGAGCAGGACCGGCAGCAGCAGCTTGGCCTCGGCGTAGCCACCGCGGCGGTAGAACAGGTCGATGAGCAGCGGGCTCACCAGCATCAACGGGCCGAACGTGGCGAGGCTCAGGACGACCAGGCCGCGGGTGGCGACGTCGGTGCGCTGCCGGGCCCCGACGAGGTCGCCGCGGCCGTGGGCCGCCGACAGGCTCGGGAAGAGCACGAGCGTGAGCGAGCGTGACACGAGGGACGCGGGGGTGGCCAGCGAAAGGGCCGCAGCGAACGACCCGGCGTCGAGGCGGTCCCAGAACTGGGCCGCGACCATGGTCAGCTGCAGGAAGCCGCCGGTCGCGACGCTGTTGACCAGGGTGAGCACCACGAAGCCCCGGATCTCGCGCCGCAGCTCGGGCGCGACCGCACCGGGCCTCCCCCGCGGCCAGCTCACCGCGCAGTACGCGCCGTAGCCGAGGACCAGCGGCAGGAGGAGCCAGGCGGTCGTGTCGGCGAGCACGACGGCCGCCAGGCCGGCCAGGGCGAGCACCGAGGAGAGCACGTCCCAGACGGTGGCGCGCACGACCTGGCCTGCACCGAACAGGAACCCGCGGACGAACACGTAGCCCGAGTACGTCACCGCGAGCGCGCCGGTGAGGACGGACTCCAGGACCCCGAGGCCGAGCAGTGGCGGCGCGAGGACGGCAGCGCCGATGCCGAGCACGGCCATCGCGGCCAGGGTCAGGCGGCCCAGGTAGCCGGCGACCCGGTCACCCTCGTCGAGGTCGCCCGCCCCGCGGGCGCGCGCCACGTGCTTGCTCGCCGCCATCGCCGTGGCGCTGGGGACGAGCAGGCTCGCGAAGAGCGCGAGCGAGATCCCGGAGTTGACCGCGCCCAGGACCAGCTTCCCGAAGGTGTTGCCGACCAGGACGCTGTAGACGAACCGGACGACGCCCTGGACGACGACCCCGAGGGTCGACAGGACCGCCTGACCGCCCATGGACTGGTCGGCGGCCTCGCGCGTCGGGGGGACGCGCAGCCTCAGGTGCCCCAGCAGACCCCGCAACAGCGGGACCTCAGGCCTGGGCCAGCGAGATGGTCTGTCCGGTGGTGGCCGACTCGATGCAGGCCTCGGCGACGCGCACGGTCGTCAGGCCCTGCTCCATGGTGACGATGTCGGCGTCCTTGCCGAGCACGGCGTCACGGAAGTTCTCGTGCTCGACCCGCAGCGGCTCGGGCTTGGCGATGGCGTAGCGGACCACGTCGCCCTCGGAGACCCCGCGGAAGTTCGCGATGTCGTCCCACGTGTTGCGGACCTCGCCGTTGGCGTAGAACGTCAGGTCGGCGGTGAGGGTGTCGGCCACGAACGCGCCGCGCTCGCCGGTGATGATCGTGACCCGCTCCTTGAGCGGCGACAGCCAGTTGACGAGGTGGCTGGTGACCGCGCCGCCGCTGAGCTGCCCGACGACCGCGACGAGGTCCTCGTGCTGGCGCCCGGACTTGTACGCGGTGCGGGCGGCGACCGAGGTGTAGGACTGCTGGGTCACCCAGGCGGTCAGGTCGATGTCGTGGGTGCCGAGGTCCTTGACCACGCCCACGTCGGCGATGCGGGCCGGGAACGGGCCCTGGCGCCGGGTCGTCACCTGGTAGACGTCGCCGAGCTCGCCGGCCTCCAGGCGCGCCCGGGCCTGCTGCAGGGCCGGGTTGTAGCGCTCGATGTGGCCGACGGCGCCGACGAGGCCGGCGTCCTTGAACGCGTTGGCCAGGCGCACCGCCGAAGGGGTGTCCTGGGCCAGCGGCTTCTCGATGATCGCGTGCACCCCGGCCGCGGCCAGGGCCAGGCCCACGGGCTCGTGGTAGATGGTCGGGACCGCGACCATGCAGTAGTCGAGGTCGTGCTTGATCAGGCCCTCGATGGAGTCCTCGAGCGGGCGGCTGCCCGCGACGCCGTGGGCGTCACCACCGGGGTCGGCCACAGCCACCAGGTCGACCCCCGGCAGCGAGCCGAGGACGCGGGCGTGGTGGCGGCCCATCATGCCGAGGCCGATGAGGCCGGCGCGCAGGTTGGCCATCAGGCACCGGCCTTCGCCAGGGCGTTGACCGCGGTGACGATGCGCTCGAGGTCGTCCTGGCTCAGCGAGGGGTGCACGGGCAGCGACAGGCACTCGGCCGCGGCCTTCTCCGTCTCGGGCAGGTCGACGCTCCCGTCGCCCACGAACGGCGCCAGGCGGTGGTTGGGCACGGGGTAGAACATGCCGGAGCCGATGTTGTACTCCTCGCGCAGCGCGGCGGCGAGGCCGTCGCGGTCCTGCGGCACGCGGACGGTGTACTGGTGGTAGACGTGCACGGCGCCCTCGGCGACCGGCGGCGTCGTGACACCCTCGAGGTTGGCCGACAGGAAGGCGGCGTTCTCCTGGCGCTGCTTGGTCCAGGCGCCCACCTTGGTGAGCTGGACGCGGCCGATCGCGGCGTGGATGTCGGTCATGCGGGTGTTAAAGCCGACGACCTCGTTGTGGTACTGCTTCTCCATGCCCTGGTTGCGGTAGAGCCGCATGAGGCGCTCGACCTCGGCGTTCGCCACCGAGACCATGCCGCCCTCGCCCGACGTCATGTTCTTGGTCGGGTAGAGCGAGAACATCGCGAAGGTGCCGAACGCGCCGACCGGGGTGCCGTTGAGGGAGGCGCCGTGCGCCTGCGCCGCGTCCTCGTAGACCTGCAGGCCGTGCTTGTCGGCGATGGCCATGAGCTGGTCCATCTTGGCCGGGTGGCCGTAGAGGTGGACGGGCATGATCCCGACGGTCTTGTCGGTGATGGCGGCCTCGACGGAGGCCGGGTCGAGGCAGAAGTCGTCGGCCGAGATGTCGGCGAACACCGGCGTGGCACCCGTCAGCGCGACCGAGTTGGCCGTCGCGGCGAAGGTGAACGACGGGACGATGACCTCGTCACCGGCCTTGACGCCCGAGGAGAGCAGGCCGAGGTGCTGGCCGGAAGTGCCGGAGTTGACGGCGACGCAGGCGCGGCCGAGGCCGAAGTGCGCGGAGAACTCCTCCTCGAAGGCCTTGACCTCCGGGCCCTGGGCGAGCATGCCGCTGCGCAGGACGCGGTCGACCGCCTCGCGCTCCTCGTCGCCGATGAGCGGCTTGGCAGGGGGGATGAACTCGGTCATGGTGCGACGGCCTCCGTCAGGGTGTTGTCGTGCTCGGTGTACTGGTCTCCGGTCTGCGGGCAGACCCACGTGCCGGACTCGTCCTGCTCGAGGGGGACGCCCGCCTTGCCGACCCACCGGATCCGCCGTGAGGGCACGCCGGCCACGAGGGCGAAGTCGGGGACGTCCTTGGTGACCACCGACCCCGCGGCCACGAGGGCCCAGCGTCCGATGGTCACCGGGGCCACGCAGACGCTGCGGGCCCCGATCGACGCGCCGGTGCGGCAGGTGACCCCGACCGCCTCCCAGTCGTCGCCGGTCTTCAGCGTGCCGTCGGGGCTGACGGCGCGCGGGAAGTGGTCGTTGGTGAACACCACGGCCGGCCCCACGAAGACGCCGTCCTCGAGGACGGCGGGCTCGTAGACGAGGGCGTAGTTCTGCAGCTTGCAGTTGTCGCCCATCTGCACGCCGGTGCCGACGTAGGCACCGCGGCCGACGACGCAGTTCTCGCCCAGCACGGCACCCTCGCGCACCTGTGCGAGGTGCCAGATGGACGAGCCGTCACCGATGCTCGCGCCGTCGGCGACGTCCGCCGAGTCGACGATGCGGACCGCCACGCCTCAGCCGACCTTCTCGGCCTGGCCGACGACCAGGAAGCGCACGCCGTCGAAGCGCTCCGCGTCCAGGACGCGGCGGCCGTCCACGACGACCTGCACGTCCGGGAAGTCCTTGGCCGACAGGTCGCGGTACTCCGCGTGGTCGGCCTGGACGACGACGACGTCCACCGGGTCGCCGAGCGAGTAGGCGTCCCAGCCGAACTTGGCGAGCTCCTCCGCGGAGTACATCGGGTCGTGGACCACGACCTGCGCACCCGCCTCGCGCAGCGCGTCGACCGTGGCGAAGACGCCCGAGAACGCGGTCTCCTTGACGCCGCCACGGTAGGAGGCGCCGAGGACGGCGACCTTCTTGCCCCGGAGGCTGCCGCCGGCCGCGCCGACGGTCAGGCCCACGGTGTAGGCGGGCATCGCGGCGTTGGCCTCGCGAGCGGCGCGCACGACGGTGGCGTCCGGGTCGTTCCACAGGTAGAGGCGCGGGTAGACGGGGATGCAGTGGCCGCCGACGGCGATGCCGGGACGGTGGATGTGGCTGTAGGGCTGGGAGTTGCTGGCCTCAATGACCTGGAAGACGTCGATGCCGTTCTTCGCGGCGAACGCGCCGAACTGGTTGGCGAGGCCGATGTTGACGTCGCGGTAGGTCGTCTCGGCCAGCTTGGCCATCTCGGCGGCCTCCGCGCTGCCGAGGTCCCAGACGCCGTTGCCGCGCTCGAGGTCGGGGCGCTCGTCGAACTGCAGCACCTGCTCGTAGAACTCGACGGCCTTGGCCGCACCGGCCTCCGAGAGCCCGCCGAGGAGCTTGGGGTACTTGCGCAGGTCGGCGAAGACACGACCCGTCAGCACCCGCTCGGGCGAGAAGACGAGGTGGAAGTCCGTGCCCTCCACGAGCCCGCTGCCCTGCTCCAGCTTCGGCTTCCACCGGGTGCGGGTGGTGCCGACCGGGAGGGTGGTCTCGTAGATGACCAGCGTGCCCGGCTTGAGCCCGCGGGCGATGTCGTCCGTGGCCGAGTCCATCCAGCCGAAGTCGGGGCGGGCCTCCTCGTCGACGAACAGCGGGACCACGACCACGACGGCGTCGCTCTCGGCGACCGCGGCGGCGGTGTCGGTGGTGGCCTTGAGGTTGCCGGCGGGCACGACCTCGGCGAGGTACTCCGCGAGGTGCGCCTCACCGGGGAACGGCTCGGTGCCGGCGTTGACCTGGTCGACCACGGGCTGGCTCACGTCGGCTCCGAGGACGTCGTGTCCAGACTTGGCGAACTGCACGGCGAGGGGCAGCCCGATCTTGCCGAGGCCGACGACGGTGATCTTCACAGGTGTTCCTTCACGGTTGGGGTCCGCGGACGATCTTAGGGCCTCCCGGAGGGGCCTTCGCCCGGGCCGTCCCGCCACCGCGCTTGCGCCTTCAGGTGGACGTGTGATGCTGCGGGTATGACGTTGAAGCACCAGAACGACCCCGAGCTGGTCCGCGAGCTGCTGGCCGACCCCGGCACCTGGGTGGTGGTGGGGCTGTCGTCCAACCAGGAGCGCCCGGCCTTCGACGTGTCACGCTGGCTGAAGGTCGAGCTGGGCAAGGGGATCATCCCCGTGCACCCCTCCGCGGAGACCGTGCACGGCGAGCAGGGCTACGCCTCCATCGCCGACATCCCCGACGGCACCGACATCAAGGTGGTCGACTGCTTCGTCAGCTCCGAGCACGTCGGCGCGGTCGTCGACGACGCCATCGCGCACAAGGACCGCCTCACCATCGACGCCGTGTGGATGCAGCTCGGCGTGGTCGACGAGGCCGCTGCCGCCCGGGCCAGGGCGGCGGGGCTCGGGGTCGTCATGGACACCTGCCCCAAGATCGAGTGGCGCGAGGCCCGGTCCTCCGGAATGGCCCGCTGACACCCGTTCCCCTGCCACACTGGGCCGCGCCGGCGGCGCGGGCGTTCGAGGGGAACGCCCGGGGGAACCGCCGCGCCGTACCGTGAGGGGAACCCATGACCACCAGGTCCGTCCGTGCCCGCGTGGCGTCCGCAGTCGCCGTGACCGCACTCGCCGCGTCCGCGCTCGCCACCGCCGGCTCCGCGGCGTCCGCGCCCGCGCGCACGCCAGCAGGAGCGCCTGCGGCCGCACCCGGGGCCGTCGTCCCCAGCGTCCCGGGGTGCCGCCTCGAGGCCAGCACCATCGAGCCGGACGCCGACCTGACGCAGCAGGTCTTCGACAGCAGCGACTACGGCAAGGCGCCGTACCAGGAGCGCCTCTACACGGCCCCGGCACAGGTGAGCGCGATGGCAGGGGTGAGCGCGCAGTGGGACGCCGTCTACTACCCGTCCCGCTACCTCTACTACCGGCAGTTCGCCGTCCGCACGGACCGGCTGGTCTTCGGGACCACGCACTACAACACGGTCAAGCAGACCAAGGCCTACACCGAGAAGAAGTTCGGGACCGGCTGGGGATCCGTCACCAAGATGGTCGACGCCTCCGACCGCAACCCCGAGCTGACCAAGAGCGGCTACCTCTACGCCGTGAGCGGCCGGACCGGAAACCTCGCCCGGTACAAGGTCTCGGAGAAGACGTGGGGGTCACCGAGCGTGGCCGCCGCTGGTGCCAAGGCCGGCTTCGGCGGGGTCACGGCCATGACGCTCGCCTACCAGTACCGTGCGTGGGACGACGCGACCGCCGTCGACGCGCTGCTCATGACGACGAAGAAGGGCGCGCTCTACCTGGTCACGATGAAGCGCAGCGGTGCGTTCGCCCCCAGGCTCACCCTGCTGCGCGGCTCGACCTGGAGCTTCGACGGGCTCGCGCTCAACAACTGCGGACCGCGCAGCTGGATCCTGCTCGCCACGAACAGCAGCAGCGATGTCGCACGCGTCTACGAGGTCTTCCCCTACCGCGGCACCTCGACGACGATCAACCAGCTCGGCAAGGTGCCCGGCGCCTGGGACGCTCGCTTCACGGCGTCGTACTGGGAGTCGGACATCCCCGTTCTGCAGCCCTGATCGCCCCCACCAGGCGCGACAGGCCGGCCCGGTCGTCCGCTAGCGCCCGCGGCGCTCGCGCAGGGCTGCGCCCTTCGCGTGCGCCTGGTCGCGCAGGTCGCCCTGGAAGCGCACCATCGCCTCGCGCAGTCCCACGGCGTACGGGCCCTCCCCCGCGGCCAGCACCCGAACCGCCAGCAGCCCGGCGTTGCGGGCGCCACCCACCGAGACCGTGGCGACCGGCACCCCGGCGGGCATCTGGACGATGGACAGCAACGAGTCCATGCCGTCGAGGTGCTTGAGCGGGACCGGCACACCGATGACGGGCAGCGGGGTCACGGCGGCGAGCATGCCCGGCAGGTGGGCCGCGCCCCCCGCGCCGGCGATGACGACGCGCAGGCCGCGACCGGCGGCCTGCTGTCCGTAGGCGATCATCTCCTCCGGCATGCGGTGCGCCGAGACGACGTCCGCCTCGTAGGGCACGCCGAACTCCTCGAGCGCCGAGGCGGCCAGCTCCATGACGGGCCAGTCGCTGTCGCTGCCCATCACGAGCCCGACGAGGGGCGCCTGCTGCTGGTCGCTCATTCGGTGATCACTCCTGCGAGGTAGTCGGCCGCGTGACGCGCCCGCTCGCGCAGGTCGTCGAGGTCGGTGCCGCTGACGGTCACGTGCCCGATCTTGCGGCCGGGTCGGACCGCCTTGCCGTAGAGGTGCACCTTGAGCGCGGGGTCCCTGGCCATGATGTGGCGGTACGCGGGGTACAGGTCCGGGTAGTCGCCGCCGAGGACGTTCGCCATGACGGTCCAGGGGGCTCGCGGTGTGGGGGCGCCCAGCGGGAGGTCGAGGACCGCGCGCAGGTGCTGCTCGAACTGCCCGGTGACCGCGCCGTCCATCGACCAGTGGCCGCTGTTGTGGGGACGCATCGCGAGCTCGTTGACGACGTACGCGGCCGCGCCGGAGCCGGGGTCGCGCACCTCGAACATCTCCACGGCGAACACCCCGGTGACGCCGAGCTCCTCGGCGATGCGCAGGCCCGCCTCGGTGGCCACGGCCGCGAGGTCGGGGTCGAGGCCGGGAGCGGGGGCGAGTACCTCGGTGCAGATGCCGTCGGTCTGGACCGTCTCGACGACGGGCCACGCCGCGGCCTGGTTGGACGGGCTGCGGGCGATGAGCACGGCGAGCTCGCGGACGAAGTCGACCTTCTCCTCCAGGAGCACGCCGTCGTGCAGGGCACCGGGCGCGCCCACCTGGTCGAGCCAGTCCGCGACCTCCGCGGCGGAGCCGATGACGCGCACGCCCTTGCCGTCGTAGCCCCCGCGCGGCGTCTTGGCCACCACGGGCCAGCCGACCTGCTCGGCGAAGTCCTCGACCTCTGCCGCGGTGCGGGCCCGTGCCCACCGCGGGCAGGCGACCCCGATGGTGGTGAGGCGCTCGCGCATCGCCAGCTTGTCCTGGGCGAAGCGAAGGGCCTCCGGCGTCGGGTGCAGGGCCACCCCCGAGGACACCAGGGCCTCGAGGACGGCCGGGGGCACGTGCTCGTGGTCGAACGTCACGACGTCGCAGTGACGGGCGAAGTCGAGCACGTCGTCGACGTCGGTGTGGTCACCGACCGGCGAGTGCGGGACCACCTGGGCCGCAGCCGCGTCGGGCGCCTCGGACAGGACGCTGAGGGTGATGGAGAGCTCGGCGGCCGGGCCGGCGCACATCCGCGCCAGCTGCCCCCCGCCGATGACGCCGACGACCGGGAACCCTCCGGGAGCACGCTGCGGTGAGGTCACGCGGCGAGGATATCGGCCCAGACGCGGGAGCCTTCGCCCCGCCTCACGGGTCGGGCGCGCGCGAGCCGCCACGCGGCATACAGGTCGCGCCGATAGTCTCCACTGGTGTCAGCGAGCCCCTCCCTCGTCACGCGCCTGCGCGGGACGGTCGACGTCCTCTACCGCGAGATCATCAAGTTCGGGGTGGTGGGGGCGGTGGCCTTCGTCATCGACCTCGGCGGGTTCAACCTCCTGCGGGCGACCGTGCTTCAGGGCGAGGGCACCTGGATCCTGTCCAGGGCGGTCATCGCGACCATCATCTCCGCCGCCGTCGCCACCGCGGTCGCGTGGGTCGGCAACCGGATGTGGACGTTCCGGCACCGGCGCAACCGGCCGGTCCACCACGAGGCCATGCTGTTCGCGCTCACCAACGGCGTGGCCCTGCTGATCCAGGCCGCGTGCGTCGGGCTCACCAACCAGCTGGTGTCGGGGCCGACGAGCCTCGCCGCGGAGAACGCCGCCAAGGTCGTCGGCATCGGGCTCGGCACGCTGTTCCGGTTCTGGGCCTACCGGCGCTTCGTCTTCAGCCAGGAGCTCGAGGACACCTCACCCGTGTCCCGCTGAGGTCGACCGGCCCGCGGTCGCCGGCGTGCCGCTGCGCCGTCGCCGCGCCCGCACTTCCGGACGAGTGGCCGAAGTTTGGCCCCCCGTACGCCGCCGCGCCCACACTTCCGGGCGAGTGGCCGAAAGTTGGGCCCCCGTACGCCGCCGCGCCCACACTTCCGGGCGAGTGGCCGAAAGCTGGGCCCCCGTACGCCGCCGCCCCCACACTTCCGGGCGAGTGGCCGAAGGTCCGGGGGCAGCGAGGAGCCGCATCCCCACGAGGGTGTGTGGGCAGGGCACAACAGGGGGCTGAGAGTTGGCCGGGCCGCTCAGCCGGCGTCGGACTCGCTGAGGAACAGGGCGAAGATCGCCGGCTGGGCCTGGATGAGCTCGAGGCGCCCGCCGTTGGACTCGGCGAGGTCACGGGCCAGCGCGAGACCGAGGCCGGTGCCGCTGGTCGTCACAGAGCGCTCGAAGATGTGCGGCGCGATGGTGGCCGGCACGCCCTCGCCCTGGTCGCTCACCTCGACGACGACCGACGGGCCCGACCGTCGGGCGTGCACGTCGACGGTGCCCCGGCCGTGCGCGAGGGAGTTCTCCAGCAGGGTGGAGAGCACCTGGGACAGCGCGACCGGCGTGGCCTGGACGACGAGTCCCCGCTCGCCGTGCACGCGGACGCTGCGCCGGGCCTGCTCGAACGCGGGCTGCCACTCGCGCTGCAGCGCGGCGATGACCGAGTCCAGTGACACGGTCGCCTTGGGCTCGTCACCGCCTCGGCGGGTGCGCGACATGAGGTCGTCGACGACGCGGGTGAGGCGCTCCACCTGCGCGATGGCGATGTTGGCCTCCTCCTGCACGACCTCGAGGTCGTCGGTGGCCGCGATCTCCTCGAGCCGCATGAGCAGCGCGGTGAGCGGCGTACGCAGCTGGTGCGAGGCGTCGGCGGCGAAGTCGCGCTCCGAGGCGAGCGACTTGGTGAGCGTCTGGGCGCTGCGTGAGAGCACCTGGCTCACCTGGTCGAGCTCGGCGATGCCCGTGTGCAGCGGCTGGATGCGCGACTCCCCCGCCCCGAGCCGCTCGGCCCGGTCGGCCAGCAGGGTCATCGGGCGCGAGAGCCGCTGCGCCTGCTGGATGGCGACGAACACCCCGACACCGAGGGCCAGCACCGCGAGCGCGATGACCACCCCGCCGAGGCGCATGGAGGTGGACGCGGGGGTGCCGGCGTCGAGCCACTGCCACACCACGCCCTGTCCGCGGACCGTCGCCCGCCAGATCGCGAAGCCGACCGGGGCCATGGTGATGAGGATGGCCAGGCTGACGGCGAGGACGGTCGAGCGGATCAGCTGTTGGCGCATGTCAGCGGGTCAGACCTCTTCGCCGCGCTCGAAGCGGAAGCCGACACCACGGACGGTGGCGATGTAGCGGGGCTGGGCGGCGTCGTCGCCGAGCTTCCGCCGCAGGACCGAGATGTGCATGTCGAGGGTCTTGGTCGACCCGAACCAGGCGGTCTCCCAGATCTCGCGCATGAGCTGCTCGCGGGAGACGACCTTGCCCTGCTCGCGCACGAGGACGCGCAGCAGGTCGAACTCCTTCGCGGTGAGCTGGAGCTCCTCCTCGCGGAACCAGGCGCGCCGGCCCTCGGGGTCGATGCGCACCAGCTCGTTGGTGGAGGGGGCGTCGGTGGGGTTGCGGCGCAGCAGCGCCCGCACCCGGGCCAGCAGCTCGGCCAGCCGGAACGGCTTCGTGACGTAGTCGTCGGCGCCGGCGTCGAGCCCGACGACGGTGTCGACCTCGTCGGCGCGCGCCGTGAGGATCAGGACCGGGACCGTGCGGCCCTCGGCGCGGATGCGGCGGCACACCTCGAGGCCGTCGACGTACGGGAGGCCGAGGTCGAGCACCACGAGGTCGGGGTTCTCCGCGGACGCCTCGAGGGCGGCTCGTCCGTCGGCACGGACGTCCACGTCGTACCCCTCACGGCGCAACGCGCGAGCCAGGGGTTCGGAGATGGCGGGGTCGTCCTCGGCCAGCAGCACTCGGGTCATGGGGGTGATCGTAGGCAACCGGGGGCCCGATCAGCGACCGGGCCACACCGGAGGACGCTTTTCGTTGAAAGCAGCAACACCCTCGGCCCGGTCGGCGGAGAAGGCGGTCGCGGCCCAGCGCTCGTCCTCGATCTGCAGCCCGGCGTCGAGGTCGGTGTCGAACCCGAGCCGCATGGCGGCCTTGGCGTTGCGCACGCCGACGGGCGAGTGCCGCGCGATGGTGGTGGCGAGCTCGAGCGCCCGGTCACGGGCGGTGCCGGCAGGCACCACCTCGTCGACGGCCCCCAGGGCGTGGGCGTCGGCCGCGGAGAACCGCTCGGCCGTGAACACCATGCGCGCCGCCCGTGACCAGCCGACGCGCCGCGTCAGCAGCTGGGTACCGCCCCCTCCGGGGATGACGCCGACGGACACCTCGGGGAGCCCGACCACGGCGGAGTCGCCGCAGACGACCAGGTCGCACGACAGCGCGATCTCGAAGCCACCGCCGAGGGCGTACCCGTCGACCGCCGCGACCACCGGGACGGGCAGGTCGAGCACCCCCCGGTACGCCGCGCGGGCCAGCGGCCGCTGCGCGCGCAGCTCCTCGTCGGTGAAGTAGTTTCGCTCCTTGAGGTCCGCGCCGACGCAGAAGGCCTTCGGGTGGGTGGAGCTGACGACGACGGCCCGGACGGTCGGGTCCTCGGACAGCTCCTTGGTCGCACGGCCCAGCGCGTGGGCCATCTGCGTGGAGACGGCGTTCATCGCCTCGGGGCGGTCGAGCACGATCTCGGCGACGTGGCCGCCCTCGCCGTGCCGCTCGGTACGGACCAGTGCCGTGCTCATGGGGTGTCCTTCCGGGGGTCGGTCAGGGTGGAGGCTGCGGAGGTGGCCGCGACGGTCCCGGGGGCGCGTCCGCCGAGGCGGCCACCGGCCGCCCGGCGCAGCTCGCTCGGTGTCACCTCGCCGATGCCGCGCAGGGTCCGCCGCCGCAGCGCGGTGGTCTCGAACCCCGACACCGAGGCGAGCGCGGAGGCGAGCGCGTCGTCGACGAGCACCCCTCCACCCGGCGCCACGCTGGTGAGGCGGCTGGCCCGGTTGACGGTCGTGCCGAAGACGTCACCGAGCCGCGACAGGACCGGGCCGACGGCCATGCCGACGCGGACGTCGGGAAGCAGGTCGTCCTCGGCCATGGTCTCGACGAGGTCGAGCGCGACCGCGGCGGCGGGCGCGGCGTCGATGGTGACGAAGAGGATCTCGTCGCCCACGGTCTTGATGACGCGGCCACCGTGGGCCGTGACGATGTCGGTGGCGAGCGCCTCGAACCGCTGCACCATCACCGCCAGCTGCCGCTCGGTCATGCGGCGCACCAGGGAGGTGAAGCTGACGAGGTCGGCGAACCCGACGACCCTGCGCACCCCCTGCGAGGACTGCTGCGGGTCGGCGTCGGCGAGCATGCGCGAGATGGCGGCGGTGAGGTGCCGCCGCCAGGCGTAGATCAGGAGCG
Organism: Pedococcus ginsenosidimutans; assembly: GCF_039544395.1. NCBI lineage: Bacteria > Bacillati > Actinomycetota > Actinomycetes > Micrococcales > Intrasporangiaceae > Pedococcus > Pedococcus ginsenosidimutans. The sequence goes on from NZ_BAABLO010000011.1 coordinate 262,282, forward strand.
GCTCGAGGCTGTCGGCCATGTCCGCGAGCTTGCGGGCGGCAGCCCTGGCGGCGGCCTGGTCCGGCACCGCGCGTGCATCCGCCTCGTCGAGCGCCGCCTCCAGGCCCGGGGCGGCCAGGGCCTCGGCCATGAGCTGGGTCTGCCAGACGGCCAGGCGGTCGGTGGTGCGGGCGAACGCGCGGGTCAGCGCGAGGGCGGTCTGCTCGTCGAGCTCCTCCTCGCGCACCAGCCGGGCGACGGCCATGAGGGCCATCTGGTCGGCCTCGGTGAACATCGCGTCGTCGTCCTCGACGATCGGGAACCCGAGGGCGTGCCAGAACTTGCGCGCCGACAGCAGCGACACCTCGGCCCCGCGGCTGACGTCGCGGCGGGCCATGGTCGCCGGCTTGCCCAGCAGGCGTGCCTCGAGGTTGTCCGGTCCCAGGGCGGCGAAGTCCTCGGGGCGCACGATGCGGTGTCGGCCGACCTCGGACACGACTGACACCTCCTCGGGCTCCTCGGGCAGGGTTCACGGATGGGCTGCTCGGGGCGCACCGTCGCGCTCCCCTCACCCCGCATCATGCCGTGCGCACCCCGGGCCTGCCGTCCGGGACCGGCCGTGTCGGGCTCCCTGTCCGGTCCGGGTGCGGCTGCCCGGCGAGCCGGTGCGGCGCGGGTCAGCCCACGGGGCGCACGTGCACGACGTCGCCGGCGGCGACCGGGTACTCGGTGCCGCCCCCGGCGACCACGAGCCGTCCCTCCTCGTCGACACCCGTCGCGCGCACGCGGCGCACGTCCGCGGCGCCGACGTGGAGCTCGACGTCACGGCCGATGGTCAGGCAGGCGGCGCGGTACGCCGCGTGGACGCCGGCGCGGGCCTGCGACCCGTCGCAGAGGTCGGCGTGCCAGCGCGCGAGGTGGGTGAGGATCGCGACGACGAGGTCCTCGCGGCGGACGTCCGGTGCTCCGGCGAGGCGCAGCGAGGTCGCCGTGTCGACGGGCAGCTCGTCGCGCTCCTGGTCGACGTTGACGCCGATCCCGACGACGATGCCCCCGGGCTGGAGCTCGCAGAGGATGCCGCCGACCTTGCGCTCGCCGTCGGCCGGGAGCAGGACGTCGTTGGGCCACTTCAGGGCGGCCTCGACGCCCGCCACGTCGCGTACGGCGTCGCGGACCGCGAGGCCCGCGGCGAGCGGCATCCACTCGCGCCCGGTGTCCGGCGCCGGCAGGAGCACCGACAACGTCACCGAGGTGCCGCGCGGCGTCTCCCACGTGCGCCCGAGGCGTCCGCGGCCTGCCTGCTGGTGGTCGGTCACCACGACGTGGAACGGCCGCGCGATGCGCGCGGCCTCTGCGTTGGTGGAGCCGAGCTCGTGGTGCACGTCGACATCGGTCCACCGGGATCCCGACGTGACCAACGCCTCGTGCAATGCCTCACGCTGGAGAGGTTCGCGCATGGGGTCAAGGCTAGGCTCCCGGCCATGGCGCAGACCACCGATCCCGTCAACGAGGACGCCCCCGCCCCGGTCTCGACCGGTGGCACCGACGTCCCCGACGACATCGACATCCACTCCACGGCCGGCAAGCTCGCCGACCTCAAGCGCCGCGTGGCCGAGGTCGCGCACGCCGGGTCCGAGCGGGCGGTGGAGAAGCAGCACGCGCGGGGCAAGAAGACCGCCCGCGAGCGGCTCGAGATGCTCCTCGACGAGGGCTCGTTCGTGGAGATGGACAAGTACGCGCGCCACCGCAGCACCGCCTTCGGCCAGGAGCAGAACCGGCCGTACGGCGACGGGGTCGTCACCGGGTACGGCACGGTCGACGGGCGCACCGTCGCGGTCTTCGCGCAGGACTTCACCGTGTTCGGCGGCTCCCTCGGCGAGGTGTTCGGCGAGAAGATCTGCAAGGTCATGGACTTCGCCATGAAGGTCGGCTGCCCCGTCGTGGGGCTCAACGACTCCGGCGGCGCGCGCATCCAGGAGGGCGTGGTCTCCCTCGGCCTGTACGGCGAGATCTTCCGCCGCAACGTGCACGCCAGTGGCGTCATCCCGCAGATCTCGCTCGTCATGGGCCCCTGCGCCGGCGGGGCCGTCTACTCCCCCGCGGTCACCGACTTCACGGTGATGGTCGACCAGACCTCCCACATGTTCATCACCGGCCCCGACGTCATCAAGACCGTCACCGGCGAGGTCGTCTCCTTCGAGGACCTCGGCGGCGCGCGCGCCCACAACACCCGGTCCGGTGTGGCCCACTACATGGGCGACGACGAGGCCGATGCCATCGAGTACGTCAAGGCCCTGCTGTCCTACCTGCCGAGCAACAACCTCGAGGAGCCGCCGTCCTTCGCCGACGACGGCGACCTGCCCTCGCTCGAGGTGACCGACGACGACCGCGTCCTCGACACGCTCATCCCCGACAGCCCCAACCAGCCCTACGACATGCACACCGTGATCGGCACCGTCGTCGACGACGGCGAGTTCCTCGAGGTGCACCCGCTCTTCGCGCCGAACATCATCTGCGGGTTCGGGCGTGTCGAGGGTCGTTCGGTGGGTGTCGTGGCCAACCAGCCCATGCAGTTCGCCGGCACGCTCGACATCGACGCCTCCGAGAAGGCGGCCCGCTTCGTGCGCACCTGCGACGCGTTCAACGTGCCGGTGCTGACCTTCGTCGACGTCCCCGGGTTCCTGCCGGGCACCGACCAGGAGTGGGACGGCATCATCCGCCGCGGCGCCAAGCTCATCTACGCCTACGCCGAGGCCACCGTCCCCCTCGTCACCGTCATCACGCGCAAGGCCTACGGCGGCGCCTACGACGTCATGGGCTCCAAGCACCTCGGCGCCGACATCAACCTCGCGTGGCCCACCGCCCAGATCGCCGTGATGGGAGCCCAGGGCGCGGTCAACATCCTCTACCGCCGCCAGCTCGCCGCAGCCGAGGCGGCCGGCGAGAACGTCGACGAGGCGCGGGCACGGTTCATCACCGAGTACGAGGACACCCTCGCCAACCCGTACATCGCGGCCGAGCGCGGCTACGTCGACACGGTGATCACGCCGTCCAACACCCGCATGAACGTCACCAAGGCCCTGCGGGCGCTGCGCACCAAGCGCGAGACGCTTCCCCCCAAGAAGCACGGGAACATCCCGCTCTGATGGCAGCCGACGACGTTCCCGAGCGCACCCCGCTGCGGCTGGTCCGGGGTGACGCCAGCCCCGAGGAGATCGCGGCGCTGCTCGCCGTCCTGTCCGCCGCGTCCGGTGGCGAGGAGGCGACGGCTCCGCGGCGCACCTCGGTGTGGGCCTCGCGCGAACGGCTGGTCCGCCGGCCGCTCAGACCGGGACCCGGCGCCTGGCAGGCCTCCGCCTGGCGCTGACGGCAGGGGCCCCACCCTGCAGCGACCCGTCAGCGGCTGCGGCGCTCGACCGTCTCGCGCAGCTCGGCCGCGTCCTCGGCCCCCAGCGCACCGGCATCCAGCACACGACGGGCGGCGTCGAGGTCACCGGTGAACGCCCGGAAGGCGACCACGACGTCGACGTCGTGGTCCGGGCGGGAGACCACCTCGACCGCGTCGCCGCTGCGTACGGTGCCGCCGGTCACCACCGACAGGTAGGCGCCGGACCGGCCCACCTCGGTGAAGCGGCGGACCCAGCCCTTCTCGCCCATGCGCGCCTGGAAGGTGGCGCACGGGATCCGGGGACCGCACACCTCGAGCACGACCTCCTCGCCCACGGCCCACCGCTCACCGAGCAGCGCGGCGTCGACGTCGAGTCCGGTGGTGGTCAGGTTCTCGCCGAACAGCCCGTTCGCGAGGGGTCGTCCCAGGCGCTCCTCCCACCGGTCGAGCTCCTCCCGGGCGAAGGCGTACACCGCCTGCTGGTCGCCGCCGTGGTGCTGCACGTCGCCGATGAAGTCGCCCTCGAGGCCGCTGCCGAGGCCGCCGTGCTTGGGGCCCGGGGCCCGCAGGACCGCGGAGCCGACCGGGGTCTTGCCGATGCCCGTGACCCCGACCTGCTTGGCGGGGTTGGGCTCGGCGCGGCCGACGTTGAGGGACAGGACTCGAGCGCTCATGGCCCCCACCCTAGGGACGCAGGCAACCAGGATTTCCGGTGACGCCGTCAGGGCGCTGGGGTACCTTCGCCCGGGTGAGCCACGACACCTCCACAGCCCGCCCAGCCACCCCCATCGACCAGATCGCCGACGACTTCCTCGCCGAGCTCGTCGCCCTCAGCCCGATCACCGCGACCGGCCTCGGGATCGCCGGCCACGAGGAGGACCTCGACGACTTCTCCCCCGCGGGCCTCGAGGCCGCCTCGCGGCTGCGCCGGGAGACCCTCGCCAGGCTGGAGGCTGCCGAGGCCGTCGACGACATCGACCGGGTCACCCTGGCCGCCATGCGCGAGCGGCTGGGCCTCGCCGAGGAGGTGCACGCCTCAGGGCTGGAGGAGATGTCGCTCAACGTCATCGCCTCGCCGCTGCAGGAGATCCGCGGCTGCTTCGACCTCATGGCGACGGCCACGGAGGAGGACTGGGGTGTCATCGCCCGGCGCATGACCAAGGTGCCGACGGCGCTCGACCAGTGGAAGCAGAGCCTCACCACCGCCGCCGGGCGCGGCGACGTCGCGCCCCGGCGACAGGTCCGGGCCTGCGTCCAGCAGTGCCGTGACCTCACCGCCGACGACGGCTACTTCGCGAGCCTGCTGTCCGGCGCGAAGGCCGACGACACCGAGCTCACCGACGGCACGCGTGCCGAGCTCGCGTCCGCGGTCGCCACCGCGAGCGAGGCGTACGCCGACCTCGGACGCTGGCTCGAGGCCGAGCTCCTCGACCGGGCCCCGGAGGCCGACGCCTGCGGACGCGAGCGCTACGCCCTGTGGTCGCGACTGTTCCTCGGCGCCGAGGTCGACCTCGAGGAGACCTACCGCTGGGGCCAGGACGAGGTCGCCCGGATCAGCGCCGAGATGGCAGCCGTGGCCGACCAGATCAAGCCCGGGGCCACCGTCAAGGAGGCCATCGCCGCCCTGGAGGACGACCCCCGCTACCAGCTGCACGGGACCGACGAGCTGCGGACGTGGATGCAGACCAAGGCCGACGAGGCCATCGCCGTCCTCGCCGACACCCACTTCGACATCCCCGACCCCGTGCGCCGCATCGAGTGCATGATCGCCCCCACCCAGACGGGCGGCATCTACTACACCGGCCCGAGCGAGGACTTCACCCGGCCGGGCCGGATGTGGTGGTCGGTGCCGAAGGGCGTCACGGAGTTCGGCACCTGGAAGGAGCTCACGACCGTCTACCACGAGGGCGTCCCGGGCCACCACCTCCAGGTCGCCCAGACGGTGTTCCGCTCCGAGCTGCTCAACCGCTGGCGCCGGATCCTGGCCTGGACCTCGGGCCACGGTGAGGGCTGGGCCCTCTACGCCGAGCTGCTCATGGCCGAGCTGGGCTACATGGACGACCCCGGCAACCGCATGGGCCTGCTCGACAGCCAGTCCCTGCGGGCCGCCCGCGTCGTCATCGACATCGGTGTGCACTGCGGGTTCGAGGCGCCCGAGGAGGTCGGCGGCGGGGAGTGGACCTACGACAAGGCCTGGGCCTACCTCACGGCGCACGCCAACCAGGGCGAGGCGTGGCTGCGCTTCGAGCTCGACCGCTACCTGGGCTGGCCCGGCCAGGCGCCGTCCTACAAGATCGGCGAGCGGCTGTGGCTGCAGCTGCGCGAGCAGGTCCGCCTGCGTGAGGGTGACGCGTTCAGCCTCAAGGACTTCCACCGCAAGGCCCTCGACATCGGCGGCGTCGGGCTCGACACCCTGCGCCAGGCCGTCCTGGGGGAGCTCGCCTGACCAGCGCCCTCGCGCACCACCCGCCGGCCACCCCGCCGTCCACCCCGCCGTCCACCCCGCCGTCCACCCCGCCGTCCACCCCGCCGTCCACCCGGCCGTCCGTCCCGAGACGCCATCGGCGGGGTGGACGGCCAGGTGCGAGGATGCCGACGTGGAACTCGCCCTGACCCTGGTGGTCCTCGTCGCCGCGGTCATCGCCGTCGCCGGACTCGCGAGCAAGCTGGCCGTGCCGGCGCCGCTGGCCCTCATCGTCACCGGCATCGTCGCCTCGTTCGTGCCGTTCATCACCGAACCGGTGCTCACCCCGCAGGTCGTGCTCTACGGGTTGCTCCCCCCGCTGCTCTACGCCGCGGCGGTCCGGACGTCCCTGGTGGACTTCCGGGCCAACACGACGTCGATCGTCGCGCTCTCGGTCGGCCTCGTGCTCTTCACGGCGGCCGGGGTCGGTCTCGTGACCTGGTGGCTGCTCCCCGTGCCGTTCGCCGTGGCGTTCGCCCTGGGTGCGGTCGTCGCGCCGCCGGACGCCGTCGCCGCCTCGGCCGTGGCCCGCCGGATAGGCCTCCCCCGCCGGGTCGTGACGATCCTCGAGGGTGAGTCGCTCGTCAACGACGCCACCGCGCTCGTCTCCCTGCGGACGGCCATCGCCGCCTTCACCGCGGCGGGCACCGCCCAGGCCGTGACGATGGGCTCGGTGGCGGGCGACTTCGCCTGGGCCGTCATCGGCGGTGTCGGGTTCGGTGTCGTGGTGGCCTTCGTGGTCGGGTTCGTGCGCAGGTCCTTCACCGACCCGGCGATCGACACGTCCCTGTCCTTCATCGTGCCCTTCCTCGCCTTCCTCCCGGCCGAGCACTTCCACTCCTCGGGCGTCCTGAGCGTGGTGGTCGCGGGGCTGCTGCTCGGGCACAAGTCCCCCGTCGTGCAGAACGCCGCGTCGCGCCTGAGCGAACGGATCAACTGGGCGTCGGTGCAGTTCCTGCTGGAGAACGCCGTGTTCCTCATGATCGGCCTGCAGATGCGCCGCATCGTCAGCGACGTGGCGAGCTCGGGGCTCGGCTGGGGCCGGGTGCTCGTGGTCTCGGCAGCCGTCCTGGCGACGGTGGTGCTCCTGCGCCCGGTCTACGTCTTCCCGACGCGGTGGTTCTTCGGCCGGTTCGACAAGGGGGTCAGCCCCACCTCTCGGCCCTACGCGCAGAGCGCGATCATCTCGTGGGCCGGTATGCGGGGCGTCGTCACCCTGGCCGCCGCGTTCACGCTCCCGCCCAGCACGCAGTACCGCGGCCTGCTCGTCTGGATCGCCATGGTGGTGACCGTCGGGACCCTGCTCCTCCAGGGCACCACGCTGCCGCTGCTCGCGCGCGCCCTGCGGGTGCGCGGGCCCGACCCGCGCGAGGACGCCCTGCAGGAGGCCACCATCCTCCAGGCCTCCGTGGCCGCCGGCCTGAAGGCCCTGGAGGAGTGCGACGAGTCCGACCCCGACGTCATCGAGACCCTGCGCACCCGCGCCGAGAACCGCACCAACATCGTCTGGGAGCGCCTCGGACAGGGCCGCGAGGGTGCGGAGACCCCGAGCGAGACCTACCGTCGCATGAGGATGACGATGCTGCTCGCCGAGCGCCGGGAGCTGCTGCGCATCCGCGACGAGGGACTGGCCGACCAGGAGGTGCTCTCCCATGTCATGGACCAGCTCGACATCGAGGAGTCGATGCTCGACCGGATCGAGAGCCGTACCTCCGACCTGCGGGACGAGCCCATGCTCCCGGTAGAGCGCGCGGAGGACGAGTGCCAGCACCTGGCCGCGGCGCACGACCGGTTCGTGGCCCCGACGAGCCCGCACGGCTGCGAGGAGTGCCTGCGCGACGGCACGACGTGGGTGCACCTGCGGCTCTGCCTGCAGTGCGGCCACGTCGGCTGCTGCGACTCCTCGCCGGAGAAGCACGCCGACGCCCACTTCCACCAGACCCGCCACCCCGTGATGCGCAGCTTCGAACCGGGTGAGTCGTGGCGCTGGTGCTTCGTGGACAACCAGCTCGGCTGAGCACCGCCCCGGCACGGCTACAGTCCCGGTCATGACCAACCCGACCGCTTCCATCGTCCTGGCCTCCGCCTCGCCCGCCCGCAAGAAGCTGCTGCTGGCAGCAGGGGTCGAGCCGAGCATCGTCGTCAGCGGCGTCGACGAGGACGCGGTCACGGCCGCCGCCCGGGAGACCTACGGCGAGCTGGCCCCCGAGGACGTCGCCCTCGTCCTGGCCCGCGCCAAGGCGGAGGACGTGGCCGGGCAGATCGAGCACGCCGTCGTGGTGGGCTGCGACTCGGTGCTCGAGCTCGACGGGGAGGTCCACGGCAAGCCCGCCGACGCCGCCGAGGCGGTCGAGCGGTGGTCGCGCATGAGCGGTCGCTCCGGCGTCCTGCACACCGGTCACTGGGTGGTGGACATGCGCGAGCCGGGAGCCGGCGGCACCGGGGCCACGCTCGGGGCCACGGCGTCGACCACCGTGCACTTCGCCCGGGTCGACATGGCGGAGGTCGAGGCGTACGTCGCGACCGGCGAGCCGCTGCGCGTCGCCGGCGCGTTCACCCTCGACGGCCTCGGCTCTCCCTACGTGGCCGGTATCGAGGGCGACCCGAGCAACGTCGTCGGCCTCAGCCTCCCGCTGCTGCGCGAGCTGCTCGAGGAGGTCGGCATCCCCTGGCGCTCCCTGCGCAGCGCCAGCTCCGCCCGCGGCAACTGACACGTCCCGGTGACCTGCTCGTTCACTTGACGAAGTGGAAAGTACTTTCTATCGTCGGGAACGAGTCGCCGACGGGGCGGCCACGACCGAGGGGGGCACGATGCGGGGCAGCGACCACGACGACACGACGGACCGGACCGCCATCGGCAGGGACGGCGTGGGAACGATGACGACCAATCCCAGCCCGGAGGAGGCGCGCCGGCAGCTCCAGGCTGCGTCGAACGCCTCCGTCGGCTCGCGCCGTGATGCCACCGTGCACGGGCTGGCCACCGCGGGGCTGGGGGTGCTCGTCGGCGCCTACGTCGCGGTGTCCGAGGTCATCGACGGCCGCGGCCCGTGGGACCACCTCGCCCTCGCCGGGTACGCCGTGCTCCTCGTCGCCCTGTGCCTCGTGCCGCGTGGCACGCGTTCCCGCCCCCGCCACACCAGGACGGCGGTGCGCCGAGCCTCGGTGCCGACCGTCCTGCTCGCCTTCGCCGCGATCTTCGTCATGAACGCCTGGGGGCACACGGTCCCCGTCGCTCCCGGCTACCTCGTCCTCGCGGCCGCCGTCGTGGCCGCCCCGCTGGTGGTCGCCGGCGCCACCATCGTCAGGGGCAGCCGCCGGTGAGCGCGACCGACGCCGCAGCGGCGGGCTCGGCCCCTCACCTGGCGGCCGCCGTGCACGCGCGGCACCGCCTGGACGAGGTGATCCACGCCCCGGTCCGGTTCAGCATCACCGCGGCGCTGGCCAGCGTCGACGAGGCAGAGTTCGCGACGGTCCGCGACGCCGTGGAGGTGTCCGACTCGGTGCTGTCCAAGCAGGTCTCGACCCTCGAGTCCGCCGGCTACGTCAAGGTGCGCAAGGGGTACGTGGGCAAGCGCCCCCGTACCTGGCTGTCGCTGACCCGGTCGGGGCGGACGGCGTACGAGCACCACCTCGCGGCGCTGCGCGAGATCGCGGGGGCCTGACCCGGGGCGAGGTCCCCGGCCGGACGGTCAGACCGGGGGAACGTCGCGGCGCTTGGTCGCGAAGTGGCGTTCGCGCCCGGCGGCGTACCGCAGGCGCAGCAGCAGCTCGGCACGCAACGCGTCGGCCTCGATGACCTGGTCGAGCACGAGGTCGGCGGCGAGCCGCTCGAGGTCGACGTCCTCCTCGTACTCGCGCCGCTTCTCCTGCACGAACGCCTCGCGCTCCGCCTCGTCCTCGATCGCCGCGATCTTGTTGGCGTACACCGCGTTCACCGCCGCCTCGGGCCCCATCACGGCGATGCGCGCGGTCGGCAGCGCGATGGTCGCGTCGGGGGCGAACCCGGGCCCGCCCATGGCGTAGAGGCCGGCGCCGTACGCCTTGCGGACCACGATGCAGAACTGCGGCACGGTCGCCGACGAGACGGCGTGCACCATCTTGGCGCCGTGGCGGATGATGCCGCCACGCTCGACCTCGGAGCCGATCATGAAGCCCGGGACGTCCGCGAGGTAGAGCAGCGGGATCGAGAACGCGTCGCACAGCCAGATGAAGCGCGCGGCCTTGTCGGCGCTGTCGGTGAACAGCACGCCACCCTTGACCATGGAGTTGTTGGCGACGATGCCGACGGTCTCGCCGGCCATGCGCCCGAACCCGATGACGAGCTCCGGGGCGAACAACGGCTTGACCTCGAAGAACGACTCGTCGTCGACGAGCCCGTCGATCACCTCGTGGATGTCGAACGGCTGGCTCTCGCGCTCGGGGACCGTGTGGCGCGTGAGCGGCCTCGACGGCTCCTCGGGGGCGTAGGTAGGCAGGTCGGCGCGCCAGCTCGTGGGCATGTAGGAGAAGTACAGCTTCGCGAGCTCGATGGCCTCGGTGTCGTCGGACACCAGCAGGTCGCCGACGCCGGAGACGGTGCAGTGCATCCGCGCGCCGCCCATGTCCTCCAACGAGACCTTCTCGCCGACGACCATCTCGGCCATGCGCGGGCTGCCGAGGTACATCGACGCGTTGCCCTCGACCATGATGATGAGGTCGGTGAACGACGGGATGTAGGCACCGCCGGCTGCACTCGGGCCGAACAGGCAGCAGATCTGCGGGACCTTGCCGGACAGCGCGACCTGGTTGTGGAAGATCTTCCCCGCGCCGCGACGCCCCGGGAACATCTCGACCTGGTCGGTGATGCGCGCACCCGCCGAGTCGACGAACCAAAAAACCGGCAGCTCCTCGCGCAGGGCCGCCTCCGTGGCGCGCACGATCTTCTCGACCGTCCGCGAGCCCCACGAGCCGGCCTTGACCGTCGGGTCGTTGGCGATGACGACCGCCGGCCGGCCGTCGACCGTGCCGCGCCCCGTGACAACGCCGTCGGCGGGCAGCCCCGGCGCCATGGCGTTGGCGAACCGCCCGTCCTCGACGAAGCTCCCCTCGTCGAAGAGCAGCGCGATCCGGTCGCGCACGTAGAGCTTCCCCTGCGCGTCGAGCTTCGCCTTCGCCTTCTCGGGCGCGGAGGCCGAGGCCTCGTACGCCGCCGCGAGCCGGCGACGCACGTCGCCCACCTTGGGGTCGGCGCCGGAGTCGCCGGCCACGGCGAAGGCTGGACTGCTGTCGTCGGCGGTGCTCACCGCCATACCCTCTCGCACCGAGGCGCTCATGCCGTCGGGAGGCCGAGGTGGCGGGCGATGACCATGCGCTGGACCTCGGAGGTGCCCTCGCCGATCTCGAGGATCTTGGCATCGCGGTAGAAGCGGGCCACGGGGTACTCCTCCATGAAGCCGTTGCCCCCGAACACCTGGGTGGCGATACGGGTCGCGGTGACGGCGGCCTCGGTCGAGTACAGCTTGCAGATCGCGGCGGCCTGCTTGACCTCCTTGACGGAGCGGCGGCCGCGCTCGAGCTCGTCCTTGAGCCAGGCGGCCTTGTAGGTCAGCTGGCGCGAGGCCTCGACCATCACGGCGAGGTCGGCGATCTGGAACGAGATGCCCTGGTTGACGCCGATCGGCTTGCCGAACGCCTTGCGGGTCTTCGCGTAGGCGGTCGTCTCCTCGAGCATCCGCTGGCTCATGCCGACGGCGAGCGCCGAGATGGCGATGCGGCCGTCGTCGAGCGTCTTGAGGAACTGCTTGAAGCCCTCGCCCTCGTTGCCGAGCAGGTTGCCGACCGGGACGCGGCAGTCCTCGAAGGTCAGGCCGTGGGTGTCGGAGGCGTGCCAGCCGAGCTTGTCGTAGGCGGGCTCGACGGTGAAACCCGGTGTGCCCGAAGGGATCATGATCGCGCTGAGGACGGCCGACCCGTCGTCGTTGGTGCCGGTGCGGGCGGTGACGGTGACGACCGAGGTGATGTCGGTGCCGGAGTTGGTGATGAACGCCTTGGAGCCGTTGACTACCCACTCGTCGCCGTCACGGACGGCCTTGGTGCGGGTGGCACCGGCGTCGGAACCGGCGTCCGGCTCGGTCAGCCCGAACCCGGCGAGCGCACGACCGGCGACGAGGTCGGGGAGGAAGCGCTCCTTCTGCTCCTGGGTCCCGTAGGTGAGGATCGGGTTGATGCCCAGGCCCACACCGGCCGACAGGGTGATCCCGATCGACTGGTCGACCCGGCCAAGCTCCTCGATGGCCACGCACAGCGACGTGAAGTCGCCGTCGTCGCCCATGCCGCCGAACTCCTCCGGCACGACGAGCCCGAACAGGCCCAGCTCGCCCATCTTCGGGACGAGGTCGCTCGGGAAGTGGTGGTCCTTGTCCCACTGCGCGATGTGCGGCTCGACCTCGGCCTCGGCGAACTCGCGGACGACCTTGCGGAAGTCCTCGTGCTCCTTGGACAGCTCGAACATGCGCGCTCCTCGTGGGATCGGGGGTGGTGCGGGGTGCCAGGTGTGGCCGCCAGTTCTTGACGTTGACGTCAACGTAAAGCAATACTCACCGGTATGCCAGCCCCCGACCTCGACCCGTCCCCCGCCAGGGCGGTGTCGGACCGGACACCGGGGCAGTCACGGACCTGGACCATCCGGGAGATCGCGGACGAGTTCGGCGTCACCCACCGCACCGTGCGCCACTACGAGGACCTCGGGCTCATCTCCCCCGAGCGACGCGGCACCACGCGGGTCTACCACCGCCGCGACCGCACCCGGTTGGCGCTGATCCTGCGCGGCAAGCGCCTCGGGTTCCCGCTCGTGGAGATCCGCACGATCATCGACCTCTACGACCGGCCGCGCGGCAAGGCCAGCCAGCTCGAGTACGTCCTCGCCCAGATCGACGAGCGCCGCACCGACCTCGAGCAGCGGCGGCGCGACCTCGAGGACGCCTTGGCCGAGCTCGGCGAGTTCGAGCGCCGCTGCCAGGCCGACCTCGCGCGCCTCGCCTGACGCCGCCGGACGACCAGCTCGCACCGGGCGAGCCCCTGCTGAGCACGCCGCGCCCGACTCCGGAGCCGAACGTGTCGTCCGCTGGTCACCGACCTCACCGACGGGGCGCCGACGGGAGCCATGGGATCGACGTCAGGCGACGGGCGCGGCGCGCGAGGGCTCGACCTAGGGTGGGGTGATGACCTCCCCGAGCCCCTCCCGCAGCGTCCTGTTCATCGGCGGCACGGGGGTCATCAGCACCGCCTGCGCCCGCGCCGCCGTCGCCGACGGGTTCGCCGTCACCCTGCTCAACCGGGGCACCAGCAGCACCCACGAGCCGGCCGAGGGCGCCGAGGTCGTCACCGCCGACGTCCGCGACCGTGACGCGGTGGCCACGGCGCTCGCAGGTCGCGAGTTCGACGTCGTCGTCGACTTCCTGACCTTCACCCCCGACCAGCTGGCCACCAACCTCGACCTGCTCGAGGGCCGCTTCGGGCAGTACGTCTTCATCAGCTCCGCCTCGGCCTACCAGACACCGCCCACGCACGGCCCGGTCACCGAGTCGACGCCCCTGCGCAACCCGTTCTGGCAGTACTCCCGCGACAAGATCGCCTGCGAGGACCTGCTCGTGGCCCGGTACCGCGACGAGGGCCTGCCGATGACGATCGTGCGTCCCTCGCACACCTACGACCACACCCTGCTGCCCTTCACCGGCGGCTGGACCGTCGTGCAGCGCATGCTCGAGGGCCGCGAGGTCGTCGTACCCGGTGACGGGACCTCGTGGTGGACCCTCACCCACCACACCGACTTCGCCCGTGCGTTCGTCCGCCTGCTCGACCGTCCGCAGGCCATCGGCGAGGCGTTCCACATCACCTCCGACGAGGCCCTGACCTGGGACCAGATCCACCAGGAGGTCGCCGCGGCGGCCGGCGTGGAGGCCCGCATCGTCCACGTCGCCTCGGACGCGATCGCAGCGCAGCACGCGGAGATCGGCGCGTCACTCGTCGGCGACAAGTCCAACTCGATGGTGTTCGACAACACCAAGGTCCGCGCGCTCGCCCCCGGGTGGCGCGCGCAGGTGCCGTTCCGCCAGGGTGCGGCCGAGCTCGTCGCCTGGCACCTCGCCGACCCCAGCAGGCAACGCGTCGACCGCGAGCTCGACGCGATGTACGACCGGCTCCTCGACGCCTACCGGCCCCGCCCCCTCTGACCGGGCCCCCTGACCGCTACCGGCCCGGCCCGCCCCGGCCCTCGCCGAACCGTGCCAGGAACTCGTCGATCTCGCGGGCGGTGGGGGCGGCGGCCGGGCCGCGGCGGGTCACCTTGATGGCCCCGGCCGCGTTGGCCCGCCTCGCCGCGGTGGGCCAGTCGGCGCCGCGGGCCCGCTCGGCGAGCAGCACCCCGGTGTGGGTGTCGCCCGCGCCGTTGGTGTCCACCGCCTCCTGAGGGTGGCCGGGCAAATACTGCGTGCGGCCGCCCTCGTGGACGTGGCACCCCTTCGGGCCGTCGCGGACCACCGCCACCGCGCCGACCGGGAGCCGGGCGGCGACGGCGGCTGCCGAGTCGTCCTCGACCCGGACGCCGGTGAGGGTCAGCGCCTCGTCGGCGTTGCTCGTCCACACCGTCGTCCGGCGCAATACGAGGTCCTGCAGGGAGGGGTCGAGGGCGCCGAACGCGTCACCCGGATCGAGCACCACGACGACCCCCTCGGCGAGGCCGGACACCCACTCCACCAACGGGTCCCGCGTGCGCCCCACGAGCGAGAACCCGCTCACGCAGACCAGGTCGCCCGCTCGCGGGGCCGAGGTCTGGAGGCTCTCCACGGTGACGTGCCGCTCGGCGCCCTGGGTGGTCACGAAGGTGCGCTCGGCCGACGGCTCGACCATGACGACGCAGATGCCCGTGTCGACGCCCTCGACCGCCGGGCTGCTGATGGTGACCCCGTCGGCGGCGAGCGCGGCGCGCACCAGGTCGCCGTTCGAGCCGGTCCCCACCGCCCCGGCGTGGACGCACTCGGCGCCCGACCGGGCCGCGGCGACGAGGATGTTCACCGCTCCCCCGGCATACCGGCTGTACGACGTCGCCACGGCGTTGCCGCCGCGCTCCGGCAGGGCGGCGACCTCGACGACCTCGTCGACGAGCGCCTGGGCGCTGTGGATGAGCCGCGGACCGCGCCGCTGCCCGTCATGGGTGGCCATGCCGAGGGAGTATGCCGCGTGGCATGGTGACGGGCATGGCCACTGCACCCGAGACGACGCTGCTCATCCTCGGCGCGGGCGGTGACCTGACCCACCGGCTGCTGCTGCCGGGGTTGGCCAGCCTGCTCGCGGTGGAGCGCGACCGCCGGGTCCGCGTCGTGGGTGCCGACCGGGTCGACCTGTCCGACGACCAGTGGCGGGACCGCGTCGCGGACTCCTTCTCGACGGTGGAGGCGCCGGCCGCGGTGACGCGCCGGGTCACCGCGCACACGGAGTACCTCTCGACGGACCTGCTCGACCAGGAGGCGCTCCAGTCGCTCATCACGCACTGCGGCGACGGCCCGCTGGTCGTCTTCTTCGCGCTGCCGCCGGAGGTGACGGTCAAGGTGTGCACGCTGCTGCAGCACGTCGACCTGCCGCAGACCACTCGCCTGGCCCTGGAGAAGCCGTTCGGCACCGACCGCGCCAGCGCCGCCGACCTCAACGCCCTGCTCCACCGCATCGTCGGCGAGGAGGACATCTTCCGCATCGACCACTTCCTCGGCGTCGGGACGGTGTTCAACCTCGTGGGGTTGCGGTTCGCCAACCGCGTGCTGGCGCCGATCTGGAACGCCGAGCACATCGAACGGGTCGAGATCGTCTACGACGAGGACCTCGCGCTCGAGGGCCGGGCGGGCTACTACGACCGCGCGGGCGCCCTGAAGGACATGCTGCAGAGCCACCTCCTGCAGATCATGTCGCTGTTCGCGATGGAGTCGATCGCCACCCTCGACGCCCGGGAGCTGCGTGACCAGAAGGTGCAGGTGCTGCGCGCCACCCGGGTGTGGGGCGGCTCGCCCACGCGCTCGTCCCGGCGGGCCCGGTACACGGCGGGGAAGATCGGGCGCCGCACCGTGCCCGACTACGTCGCGGAGAAGGGGGTCGACCCCGACCGTGGCACCGAGACGCTGGCCCAGGTCACCCTGGAGGTGCGCAACAACCGGTGGGCCGGTGTCCCCTTCGTCCTGCGCAGCGGCAAGGCGCTCGGGGCCCCGCGCAAGCACGTCGTCGCCCACCTGCGGGACGTGCCCCACCTGCCCACCGGCTTCGCCGGCAGCTCGGGCGGCGACCGGCTCACCATCGACCTCAAGCCGGGCGCCGTGTCACTGACACTGACGATGAACGCCGAGGGCGACCCGCTGGACCTCGAGCAGAAGACGCTGACGGCCACGCTCACGGCGCCGCGGATGCAGGCCTACGGGGAGGTGCTCGCGCAGGTCCTCGACGGCAACCAGCTGCTCACCGTGCGCGGAGACGCGGCCGAGGAGGGCTGGCGGGTGATGGCGCCGGTCATCGAGGCCTGGTCCAAGGGCCGGGTCCCGCTCGAGGAGTACCCCGCCGGCTCCACCGGCCCGGACGGCTGGCTCCCCGACCAGGGCTGAGCCTCAGACCCGGGTGCGGACGGCGTACAGCTCGGGGAAGAAGGTCAGGTCGAGCGCCCGGCGCAGGAAGTCCACGCCCGAGCTGCCCCCCGTACCCCGCTTGTGGCCGATCGTGCGCGTGACGACCTGGAGGTGGCGGAATCGCCACTGCTGGAAGTTGTCCTCGAGGTCGACGAGCTCCTCGCAGGTCTCGTAGACGCCCCAGTGCTCGGACGGTGAGGCGTAGACGGCGGCGAACGTGTCGACGAGCCGCTCGTCGAGCCGGTAGGGCTGGCTGAAGTCGCGGTCGAGAAGCTCCGCGGGCACGGCGTACCCGTGTCGCGCGAGGTAGCGCAGGAACTCGTCGTAGAGGCTGGGCTCGTCGAGCAGCTCGGCCAGCATCGCGCGGGCCGTCTCCTCGTGGTCGAACACCCTGACCATGTCGGCGTTCTTGTTGCCGAGCAGGAACTCCACCGCGCGGTACTGCCAGGACTGGAAGCCCGAGCTGGTGGCGAGGAAGGGGCGGATCTCGGCGTACTCGCTCGGCGTCAGCGTGGCCAGCACCGACCACTGCCCCGTAAGCGTGTGCTGGATGTGCTTGACGCGGGCGAGCCGCTTCAGGGCAGGGGCGAGCTCGTCGGTGGCGAGCAGGGCGCGGGCCGATCGCAGCTCGTGGAGCATGAGCTTGAGCCACAGCTCGGAGGTCTGGTGCTGGATGATGAACAGCAGCTCGTCGTGCTGGGGCGGCTCGCTGCGCGGGTGCTGTGACGCGAGCAGCTGGTCGAGGCCGAGGTAGGACCCGTAGGACATCGACTGGGAGAAGTCGCGCTGGACGCCGTCCTCGATCGCCCTGATCGACCGGGCGTCGTCCGTGGTCCCGCTGTCGTGCTCGTCCGTGCTCATGCCGCTCACCCTAGGGCCACGCTCCCGCGCTCCAGGCAGGTGTCGCCCAGGCCACACCAGGCAGGTGGGGGTGCCGTGGGGGAAACGGGCTAGGCTCCGCCGCATGGTGCCCACTCCCGACTCGACGACGAAGCCGAGCTCCCGCCCCATCACGAAGGTCCTCATCGCCAACCGCGGCGAGATCGCCGTGCGCATCGCGCGGGCCTGCTCCGACAGTGGCCTCGGTTCGGTTGCCGTGTATGCCGATCCAGACCGCGACGCGCTGCACGTGAGGGTGGCCGACGAGGCCTGGGCCCTCGGGGGCACCACGCCCGGCGACTCCTACCTCGTGCAGGAGAAGCTCATCGAGGTGGCCCGCAAGTCCGGCGCGGACGCGGTGCACCCCGGGTACGGGTTCCTCGCCGAGAACGCCTCCTTCGCCCAGGCGGTCATCGACGCCGGGCTGACCTGGATCGGCCCCTCCCCCGAGGCCATCGACAGCCTCGGCGACAAGGTCAAGGCCCGCCACATCGCCTCGAAGGCCAACGCCCCCCTGGTCGCGGGCACCCCGGACCCCGTGGAGGGCGCCGACGAGGTCGTCGCGTTCGCGAAGGAGCACGGCCTCCCCGTCGCCATCAAGGCGGCGTACGGCGGCGGCGGACGCGGTCTCAAGGTCGCGCGCACCATCGAGGAGATCCCCGAGCTGTTCGAGTCGGCGACCCGCGAGGCGGTCGCGGCCTTCGGCCGTGGCGAGTGCTTCGTCGAGCAGTACCTCGACCGTCCGCGCCACGTCGAGACCCAGTGCCTCGCCGACCAGCACGGCAACGTCGTCGTGGTCTCCACCCGCGACTGCTCCCTGCAGCGCCGGCACCAGAAGCTCGTCGAGGAGGCGCCCGCGCCGTTCCTGACCGACGAGCAGAACGCCGAGCTGGTCCGGGCCTCCAAGGCGATCCTGTCCGAGGCCCACTACACCGGCGCCGGGACCTGCGAGTTCCTCGTCGCCCAGGACGGCCGGATCTCCTTCCTCGAGGTCAACACCCGCCTGCAGGTCGAGCACTGCGTCTCCGAGGAGGTCACCGGGATCGACCTCGTGCGCGAGCAGTTCCGCATCGCGAACGGCGAGGCCCTCGGCTACGACGACCCTGCCCCCGTCGGCCACTCGATCGAGTTCCGCATCAACGGCGAGGACGCCGGCCGCAACTTCCTGCCCGCCCCCGGCGTCGTCGCGTCGTTCCAGCCCCCGTCCGGCCCCGGCGTCCGGCTCGACTCCGGCGTCGTCGAGGGCGACGTCGTCGGCGGCGCGTTCGACTCGATGCTGGCCAAGCTCGTGGTCACCGGCCGCGACCGCCACCAGGCCCTGGAGCGCTCGCGCCGGGCACTCGCCGAGTTCGTCGTCGAGGGCATGCCGACGGTCCTGCCGTTCCACCGCGCCGTGGTCTCCGACCCCGCCTTCGCCCCCGAGGGCGACAAGCCGTTCACCGTGCACACCCGGTGGATCGAGACCGAGTTCGACAACCAGATCCCCGCGTGGTCGGGCACGGCTCCCGAGCTGCCCCCGGAGCCCGAGGAGCGGCAGAGCGTCGTCGTCGAGGTCGGCGGCAAGCGGCTCGAGGTCGTCCTGCCCGGCGGGCTCTCCCTCGGCGGGGGCGGCTCCACGGCCAAGAAGAAGGCCCCCCGCCGCTCCGGCGGCGCCAAGGCCGGTGCGGCCGCGTCCGGTGACTCCCTGACCGCCCCCATGCAGGGCACCATCGTCAAGATCGCCGTCGAGGAGGGCCAGCAGGTCGCCGAGGGCGAGCTCGTCGTGGTGCTCGAGGCGATGAAGATGGAGCAGCCCATCAACGCCCACAAGGCCGGCACGGTCACCGGGCTCACGGCCGAGGTCGGCCAGACGGTCACCAACGGCGCCGTCATCGCCGAGATCAAGGACTGAGCCACACGACCATGCCGAAAGGCCCTGTCCCGGTGCGGGACAGGGCCTTTCGCCTTCATCGGTGTGCCGCCCGCGCGCTCGCGGACGAGTCGTCAGCCCCTTCCGGGACCGCCGTCGTCGGGCTGCTTGCCACCGGGTACGGCGTCGCCGGACTGGGGCTCCCCCTGCTGGGTGGTGCCTCCCTGGGGCAGTCCGTCCCGGTGCTGGGACGGCCGGGTGGGTCCCACGCCCTCGGGGTCCATCGGGCCACCGGGCTGGCCGACCCGCTCCGCGTCGCCCGGCACGAGCGAGCCGTCAGCGAGCGACCCGGTCTGCTGCGGGTCGTTGGTGCCGGGCTCGGGCAGGGGCACGGACCCCTCGACCGGCTGGGTGCTCCCCGAGTCGCGGTCCCCGCTGGAGGTGGGGCCGCCCGGTGACGGCGACGGCTCGGGACCGGGCTCGGGGATGGGCGACGGGCTCGGCTCCGGGAGCGGGGAGGGAGCGGGTTCGGGGACCGGCGAGGGTCCCGGCTCGGGCACCGGCGACGGTCCGGGCTCGGGCGTGGTGTCCGGCGTGGTCTCGGGCGTGGGCGGAGCGGGCATGACCTGTTCCTCGGAGACCTGCCCGGTCGGGGTCGAGGTGGGCTCGTGCTCGACCGGGGACCCGGCCGGGGCGTCCACCGACGGCGCCTGACCCGACTGCTCGACCGGCCCGGGGCCGGGCGGCGTACCGGTCGGGGCATCGTGCTGCACGTCCTGCGGCGGGAGGCCCAGCTTGTCGCGGAGCACGTCGCCGCCCTGGTCGACCTTGTCGGCGTACTTGCCCCCCGTGCGCTGGTCGATGAGGTCCTCGACCTTCTCGATCGCAGACCCCGCCTGCTCGGGGTTGCCCTTGACGTAGTCCTTGATCTTGTCCATCCATCCGCCGGCCATGGCAGTGCCTCTCGGGTCGGGGTCGTGGCACGTGGGACACGTGCCTCCCACGACGCTACCGAGCCTCCCGGGACCCGGCATTTCGGGCAGCGGACGTCAGTCCGTGGGGTGGAGCTGGCGTGCCGCCTCGGCCACCGAGCCGCTGAGCGACGGGTACACCGTGAAGGTGCCGGCGAGCTGGTCCACGGTCAGGCCGTGCTGCACGGCGAGCGTGACCGGGTAGATCAGCTCGGAGGCCCGCGGCGCGACCACGACGCCCCCGACGACCGTGCCGACACCCCTGCGGGCGAACAGCTTGACGAAGCCGTCGGTGATGCCCTGCATCTTGGCCCGCGGGTTGGTCGCGAGCGGCAGCATGACGGAGGTGGCGTCGATCGTGCCCTCGTCGACGTCCTTCTGGGAGAACCCGACGGTGGCGATCTCGGGATCGGTGAAGATGTTGGCCGAGACCGCCCGGAGGTTGAGCGGCGCGACGGCGTCCCCGAGCGCGTGGGCCATCGCGATGCGTCCCTGCATCGCGGCCACGGACGCCAGGGGCAGCACCCCGGTGCAGTCGCCCGCGGCGTACACCCCGCGCACCGAGGTGCGCGACACCCGGTCGACCGTGACGTGGCCGGACTCGCGCAGCGCGACGCCGACCTCCTCGAGGCCGAGCCCTCCGGTCTGCGGTATCGAGCCGACGGCCAGCAGCGCGTGCGTGCCGGTGACCTCTCGTCCGTCCTCGAGCCGGACGACGACCCCGTCGCCGGTGCGCTCGACCGAGGCCATGCGCGAGCGCCCCAGGACCTCCATGCCGCGCTTGCGGAAGACGTCCTCGATGACGGTGGCGGCGTCGGCGTCCTCGCCGGGCAGCACCCGGTCGCGCGAGGAGACCAGCGTGACCCTGGAGCCGAGGCCGAGGTAGGCCTGGGCGAGCTCGGCGCCGGTGACGCCCGAACCCACGACGACCAGGTGCTCGGGCAGCTCGGGCAGGGAGTAGATCTGCTGCCAGGTGAGGATGCGCTCGCCGTCCGGCTGGGCGCTGGCCATGACGCGGGGGGTGGCGCCGGTCGCGACCAGCACGACGTCGGCCTCGAGCTCGCGGGTCGAGCCGTCCTCGAGCGTCGCCTCGACCCGGGACGGGGAGAGCAGCCGGCCGGTGCCCCGCAGCACGACCACGCCGTCGGCGTCCAGGCGCCGGCCGATGTCGCGCGACTGGGCCGCGGCGAGGGCGAGGACGCGTCGGTTGACGGCGGTCAGCTCGGCCACGGAGTCGGCGACCTCGTCGCCCTCGTGGTCCTCGAGGTGGACACCGAGGTCGGAGGCGGTCTCGAACTGCGACATGAAGTCGGCGGTCGAGATGAGCGTCTTGCTGGGCACGCAGTCGGTGAGCACCGCGGCGCCCCCGAGGCCGTCCCGGTCGACCACCGTCACCGCCGCGCCGAGGTGGGCGGCGACCAGCGCCGCTTCGTAGCCACCGGGGCCGCCGCCGAGGATGACCACCGAGGACTGAGGCACGTTCACGCAAGCCATCCAACCATCCCGTCGCCGCCGACCTGTCTCCCCCTCGCCTCATCCCCTCGCGGTACATCGCATGGCGCGGGCGTCGGTACTCTTCCCCGGTGACTGAGCAGAGCGGCCCCGCCACGGGCACCCCCGACCGCGCCCCCGCCACCGCCCCCGCCACCGGCAACGGCACCGGCACCGCGGCCGACCTGGCCGACCCGGCGACCGACCCCTTCGAGGTGGCCCGTGCGGCTGCCGCCGTCATCGCCGAGCGCAGCGGCGCCGAGCGCCACGACGTCGCCCTGGTGCTCGGGTCCGGCTGGGGCCAGACCGGAGACCTCATCGGCGAGACGCTCGCCACCATCGACAACGCCGACGTCCCCGGCTTCGGCAGGGCGGCCGTGGCCGGCCACTCGGGCACCATGCGCTCGGTCGCGATCGCCGACACCGGCCGTCGCGCCCTCGTCTACGGCACCCGCACCCACTTCTACGAGGGCAAGGGCGTCCGCTCGGTCGTGCACGCGGTGCGCACCGCCGCCGCTGCCGGCTGCTCGACCATCGTGCTCACCAACGGCTGTGGCGGCCTCAACTCCGCCTGGGCGCCCGGCACCCCCGTGCTGATCAGCGACCACATCAACCTCACCGCGAGCTCCCCCATCGAGGGCGCGAACTTCGTCGACCTCACCGACCTGTACTCGGCCCGCCTGCGCGAGGTCGCCCGCGGCGTCGACCCCGAGCTCGACGAGGGCGTCTACGTCCAGTTCCGCGGACCGCACTACGAGACCCCCGCCGAGGTCCGGATGGCCAAGGTGCTCGGCGGCGACCTGGTCGGCATGTCCACCACGTTGGAGGCCATCGCGGCCCGCCAGGCCGGGATGGAGGTGCTCGGCATCTCGCTGGTCACCAACCTCGCCGCCGGCATCAGCGACCAGCCGCTCTCCCACGACGAGGTCATCGAGGCAGGGCAGGCCGCCGCCGGGCGTTGCGGCCGCCTCCTCGCCGCCGTCGTCGCCTCCCTCTGAAAGGACCAGTGCCCATGACCTACGAGGCGAGCTACGAGGCCAGACACGGCAGCGGGGGCGGGTCCGAGGACAGCCGCGCACAGGAGCTCATCGACGCGGCCCAGGAGTGGGTCGACGACGACCCGGACCACGAGACCCGGGTCGAGCTCGGGCAGGTGCTGGCCCGCGCCAAGGAGGGCGACGCGGCTGCCGTCGCGGACCTCGAGGACCGCTTCTCGGGGATGCTCGAGTTCGGCACGGCCGGCCTGCGCGGGGCGATCGGGGCGGGCCCCAACCGGATGAACCGCTCGGTGGTCATCCGCGCGGCAGCCGGCCTCGCGGCATACCTGCGCCAGACCAGGCCGGAGCCGTTCGTGGTGGTCGGCTACGACGCCCGCACCAACTCCGACGTCTTCGCCCGTGACACCGCGGCGGTCACGGTCGGCAGCGGCGGCCACGCGGCCGTGCTCCCCCACCCACTCCCCACCCCGGTGCTGGCGTTCGCGATCCGGCACCTCGGCGCCGACGCCGGCGTCATGGTCACCGCGAGCCACAACCCGCCGCAGGACAACGGCTACAAGGTCTACCTCGGCGACGGCTCGCAGATCGTCCCGCCCTCCGACAGCGACATCGCCGGCCAGATCGCCCGTGTCCAGGCGGTCGCCGACGTCCCCCTGGCCGACGACGGCTGGCAGACCCTCGGCAACGATGTCCTCGAGGACTACGTCGACGCCACCGCGTCGGTCGTCGCCCCGGACAGCCCCCGCGACATCGACGTCGTCCACACCGCCCTGCACGGCGTCGGGAGCGACACCCTGCTCCGGGTGTTCGAGCGCGCAGGGTTCCCGTCACCGGTCCCCGTGGAGGCCCAGCGCCAGCCCGACCCGGCCTTCCCGACGGTGTCGTTCCCCAACCCCGAGGAGCCCGGCGCCATCGACGCCGCGCTCGACCTCGCCCGTGAGATCGGGCCGGACATCGTGCTGGCCAACGACCCCGACGCCGACCGCTGCGCCGTCGCCGTGCCCTTCACCGTCCAGGGCGGGCCGGACGACGGCGGCACCGACTGGCGGATGCTGCGCGGCGACGAGGTCGGCGCCCTGCTCGGCCACCACATCCTGTCCCGGGGTGTCGAGCCGGACGCCGTGTTCGCCAACTCCATCGTCTCGTCGCGGCTGCTGGCCGCGATGGCCGGGAAGGCCGGGATCCGCCACGAGGAGACCCTCACCGGCTTCAAGTGGATCGCGCGCGTCGAGGGCCTGCGCTACGGCTACGAGGAGGCCCTCGGCTACTGCGTCGACCCCGGTCACGTCCGCGACAAGGACGGCGTCAGCGCCTGCCTGATGGTCGCCGAGCTCGCCGCGTCACTCAAGGCCGAGGGCCGGGTGCTCACCGACGTGCTCGACGACCTCGCCGTGGAGCACGGGGTCCACGCCACCGACTCCTTCTCGGTCCGGGTGGCCGACCTGGCCCTCATCGGTGACGTCATGGCCCGCCTGAGGGCGACCCCGCCCACCGAGGTCGCCGGCCTCGCCGTGACCCGCACCGACGACCTGGCGCTCGGCAGCGACGCGCTCCCGCCCACCGACGGCCTGCGCTACTACCTCGAGGACGACTCGCGGGTCATCGTGCGGCCCTCGGGCACCGAGCCCAAGCTCAAGGTCTACCTCGAGGCCATCGTCCCCGTGGCGGACCACGACCGCGGGCGCCTCGAGGAGGCGCGGTCCGGCGCAGCCGCGCGGCTGGCCGAGCTCCGGGCGGAGTTCGAGCGCCTCACCCGGACCTGAACCGGCGGACGGCGCGCCTGGCGCCGAGCAGGCCCACCAGGGTCAGCACGGCAGCGGTGACGAGGCTGGAGACCCGCGTGGGCGAGCCCGCACCGTGGCCGGCGACCCACCACCCCTGCACCCAGGGTTCGGCGACGGCGCCCACCGGCACCACCGACGCGGCCACCAGGCCCCACCGGCCGCGGGCGTGGGCCAGCGAACCCACCAGGCCGAGCGGGGCACCTGTCACGGCGCCCACCACGAACCACGGCGCGTTGTCCGCGAACGACCCGGCCGGCATCAGGCCGGTGACCTCCCCCACGCCGTAGTGCACGACGAGGGCGCCCAGGCCCGTGAGCACCCCGGCGAGGGCGGCTCGCGCCGGGGTCAGCGCCCACCACCCCGCGAGCACGCTCGCGCCCGCCCACACCGTGCCCGCATTGAGCAGCAGGCTGGCGGTGCGCCGGACGCCCAGCGCCAGCGGTGCGTCGCCGGAGAGCTGCGCCTCCGTGGTGACGTTGACCAGCAACGAGGACACCCCGAGGACCACCACGACGGCAGCCGTGGCCCAAGCCGTAGAGACCCGTGTCGACCCGCTCGCGCGGCTCCCCGGCCCCTTCGTCCCAGCTGTGTCCCTGACGGCGCTCCACCCCTGCACGCCCGGCAGCGTAGCCGGGCCGTGACCGGTGACCGCAGGGGCGAGACCCCCCAGAGGTCGGTCCCCGCGCCACCCGGCCGCGGCGGGAGGAGTGCCCCGAGCGGGCTAGGATCGTCCGGTGAGCACCTCCCCCGCGCCCACCGTCGACGCGACGGCCCGGGCCCGCGACCTCCTCGGCGTCTCCCGCCTCACCAACGCGGCCCTCACCAGCTGGCTGCACGGCCTCCCCGGGGTCGACCAGGTGGGCTGCGAGGGACGTGCGGCGTCCCTCGGCACCCGGTCGATCAAGACGACCTCCAAGGCGTGGGCCATCGACACCGCCATCTCGATGATCGACCTGACGACGCTCGAGGGCGCCGACACCGCCGGCAAGGTCCGCGGGCTCGCCGCCAAGGCGCTCCACCCCGACCCCACCGACCCGGGCACCCCGAGCCCCGCAGCCGTGTGCGTCTACGGCGACATGGTCGCCACCGCGCGCGAGGCCCTCGGCCAGAGCCCGGTCAACGTCGCCGCCGTCGCCACCGCGTTCCCCTCCGGCCGGGCCAGCATGCCGGTCAAGCTCGCCGACACCCGCGACGCGATCGAGGCCGGCGCCGACGAGATCGACATGGTCATCGACCGTGGCGCGTTCCTCTCCGGCAACTACCTCGGGGTCTTCCAGGAGATCGCGCAGGTCGCCGAGGCGTGCACGCGCGCCGACGGCACCCGCGCCCGGCTCAAGGTCATCATGGAGACGGGCGAGCTCGTGACCTACGACAACGTCCGCCGCGCCTCGTGGCTGTCGATGCTCGCCGGTGGCGACTTCATCAAGACCTCGACCGGCAAGGTGTCGCCCGCGGCCACGCTCCCGGTGACGCTGGTCATGCTCGAGGCCGTGCGGGACTGGCGTGACCTCACCGGCGAGATGGTGGGCGTCAAGCCGGCCGGTGGCATCCGCACCAGCAAGGACGCCATCAAGTTCCTCGTCGCGGTCAGCGAGGTCGCCGGCGACGACTGGCTCGACCCGTTCTGGTTCCGGTTCGGCGCCTCCAGCCTGCTCAACGACCTCCTGCTGCAGCGTCAGCGGATGCGCATCGGCGCCTACTCCGGTGCCGACTACGTCACCGACGACTCCCCCAGCCTCTACTGACACCGGCGAATCCGAGGATCCTGAAGACATGGCCAAGTTCGAGTACGCACCGGCCCCGGAGTCGCGGGCGGTCGTCGACGTCGCCCCCTCATACGGGCTGTTCATCAACGGCGAGTTCACCGAGAGCCAGGGCGGCTCCGCGTTCAAGACCGTCAACCCCGCGACGGAGGAGGTCCTCTCCGAGGTCGCCGACGCGAGCGCGGCCGACGTCGACCGTGCAGTCGCCGCCGCCCGCCGTGCCTACAACGGCGCCTGGGGCCGGATGTCCGGCGCCGACCGCGGCAAGTACCTCTTCCGTATCGCGCGCATCCTGCAGGAGCGCGCGCGTGAGTTCGCGGTCCTGGAGACCCTCGACAACGGCAAGCCCATCAAGGAGAGCCGCGACGTCGATGTGCCGCTCGCGGCGGCGCACTTCTTCTACCACGCGGGCTGGGCCGACAAGCTCGAGTACGCCGGCCTCGGCACCAACCCGCGGGCGCACGGCGTCGTGGGCCAGGTCATCCCGTGGAACTTCCCGCTGCTCATGCTCGCGTGGAAGATCGCACCGGCCCTGGCCACCGGCAACACCGTCGTCCTCAAGCCCGCCGAGACGACGCCGCTGACCGCGCTGCTGTTCGCCGACGTCGTCCAGCAGGCCGACCTGCCGCCGGGTGTCGTCAACATCGTCACCGGCGCCGGCGCCACCGGCCAGGCCATCGTCGACCACCCGGACATCGACAAGCTCGCGTTCACCGGCTCGACGGGCGTCGGCAAGATGATCGCCCGCTCCATCGCCGGCACCCGCAAGAAGGCCACCCTCGAGCTCGGCGGCAAGGCCGCCAACATCATCTTCGAGGACGCCGCCATCGACCAGGCCGTCGAGGGCATCGTCAACGGCATCTTCTTCAACCAGGGCCACGTCTGCTGCGCCGGGTCGCGCCTGCTCGTGCAGGAGAACATCGCCGCCGACGTCGAGCGCCGCCTCAAGCGCCGGCTCGAGACGCTGCGCGTCGGTGACCCGCTCGACAAGAACACCGACGTGGGCGCCATCAACTCCAAGGCCCAGCTGTCCCGCATCACCGAGCTCACCGACGCCGGCGAGGCCGAGGGCGCCGAGCGCTGGGACAACGGCTGCGAGCTGCCCGCCAAGGGCTTCTGGTTCCGACCCACCGTCTTCACCGGCGTCAGCCAGACGCACCGCATCGCCCAGGAGGAGATCTTCGGGCCAGTCCTGTCGGTGCTGACCTTCCGCACGCCGCAGGAGGCGGTCGCGAAGGCCAACAACACGCCGTACGGGCTGTCGGCCGGCGTCTGGACCGAGAAGGGCTCGCGCATCCTCTGGATGGCCGACCAGCTCCGGGCCGGCGTCGTGTGGGCCAACACCTTCAACAAGTTCGACCCGACCAGCCCCTTCGGCGGCTACAAGGAGTCGGGCTACGGCCGCGAGGGTGGCCGCCACGGCCTGTCCGCCTACGTCACGACCGAAAGCAACGGGTGATCTCCGCGATGCCGACCAACCAGCGGACTGCCACCGACGCCCGCGTCGACGTGCGCAAGACCTACAAGCTCTACATCGGCGGGAAGTTCCCCCGCTCGGAGTCGGGGCGTTCCTACGAGGTCGTCGACGGCCGTGGCCGCTTCCTCGCCAACGCCTCGCAGGGCTCGCGCAAGGACGCCCGTGACGCCGTCGTCGCCGCCCGCGCGGCGTTCCCCAAGTGGGCCGGCGCGACCGCGTACAACCGCGGCCAGGTGCTCTACCGCGTCGCCGAGGTGATGGAGGGCCGTCGTGCCCAGTTCGTCGCCGAGGTGCGAGCGGGTGAGGGCCTCACCGAGCGCCGGGCCGAGGCCGTCGTCGACGCCGCGATCGACCGCTGGGTCTGGTACGCCGGCTGGACCGACAAGCTCGCGCAGGTGCTCGGCGGCCTCAACCCCGTCGCCGGGCCCTACTTCGACATCTCCGCCCCGGAGCCGACCGGAGTGGTGGGGGTCCTTGCGCCGCAACGCTCCTCGCTGCTCGGCCTGATCTCGGTCGTCGCACCGGTCATCGCCTCCGGCAACACCGCCGTCGTCCTCGCGAGCGAGCTGCGGCCTCTCCCCGCCGTCACGCTGTCCGAGGCCCTGGCCACCTCCGACGTGCCCGGTGGGGTCGTCAACATCATCACTGGTCGCACCGCCGAGGTGGCCCCCTGGATCGCCTCGCACCGCGACGTCAACGCCATCGACCTCGCCGGCGCCGCTGACGCGGAGGGCCTGGCGTGGGGCGACCTCGAGCTCGCTGCCGCCGAGAACCTCAAGCGCGTGCTGCGGCCTGCCGGCGAGGGGACCGACGCGGTCGAGCCCGACTGGGCCCGCACCCCCGACCTGTCGCGCATCACGGCGTTCCTGGAGACCAAGACCGTCTGGCACCCCAAGGGCCGCTGACCCTTGGCTGCTGTCGACCCGGCCGGCGCCACCACCGCCCGGGTGGTGGTCCTCGCGGGGCCGAGCGGTGCCGGCAAGTCCCGTCTCGCCGAGCGGCTGCACGACGCGCACGGCTGGCCCATCGTGCGGCTCGACGACTTCTACCGTGACGAGGACGACCCGGCGATGCCGCGCAGCGAGGAGCTGGGCATCGTCGACTGGGACCACCCCGACTCCTGGAACCGGGGCCTGGCCGTGCAGGCCCTGGGCACCCTGGTCGCGACCGGGTCGGTCAGCACCCCCGTCTACGACATCTCCCTGAGCCGGGCGGTCGCCTCGGCCACGGTGCAGGCCGGTCCGCACGACCTCGTGCTGGCCGAGGGGATCTTCGCGGCCGAGATCATCGACGACCTTCGCGAGTGCGGGCTGCTCGCCGGGGCGTACTGCGTGCACCACCGGCCGTTCGTCACCTTCGTGCGCCGGCTGGCCCGCGACCTGCGTGAGCGCCGCAAGCCCCCGTGGACGCTGGTACGGCGCGGCCTGGCCCTGATGCGCGCCGAGCCTTCCGTGATCGCCCGGCAGGAGGCGCTGGGCGCCACACCGGCCCGGGCCAAGGACCTCGAGCCCCTGCTGTCCGCCCTGGCCCGCTGAGGCTCAGGCGGTCGGCGTCTGCAGCAAGGCGTCGTAGCCGGGCTTGACCACGCCCTCGATGATCGCGAGGCGCTCGTCGAAGGGGATGAACGCCGACTTCATCGCGTTGATGGTGACCCAGCGCAGGTCCTCCATGGTCCAGCCCGCCTCGTCGACGAGCAGGCCCATCTCCCGCGACATCGACGTGCCGCTCATCAACCGGTTGTCGGTGTTGACGGTGACCCGGAAGCGCAGCCGCTTGAGCAACGTGATCGGGTGCAGCGCCACGGACTCCGCCGCGCCGGTCTGGACGTTGCTGCTCGGGCACATCTCGAGCGGGATACGGGTGTCGCGGACGTAGGCGGCGAGCAGGCCGAGGTAGATGTCCTCACGGTCGGCAGCGAGCGCCTTCGCGGGGTCGGCGGCGAACGGACGGTCGTTGACGAGGATGTCGTCGACGATCCGCACCCCGTGGCCGAGCCGGTCGGCGCCACACCACTGGATGGCCTCCCAGATGCTCGGCAGCCCGAACGCCTCACCGGCGTGGATCGTGAAGTGCGCGTTCTGGCGACGGAGGTACTCGAAGGCGTCGAGGTGCCGGGTGGGCGGGAAGCCCGCCTCGGCCCCGGCGATGTCGAACCCCGCGACGCCCTGGTCGCGGTAGCGCACGGCGAGCTCGGCGATCTCGGTGCTCTTGGCCGCGTGGCGCATCGCCGTCAGCAGCGCGGTGACCCGGATGGGGGTGCCCGCGTCCGCGGCCTCCTTCTCCCCCTGCCGGAACCCGTCGTTGACGGCCTCGACGACGTCCTCGAGCGCCAGCCCGGCGGACAGGTGCTGCTCGGGTGCGTAGCGGCTCTCGGCGTAGACGACGCCGTCCGCGGCGAGGTCGAGCACGCACTCCTTGGCCACCCGGCGCAGGCCGTCGGCCGTCTGCATCACGGCGAGGGTGTGGTCGAAGGTCTCGAGGTAGCGCACGAGCGAGCCGGAGTCGGCGCTCTCGCGGAACCAGGTCCCGAGGCTCTCCGCATCGGTGGCCGGCAGCGCGTCGTACCCGACCTCGTCGGCGATCTCCACGATCGTCTGCGGGCGCAGGCCGCCGTCGAGGTGGTCGTGCAGCAACGCCTTGGGCGCACGCAGGATCTGGTCCCGGACAGAACCCGGCTCGGATGCGGTCGCGCCCGTGTCGTCGCCCTTGTCCTTGCGGCCGAAGATCATTCGCCCTCCTCCTCGCGCCCGACGGTCTCGGGCGAGAACGCCGGCAGGCACACCGCGACGTACTCGGCACCCTCCGGCCCGGTCGAGTAGCGGATCCGCTCCCCCGCCCTGGTGACGACGCTCTGGCCTGCCTCGACCCGCAGCCGGCCGCCGTCGTGGTCGAGCAGGACCGCACCGGCGAGGACGAGGGTGATCTCGTCGAACTGCGGCGTCTGGAACGGCTCGGTCCAGTCGGCCGGAGCCCTCATGTGGGCGACCGAGACCGCCTCGGAACCGGTGTTGACCCGGCCGACGTGCTCGTCGATGACCTTCCCTCCGGGGACGGGGATGGTCGTGGGCGTCGTGATCAGCTGTGGCACGGACCCACCCTAGGAGATCTTCTCGATGACCAGCGGCAGCAGGTCGGGCCGGCTGCCCTCGGGCGCGATGGTGAACGCGCCGTCGAGGGACTCCAGGGCCCGCTCGAAGCGCTCGGGGGTGTCGGTGTGGAGGGTCAGGAGCTTCTCGCCGGCGCGTACGGTGGCGCCGGGCTTGGCGTGCATCTCGACACCGGCCCCCGCCTGCACCGGGTCCTCCTTGCGGGCGCGGCCGGCGCCGAGGCGCCAGGCCGCCACCCCGACCTTGAGGGCGTCGAGCTCGGTGAGCACGCCGTCGGCGGGGACGAGCACCTCGTGGGTCTCCCTGGCCACCGGCAGCGTCGCGTCGGGGTCACCGCCCTGGGCGCGGATCATGGCCTTCCAGGCGTCCATGGCCCGGCCGTCCTTCAGCGCCTCGGCGGGGTCGACGTCTCCACGTCCTGCAGCGGCGAGCATCTCGCGGGCCAGGGCCAGGGTGAGCTCGACGACGTCCTCGGGTCCACCGCCCGCGAGCACCTCGACCGACTCGCGCACCTCGAGGGCGTTGCCTGCGGTCAGGCCCAGCGGCACCTGCATGTTGGTCAGGAGCGCAACGGTGTTGACGCCGGCGTCGGTGCCGAGGTCGACCATGGTGCGCGCGAGCTCGCGGGCGTCCTCGACCGTCTTCATGAACGCCCCACTGCCGACCTTGACGTCCAGGACCAGTGCGCCCGTGCCCTCGGCGATCTTCTTGCTCATGATCGACGACGCGATGAGCGGGATCGCCTCGACCGTGCCGGTGACGTCGCGCAGGGCGTAGAGCTTCTTGTCGGCCGGGGCCAGCCCGTCGCCGGCGGCGCAGATCACCGCCCCGACGTCCTCGAGCTGGCGCATCATCTCGTCGTTGCTCAACGCCGCCCGCCAGCCGGGCACCGACTCGAGCTTGTCGAGCGTGCCACCGGTGTGGCCGAGGCCGCGACCCGACAGCTGCGGCACCGCGACCCCGCACGCGGCCACGAGCGGGGCCAGGGGAAGCGTGATCTTGTCGCCGACACCGCCCGTCGAGTGCTTGTCGGCTGTGGGCCGGGACAGCGCCGAGAAGTCCATGCGCTCACCGCTGCTGATCATCGCCGCGGTCCAGCGGGCGATCTCGCGACGGTTCATGCCGTTGAGCAGGATCGCCATGGCCAGACTCGACATCTGCTCGTCGGCGACGGCACCACGGGTGTAGGCGTCGATGACCCAGTCGATCTGGGCGTCGGACAGCTCCCCCCGACCCCGCTTGGTGATGATGACGTCCACGGCATCGAAGCGCTCACTCATGCGCTCATCGTGTCAGACGCCCGCGGTCCGGTCAGCCACGCCGTCCGGTGGCGCCGACGCCGCAAACGGCACTCCTCCGGTACCGAATGCGACCGTTCGTGGCCTTCATGCCACGACGACCGCCTTCTGTGCAGCCGGGTCACGCCCGGGAGAAGTGGAGCCGCCACTCGTCGCTGGTGACCCGCACCCGTACCCCGCGGGCGACCAACGCCGCCGGGGCCACCCCGCCGAGGAGCTCCGCAGCCGTGTGGCGCGCCGCGACGGTACCCACTGGCGCGAGGCGCAGCGCGGCCAGGGCACGCACGCGCAGCCGTGGTGCGTCGTGGGCCCGCGCGTGCACGTCGTGGAAGACCCGCCCGAAGGCCGGACCCCGGAGGCGCCCCACGCTCACCCCTGCCGCAATCGCCTCCGCGCGTGTGAACACGAGCGGCAGGGGTGCGGCATCCATGCCACGAGCCTGCCCGTTGAGGGGAGGAGGGTCCGAAGGTCATCCACAGGCGCGAGGCCTGCGAGCCACGAACGGTCGCCCCACCGCCCCGTTCACCGCCGTTCGTGGCCTCCGGGCCGCGAACGCCGACGCTGCGGTACGGGTCGAGCGGACCGGCGTCAGGCGGGCGGGGCGGCGATCGAGAGGTTGTCGGGTCCGAAGGCCTGCGGCAGCACCGCGCTCATCGGCAGCACTCCCTCCGGGGTGAGCAGCAGGCAGTCGGCACCGCCGTGCTCCCAGAGCAGCTGCCGGCAGCGTCCGCACGGCATGAGCGGCTCGCCGTCACGCCCGACGCACGAGACCGCGACGAGACGCCCCCCGCCCGTGGCCACGAGCTCGGACACCATGCCGCACTCGGCGCACAGGGCCACACCGTACGCGGCGTTCTCGACGTTGCAGCCCACGACGACGCGCCCGTCGTCGACGACGCCGGCAACCCCGACCGGGAACCGGGAGTACGGCGCGTACGCCCTGCCCATGACCTCGATGGCCCGGGCGCGCAGGGCGTCCCAGTCGACCTCGGGAGCGCCCTGCGCCGCGGCGTCGGCCGCCACTACTGGCCCTCGCCCTTGCGGTAGATCTGCCCGTCGGCCGCCGGCATGCGCAGCCGCTGGGAGGCGAAGGCGAGCACGAGCAGCGTGGTGACGTACGGCGTGGTGCCGGTGAGCTCGGCGGGCACCGCGTCGGCGGCGAGGTACCACCAGCCGACGAGCAGGCCGACGACCACGGCGAGCACTCCCTGCACCGTCCGGCGGTTGCGGACGACCTGCCAGATGCCGACCGCGACGAGGATGACGGCGAAGAGCAGGAGGAAGGCGTGCACGTTGCCGCCACCGCGCAGCTGCACGGCGTCGGTGTAGCCGAACAGGCCTGCGCCGGCGAGCAGGCCACCAGGGCGCCAGTTGCCGAAGATCATGGCGGCGAGGCCGATGTAGCCTCGGCCGCCGGTCTGACCGTCCCGGTAGATGTTCGCGGCCACGATGGCGAGGAACCCGCCACCGAGGCCGGCGAGGCCACCGGACACGAGCACGGCGAGGAACTTGTAGCGCAGCACGTGGACGCCGAGCGACTCCGCCGCCACCGGCGACTCACCGACGGACCGCAGCCGCAGGCCGAACGACGTGCGCCACAGCACCCACCACGTGCCGACGAACAGCAGCACGGCGATGATCGTGAGGACCGACAGGTTGGTGCAGACGGCGCGCAGGATCGCCGCCAGGTCGCTGACGAGGAACCAGTGCTTGCGCTCCAGGGTGCCGAGGCCGTCGGAGACGCCGGGCACGGTGAAGTCGGGCAGCGGGTCGATGGTCGGCGACTGCGTCGGGCCGCCACCGGGCTTGCCGGTGAAGAACCGCACCGAGAGGTACTTCGCGACGCCGAGGCCGATGATGTTGATGGCCACACCGGAGACGATGTGGTCGACGCCGAAGGTCACGGTGGCGAGCGCGTGGATGAGGCCGCCGAACATGCCCATGACGATCGCACCGGCGACCCCGGCCCACGGGCCCCACTGGTAGCCGCAGAAACCGGCCCCCCAGGTGCCGAGGATCATCATCCCCTCGAGGCCGATGTTGACCACGCCGGCCCGCTCGGACCACAGGCCGCCGAGGCCGGCGAGGCCGATTGGCACGGCGAGGCCGATGGCCGCCGCGAGGGCGCCCGAGGACGCGATGTCGTTGGCACCGGTCACCACCCGGAGCACGGCGATCACGGCCAGCGCACCGACGGCGACCACCGCCCACTCACGAAGGCCGAGGCGTCGCCGCGGCGGACGGGCGGTCACGGTCGTGGTGCCGACCTCGAGTCCGGCGGCGCTCATGCCGAGGCTCCTTCCGTGGCTGCGTTGGCGTGTCGCTGGGCGGCCAGCTCCCGGGCCACCCGCTGCTGCTCGAGCCGCAGGTCGGTGCGGCGGATCAGCTCGTAGGCGATGACGACGGCGAACAGGATGACGCCCTGGATGATGTAGACGATCTCCTGCGCCACGCCCACGCCGATCTGCAGGGCGTTGGACTGGATGTCGAGGAAGGCCCACAGCAGCGAGGCGACGGCGATGCCGATGGGGTTGTTGCGGCCGAGCAGGGCGATGCCGATGCCGGCGAAGCCGAGCCCCGACTGGATCGTCGTGCCGTAGTTGTGGTCCTGGCCGAACAGCTGCGGCATGCCCACCAGGCCGGCGAAGGCACCCGAGGCGATCATCGCGGTCATGACCATGCGGGGCACGTTGACCCCGCTGGCGACGGCGGCGGACTCGGACCGGCCCGTCGCGCGCAGGTCGTAGCCGAACCGCGTGCGGCCGAGCACGAACCAGTAGACCAGTCCGACGAGGACGGCGAGCACGACCAGCGTGAAGACGCGGTTGGTCGCGCCGGGGATGAGCTTGAGGCCCTCGAGCTGCGAGGACTCGGGGATCGTCTTGGTCTCGGTGATGTTGCTGCCCTCGGAGCGCTGCGCGACCTTGGCGAACAGCCAGCTCACCACGCCGGTGGCGATGGCGTTGAGCATGATCGTGGAGATCACCTCGGAGACGCCGCGCTTCACCTTGAGGTATGCCGCGATGCCGGCCCACAGGCCGGCCGCGACCATGGCCACGATGATGGCGACCACGATGTTGAACACCCCGGGCAGCCACGCCTGGCCGGCGAAGACGGCAGCGGCGAAGACGCCCACGCGGTACTGGCCGTCGACGCCGATGTTGAACAGGTTCATCCGGAAGCCGACCGCGACCGCGACCGCCGACAGGTAGTAGACCGTCGCGGCGTTGATGATCTGGACGGTCTGCCGCGGCTTGGGCACGTGCAGGATCGTCTTCCACACGTCGAGCACCGGGTCACCGAAGAGGGTGAGCACGAGCGAGGTGATGAGGAAGGCCACGACCAGGGCGAGCAGCGGGGCCGCGAGCGCGAGGCCGATGCGGCGCGGGCTGAGGCGGTTCATCGGGTCTGCTCCTTCTCGCCGGCGCCCGTCATGGCGGCGCCGAGGTCCTCGGCGGTCACCTCGTCGGGGTCGAAGTCGCCGGACAGCTGGCCGCGCAGGATCACGCGGATGGTGTCGGACAGGCCGATGAGCTCCTCGAGGTCGGCCGAGATCAGCAGCACCGCGAGTCCCTCCCTGCGGGCCGCCCTGATGTGGTCCCAGATCGAGGCCTGGGCGCCGACGTCGACGCCGCGGGTCGGGTGGGCCGCGATGAGCACCTTCGGCGAGTGGCTCATCTCGCGACCGATGATGAGCTTCTGCTGGTTGCCACCGGACAGAGAGCCGGCGGTGACGAAGATCGAGGGGGTGCGGACGTCGTACTCCTTGACGATCCGCTCGGTGTCGGCCTTGGCCGAGGCCGCGTCGATGAGCTGGCCCTTGACGTTGGGTCGCTCGGTCTGGTGGCCGAGCATGCGGTTCTCCCACAGCGGCGCCTCGAGCAGCAGGGCGTGGCGGTGGCGGTCCTCGGGGATGTAGCCGAC
The DNA here is from genome assembly GCF_039544395.1 of Pedococcus ginsenosidimutans. Taxonomy (NCBI): domain Bacteria; kingdom Bacillati; phylum Actinomycetota; class Actinomycetes; order Micrococcales; family Intrasporangiaceae; genus Pedococcus; species Pedococcus ginsenosidimutans. Next base: position 298,294 of record NZ_BAABLO010000011.1, read on the forward strand.
GCCGGCCTCGCGGATCTGCCGGGTGCCCCAGTCGGAGATGTCGCTGTCGCCGAGGAACACCCGGCCCGAGGAGGGCTCGCGCATGCCCATGATCACCTCGACGAGCTCGGCCTGGCCGTTGCCCTCGACGCCCGCGATGCCGAGGACCTCACCGGCGTGGATCGTCAGCGAGATGCCGTCCAGGACCGGCCGGCCGCCGTCGCCGCCGCCCAGGACGAGGTCCTCGACCCGCAGCAGGACCCGGTCGGTGACCGTGGACTCCTCGGTGGTCGGCGAGGGCAGCTCGGACCCGACCATGAGCTCGGCGAGCTGCCGGGCGTTGACCGAGGACGGGTCGACCGTGTCGATCGTGGTGCCGCGCCGGATGACGGTGATCGAGTCGGCGACCTTGAGCACCTCGTCGAGCTTGTGGGAGATGAACAGGACGGTGACGCCCTCGTCCTTGAGGTCCGCGAGCTGGCCGAACAGCTCGTCGACCTCCTGCGGCACGAGGACGGCCGTGGGCTCGTCGAGGATGAGGATCTTGGCGCCGCGGTAGAGGACCTTGAGGATCTCGATGCGCTGACGGGCGCCGACGCCGAGGTCGCCCACGAGGGCGTCGGGGTCGATGCCGAGCTTGTAGGTGTCGGAGATCCGCTGGACCTCGCGGCGGGCCGCGTCACCGATGCCGTGGAGCTTCTCCGCGCCCAGGACGACGTTCTCGAGGACGGAGAAGTTGTCGGCGAGCATGAAGTGCTGGAACACCATGCCGATGCCGGCGGCGATGGCGTCCGCGGGCGAGTGCAGGTTGACGACGTTGCCGTCGACCTTGATCGTCCCCTCGTCGGGCCGCTGCACGCCGTACAGGATCTTCATGAGGGTCGACTTGCCGGCGCCGTTCTCCCCCACGATCGCGTGGACGGTCCCACGGCGCACCGAGAAGGTGACGTCCTTGTTGGCGACCACGCCGGGGAAGCGCTTGGTGATGCCCTCGAGCTCGACGGCCGGGGCTCCCGAGGCGGTGGTCTGCGTCAGCGGTGGGGAGGCAGTGATGGCGACACTCCTGGTCCGGGCCCGCATCGGTGCGGGCGGTTCGGCGCATTGGGTGGGCATACCGGGCGCGCGGGTTCGGGGACGGCGGGGACGTGGTGCGGCAGACGCACACGGCCCGGGTCAGACGCTACCGCGCCGCCCGGGCCGTGAACGACCACCTGGGTTGATCAGGGGGTGGTGGGCACCTTGATCTTGCCGTCGATGATCTGCTGCTTGAAGTCGTCGAGCTTGGTCTTGATGTCGTCGACCTGGCCACCGGTGGTGGCGTAGTCCACGCCGCCGGCCTTGAGGTCGTAGACGTTGTTGCCGGTCAGCTCCTTGCCGTCCGCGGCCGACTTGATGAAGTCGTAGACGGCGACGTCGACCTTCTTGATCATCGAGGTCATGATGACCGGGCGGACGTCCGCGGGGGCCGTGAGCGCCTGGTCGGAGTCGACACCGATGGCGAGCTTGCCGGCCGCCTTGGCAGCCGTGAAGACGCCACCGCCGGAGCCACCAGCAGCGTGGTAGACGATGTCCGCCCCGCCCTGGTACATGCCCTCGGCCGCCGTCTTGCCCTTGGCCGGGTCACCGAAGCCACCGAAGTCCGGCGGCTGGGTGAGGTACTGGCTGTCGATCTTGATCTTGGGGTTGACCGCCTTGGCACCGGCGATGTAGCCCGCCTCGAACTTCTTGATGAGCGGCACGTTGACGCCACCGACGAAGCCGATGTGGCCCGTCTTGGACTTCAGCGCGGCCGCCGCGCCGACGAGGAACGAGCCCTCGTTCTCGGCGAAGGTGATCTGGTCGACGTTGGCGCCCTTGGAGTCGGGGGACGCGTCGTCGACGATCGCGAAGTGGACGTCGGGGTTGGCCTTGGCGGCCTTGCCCACGGAGGCGGCGTAGGCGAAGCCCACCGCGACGACGTGGGTGTAGCCCGCGTCGATGAGCTGCTGGAGGCGCTCCTCGCGGGCGGCCTCGTTCTCGCCGTTGACGGCTGCGGCTTCCTTGATCTGCACGCCCAGCTCGGACTTCGCCTTGTCGAGGCCGGCGGCGGCGGAGTCGTTGAACGACTGGTCGCCGCGTCCACCCACGTCGTAGGCCATGCCGACCTTGAGGTCGCTCTTCTTGCTCGAGCTGGAGCTCGAGCCGCTGGAGCTGGGCTGGTCCGAGCCCGAGTCACCACACGCGGCGAGCGTCAGTGCTGCCACCGACACGACCGCTGCAACCTTCATCGTGTGACGCAAGGCTGTCTCCTGTTCTTTGGTATGCATGAGGCGCAGTGGTGCGCCACTAGGGCGTGAGGATAGCCGCAAGAACTGCGGTGTCTCAGGGCCTTCGGTCACACATCTTGCAAACCGTTACCGATCCGCGACTGACCGTTCCGGGGCGGCCTTGACCACACCCGCCATTACCGCCCCAGCCAGCAGCCGGGCGCCCTGCACGACCGATCCCTCGTCGACGACGAGGTCGCCCTGGTGGAGGTCGTAGGTGTGCCCGCCCGGGCTGCGGGTACCCAGCCGGGCCATGGCGCCGGGCACCTCCCGCAGGTACCAGGCGAAGTCCTCGCCGCCGAGGGACTGGGGCGTCCCGACCGGGCTCAGCCCCATGCCCTCCGCCGCGTGGCGCAGGACCTCGATGGCCTCCTCGTCGTTGACCACGGGGGGCACGCCCTGGATGTGCTCGAGGACCGCCGTGACGGCGTACGGCGCCACGACGTGCTCGACCGCCTCCGCGAGCAGCGGGCCCACGGTCGTCCAGGCGGTCGCGTCGAGCATGCGCAGGGTCCCGGCGACGGTGCCGCTGGAGGGGATGACGTTGGCCGCCTGGCCTGCGTGCACCTCGCCCCAGACGAGCGCGAAGGCCGTTCGGGGGTCGAGGCGCCGCGACAGCACGGCGGGGAGCTCGGTGACGACCTTGGCGAGAGCGAAGGTGAGGTCCTCGGTGAGGTGGGGTCGGCTGGTGTGGCCGCCACGACCGCTCAGGTGCACGACGACCCGGTCGGCCGCCGCGGTGATCGCGCCGTCGCGCAGGCCGACGCTGCCCACGTCGAGACTGGGGTCGCAGTGCACGGCGAAGATGGCGTCGACACCCTCCAGCGCCCCGTCGGCGACGAGCTCGACGGCGCCCCCGGGGATGACCTCCTCGGCCGGCTGGAAGAGCAGGCGCACCGCGACGCCGCGCTCGCGCAGCCGGTCCTCGTGGGCCTTGAGGGCCAGGGCGGCGCCCACCGCAGCGCTGACGTGCACGTCGTGGCCGCAGGCGTGGCAGATGCCCTCGGTCCTCGACGCCCACGCGAGCCCGGAGCGCTCACCGACGGGCAGTGCGTCGAGGTCGGCGCGCAGGGCGACGCGGTAGGCCGGCTGCTCCGCGCCGAGGTCGGCGACCAGCCCGCTGACGGGCAGGCGCCGGGTGCGGATCCCGGCTGCCTGCAGCCTCGCGTCGACCAGCGCGGTGGTCCGCACCTCGCCCCGGGACAGCTCGGGGTGGGCGTGCAGGTCCCGCTGCAGGTCCTGGAGCTCGGGGGCGAGGGCGTCGATGGTGTCGCCGAGGTCGGAAAGCAGCAGGTTGTCGCTCATGTCACGGCGCACTCTACTCGCGCACCCCCGACCCGACGCCCGGGTCGCGGGACGGCAGGATGCCCGGGTCGCCGACGGCCGAGACCCGGGTCGCCGGAGTGCAGGAGCGGGTACGGCGCCGGGGTCAGAAGGTCTCGCGCGGCACGTACAGGCCCCAGACGTCGCGCAGCGCGTGGCTGACCTCGCCACCGGTGGCGCGCAGGCGCAGGGCTTCCTTCATCGGGTAGAGCAGGTTGTCGGTGCCACGGGCTGCCGCGCGCACGGCCTCGAGGGCGCGCTCCACGGCCTCGTTGTCGCGCTCGGCCCGCAGGGCGGCGAGGCGCTCGCGCTGGTCGTGCTCGATCTGCGGGTCGACGCGCAGCGGCTCGTACGGCTCCTCCTCGTCGAGGGCGAACCGGTTGAGCCCGACGACGGTGCGCTCCTTGCTGTCGATCTGCAGGGCGATGCGGTAGGCGGAGCGCTCGATCTCGGACTTCTGGAAGCCCTGCTCGATCGCGGCGACCGCTCCCCCACGGTCCTCGACGGCCTGGATGAGCTCGAGCGCGGCCGCCTCGACGTCGTCGGTCATCGACTCGACGACGTAGGAGCCCGCGAACGGGTCGACGGTCTTCGTCACGTCGGTCTCGTAGGCGATGACCTGCTGGGTGCGCAGGGCCAGCCTGGCCGCCTTCTGGGTCGGCAGGGCGATCGCCTCGTCGAAGGAGTTGGTGTGCAGCGACTGGGTGCCCCCGAGGACGGCGCCGAGCCCCTGCAGGGCCACGCGGACCAGGTTGACCTCGGGCTGCTGCGCGGTCAGCTGCACCCCGGCGGTCTGGGTGTGGAACCGGAGCATCTCGCTCTTGGGGTTCTTCGCCCCGAACTCCTCCCGCATGATCCGCGCCCAGATGCGCCGGGCCGCACGGAACTTCGCGACCTCCTCGAGCAGGGTCGTGCGTGCCACGAAGAAGAAGGACAGCCGGGGCGCGAAGTCGTCGACGTCGAGACCGGCGGCGATGGCGGCGCGCACGTACTCCTTGGCGTTGGCGAGCGTGAAGGCGATCTCCTGCGCGGGCGTCGCCCCGGCCTCGGCCATGTGGTAGCCGCTGATGGAGATGGTGTTCCAGCGCGGCATCTCTTTGGCGCAGTAGGCGAAGATGTCGCTGATGAGGCGCAGCGACTCCTTCGGCGGGTAGATGTAGGTGCCGCGGGCGATGTACTCCTTGAGCACGTCGTTCTGGATCGTGCCCGCGAGCGCGGCAGGATCGGCACCGTTCTCCTCCGCGACGAGCTGGTACATCAGCAGCAGCGTCGACGCGGGCGCGTTGATGGTCATCGACGTCGACAGCTCCCCGAGCGGCAGGCCGCCGAAGAGGGTGCGCATGTCGTCGATCGAGTCGATGGCCACCCCGACCTTGCCGACCTCGCCGTGCGCGATGGCCTCGTCGGAGTCGTAGCCCATCTGGGTCGGCAGGTCGAAGGCCACGGACAGGCCGCCGGTGCCGTTGGCGACGAGCTCGTGGTAGCGCTCGTTGCTCTCCTTGGCGGTGCCGAACCCGGCGTACTGGCGCATCGTCCAGGGCCGGCCCGTGTACATGTTGGGGTAGACGCCGCGGGTGTAGGGGTACCGGCCCGGCTCCCCCAGCTGCTCGGCCGGGTCGAACCCGGCGAGGTCGTCCGCGCCGTACACGGCCTTGATCGGCAGGTCGGACTCGGAACGGGCTTCGGGGACGTCAGCGGCCATGGGAGCCACGATAGTGAGCCGGTACGCCGCGTCGCTGCGGCGCGTGGCCCACCTCACCGTGCGTTCGGTCACCCGGCTACAGGCCGAGCTCCGCCCTGCGCCGGTCCCACCGCTCCGAGAGCTGCTCCATCTCCTCGGTGACGAACTCGAGGAACGCCACGCTCAGCGCCAGCCGCGCCCCGGCGCCGGACCCGGCGCCCCCGACCTGGTCGACGCCCTCACGCAGCGTCTGCGTGAGCGGCGCGTAGGTCGAGGAGGAGCTCATCATGACGTCGTGCCAGGCGTCGTCGGCGACGACGTAGACGTCGCGCCGGCTCCCGGGCTCGCGCTCCCGGTGGATCATCCGCATCTGCTGCAGCGCGCGCACGGCTCCCGAGACCGAGGCCGGGCTCACGGCAAGGGCCTCCCCGATCTCGGCCGCGGTCATGCGGCCGTCCTCGTCGGCGAGCAGGCAGGCGAAGACGCGAGAGGGCAGCCGCTGCATACCGGCCGCGGTGAGCTCGGACCCGAACCGCTCGACGAACCGCTCCCGGCCCCCTTCGGGTCCCTCGTCCTGTCGCCGCCTCGTCATGCCGAACAGTTTAGAGCATTCAGAATCTTCTGAAAATTGCGTACACTCGTGGTCATGGCAGCTGTCCTCGAGGCCACCGGCCTGCGCAAGTCCTTCGGCTCCACCGTCGCCCTCGACGGGCTCGACCTCACCGTGCACGAGGGCGAGGTGCACGGCTTCCTCGGGCCCAACGGGGCCGGGAAGTCCACCACCATCCGCATCCTGCTGGGCCTGCTGCGTGCGGACGCCGGCTCGGTGCAGCTGCTCGGGCGCGACCCCTGGCGTGACGCCACGGAGCTGCACCGGCAGCTCGCCTACGTGCCCGGCGACGTCGTGCTGTGGCCGAACCTCACCGGTGGCGAGGTGATCGACCTGCTCGGCCGGCTGCGCGGCGGCGTCGACACGGGGCGGCGCGACAGCCTGCTCGAGCTGTTCGAGCTCGACCCGACCAAGAAGGGCCGGTCCTACTCCAAGGGCAACCGCCAGAAGGTCGCCCTCGTCGCTGCACTGGCCAGCGACGTCCCGCTCCTCGTCCTCGACGAGCCGACGTCGGGGCTCGACCCGCTCATGGAGAAGGTGTTCGAGGAGCAGGTTGCGCAGGCGCGGGAGCAGGGGCGCACCGTCCTGCTCTCGAGCCACATCCTCTCCGAGGTCGAGGCCACCGCCGACCGGGTGAGCATCGTGCGGGCCGGGCGCATCGTCGACTCGGGGACGCTCACCGACCTGCGCCACCTCACCCGCACCAGCGTCAACGCGACCCTCGCCCGCACCCCCGACGTCGCGGACGTCAGCTCCTGGCCTGGGGTGTCAGCAGCCAGGCTCGACCGCGACCGCCTCCTGCTCTCGGTCGAGTCCAGCGCGGTCGGCGACGTCGTCCACCGCCTCGGCGCCCACGGCATCCTGGCGCTGACGTGCCAGCCGCCCACGCTGGAGGAGCTGTTCCTCTCGCAGTACCGCGACGACGTCGGCGCCGCTGCGTCCCGTGGCGAGGAGGTCAGGGCGTGAGCACCTTCGCCGGCACGTGGCCGCTGCTGCGGCTCGCCTGGCGGCGGGACCGCTGGGTCGTCACGGCCAGCGTGGCCGCCCTCGTCCTCACCGCCTACTCCTCGATGGCGGCGACCCTCGACCTCTACCCCACCGACGCCGAGGCCGCGGCAGGCGCCCGGGTCATGGCCGACAACCCCTCCATCACCGCGCTCTACGGCCCGCTCCCCTCGCTGACCGCCGCCGCGGTCGGGGTGCTCAAGACGATCATGCTGGGGAGCCTCTTCACCGCCTTCCTCGCGTTCGCGCTGGTGCGCCGCCACACGCGTACCGAGGAGGAGGAAGGACGGTTCGAGCTGGTGGCCGGTGGCGTCGTCGGTCGCCGTGCACCGCTGGCAGCCGCAGTGCTGCTCGCCACGGCGGCGGTGCTGGCGACCGGGGGGCTGTCCGCGCTGAGCCTGGTCGGGACGGACGTCGACGCCACGGGCTCGCTGGCCCTCGGGGTCGTCGAGGTCGTCGCCGGCCTGGTGATGGTGGGCATCACCGCCGTCGCCTGCCAGCTCACCTCGACCGCGCGCGGGGCCGGCGGCCTGGCCCTGACGACGCTGCTGCTCGCCTTCGTCGTCCGCGCGGTCGCCGACACCTCGTCGAGCAGCTCGTCCGGCACCTCGACCGCCGGTGCGAAGGGTCCGGACCTCGCGTACGCGTCGTTCCTCGGGTGGGCCGAGCGGGTGAGCCCGTTCGGGGAGAACCGGCTGTGGCTGGTGCTGCCCGCCGTCGCGACCATGGCGGCCCTGCTCGTCGTCGCCGACCTCCTGCTCCAGCGCCGCGACCTCGGCTCGGGGCTGTTGGCCGCACGCCCCGGGCCGTCCCGCGCATCGTCCGTGCTCGGGTCACCCCTGGGGCTCGCCTGGCGGCTCCAGCGCGGCGCCGTGCTGGGGTGGACGATCGGCTACGCCGTCCTGGGGCTCGTCGTCGGCAGCATCGCCCGGTCCGTCGACCAGATCGCCAGCAGCCCGGGCATCGCCGAGATGTTCCGCAAGCTGAGCGGAGGACACGGCAGCCTGCTCGAGGTCTTCTTCGGCACCGAGATCCGGTTTCTCGCCGTCGGGGCCGCGGCGTTCGGCATCGCCACCTCGCTCCGGCTGCGCTCGGAGGAGGCTGCCGGGCGCGCCGAGGTGGCCCTCGCGACGAGGGTGGGTCGCTGGACGTGGCTGTCGAGCCACGTCCTCGTCGCCGTGCTCGGGTCCCTGTGGCTCTTGGTCGTCATTGGGCTGTCGGCGGGCCTGTCCGGAGGCGCGGTCAGCGACGTGGGGGTGGCGCAGGTGCTGCCCGCCGCCCTGGCCACCGCGCCTGCGGTGCTCGTGTGCGTCGCCCTGACCGTGCTGCTGTTCGGGCTCGTGCCGCTGTGGACGCCCGCAGCCTGGGGACTGCTCGCGGCATTCGTCCTCATCGGCGAGCTGGGGCCGCTCGTCAGCCTGCCCGGCTGGGCGATGGGCCTGTCACCGTTCGACCACCTCGGCAGCCTGCCCGGTGGCGACGCCGACGTCGCCGGACTCGTCGGGCTGCTCGTGGTGGCGCTGGTCGCCGGCGCGACCGGGTACGCCGCGTTCCGGCGCCGCGACCTCGTGACCTGACCGAGCCCACCACCGCGCCCCGAAGTCTGGGACTTCGGCGCATGACGCCGCTTCTTTGGCCCGAAGTCTGGGACTTCGGCGCATGACCCCACTTCTAGACCCGAAGTCTGGGACTTCGGCCCATCACGCCGCTTCTTGGCCCGAGGTCTGGGACTTCGGCGTATGGCGCGGCCCTAAGGCCCGAAGTCTGGGACTTCGGGCAGCGACGGGGCTCAGGTGAGGTCGGTGCGGCGCTGGACCCTCAGCTGCTCGACGACGCCCTTGACGTCCTGGGCACGCTCGCGCGACATGACGAGCAGCGCGTCCGGGGTGTCGACGACGACAACGTCCTCCACCCCGACGAGCGCGACCAGCCGGCCGCTCGCGGGTACGACGACACCCGTCGAGTCGACGAGGCGCACCTGCGACGCGTCGCCGAGCACCTGCACGCCCGGCATGCCCACCGCGTCCTCGAGCAGCGCGCCCAGCGAGGCGAAGTCACCCACGTCGTCCCAGCCGAACCCGCCCGGCACGACCGCGACCCGTCCCTCGGCGGCAGCGGGCTCGGCGACGGCGTGGTCGATGGCGATCTTCTCCAGCCCAGGCCACACCTCGTCCAGGCGGCTGGGGTCGGCAGCGAGGTCGCGCAACCCAGCGGCGAGGTCGGGGTGCCACTGCGCCAGGAGGTCGAGCAGCACGGTGGCGCGCACGACGAACATGCCCGCGTTCCACCGGAACCGGCCCGTCGCGAGGTACGTGCGCGCCCGTTCGCGGTCCGGCTTCTCGACGAACTGGCTGACCGCGTGCGCCGGGCCGTCCCCGAGCCGGTCGCCCAGCTCGATGTAGCCGAAGCCGGTCGCCGGATGGGTCGGCTCGATGCCGATGGTGACGAGGTGCCCGTCAGCGGCGGCAGCCACGGCACTGCTCACGCACTCGCGGAACGCGTCCTCGTCACCGATGACGTGGTCGGCCGCGAACGAGCCGAGCACGGCCTCGGGGTCGCGGGCCTCGAGGACCGCTGCCGCCCAGCCGATGGCCGCCATGGAGTCGCGCGGTGAGGGCTCGGCCAGGAGCTGGTCGGGCGGCAGGTCGGGCAGCTGGTCGCGGACCGCCTGGACGTGCGCGGTCCCGGTGACGACGAGCACCTGCGGCCCCGTCAGGGGCGTGAGCCGGTCCCAGGTCGCCTGGAGCAGCGACCGGCCGGAGCCCGTCAGGTCGTGCAGGAACTTGGGCGACCGCTCCCGCGACAGCGGCCACAGGCGGGTGCCCGCTCCCCCTGCCGGGATGACGGCCCAGAAGTGCTCGTGGGGGGTGGTCGGGGCCGCGCTGCCCGGGCGCGTGGCTGGACTCGACATGGCGCGAACGGTAGCCGACGCACCCCGTGGCCACCTGCCGCTCACCTGACACACCCCGCGTCGTCACGGGCCCCACACCGCGCCCGCGCACGCTGGTCCCGTGCGCGTCGCCATCGTCACCGAGTCCTTCCTCCCGAGCGTCAACGGCGTCACCACCAGCGTGTGCCGGGTGCTCGAGTGCCTGCGCGACCGCGGCCACGAGGCGGTCGTGCTCGCGCCCCGGCCCGCCCCCGGGAGCTGGGCCGGGTACCCGGTGCTGGGCCTCACGTCCGTACCGGTCCGCCAGTTCCCCGTGGGGCTGCCCACCGGCGAGGTCGACGCGGCCCTCGCCGGCTTCCGGCCGGACGTGGTGCACGTCGCCTCGCCGTTCGTGCTCGGGGCCGCGGCCCTCACGGCGACGGCCAGGAGGGGAGTCCCGTCCGTCGCCGTCTACCAGACCGACGTGCCGAGCTACCTGGCCCAGCACGCCCCCGGCCCCGTCGGTCGCGGGGCGGCCCGGGCGGCCTGGCGGTGGGTCCGCCACGTGCACGGCCTGGCCGACCGCACCCTCGCACCGTCCTCGGCCGCCCTGGCTGAGCTGGCCGGTCACCAGGTGCCACGCACCGCGCTGTGGACCCGTGGCGTGGACGCGGCGACGTTCCACCCGTCCTGGCGCGTCGACGCCGGCACCCGAGCCCTGCGGCGCGCGCTGGCGCCGCGCGGCGAGGTCCTCGTCGGCTACGTGGGACGGCTCGCCCCCGAGAAGGAGCTCCCCCGCCTCGCCCGGCTGGCCGGGCTGGCCGGCACCCGCGTCGTGGTCGTCGGCGACGGCCCGAGCCGCACCGAGGACGCGGCCCTGCTCGCCGCGGCCGGGCTGGACGTGGTGTTCCTCGGCCGGCGGGACGGCGACGACCTCGCCCGGGCGTATGCGGCACTCGACGTCTTCGTGCACACCGGCACCCGCGAGACCTTCGGGCAGACGCTGCAGGAGGCAGCGGCCTCGGGGCTGCCCGTCGTGGCCCCGGCGCGGGGAGGCCCGCTCGACCTCGTCGACCACAGCCGCACCGGCCTGCTGTTCGACCCCGACTCCGCCGACGGGCTGCGCGACGCGGTCGCCCACCTCGCCGGCGACCGGGCCAAGCGGGAGGCGCTCGGCCGAGCAGGGAGAGCCCGGGTGGAGCGGCGGTCCTGGGCCGGCGTCACCGACGAGCTGCTCGGTCACTACGCGCAGGTCCGCACGTCCCGTACCGCAGCCCGTTGAGCGCGCCGGCCGCGCAGGGTACCCACCGGTAACCCGGCTTGTCTGGTTTCTCACAGCAGGGCCGCGCGCGGCCGACCTGCGGCGACAGATAACCTGACGGACGAAGAACGGCCATCGACGCTCTGCGCGACTCGCCGTGACCGATCTCCTGCTTCGAAAGGGACGCGCAGTGGCGCAGGCAGCCAACGGGACCCTCTACCGCGGCCGCGAAGGCATGTGGACGTGGGTGGCCCACCGCATCAGCGGCGTACTGATCTTCCTCTTCCTCTTCGCGCACGTGCTCGACACGGCGCTGGTACGGGTCTCCCCCGACGCCTACAACGAGGTCATGAGCGCCTACAAGAACCCCGTCGTGGGGCTCGCGGAGGCCGGCCTCGTCGCCGCCGTGATCTTCCACGCGCTCAACGGCCTGCGGATCATCGCGGTCGACTTCTGGGCCAAGGGCCCGCGGTACCAGCGGCAGATGTTCTGGGCCGTGGTCGTCGGCTTCGTGGTGCTCTTCGCGCCCTTCGCGATCCGCCACCTGACCGTCGTCTTCACGCACTGAGAGGCTGATGATGAGCGCCACCACCAGCGAGAGCACCAACTACCACGCCGGTCCGGACGCGGTCTCCGCGAAGACCTCGCGCTACCGCCGGGTCTCCAAGGGCCGCGGCAACTTCGAGCTCTGGTCCTGGGTCTTCATGCGCGGCAGCGGCGTGCTGCTGCTCGTGCTGGTCTTCGGCCACCTGTTCGTCAACCTCATGCTCGGCGAGGGCATCCACGGCGTCGACTTCGCGTTCGTCGCCGGCAAGTGGGCCAGCCCGTTCTGGCAGACCTGGGACCTGCTGATGCTGTGGCTCGCCGAGCTGCACGGCTTCAACGGCGTCCGCACGATCATCAACGACTACACCGAGAAGGACAGCACCCGCTGGGTCCTCAAGGGCCTGCTCGTCGCGAGCGCCGCCCTCGTCCTGGTGCTCGGCACGCTGGTCATCTTCACCTTCGACCCGTGCGTCGACCCCTCCTCGACCCTCTCCGTGTGCACGGCACGATGACCCCGGAACACCGAAGGAACCAACCCTGATGCAGACGCACAAGTACGACGTCGTCATCGTCGGTGCCGGCGGCGCCGGCATGCGCGCGGCCCTGGAGTCCTCCACCCGCACCCGCACCGCGGTGCTGACCAAGCTCTACCCCACCCGCTCCCACACCGGCGCGGCCCAAGGTGGCATGTGCGCCGCCCTCGCCAACGTCGAGGAGGACAACTGGGAGTGGCACACCTTCGACACCGTCAAGGGTGGCGACTACCTCGTCGACCAGGACGCTGCCGAGATCATGTGCCGCGAGGCCATCGACGCCGTCATCGACCTCGAGAAGATGGGCCTGCCGTTCAACCGCACGCCCGAGGGCAAGATCGACCAGCGCCGCTTCGGTGGCCACACGCGCAACCACGGTGAGGCCGCGGTCCGCCGCTCGTGCTTCGCCGCCGACCGCACCGGCCACATGATCCTCCAGACGCTCTACCAGAACTGCGTGAAGCAGGGTGTGGAGTTCTTCAACGAGTTCTACGTCCTCGACCTGCTGATGAACACCGGCGCCGACGGCGTCGAGCGCGCGGCCGGCGTCGTCGCCTACGAGCTCGCGACCGGCGAGATCCACGTGTTCCAGGCCAAGTCCGTGGTCTTCGCGACGGGCGGCACCGGCAAGGTCTTCAAGACGACGTCCAACGCCCACACCCTCACCGGTGACGGCATGGGTGTCGCGTTCCGCCGCGGCATCCCGCTGGAGGACATGGAGTTCTTCCAGTTCCACCCGACAGGCCTCGCGGGCCTGGGCATCCTGCTGTCCGAGGCGGCCCGTGGCGAGGGCGGCATCCTGCGCAACGCCGACGGCGAGCGCTTCATGGAGCGCTACGCCCCCACCATCAAGGACCTCGCCCCGCGCGACATCGTCGCCCGGTCGATGGCCAACGAGGTGCGCGAGGGCCGCGGCGCCGGCCCCAACAAGGACTACGTCCTGCTGGACCTCACCCACCTCGAGCCGGCGCACATCGACGCCAAGCTCCCGGACATCACCGAGTTCGCGCGCACCTACCTCGGTGTGGAGCCCTACACCGAGCCCGTGCCGGTCTACCCCACCGCGCACTACGCGATGGGTGGTGTGCCCACCAACGTCGAGACCGAGGTGCTGCGCAACAACACCGACGTCGTCCCCGGCCTCTACGCCGCCGGCGAGGTCGCCTGCGTGTCCGTGCACGGCTCGAACCGCCTCGGCACCAACAGCCTCCTCGACATCAACGTCTTCGGCCGCCGCGCCGGCATCGCCGCCGCGGAGTACGCCGCGAACGCCGCCTGGGTCGAGCTCCCGGCCAACCCGGCGTCGCTCGTCGACGGCATGGTCGAGGGCATCCGCGGCCGCGAGAGCGGCGAGCGGGTCGCCGACCTCCGCCGTGAGCTGCAGGAGACCATGGACCGCAACGTCCAGGTGTTCCGCACCGAGGCCTCCATGAAGGAGGCCCTCGGCGTCATCGACGAGCTCAAGGAGCGCTACGCCAACGTCGTGGTGCAGGACAAGGGCCGTCGCTACAACACCGACCTGCTCGAGGCCGTGGAGCTCGGGTTCCTCATCGAGCTGGCCGAGGTCATCACCCTCGGCGCGCTCGCGCGCAAGGAGTCGCGCGGCGGCCACTTCCGCGAGGACTACGAGGCCCGCGACGACGTCAACTTCATGAGGCACACGATGGCCTACCGGGCCCCGCTCGCGGGCGAGGGGTTCGGGGCCGAGTCGGCGCTGTTCGCCGACGAGGTGCGCCTGGACTACAAGCCCGTGACCGTGACCCGCTACCAGCCGATGGAGCGCAAGTACTGATGACTGCCACTGCCGAGAAGCAGACCACCGAGGAGAAGAAGGCCGGGGCCGTCCCCACCTTCACGGTGACCCTGCGGGTCGCGCGCTACAACCCCGAGACCGACTCCGAGGCCCACTTCGAGGACTACCAGGTCACCGCGCACGCGACCGACCGCGTCCTCGACGCCCTGCACCAGATCAAGTGGGAGCAGGACGGCTCGCTGAGCTTCCGCCGCTCGTGCGCCCACGGTGTCTGCGGCTCGGACGCCATGCGCATCAACGGCAAGAACCGGCTCGCCTGCAAGACGCTCATCAAGGACGTCAACCCGGACAAGCCGATCACCGTCGAGCCGATCAAGGGCCTTCCCGTGGAGAAGGACCTCATCGTCGACATGGAGCCGTTCTTCGACGCCTACCGCGAGGTGATGCCGTTCCTCATCACCACCGGCAACGAGCCCACCCGCGAGCGCATCCAGAGCCAGAAGGACCGCGACCGCTTCGACGACACGACCAAGTGCATCCTGTGCGCCGCGTGCACGACGAGCTGCCCGGTGTTCTGGAACGACGGCCAGTACTTCGGCCCGGCGGCGATCGTCAACGCGCACCGCTTCATCTTCGACAGCCGTGACGAGGGTGGCAGCCAGCGCCTCGAGGTGCTCAACGACAAGGAAGGCGTGTGGCGCTGCCGCACCACCTTCAACTGCACCGACGCCTGCCCCCGCGGCATCCAGGTGACCCAGGCGATCCAAGAGGTCAAGAGAGCCCTCCTCACCAGCCGTTTCTGAGGCACACTTCTGCGCGTGCTCCGACGACGTACCCAGGCCGCCGCTGCCAGCCTCGTGCTGGCGGTCGGCGGCGTCGTCGTGCTCGGGCCCGGGGCGCAGGCGGCAGGCCCGGCGGTCGCGCCGGGCGTCGTGCCGGTCGCTGCTGCGCCCGCCGTGGTCACCGCGGCCAAGCCGAAGCCCACTCCCCTGCCGGTCCCGCGCGACACGGTCCGGCCCGAGCTGGCCATCGGTGGCCCACGGCTCGCCTCGACCGGGCTGGTCACCGACCTGCCGCCCGGCGTACCGCGCCCCCCTGCCCTGCGTGACGTCTCCTGGCTGCTCGCCGACCTCGACACCGGCCAGGTCATCGCGGCGAAGGCACCCCACGCCCGCCTGCGACCGGCGAGCACGCTGAAGACCCTGACGGCGCTGACGCTCATCCCCAGGGTGTCGCCGGACCGGGTGGTCGTGGCGACCCAGGCCGACGCGAATGCCGACGGCACGAGGGTCGGCATCGTGCCCGGGCTCGGCTACACGGGCCGCCAGCTGTTCCAGGCCCTGCTCATGTCGTCCGGCAACGACGCCGCGTACGCACTCGCCGCAGCAGCCGGCGGCCGGAAGGCCACGGTCGACGCCATGAACGCCGAGGCCGCCCAGCTCGGCGCCCACGACACCGTCGCCGTGGACCCCTCTGGCCTCGACGCGCCGGGGCAGACCTCCAGCGCCTACGACCTGGCCCTGATCGGGCGGGCGGCCCTGCAGCTGCAGGACTTCCGCCAGTACGTCACCACCAAGCAGGCGCCGTTCCCCGGCCGGCGCGACCCCAGGACGCACAAGCGGTACTCCTACGTCATCAACAACCACAACAAGCTGCTCTACAACTACCCGGGCACGATCGGGGTCAAGAACGGCTACACCGTGGCAGCGCACCGGACCTACATCTCGGCGGTCACGCGCGGCGGGAAGACCTACCTGCTCACCGAGATGTACGGGTTGGACTCCTCGTGGCGGCCCCAGGCCGCGATGTACGACTGGGCGTTCAGGTACGGCGCCAAGGCCCGGCCCGTGGGCACGCTCGTCGCCCCCGGCACCGTCACGACCCCGCCCACGTCGACGCCCTCGCCCGGGGCGCGGATCGGGGCAGGCGCTCCCGCGGCGCCGGGAGCAAGCCCGTCGCCTGCGACGGCGGCTGCTGCGGCCCTGCCCGGCATCGGGTTGGCCTCGCGCGACAAGGCGCCCTGGCTCGGGGTCGGGGTGCTGGTGGCGATCGCGATGCTCCTGCTGGTGCTGGGGTCCAGGGCGACCGCCCGGCGCCGCGCAGCCCGCCACTGAGGCCGGCCACCGCTAGGGTCGCTGCGTGCTCCACCTGCGCCTGGCCGTCCCCGCCGACCTGTCCGCCGAGGTCCTCGAACTGCTCGAGCCCAGCCGCTCCGTGTGCAACCTCGCCATCACCCGCGGCGGCAGCCTCAAACCGGCCGGCGACCTCGTGGAGGCCGACGTGGCCCGCGAGGCCACCGACGGGCTCCTCAAGGAGCTGGCCGCGCTGGGGCTGCACGACCGCGGCGGCATCACCATCCTCGCCGTGGAGGCGTCGCCGTCGCGCAACGCCGTCGACGCCGAGAAGCACGCGCCGGGTGCCCCGGACGACGCCGTGGTGTGGGACGCAGTGCTCGACAGCGCCGAGGGGCAGTCGCACGGTTCCTGGTCCTACTACGCCTTCCTGTGCCTGGCCACGCTGATCGCCTCGGTGGCCGTGGTGACCGACTCGGCGATCCTCGTGGTCGGCGCGATGGTGGTGGGGCCGGAGTTCAGCGCCGTGGCATCCCTGGCCGTAGGGCTGGCCCTGGGACGGCGACAGCTCGCCGCCCGAGCGCTCGGGCTCCTGGTGCGCGGCTTCGCCATCGCGATCGCGCTCACCACCCTGCTCGCGCTAGTCGCCGTGGCAGCGGGATGGTTCGACGCGTCGACGGTCGCGTCGCCGCGGCCGCTGACCGGGTTCATCTGGCGACCGGACCGCTGGTCGCTCGTCGTGGCCGTGCTGGCCGGCGCGGCCGGCGTCCTGTCGACCACGGCGGGTCGCAGCAACGCCCTGGTCGGCGTCTTCATCTCCGTCACCACCGTGCCGGCGGCCGGCGACTTCTCCGTCGCCCTGGCGTCGGGGGCGTGGAGCCAGCTCGGCGGTGCCGCCGCGCAGCTCGGCCTCAACATCGTCGGCATGACCGTGGCCGGTGTGCTCACGCTGCTGCTCCAGCGGGCCCTCTGGGACCGGCTGCGGCGCCGTACGGCCGTGGCTGCCTGACCGCCCGCCGGTGGCGGCACCCGTCCGCCTCGTGGCGGTACGGAGCGGGGCGTCAGCCCCGGCGGACCAGGCGGCGCAGGCCGCCCGCGAGCGAGCCCACCGCCACGGCACCCACGGCCCCGAGCACTGCACCGGCCGCGACGGAGGTGCGGTCGGCAGCGCGCTGGCCGAACGTCGGCAGCCCGGCGTCGGTGCGGTCGCGGATGCTGTCCAGGGGCTCGGGCGCCGGTCCCTCCACGAGCTTGTCCTTCTGCGCCTCGGTGATGCGACCAGCGGCCTGCGCGTCGGCGTCGTTGGCGGCCCAGGCCGCGGCGACGAGCATCACCCGGGAGATCAGGTTGAGCCACACGAGCAGGCCGACGACGACGGCGATCGAGGCGAACAGGGGGTTGCCGGTCGTGCCGGCGACGAGCCGCGACCCGCCGACCTTGAGGACGGTGAGGGCCACGCCCCCGAAGACCGACCCGGCGCGCAGGGCGGTCCACGGCATCGGGACCCCGCTGAGCACCCTCAGCATCAGCGCCATGAGCCCGGTGTCGAGCACGACGCCGATGACGAACCCGACGACACCCACGACCCAGGACTGCGACCCCAGTCCGACGAGCTCGGCGACCTTGGCGGCCACGCCGCCGGCCGCGACGGTCACGGCTGCCGACACCACGACACCGATCCCCAGCACCAGCATGACCCCGAGGTCGCGGAGCTTGAGCATCACGGCGTTCCCGGGCTGGCCCGGCGCATCGAAGATCGCCCGGATCCCGTCACGCAGGGCCCCGAGCCAGCCGAGGCCGGCCAGCACGAGGCCGCCGACGCCGATGATGCCGGTGATGGTCAGCGCGTTCTTCTGCGGGATGGTGATCGGGATGACGCCCTTGCCCGTGCGCTCGTTCTTCACGAACCCTGGCAGCGTCTGGTCGACGTACTGGCGCACCTCGGTCAGCAGCTCGGGGCGGTCGCGCAGGACGATGCCGCAGATGGTGAAGGCGAGCGCGACGGCGGGGAAGATCGAGAAGAAGGCGAAGTAGCCGACGCCGCCGGCGAGGACGTTGCCGCGGTGGTCGCCGTAGCGCTTCCAGGCCTGCCACGCGTGGGTGGTCTGGAGGCGGGCCCACCACCTCTTGAGGGTCTGCACGCCTCAGCCGCCGAGGGTGAAGGAGCGGACGGGGCGCCACACGCCGTCGTCGCCGTGCTCGTAGAGGTGGAACTCGTCCACCTCGAAGGCGCACTCGAAGTCGGACAGCTCGGTGAACGCCTGGTCGAGGTTGGGCTCCGGCACGTGGTGGGCCACGGTCACGTGCGGGTGGTAGTAGAAGTCGAGGGGGCGGTCGAGCGGCCCCTGCCGCACCTCCTTCTCCAGCAGCTCGCAGTCGGCGATGCCACCGGACACCTGCACGAAGACCACGGGTGAGGTGGGCCGGAAGGTGCCCGTGCCCCGCAGCACCATCGGGAAGGGGCGGCCCTGGGCCGCGACCTCCTCCAGGTGCTTCACCGCCGCCTCGAGCTCCTCCTCGGCCACCTCGGTCGGCGGGAGCAGCGTGACGTGGGTCGGGATGCACTCCGCGAGGGGGTCGCCGAACGACGCACGCTTGGCCTGGAGCATCTCCGCATGGGGCGAGGGGATCGCGATCGAGACGCCGATGGTGGGCACGTTTCGACCCTATCGAAGACTGGGGAGCAGGCCCACGCGGTCGCGCACCCGGGCCATCGTCGCCTGCGCGACCTCCCGCGCCCGCGACGCCCCGTCGGCGAGGATGCGGTCGAGCTCGGCGGGGTCGGCGAGCAGCTCGGACATCCGCTGCTGGAACGGCGTGAGCGCCTCGACGACGACGTCCGCGACCTCCTTCTTGAGGTCGCCGTAGCCGCGCCCGGCGAAGGACGCGGCGACGTCCTCGACCGGGGTGCCCGAGAGCACCGAGTGGATGACGAGCAGGTTGGACACCCCGGCCTTGGTGTCGGGGTCGTAGCGGACCTCGGCCTCGGTGTCGGTCACCGCGGACCGGATGTTCTTGGCGATCCTCGCGGGGTCCTCCATGAGGTCGATGAGGCCCTTGGGCGACGACCCCGTCTTGCTCATCTTCGACGTCGGGTCCTGCAGGTCCATGATCTTCGCCGCGCCCTTGACGATGTAGGGCTCGGGCACGACGAGGGCCTCACCGAAGCGGTGGTTGAAGCGCTCGGCCAGGTCGCGGGTGATCTCGAGGTGCTGGCGCTGGTCCTCCCCCACGGGCACGTAGGCCGCGTCGTACATGAGGATGTCGGCCGCCATGAGCATGGGGTAGGTGAGCAGGCCGACGTTGGCGTTCTGCCCCTTGGCGACCTTGTCCTTGAACTGGGTCATGCGCCGGGCCTCGCCGTCGGCGGTGAGGCAGTTCATCACCCAGCCGAGCTCGGCGTGCTCGGTGACGTGGCTCTGGCAGAAGACGGCCGAGCGCTTGGGGTCGACCCCGCCTGCGAGGAACTGGGCGGCCGTGACCCGGGTGCGGTGGCGCAGCACGGCAGGGTCCGTCGGCACGGTGAGGGCGTGCAGGTCAGCCACGAAGTAGTAGGCGTCGAAGGTGTCCTGCAGCGCCACCCAGTTGACCAGCGCCCCGAGGTAGTTGCCGAGGTGCAGGGAGTCGCTGGTGGGCTGCATGCCGGACAGGATCCGGGGCAGCACCGCGGGGGCGGGCGTGGCAGACATGCCCGCCATTGTGTCAGGTGAGGTGGAGCAGGAGACCTTGGGCAGGGGCGAGCACCGGCATGGGCAGGCCGACCTGGCCGAGCAGCGCCCCGCTCACCCGGACACCGTCCTCGAGCGCCTCGTCCCACCACCGGGGGCCGCGCTTCTGCACGGTCGCGGGCAGCCCGGCCTGCGACCGGACGCGCACCGTGTAGGTGCGTGCGGGGTCCAGCCCCGGGAAGGCCACCAGGCCCGGTACGGCGGCGGCGCCCGTGTGGGTCTGCAGGACGGTGTATGCCGCCTGCGCGCGGTCCGCGGCCACCGTGCCGGTCACGAGCAGCCCCTGCTCCTCGGGGAGGTCGGCGCGCACGAGGTCGCCGGTGTGCAGCAGCGGTCGGAGCTCACGGTAGAGCGAGGACCAGGCGCGGAGGGAGTCGAGCTCCTCGGGGGTGCACGTCTCGATGTCCCACTCCAGCCCCGCGTGGCCCTGCAGCGCGACGAGCATCCGGAAGGACAGGTCGAGGGTGCGGTGGGTGGTGTGCGCGGTCGGCGGGCCGATGTGGGTGCCCATGAGCTCGGCCGGCACGAGCAGCGACGTCCACCGCTGGATCGAGGCGCGCTCGAGCGCGTCGTTGCAGTCGCTGGTCCAGATGCGGTCGGTGCGGGCCAGGACGCCGAGGTCGACCCGGCCACCACCGCTCGCGCACGACTCGATCTCGAGGCCGGGGTGCGCGGCGCGGAGGCGGTCGAGCAGCGCGTAGAAGGCGGTGGTCTGCTCGTGCACCGCGGGCCGGTCGACCCCGCGGGCGTCGGAGCGGACCGCCTCGTGCAGGTCGCGGTTGTGGTCCCACTTGACGAAGTCGACGCCCAGCTCGCCCACGAGGGCGCTGATCTGGCCCTCGACGTGGGCGGCGGCCTCGGGGTTGGCCAGGTCGAGGACGTGCTGCTGACGGGAGGGGCGCGGCAGGCCGGAGCGGGGGCCGAGCACCCAGTCGGGATGGGCCCGGACGAGGTCGGAGTCGACGTTGACCATCTCGGGCTCGAACCACAGCCCGAACTCCATGCCCAGGCTCTTGACGTGCTCCACCAGCGGCTGCAGGCCACGGGGCCACGCGTCGGTCGACACGACCCAGTCGCCGAGCCCGCTGCTGTCGTCGCGCCGGCTCCCGAACCAGCCGTCGTCGAGGACGAAGCGCTCGACGCCGATGGAGGCCGCCGTGTTGGCGAGCGCGGTGAGCCGGTCGAGGTCGTGGTCGAAGTAGACGGCCTCCCAGGTGTTGAGCACGACGGGCCGCGGGGTGTTGCTGTGCACGGCGCTCGCGCGCTGGCTGCGGTGCAGTCGTCGCGAGAGGCCGTCGAGGCCCTCGACCGAGTGCAGGAAGACGACATCGGGAGCCGTGTAGGTCTCACCCGGCGCGAGGCGGACCTCGCCGGCCTCGAGGAGCTCGCCCCCACCGAGCACGGCGGCGTGGACGCCCGCCCCCTCGGGGAGCCTCTCGACGAGGTGCTCGTGGTTGCCGCTCCACGCGACGTGGACCGACCACACCTCGCCGGCTCGGAAGCCGAAACCCTCGGTGCCGACGGTGAGCAGCAGGGTGGCGTCGTGACCGGTCCGTCCGCGCCGCGACGCCCGCAGGTGGGTGCCGTCGCGCAGGCGGGAGCGCTGCGGCGCCCGCTCGCGGCACCAGCGCCCGGTGAGGTCGAGCACCTCGGTGGCGCGCGTCGGCAGCGGCAGCACCGCACGCAGCGCCCCGAGGTCGAGGGTGGTCGCGTCGTCGGCGGCCCCGGACGAGGCCGCCCCGCCCGTGTCCGCCCCGTCCGTGTCCGCGGAGGGCCCGCGGTTCGTCACCGACTGGCTCACGCGCAGTACGCCGTACTCGTCGAGCGCGTGGCGCAGGACCAGCTCCGTCGCCCCGGACACGGCCGTGGTCACGACCTCACGGTCTCCGGGCTGGGTCGTCGTGGCCACCCAGCGTGGCGCCGCCGCACCGCCGGCGCGGTGGGCGGCATACGCGGGGGTACCGAGCCAGCCGTCACCGCCCGTGGGCAGGACGGTGAGCGGCCACGGGTCGTCGAGGGCGTTGTGCGGCACCGGTCCGGGCAGGAGCCCGGGCAGCTCCGCGACGGTCTCGTCGGGCAGGTCGGCACCCCAGTGGAGCACCTTCGGCAGACCCTCCTCGGGGACTTCCAGGACCAGGCACGTGCCGGCGGACCGGAGGGTCACCGTCGAGGGGGCGGCGGAGGTGGAGGTCATCCCTTGGTGGCTCCCAGCGTCAGGCCGGCGACGAACTGCTTCTGCAGGAGGAAGAAGACGATGAGCGTCGGCAGGGCGATGACCACGGAGCCGGCCGCGACGAGGTTGTTGTCGGTGAAGAACTGGCCACGCAGGTTGTTCAGCGAGCTCGTGATGGGGAACTTGTCGCCGGACTGGAGCAGCACGGTCGCCCAGAAGAACTCGTTGTAGATCCAGGTGACCTCTAGGGTGGCGAGGGCCGCGAGGGCGGGCCGGCACAGCGGCAGCGTCAGCTGGAAGAACTGGCGCAGCACCCCGGCACCGTCGACGACGGCCGACTCGTAGAGCTCGCGCGGCAGGGCCTTCATGTAGTTGGAGAGGACGAAGGTGCAGAACCCGGTCTGGAAGGCCACGTTGACGGCGATCAGGCCCCAGAAGCTGTCCAGGAGGGTGCCGGAGTCGCTGAACCAGAACGGGACCTGAATGGCCCGGAACATCCGGTAGACCGGGATGAGCAGCGACTGCGGGGGCAGCAGGTTGGCCGCGGTGAAGAGCCCGAGGAGCGCGAGGTTGAAGCGGAAGGAGAACCGCGCCACGACGAATGCCACGCAACAGGACAGGAACAGCGTCAGCAGCACCGCCGGCACCGTGACGATGGCCGAGTTGATGAAGTGCCGCGTGAAGTCGCCTTGCTGCCAGGCGTTCTTGTAGTTGTCGAGGGTGAAGCCACCCCAGGAGACGTAGCCGTGCTTGGCCGTGTAGGCGTAGTCGCGCAGCGAGCTGATGAGTGCCAGCGCCAGCGGGAAGAGCCACATCAGCGACACCACCGTGAGGAACAGCGGCACTCCCCAGCGGTTCCCCGAGGACCCCGACTTCTGCTTGGGAGCGCTATCGAGGATCTTGGTGGTGGCGGTCGTTGTGGTCATGAGTCCTCCCGCATGATGATGCGCAGCTGGATGGCGATGAAGACCGACGAGATGAGCAGCATGATCGTCGCCAGTGCCGAGCCGAACCCGATCCTGCTCGCCTCGCCGATGACGTTCTGGACGACGAGGGCACCGATGAGTTCGAGGCCGTTGCGTCCCTTGTTGATCACCCAGACGAGGTCGAACGCGCGAAGCGCCTCGATCACGGTGACGACGAGGACGATCATGTTGATCGGCCGCATCACGGGGAAGATGATCCGGAAGAAGATGGAGCGCTCGCTGGCGCCGTCGACGCGCGCCGCCTCCCGCAGGCTGGGGTCCACGCCCTTCAGGCCGGCCAGGTAGAGCAGCATGATGTAGCCGGCGTGCCGCCATATCTGCGCGACGAGCACGGCCCAGAGGTTCACGCTGGAGTCGCCGTACCAGTCGGTCGTGCCGCCGGTCGCGGCGTTGAGGATGCCCTGGTCGCGGCTGTAGACGAGTTGCCAGATGAAGCCCACGAGCGCGGTGGACAGCACCACGGGCATGTAGAGCGAGGTCTGGTAGAAGCGGCTGCCGCGGACGCCCTTGTCGATGAGGACCGCGAGGAACATGCCGAACGGCGTCGCGATGAGGAAGAGGACCGCGAACCAGATCAGGTTGTGCTGCACCGCCGGCCAGAACGGCGGGTAGATGGTGAAGACGTCGTGGTAGTTCTTCAGGCCGATCGTCTTCACCTCGGAGATCGGGCCGATACCGTCCCAATTGGTGAAGGACAGCAGCACCGACGCGACGGCCGGGAGCCACACCAGGGCGACCACGATCAGGGTCGGGATGACGACCATGAGCGAGACCGTGAGCCGATCTCTTCCCGAGAGCTGGTCGATCCCTTTGTACTTGCGTCTCGCCACGAGAACCTCCTCGGTAGGGGCGAGCTGGTCCGGGCGGGCGGTGCCCGCCCGGACCACTTGCTCAGGAGGCGAAGATGCTCTTCTTCTGGTTCTCGATGCTGTTGCAGAGCCCGTCGATGTCCTTGGGGTTCTTCAGGAAGGACTGGATGGCCGGGATCATCACCGTGGACGCGAAGTCGGGGCGGGTGTCGCGGTCCATGAACTGGGCGATCGACTTGGCCTGCGAGACGAACTCCACCGACTTCTTCTGGAGGGCGGTGTACGAGGCCTTGTCGGCCTTGTCGTTCGTCGCGATGACGCTCGGGTCGGCCTTGACGACGATGTTCTGGGCATCCGCCGAGCCGACGTAGCCGAGGAGCTTCTTGGCGGCGGCCTCGTTCTTCGGGCGCTTGGCCATCATGTAGCCGTCGATGGGCGCCTCGATGGCGTCCGCGCCGATGGTGGAGTCGATCTCCGGGAAGTTGAAGAACGTCAGGTCCTCCTGCTCGGCGCCCTTGCTGAACTGCTGGGCGACGAACGACCCGAGCAGGTAAGTGCCGGCCTTCTTCTGCTGGAGCGCCTGGGCGGCCTCCTGCCAGGTGCGGCCGAGGGCGTCGGGCTGGTGCAGGTCGAGCAGCCCGGCCCAGGTGTCGAAGACCTTCTTGACCTTGTCGCCGTTCCAGGCCTCCTTGCCGGCCATGAGGTCGACGTGGAACTGGTAGCCGTTGACGCGCAGGTTGAGCTGGTCGAACGTGCCCATCGCGGGCCAGCCGTCCTTGTCGCCGAAGGCGATCGGGACCAGGCCGTCCTTCTTCATCTGGGTGCCGAGGGTCTTGAACTCGTCGAGGGTCTTCGGCTCGGAGTAGCCGAACTTCTCGAAGACGCTCTTGCGGTAGAACATCGCCCACGGGTAGTAGGTCGAGGGGACGAAGTACTGCTTGCCGTCGTCACCGGTCGACGCCTTCTTGAGCGCGTCGGACATCCCGTCGAGGTTCTTCCACACGTCGGAGATGTCACCGGCGAGGCCCTTGCTGGCGAAGAACCGCATGCGGTAGCCGGAGAACCACATCCACACGTCGTCCGGGGAGCCCTGGAGGTAGTTGTTGATGTTCTCCTGGAACGTGTTGTGGTCGATCGTGTTGATCTTGGTGGTGATCCCCGAGTTGGCCTTGTGGAAGGCGTCCATGACGGCCTGGATGGCAGCCTTCGGCACGGCGTCGGACTGGTTGGAGCCGACGGTCACGGTGCCGCTGGCGGAGCCGGTGGACGAGGAGCCCCCGCTGCCACCACAGGCGGCCAGGAGCGAGGGGGCGGCGAGCAGGGTGCCGGCGCCGAGGGCGCCGCGCAGGAGGGTCCGACGGCTGACACCGCGGACGGAGGCGGGGACGAGGCTGGCGAGGTACTCGGCCTCAGAGGTCGGGCGGGTCATTTCGAGTCTCCTTTGACACGGTTGCACCGGCGCGATGGCTGACTCCGTCATCCGACAGATTCGATCAAAAACCATCAACAAGTTCCGAGGATGGCGCTGCCAACCAGCACCTGTCAAGGGCTTGCCCATCACGAAATAGCCGCGCGCGTCATACACCGCGGCCGGGCCACCCGATCAACCCTCCTGGCTGCGAATTCGGCTCAACCGCGCCGTAAGTCCGCAAGAACCAATGGGTGCACAACGGACACCGCCGACCTCACCGAGGGCGGCGTTACGGTGACGTGGGAAAGGTCTTCCGCGGACCCGGGACCCGGTGTTTGTTTTTGTTGACATCACACCGGATCCGGGACGAGACTGTCCGGCATGCGTTCATGGCCGAACCGTCGGGTCGCCCTTGGTGGCGACTACAACCCCGAGCAGTGGCCGCGCGAGGTCTGGTCCGAGGACATGGAGCTCATGCGCGAGGCCGGGGTCTCGTTCGTCACCCTCGGCGTCTTCTCCTGGTCGTGGCTGGAGCCCGCGAAGGGCGAGTACGACTTCGCCTGGCTCGACGACATCATGGAGCTGCTCCACGCGAACGACATCGCGGTGGACCTCGCGACGGCGACGGCGACCCCTCCCCCGTGGCTGTCGCAGGCCCACCCCGAGATCCTCCCGGTCGACCACGAGGGCCACACGCTCTGGCCGGGCAGCCGCCAGGCCTGGTGCCCGAGCTCCCCGGTGTACCGCGACTACGCCCTCGCCCTGACGACCCAGCTGGCCCAGCGCTACCACGACCACCCGGCACTGGCGATGTGGCACGTCTCCAACGAGTACGCGTGCCACAACATCCCCTGCTACTGCGACACCTGCGCCGCCGGCTTCCGCGTGTGGCTGCAGCGGCGCCACGAGACGCTGGAGCGGCTCAACGACGCGTGGGGCACCGCGTTCTGGAGCCAGCGCTACACCGACTGGGAGCAGGTCCTGCCTCCCCGGCTGACGACGACCTTCGCCAACCCGACCCACGTGCTGGACTACAAGCGGTTCCAGTCCGACACCCTGCTGGACTTCTACCGCAGCGAGAAGGCGGTGCTCACCGAGCTCTCCCCCGGTGTCCCCGTGACGACGAACTTCATGACCCTCGCGCACTTCGACCACCTCGACTACCACCAGTGGGCTGCCGAGCAGGACGTCGTCAGCACGGACCACTACGTCGTGGCGACCCTCGAGGACCCTCAGGCGGAGCTGGCGTTCAGCGGTGACCTCACCCGCGGGCTCGCAGGCGGGCGACCGTGGATGCTGATGGAGCACTCGACCAGCGCGGTCAACTGGCAGCCCGTGAACCCGGCCAAGGTCCCCGGTGGCACCCTGCGCGACAGCCTCGCGCACGTGGCCCGCGGCGCGGACACCCTCGGCTTCTTCCAGTGGCGCCAGTCCCGCTCGGGCTCGGAGAAGTTCCACTCCGCCCTGGTCCCCCACGCGGGGCGCGACAGCGCGCGGTTCCGGGAGGTCGTGGAGCTCGGCCGGGTGGCGAAGCGGCTCGGTGAGGTGCTCGGCTCCCGCGTGGAGGCCGACGTCGCGATCCTCTGGGACTACCAGGCGCAGTGGGCGGCCTCGGGGCCGGCCATGCCGTCCAGCGCCCTTGGCTACGCCAGGACGCCGCACGCGGTCCACCGCCGGCTCCGTGAGCGGGGCATCACCGCCGACGTCGTGCACCCGAGCGCGGACCTGACCGCGTACAAGGTCGTCGTCGTCCCTACCCTCTACCTCGTGAGCGACGAGCACGCCTCCGCCGTGGCCGCCGCCGCCGAGGCCGGCGCCCAGGTGCTGGTGACCTTCTTCTCCGGGATCAGCGACGAGGACGACCACGTGCGCCTGGGTGGCTACCCCGGAGCCTTCCGCGACCTGCTCGGCGTCCGCGTCGAGGAGTTCTTCCCCCTGCTCGCCGGCGACGAGGTCGCCCTCGAGGGCGGCACCGGGCGGCTCTGGTCGGAGGACGTGACGGCCCTCGACGCGCAGGTGCTCCAGCGCTACACCTCCGGCCCGCTCACCGGCCGGCCCGCCGTGACCCGGCGGGCCACCGGACGCGGCGCCGCGTGGTACCTCAGCACGCTGCTCGACGACGCCTCGCTCGGGGCGCTGCTCGAGCAGGTGACCTCGGCAGCCGGCGTCTCGCCGGTCGTGGAGGTCCCCGCGGGTGTCGAGGCGGTCCGCCGCCGCGGCGCGGACGGCTCCTGGGTCTTCCTCGTCAACGACACCGACACCGAGCAGCACGTCCCGGTCACCGGCCACGACCTCGTCGGCGACCGCGAGTTCACCACGACCACCGGTCTCGCACCCGGCGCCGTCGCGGTGGTCAGGGAGGCCTAGTGCTCGCCAGCCAGCGTCGCGCGACCATCCTCGGCCTCGTCGAGGACAGCGGCGCCGTGCGGGTGTCCGAGCTCGTGGAGCAGCTCGGGGTCTCGGACATGACCGTGCGACGGGACATCGAGCAGCTCGCCACCGAAGGACTCGTCGAGCGGGTCCACGGCGGGGCGCTCGCCGTCGGGGGCCGCTCGAGCGAGGAGCCGGGCTTCACCGCCAAGTCGGCCCTCATGCAGGCCCAGAAGAACTCCATCGCCATGGCCGCCGCCCAGCTCGTCGAGCCCGGAGCGGCCATCGGCATCTCCGCGGGGACGACGACCTACGAGTTCGCCCGCGCGGTGCGCACGGTGCCCGACCTCACCGTCGTCACCAACTCGGTGCCCGTCGCCCAGCTGCTCCACGAGTCCGGCGCCCCGGGGCAGACGGTGGTGCTCACCGGCGGGATCCGCACCCCGTCCGACGCCCTCGTCGGCCCCGTCGCGGTCGCTGCGCTGCGCATGCTCCACGTCGACCGCCTCTTCCTCGGCGTGCACGGCATGGACGCCCGCGCCGGGCTCACCACCCCCAACCTCGTCGAGGCGGAGACCAACCAGGCCCTCGTCGAGACGGCCCGCCAGGTGTGCGTCCTCGCCGACCACAGCAAGTGGGGCACGGTCGGGCTCAGCACCATCATCCCGCTGGCGTCGGTCGACCTCCTGGTCACCGACCCGGGCCTCGGCCCGCGCGCCCAGCAGGCACTCACGGACGCCGGGGTCGAGGTCGTCCTCGCAGCCCCCACGACGGCCCGGACTGCCAGGAACCAGAGGAGCCAGGCATGAGGCTGCGACGCACCAGCCGGCGGCTCGCCGACGGCCGCGAGATCATCTACTTCGACGACACCCCGGGCGCGCCCGAGCGCACCGCGGAGGACACCCGCCCGCTCGGCGAACGGGCAGCGTCCGGCGAGATCCGCTTCGACGCCCTCGTCGGTGATTGGGTCGCCGTCGCCGGTCACCGCAGCAACCGGACCTTCCTGCCGCCCAAGGACGAGTGCCCCCTGTGCCCCACCGGCACGGGGAGCGTGCCCTCGGAGGTGCCGGAGTCGACGTACGACGTCGTGGTCTTCGAGAACCGCTTCCCCTCCTATGCGCCCGTCTCAGCCCACACCCCCGGCGAGCTGCGTATCGGCGACCTCATCCAGAGCCGGCCCGCGCTGGGCCGCTGCGAGGTCGTCTGCTTCACCAGCGACCACGAGTCGACGTTCGCCGACCTGACGCCGGAGCGGGCCCGCACGGTCATCGACGCCTGGGCCGACCGGACGGCCGAGCTCGGGGCCGTGCCCGAGGTGCAGCAGGTGTTCTGCTTCGAGAACCGGGGCCAGGAGATCGGCGTCACCCTGCACCACCCGCACGGCCAGATCTACGCCTACCCCTACCTGCCCGACCGCAGCGGCTCGATCCTGGCGCAGGCCACCGAGCACCACGCCCGCACCGGGCGGCTGCTCGGGGCCGACATCCTCGCCGCCGAGCTGCACGCCAAGGAGCGGGTGGTCATCGACACCGAGCACTGGACCGCCTACGTCCCGTATGCAGCCCGCTGGCCGGTGGAGGTGCACCTCGCCCCCCGCCGCGACGTGCCGGACCTCGTCGCCCTCACCGACGACGAGCGCGACGACCTCGCCCGGGTCTACCTCGACCTGCTCGGGCGCCTCGACCGCTACTACGTGACCAAGGACGGGTCGCCCATCCGGCTGCCGTACATCGCCGGCTGGCACCAGGCCCCGGCGAAGCAGGGCCGCGACGTCTCGCGGCTGCACCTGCAGGTGATGTCGGTGCTGCGCTCGCCCAAGAAGCTCAAGTACCTCGCGGGCTCGGAGTCCGGGGTCGGTGGCTGGGTGAACGACATCCCGCCGGAGCGCATCGCCGCACGCCTGCGCGAGGTCGCCCAGTGACGGCACAGCGCGCGGCAGAGCTCTTCCGCGAGACGTTCGGCGAGGAGCCGGACGGGGTGTGGTCGGCGCCGGGGCGGGTCAACCTCATCGGCGAGCACACCGACTACAACGGCGGCCTCTGCCTGCCCATCGCCCTGCCCCACCGCACGTGGGCAGCCCTGCGCCGCCGCGACGACCGTCGCCTGCGCATGGTGTCGGCCCAGGGCGACGGGCTCGTCGAGACCACCCTCGACGAGGTCGGTCCCGGCGCTCCCGGGGGCTGGGCCGCCTACGTCGCGGGCGTGCCGTGGGCCCTGGCCGCGGCGGGTCACGAGGTGACCGGGTTCGACGTCGCCGTCGACGGCGGGGTGCCGCTCGGGGCGGGCCTGTCGAGCTCGGCCGCGCTCGAGTGCGCCGTCGCCGCGGCGGTCAGCGACACCACCGGGCTCGGGCTGCTGGACTCGCCCGCGGGACGGACGGCCCTCGCGGCCGCCTGCGTGGAGGCCGAGAACACCGTGGCCCAGGCGCCCACCGGGGGCATGGACCAGTCGGCGGCGCTGCTGGCGACGGCCGGCCACGCGCTCCTGCTCGACTGCCGCGACTCCACGACCGAGCAGGTGCCCTTCGACCTCGACGCCCACGGGCTGGCGCTGCTCGTCGTCGACACCCGGGCCGAGCACTCCCTCGTCGACGGGCAGTACGCCGAGCGCCGCGACTCGTGCGAGCAGGCGGCCCGCGAGCTCGGCGTGCAGACGCTGCGCGAGGTCCCCCTCGACGGCCTCGACGCCGCGCTGGCGTCACTGTCCGGTGACCTGCTCCGGCGGCGCGCACGGCACGTCGTCACCGAGATCGCTCGGGTCGAGAAGGCACGGGAGGCGTTGCGCGCCGACGACTTCCAGCGCCTCGGCGAGCTCTTCCTCGAGTCGCACGCCTCGATGCGCGACGACTTCGAGATCTCCGTCCCCGAGCTCGACACCGCCGTCACCGCGGCCACCGCTGCCGGGGCGCTCGGCGCCAGGATGACCGGCGGCGGCTTCGGCGGGTCGGCGATCGCGCTCGTCCGCCGCGAGGACGCCGACGCCGCGCAGGCCGCCGTCGAGAAGGCCTTCGCCGAGCAGGGCTTCACCGCGCCCGCGTGCTTCGTCGTCGCCGCCTCCGGGCCGGCTGCCCGCGACCTCTGACCGCGGCTGGGGGCGGCTGGGGGCGGCACTGTCAGGGGCTGCTGGGAGGGTCCGGCCATGACGATGACGCCTGAGGACCTGCTGCCCCACTTCCGGGCGGCCTGGGGACCCGACACCTGCTACCCCGACAGCCGGGAGGAGTGGACCCCACGCAACCCGTCGCGCGACCATTGCGGCATGACGGCCCTGGTCGTCCAGGACGTGCTGGGAGGCGACCTGGTGCTCGCCGAGGTCCACGTGGACGGGGTCAAGGTCGGCCACCACTACTGGAACCGGCTTCCCGACGGGTCCGACGTCGACCTCACCGGAGACCAGTTCCTGCCGCAGGAGGAGGTCGTGGGCGGCACGGTGGTCATCCGGCCACCGGAGGGCCCGCGTCGCCACCGGGAGCAGTACGAGCTCCTGCGCCGCCGCGTCCTGGACTCCCTCGCCCTCGCTCAGACGGTGACGTCGAACCCCAGGTCGTAGTCGACCGTGACGGCGGCGTGGTCCGACCATCGCTGGTCGTACGCCGCCGCGCGGCCCACCGAGGCTCGGACCGCACGGTCCGCGAGCGGGCGGCTCGCGAGCTGGTAGTCGATCCGCCATCCCGCGTCGTTGTCGAAGGCCTTCCCGCGCCACGACCACCAAGTGTACGGGCCGGGCCCCGGTCCGTGGAGGGAACGGTGCACGTCGGCCCACTCGCCGTCGGTGAACCACCGGTCGAAGTAGGCCCGCTCGACCGCGAGGAAACCCGACTTCTTGAGGTTGCCCTTCCAGTTCTTGAGGTCGTGCTCGGCGTGGGCGACGTTGAGGTCGCCGGTGACCACGGCGAGCGCGCCGTCCGCCGTCCACCGCCGCAGCCGCGCGTCCACGGCGTCGAGGAAGCGCAGCTTCTCCTCCTGGCGTGGCGTGCCGGCCTCCCCGGTGTGCACGTAGGTGGACACGACCGTCACGGTTCCCGCGGGGGTCGCGAGGTCGACCTCGACCCAGCGGCCTGCCCCGTCGAACTCCTCCGGCCCCACGGACGTGCCGACGCGCAGGTGCGGGTCCCGCGACACCACCGCGACCCCGGCCCGACCCTTGGCCGCCGCCTCGGTGTGCGCCACGTGCCACCCGGCGAAACCGTCGGCGTCAAGCGCTTCGGCGAGCTGGTCGTCGTCGGCCCGGACCTCCTGGAGGCAGAGCACGTCCGCACCCTGCTCGGCCAGCCAGGCCACCCCTCCCCTGCGTGCTGCCGCGCGAATGCCGTTGACGTTGGCCGTGATCAGACGCATCCGGCCATTCTGACGGGCACCCGTCGGGCGGCAGGGACCGGCCCCGCAACGCCGTCCGAAGTCGACCCCCGGAGGCTGCCCGCGCACTAGGGTGGCGCGCATGCCCGAGGACTCCTCCACCCCTCCCTCCGCTGCGCCGTCACCCGGAACCACCCCCGGGACCACCCCCGAGCCCGGTGCGACGGTCACGACGACGACCGACACCCGGACCGTGACGACGACCCCCGCACCGCCGGAGGACGACCTCGTCGAGACGCGCCACACGCTCGCGGTCGGGCGGCGACGGCTTCGCTACACGGCCACGACCGGTCGCGTCGTGCTGCGCGAGGAGGTCTTCGAGGACGGCGCGTTCAAGGGACACCACGCCAAGGCCGAGCTGAGCATGACGTCGTACGTCGTCGACGCCCCGGCGGGGACCCGGCGACCGGTGACCTTCGCGTTCAACGGTGGCCCGGGCTCGAGCTCGGTGTGGCTCCACCTCGGCCTGCTCGGTCCGCGCCGGGTCGACTCCGGTGACGCGGGCGCCCTGACCCCTCCGCCCTACGCGCTGCTCGACAACCCCGAGTCCCTGCTCGCGGTGTCCGACCTGGTCTTCATCGACCCCGTCTCGACCGGCTACTCCCGCGCGGTCGAGGGCGGCAAGCCGCAGGACTACCACGGGTTCACCGCCGACATCGAGAGCGTCGGCGAGCTCATCCGGCTCTGGACGACCCGCAACAACCGCTGGCTGTCGCCCAAGTTCCTCGCCGGTGAGTCCTACGGCACCATCCGCGCCGCAGCCCTGGCCGACCACCTGCAGTCCCGGTACGGCTACTACCTCAACGGCGTCATGCTCATCAGCTCGGTCCTCGACCTCGCCACGGTCGACTTCGAGTTCACCAACGACCGCGCGCACGTCGACTACCTGCCCACCTATGCCGCCACCGCGCACTACCACGGCAGGCACGGGCGCAAGTCGCTGCGGACCGTCCTCGCGGAGGCCGAGGAGTACGCCGCCCGCGACTACCCGTGGGCCCTCTCGCGTGGCCACCGCCTCACCGCGGCCGAGCGCGCCGAGCACGTCACCCGCCTCGCCGCGCTCACCGGCCTGAGCGAGGACTACGTGGACCGGGCCAACCTGCGGATCGAGCACGTGCGGTTCTTCACCGAGCTGCTGCGCGACGAGCGGCTCGCCGTCGGGCGCCTCGACAGCCGCTTCACGGGGCCGCTGGCGAGCGGGACCGCCGAGACGTGGGACGGGGACCCCTCGATGCACGCGATCCTGGGCCCCTACGCCTCGGCCTGGAACCACTACGTCCGTGACGAGCTCGGCTACTCGAGCGACCTCCCCTACACGGTGATCTCCGAGCGCGCGTCCCGCGAGTGGTCGTTCAAGGAGTTCGAGGGCAAGCCCGTCGACGTCTCGGCACAGCTGGCGAAGGCGATGCGGGCCAACCCCCACCTCAAGGTGCACCTGGCCTACGGCTACCACGACGGCGCCACGCCCTACTACGGCGCGGAGGACGTGGTGGCCCACCTCGAGATCCCGGAGTCGCTGCGGTCCAACCTCGAGCACGCCTACTACGAGGCCGGCCACATGATGTACGTCCACGAGCCGTCCCGCGTCCAGCAGAGCCGGGACCTCGCCGACTTCGTCACCCGCGCCAGCGGCCTCTGAGCAACGCCACGAGGGGCGGTGCCGTCGCTGCTGCGACGTCACCGCCCCTCGTGCCCTGCGGGACCGGCCCGGACGAGGCGCCGTGCGCTCCGTCCGGCCCGGACCCACGCACACCCCCATGTGCGGAGCCTGAACTCCAAGTCCATGGCTCCCGAGCTCTCCCCCAAGAAAGCTCAGGAGCCATGAGAGAAAGGTAAAGCGCCAGGTGCGTCTTCACCAGCAGTTGGTAAAGACGGCCAGTGGCACCTGTCGCATTTGGCGCGGTATCCACCCACTCCTCTGTCCCAACGGGGGATGCGCGCCTCGTCCGAACGGATGAGACGGGTGGTCCAGAGCAGCGAGCCGGCCCCCGCGACGCGCCCGAGACTCGGTCGACCAGACCTCCGCGCCGGCCCCTTGCTGGCTCCCGCCACGGCCACCACCATGGACTGACCGGGGGCGACGGGCCTCCCCTCCATCCGCAGGAGACCCTGATGCGCACTCCCCCTCTCACCTCACGACTGGGCGCCGAGGCGCTCGGTACCTTCTGGCTCGTCTTCGGCGGGTGCGGCAGCGCGGTCTTCGCCGCGAAGTTCCTGGCACCCAACGTCGTCGCAGGGCAGAGCATCCAGCTCGGCATCGGGTTCCTCGGCGTCGCACTCGCCTTCGGCCTGACGGTGATGACGATGGCGTACGCCGTGGGCCACGTGTCCGGCGCCCACTTCAACCCCGCGGTGACGCTGGGGGTCGCCGTGGCGAAGCGCTTTCCGTGGCGGGACGTGCCGGCCTACGTCGTGGCCCAGGTCCTCGGCGGCCTGCTGGCCGGGCTCGCGCTCTGGGGAGTCGCCCGCGGTGTCAGCGGCTTCAAGGTCACGGGCAACCTCGCCGCCAACGGCTACGGCGAGCACTCGCCCGGCGGCTACACCCTCGTCGCGGTGCTCGTCGCCGAGGCCATCCTCACCGCCTTCTTCCTCTACATCATCCTCGGCGCCACGGACGAGCGGGCCCCGGTCGGCTTCGCCCCCATCGCGATCGGCCTCGGGCTCACGCTCATCCACCTCATCTCGATCCCGATCAGCAACACCTCGGTCAACCCGGCCCGGTCGACGGCCGTGGCCTTCTTCAACGGCAACGGCGCGCCCGGCCAGCTGTGGGCGTTCTGGGTGGCACCCCTCGTCGGAGCCGCCATCGCCGGGGCCACCTACCACCTCGTCACCGGCATCGACCGCCGCGACGAGGACATCACGGGCATGGTCGACCCCGAGGACCTCCGCCCGGCGACCTGACCCGTCGCGGCGACCGGGCCGTTCGATAGCCTGACCAGTGCCTCGCCCGCACGGTGCGGGCGCCCACGAGCCCAGGGAGCGAGCCGCCGACATGGCCAAGATCATCTACACCCTCACCGACGAGGCGCCCATGCTGGCGACCTACTCCTTCCTCCCGGTGATCGAGGCCTTCGCGTCCACCGCAGGGGTGGAGGTGGAGACCCGCGACATCTCGCTCGGCGGGCGCATCATCGCCGCGTTCGACGACCTGCTGCCCGAGGACCAGCGCGTCGGCGACGCCCTCGGCGAGCTCGGCCAGCTGGCCACCACGCCCGAGGCCAACATCATCAAGCTCCCCAACATCTCGGCCTCCGTGCCGCAGCTCAAGGCCGCCATCGCCGAGCTGCAGGCGCAGGGCTACGCCCTCCCCGCCTACCCCGACGAGCCGCGCACCGACGAGGAGAAGGACGCCCGCGCCCGGTACGACAGCGTCAAGGGCAGCGCCGTGAACCCCGTTCTGCGCGAAGGCAACTCGGACCGCCGCGCCCCCGCCGCGGTGAAGAACTACGCGCGCCGGCACCCCCACTCGATGGGCGCCTGGAGCCCTGACTCCAAGACGCAGGTCGCGACGATGGGCAAGGACGACTTCCGCTCCAACGAGCAGTCGGTCGTCCTCCCGGCAGCCGACACCCTGACCATCCGGCTGGTGACCGACGCGGGCACCACCGTCCTCAAGGACGGCCTCAAGGTGCTCGAGGGCGAGGTCGTCGACGCGACCGTCATGCGCGCCGCGGCCCTCGACGCGTTCCTCGCCGAGCAGGTCGCCCGCGCGAAGGCCGACGGCGTGCTCTTCTCGGTGCACCTCAAGGCCACGATGATGAAGGTCTCGGACCCCATCATCTTCGGCCACGTCGTCCGGGCCTTCCTGCCGGAGGTCTTCTCCCGGTACGGCGCCGAGCTCGCCGCCGCGGGCCTGTCCGCCAACAACGGGCTCGGCTCGATCCTCGACGGGTTGGACGCGCTGCCCGAGGGCACGCGCGAGGAGGTCCGCGCCGCGATCGAGGCCGGGCTGGCCGACGGCCCGAAGCTCGCGATGGTCAACTCCGACAAGGGGATCACCAACCTGCACGTCCCGAGCGACGTGATCGTCGACGCCTCGATGCCGGCCATGATCCGCACCTCCGGCCACATGTGGGGCCCGGACGGCGAGGAGGCCGACACCCTGGCCGTCATCCCCGACAGCTCCTACGCCGGTGTCTACCAGGCGGTCATCGACGACTGCCGCGAGCACGGCGCGTACGACCCCACCACGATGGGCTCGGTGCCGAACGTCGGCCTCATGGCGCAGAAGGCCGAGGAGTACGGCAGCCACGACAAGACCTTCGAGATCTCCGAGGCCGGTCGTGTGGAGGTCGTCAACAGCGCCGGCGACGTGCTGATGTCGCACGACGTCCAGCCCGGCGACATCTGGCGCGCCTGCCAGACCAAGGACGCCCCGATCCGCGACTGGGTCAAGCTCGCGGTGACCCGCGCCCGCGCCTCGAAGACCCCGGCGGTGTTCTGGCTCGACAGCGAGCGCGCCCACGACCGCAACCTCATCGCCAAGGTCGAGACCTACCTCGCCGAGCACGACACCGAGGGCCTCGACCTCCAGGTGCTCTCGCCCGTCGAGGCGGCCAAGCTGTCGGTCGAGCGCATCCGCAAGGGTGAGGACACCATCTCGGTGACCGGCAACGTGCTCCGCGACTACAACACCGACCTCTTCCCGATCCTCGAGCTCGGCACCAGCGCCAAGATGCTGTCGGTCGTGCCGCTCATGAACGGCGGCGGGCTGTTCGAGACCGGGGCCGGTGGCTCGGCGCCCAAGCACGTGCAGCAGCTGGTGCAGGAGAACTACCTGCGCTGGGACAGCCTCGGCGAGTTCCTCGCCCTCGCCGAGAGCCTGCGCCACATGGCCACCACGACCGACAACGCGCGGGCAGCCCTGCTGGGCGAGACGCTCGACAAGGCCACCGAGCGGCTGCTCAACGAGAACAAGGGACCGGCCCGCAAGGTCGGCCAGATCGACAACCGCGGCAGCCACTTCTACCTCGCCCTCTTCTGGGCCCACGAGCTGGCGCAGCAGACGCAGGACGCTGCCCTGGCCGAGGCCTTCCGGCAGGTGTCCCAGACGCTCACCGAGCAGGAGGACACCATCAACGGCGAGCTGCTCGGCGTGCAGGGCCACCCGGCCGACATCGGCGGCTACTACCGTCCCGACGAGGCCAAGGCCTCGGCCGTGATGCGTCCGTCGAAGACGTTCAACGAGGCGCTGGCAGCGCTGCGCTGAGCCACGCCGCACCGGAACGGGTCAGGGGGCAGCTGCTCCCCTGGCCCGTTCCTGCTCCACCGCCGCGTCGAGGTCGGCGAGGCGGTGGCGCTGCTGGAGCGGACGCGCCATGCGTGGGTTGCCCTCGAGGCGGTCGGCGGTGCGGTCGAGGTAGGCCCAGTAGCCGGCGGTGAAGGGGCAGGCGTCCTCGCCGACACGGACCGTCGGGCGGTAGCGGCAGCCGCCGCAGTAGTCCGACATCTTGTTGATGTAGGCGCCCCCCGACACGTAGGGCTTGGTCGTCATCGCGCCCCCGTCGGCGTACTGGCTCATGCCGACGACGTTGGCCGGCATGACCCAGTCGTACCCGTCGACGAACCTGGTCTGGAACCACTCGGTGAGCGCGTCGGGGTCGTAGCCACGCTCGGCGGCCCAGTTGCCCAGCACCATCAGGCGCGGGATGTGGTGGACCCAGCCCCGGTCGCGAACCCCCGCGAGGACGTCCGACAGGCAGGCCGCCTCCACGGCGTCCGCGTCGAGGTCGTCGAACCACTGCGGCAGCGGCTCGCGCGCCCCGAGCCCGTTGCGGCTGCGGTAGGCCGGACCGAAGTGCCAGTAGAGGTGCCAGACGTACTCACGCCAGCCGACCACCTGGCGCACGAACCCCTCGACGGAGGCCAGCGGTGCGTCCCCGTCGTGGAACGCTCGCACCGCGCGCTCCGCGACCTCGACCGGGTCGAGCAGGCCGAGGTTGAGCGGCACCGAGAGCAGGCTGTGGGCCATCGCCCAGTCGCCGCGCAGCATGGCGTCCTCGTGCGGCCCGAACGCCCCCAGCCGGTGGGTGACGAACCGGTCGAGGGCGGCGAGCGCCTCCCGCCGGGTGACCGCGAACAGGCGCGGCCCGTCGCGGCCGACGGTCTCCAGGCCCTCGTCGCGCTCCCAGCGGTCGAGGTCGGCCCTCACCTGCGCGTCGACGTCGTCCTCGCGTGGGCGGTACGGCGCGGGCACGTCGAGGTGGTCAGCCCCCTTGGGCGGGGGCTCGCGGTTGTCCTCGTCGAAGGACCAGCGACCACCCACCGGGTGCCCGTCACCCTCGACGAGCAGGCCGAGCCGCTGGCGCTGGAAGCGGTAGAAGTCCTCCATGCGAAGGCGCCTGCGGTCGCCGGCCCAGTGCTGGAAGTCGTTGCGGGACAGCGAGAACCCCGGTGTCGGGTCGACCGCCTCGACCCGACCGTTCTCGAGCTGGCGGGACACGAAGTCGGCCGCGGAGCGCGAGGTCGGCTCGTACACGCGCACCGGCTCCCCGAGCTCGCGCAGCGCCTCGCCGTAGGTGTCGGTGCGCAGCAGCACCGCGGAGTCGCCGAGCTCAGCGGCCCGGTGCCTCAGCGCGGACAGGACGAGGTGCAGCTTCTGGCGGTGGTAGCGGCGGCGACCCAGCGCCCTGCGGCTCTCGACGAGCAGCACACCGTCACGGCCGACGTCGAAGTGCGGCCCGAGCTGGTCGGCGAACAGCCACCGCCGGGTCATGGGGCAGCCACCCTTCCCGGAGCCACGCGTCCCTGAGCCACCCGCCCCAGTCTGGGTCACCCGGCCCGGCACAGCGACTCGGGCGGACCCGCGCGGGCCCACCTACGGTGGGTGGATGGACACGGTCATCGGCGGCACCCGCAGCTCGCACGTCGACGCCCCACCCGAGGTGGTGTGGGACGTGGTCAGCTCGGTGGGTGGTGACACCGGCTGGTTCACCCCCGAGGTGGTGTGGCGGGCCCGCTGCGGCGTGGACCGGCTGCTCGGCGGCCCGGGGCGCCCGGCGCCAGCGCCCCGACCGGCCCCTGCGGGTCGG
Source organism: Pedococcus ginsenosidimutans (assembly GCF_039544395.1). Lineage (NCBI taxonomy): Bacteria > Bacillati > Actinomycetota > Actinomycetes > Micrococcales > Intrasporangiaceae > Pedococcus > Pedococcus ginsenosidimutans. Next base: position 337,098 of record NZ_BAABLO010000011.1, read on the forward strand.
CGACCGCGTGGACTTCTGGACGGTCACCGGTCTCGAGGCCGGGCGCAGGCTGGTCCTGTCACCGGACACCCGGCTGCCGGGCCACATGGACCTCGAGCTGGAGGTCCACCCCGAGGGCGACGGGTCGCGGCTGGTGCTGCGCCACGGCTTCACCCCGGACGGGCCGGCGGGCCGGCTCTACGGTGAGGCGACGCGGCTCGGCGACGTCGCGCTGTACGCGTGGATGCACCGCAAGCTCGTCCTCGCCGCACAGGCACGCACCGCCTGACCCCACTGCGTCAGAGCGCGCGCATCCGGTTGTTCCGGGGCTGGTGCTCGACCTCGGCCAGGCCCAGCGCCTCGAGCAGCGGCGGGAGGTACATCCCGACGCGACCGCGGTACCCCTTGCGCAGGCCGTACCACCCGCCGACGGGGTTGTCCGCGGACCGGCCCCACGCCTCGACCGTCCCCTCCTTGGCGGGCTTCTGCTCGTCGGCGGACCCGAGTGGCACCCAGTCGCCCTGCTCACGGAGCCAGGCGTGCAGGTCCTCGACGACGCGGGCGTCGTACAGCAGCCGGGTCGACCCGACCTGGCAGACCAGCTGCGGCGGGTCGGTGTCGTCGTCGCGGTACATCGTGTAGTCCCCGGTGCCCGGCGGGGTCCTGAGCTCCCACGGGTCGTCCTTGGTTCCGCTGCCCATCACACCCGCCCGTCCGTGGAAGCCGTCAGGACAGTTCTACTCCCCCCTCTCCTGCCGGGACAGGCGGTTCGGTCGGCGTCAGCCGCGCGACTCGACGCGACAACCCAGGGCACGCAGGATCCCAGGCCAGCTGCGTCGCAGCGGCCCACCTGACCGAAGCGACGCCGCGGCGTCGGCCGCCTCCCCCAGCGCCGCCAGCCCGGCGAGCGCGTCGACGAGGCCGTCGGCACCCCCGCCACCGGACATCCCGCCGGCGAGGCCGGGGACTGGCATCCCTGCACCCTTGAGCTGCTCGACCTGCTTGGAGGTGAAGTTGGGCGACCAGTTGGCCCCCTGGCGCTGCAGCGCGTGGCGCCGCCCACCGTGCGTCAGGTGCATGAGCCCGAACCGGCTGAAGCGTGCCGACACCTCGGGGCCCGGGGCGTCGAGCTGCACGCGCTCCTTGTGGTCGACGATCCGCAGCCTGCCGTCGGCGACGGTGAGGACCACCGGCCGCAGCACCAGGTAGTTGCGGTAGCGCGGGCGCAGGTAGAAGCCCTGCGTGACGGCGATGTCCCCCGGGTCGCTCATGCGCCCAACCTGGGGGAGGTGGTGGCAGCCGACCCCCCGGGCCGCTCGCCACCGAGGTCGAGCTTGAGGCCCTCGTGCGACATGGCGAACCCGAGTCGCTCGACGTAGAACCGCTGTGCGTCACTGCGCCGCTTGTCCGTCGTGAGCTGCACGATGGCGCACCCGCGGCGCCTGGACTCCTCGATGCCCCAGCGCAGCATGGCCTCGCCGAGACCGTGCCCGCGCAGCGACGGTGCCACCCTGACGGCCTCCACCTGGCTGCGCAGCGCCCCGCCGCGGGAGAGCCCGGGCAGGAACGTGAGCTGCATCGTCCCGGCCACCGCCCCGTCGGCCTCGAGCACCAGGAGCAGGTGCGCCGGGTCGGCGTCGACGTCCTCGAACGCGTCGAGGTAGGGCGCGAGCTCGCGCCCCTGCTCGCGGCCCGAGCCGAGGACGTCGTCGGCGAGCAGCTGGACGATGGCGGGCACGTCGGTGCGCACCGCGCGCCGCAGGACGACGTCACGGTCGCCGGCGGGGAGTCGGGTCAACGCTTCGGGCCGCGTGGGACGGGCCGCACCGGGGACGGCCGGGCCTCGGTCGAAGCCTGCCGGGGCGCCCTCGAACCAGGTCGCGCCCTCGTGCGCGAGCGCCCGCTCGAGCCGCCGGTGCGAGGTCTCCGCGAGCGGCTCGGGGAGCGCGTCGACGGCGAACCAGCCCACCTCCAGCGACTCGTCGTCGTTGACCCTCGCCTCGCCCGACACGTGGCGCGCCAGGAAGCACAGGTCGAGGTACTGCGCGCGGTCGCCGTTGGGGTAGCCCTGCTCGGGCATCGTCTCCACCGCGACCAGGGCCTCGATGCGCACGACGACCCCGGTCTCCTCCTCGACCTCACGGACGAGGCCCGCGGCCGGCTGCTCGCCCGGTTCGAGGATGCCGCTGACCACGGCCCACTCCCCGGTGTCGGCGCGACGACCCAGCAGCACCTCGCCGCGGTCGTTGCGGACCACGGCGGAGGCGCCGGTCAGCCAGAGCAGGTCGGTGCCGACCTTCTCGCGCAGGGCCAGGATGAAGTCAGGGGTGGGCATGGGTCCGACCCTAACCACCGGGAACCGCTGCGCTGCACCCCTGCTAGCGTCGGGACAGCTGTCCCACCCCACCGACGTGAAGGGCCCACCGTGAGCACTACCCCCGTCAAGGTCGCCGTCACCGGCGCCGCCGGCCAGATCGGCTACAGCCTCCTCTTCCGCATCGCGAGCGGGTCGCTCTTCGGCCCGGACGTCCCCGTGGAGCTCCGTCTCCTCGAGATCACCCCGGCGCTCAAGGCGCTCGAGGGCGTCGTCATGGAGCTCGACGACTGCGCGTTCCCGACCCTGGCCAAGGTCGAGATCGGCGACGACGCCGAGAAGGTCTTCGACGGCGTCAACCACGCCCTGCTCGTCGGGGCCCGCCCCCGCGGCCCGGGCATGGAGCGCGGCGACCTGCTCGAGGCCAACGGCGGCATCTTCGCCCCGCAGGGCAAGGCCCTCAACAAGGTCGCGGCCGACGACATCCAGGTCACCGTGACGGGCAACCCCGCCAACACCAACGCGCTCATCGCCATGAGCAACGCGCCCGACATCCCGCGCGAGCGGTTCGCGGCGCTGACGCGTCTCGACCACAACCGCGCCATCTCCCAGCTCGCCGCCAAGCTCGGCGTGCCGGTCACCGAGATCCGCAAGATGACGATCTGGGGCAACCACTCCGCGACGCAGTACCCCGACCTGTTCCACGCCGAGGTCTCCGGGAAGAACGCCGCCGAGACCGTGGGCGACCAGGAGTGGCTGGCCGGCACGTTCATCCCGACCGTCGCCAAGCGCGGCGCGGCGATCATCGAGGCGCGCGGCGCCTCGTCGGCCGCCTCGGCTGCCAGCGCCACCGTCGACCACGCCCGTGACTGGGCGCTCGGCACCCCCGACGGTGACTGGGTGTCGATGTCGGTCTGCTCCGACGGCTCGTACGGCGTGCCGGAGGGCCTGATCTCCTCCTTCCCCGTCACGGTCAAGGACCGCCAGTGGTCCATCGTCCAGGGCCTGGAGATCGACGACTTCTCCCGCGGCAAGATCGACGCGTCCGTGAAGGAGCTCGAGGAGGAGCGCGACGCGGTCAAGGGTCTCGGCCTCATCTGAGGGGCGCCCCACCCCTCCACGCAGACGGCCGGTCCCGGGTCACCCGGGACCGGCCGTCGCGCGTCCGACGTCCTGCGTCCTGCGTCGCGCGTCCGGAGTCACGTGTCCGGCGTCAGCGGCGCGGGGTGAGGTCCAGGCTGTAGGTGATCACGGCCAGGACGAGGCCGAACATGCCCATGGTGAAGACGTCCACCAACCGTGACCGGACGACCAGGCCCCCGCTCAGGGCGTTCGGCAGGACGAGGCGCAGCACCGCCGCGAGTCCGAGCCCTGCCGCCATCGTGAACCCGGCGAACCGCACGTGGCCGAGCCAGAACGCCACGACCCCGACGAACAGCACCGGGGCGGCGACCCACCACCAGCCCAGGCGCGGAGCGGTCACGGCGTCAGGCCGTGGCCGCGGCGAGCTGCCGTTCGGCGGCGACGACGATGTTGGTGAGCAGCAGGGCCCGGGTCATCGGACCCACCCCGCCGGGGTTGGGGCTGACCCAGCCCGCGACCTCGGCGACGTCCGGGGCCACGTCGCCGGCGATCTTGCCGTCGACCCGGCTGACGCCCACGTCGAGCACCGCGGCACCCGGCTTGACCATGTCCTTGGTGACGATGCCGGGCACACCCGCGGCGGCGATGACGATGTCGGCGCGGCGCACCTCGGCCCCGAGGTCCTTGGTGCCGGTGTGGCACAGCGTGACCGTGGCGTTCTCGCTCTTGCGGGTGAGGATGAGCCCGAGCGGACGGCCGACGGTGAGGCCGCGGCCGATGACGACGACGTTGGCGCCGTTGATCTGCACGTCGTGGCGGCGCAGCAGCTCGATGCAGCCCATCGGCGTGCACGGCAGGGGCGCCGGCTTGCCCAGCGCGAGCCACCCGAGGTTGGTCGGGTGCAGGCCGTCGACGTCCTTGTCCGGGGACACCCGCGACAGCAGCGCCATCTCGTCGAGACCGGTGGGCTGCTGGACCAGGAAGCCGGTGCAGGCCGGGTCGGCGTTGAGCTCGTCGATGATGGCCTCGACCTCGGCCTGGGTGGCGGTCGCCGGCAGGTCGCGGCGGATGCTCGTCACGCCGATCTCGGCGCAGTCCTTGTGCTTGGCGTTGACGTACCAGTGGCTGCCCGGGTCGTCACCCACGAGCACCGTGCCGAGCCCGGGGACGACCCCGTGCTCGCGCAGCGCGTCGACCCTGCCGCGCAGCTCCCCCTTGATCGTCGCGAGGACTGCCTTGCCGTCGAGGATGCGCGCTGTCACGGTCCCGTATCCTGCCACGCCCCCACGGCGCGTCAGGCCCCCGCCTGCTCCGCGAGCGCCTCGAGGGCGGCGGTGAAGCACTGTGCCGGGGGGTTCACCAGCCCCGCCCCGACCTGCCCCGTGCCGGCCACCCGCCCCGCCATACCGGTGTTGATCTGCGGGAGGATGCCGGTCCGGACCACCGCGGCGACGTCGATGCCGGTGGGTGTGCCCCGGAACTCGAGGATGGGCACCTGGTACGCGGTGTGCTCACCGACGGTGATCTCGTACATCGTGCGCGTGGCCCGCAGGGCGAAGGGGACGTCCCCGCCCACGAACTTCACGATGGCCGGGGCCGCCGCCATGGCGAAGCCTCCGATGCCTGCCGTCTCGGTGATGGCGCTGTCGCCGATGTCGGGGTTGGCGTCGCCAGGACCATAGGAGCCGAGGAAGAGGCCCTCGGGGGTGTTGGCCGGCCCGGTGAACCAGCGGTCGCCGGTGCCTGCCGTCCGGATGCCGAAGTCGGTGCCGTTGCGGGCCATGGTCGTCACCACGGTCGAGCCCGGGATCCCCTCGGCCGCCATGGTCGACAGCTTGCAGGCAGGCATCCCGAGGTTGAGGAAGAAGTGCTCGTTGGCCCCCGAGAACCGCACGGCCTCGGCGATGTCGCTCGACGAGCCGTCGGCGGTGACCAGGGTCGGCAGCAGCTCGCGCAGCAGCATGAGCGAGCCGGCACGGTTGCGGTTGTGGCCCTCGTCGCCCATCTGCAGCATCTGGGCGACGACTGCCTTGATGTCCACCGGCCCCCGCGCCCGCACGGCCTGCTGGAGGAGCGGGCCGAGCACCGTGTTCATCCAGTGCAGCCGGTCGATGACCTCGGGGCCGTAGGCGCCGTAGCGCAGCACCTTGCCCAGGCCCTCGTTGAGCGAGCACCAGGAGGTGTGGTCGTGGACCTCGTCGCGCAGCTCGTAGACCCACATCGACGGCGAGACGACCCCGGCCATCGGGCCCACGGCGTCGCGGTGGTGGCACGGCTCCAGGGTGATGCCGTCGCCGCGCGCGAGCGCCGACTCGGCCTCGTCCGGCGTGTCCGCCATCCCCTCGAACAGCATCGCCCCGACGAGCGCGCCCCTCATCGGGCCCGAGGCGCGCTCCCAGTCCAGCGGTGGGCCGGCGTGCAGGAACGTGCCTCGCTCCAGGCCCAAGGCCTCGCTCGCCGGGCGGACGTCGACGAGGTCCGCCCCGGCCGCGGTCATGCGTTGCAGCGCAAGGGCGTTCGCGTCTGCCCTTCTCCGGTCGGCCAGCACCCGCGTCAGGGCCGGCAGGGACACCTCTGGCGGCGGGCGCCAGTCGACCTCGCTGACGACGACCGCCTGATCCCTGAGCGCCTCGGCGAACATCCCGGCCCCGGCCGTGGCGACCACGGGGTCCTGACCGAGCAGCCCGCGCAACGGGTTCGTCATGGCTGCCCCTCGTCGCTGCCGGGCCGCCGACCGGGGCGGGGCGACAGGAGATCCACTGCGGCCCGCGTCGCGGCGGCGTTGGAGAGGTGGACGACGGCCCCGGCCGCCGCGAGCGCCTCGGCGGTGCGCTCCAGCCCCTGCGGGTCGCCGCGGGTGCCGGTGAGCGACACCACGACCGGCAGGTCACGGCCCGCGGCAGCAGCCGTGGCCCTGGCCCCGGCCACCGCGGAGGCGAGCTCGGGGCCCGGGTCGGCGTGCGCGCCGTACCCCAGCACGAGGTCGAGCAGGAGCACCCCGCACGACGGGTCCGTGGCCTCGGTGGCGATGCGTTCGAGGCGCAGCGTGGGGTCGATCATCGGGTGGGCGCGGCCACGGGTCAGGGCGTCGTCGCCGAAGTCGACGACGACGTGGTCCTTCGCGGTGAGGTCCGTCCCCAGGGCGAGCTGCGGTGAGAGCGGGATGTTGGACCGTATGCCGCCCAGCGCCGGTGAGGCGATCAGCATCGCCTCGTCGGCCAGCGTGCCCCCGCAGAACAACCCGCGCAGGTGGCGGTCGCCCGGGCCTGTGCCCGGCTCTCCCGTGGCGTCCACCGCCGCGGCCGGCGTCCAGCGAGGCCACGCCGGGACCTCGTGGCCCGTCGCCCGGAGCAGCGCCTCGACCGCCGCCGTGAGGTCGGGGCTGCCCGGCCCCAGCGTGGCCCAGTGGACGGGCGTACCCAGCTGCGCGGCGTACGCCTCGAGGTCGGCGAGGACCTCCGGCGCCGGCGGTTTCGAGACGACGAGGATGCGCTCGGTGGCGGGGTCGGCGTCCAGGGCGGCCAGCGCCTGGCGCGTCGACCGGCCCGCGACGGCCGCGGACAGGTCGCGCCCGCCGACGCCGAGGCAGTGGCTGGTGCCGACCCCGGCCGCGTCGAGCAGCGCCATGACCTGCTGCGCCCCCGTGCCCGAGGCGGCCACGATGCCCACCGGCCCACGGTCGACGACGTTCGCGAACCCGAGGGCCACCCCGGCGACCACGGCGGTCCCGCAGTCGGGACCCATGACGAGGACGTCGCGAGCAGCAGCGGCGTCCTTGAGCCGCACCTCGTCCTCGACCGGGACGTTGTCGGAGAACACCATCACGCTCACGCCGCGGTCCACGGCGTCGAACGCCTCGACGGCGGCACACCGGCCCGGCACCGAGACGAGGGCGAGGTCGGCCCCGGCGACCGCGACGGCCCGTCCCAGGGTGCGTGGCGGGACCGCCTGCCCGGTGGCGCCCTCAGCGGCGCCGCCGGTCCCCCGGCCTCCCGGGCGCAAGGCGGCGAAGGCGGCCTCCACCGCAGCCAGCCCTGCACGCAGGTGCTCCTCGTCGTCGGCACGCACGGCGACGACGAGGTCGTTGGGTGCGGCGTGCCCGGGCACCGCGAAACCCATGCCCGTGAGCACCTCGACGTTGAGGTCGGTGGCCATCGCGACCTGGGCGGCCCGCACGCCGGGGGTGGCGGCGACCTGGCGGGAGACCTGCATCAGGCCGACCGAGTCAACGTAGACGCCTGAGCGCAGCTCGACGTGGTCGCTCATGCGTGCGCCCCCGCGAGGGCGGGTCGGACCGCTCCGGTGGAGTGGTGCGCGCGAGGAGCCGGGGGTTCGGCGAGCGCCGAGAGCGCGCCGGCCAGGCCCGCGAGCAGGTCGGCGCCGGACGAGTGCCCGATGCCGGCGACCTCCCGGACCGCCCGGCGCAGGACGGCCATCGAGTCCGGCCCGACCCCGGCGCCCGCGAGAACGGAGCCGAGGTGCACGACGGCCGGCACGGCGTACCCCTCGGCGGACTCGGCGAGCAGTGACGCGGAGAGGCTGGTGGTGGCGCCGAGGCGCGGTGCGACGGCTGCCCACACGGCCGTGACGGCGCGGGGCACCGGGCGCAGGCCGAGTTGCAGGCCGCACAGCACGTCGTCCCCGCTGGGCGTGAGGCCCTGCCCGCTGCCGACCATGCCGGCCACGGCGCCGGTCACGTCGTCACCGCGCAGGGCGGCGCGCGCGACCGCGAGAGCCCGCGCCCGCCACTGCGCGCTGGCCGACGCAGCCACCACCGGCAGCGAAGCCCCGGTCCCGGCGTTCACCGGGAACCGCACCGGCACCCAGGTCCGCACCACGCGCACCGTCGCGGTGGGCAGCACGACCTCGGCGGCACCGACGACGACGTGGTCCCCTGGCCGGACTCCCCACCCGTCCGTCGGGCCCTTCGAGCCGAGCACGAGGGAGCTCGGAAGGCGCAGGCCGGAGCCGGTCACCACCGGCAGCACCGACCCGTCGTCGCAGCGGAGGTAGAGCGCCTGCGGGAGGCTCGCGAGCACGGTCGCCCCTGCGCGCGGACCGGCCAGCGCGGGGGTGGCACGCGCCGAGGCGGCCGCCGGCCACGACGTCGCGCGCTGCGCCACAGGACCTCCGGGGCTCGGACTGGTGGGACCGACGGTGCGACGCTACCCAGTGCCGTTACAGTCCCCTCATGGTGAATGTTGCCAACGATCCGGCCGTCCGTGACGCGGAGTTGCCAGCCGCCCGGACGACCGCGGCGTCGCCGTCGCCGTCGGCTTCGTCGGCGGCAGCCTCGTCGCTCCCCACTCGCGAGCTGGTCGCCGGCCTCACCCTCGAACGCCTCCTCGAGCTGCCCTCCCTCGCGGGCGCCACCGTGCACGGCCCGTCCTCCGGGCCCGGTGGGGACGCCCCCCGGCCTCCCGGGCCCCCCGTCGTCACGCGGGCCTGCCTGGTCGACGACGCGTGGCTCCTCGCCCCACCCGGTGCCGCCGGCCACGCGGGGTACGCCTCCGGGGCCCGACGACGGGCCGGTCACCAGCTCCTCTGCGTGGACCCGCAGGCGGTGTCGCCGCGGCGGCTCCGCGAGCCCGGCGCCGCCGCGGCGCTCCACGACGCCGCCGCCGTCGTCGTCACGCGAGCAGGAGGCACCGACCCGTCGGCCTGGCTGGCGCTCGGCGAGCAGACGGGCACGCCCGTCCTGCTGGCCGGCGCCGCGACCGCCGAGCGCGTGGTCACCGAGGTGCTCGGCGCCCTGCTCGACCAGCAGGCAGCCATCCTCGAGCGCGTCGACGAAGCCCACCAGATCCTCGTCGGGGTCGTCCTCGCCGGAGGCGGGTTGCAGGACCTCTGCCAGCGGCTGGCGGGGTTCCTCGGTGGCGCGACCATGGTGACCACCACCGACGGGCGGGTCGTCACGAGCGCCGGCGCCGAGGCCGACCTCGCAGCCGCCATGGCGCTCGACTGCTTCGACCGCACCGGGCGGCTGATCACCGAGCACGAGCCGGTGGGCACCCGCGACCCCCGGGGCGGCACCGCGCGGCGCGCCCTCGTGCGGATCGTCGCCGGCCAGCTCGACCACGGGCTGCTGTGCGCGTTCGTCGTCGACCGCGACCTCACGGCCGACGACGTGCACCTGCTCGAGCGCGCCGCCACGGTCGCCGCCCTGGCCATCACCAAGGAGCAGGCCGTCTCAGCGGTGGAGGGCAAGTACCGCGCGGAGTTCCTGCGCGACGCCCTCTCCGGCCGCGCAGGCACCCCGGCCGACGCGGTCGCCCACGCCAGCGCCCTCGGCTGGGACATCGACCGGCGGCTCGTGGTCGTCGTCGCCGAGACCGACGAGGACGACAGCCGCACCACCCGGACGCCCGAGGAGGTGGCCTCGCTGCAGCAGCGGTTCGCGCGGGCGTGGATCCAGGCAGTCGGCGTGCGCGACCCCCTGGCGCCCGTCGTCGGGTTCAGCCAGGAGGTGGTCGCCCTCCACGCGGTCCCCGCCGACGCCGACACCGAGGCCGTCATGCGCGCGGTGGGCGACGTCGTACGGGTCGTGCGCGGCGACGGCGGCGGAGGTCGCCGCACGTTCTCGACCGGCGTCTCGCGCCCCATCGACTCCGTGGCCGACCTGCCCGCCGCCTACGAGGAGGCGCTCAGCGCGGTCAGCGTCGGCCGGCAGCTCCACGGCGCCTCGGCCCTGACCCACTTCGACGGGCTGGGCATCTTCCGGCTGTTGTCCCTGATCCCCGACAGCGCCGACCTGCGCCGGTTCGTCGAGGAGTCCCTCGGCCCGCTCGCCTCGGACGACGTCCCCGAGCACGCCGACCTGCGCCAGACGCTCAGCGTGCTCATCGACACCAACATGAACGTCGCGGAGACCGCCCGGATCCTGTTCTTCCACTACAACACGCTGCGCTACCGCATCGCCAAGCTCGAGCGCATGCTCGGCCCGTTCACCTCCGACCCGCAGCTGCGGCTCAAGCTGGCCCTGGCCCTCAAGGTCCACCAGATGCGCGGCATCTGATAGCAACTATTGCCCAACGCAGGACCCACCCCGCCCGCTAGTTTGCGCGTATCCCCGGCAGACGGGGCCCGAAGGGTTCGCCGCGGCGCGACGGTTTAAAGGAGTCCTCATGGCACTGGGCTGGAAGCTGCACGGCGACGGCAACCTCGCCGGACCGGACGACGTCGTCGCCCCGGACGAACGCCTCGGCTGGGGCAAGACGGTCGGGCTCGGAGCCCAGCACGTCGTGGCGATGTTCGGTGCCACCTTCGTCTTCCCCATCGTGATGGGCCTCAACCCCCAGCTCGCGATCATGATGAGCGGCATCGCCACGATCCTCTTCCTGCTGATCGTCTCCGGGCGGGTGCCGAGCTACCTGGGCACCTCGGCGTCGTTCGTCGGCGGTGTCGCCGCGATCCGCGCGCAGGGCGGCGACTCCAAGGAGGTCACCGGCGCCATCCTCGTCGCGGGCCTCGTGCTCGCCGTCGTCGGCCTGCTCATCCACTTCCTCGGCTCCGGCCTGCTGCACAAGGTGCTGCCCGCCTCCGTGACGGGCGCGGTCGTCATGCTGATCGGGTTCAACCTGGCCCCCGTCGTCGCCGGCATCTACTGGCCGCAGGACCAGTGGGTGGCCCTGCTCGTCATGGTGTTCACGATCGTGTGCGCGGTCGCCTTCCGTGGGTTCGCCGGGCGCATCGCGGTGTTCCTGGCCCTCATCTTCGGCACGATTCTCTCGTGGGTCCTCGACAAGACCGCGGGCCAGCTCACCAGCGTGCTCCCCGGCCAGAACCTCGTCGACGCCGCCGGCAAGGCGTGCAAGGCCGCCGGCACGTACTGCGTGGCCGCCCCGTTCGAGCACTACCGCACGGGCTTCGACGCGGTCAGGAAGGCGGCGTGGTTCGGCTTCCCGTCGCAGACGACCATCGCCGCCGACGGCAAGGAGGTCGTCGGCTGGCACACCCCGTCCTTCTCGATGGCCGCGATCCTGCTCGTGCTGCCGGCCGTCATCGCGCTCATCGCCGAGAACACCGGGCACGTCAAGGCCGTCGCCGAGATGACCGGGCACGACCTCGACCCCTACATGGGCCGGGCCATCGCCGCGGACGGCATCGGCACCGCGCTGGCCTCGTCGGTGGGCGGCTCGCCGACCACGACCTACGCCGAGAACATCGGGGTCATGGCCGCCACCCGGGTCTACTCGACCGCGGCCTACTACGTCGCGGCCCTGGTGGCGATCCTGTTCGGTCTCTCCCCCAAGTTCGGGGCGCTCGTCGCCTCAGTGCCCGGCGGCGTCCTCGGCGGGATCACCGTCGTCCTCTACGGCATGATCGGCCTGCTCGGCGCCAAGATCTGGAAGGAGAACGGGGTCGACTTCGGCAACCCCATCAACCTGGTCCCGCTCGCGGCCGGCATCATCATGGGGATCGGCAACGTCTCCATCAAGTTCACCGACAACTTCTCGCTGAGCGGCATCGCCCTCGGCACCATCGTCGCCGTCGGCGGCTACCACCTGGCCAAGGCAGTGGCCCCCCGAGAGCTCCGCGACCGCGCCAACCGTCCGGGCGGCGCCGGCATCGTGCTCGGCCGTGACACCTACGGCGAGAGCGACGTCGACGACCTCTACCAGGCCGGCGACCCCGAGCGTCCCTCGTCCCCGGAGGGCACCCGCGGCGGCCGCCCCTGACCCCGGCACCACGGGTGCGCCCCCGACACGACGTCGGGGGCGCACCCCCTTTCCCCCTCCTCCCCGAGCAGGCAGGATCAGCCCGTGAAGCCAGCACCGTTCGTGCACCACGCGCCTCGCACGGTCGAGGAGGCCGTCGAGGTGCTCGGGCAGGTCGGTCACGACGGCAAGGTCCTCGCGGGCGGGCAGAGCCTCATCCCCATCCTCAACATGCGGCTCGCGTCGCCTGCGCACCTGGTGGACATCAACGGCGTCGCCGGGCTCGACGAGGTGACCGTGGCCGACGCCGCGGTCCGCGTCGGAGCGCTCGTCCGGCACTCCTGGCTCGAGCTGGACGACGCCGCCCACGCCGCGTCACCGCTGCTGCGCCAGGTCGTACGGCACGTGGCCCACCCGGTGATCCGCAACCGTGGCACCACCGTGGGCTCCATCGCCCACGCCGACCCGGCCGGGGAGATGCCGGCGGTGCTCGCCCTGACCGGGGGCGTCGTGGAGGTGTCAGGCCCCCACGGTGCCCGCGAGATCGCCTGCGACGACTTCTTCCTCGGCCCCCTCGAGACCTCGCTGGCGCCCGACGAGCTGGTCGTCGCCGTCCGCTTCCCCCTCCTGGCCGCGCACACGGGGACCGCCTTCGCCGAGCGCGCTCGCCGCCACGGTGACTACGCGCTGGCCGGTGTGGCCGCCGCCGTGACCGTCGAGGACGGCCTCGTGACGTCGGCACGGCTGTCCTTCGTGTCGGTCACGGACGTACCCGGTGTCCTCGACGTGACCGAGGCGGTCCGCGGCCGGGAGCCCGACGACGTCGACTGGTCGGCCTGCGACGACCTGCTCCGCGGACACCTCGCGCCGGAGGACGACATCCACGCGACGGCCGAGTACCGGGCGATGCTGGCGACGCGCCTCGCGCACCTCACGCTCGCCGAGGCCGCCCACGACTCGCTCACGTCCAGCGCAGGAGGGTCCGCCGCATGAGCGACCCGGTGCCCGAGGAGCTGCTCGACGTCACCGTCACCGTCAACGGCGTCCCCCGGCACGCCCGGGTGCCCGCACGCAGGCTGCTGTCCGACTTCCTGCGCCACGACCTCGGGCTGACCGGCACCCACGTCGGCTGTGAGCACGGGGTCTGCGGTGCCTGCACGGTGCTCGCCGACGGCGCCCCCGTGCGGGCCTGCCTGATGTTCGCCGTGACCGCGCAGGCCCACGCCATCACGACCGTCGAGGGCCTTGGCACGATCGAGGCGATGGGCCCGGTGCAGCAGGCGTTCACCGAGTGCCACGGCCTGCAGTGCGGGTTCTGCACCCCCGGCTTCCTCACGACGGTCACGGCGTACCTCGAGGACCATCCCCACCCGACGGCGGACGAGGCGCGCGAGGCGATCTCCGGCAACCTGTGCCGCTGCACCGGCTACCAGAACATCGTGAAGTCGGTCCTGCGCGCGGCGGAGCTCAGGGCGGAGGCCGCCGCCGACGCGAGCAGCACCGCGGCACGCGCCGTACCGGGCGACGGGGGCGGGTCGTGACCACCCAGATGTTCGGCGCCCCGATCCGCCGTCGCGAGGACCCGCGCCTGGTGACCGGGGGCGGTCGCTACCTCGACGACCTCGGGCGGGGGGCCCTGGCCGCCGCCTTCGTCCGCAGCCCCCACGCCCACGCCAGGGTCGTCGACGTCGACGTCACCGACGCCCTCGACGTCGAGGGGCTCGTCGCGATCTACACCCACGAGGACCTGCCCGGCCGGGTGGGCGAGCCGCTGCCGCTGCTGATCCCCCACCCGGCACTCACCCACGGCCGCACGCAGTACGCCCTGGCCAGGGACGAGGTCAACCACGTCGGCGAGCCCGTGGTCATGGTCGTGGCCCGCGACCGCTACCTCGCCGAGGACGCCTGCGCCAGGATCCGCGTCGACTACGAGCCGCTGCCACCGGTGGTCGGGATCGAGGCGGCCCGCGCCGCCGAGCTGCTCGTCCACGAGGACGTGCCCGGCAACGTCGCCGCCCACATGCTGCAGGAGGTCGGTGACGTCGAGGCCGCCCTCGCCGCCGCACCCCACGTCCTCGACCTCGACCTGGCCATCGAGCGCAGTGCCTGCATGCCGTTGGAGGGCAAGGGCGTCTACGCACGCTGGGACGCCGATCGCGACGAGCTGCGCATCTACTCCTCCACCCAGACCTCCACCGGCGTGCGCGCGGCCGTCGCCGCAAAGCTCGATATGCCGCTGGCGAAGGTGGAATGCATCGCGCCCGACGTGGGCGGCGGCTTCGGGGTGAAGATCAACCACCCCTGGCCCGAGGAGGTGCTCGTCCCCTGGGTCGCCAAGACGCTCGGGGTGGAGGTGAAGTGGGTCGAGGACCGCCGCGAGCACTTCATCTCCTCGGCGCACGAACGCGGGCAGCTCCAGCAGGTGCGCGTCGGCTTCGACGACGACGGACGGCTCCTCGCGCTCGACGTGAGGTTCTGGCACGACAACGGTGCCTACACGCCGTACGGGATCATCGTCCCGATCATCACCTCCACCCAGCTGCTCGGCCCCTACAAGCCGGGGGCGTACCGCTGCGAGTTCTGGTCGCTCTACACCAACACCGTCCTCGTCACGCCGTATCGCGGCGCGGGGCGACCCCAGGGGTGCTTCGCCATGGAGCGCACCATGGACGCCATCGCCGACGAGCTCGGGCTCGACCGCGCCGAGGTGCGCTCGCGCAACTTCATCCTCCCCGCCGACATGCCCTACGACCACGGGCTGCTGTTCCAGGACGGTCGGCCGCTGAAGTACGACTCCGGCGACTTCCCCGCGTCGCTGGACAAGCTCAAGGCCCTGGTGGGTTGGGACGACTTCGCGCATTACCGCGACCGTGCCCGTGCCGAGGGACGTTCCGTGGGGATCGGTATCGGGTGCTACGTCGAGGGCACCGGCGTCGGCCCCTACGAGGGAGGACACGTCCAGGTCGAGACCAGCGGCCGGGTCAACGTCTCGACCGGCCTGACCTCACAGGGCCAGGGCCACGAGACGGCGTTCGCCCAGGTGGTCGCGCAGGAGCTCGGGGTGCCGATCGAGGACGTGTTCGTCACGACCGGCGACACCCGGCGGATGCCCTACGCGGTCGGCACCTTCGCGTCACGGGCGGCGGTGATGAGCGGCAACGCCATCGCGCTGGCGGCCCGGCAGGTGCGGGCCAAGGCGCTGCGGATCGCCGCCGACGCCCTGGAGGTGGCGGCCGACGACCTCGAGATCGTCGACGCCATCATCCGCGTCAAGGGCGCCCCCGACACGTCCATGTCGCTGGGCACCGTGTCGGTGATGAGCAACCCGCTGCGCTACGCATTCGACGAGGCGGCCAAGGCTGCCACCCAGTTCGCCGGCAGCAACGACCCGGACAGGCCGCCGGTCGCCGACGACGACGAGCCGGGGCTCGAGGGCCGCGACTTCTACTCCCCCACCCAGGCGACGTTCGCCAACGGCATGCACGCAGCGGTCGTCGAGACCGACCCGGTGACGGCGGAGATCCGCATCCTGCGCTACTGCGTGGTCCACGACTGCGGGCCGATGATCAACCCGATGATCGTCGAGGGCCAGGTCCACGGCGGCGTCGCCCAGGGTGTCGGCGGCGCGCTCTACGAACGCATGGTCTACGACGAGTCGGGGCAGCTCCTCAACGCCTCGTTCATGGACTTCCTCATGCCCTACGCCTCCGAGGTCCCGCACATCGAGACCGACCACCTCGAGACGCCGTCGCCGCTGAACCCGTTGGGTATCAAGGGCGCCGGTGAGGCCGGCTGCATCCCGGTGAGCGCCGTCATCGCCTCGGCGATCTCCGACGCCGAGGGTTTCGCCATCACCTCGATGCCCATCTCACCGGTCGAGCTGTGGGAGCTGCGCCGGCGCCACGCGGCCGGTGGGCTCCCCTCGCTGCGCGACCGCGCGCCACACCCCTCCGGATCCCCCGCGCAGACCGACGACACGACGACGAGGACCTGATGAAGATCTCCGGCACGGCCGCCCTGACCTCGACGCCCGAACAGGTGTGGGACGCCTTCCACGACCCGGCCGTCCTCGCCCGGTGCCTGCCCGGGTGCGAGTCCCTCACCCAGGTCGGGCCGGACGAGTACGCCATGACGGTCACGGCCGGGGTCGCCGCCATCAAGGGCACCTACGACGGCAAGGTCGCCCTGCAGGACCCACGACCGCCCGGCCAGTTCACGATGAAGGCCGCGGGCGCCGGCGCGCCCGGCACGGTGGACGCGGAGGTCGTCGTCCGCCTCACCCCGGCCGCCTCCGGCGGCACCGACCTGACATACGACGCCGACGCGGCGGTGGGCGGTGTCATCGGCGGGGTCGGCCAGCGGATGCTGGCGGGCGCCACGCGCAAGATGGCCGCGCAGTTCTTCGCCTCCGTCGACGCCGACATCGCCGGGGTGCGCCCCGTACCCATCGAGTCCCCGGTGCTCACCCGCGCACCCGGCGCCCCCGCCGGGGCCCCCGTCTACGCCGGGGTGGCGGCGACCCCCGCCGCCGAGCTGGGCAGGACCGGCGCCGCACGCCGCGCGGACCGCAGCTGGGCGTACGGCGTGCTGACCGGTGGGGCGGTGGCGCTCGCCGGGGTTATCGTCGGGTGGAACCTAGGGAGGCGACGCTGATGCGCGCATTCACCGCCGCGGCCGTGCAGCTGGCACCGGTCCCCGGGCCCCTGTCGCCCGAGGTCGTCCGCAAGAACCTCGACAAGTGCGTCGACCTCACCCGCCGCTGCGTCGACGCGACCGGCGCCGAGCTGGTCGTGCTGCCCGAGACTGCGACCACGGGGTTCACGCCCGACTGCTCCACCGAGGAGCTCTGGGACCTCGTCTCCGAGATCCCCGGCCCCGTCACCGAACCAGTGCAGCAGGTCGCCCGGGACCTCGGAGTCCACGTCTGCCTCGGCACCTACGAGCGTGGCCGGGAGCGCGGCACGGTCTACAACGCCTCGGTGCTCATCGACCCTGAAGGCGAGGTCGTCGGTGTCTACCGCAAGACCCACCCGTTCTGCACCGAGCACGTCGACGGCGGCGGCTGGGTGACTCCCGGCGACACCGTGACCGTGGTCGACACCGCGCTCGGGCGGATCGGCATGATCATCTGCTTCGACGGCGACTACCCCGAGCTGTCGAGGATCCAGGCGGTGCAGGGTGCCGAGGTCATCCTGCGGCCGTCGGCCCTGCTGCGCTCCGCCGACATCTGGGAGCTCACCTCCAGGGCACGGGCCTACGACAACCACGTGTTCGTCGTCGGCGCCAACGCCACCGGCGTCGACGCCGCCGGGGTCCTCTACTTCGGCAACTCCCACATCGTCACGCCCGTCGGCCACATCGTCGCCAAGGCGGCCTCCCACGAGGGCTGGGTCTCGGCACGGTTGGACCCCGCGACCGCGCTGGCGTCACTGACCCCGGGATCCAACATCGGGCAGGGTTTCGACCACCTGCGCGACCGCAACCTCGACCTCATCCGCAACCACCGCGACGACCTCGAACGCCCCGCACAGACGTCGTTCCCCCACTGAGGCCACCCGTCCCAGAACGCGTCTTCTCAGACCGCTCGTGGTGCGTCGGGGCGCCAGTGGATGCGGACCGGGACGTCGCTCCCGGCAGTGGCCTCCTCGAGGCGCTCGACCAGCCCGAGGTCGGGTCGACGCGCCTCGACCTCCACGACGGAGCGGTAGGGGTCGAAGCCCAGACCGGTGACGCTGCTCCCCATCACCCCCGTGCCCTCGATGCTGTCGCGGACGGCGTCGGCCTCGGCCCGGCTGACCCTGCGCGCCTCCAGCCGGACGGCCGAGGACACCCCCGCCTCCGTCAGCGCCCTCCGGGCCGTCGCCTCATCCACATCCACGAAGGTCGCCACGAGCGCATCGCCGTCGACGAACGACCCGCCCCAGTGGCTGGGGTCGGCCTCGACCAGCTGGTCGACCAGGATGCCGTCGCGCGGGGGTCCGACCACCTGGCCCTGCGGACCGGGGAGCTCGAACAGCTCGATCCTGACGCGCGACCCGGGCGGGAACCCGGCGAACGACCCGAGCGCGCCGAGTGCAACGGCCACCACCAGTGCCGTGCCGACGCTCGCGACCACCCGCCTGCGCGCCATACCGCCTCCCTCCGCACGACTCCCCTGGGACGCCGGGGCACGAGCTCAGGTTCCCACGCGGGCACCTCACGGGTGCGCGGTTCAGAGGACGCGGATGAGGCCGCGGTCGGGGTTGGTGAGGTCGTCGAGCCAGGACACGAACTCGGGCGCGCCTTCAGGTTCGGGTGCCGCGTCGGGTGCGGTCTCAGGTGGTGGCACGGCGGTGAGGTGTCGTCGGCCGAGGTCGGTGTCGGGTGGGAGCTCGAGGTCGATCCATCGGAGGGGTCCGCCGGCGGGTGGGCGGTACGTGCCTATGGGTGGTTCGGGGTCGCCGTCCGGTGGTGGGGCGGTCTCGGCCGGTTGGGGTGGGCGGATGGTCAGGCCGTACCGGTTGGTGACGATCAGCCCGCCAGGGCGGGTGGGGTCGCCGGTGATGGTGTGGTCGCCGCGGTCGATGCCGTCGTGGTGGGTGGGGCAGAGCAGGATCTGGTTGTCCACGTCGGTGCGGCCACCGTCAGACCACGCCTCGAGGTGGTGGACCTCGGTGAACGCGGTGGTGGTGCAGCCGGGGAACCGGCACCCGCGGTCGCGGTCGTGGATGAGGCGTCGGGTGCGGTCGGGCAGGATCCGCATCGCCCGCCCCACGGAGACCGGGGTGCCCTCGGTCTCCCAGACGGGCTGCACCGTGCCGTCGCTGAGGAACCGGCCGAGCAGCCGCAGTGGGATCGCGTGACCACCGGTGGCCCAGGCACCGTCGGTGTCCAGGTGCAGGTACACCCGGTAGTGCGACGCCCGGCTGGTCGACGTCACCGACGCGAGGGACCGGTTGGCCATCTCCTCCAACGCATCGGCGTACGTGGGCAGCCCAGCATGCCGGTCCTCGACCACGGGCTGGTCGGTGTCGCGGCGGCGGGTGAACAAGGCGTCCTTGGCTTCCTTCACCGCCTGTTCGACCAAGGCGCCGATGGTCGCCGGGGCGGAGTAGCGCAGCTGGAACCGGCCGTCGGCGTCGTAGCTCATCGACAGCTCCGGCTTCACACAGGCCCGCTGCTCTGAAAGCGACCTGGTGTCAGCCGGGACCAACTGCGGCTCGCCATCGGTGGCGGCATCGTCCTCAGCGGGGCTGTCGGCCGGGTCGGGAGCCGGCGGGGCGGGGAAGGCGTGCCGGGCCACCGCGCGGCGCAGCTGCGGCACCGTGGCCTCCCGGGCCAGGGCGGTGACCGAGGCCTGGTACCCGGCCGGGACGGCGCGGGCGATGACCGCGACCTGGTCCAGCGACAGCTCACCGGCGCCCAGCGCTGCCGACGCCTCGACCAGCTCGGACCTACGGCGGGCGACCCGCACCACGTCGCCGGCGTGCGCCGGCGACAGCCCCGCCCGCACGACCAGGTAGTGCTCCGGGGTCTTGAACCCGCCATCACCCCAGTGCCGGTCCTCGATGAGCTCGGCAGCGATGTCGACCAGCTCCGCCTGCGCCCGGTTCAACCGCCCCGCCACGGCGGCGGTGCGCGCCCACAGCTCCTGCTGCCGGCGGTGCCGGGACTGCGCAAGGGGGCTGGTCGACATACTCAATCGTACAGGTGTTCGAACTACAACGGAAGGGCTGTCCACACGAATCTGTTTGCAGCAGAACATGATTCACGCGCTCTGGCGCGATGCGCACCGGACGCGGCAGACTCCGGCCATGGACTGGACCCTGGAAGTCGTCATCCTGCCTGTGCGCGACCTCGACGCGGCGGTGGCGTTCTACCGCGACAAGGTGGGGTTCCACCTCGACCACCGCACGACCAACGAGTACATGGACGTCGCCCAGCTCACTCCGCCGGGCTCCGGCTGCTCCATCGTGGTCGGCACCCTCCCCTCACAGCAGGAGATGGCGCCGGGCTCCATGCGCGGCCTGCAGCTCGTCGTCGCCGACGCGGCCGCCGCCCGTGCCGAGCTGGTCGACCGGGGCGTCCCGTGCAGCGACGTCACCGTCTTCGACGAGCGCGACGGCGGGACCTTCTTCGGCTTCGAGGACCCCGACGGCAACACCTGGGCGGTACAGCAGATCAAGGCTCGCGCCGACAAGCCCTTGATCCCCGTCGAGCACCGAGGTCGCTTCGGCGCCGACGCCTGACGAGGCGCGCGGTCAACTTCGACCGTTGGCCCGCCAGGGTGTCAGGCCGTGGCGACCAGCACGGCCCCGAACCCGCCGATCAGCACCGTCAAGAGCCCCTGGTAGGCGGTCTGGCCGGCCATCCGGAAGAGCAGCCGCCCCACCAGCCAGTACGACGCGAGCGCCACGGCCGGCAGGGCGAGGTAGAGGTACAGCGGGATACCCGGCGGGGTCGTGAGCTCCACCACGGCCAGCTGCAGGACCGCCATGAGTCCGTAGCAGAAGGCGATGTGCCGGCGGACGTCCGCCTTGTCGCGGTAGGCCGACGCGACGATGACCGTCAGGACGCCGCCACCGAGGTTGGTGAGCCCGTGCAGCACCCCCAGCGCCAGGGCGAACACCCCCAGCCTGCGCGTCACGACGGCGCTGATCCGCGCCCGCACCCCCTCCGAGACGCGCAGGGCAGCGGTGAGCAGGAGCATGGACCCGACGAGCAGGCGCAGGTCGAGCTTGGCACCGAGCGCGAGCGCGACCACGGTCCCGGCCACGACGGCGGGGGCGGTGAGGCGCAGGAAGGTCCGGCGGATCGGCTCCAGGGTTAGGCCGCCGCTCGTGGCCACCTGCGCGGTGCTCACGACGATGGAGCACGGCAGGAGGCAGCCCAGCACGACCGGGAACGGCAGGCCCATCAGCAGCAGGGTCGGGGTGCCGAAGACGAGCAGCCCGACGCCGAAGACCGACTGCACCGCCGCGAGCACCAGGACGACGAGGGCGATGACGGCCAGGCGTCCCGGCGAGTCGAAATGCTCCGCCGGGGCCAGAGTCGCGTACACGGTCTCTGCCCCGGCCCCTTGCTCAGCCCACCCAGACGCGGGCGTAGTCGAGCTCACCAGTGTACGGGTCCGCCCCGGTGGGCTTCGCCCCCATCGCCAACGGGTCCTTCGTCGTCACACTGCCGATGGCGATGGTGCGCTTGGCGACCTCCACGCCGTCGACGAGAAGGGTGACCGACGTGTCCGTCTTCACGCACCGCGCGACGTGCCACGCACCGTCGGCGAGGTGCGGTCCCCCGCTGAGCACCAGCGACGCCTTCGACCCGCCGTACCCGCACGCCGCGACCGCGATGGAGCGCTGCTTGCGCGCCACGACCTCGATCCGCCAGCCGCCGCCCGGGGTGCCCCGCAGGATGTCGTAGTCGCCGACCGTGGCGCTAGGCACCTTGCTGAAGCGCAGGCGGGCCTCCATCGTGAACGGCTGGGCGCCCAGGGCCAGGGCGCTGCTCCCCGTCGCCGTCACCACGCCGCTGCCGGTGAACGCCAGGGTGCTGCCGGTGGTCTTGACGCCACCCTTGAGGGTGCCCGTGAGGTGGTGAGGACCCGAGTCCACGACCTTCGTGGAGCCGGCGGCGTCGTTCATCTCCCACGCGGCCGCCAGAGTCTGCGTCGTCGCAGCACCGGCCACCGCGGCAGGTCCGGCCGCCAGCGTCGTGGCCAGCAGCACCGCCGTGGAGAACATGGTCGGTCCCAGCACGGGATCACCCCCCTTTGTCTTGGTGTGGGGAGAGTGAACCGTGCAGGTCCCGGGGCGCCCAGCCACAAAATACGTAGCCCACCCACCACCGGCGCGGTAGGCACGGGCTCGTCAATGCGGGGGGTTCTTGCGTCGGACCGCGGTGGAAGCGTTGCGACATCAGGACGCCGGGCTCCTCCCGGACGCCCGGTGCTGTCGTAGGGGGTGCACATGCTGTCGTTCGTACTCGGCAGTGGTCGGTGCGGCTCCACGCTGGTCACCGAGCTGGTCGCACGCCACCCCGACGTCGGCTTCGTGTCCAACGTCGACGACAAGCTCGCCCGGCTCAACCTCAAGGGGCAGTGGAACAACGCGCTGTTCGCCCGCTCGGCGGAGCGCGACCCGTCCCTGCGTCCCTTCCGCGACCGCCGCCGCCCCCTCGAGCGCGGCCGCCTGCGCGTCGCCCCCTCCGAGGGCTGGGTCGTGCTCGACCGGCAGGTCTCCAACATCTTCCCGCAGCCGTGCCGCGACCTGACCGCCAGGGACGCCACTCCCTGGCTCACCGGGCGCATCACCGACTTCTTCGACAGCCGCATGCAGGCCCAGGGCAAGCCGCACTTCGTCCACCACCTCACCGGCTGGCCGCGCTCCGGGCTGCTGCGCAGCGCCTACCCCGACGCGCGGTTCGTCCACGTGGTCAGGGACGGCCGGGCAGTCTGCAACTCCTGGCTCCAGATGGGCTGGTGGGACGGCTACCGCGGCCCCGACAGCTGGTACCTGGGCCCGCTGTCCCCCGGCGACCGCGAGGAGTGGGAGGCCTCGGGTCGCTCGTTCGTCGTCCTCGCCGGGCTGGGCTGGCGCCTGCTGCTCGACGCGATGGACGAGGCCCGCCGGCTCGTCCCCGATGACCAGTGGCTCGACGTCCGCCTCGAGGACCTGATGGACACCCCCCGGGAGACGCTCGGCCAGGTCCTCGACTTCCTCGGCCTGGAGTGGTCGGCCGAGTTCGAGGCCGGCTTCAGGCTCCACACGTTCCAGGCGAGCCGGGGACTCGCCTGGAAGCGCGACCTCGGGGACGAGCAGGCCGCCCTGCTCGAGGGCGTCATCGCCCGCCCCCTGACCAGGTACGGATACCCGCTGCTCCACAGCCACGCCCAGTGAGTGAGGACCCACCATGACCCAGAACACCACCATCTCGCGCTCGGGGACGGACGCCGAGGAGCCGTCGACCCGGGCCAGCTCCCTGTACGTGGTGCGCCACGGCACGACCACCATGAATGTCGAGAACCGGTACCGCGGGCGCTGCGACGTCCCGCTCGACGCCCAGGGCTACCAGGACGCGGTGGACGCGGCCCGGCAGCTGTCGCCCATGGGCCTGAGCGCGGTCTACGCGGGCGGGCTGCGGCGCACGATCTCGACGGCGCAGATCATCGCCGACGAGGCCAGGATCCCCGACATCCGGATCATGCACGGCCTCATCAACGTGGACTACGGGGCCTGGGAGGGACTGACCTCGCAGGAGGCCCAGATGTACGACCCCGAGGCCTTCCACCTCTACAAGACGTCACCGTCGAAGGCCGTCTGCCCCAACGGTGAGCGCCTGCGCGACGCCCAGAAGCGGATGCTGGAGGCCCTGGCCCTGATCGGTTCGCGGCACCCCGGCGAGAAGGTGGCGGTGGTCACGCACGCGGTGATGATCCGCCTCGCCGTGGCGGCCATCGAGGGCACCGAGGGCGAGCAGTGGCGCATCCCGGTGGGGCGCGGCTCGTACACGACGATGGCCACCGAGGGCGACCGCATCTGGCTCAAGGAGCTCCCCGCCGGGGACGACGTCGACTGACCACGACCCGCCGCCCCGTTGGCAGGTTGTGCCAACGAAACGGCGACGAGGGGTCGGTTGAATCGTCCCGTGACGACTCAGCCGCAACGCCGGATCCGGATCGGCATCGACACCGGCGGCACGTTCACCGACGTGGTGGCCCTCGACGAGGACTCCGGTGAGCTCGTCACGACCAAGACGCCGTCGACGCCGAGCGACCCGGCCGACGGGTTCATCGACGGCGTCCACAAGGTCCTCGGCCTCATGGGGGCCACCGGCCGCGACATCACGGCGGTCTGCCACGGCACGACGGTCGCGACCAACCAGCTCCTCGAGGGCAAGGTGGAGTCGCTCGGCTTCATCACGACCGAGGGCTACGAGTTCATCCTCGAGATCGCGCGCCAGGCCGTCCCCGACGGCTACGGCAACTCCTACTTCTGGGTGAAGCCACCACGCATCGTGCCTGCCGACCTCGTGCGCACCGTCGGGGGACGCCTGGACTTCCAGGGCAGGGAGATCCGCCCGTTCGACGAGGAGTCCGCCGTGGCCGCGGCCCGGTGGTTCCGCGAGCGGGGCATCAAGGCCGTCGGGGTGTGCCTGCTGCACTCCTACGCCGACGACAGCCACGAGCGGGCCGTCCGCGCGGTCCTGCGCCGAGAGCACCCCGAGGCCGTCGTCTCCATCTCCAGCGAGGTGCTGCGCGAGTACCGCGAGTACGAACGCTCGATGACCACCCTCGTGGACGCAGCGGTGAAGCCGAGGGTCGCCCGGTACGTCGCCAACATCCACGACCGCCTGGACGGGCTCGCCCCCGGGGTGGCGTTCTCGATCATGAAGTCCAACGGCGGTGTGCTCTCGGCCGACGAGGTGGTCAAGCAGCCGGTCACCACCGTCCTGTCCGGGCCGGCCGCGGGGGCGCTGGGGGCCGGGCTCGTCGCCCACCGCGCCGGGTACCCCAAGGTGCTCACCTGCGACGGAGGGGGCACCTCGACCGACGTCAGCGTCGTGCTCGACGGCGAACCGACCCTCACGACCGAGGGGACGGTCGGCGCCTACCCCAGCAAGATCCCCATGATCGACGTGGTGACGGTCGGGGCGGGCGGTGGCTCCGTCGCCTGGGTCACCCCCGAGGGCACCCTCAAGGTCGGGCCGCGCTCCGCCGGCGCAGACCCCGGCCCGCTCTGCTACGGCAAGGGCGGCACCGAGCCGACGATCACCGACGCGCACGTCGTCCTCGGCCGGATACCCCCGCACCTTCTCGGCGGCGAGATCCCGCTCGACGTCGCCGCGGCCCGACGCGGCATCGACGAGCTCGCCGCCCGGCTCGACCTCGACCCGGTCCGCTGCGCCACCGGCATCCTCGAGATCTCCGCGTGGAACCAGGCCAACGCCCTGCGCCAGGTGTCGGTGAAACGGGGGCTGGACGTCAGGGACTTCATGCTGGCCACGTTCGGCGGGTCCGGCTCGCTGCTCGCCTGCCGACTCGTCGACGTCCTCGACCTCGCCGGGGTCGTCGTGCCCCAGAACCCGGGCAACCTCTCGGCGTTCGGCCTGCTCACCGTCGACGTGAGGAACGACTACGTGCAGACGGCCGTCGCCCGCCACGACGCGCTCGACCACGCCGCCGTCCAGGAGGTGTTCGACGCGCTCACGGACCGGGCTGCGAGAGCCCTTGACACAGAAGGCTTTCCGCGAGGCGACCACCGTTACCTCCGCACCGTGGACCTGCGCTACTTCGGCCAGGCGTTCGAGGTCCGGGTGCCAGCCCCGGACGGGCCGGTCGACGCCGCGTACGCCGCGTCGGTCGCCGACGCGTTCCACGCGGAGCACCGCGCACTCTACGGCTACGACTTCCGCGGCGACCCCACCCAGCAGGTCGAGTGGGTGAACCTGCGGGTCACCGGGGTCGGTCCCATCACGCGGCCCCAGCTGCGCGAGCTCCCGACCCGCGACCCCGGCACCCTCCCCACCCCCGGGTCTTTGAGCGATCCGGCGGGCCAGGACCCGTCGGATCGCTCAAAGACACGCGTGAGGCGACCGGTCTGCTTCGACCCCGACGACGGCTTCGTCGACACCCCCGTCCACTGGCGCCCGGACCTGCGAGCCGGCGACACCTTCGAGGGGCCCGCGATCGTCGAGGAGTTCGGGTCGACCGTGCCGGTGCACCCCGGGTTCGGCGTCCGTGTCGATGCGCTCGGCAACCTCGTGATCACCCGCACCACCACCGGAGGCGACCGATGAACACCGCCGGCATGCCCACGGCGTACGAGCACGGTGGGAGGCTCACCCAGGCGGGCACGACGGTCGACCCCATCCTCGTCGAGATCGTGCAGGGCACCCTCGCGAGCGTCGAGATGGAGGTGGAGACGTCGATCGCCCGCACCAGCCGCTCCCCCATGATCCGCGACGCCCACGACTTCCGGGCGGGCATCCACGACCGGCAGCTGCGCAAGCTCACCGGGCGCTCGTACTCCGCGCTGGTGCACCCGGTCGCGCGCGACTTCCCCCTCGCCGAGATGGCCGAGGGCGACGTCTACTTCCACAACGACGTGTACGAGTCCGAGGGCGGTATCGGGCACC
The DNA here is from genome assembly GCF_039544395.1 of Pedococcus ginsenosidimutans. Taxonomy (NCBI): domain Bacteria; kingdom Bacillati; phylum Actinomycetota; class Actinomycetes; order Micrococcales; family Intrasporangiaceae; genus Pedococcus; species Pedococcus ginsenosidimutans. The sequence continues at coordinate 363,246 of NZ_BAABLO010000011.1, forward strand.
TCCCCGACCTCTGCGTGACGGTGCCGGTGTTCCACGAGGGAGAGGTCGTGGCGTTCGTGCAGGCGTTCGGCCACCACGACGACATCGGCGGGGCCGTGCCCGGCTCGATGCCGAGCAACGCCACGAGTGTCCACGAGGAGGGCCTCGCCGTCCCGCCGATCAAGCTGTGGGACAAGGGAGTTCCCAACAAGGCGGCCCTGCGGATCATGACCCGCAACTCGCGCATGCCCGACTCCCTCGCCGCCGACCTCGACGCCGAGTGCTCGGCCTGCCTGATGGGGGCTCGGCGGCTCGGGGAGCTCTTCGCCCGGTACGGCCGCGCCGACATCGAGGCGGCGTTCGACACCATCCTCGACCAGACGACCGAGACCTACCGCCGCGAGATCCTCTCCCAGATCCCCGACGGCACCTACGTCTGGGAGGACTACGCCGAGCACGACGGGGTCGACGACCCGCGGCTGCACACGCAGCGGATCACGCTCACCAAGGTGAGCGACGCCCCGGCCGACCCCGAGAACGGTCGTCCCGCCGGTCCGCGGCTGATCATCGACTTCACCGGCACCGCGCCCCAGGCCAAGGGGCCGATCAACCACTGCGGCGACTACGTCGGCGGCAACTTCCTCAAGAAGTGGCTGGCCCCGATCCTGCGCAACCTCGCGGACAGCCCGGAGCGGATGGCCGAGCTCGACGTCAACGAGGGGGTGGTGCCGCTGATCGAGATGCGCTTCCCCGACAAGGGCACGCTGCTCACGCCGGTCTTCCCGGCTCCCACCAACGCACGGACGTTCGTCATCCTGCGGCTGCTCGGCGTGCTGGCCGGCGTGGTGGCCAAGGCGGTCGACGGCCGGATGCCGGCCGACCAGGAGACGATCCGCTACACCGGCGTCTACGGCAAGGACCGCGACGGCAACGACTACCTCATGCGCGAGGTGCTCGGAGGGGGGTCAGGTGGGCGCTACTACGCCGACGGCGAGGACACCATCCACGTCGTCCCCGACTCGAGGAACCTGCCGACCGAGTTCACCGAGAGCCGCTTCCCCTTCCTCGTCGAGCGGCTCGGCCTGGCGGTGGACTCGGGCGGCGCGGGCCTGCACCGCGGCGGCCTCGGCTACGAGAAGCACATCCGCATGCTGCGCGACGCCCACTTCATGTCCATCGCCGACCGCTCGATCCTCGCCTGTTGGGGGGTCAAGGGGGGCAGGGCCGGTATGCCGTTCAGCGTCACCGTCGACCTCGGTGGCCCGGACGAGCGTGAGGTCGACGCCCTCGCAGACGCCGAGCCGGTGAGGGCCGGGCAGGTGATCCGCATCCGCACCACGGGTGGCGGTGGCTGGGGCGACCCGCTGGACCGCCCCTACGACGCCGTCGAGCGCGACCTGCGCTGGGGCAAGGTGTCGTTCGAGGGCGCGCGCCGCGACTACGGCGTGGTGGCCACGGGCACCAAGGACGCGCCGACCATCGACGTGGAGGCGTCGGACCGGTTGCGCGACGAGCTCCGCGCGGACAGGCCCGAGCAGGAGCCGTTCTTCGACCGCGGCCCCGGTTACGCTCGGCTGGCCGACGGGCGCCCGAGCGCCGACGTCGACTGGCTCTGAGGAGGACTCGTGACCGCACCGCTGGGCGACATCACCGTCGTCGACCTGTCGCGCGCGCTCGCCGGCCCCCACGCGGGAATGATGTTGGGAGACATGGGCGCTCGCGTCATCAAGGTCGAGACGCCAGGCACTGGCGACGAGTCGCGCGGGTGGGGGCCGCCCTTCGTCGGGCCGGAGGACGACCCGGTGTCCACCTACTTCCTGTCGTGCAACCGCAACAAGGAGTCGATCACCCTCGACCTCAAGTCCGACGACGGGCGCGACGTGCTCACGCGGCTGGTGCGCCACGGTGACGTCCTCATCGAGAACTTCCGGCCCGGCGTGCTCGACCGGCTCGGGTTCACCGTCGAGCACCTCCACGAGCTCAACCCCCGGCTCGTCGTGCTGTCCATCAGCGGCTTCGGTCACGACGGGCCCCAGGGCGGTCGCGCCGGGTACGACCAGATCGCCCAGGGCGAGGGCGGGCTGATGTCCCTCACGGGACCCGACGCGCAGACGCCCATGCGCGTCGGCGTGCCCATCGGCGACCTGCTCGCCGGCATGTACGGCGCGTACGGCGTCGTCGCGGCGCTGCACGAGCGCGCGACCACCGGGGTGGGTCGAGTCGTGCGCACGTCCCTGCTCGCCGCGATCGTGGGCGTGCACGCCTTCCAAGGCACCCGCTACACCGTCGCCCACGAGGTGGGCCACGGTCAGGGCAACCACCACCCCTCGATCTGCCCGTACGGCCTGTTCACCTGCGCCGACGGCATGGTCCAGATCGCCTGCGGCAGCGAGGCACTGTGGGCACGGCTCGCGACGGCCTTCGGGATCGACCCCGCGACCCCGGGCCTCGCCACCAACCGCGAGCGCGTCGCGAGGCGTGACGACGTCATCCGGCTGCTCGACGAGGCCTTCGCCCCGTACGGACGGGCAGAGCTGCTGGCCCGCCTCGACGAGCTGGGCGTCCCCGCCGGCGAGGTGCGGACGCTCGACCGGGTCTACGACTGGGACCAGACCCGGTCGCAGGGCCTGGTCATCGACGTCGACCACCCGCTGCTCGGCCGGATCGAGGTGCCCGGTCCACCGATCCGCTTCGACGACAACGCGTACGCCGGTGGTCGCGAGGTCCACGAGGCACCACCGCTGCTCGGCCAGCACGACGAGTCGATCCGGGAGTGGCTCGACGGCCTCGGCTGAGAACAGCCGGGCCGGCCGCGCGGCCCCGGTCGTACCATCGGTGCCATGGCGAGCCAGCCGCCGGTGCCGCGGCAGGAGATCAGGTTCTGCCGCGCGCCGGACGGCGTGCGGATCGCGTATGCCGTGCACGGGTCGGGACCGCCGCTGGTCGTCGACTCCTGCTGGCTGAGCCACCTGCAGTACGACTGGCAGTCGCCGGTCTGGCGGCACTACCTCGACGAGTGGAGCCGCGGGCACACCGTCATCAGGTTCGACGAGCGCGGCCACGGACTGTCCGACCGCGGTGTCACCGACCACGGCCTCGGTGCGCGCCTCGGTGACCTCGAGGCGGTCGTCGACGACGCAGGCCTCGACACGTTCGACCTGCTGGCGATGGCGCAGGGCGGCCCAGTCGCCATCACCTACACCCACCGGCACCCCGAGCGCGTCTCGCGGCTGGTCTTCTACGGGAGTTACTCCGGCCAGCCCGACAAGGACCCCGGCGAGGCGGAGATGAACGACACCCTCGACCGGCTCATCAAGGTCGGCTGGGCCCGACCCGACTCGGCGTTCCGCCGCGTCTTCACCTCGCTGATGATCCCCGAGGCCACCGAGGAGCAGCACGTGTGGCTCGACGAGCTGCAGCGGGTGGCCACGGATGCCGACACCGCTCGAGCCTCACGCCGTGAGCGCCTGGCCGCCGACGCCTCGGCCCTGCTCGCCGAGCTCGACGTGCCGACCTTGGTCCTGCACTCGCGGGGTGACCGGATGAACAGCTTCGAGGAGGCCCGGGGACTCGCCGCGGGCATCGGGGGCGCCCGCCTGGTCGCCCTCGAGAGCAACAACCACATCGTGCTCGACACCGAACCCGCCTGGGACGTGTTCCGTGCGGAGCTCCGGGCGTTCCTGCAGGAGCCGGTGGCACCGCGCACGGTCCAGCAAGCCGACCAGTCCACCAGCGGGCCCGCAGACCGGCCCACGGACCTCGACGCGCTCTCGCCGCGCGAGCTCGAGATCCTGCACCACGCGGCCAGGGGCCAGGACAACGACGAGATCGCCGCTGCCCTGCACCTGAGCACCCGCACCGTCGAGCGCCACCTCAGCAACGCGTACGCGAAGCTCGACCTGCACGGCAAGTCCGCCCGCACCGCCGCGGTCGCGCGCCTGCTGACGCGCGCCTAGCTGTGATGTCCAGTCACGTTGGTCGAGCCAGTGCGACAACACGCTCTGATTGGTGACAGGTGAAGACCTCCCGGTGTGGAGTGGAGCTGCTTGAGGGTTCCGCTCCACCATCGGGAGGTCTTCGTGTCTCACGCTACCCATGCCAACGCCGTTCTGACCCCGCGTGCCCGGTTGCGGTTGGGTCGTCTGGTCATCGACGACGGCTGGCCAGTCGCCCGGGCCGCGGAACGGTTCGAGGTGTCGTGGAAGACCGCGCACAAGTGGGCCCAGCGGTAACCGGCTCGAGGGTCCGGAAGGGATGGTGGACCGCTCCAGCGCCCCGCACCGCCAAGTGCACCGCACGCCGCCACCGGTGGTCCGTCGGATCGTGAGCCTGCGGCGTCGTCACCGTTTGGGACCGGTCGCGATCGGGGACCTGATGGGCCTGCCGTCCTCGACCGTCCATGCCGTGTTGGTGCGGTGTCGGTTGAACCGGCTCACCTACCTGGACCGGGTCAGCGGGGAGCGGATCCGCCGGTACGAGCATGACCGCCCCGGGGACCTGCTGCACGTGGACGTCAAGAAGCTCGGCAAGGTCCCCGACGGAGGTGGGTGGCGCTACGTCGGCCGTGAGCAGGGCGAACGGAACCGGGCTGCGACCTCGCTGCGGACCGGGAACCCCAAGAGCAAGTACCGTCAGCCGCTGATCGGGACCTGCTACCTGCACACGGTGATCGATGACCACTCCCGGGTGGCCTACGTCGAAGCCCACCAGGACGAGACCAGCCAGACCGCCGCGCTGGTGCTGCGCAACGCGGTCGCCTGGTTCGCCGAGCGTGGCGTGACCGTGCGGCGGGTGTTGTCCGACAACGGCGGCGCCTATCGGTCCTACCTGTGGGCCCAGACCTGTACCGAGCTCGGCATCACTCCTAAGCGCACCCGCCCCTACCGGCCCCAGACCAACGGCAAGATCGAACGCTTTCACCGCACCCTGATCGAGGGCTGGGCGTTCAAGACGTTCTACCCATCCGAGAACGACCGCCTCGCCGCGCTGTCACCATGGGTGCACCAGTACAACCACCACCGGCCCCACTCAGCGATCGGGAAGGTCGCACCCATCACCCGGTTGGACAACCTGGCTGGACATCACACCTAGCCCTACGCGCACCCCGTCACCGCCGTGGCCACCACCCCTCAGATCCGGCGGACGGCTACGTGCATCCGCCGATGCGCCCCACTCCCCCGCGCTCCTACCGTCGTGGGTGCAGGGGGAAGAGCACAGGACCGAGCACGGGGAGACCACCATGAGCACGACCAGCACGACACCGGGCACGACCGGTACGACCCGCATCACCGACACCGCCGAGGACCACGCCCTCAAGGCGAAGCACGCTGCCATGTGGGCGCTGGGTGACTACCACGCGGTCGCCCGCGAGGTCATCGCCCCGCTGGGCCCGATCCTGGTGCAGGCGGCCTGTATCGGGCCGGGCCAGCGGGTCCACGACGTCGCCGCAGGGACCGGCAACGTCGCCCTGCCCGCGGCTCGCACCGGTGCGACCGTCGTCGCCAGCGACCTCACGCCCGAGCTGCTCGCCGAGGGGAAGGCCGACGCCGAGGCTGCCGGCCTCGACATCACCTGGCAGACCGCCGACGCCGAGGCACAGCCGTTCGGGGACGGCGAGTTCGACGCCGTGGTCTCGTGCGTCGGGGTCATGTTCGCGCCGCACCACCAGCTGGTGGCCGACGAGATCCTCCGGGTCACCCGGCCGGGCGGCACGATCGGTCTGCTCAGCTGGACGCCGGAAGGGTTCATCGGCCAGCTCTTCGCCACCATGAAGCCGTATGCGCCGCCGCCGCCCCCCGGCGCCTCGCCGCCACCGCTGTGGGGCCACGTGGACCACGTGCGCGGCCTGTTCGGCGACCGGGTCGAGGGGCTCACCGCCGTCCAGCAGGACCTCGTCGTCGACGTGTTCCCAACGCCGGAGGAGTTCCGCGACTTCTTCAAGCGGACCTACGGGCCGACCATCGCCGTCTACCGGGCGATCGCGGACGACCCGGCCAAGGTGGCCGCGCTCGACCGGGACCTCGTCGAGCTCGCGCAGCGGTTCGACAGGGGAGACGGGCACACGGTGCTCGACTGGGAGTACCTGCTCGTGACCGCCCGCCGGACCTGACCGGGCGCCCCACGCGCGAAGGCGCGCGCCATACGGGCGAGGCGGCCCACCTCCCCCTCACGGGAGGTGGGTCGCCTCACCTGCACGGTGCGCGCCGCGTGGGCGGGAGCACTCAGGCAGTGCGGGGGGCGCTGCGACGCAGCTTGCGACGCACGCGCTTGCCCACGGCCTCGGCCGCGATCGACACCCGGGAGCGACCGGGCTGCGGGTTGGGCAGGGACAGGATCACGACCTGCTTCCACGCGGAGGCGACCTGCTTGGGCAGCGGTCCGGTGGTGTAGCTGAGGCCGTAGCGCTCGCAGATCTCCTGGATGCGCGGGGCGATCTCCTTGTAGCGGTTGCTCGGGAGGTCGGGGAACAGGTGGTGCTCGATCTGGTGCGACAGGTTGCCGGTCATGAGGTGCATCGCGGGGCTGCCGCTGATGTTGGCCGAGCCGACCATCTGGCGCAGGTACCACTCGCCTCGGGTCTCGCCCTCGATGGAGGACTTGGCGAAGGTCTCGACACCCTCGGGGAAGTGGCCGCACATGATGACCGAGTGGGTCCACACGTTGCGGACCGTGTTGGCGACGAAGTTGGCGCCCATGGTGTGGAAGAACGACGGGCCCGACAGCAGGGGGTGGATCAGGTAGTCGCGACGGACCTGGCGCCCGATCTTCTTGAGCACCTTGTTGGCGTCCTTGCGGAACACCTCCTTGGGCTTGCCGCGGCCCTTGACGTAGGCGCCGAGCTCGAGGTCGTAGGCGGCGATGCCGTACTCGAAGAACAGCATGTTGAGGAAGTTGTAGACGGGCTGGCCGAGGAACGCCGGGGTCCACTTCTGGTCCTCGTCGACGCGCATGATGCCGTAGCCGAGGTCGTTGTCACGGCCGATGACGTTGGTGAAGGTGTGGTGGAGCTGGTTGTGCGAGTGCTTCCAGAACTCCGACGGGGACGCGTTGTCCCACTCCCACTCCTGGCTGTGGATCCGCGGGTCGCGCATCCAGTCCCACTGCCCGTGCATGATGTTGTGGCCGAGCTCCATGTTCTCGAGGATCTTGGCCACGGACAGGCCGGCGGTGCCCACGAGCCAGGCCGGGGGGAAGAGCGAGAAGAGGAGCACGGCGCGGCTGCTCATCTCGAGGCCGCGCTGCCACTTGAGGACCTTGCGGATGTACTCCGCGTCGCGCGTGCCACGCGACTCCAGGACCTCCTGGCGCAGGGCGTCGAGCTCGAGGCCGAGGGCCTCGATGTCCTCGGCGGTGAGGTGTGCGGCGGGGTCCGGCTTGCCGGAGGGCTTGGGGCTGTGACGACGCTCGGTGGTCACGACCGACAGGCGGCTGTTGACGCTCTTGGTGCGCTGCGGCGCGCGGGGCGTGCCGGCGGCGGCGCCGTCGATCGTGAGGTCGAATCCTTCGGTGGTTGCGGCAGACATGTCTGCTCCCATCTGGTCGAAGTGCGTGGTCTAGAGGTCGATCTCGCAGGCGCCGGCAGCTGCCGACACGCAGGTCTGGATGCGGACGTCGTCGTCCGGGGTGGCGACGGTGAGCTCACCGTTGCGCAGGTCGCGCACGGCCCCCTCCCGTAGGGGGAGGACGCAGCCGAAGCAGATGCCCATGCGGCACCCCGACGGCATGAGGACGCCGGCTTCCTCGCCGGCGTCGAGGATCGGGGTCGCGCCGTCAGCCTCGACGACGGTGCCGTTCCTGCGGAAGGTGACGGTGCCGCCCTCCCCCTCGGCGACGACGACGGGGCGGAAGCGCTCGGTGTGGATCCGGTCGGCCAGGCCAGCCTGAGCCCAGTGCTCCTCCATCGTGTCGAGCATCCCGGTGGGACCGCAGCACCACGTCTCCCGCTCGCGCCAGTCGGGCACGAGCGTGTCGAGGTCCGCGGGCGACAGCAGGCCGTCGGTCTCGGTGTGCAGCTCGACGAGGCGCAGCGACTCGGCCTCGGCCCAGCCCCGCAGCTCGGCGCCGAAGATGACGTCGTCGCGGGTGGGGGCCGAGTGGACCATGACCGCGTCGGGCAGCTCGGCGAGGTGGTTGCGCAGCATGCCCATGACGGGCGTGATGCCGCTGCCGGCGGTGAGGAACAGGGCCTTGCGGGGGCGCTCGAGCGGCAGCGTGAACTCGCCGGTCGCCTGGTCGAGGTGGATGAGGGTGCCGGGCGCGAGCTCGCGGACGACGTGGTTGCTCACCTTGCCGCCGTCGATCGCCTTGACGGTGACCGAGACGGTGCCGTCGGGCTCCCCGACGAGGGAGGTCACCGAGTACGCCCGCCAGTTGCGGACGCCGTTGACGTCCACGCCGATGCGGATGTACTGGCCGGGGACGTGGCCGCGCCAGCCGCGGCCGGGCCTGATGCGGACCGTGGCGGCGTCGCGCGTCTCGGGGGTGACCGAGACGACCTTGCCGCGCAGGTCGGCGCCGCTGCGCAGCGGCGCGATGAGGTCGAGGTACTCGGCGGGGACGACCGGCGTGGTGACCGCCTCGGCCGCCCGGGCCAGGACGTCGCGCAGGGAGCGCCGAGGGGCGTCTCGGCGTGCGCGGTTGGGGAGAACTGCGGTCATGTTTCCATCATGCGGCTCCCGGGGTCTAAAATCCTGACCACGAGGTGTGAGTTCTCTCCAGAGAGTTGTTCGCAGATGACAAAAGAGCAGGAACCCGCCGCAGAAGCAGGCACCGTCACCGCGGACCGGGCCGCGGCTCTCACCCTCTCCTCCGACGTGCAGCGCGCCCTGAGGGCGGCGCTGCCCCGGGTCGCCGAGCACGCCGTGGCCGCCATCATCGTCGAGGTGCCTGTGTATGCCGCGGCGCGCAGCTTCATGGTGGACAACATCGAGGCGGCGGTCCAGATGGCCCTGGGCAGCTTCCTCACCCTGGCGGCGCGGTCCGGGGACGCGAGCACCCCGTTGCGGCCGGCGCAGCAGGGTTCCTACGAGCTCGGGCGCGGCGAGGCCCGCAGCGGCCGCAGCATGGACGCCCTGCTGTCGGCGTACCGCGTGGGGGCCCGGGTCTCGTGGCGGGAGCTGTCCGGGGTGGCGGTGGAGGCAGGCATGAGCGCCGCCCTGCTGGCGCAGTTCGCCGAGCTCGTGTTCGCCTACATCGACGAGTTGTCGGCGGCGAGCGTGGCGGGCCATGCCGACGAGCTCGCCACCTCCGAGCGGCTGCAGCGCCAGCACCGCGACCGTCTGGCCCTCGACCTGTTGAGGGGCTCGTCGGAGGAGCTGCTGCTACGCCGGGCGGACCGGGCCCGGTGGGAGCGGCCGACCTCGTTGACGGTGGTGCTGGCCCGCGACGCGGACCTGCACGTGGTGCGCGGCCTGGTCGACGCCCGCTCCCTGGTCCTCGCCGAGGACCTCCCCGACACCGTGCCCGACGACGACGTGGCCGCGCTCCTCGTACCCGACCTCGCCCCCGGCGCCCGGGCGCGGCTGGCGCGGTCGATCGGGGCCAGGTCGGTGGTCCTCGGCCCGCCGAGGCCGTGGTTGCTGGCCGTGGCGTCCTACCGGCGGGCCCTTCGGGCCCACCGCCTGCTGCGCGAGCACGCCACCGACGCCCCGGCTGCCTACGACACCGAGGCCCACCTCGCCGACCTCGTCCGGGGCGCCGACCCCGAGGCGCTCGCGGACCTGCGCCGCACGTCGCTGGCGCCCCTCGACGACCTCACCCCGGTGGCCCGGGAGAAGCTCGAGGAGACCCTGCGGCTGTGGCTGCTGCACCGGGGCACCCGGGAGGCCGTCGCCGAGGCGCTGTTCGTCCACCCGCAGACCGTGCGCTACCGCGTGGGGCAGCTGCGCGAGCTGTTCGGCGACACGTTGGAGGACCCGGAGACGGTCCGCGACCTCGTGGTGGCCCTCGGCTGAGCCGGCGCGCACATCTGCCAACGCGGCACCACGCATTGGGCAGGTCCTGCCGACGTCACGTGTCGCGCGGCGTCCCTAGGCTCGCCGCACAGTCGTCCGGGCGAGCGGTGGGGAGGTGGCCATGCTGGTCCTCGTCGCCCTCGGCGGCAACGCCATGACGGGTCCCGACGGCAGCGCCACCCCGCACGCCCAGCGGGAGGCGATCGGGCGCGCGATGCAGCGGGTCGCCGACCTCGTCGAGGCCGGTCACGACGTGGTGGTCACCCACGGCAACGGCCCCCAGGTGGGCAACCTGCTCGTCAAGAACGAGCTCGCCGCCCACGTCGTCCCACCCGTCCCGCTGGACTGGTGCGGCGCCCAGACGCAGGGGACGATCGGCTTCACCGCCGTCGACACGCTCGAGGCCGCCTTCGCCTCCCGAGGCCTGCGCCGCCGTGCCGCCGCGGTCATCACCCGTACCCTCGTCGACGCGTCCGACCCCGGGTTCACCACCCCCACCAAGCCGGTCGGCCGGTTCCTCCCCCACGAGCAGGCCAAGCGCCTCATCGAGCACGGTGAGACCTGGCAGGACCGCGGGGAGCACGGCTGGCGTCGCGTCGTCGCCTCCCCCGAGCCGCTCGAGGTGCTCGACACCCACGCCGTCCTGACGCTGCTCCACGCCGGCTACGTCGTCGTCGCGGCGGGCGGCGGCGGCATACCCGTCGTGCGCACCCCCGGCGGCACCGTCCACGGCGTCGAGGCGGTGGTCGACAAGGACCTCACCGCGGCCGTGCTGGCCCGCGCCCTCGGCGCCGACGTCCTCGTGACCGCGACCGACGTCGAGCACGCCGAGGTCGGCTTCGGCACCCCCCACGCGCGCCCGCTCGGCCGGGTCTCCCTCGAGGAGATGGAGGGGTATGCCGCGGACGGCCAGTTCGCGTCCGGCTCCATGGGTCCCAAGGTCGAGGCGGCGCTGCGGTTCGTCCGGGGCGGTGGGCGTCGCAGCGTCATCACCGCCCTCGACCGCATCGCCGACGCCGTCGCCGGCGAGGTCGGCACGATCATCGAGTCCCCCACGCCCGCAACGCCCACCCCCACGACAGACAGGTGAGTCACGTGCCCGAGCCCATCGAGGTCCGCAAGGTGCCGCTGCACAGCGTCACCGACGCCAGCGAGCTGGCCAAGCTCATCGACGACGGCGTCATCGAGGCCGGCCGCGTCATCGCCGTCATCGGCAAGACCGAGGGCAACGGCGGCGTCAACGACTACACCCGCATCATCGCCGACCGCGCGTTCCGCGAGGTGCTGGTCGCCAAGGGCGCGGACCCGGAGCAGGTGAAGCAGGTGCCGATCGTGTGGTCCGGCGGCACCGACGGCGTCATCAGCCCCCACGCGACGATCTTCGCGACGCTGCCGCCCGAGGAGGCCGAGCAGTCCGACGAGCCCCGCCTCACCGTCGGCTTCGCCATGAGCGAGGTGCTGCTGCCGGAGGACATCGGCCGGACCGCGATGGTGACCAAGGTGGCCGACGCCGTGAAGGTCGCCATGGAGAAGGCGGGCATCACCGACCCGGCCGACGTCCACTACGTGCAGACCAAGACGCCGCTGCTCACCATCGACACCATCCGCGACGCCAGGACCCGCGGCCACGACGTGTTCACCGAGGACACCCTTGCGTCGATGGACGTGTCCAACGGCGGCACTGCCCTGGGTATCGCCGTGGCGCTCGGCGAGATCGAGATGCCGCGCGACGAGGACGTGCTGCGCGACCGCAGCCTCTACTCCTCGGTCGCCTCGTGCTCCTCGGGCGTCGAGCTCGACCGGGCCCAGGTCGTCGTCGTCGGCAACGCGCGCGGCATCGGTGGCCGCTACCGCATCGGCCACTCCGTCATGCGCGACGCCCTCGACGCCGACGGGGTCTGGGCCGCCATCAAGGACGCCGGGCTCGAGCTGCCGGAGCGCCCCCACTCCAGCGACCTCCAGGGCCGGCTCGTCAACGTGTTCCTCAAGTGCGAGGCCAGCCAGGACGGCCAGGTCCGCGGTCGCCGCAACGCCATGCTCGACGACTCCGACGTCCACTGGCACCGCCAGATCAAGGCGGCGGTCGGCGGTGTCACCGCCTCCGTCACCGGCGACCCGGCCGTGTTCGTCTCCGTGTCAGCAGCCCATCAGGGCCCCGATGGCGGTGGCCCCGTCGCCGCCATCGTCGACCTCGGCCCAGGCGACCCCACCGGCTACCGCGGCCCCCAGCCCAGCTAGACGAGGGACGCCCGGCCCGCTCGACGGGCGGGCCGGGCGTGTGCGTCCGTAGGGCCGTGGCGGGCCTGGCGGGAGCACGCAGCGAAGCGGAGTGCGGATGGTAGGCCCGAGGACGCACACCCCGGGCCGCCCAGCAGCCCGCGGAACAGCCTCAGTGGGCGAAGTGGCGGGTGCCGGTGAAGTACATCGTGACGCCCGCTGCCTGCGCGGCCTCGATGACCTCGGCGTCGCGCATCGACCCGCCGGGCGCGACGACCGCCCGGACCCCGGCGTCGAGCAGCACCTGGAGGCCGTCGGCGAACGGGAAGAACGCGTCCGAGGAGGCGACCGCACCGCGGGCCCTGTCGGCGCCGGCCCGCGACACCGCGAGGTGGCAGGAGTCGACGCGGTTGACCTGGCCCATGCCGATGCCGACCGCGGCGCCGTCCTTGGCGAGCAGGATCGCGTTGGACTTCACCGCGCGCACCGAGCGCCACGCGAACGCCAGGTCCGCCAGCGTCGCCTCGTCGGCCGCCTCGCCCGACACGAGCGTCCAGCGCGACGGGTCGTCGCCACCGGGCTTGTCTCCCTCGACCACGGCGTCGACCTTGTCGACGGTCTGCAGCAGCAGGCCGCCGCTGATCGGGCGCATCTCGATGGCGTCAGCGTTGCGCGAGGCCTCCGCGGGCAGGCGCAGGATGCGGATGTTCTTCTTGCCCTGGAGCACCTCGAGCGCGTCGGCGTCGAAGTCCGGGGCGATGATGACCTCGGTGAAGACGTCCTTGACCTGGTCGGCCATGGCGCGGTTCACGGTGCGGTTGGCGGCGATGATGCCCCCGAAGGCGGACACCGGGTCGGTGGCGTGCGCTGCCGCGTACGCCTCCTCGATGGAGGAGCCGACCGCGATCCCGCAGGGGTTGGCGTGCTTGACGATCGCGACGGTGGGCTGGTCGCCGTGGTCGTGCGCGGCACGCACGGCGGCGTCGGTGTCGACGTAGTTGTTGTAGGACATCTCCTTGCCGTGCAGCTGCTCGGCCGAGGCGACGCCACCGCGCCAGTGGCGGTAGAGCGCCGCCTTCTGGTGCGGGTTCTCGCCATAGCGCAGGACGGCCGCGCGGGTGAACGTCGCCCCGGTCCAGGCCGGGAAGCCGGTGCCGTCGGAGGTGTCGGTGTAGACGTTGCCCATCCAGTTGGCGACGGCGTTGTCGTAGTCGGCGGTGTGCACGAACGCCTGTGCGGCCAGCAGCTTGCGCTCGGGGAGGGTGAACCCGCCGGCCGCGACGGCGGCCAGCACGGCACCGTACGCGGCGGGGTCGGTGACCACGGCGACGCTCGGGTGGTTCTTCGCGGCGGCGCGGACCATGGACGGGCCGCCGATGTCGATCTGCTCGATGACCTCGTCGGGGGCGGCACCCGAGGCGACCGTCTCGCGGAACGGGTAGAGGTTGACGACGACGAGCTCGAACGGCTCGACACCCAGCTCCTCGAGCTGGCGCACGTGGTCGTCCTTGCGGGTGTCGGCGAGGATGCCGGCGTGGACGCGGGGGTGGAGCGTCTTGACCCGGCCCTCGAGGCACTCGGGGAAGCCGGTGAGGTCGGCGACCTCGGTCACGGGGATGCCGAGGCCCTCGATGAGCTTGGCCGAGCCCCCGGTCGACACGATGGCGACGCCAGCCTCGTGCAGCCCGCGCGCCAGCTCCTCGAGCCCGGTCTTGTCGTAGACGGAGACGAGCGCCCGGCGGACGGGGCGCCGTCCGGAGTCGTCGGCGGGCTGGGGGCTGGACTGCTGGGTCACGGAATGCTGGCCTTCCCATCGGTGACGGTGATCCCCTCGCGGGCCGCGCGGCCCACGAGGGTGACGAGCAACGGGTGCTCGACGGCTTTGATGCGCTCGTGGAGCGTGTCCTCGGTGTCGTCCGGCCGCACCTCGACGGTGGCCTGGGCGAGCACGGGACCGGTGTCGACGCCCGCGTCGACGACGTGGACGGTGCACCCCGTGACCGTGGCGCCGGCGGCGAGGGCGTCGCGGACGGCGTGGGCGCCCGGGAACGCCGGGAGCAGCGCGGGGTGGGTGTTGAGCACGACGTGCTGGCCCAGGACGCGCGGGCCGAGGATCTTCATGAAGCCCGCCGACACGACGAACGCGGGCTCGTGGTCGGCGATGCGCTCGGCGAGGGCCTCGTCCCACGCGGCACGGGTCGCGTGGTCCTCCACCCGGCAGACGAACGTCGGGATCCCGGCAGCCGCAGCGCGGTGCAGGCCCGAGATGCCGGCCCGGTCGGCGCCGACGGCGAGGATGCGCACGCCGTACGCGGGGTCCGCGGTGGCGTCGATGAGGGCCTGGAGGTTGGTCCCGGAACCGGAGACGAGGACGACGATCCCCGTGGGCTCAGGCGCGGTCACGGCCACGACCATACCGACCGGGGCGCGGGGGACGGCACCCGCGTCCACGGCCGGCGACGTGAGGGGTCAGGGCGCGGCGGCGCGCAGCTTCTCCAGGAGCGGCTCGGCCGCCTCGTCGAGGAACCTCTGCTGTCCCTCGTCCCCCACCTGCACCAGGGCGATGTCGGTGAAACCGGCCTCCCAGTAGGCGGAGACGGCCTCGACGACGGCATCGAGGTCGGGTCCGCAGGGGATCGAGTCGGCGACGTCGTCGGGGGTCACGAACTGCGACGCGGCGGCGAAGCCGGCCGGGGTCGGCAGGTCGGCGTTGACCGCCCAGCCACCGCCGAACCACCGGAACTGCTCGTGGGCGCGCTCCTTGGCCCGGTCGGCGTCGGGGTCCCAGCTGATCGGGATCTGGCCGATCGCCCGGGCCGGCCCGGCCGCGGAAGTGCCCTCGGCACTGCCGTCGCGCGCCGCCGAGCGCCGGGAGTCGAGGAAGCCCTTGACCAGCTCGCCGTCCGGCTGCACGGCGATGACGTGGTCGGCCAGCGGCCCGAACCGCTCGTACGACTTCTCCCCCGACACCGCGACACCGATCGGCACGCCGCCGTCGGGGCAGTCCCAGACACGGGCGGAGTCGACCCGGAAGTACTCGCCCTGCCACGTGACCAGCTCGCCGGTGTGCAGCTCGCGGATGATGTGGATGGCCTCCTCGAGCATGTCCTGCCGCACGCCGACCATGGGCCAGCCCTCGCCGACGACGTGCTCGTTGAGGTTCTCGCCGCTGCCGAGGCCGAGGGTGAACCGCCCCTCGCTGAGCAGCTGCAGGGTGGCGGCCTTCTGCGCGACGACCGCGGGCTCGTAGCGGATGGTCGGGCAGGTCACGTAGGTCATCAGCTCGAGGCGCTCGGTCGCCTGCGCGACCGCCCCGAGGACGGTCCAGGCGTACGGTGCGTGCCCCTGTTCGGTGAGCCACGGCGAGTAGTGGTCGCTGCTCACCGCGAAGTCGAAGCCACTGCGCTCGGCGTCGACGGCGTAGCCCACCAGCTCGCGAGGTCCTGACTGCTCGGTCATGAGGGTGTACCCGAATCGCGTCATGGCTCCACCGTCACACGGGGCCCCCGGGTCCTCCACTCGAGCGCGTCCGCTCTCGGCGAACACGAAGCCGCAGGTCAGGGCTGCGAACCTGCCGGCAGCGGCGTCAGCGCCGGAGCTTCCAGCGGTCCCAGAGCAGCACGAGGGCTGCCCCGATGGCGAGCTCCACGAGCAGGGCGAGCGTCATGGCCCCGGCAGGGGCGCCGATCGACGAGAGCCGCGCCGACCCGAGCGAGGAGCCTGCCACGACGTCGACCAGGCCGACCAGGGCCGCGGCGACCGTGACCGACACACCGGTCACGGTCAGCTTCGTCCGGGTGCGCGAGAGGCGGGCCACGGAGCGCAGCGACCGCCACCCGACGAAGGCGCCGACCGCCACGGGCACCAGGACGACCAGCGGCACGATGCCGGGGAAGGCGCCCGGCTCGGGGAGCGCACCGAGCACGGGGACCATGGGCAGGAGCGAGGTCCGCGAGCCGGTCCACGTGGCCGAGGCGCCCTCGACGGCGGAGAACCCGGTCCCTGCCATGAAGGACACGGCCCACAGGCCGAGGTTGGGCAGCACGAGCAGCTGGGCCAGGGAGAGCACGACGCCACCGACGACGCCCGGGGCCAGCTCGCCCTGCAGGTGGGCGATGCGGCCCCAGTGCAGGACCACCAGGACGGAGCACGCGACGATGCCCGCACCCAGCAGCCCCACGGCACCCTCGACGCCGGGGCGCAGGGCCCGTCGGACCACCTCGGGCAGCCAGCCGGGCCGGCGCAGACCCGGGCCGACGAGCTCGGGCCGGGCGCGCACACAGCGGCCGAGGGCGATGGCCGCAGCCGCGACCGGGACCACGACGACGGGAAGGATGAGCGTCCACAGGACGGGTTCGGGACCGGCCGCGTAGGCGACCACCGACCACAGCGCCGCCGCGGCGGCGTACCCCGCGATCCAGGCAGCCAGCGCGAGGCCGAGCGGGCGGTGGACGACGTCGGCGGCCAGGGTGACGGTCCGGTCCTCGGCCGGCTCGCGGACGGCCCTGCGCGCCGCCCACGCGCCGCCGGCGACGGCCAGCGCGAGGAAGAGCAGCGGGACCACGGTCACGGGAGTGTCGCCCAGCGCGAGGTGCGCGCCACCCCCGAGCAGCCAGAGGCTGGCCCCGACGCCGAGCGCCGTCGTCCACTCCACCGTGCTCTGCGACGCGGCGACCCACACGAGGAGCGCGGGGAGCACGAAGGCGAGGGCAGAGGCGCTCGCGGCGCCGGCACCGGCGAGGAAGGTGCGGTGGTGCCCCCTCGGGTCGGGCCCGCCCGTGGTCGACGTTCCCTTGCGCAGCAGCTCCATCACAGTCATGTCCTGCCCATCGTCGCCGACGACGACGTGCTGCCGCCGCAGCAACGCCGGGCCGCGGCGAGAAATGTCCGAACGCGCCGCAACCGGAGCGCGCACGAGCGCGTCTGCTGCGGTGTGATGGCCGTGATGGATCCAGGCGCCGACACCGCGGCGCCGCACAGGCGGGGGGTGGGGATGGGCGCGCAGTCCGCCGAGGCGGAGTTCGACGCGTTCTACCGTGACACCGCCCGCCGGGTGGTGCACCTCGTCTACGCCTTCACCGGTGACCTCACGGTCGCGCAGGACAGCACCCAGGAGGCCTACGCTCGGGCCTGGCAGCAGTGGTCGACGGTCCGGACCCACGAGGACCCGTTGTCGTGGGTGCGCACGGTGGCGCGCAGGGTGGCCATCTCCGGGTGGCGCAAGAAGACGACCCAGGACCGCGCCTACGAGCGCCACGGCACCCACGACACGACGGGCCCACCGACGGAGGACCGGGTCGCGGTCGTCGCCGCGCTGCGCACGCTGCCGGCCCCGGTCCGGGAGGCCGTGACCCTGCACTACATCGGCGACCTGAGCATCGACCAGATCGCCCACGAGACCAACACCCCCGCAGGCACCGTCAAGGCGCGCCTGCACCGGGGCCGCGCCCAGCTGGCGCAGGCCCTGCGCCACGAGGAGGGCAGCCATGGCTGAGCACGAGGACTGGACGGCGGGCGACGACGCCCAGCTGCGCCGTGCCATGGCCACGCTGCGGCACGATGTCGAGGCCGTACCCCTGCCCGACGTCCGCTTCGTCAGGGCGAGGGGGCGGGCGCGTCGGCGCCACCGATTTCTCGGGCTGACCGCTGCGGCGGCCGCTGCCGCCGTCGTCGCAGGCACCGTCGGGTATGCCGCGTGGGGTCCCTCCTCGTCGCGGACACCTCTGACGCCGGCCTCCAGCGCACGGACCGCCGCCACCACCCCGTCCTCGACCACGAGCACCACCATGGCGGCGAGCTCCCTCGACCAGCCCGGCGCACTCCCCCTGGTGGGCGAGTGGGCGTCCTCGCTGGAGCTCACCGGCTCGGTCCTGCTCACCCCGGTCAAGCCGTTCGGGCCGGTGGAGTGCCTGCAGTCCGAGCCGGGCACCAAGGTGCAGCAGGAGGAAATCACCCGGGCCCCGGAGGTGCAGGGCGGCCAGGTGCGGTTCCGGATCGGTTCGGGCCAAGACGCGGCCACCGCCGCGGACGGGGTCGCCTCGGACATCGCCGGCTGTCGGCTCGCCCCCGGCTACAAGGTCACGCCCGCGTCGTCCGGCACCGGTGAGCGCGTCTACTCCTACACCGCCGGCGACGCCGGTTCGGGCTGGTGGGCCGTGGTGGCCGGCAAGCACGACGTCGTCGTCCTGCAGGTCAACCAGAACGACCGCCCGAAGTCGGGCTTCACGCTGGCGCAGGTGCAGGAGCTCGTCTCCATTGCGCAGAAGCGCCTCGCGCGGTACGGCACCGGCACCAAGGCCACCGCCTCCACGACCAGCAGCCCGACGTTCACGGGCCCCAAGGCGGTCGACGAGCAGATGCCGGTGGTCGGGCCGTCGCCCGTCCCGTCGTGGAAGCTGTTCGTGGCCGCGTCCCAGTGGCGGTCGCAGCCGCTGAGCAGCGGGGCCGCGACCAGCGCGGGCCCCGGCGCCATGGAGGGGTCGACTGCCGTCGCCTCGTGCGAGACCGACCAGGAGCAGGCCGGCATCG
This sequence comes from Pedococcus ginsenosidimutans, assembly GCF_039544395.1. Classification (NCBI taxonomy): domain Bacteria; kingdom Bacillati; phylum Actinomycetota; class Actinomycetes; order Micrococcales; family Intrasporangiaceae; genus Pedococcus; species Pedococcus ginsenosidimutans. The sequence continues at coordinate 381,923 of NZ_BAABLO010000011.1, forward strand.
GCGGTCGAGTGGGCGTCGTCTCGGTCCGGGTCGGCAGCAGCAGCACCGGCTACGTGGGCAAGCAGCGGGTCCAGCTCGACGACTCGTCCGGTGCCGACGTGCAGCAGTCCTACGTCGATGCCCGCCTGGCCGAGGCGAAGGCATTGTTCGGCAAGGGGTGCTCGACGGGCAACGGGACGGTGAAGTCGACGCCCGGCCCGACCGCCGGCACGTGGCGGCTCGACACCGTCGCCCCGGACGGCAGCCCGATCTTCTCGGAGTGGGTCGGCGTCACGGCGCAGAAGACGCCGGGGGCGGTCTCCACGATCGTCGTCACGAAGCTGGCCGACCCCAAGCAGGGGTTCGCCGAGCTGGACCGGCTGATCATGCTCGCCCGCCAGAAGTAGGCACAGCCAGGACCAGCCAGACTCCGCGTGGCCGGCAGCAGCCGCCGGCCACGCGGGACACGGGACGACGAAGGCCGCCACCCCGGATGGGATGGCGGCCTTCGTGGAATCCCTTGCGGGACAACCTACTTCTGCAGGCCCTGCATGATCTCGCGCATGAGGTCGGCGGTCGCGGACGGCGTCTTGCCGACCTTGACGCCAGCGGCCTCGAGGGCCTCCTGCTTGGCGGCAGCGGTGCCAGCCGAGCCGGAGACGATGGCGCCGGCGTGGCCCATGGTCTTGCCCTCGGGGGCGGTGAACCCGGCGACGTAGCCGACGACCGGCTTGGTCACGTGCTCCTTGATGTAGGCGGCCGCTCGCTCCTCGGCGTCGCCACCGATCTCGCCGATCATGACGATGGCGTCGGTCTCCGGGTCCTTCTCGAACGCCTCGAGGCAGTCGATGTGGGTGGTCCCGATGATCGGGTCACCGCCGATGCCGACGGCCGAGGAGAAACCGAAGTCCCGCAGCTCGTACATCATCTGGTAGGTCAGCGTGCCCGACTTGGACACCAGCCCGATGCGACCCGGGCCGGCGATGTCGGCCGGGATGATGCCGGCGTTGGACTTGCCGGGGCTGATGAGGCCGGGGCAGTTGGGCCCGACGATCCGGGTGGTGCCCTTGCTCTTGGCGTAGGCGTAGAACTCCGCGGAGTCCTTGACCGCGATGCCCTCGGTGATGACGACCGCGAGCGGGATGGCCGCGTCGATCGCCTCGACCACGGCGGACTTCGCGAACGCCGGCGGGACGAAGATGACCGACACGTTGGCGCCGGTCTCCTTCATCGCCTCGGCGACCGTGCCGTACACCGGCACCGAGACGCCGCCGTCGAACTCGACCGTGGTGCCGGCCTTGCGCGGGTTGACGCCGCCGACGATCGAGGTGCCCGAGGCGAGCATGCGCTGCGTGTGCTTCATGCCCTCGGAGCCGGTCATGCCCTGGACGATGACCTTGGAGTTCTCGTCGAGAAAGATTGCCATTGTTGTGTTCTCCCGGCCCTTGTCAGTTCGTCGCGGCCGAAGCCAGCTCGGCGGCCTTGCGGGCCGCCCCGTCCATGGTCTCTTCGATGGTCACGAGCGGGTGGTTGGCCTCGGCGAGGATGCGCCGGCCCTCCTCCACGTTGTTGCCGTCGAGGCGCACGACCAGCGGCTTGGTCGCCTCGTCGCCGAGCGCCTCGAGGGCACCCACGATGCCGTTGGCGACGGCGTCGCAGGAGGTGATGCCACCGAACACGTTGACGAACACCGACTTGACCTGCTCGTCGCCGAGGATGATGTGCAGGCCGTTGGCCATGACCTCGGCCGAGGCGCCGCCGCCGATGTCGAGGAAGTTGGCGGGCTTGGGCGAGCCGGGGAGCTCCTCACCGGCGTAGGCGACGACGTCGAGCGTCGACATGACCAGGCCCGCGCCGTTGCCGATGATGCCGACGGAGCCGTCGAGCTTGACGTAGTTGAGGCCCTTGGCCTTCGCGGCCGCCTCGAGCGGGTCGGCCGCGGCCTTGTCCTCGAGCGCCTCGTGGTCGGGGTGGCGGAAGTCGGCGTTCTCGTCGAGCGTGACCTTGCCGTCGAGGGCGACGATGTCGCCGTCCTCGGTCTTCACCAGCGGGTTGACCTCCACGAGCGTGGCGTCCTCGTCGCGGTAGACCTCCCAGAGCCTCTCCAGGACGGGGGCGATCTTCGCGCCGGTCTCGGCGTCGAACCCTGCAGCCTCGACGATCTCGGCGGCCTTGGCCGCGTCGATGCCGGTGTTGGGGTCGACGGCGATGCGCGCGAGGGCCTCGGGGCGCTCGACCGCGAGCTGCTCGATCTCCATACCGCCCTCCTTGCTGCACATCGCGAGGTAGGTGCGGTTGGCCCGGTCGAGCAGGACCGAGAAGTAGTACTCCTCGGCGATGCGCGCGCCCTGGGCGATCATCACGGTGCCCACGGTGTGGCCCTTGATGTCCATGCCGAGGATGGCCTGAGCGTGCTGCTCCGCCTCGTCGGCGCTCTTGGCGACCTTCACGCCGCCGGCCTTGCCGCGACCGCCGGTCTTCACCTGGGCCTTGACGACGGTGACCCCGCCGCTCTTGGGGCCGATGGCCTCGGCGGCTTCACGAGCCTGCTGTGGGGTGGTGGCGGTGGCGCCGGCCAGCACGGGTACGCCGTGCTTCTCGAACATGTCTCGAGCCTGGTATTCGAACAGATCCACGTCTGACGTCCTCGTCTGCTGATGGGTGAGGTTCGGCCCCGAGACTAGTCCTGTCGTGCGCGGACGGGCTCCGCGGGTGCGACGGGTGGGAGCAATCTCACGACGAGCGGCGTGCGGGCGCGGTCTCGAGCCTCAGCGGACGGTCGCGACCCGGCCCGTCGGCACGAGGAGGACCCAGACCGGGCCCTGGGGCGCGAAGGTCACGACCTTGCCCCCGGCCGTGAACGTCGTCGGCGACGTGGCACCGGGGCGGGACCACGTGGCCTGCCACACCCGCCCGCCGCGCAGCACGGTGGCCTTCCCCGACCCCACGAGCTGCTCCACAGGTGTCGGGCGGCCGTTGACGTCACGGTTCGCGGAGTCCTTGGAGGCGACGTACTGGACGACGACGGTCGAGGCTCCGTACTGGGTGCCCGCGGGGCTGACGTCCGGCCGGCCGTCGGTGACGACGAGGTACTGCGCGCGCTTGGCGTTCCAGCGCAGCGCCACGGTGGACGCCGGCCAGCGGGCCTCCACCGAGGTCGCCGGTGCCCCACCGGCGGTGGGCGGCCCGTACCGGAAGCCGATGTCCCCGGGCCTGACACTGCCGCCGGCACGGGAGAGGAGGGCCTTGGGGTCCCCGATGAGGTTGTACGGCGCGGGGCGCGAGTGGTCGCGCCGGTAGCCGCGCCCGGACTGGTCGTTGCTGAGGTTCACCTGCGCCCCGCGGGCCAGCACCTTGGCGGTGTAGGTCGACGAGCCCGAGAAGGCGAAGGCGACCTTGCCCCAGTTGGCGAGGATGGTGACGTCGGACTCGCGCCCGCTCCGCACCGGCCCGACCTCCCGGGGCTGGTGGCGGCTGAAGACGGCCAGCAGCCGCGTCAACCCGCCCTCGACGGGCTCGACGTAGACGACGTCCGCCAGGTCCAGGCCGATCCGCGGCCGGGCCGACGTGGTGTTGTCGATCTTCACCGCGAGGACTGGGCCGCCGGTCAGGGGCACGGGACCGGACGGGGTGGCCCTGGTCGTGGGGGTCGTGGTCGTCGTGGTGGTGGCTGTGGTGGGGCGCCCGCACGACGGTCCCGAACAGCCGCCGGAGCAGGCTGCCGCACTGCCGACGACGGCCAGGGCCAACGCTGCACCGACCGCCTGACGGGCGCCGCTCCTCATGGCGTCAGGATAGGTGGGCCGGCCCCGCCACCCGGGCCAGGCGCGACGGCGCGCCGCTGGTCGGGAGGTCAGGCTGCGGGCGTCCGACCCGCCAGCACCTCGGTGAGGATCGAGGTGTCGCAGTTGCCGCCGGACAGGATGACGCCGACACGGCCGCCAGCCACCGCGTCCCGCTCGGCGAGCAGCCCCGCCAGGGCGATCGCCCCGGCGGGCTCGGGCAGCTGGTGGGTCGTGCGGAGCAGCACCCGCATGGCCTCGGCGGTGTCGTCCTCCCCCACCCTCACGATGTGGTCGGCCCCGGCGACCATCGTGGCGACCGCCTCCGGGTCCGGGGTGCGGCACGCGACCCCGTCGACGAACGTCGCGGCCCGCTCCGTGGTGACGACCGACCCGGCGGCGAAGGACAGCGCGGTGGCCGGCGCCTGCTCGGCCACGACGCCGATGACCTCCGTGGGCAGCCCCAGCAGGTCGCGGACCCCCACCAGTCCGGCGATGCCCGACCCCATGCCGACCCCGACGTAGACCTTGTCCAGCGCACCGGCGGCCTCGAACAGCTCCTTGGCGTAGGTGGCCACGCCGACGACCAGGTCGGCGTGGAACGACGGGACGGTCTCGAGCCCGAGCTCCTCGCCCAGCCGGGCGGCGTGCTCGCGAGACTCCTGGAAGTCGGCCCCGTGGACGACGAGCTCGGCCCCGAAGCCGCTCATCGCCGCGTTCTTGTCAGGGCTGTTGCCCTCGGGCACGACGATGACGACGCGCAGCCCGGCGGCCGCCCCGGCGTACGCCAGCGACTGGCCGTGGTTGCCCCGGGTGGCCGAGACGATGCCTGCGACGTCGGGTCGCTCGCGCTTCAGGCGGTCGACGTAGACGAGGCCGCCGCGCACCTTGAACGCGCCCGTCGGCGTCTGGTTCTCGTGCTTGACCCAGACCGTGGCCCCGACGTGCTCGCCGAGCAGCGGCCAGGCGAACTGCGGGGTGGCCGGGAAGTGGCGGCGCACGACCGCGGTGGCGGCGTCGAGGTCGGTGGCGGTGATGGGCATGAGCGATTCTCCCCCCGCCACCACGTGGTCGTGGCAGGGTGTCCGGTATGTCGCGATCAGCCACCGCGCCCGTGCCCGTGTCCGCCCGCGCCGCAGCCTTCGGCGCGCTGCTCACCGTGGTGCTCACGGGTTGCGTGGCGAAGACCCCGGAGATCCCCCGGGCCCCGGCCACCGCGTCGACCTCCACCACCCCGTCGGTGGACTACCCCATCGCGCTCCAGCGCTTCGGCGGCGTGGCCGGCTTCTCCGACACCGTGAACATCGACGTCGACCGCAGCGTCCTGGCGAAGGTCGGCAGGCAGAACGTGTCCTGCACCCTCGACGAGGCCAGCTTCGCGGCCGTCACCAAGGCTGCGGTTGCCGTCGGCGACAGCGGCAACGACAGCACCCCCACGATGGCGCACCCCGACGACATGCTCGTGCTGCTCAACGCCGTCCCGACGAGCGACGACCGGATCAAGGACGTCGAGCCGGTCGTGACCGCGCTGTTCGAGGACCTCATCAAGCCCAAGGCGAAGCGCACCGTCTGCCGCTGATGCCCCTCCGGTCCCGGCACGCCAGTGCGCCGCCGACCTCGTGGTCGACGGCGCACTGGCGTGTGGTGCGGTTGCGGTCAGGTCAGCAGGTCTGCGAGCCCGAAGGCACCGCGATGGCGTCGAACGCCGACTTCACCGCGACGCAGGTCGGCGAGCCCGCGCCGTACAGCTCCTTGGCCGAGGCGATCGCGCCCTCGCGAGCGGCCTTGTAGTCGCTGCGCGACGTGAGCTTGGTGGACAGCGTGCGGTACCAGACCTTCTCGATGTTGGTCCGGCCCGCCCCGGTGACCGCCGGCGCACCGCCACAGGTGGGGCTGTTGTAGGCGACGCCGTTGACGGTCCTGGCGCCAGACCCCTCGGAGGCGAGGAAGAACCAGTGGTTGAGCGGACCCGAGGAGTAGTGCGGGTCGAGGTTGCGGGTGCCGGTGGTCCAGCAGTCCTGGGAGCGGCCGTCCTTGCTCGGCTTGTCCATGTAGCGCAGCGGGGTGCCGTTGCCGTTGATGTCGATCTTCTCGCCGATGAGGTAGTCACCGGGGTCGACGGCAGAGTTCGCGTAGAACTCGACCGCGGTGCCGAAGATGTCGGAGGTCGCCTCGTTGAGCCCGCCCGCGTCGCCGCGGTAGACGAGTCCGGCGGTGTTCTCGGTGACGCCGTGGCTCATCTCGTGACCGGCGACGTCGATGGCGGTCAGCGGCTTGGCGTTGCCCGCGCCGTCGCCGTAGGTCATCTGCGTGCCGTCCCAGAACGCGTTGTTGTACGCGTTGCCGTAGTGCACCCGGCTGCGGGCACCGACACCCGTGTCCCAGATCCCGTTGCGGCCCTGGACGTTCTTGTAGTAGTCGAACGTCTTCTCGGCGCCGTAGTGCGCGTCGACCGCGGCTGTCTGGCGCGAGGACACCGAACCGTTCCCCCAGACGTCGTCCGCGTCGGTGAACTGCGTCCCCGTCCCGGTGGTGGCCCCATTGAGGTCGGTCGTGTAGTTGCCAACGGCGTCCTTGAGCTGGAAGCTCCCGCCGGACGGCGTCGTGCCCAGGGCCACCGAGCCGGAGTACTGCGACGCGCCGGTCCCCTCGACGATGTCGTCGTACCGGTCCAGCGTCGCACCGCTCCTCGCGTCGACGATGGTGTGGAGGCGGCTCGGCGTCTGGTCGGCCCTCACGCCCTCGCTGACCACGTCGTAGGCGAGGCGCGGGCCGGAGTCCGCGGCGTACACCACGAGGGCGGAACCGGAGGTGGTGGCGGCGCGGGCTGCGCTGCGCGCCTGGCCCGCGGACAGGGCGGGGGACGTGGCGACGTCCACCGCCTTCGTGGCGTTCCAGCGCACGGACCTCGTCGCGCCGGCGGCGGAGCGCTCGACGACGAGGTCGCCACCGATGACCCGAAGACCCTGGTAGGTCCGCTCGTAGCGCACGTGCCGGGTCCCGTCAGGGTCGGTGACGACGCCCTTCACCTGGAGGGCCTGGCCCGCTCCGAGACCGAGGGCCCTGGCTGCGTCGGCGACCTTCGCCTGCTCTGCGGCGACGGCCGGCGCCGGTGCACCGTGCCCGGCGGGGACGGCCTGGGCTGCGCTGAACGGGGTCGCCACTGCGGCTGCGACGACCACGCCGAACGCCATACCTGCTGACAGCTTCTTCACGGGTTCTCCTTCAGGGGGATGTGCGCCGGGTGGCGCGGCGGTGACGGCGGGGCGGGGCTGGAGGTGTGCCCTGCCCCGCCGTCACCCGTAGGGGTCGGCGAGCCGTGTGCGGCGGTTCGCCGGGCGGGCGCCCGTGGCGGGCGCGGCTGTGGCGGCTGGCTCAGGCGTGGGCCGGTCCGGCGACCGACCCACCCCTGCGGTCAGCTGGTGGCCAGCGACGTGTCGTCGACCACGAAGGACGTCTGCAGCGACGAGTCCTCGTTCATGAGGAACTTCACGGTCACCGTCTTGCCCTTGTAGGCCAGCACGTTGAACGACTTCTGCGCGTACGTCGCGCTGGTGCCGACGTTGGAGTAGGTCGCGAGCGTGGTGGTGGTCGCACCGTCGACGATCTGCACCTTCATGGTGTCGTAGGCGGTGCTGCCGGTCTCCGCCGTGTCGCTGCGCAGCCAGAAGGAGAGGGACGCGGCCGTGGCGGTGGCCGGGATGGTCACGCTCTGCTGCTCGCTCTCCGTCGCCGTGGTGCCGTTGCCGCCGAGCCACATCTTCCAGGAGCCCGTGCGGGCCGGGCGCCCGGTGTCGTTGGTGATCGGGCCGGCCGAACCGGTCCAGCTCACGGCGCCCGACTCGAAGCCGGGGTTGAGGAGCAGGTTGCCGCCGGTGGGGGGCGGCGTCGTGCCACCGCAGCTCTGGGTGCCGGCCGGGACCGAGATGGCCGTGAAGGCCTTCTCGACGGCGAGGCAGGTCGCGCTGCCGGCGCCGTACAGCTCGATGGCCGACGCGATCGCGCCCTCACGGGCGTTGAGGTAGGTGCTGCCCGAGGTGAGCTTGGTGGAGAGCGTGCGGTACCAGACCTTCTCGATGTTGCTGCGGCCGCCGCCGGTGACGGTGGAGCCGTCGCAGGTGGGGCTGTTGTAGGCGACGCCGTTGACGGTCTTGGCGCCCGAGCCCTCGGAGGCCAGGTAGAACCAGTGGTTCAGCGGGCCCGAGGAGTAGTGCGGGTCGAGGCTGCCCAGGGTCGAGGACCAGCAGTCCTTGGACGCGCCGTCCTTGCTCGGCTTGTCCATGTAGCGCAGCGGGGTGCCGTTGCCGTTGATGTTGATCTTCTCGCCGATGAGGTAGTCACCCGGGTCCGCGGAGGAGTTGGCGTACCACTCGACCGCCGTGCCGAAGATGTCCGAGGTCGCCTCGTTGAGGCCGCCCGCGTCACCGGTGTAGTTGAGGCCGGCCGTGTTCTCGGTGACACCGTGGCTCATCTCGTGCGCGGCGACGTCGATGGACGTGAGGGGCTTGGTGTTGCCGGCCCCGTCGCCGTACGTCATCTGGGTGCCGTCCCAGAACGCGTTGTTGTAGGCGTTGCCGTAGTGGACGCGGCTGCGCGCGCCGGCACCGGTGTTCCAGATCCCGTTGCGGCCCAACACGTTCTTGTAGTACGCGAAGGTCTTCTCGGCGCCGTACTGGGCGTCGACCGCGGCGGTCTGCCGCGACGAGGTGGTGCCGGTGCCCCACACGTCGTCGGCGTCGGTGAACTGCGTGCCGTTGCCGGTCGTCGCGCCGTTGAGGTCGGTCGTGTAGTTCCCGACGGTGTCCTTGAGCTGGTAGGTGCTGCCCGAGAGGGTGGAGTTGAGGGTGACGCTGCCGGAGTACATGGAGTTGCCCGTGCCCTCGGCGATCTCGTCCCACGAGGTCAGGACGGCACCGCTCCTGGCGTCGACCACGGTGTGCAGGCGGCTGGGCGTCTGGTCGGCCTTGACCCCCTCGGTGACGACGTCCCAGGCCAGGCGCGGCGAGCCGGTGCCGGCCCAGACGACGAGCTCCCCGTCGTTCTTCTTCGGCGCGTAGCCGGCACGCCTGGCGCCCGAGCTCTCGGCCGAGGTCTCGGCGACGGCCGGGGTGGTGGAGGCCACGGCGGCCTTGCCGTTGCCGTTCCAGTGGACCTGGCGGACGCTGCCCGAGGCAGCCTTGTCGACGACCAGGTCACCGCCGAGGACGCGCAGGCCCTTGTAGGTGCGGTCGTAGCGGACGTGCTGGGTGCCGTCGCGGTCGGTGACGACGTTGCGCACGACGAGCTTCTCGTCGCTGGACAGACCGAGGGCAGTGCGGTCCTTGTCGGCCCCGGCCTGGGCTGCGGTGACGCCCGGTGCCTGGGTCGGTGCCGCTGCGGGGGCGGCGGATGCGGCGGACAGTGGGGTGGCCACTGCCGCGGCGACTGCGACGCCGAGTGCAGCGCCTGTGGACAGTCGGATCACGGGTTTCCTCTTCTCGGACAAGGGTGCTCGGGGGGTTCCTGCACCACGAGGCGACGTCGATTCCCCCTCCGTTGACGGGCACTGCGTGACCGTGGGCGTCGGCGCCGAGCCGACCCAACCCCGCGCTTTGCAGCAAGGTCAACGAATCTGGCGAAGACTTGACCAAATGCGTGGCAACCTGCGGCGAGAGGGGATCTGCGCCGTCGAATCTTCTGCAGTTGGCCAAGGCGGCGTCATCGCCAGCCCGCGGCGCGAGGTCGCAGGTCCACGCTCCGGTACGACCGGCCCACCATGTGGTCACTGCGCGAGAGCGCCCGGCCGGCCCCCTGAGCACGGCGGACGTAACCGCAGGGGTGCCGACGTCGTTGTCCGTCCACGAGGGCGGTCACCGGACCACCCCTGCACCGTGGAGGCCCGATGACGCGCCGATCCCCGTTCCGTGCCCGAGGACGCCGTACGGCCGTCCTGCTCCCCGTCGCCGCACTCGCCGTGGCCGCAGGACCCGCCGTCGCCGCGGCCGCCGCTCCGGCTGCGGCAGGGTCGACGCAGGCCACCACGCTCCAGCCGGTCGACACCTACACGGGGCTGCGGTTCGTGGTGCCCGCCGGCAACGACGACCTCGGCCGGCCGCAGACGTGCACCATCGACGCCGACCTCTACAAGCCGCACGCCGCCGGACCCGCGGCCCGCGTGCCGGCGATCCTCACCACCAACGGCTTCGGCGGGAGCAAGGCCGACCAGGCCGGCCTGGGGAAGGCCTTCGCCGCGCGCGGATACGCGGTGCTGTCCTACACCGGGCTCGGCTTCCCCGACAGCGGCTGCAAGATCTCGCTCGACGACCCCGGCGTCGACGGGGTCGCCGCCTCCTCGCTGGTGACGTTCCTCGGCGGCGGGGGCACGGCGCCGTACGCGTCCTCCGACGTCGCCGGCACGACCGGTGGCCCGGGGACGCTGGGAGTGGACTTCACCGTCCTCGACGACGCCGCCACCCACGACCCGCGGCTCGGCATGATCGGCGGCTCGTACGGCGGGCAGATCCAGTTCGCCACCGCAGCACGGGACGCCCGCGTCGACACCCTGGTGCCCCTCATCACCTGGAACGACCTGCGCTACTCGCTGGCCCCCAACAACACCAGCCTCGCCCGGGGCGTGACCTACGCCGACTCGGCCCCGGGCACGCAGAAGATCGGCTGGACCGGCCTGTTCTTCGGGGTCGGGATCCTCGACGGGCTGCAGGGCGCCGCGATCGACCCCGCCCGCAACGTCGGGTGCCCCAACTTCGTCCTCGAGGCCTGCAAGGCCAAGGCCACGCTCGACACCCTCGGATACCCGACGTCCGACACCTACCGGCTCACCGACCGGGTGTCGGTGGGTCACTACGTCGACCGGGTGAAGGTGCCGACGTTCCTCATCCAGGGCGAGAACGACACGCTCTTCAACCTGCAGGAGTCGGTGGCGACCTACCGCGCGCTGAAGTCACGCGGCGTCCCGGTGACCATGGCCTGGCAGTCCTGGGGCCACTCGGGCGGCACCGGCGACAACACCGGCGCGGCTCCCGGGGAGCTCGACCTCACCGGCCAGCACATCGAGGACACCTACCTCGGCCTGCGCATCAGGAACTGGTTCGACCACCAGCTCAAGGGCTCGAAGGTCTCGACGGGGCCGGAGTTCGCGTACTTCCGCGACTGGGTGCCCTACACCGGGACCGCCGCCCCGGCGTACGCCACGGCCTCCTCGTACCCGGTCGGCACGCGCCGCACCTGGTACCTGTCCTCGGCGGACGACCTCGTCGCCTCACGCAGCGCCGTGCTGCCCGGGTCGACCTCGTGGTCGAACCCCGGGCTCGGCGCCCCCGCCTCCTACTCCGAGGTCTCCGGCCTCGAGGGGCAGGTCTCCCTGCCGGACGGGCTCACGACGCCGTACGACACCCCCGGCACGTTCGGCGCCTGGTCGACCGCACCGCTGGCCTCGGCGGTCGACGTCGTGGGCTCCCCCACCCTGGACGTGAGGTTCGACTCGCCAGCGGTCGCGCTGACCCAGGCGGCAGGCCCCAGCGGCCAGCTGCAGGTCTTCGCCAAGCTCTACGACGTGGCCCCCGACGGCTCGAAGACGTTGGTGCACAAGCTGATCAGCCCCGTGCGGGTCGCGGACGTCACGCAGCCCGTGCACATCGAGCTCCCGGCGATCGTCCACCGGGTCGAGGCGGGGCATCGGCTCCAGCTCGTGCTGGCCAGCACCGACGCGGCCTACAAGAACGCCTATGCCGTGCAGCCGGTGACCGTCCACGCGTCACCGACCGCGCCGGCCACCCTCAGCATCCCGGTCGTGCCGTAGTCCCCGGGGGCGGGGACGGTGGGACTACTGCTGGGTGACGTTCGTCCGGACCCAGTCGACGATCTCGGTCGTCGTGGCGCCGGGGGTGAAGACCTTGGCGACCCCGATCCGCGTCAGCTCCGGGATGTCGCCGTCGGGGATGATGCCGCCGCCGAAGACGACGATGTCGGAGGCGTCGCGCTGCTCGAGCAGCTCCATCACCTTCGCGAAGAGCGTCATGTGGGCGCCGGACAGGACCGACAGGCCCACGGCGTCGGCGTCCTCCTGGATGGCCGCCTCGACGATCTGCTCGGGGGTCTGGTGCAGGCCGGTGTAGACGACCTCCATGCCGGCGTCGCGCAGGGCGCGGGCGACGACCTTGGCGCCTCGGTCGTGTCCGTCGAGACCAGGCTTGGCCACGACCACGCGCAACGGTGAGCTAGTCATGGCCGCAGACTATCCACTCCGTGGACACATGCCGACATCGCGTGCCCGGCGCCACACGCCGCGGCACTGACGCGCGCATGCCGCACTGCTGCACTAGGTTCGGGATGTCATGTCGCAGAGCACCTCGCGCTCGCACCGACCCCCCGCAGCGAAGCGGGCGTCGTCGGGGGCGTCCGCGCGCGTGACACCGCCGTCGTCGGGGCTCGGAGCCCTGCGCTCGGCCGCGGCCAGGACGCTCGGTCGCACCGCGGGACACGTCGCCGACGCCACGGCCACTGCGCAGGACGTCGTGGGCGGCGCAGCCAAGGCCCTGGCCACGCCGACCGGCCTCGTGGGCGCCGCGGTCGAGGCGGCCTGGCTCACCACCCACCTGGCGCTGTACCCGTGGGGGGTCTTCGGGCGCCACGGGCGCGACAGCCACCTCGAGTACCGCGTGGAGCACCTTCCGCCGACCCAGCGCGGCCTCGTGGTGTCCGACGTCGAGGCGGCCGGCACCCCGATCCTGCTGGTGCACGGCATGGTCGACAACCGCTCGATCTTCACCCTGCTGCGCCACGGGCTTCGTCGCCGGGGCTTCGGACGCGTCACGAGCATGAACTACTCGCCCTTCACCGCCGACGTCCGCGTCGCCGCGGTCAGGCTCGCCGAGGAGGTCGAGGCCCTCGTCGCCGAGACCGGGTACGAGCGCATCCACGTCGTCGGGCACTCCATGGGCGGCCTCATCGCCCGCTACTACGTCACCCGCCTGGGCGGGGACGCCCGCGTGCACACGCTGGTGACCCTGGGGACCCCCCACCACGGCACCTACACGGCCTACGGCTGGCACAACCAGCTCACCCGGCAGCTGCGCCCCGGCAGCGGGCTGATGCGAGAGCTCGAGCAGCCGGTCCCCCAGTGCCGCACCCGCTTCGTCGTCTACTGGTCGGACCTGGACCAGATGGTCTTCCCCCAGCGCAACGCGGCCCTGCACCACCCCGACCTCAGCGTGCGCACCATCGACCTGCACGGGGTCGGCCACATGTCGCTGCCCATCATCGGTAGCGTGGTCCACGGCATCTCCACGACGCTGGCCCACCTCGACTCCGAGGGCCACACCGTCACCCCGGGGGTCACCGAGCTGCCGCGCCGCGGTTCCTGACCCGCGGCATCGTCGCAGGTCAGCGGCGAGCGGGCGGATGTTAGCCGCCTCGTGCAGAATGCGCATTTTGGATAACGAAGTGGTCACGCTACCCTCGTGACTTCCGTGTCCCCGCACGAAGGTCACCCCTCTGTGAGCACATCCCCCTCCTACCAGGGCCGTCACCGCGCCCCGGGCCGTCACCGCGCGCCGCGCCGCGGACCCCGCGTCCCCGTCGGGTTCCGCGGCGGTTTCGTGCTGCCGAGCGCCGCTGCTGCCGCCCTCGTGGTCACCGCGACCGGCGCCACGGTGGCGGAGTCGTCACCCGCGCACCTCGACCTCACCGGCAGCAGCGCCAAGCTGCAGGCGCGCAGCGCCGCCCTGGCCGACTTCGACCACCTCGAGTCCGTGCAGCAGCGCGAGGCGCAGAGCAGTGCCGTCAAGGCCCGCGTGCAGGAGTCGCAGCACAAGGCACAGGTCGCCCGCATCGCGCGCGACGCCGAGCGCAGGGCCGTGGCGAAGCGGCGCGCCGCCGCCGCGGCGCTGCAGAAGGCCGAGGCCGAGCGCAAGGCACGCGAGAGCTGGATCATGCCGATCAAGGGCGCCGTCTTCACCTCCGGCTTCGGCTGGCGCTGGGGCCGGATGCACCAGGGCGACGACTTCGGCACTCCCGTCGGGACCCCGCTACACGCCATGTCCACCGGCACGGTCGTCTTCGCGGGCTGGCAGGGCGGCTACGGCAACAAGGTCGAGATCGAGTACTGGGACGGCACCGTGTCGGTGTTCGGCCACATGAGCGTCATCTCCACCTCGGTCGGCGCCAAGGTCGCCCCGGGTGACGTCGTCGGCCAGTCCGGCAACACCGGCCACTCCACCGGGCCGCACCTGCACCTCGAGATCCACCCCCACGGTGGCGCCGCGATCGACCCTGCCCCCTGGCTGCGCGACCACGGCCTCCAGTAGGCCCCGGCACCACCCACATCCAGAAGCGCCCCGCGGACGTCCGCGGGGCGCTTCTGTCGTCCTGCCCTAGAGCTTCTCGAGCGGGGCGTAGCGCAGCAGGAAGCGCTTGACGCCGGTGTCGCCGCCGAAGTCGACGTGGGCCTGGGTCTTGTCGCCCTCGCCCTCGGTCTTGACGACGGTGCCCATGCCGTAGCTGTCGTGGGTGACCTTGTCGCCGGAGTGCAGCGAGATGAGCGGCCGGTTGCCGGGCGAGCGGACCCCGGGGCGCTGCGCCAGGCGGGCCACTGCCGGCGTCGAGGACCGCCGGAAGCTGGTGGCGGCCTCGGCACGCTGCCAGTCGACGAGGTGGCCGGGGATCTCGTCGAGGAACCGGGAGGCCGGGTTGTACTGGGGCGCACCCCACGCGGAGCGCACGGCGGCGCGGGACAGGTGGAGCCGCTCGCGGGCCCGGGTGATGCCCACGTAGGCGAGGCGGCGCTCCTCCTCCAGCTCCTTGGGGTCGCCCAGGGAGCGCAGGTGCGGGAAGGTGCCGTCCTCGAGCCCGGTGAGGAAGACGACGGGGAACTCCAGGCCCTTCGCCGTGTGCAGCGTCATCAGCGTCACGACCCCGAGGTCCTCGGCCTCCTCGCCGTCGGGGATCTCGTCGGCGTCCGCCACGAGGGACACCTGCTCCAGGAAGTCCTCCAGCGAGGCGACCTCACCGGTCTCGGCGCGGGTCTCGTCGAACTCCTGCGCCACGGCGACGAGCTCGGCGAGGTTCTCGATGCGGGTCTCGTCCTGCGGGTCGTGCGAGGCACGCAGCTCCGCGAGGTACCCCGACTTCTCGATGACCGCCTCGAGCAGGGCACCGACGCCCTGCTCGTCGTCCTCGTGGACCCTCCCGAGCTCCTCGAGCAGGCCGGTGAAGCCCTTGATGGCCGCGACCGAGCGGGTCGCGATGCCGGGGGCGTCCTCGGGACGGCCGAGGGCCGCGACGAACGGGATCCGCTCGCGCTCGGCCAGGGCGGCCACGCACGCCTCGGCGCGGTCGCCGATGCCGCGCTTGGGCACGTTGAGGATGCGGCGCAGGTTGACCGTGTCGGTCGGGTTGGAGATGACGCGCAGGTAGGCCAGGGCGTCCTTGACCTCGCGGCGCTCGTAGAACCGCGTGCCGCCGACCACCTTGTAGGGCAGGCCGACCCGGACGAAGACCTCCTCGAGCGCACGGGACTGGGCGTTGGTGCGGTAGAAGACCGCGACGTCCTTGGGCTTCACCCCGGCGGAGTCGCCGAGCTCGTCGATGGTCTTGGCGACGAACGCCGCCTCGTCGTGCTCGTTGTCGCCGACGTAGCCGACGATCAGGGCGCCGTCGCCGCTGTCGGTCCACAGGTTCTTCTTGCGGCGCTCGGGGTTCTTGGCGATGACCGAGTTGGCGGCCTGCAGGATCGTCTGGGTGGAGCGGTAGTTCTGCTCGAGCAGGATCGTCCGCGCGTCGGGGTAGTCCTCCTCGAACTCGACGATGTTGCGGATCGTCGCGCCGCGGAAGGCGTAGATGGACTGGTCGGCGTCACCCACCACCACCAGCTCCGCCGGGGGCACCTCGGGGCCGTCGCCCTTCGGCACCCCCGCCGTGCCCGCGGCGCCGCCGACCAGCTCACGCACCAGCTGGTACTGCGCGTGGTTGGTGTCCTGGTACTCGTCGACGAGGACGTGGCGGAAGCGGCGCCGGTAGTGCTCGGCGACGTCCGGGAACGCCTGGAGGATGTTGACCGTGGTCATGATGAGGTCGTCGAAGTCGAGGGCGTTGGCCTGGCGCAGGCGGCGCTGGTAGCCGGAGTAGGCCTCGGCGAGCATCCGCTCCTGGTGGGTGCCCTCGGCGACCCGGGACGCGAACGTCTCCTCGTCGACGAGCTCGTTCTTGAGGTTGGACACCTGGTGGCTGAACGACCGCGGCGGGTAGCGCTTCGGGTCGAGGTCGAGGTCACGCATGACCATCGCCATGAGCCGCTGGCTGTCGGCGGCGTCGTAGATGGAGAACGTCGACTTCAACCCCACCTTGCCGGCCTCGCGGCGCAGGATGCGGACGCACGCGGAGTGGAAGGTCATGACCCACATGGCCTTGGCGCGAGGGCCGACGAGGGCGGCGACGCGCTCGCGCATCTCGGCGGCGGCCTTGTTGGTGAAGGTGATGGCCAGGACCTGGCCGGGCTGCACCCCGCGGGCGCCGAGGAGGTAGGCGATGCGGTTGGTGAGGACGCGGGTCTTGCCCGAGCCGGCGCCGGCGACGATCAGCAGCGGCGAGCCCTCGTGGAGCACGGCCTCGCGCTGCTGGGTGTTGAGCCCCTCGAGCAGCGCCTCGGGGTCGGTGTGGCCCGACCCGGCGTCGGGGCCGTGGCCCTCCGCGGCCGCCTGCGCCCACGTGGGGACGCCGCGCTCGTCCACGGCGGTCGCCCGGGCAGCGGCTGCCGAGGGTCGGGAGTCGGGGGACGGGGATCCGTCGAAGGGCAGGTCGTCGAACAGCGTGCTCATGTTGCCTCCAGCCTACGTGCCCCGGCCGACAGGTAGCGTCGGCCGCATGACGCGCCTCGTCGCCCCGCACCGCAGGTACCAGGAGTCCTACCTGACGGCGACCGACGAGTTCCTCGCCTCGGGGGAGCAGCGCGACGGCGACGGCGACTGGGTCCAGGAGCCCGAGCCCGGGTACGCCGGCTTCACGTTCACCCGCGAGGGGCTGCGCGACCCCGAGGAGTTCGGGCGGTTCGTCGACCTGCGGCGCCGGGCCCGCGACGAGGACGCGCCGCGCCGCCGCGGCTGGACGCCCGTGACCTTCCTCTGGATGGTGACCGGTGACGAGTACGTCGGGTCACTGGCGATCCGGCACCGGCTGACCGAGCGGCTCCTCGAGGAGGGCGGCCACATCGGCTACAGCGTGCGCCCCACCGCCCGCGGTCACGGCCACGCCACGCGCGCGCTGGGCCGGGCCCTGGCGCTCGCCCACGGGGTCGTCGACCGCCCCCGCGTGCTGGTGACGTGCCTCGAGAGCAACCTCGCCTCGCGGGCGGTGATCGAGCGCAACGGAGGCCGCTACGAGGACTCCCGGGGCGCAGTGCGTCGCTACTGGATCCCCACGCGACCCGGCTGAGCCCCGCGTCGCGACCCCGGAAACCCGGTTGCCCCGCCGCGTAGCGTGAGGACGTGGACCAGCAGACCCCCGTGCGTGACCTGCTGCGCGAGCGCCAGTTCGCGCTGCTGGCGAGCGCCCGGACGCTGTCGATGCTGGCTGTCGCGTTCGCCCCGGTGGCCCTGGCGTTCGGCATCCTCGACCTCCCCGGCGCCACCCCGACGACGCTGTCGACCGTCCTCGCCGCCGAGTCCGTCGCCGTCGTCCTGTTCATCCTCGTGGGTGGCGTGGTCGCCGACCGCTACCCGCGCCACCGCGTCCTGCAGGTCGCCGAGTGGGTCAACGCCCTCGCCCACGCGGCCCTCGCCGTCATGGTGGGTACCGAGCGTGCTCCCCTCTGGGGGCTCGTCGCCGCCGCGATGGTGTCGGGCACCGCCACGGCAACCGTCTGGCCCGCCCTCACCGGCATCATCCCCGAGGTCGTGCCGCCCGAGCACCTCCAGCAGGGCAACGCCGTGCTCGCGCTCGGCAACAACATCGCCCGGGTCGCGGGGCTGGTGGCGGGCGGGATCGTCGTCGCCGGCGTCGGCGGTGGCTGGGCCCTGGCGATCGCGAGCGCGTCGTTCGCCTGCTCCGGAGTCCTCGTGGCCCTGATGCGGCTGCCGGCGCGGGCCACCTCGTCCGCGGCCGGGGCCTCGAGCTCGGTGCTGGCCGACCTGCGCGACGGCTGGGACGAGTTCCGGTCGCGCCAGTGGCTCTGGGTGGTCGTCGTGCAGTTCTCGGTGCTCGTCATGGTGTTCCAGGCCGCGCACCTCGTCCTCGGACCGGTGGTCGCGCGTGCGGAGCTCGGCGGCCCGAAGGCCTGGACCGCGGTCCTCACCGGCGAGGCCGTCGGCCTGATCGTCGGCGTGCTCGTCGCCATGCGCCTGCGGCCCCGGCGCCCCATCCTCCTCGGCGTGCTGCTGACCCTCGGCGCCGCGCCGCCATACCTGCTGCTCGGGGCGAGCGCCCCGCTGTGGGTGGTCGTGGCGTCGGCGTTCGTGCTCGGCCTGTGCTTCGACCTGTTCGGGATCCTCTGGCAGACCACCATGCAGCGGCTGGTGCCGCCGGCCGCGCTGTCGCGGGTCAGCTCCTACGACGCGATGGGCTCGCTGCTGCTAGGCCCCCTCGGGCTCGTCCTGGCGGGTCCGGCTGCCGAGCACGTCGGCGCCCATCGCGCCCTGGTGGTGTGCGGGGTCGTCATGGTGGTGACCACCCTGGGTGCCCTCACCTCCCCCGGCGTGCGCAACCTCGTCGCGCCGGGCCCCCTCGAACCCGGCCCCCTCGAACCCGGCCCGCTCGCGCCTGACCCGCTCGCGCCTGGGCCGAAGTCCCAGACCTCGGGTCTTGGCGCCGGCAATGGCCCGAGGTCTGGGACTTCGGAGGTCGAAGGCGCCTGAGCGGCCGGCCCTGGGCAGTTGCCGGCTCAGCGGGGGTGGTGGTGGCTGCTCGTGGGTGAGAGGGAGTCCGGCGCGCCCGACCAGGTGCCGGTACGGCGCCCGCGGGCCCGCGGCAGCGCGTCGCGGACCAGCGGCGCCACCGCCGCGATCGGCGCGGGCCGCTGCCACGCCGTACGCAGCCGGGCGCGGCGCTCGAGGTCGAGCTGCACCAGGACCTGCTCGACGGCGGCGAGCACGGAGCCGCGGAGCAGCCACAGCTCGAGCCGGCCCTCGGGGCGGCTCGTGAGCAGCTCGGTGAGGATCGCCCGCGTCTCCCGCAGGATCTCCAGACTCTCGGCCAGGGCTTCCTCGGCACGTTCCTCGGCGCCACCGGCCTCGGCGTGCACGAGGCGACCGTAGGCCCGCAGGCAGTCGCCGACATCGGCGAGCACCACCGAGAACGCCAGCCGCGCGTCCTCGTCGAAGGCGTCCTGGCCCGCCTCCTCGAAGGCGTCCTGGCCCACCTCGTCGTGGCCCGTCTCGTCGGAGGCGTCCAGGCCCACCTCGTCGTCCGTCGCCCGGTCCTTCGCGTGCTGGTCCCTTGCGTCCCGGTCCTTCGAGTCCTCGTCCCTCGCGTCGGGTGGCAGCTCCACGAGGATCACCGTGAACAGCGCGCGGATCGCGAGCACGGTCGCCTCGAGCCGGTCCAGGCCCTCGCGCAGCCCGGGTTCGACGTCGCTCGTGGTCAGGGCCCGGGTGTTGAACCGGCGGCCCTCCTTGACCTGGGTGACCACGGCCGACGCCTCCGCGACGCGGCCGGCCACCCGCCGGGTCTCGTCGGCCCACTGCTCGACCTCGCGACGGCGCAGCCGTTCGGTCGCCATCGAGCGCGAGGCCCGGTCGAGGCAGTCGGCGGTGGCGTACGCGACCCGCATCACCGCCGAGCCGGCGCGGTCGCTGGGGACGGCCGACGGGAGCAGGAGGTTGAAGGCGACACCGACGCCGGCGCCCACGAGGGTGAGGGCGATGCGCGCCTCGGCGGCGACGTCCGGGGAGTGCACCGCGAGGATGAGCATCGCGCTGATCGGCACCTCGAGCGCCTGCTCCCCGAGCCGGAACACGCGTGCGAGCACCAGTGATGCAGCGATGACGGCGGCCAGGCTCCACCACGACAGGCCCGCGAGCGCGGAGAACCCCACCGCCACGACGACGCCGGTGAGCACCGCCCCGACCCGGAGCACGCTCATCCGCAGGGTCGAGAAGGCCGAGGCCTGGACCACCAGCAGGGCGGTCAGCGGCGCGGTGAGGTCGGTGGAGATGCCGGTGAGCCGGCCCGCCACGAGCCAGGCGACCACCGCGGCCGAGGTCAGCCGCAGCACCCACGCGAGGGTGGGGCGCAGCCGGGTGGGCAGGTCGCGCCACTGTGTCGGCCGCCCCGGCCACGCACGGTCCGCGGCGGCCGACAGCCACCCGCGTACATCCCTCACCTCGGCCACGACCCGAGGTTCGCACGACCGGGGCCAGGACGACAGCGGGCACGAGGACAGCGAGGGCAACGAGGGCAACGAGGGCAGGACGACAGCGGGCAGGACGACAGCGAGCAGGACGACGGCGGGCGGCGCGGCGGGCGCGCGTCTACGGTGGCCGGGTGCGCGACCCACATCCCGTCACGGGCCAGCCGTTCCCCTCACCGGTGCCCCCGGGTACGGGCTGGCCGGGCGACCCCGCCACCGGCCGGACGCCGGTGGCCCGGACGCCCCAGCAGGTCGTCCGGCTGGCCGCGTCGGCGCCGGACACCGCGGAGCTCGACGCCCGCGTCTCGGTCTGCCGTGCGTGCCCCCGGCTCGTCGCGTGGCGCGAGTCCGTCGCCACCACGGGACGTCGCGCGTCCTTCGCCGACCAGCCGTACTGGGGCCGGCCGGGTCCGGGGTTCGGCGACCCGGACGCCGAGGTCCTGCTCGTGGGACTCGCCCCCGCGGCCAACGGCACCAACCGCACCGGGCGCATGTTCACCGGCGACCGCAGCGGTGACTGGCTCTACGCCGCGCTGCACCGCGCCGGGTACGCCAGCCAGCCGCAGTCGTGGGCCAGCGGCGACGGGCTGCAGCTGACGGGGATCCGCATCGTCGCGGCCGTGCGGTGCGCCCCTCCGGACAACAAGCCCAGCACGCAGGAGAAGGCCACCTGCTCGGCCTGGCTCGACCGCGACGTGAGCCTGGCCGCGCCCCGGCTGCGCGCGGTGCTGGCCCTGGGCTCGATCGGGTGGGACGCCGCGCTCGGCAGCGCGCGCCGCCTGGGCTGGGAGGTCCCGCGGCCCAAGCCGAGGTTCGGCCACGGCGCCGAGGCGGTCCTCACCACGCCCGAGGGGCGGCCGGTCCGGCTCGTCGGCAGCTACCACGTGAGCCAGCAGAACACCTTCACCGGCAAGCTCACCGAGGCCATGCTCGACGCCGTCATCGCACGGTTGGCATAGTCGGCCCATGGTCCTGCTGGCGATGCCGCACCTGCGTTTCCACCGCTCCTTCCTCGCGGCGGCGGACGAGTTCGACGCGGCCGGCGAGTCCGCGCACGACGGCATCGTCAACTGGCCGGCGGAGGGCGACTTTCCCGGCGTCGTCTTCACGCGGGAGGCGCTGGAGGAGCCCGCAGAGTTCGAGCGCCTCGTCGCCAACCGGGTGGGTGACGCCGACGAGGCGAACCCGCGCCCGCCCGGCTGGACCACGGCGACGTACTGGTGGATGGAGGACCCCGAGCGGCCCGACGAGTACGTCGGCTCCATCTCGCTGCGCCACCACATCGACCACCCGCTGCTCTCGACGGTCGGCGGCCACGTCGGGTACGGCGTGCGGCCCAGCGCCCGCCGGCGGGGGTTCGCGAGCGACGCCCTGCGCCAGGTCGTGCCGCTCGCGGCCGAGCGCGGTATCGAGCGGCTGCTCGTCACCTGCGACCTCGACAACGTCGCCTCCGCGCGGACCATCGAGGCCAACGGCGGCCGGTTCGAGGGCGAGCTGAGCGGCAAGCGCCGCTACTGGATCGACACCGGCGCCTGAGCGCCTCCTCGGGTGTCCCTCGCCACCCGTGGGGGCCTCGCCTAGGGTCGGACCATGGCTCCCGACACCGACGTGAACAACCCCGGCAGCACCACCGCGCGCGCCCTGGTCGTGCCCCGCAACGGCGACTCCTCGGTCCTCGAGGTCCGGGACGTCGAGGTGTCCCCACCCGGTGACGGCGAGGTGCAGGTCGAGGTCGCAGCGGTCGGCGTGAACTTCATCGACGTCTACCAGCGGCAGGGCGTGTATGCCGTGCCGACGCCGTTCGTCTCCTGCTCCGAGGGCGCCGGAACCGTGACGGCGGTCGGGCCGGGCGTCGAGGGGGTCCGGGTCGGCGACCGGGTCGCCTGGGGACAGGGGCTCGGTGCAGCAGGCGCGGTCGTCACGCGGGAGGCCGACTCGCTCGTGCCCGTCCCCGACGGGGTCGACCTGGACGTCGCCGCCGCGGCCATGCTCCAGGGCATGACGGCGCACTACCTCGTCAACTCCACCTACGTCGTGGGCGAGGGCACGGTGGCCCTGGTCCACGCCGCGGCCGGCGGGGTC
The DNA here is from genome assembly GCF_039544395.1 of Pedococcus ginsenosidimutans. Taxonomy (NCBI): domain Bacteria; kingdom Bacillati; phylum Actinomycetota; class Actinomycetes; order Micrococcales; family Intrasporangiaceae; genus Pedococcus; species Pedococcus ginsenosidimutans. The sequence goes on from NZ_BAABLO010000011.1 coordinate 404,102, forward strand.
GGCCAGCTGCTCGTGCAGATGGTCAAGGCGAAGGGGGGCCGCGTCATCGCCACGGCCGGGTCGGCCGACAAGCTCGAGATCGCCCGCGCGCTGGGCGCCGACGCCCTCATCGACTACTCACGGGCCGACGACCTCGCTTCGGAGGTCCGGGCGGCCAACGGCGGCAAGGGGGTCGACGTCGCCTACGACGGTGTGGGGAAGGCGACGTTCGACGCCTCGCTGGCGTCGCTGCGCCCCCGCGGGATGATGGTGCTGTTCGGCGGGTCGAGCGGCCAGGTGCCGCCGTTGGACCTCCAGCGGCTCAACAGCGGCGGCTCGCTCTTCGTCACCCGCCCCACGCTGGGCCACTACACCGCCACCCGCGAGGAGATGCTCGAGCGCGGCACCGCCGTGCTCGAGGACATCGCCGCCGGCCGCCTGCACATCGACATCGGCGGCCGCTACCCGCTGGAGGATGCTGCGCGGGCCTACGACGACCTCGAGGGCCGACGGACGACAGGCAAGCTGCTGCTCGTGCCCTGACGCCGTCACCCACCCGCGGCAGGATGGGGCCATGGTCACGCAGGTGGACCCCGGGGACGCGCCGGCACGGCGCTGGGTGCTGCACGTCGACCTCGACCAGTTCATCGCCGCCGTCGAGGTGCTGCGTCGCCCCGAGCTGGCCGGGCTCCCGGTGGTGGTCGGCGGACGCGGCGACCCCACGGAGCGCGCGGTCGTGTCCACCGCCTCCTACGAGGCCCGCGAGCACGGTGTGCACTCCGGCATGCCGCTGCGCCTCGCGGCCAGGAAGTGCCCGGACGCGGTCTTCCTCCCCGTCGACGCCCCTGTCTACGACGCGGCGTCGGCCGAGGTGATGGCCACCCTCAAGGCCGTCCCGGGAGCGGTGGTGCAGGTGCTCGGCTGGGACGAGGCGTTCGTCGGCATCGAGACCGACGACCCGTGGGCGGTCGCCAGGTCGATCCAGGCAGCGGTGCTCGAGCGCACCGACCTGCACTGCTCCGTCGGGGTGGGTGACTCGACCGTGCGGGCCAAGATCGCCACCGACTTCGGCAAGCCCCGTGGCGTCTTCGAGCTGACCCGCGACAACTGGTCCGAGGTGATGGGCCACCGCCCGACCACTGCCCTGTGGGGCGTGGGGTCACGCATCGCCGCGCGGCTGGCCGCCCACGGCATCCAGACCGTGCACGACCTGGCGACCGCCGACGAGGCGGTCCTGGTCTCCGAGTTCGGTCCGTCGATGGGACCGCACTACAAGCGGCTGGGGCGCGGCACCGGGACGACGACCGTGGACGACACGCCCTGGGTCGCCCGGGCCCACGGACGCGAGACGACGTACCAGACCGACCTCGTCGACCCTCGGGAGATCTCGGACGCGCTGGGGCTGCTGGCCGAGCAGGTGGTCGAGGACATCCGGCGCGAGGAGCGGGCCTGCATGCGGGTGCACCTCAAGGTGCGCTTCGCGCCGTTCTTCACCACAACCCGGATCCGCAAGCTCGCCGAGCCCACGTTCGACGCGGCGGTGATCGCGGCGACCGCCCTCGACCTGCTGGTGGGCCTCGGCGACGACCGGCCGATCAGGCTGCTCGGCGTCCGGGCCGAGATGGTGCCGCCCGAAGGTGGCTACGACCCGCCGCGCACCGTGGGGCGCGGCGGACCACCGGCACGCTGAGGGCAGCGGGGCCGAAGTGGCGCGAGGTCAGTTCCAGAGGGCGGCGACGGCCACGTTCAGCGCACCGAGGGCGCCTGCGGCACGGACGAGGCCGCTGCCGTCCTGGCCCCGCTTGGTCCGGGCGCGGCCGATCTCGAGAAGGGCCACCGCGGCGATCGCGACGAGGAGCTTGACGCCGATCTTCGTGTGGTTGAGGTGCTCGTCGAGCGAGCTGACCCCTTCGGCGAGCCCGACGAGGACGAGCCCGGTGACGAGCTGGGCGCGCGCACCCCACGCCATCACGGTGGTCGACCCGGCGCCGGCCAGCAGGACCAGCCAGCCACCGACGAGGGCGGCCATGCCGAGGAGGTGGGCAACGACGACGAGGTCGTACACGAACTGCATACCCGCAGCCTATCGGCGCCCCCGCGCAGGACCGGGCCGCACCCGCCGGCCGCGCGCCGGCACGAGGTGCCGCCGTCCGCGACCCGGGTTAGCGTCGAGGAAAGCCGCACCACCCGCGCGGCCCGGACAGATCGGAAGCCCATGAGCCAGACGCCCGGCAGCACCCCGACCCACGACCCCGGGGCCGTCGCCACCGTCCGTGACCTGGTCAAGGACGAGCGCACCTGCATGCTCACGACCGTCGGCCCGGACGGGTCGCTCGTGAGCCGACCGATGGCCACGCAGGAGGTCGAGTTCGACGGCGACCTGTGGTTCTTCTCCGAGGCCTCCTCCCCCAAGGTCGCCGAGGTGCAGGCCGACCCGCGGGTCAATGTCGGCTACGCCGGCTCGTCGTCGTGGGTCTCGGTGTCCGGCAGGGCCGAGGTCGTCCGCGACCCCGCCAAGAACGAGGAGCTGTGGAACCCCTTCGCCGAGGCGTGGTTCGCCAAGGGACCGAAGGACCCTGACGTCGTGCTGATCAGGGTGCGCGGTGAGAGCGCGGAGTACTGGGACAGCCCTGGCGGGCGGGTCGCCAGCGTCATCGCCCTCGTGAAGGCCAAGGTCACCGGCGACAAGCCCGACGTCGGCGACAACGAGACCGTCCAGCTCTGAGCCGCTGGGGCCGGCGGCTCAGAGCAGCCGCCGGCCCATCGCCCAGGCCGTGAGCTCGTGGCGTGAGGACAGCTGGAGCTTGCGCAGCACCGACGAGACGTGGGTCTCCACGGTCTTCACCGAGATGAACAGCTCCTTGGCGACCTCCTTGTACTGGTAGCCACGGGCGATGAGGCGCATCACCTCACGCTCGCGGGCGGACAGCCGGTCGAGCTCCTCGTCGACCTCGGCGATCTCGCCCGCGGCGGCGCCGAACGCGTCGAGCACGAAGCCGGCCAGCCGGGGGCTGAACACCGCGTCGCCGTCGGCGACCCGCTGGATGGCGCGGGTGAGGTCGGCCGCCCCGATGGTCTTGGTGACGTAGCCCCTCGCGCCGGCCCGGATCACCGCGATGACGTCCTCGGCGGCGTCGGACACCGAGAGGGCCAGGAACCGCACCGGCTGCCCGTCCGTCGTGGTGAGGCCGCGGCAGCCGTGCAGCACGTCGACGCCACCGTTGCCGTTGCCTCCGGGCAGGTGCACGTCGAGCAGGACCACGGGCGGCCGGGTGCGGGTGATGACCGCGACGGCGGAGTCGACGTCGGGAGCCTCCCCCACGATCGTCACGGCCCCGCCCAGCTCGGCCTTGACCCCCGACCGGAACATCCGGTGGTCGTCGACGAGGACGACCTCGACGGGCTTCTTCTCAGGCGTGTTCACGGGACTCCTCGGGAGTGGCGGGGGCGGGCTGGGTCGTCGCGCCGGGCTGCGGGCCAGGGACGGGCGGGCTCGCCGTACCGGGCTGCGGGGCCGGCGCCGGCGCGGCCGCAGGGACTGCGGGTGGGAGGGTGAGCACGACCTCGGTGCCGTGCTCGAGGCGGCGCATGCGCGCGGTCCCGCCGTGGCGCTCCATACGGCCCAGGATGGACTGGCGGACACCGAGCCGGTCCTCGGGCACCTCCTCGAGCTCGAAGCCGGGCCCGTGGTCGCGCACGAAGGCCTCGACGCCGAGCGGGCCCACCTCGAGGTAGAGCGAGACCGGCGGCTCGCCGTGCCTCACTGCGTTGAGCAGGGCCTCGCGCACCGCGCGGCTGAGGGCCAGCCCGCCGTCGTCGAGCGGGCGGTCGCCGGTGGACACGACGTCGATCGGGGTGCCGTGGAGGTCCTCGACCTCGTGGGCCACCTCCGCGACCGCCGCGGCGAGCGTCGCGTCGCTGTCGGCCGGGCCGGCGTAGAGCCACGCGCGCAGCTCACGCTCCTGGGCCCGGGCGAGCTGGTTGACGGCCGCGGGGTCGTCGGCCTTGCGCTGGATCAGCGCCAGCGTCTGCAGCACCGAGTCGTGCAGGTGCGCGGCGATGTCGGCCCGCTCGGTGGCGCGGGCGCGTTCGGCCTGCTCGTGGCGCAGGTCGGACCAGAACCGCAGCCCCCACGGTGCGGCGACGAGCGCGATGCCGGCGAGCACGGCGACCACGGCGGCCCCGATGTCCCAGATGGCCTCGAGCGAGCGGCCGCGCGTGGCCATGATGACGAGGCCGGCGAGGGCGAGCACCCCGCCGAAGACGAGGCGGGCCGCGCTGAACCGACGCGTCCCCGACTCGGCGCCGAGCCACCGGCCGCGCTGCCGGTCGTCGAGCTGCGACCACGCCAGCACCGCACCGGCGGCGACGACGAGCAGCGGCAGCAGGATGCCGAGGCGTGCGTTGAGGCCGGCGTTCTGCGCGACGACGACCAGGCCGACGGCGAGCATCAGCCCGCCCACGAGCAGGACCCGCGTGGCATCGCGCTCGGCCTCCAGCACCGGCACCCCGGTGGCCCTGCCTCCGGCGACCGCCGCTGGGTCCGCGGGGTCCACCGGACCGCGCCTGCCGTCGACCTGCCCTCCCCGCGAGAGGGGGGTCAGCGCCCAGAGGAAGACGTAGGCGACGAGCCCGGCCCCGGTCGGGATCGACAGCACCACGAAGAGGATGCGCACCCAGCGCACCGACCAGCCCAGGTGCTGCGCCAGCCCGGCGGCCACGCCCGCGATGACCCGGCCCTCGGCGGGGCGCGTGAGGGTCGGCCTCGCGGCGCGGCGCTCGGCGGCCGTCGGCGCCGCGGGCGGGACGGGGCGCTCGTAGGGGGTGGGCATGTCCTCATCCTGACGCACCCCGGCCCCGAAACCGAGCCCGCTCAGGGTGCCGGAGGGGGTGCGTCAGGGTCGGTTCAGGGTCGACCCTCATGGTTGGGCGACCCGGGCGGCGACACGATGGATGACATGACGCAGACCCATGGGCCCTCGACCGGCCCGACGAACACCGAGCAGGTATCCGGCATCGACCGGTTCTTCGACTGGCTCAGGTCCATCGACCTGCGCCGCGACGGCGAGGACAAGTGGCTGGCGGGCGTGTGCTCCGGCATCGCCACCCGGCTCGGCGTCGACCCGATCGTCATCCGCGCCGTACTCGTCCTGCTGGTCGTCATGGGCGGCCTCGGCGTCACGGTCTACCTCGTCGCCTGGGCGTTCCTGCCCAACGACAAGGAGGACATCGTGGCCGAGCGGGCCCTGCGCGACGGCGACGTCCTCGGCATCATCCTGCTGGTGGTCATCGGCCTGTCGCTGATCGGCGGCACGGGTTTCGCCGGTGACGTGCCCGGGATGGGGTGGATCTGGTGGGTGGTGATCCCGGTCGGCCTCGTGGTCTGGCTGGTCACCCGCAAGCGCGGTCCGGAGACCGCCCCGGCTCCGGCAGCCCCCGGCCAGGCCCCGTACGCGGGCCCCGCCACCGCACCACCCGCCACCTACGGCGTCTCCCCCGCCTCCCCCGTGGCGTACGGCACGACCGCCACGCCGGCCGCGTACGGCGCCGCACCCGAGCCGGCCGCGTACGGCGCCGCACCCGTCGCCGAGGGCTTCGGTGCAGCTCCCGCGCCGTACGGAGCCGCGACGCCTCCGGGCGTCGGCCTTCCCCCCGCACCGCCGGCCGGCCGTCGTCCGCGACCGCCGAAGCCCCCGCGGGCGCCCCGGGCCCCACGGCGACGCTCGGGCGGGTTCGGCGCGACGCTGCTCGTCGGCGGGCTGGCCGTCGCGGCCTACGGGCTCACGACGTGGGCCCACCAGGCCAACCACTGGGCCGGCAGCGACCAGACGGTCGCGCTGTGCGCCGCCCTGGCGGTCGTGGGGCTGGGTGTCCTCGCCCTCGGGTTCGCCGGACGGCGTACGGGGCTCACCGGCTTCCTCGCGGTGGTGCTGGTCGTCGTGACCTGGACCGCGTCGGTCGTCCCGGACGTGACGTTCGGCGGCGGCATCGGCGAACGGGTCTGGAGGCCGTCGGCCACCGACACCACGCAGTCCTACCGGCTCAGCATCGGCTCGGCCGAGCTCGACCTCACCGACCTGCCCGACAACCCGGGCACGGCCCGCCAGCTGGAGGCCCGCGTGGGCGTGGGCGAGCTGCGCATCCGGGTCCCCGCCGACCTCACCGTCGAGGTGCGCAGCTCGGTGGGCGCCGGTGACATCACCAGGGCCGACCCCGGCACTCTCGACTCGGTGGACACCAACGGCAACAACGACGGCCGCAACATCAGCACCGTCGAGACGTTCGGGACGGGCACGCCCGACGTCGTCGTCGACGCCCACGTGGGCCTCGGCCAGATCCTGATCGGCAAGGAGTGAACGCCATGACCAGCTCGAACGACGGGCCTGTGCAGGACCCGCACGGGGAGCGCCCCGACCCGACCCAGGAGCTGTGGTCCGCAGGGACCGCCGAGCAGCCGCGCGCCGCCGACGCCACGCAGGAGCTGGCCGTCGACGAGGCGACACCCGCCACCACCGGCGACCTCACCCCCGCCAGCCAGCCCACCACCGCCAGCGACCCCGTGGACCGCGGCCCGGTCGGCAGCGATCCCGTCGGCAGCGATCCCTTCGCCAGCGATCCCGTCGCCGCCTCGGAGCCTGCCACCGCGGAGCCCGCCGGGTGGCCGCCACCGGTGCCGCCGCGGCCCACCGGCCCGCACCTGCCCGCGATCCTGCTGGGGCTGCTCTGCCTGGTCGTCGCAGGGGTCGTGCTGGCCCAGGAGCTCGGCAACCTCACCATCGACTGGGGCAACGTCGGGCCCCTCGGGTTCGTCGCGGTGGGCGCCGTCCTGGTCCTGCTCGGCATCGTCGGCCTGGCGGGGTCGAACCGCCGCAACGCCCGATCCTGACCGGGCGGTCCCGCCTGCCCCACTCCTGACACGCAGCCCGCGCGTCAGGACCCGGCGAGCCAGCGGGACATGTGGGGGGCGAAGGACCGCCCCAGGTGGTAGCGAGCCAGCTCCTCGACCCGTACCCAGCGCACCGACTCCGTCGAGCCACCCACGTCGTGGACGACGGGGTCGGTGGGCTGTGGGCACCACGCGGCGTACACGATCCGCACCGCGTGGAAGTCCTCGAGCCGCCCGCTCGGCGCGCGGCCCACCCAGTGGGACGTGTGGGCCTCGAGCAGCCGGACGTCCTGCACCCGCTGGCCGCTCTCCTCCCAGACCTCCCGGTGCAGGGCGTCGACCGGTTCCTCACCGGGGTCCAGGCCGCCGCCGGGGAGCGTCCACCGCCCCGGTGCGGAGGTGAGGGCGGACAGCTCGGTGAGCAGGACACCCCGCTCGCTGGTGACGACGCCGTACGCGGCGGTGCGCTGGTGGACCTCCGGCACCTCCCCGGGCTCCAGCACGAGTCCGGGGTCGGTGGGGACCCGGGCGGCGGGGACCTCGACCGGTGCGTCCGGCACGACCGCGTAGTCGAGCGTGAGCGTCCCGTCCTCGTGGCGGAGCGCGTCGAGCAGCCGGGCGCCTCCCCAGCCGCGACGGGCCAGCTCGCGGACCGGGTCGGCCCCGTGCCCGAGGACGAACTCCACGACCTCGCGGCCCCCGGAGTCGTGACCGCGCACCCGCAGCGGCGTGGTCCCTGCCGCGCTCACGAGGCACCGGCCCGGCGGTACTCGGACTCGGCGAGCGCGACGACGGCCGGCCAGGCCTGGGCGGGCGCCACGGTCCGGTTGTGGGTCGCGATCTTCCGGCGGACGGCGTCGTCGGACACGAGGTCGACCAGGCCGCGGACCATCGCCTGGTCGTCCGCGGCGAGCAGCCCCTCGGTGCCGTCGGTGACGAAGTCGCCCACACCGGTGTCGGCGCGGGCCACGACCGGCAGCCCGGCGGTGCGGGCCTCCAGGGCGGCGATCCCGAACGCCTCGAGCCGCGCCGGGGTGAGGTAGACGTCGCTGCGCCAGTAGCTCTCGCGGAGCCGGTCACGGTCGACCCGTCCGGGCAGCGTCACCCAGTCGCCCATCTGGTGGGTCGCGACGAACTTCTCCAGGCGACCGCGTTCCGGGCCGTCGCCGAACAGCGTGAGCCGCATGGCACGGTCGGCGGGCAGGAGCTGTCGGGCGGCCTCGGCCACCTCCAGCACCGCGAGCGGGCGCTTGCGCGCGGCCAGCCGCATGGACGCGACGACCTCGACCGGGGCGCCGGGGTCGCGCAGCGGGGGCGACGTGGGCGCCCACAGGTCGGCGTCGATGCCGTTGGGGAGCACCCGGACCTCGCTGCCCTCCCCCACCACGGCCTGGACGGCCGCGGCCGCGACGCCGGAGACCGCAGAGAGGGCGGCGCCCTTCGCGCCCCAGCGCCGGGCGTGGCCGAGGGCCCGGAACAGCGGACGCGAGCGTTCCATGAGGCAGTGCCAGGTCACCGCGGTGGGCAGGCCGAGGCCGAGGGCGACACGCGCGAGGTCGGTCGCGAACGGGCTGACCACGCCCATGTGCACGTGCGCCACGTCGAACCCACCCGCCCGCAGCCGACGGCGTACCTCCGGGGGCGCCAACGGGTTGACCGGCAGCTCCCACGGCAGCCGGATCGCCATGCGGTGCACCGGTATCCCGTCGACGCCCTCGACGACGCCGTGGCGCTCGCCGCGGGCGCCGGGCGTGGCCGTGAACACCTCCACCTCGTGCCCGCGGGCGACGAGCTGGGCCGCGAGGTCATGCGTCTGGACCTCGATCCCGCCCAGCCTGGGCAGGTAACAGTCCGTCAGCAGGGCCACCTTCACGGGCTAGAGCCTGCCATGCGACAGGATGGCTCGTGATGACCCGCACCCTGGTGGCGTTCCACGCCCACCCCGACGACGAGGCACTCCTCACGTCGGGGACGATGGCGCGCGCCGCCGCCGAGGGCCACCGCGTCGTCACCGTCGTCGCGACCGACGGGGACCTCGGGCTCGCCTCGGACGAGTACGCCGCCGACGGCCGCCTCGGTGACCGGAGGCTGGCCGAGCTGCGCGAGAGCGCCGCCGCGCTGGGGGTCGCCCGGGTGGAGTGGCTGGGCTACGCGGACAGCGGGCTCGGCGACGTGACCCACCCCGACCCGCCCGGTCGCGAGCGCTTCATCCGCGCCGACATCGAGGAGGCCGCCGAGCGGCTGGCCGCGATCCTGCGCGAGGAGCGCGCCGACGTCCTGCTCACGTACGACCGCAACGGCGGCTACGGCCACCGCGACCACGTCAAGGTCCACGTCGTCGGCGCCCGGGCTGCCGAGCTCGCCGGGACACCCCGGGTGCTCGAGGCCACCGTGCCCCGGGACTCCATCAACCGGGCCCTGGACCTCGCAGCCAAGATCTACGACTTCCCCCCGGAGTTCGACCGCGACAGCTTCCGCCGCGCTTTCAGCGCGCGGGCCGAGATCACCCACCGCATCTCGGTGCGCCGGTATGCCGCCGCGAAGCGGGCCTCCATGCGCGCCCACGCCTCGCAGGCGAGCGCGGAGGGCGGTGCCGACCGCACCCTGGCGGCGTTCCTGCGGATCCCGCGTCCCCTGTACGACCTCGTCTTCGGGCGTGAGTGGTTCGTCGACCCGGCCCGTCCCCCGGGCGGGCAGGTCTCGACCGACATCTTCGAGGGACTGCCGTGAGCACCGCGACGACGGCCGACGGCCCGGCAGGCCGCCCGACACGGTCGCGCGGGCGCACGGTCCTCCAGGCCGTGCTCGGCCTCGGGCTCGCCGCCGTGCTGCTGGTGTGGGGCCTGCCACGCGTCTCCCACACCACCTGGGGGCAGGTCTGGCAGGTGCTGGGCCAGGTCCCGGTGTCCACGGCGCTGCTGCTCCTCGGTGGAGTGGTGGTCGGCCTCTACTGCTACACGTTCACGCTCACCGGCTCGCTGCACGGCCTGCGTCACTGGCAGGCCCTGATCGTCAACGTCGCCGGCTCGTCGGTGGGCAACCTGCTGCCCGGCGGTGGCGCAGCGGGGCTTGCGGCCACCTACACGATCTGCCGCTCCTGGGGGTTCTCCCGGCGCGACATCTCCACCTCGGCCATCGTCACCGGGGTCTGGAACGTGCTGGCCCGCATCGCCCTGCCGCTGGTGGCCATCATCGCGCTGCTCGCCGGCGCCGACTCCGACGTCCCGCGGTCCCTGCAGGACGCGGCGGTCGCCGGTGCGCTCAGCGGTGCGCTCCTGCTCGGCACCTTCGTGGCGGTGCTGGTGTCCGAGCGCGCGGCGGTCGCCATCGGGCAGGGCATCGACAAGGTGCTCGGACGCCTGTGGCGACGTCGCAGCATGAGCGTCCGCGCCCTCGTCGTCGACCTGCGGGCCAGGGTCAACGACATCGTCCGGACCGGCTGGCTCAGCATGACGCTCGGCCTGGTCGGCTTCTTCGGCGTCTACTACCTGCTGTTCCTCGTGTGCATGCACGCCACCGGGGTGCACCTGTTCTACGGGCAGCTCTTCGCGGCGTACGCGATCGGTCGCCTCGCCACCGCGGTCGGGGTCACACCCGGTGGCCTGGGGGTGACCGAGGCGGTGACGACGTCCGCGCTCATCGCGTGGGGCGCCGGTCCGGCGGAGGCGTTCGCCGGCGCCATCCTCTTCTCCGTCTACACCCACCTCATGGAGATCCCCCTGGGTGCCCTGGGGTGGCTGGCGTGGTCGGTGAGCCCCAAGAAGACCCCGGTGGAGGAGGCCGTGCATGGGTGAGGACGAGGAGGACCGTCGCCGCCGCGCGGCGGAACGGGCCGAGGCGGCCGACTACCACGTGGCCGCGGACAAGCGCCGGCGTGAACGGGAGTCGGTGCGGGCGCAGGTGCTCGTGGACGAGTTCGTGGCCCGTGCGGCGCAGGCCGGGTTCCCCACGCAGGAGCTCATGGCCCGCCCCTGGTCGGGGCGAGGGCGCTACCGCACGGGGGTCGAGGGCTGGTACCTGCGCCGGGACGAGTCGATCGGGATCGGGACGGACGGCGCGTACTACGTGCTCGTCGTGCCGCCGGAGCGCTTCGGCCGGTGGCGCACCGTCGCCCTCGAGCCGACGCCCCCGCCACTGCAGGTGGGCGCGGGTGGCCGCGACGGCGAGTCGGCGACGCTGGCCGAGCTCATCGCGCTGCGGCTGGCCTGGGGCAGCGACCCCGACGCCTGAGTCCCCGGGAGGACGCCCTAGAGGGCGTGGAGCCGGGTCGGGTCGACGACCCGCGCCAGGTCGGCCACGAGCGGGCTGCCCGGCGCCTTGCTGAGGAGCCGGAACAGCGCGGCCCGCAGCAGCACGGGCCGCCGGACGGGGTCCTGCCAGTGCTCCAGCACCGCCGGGTCCGCACCGTGCGACAGGACGGCGTCGAGGACGCACACCGCCTCCGCCCACGACGGGGGCCACCAGTACGGCGCGAGGTCGATGACCACCGGGGTGCCCGTCGCGTCGAGCAGGACGCTGCCCGCGAGGTCACCGTGGACCAGCTGCGCCTGCTCCTGCCCCTGCACTCCCCCGTCCGCCTCGTCGAGCTCGCCCACCCACTGGCCGGCGCTGTCGGACCCGTGCCGGGCGACCGCCTCGCGCAGCGGCGTCCCGCCCGCGCGGACGAGGCGGTCGGCCTCCGCCCAACGGTCGGTCCGCGCGCCGAGCCCGGCAGGACGCTCCGGCACCGCGACCGCGAGGCGGGCGTGCAGCACCCGGCCGGTCGCCACGAGGACGTCGAGGTCGGTGCAGGCGGTCGTGTCTGGCTCGAACCGGCTCGCCGCCCAGCCGTCGACCACCCAGGAGCCGTCACGGGCAGGGATCGGCATCGCGATCCGGACGGCCCGTGGCCGCTCCAGGTCGAGCGCGACGGCGAGGCGGGCCAGGACCGGGCTGAGCCAGCCCTGGGTCGCCGCGTCACGCCCCGGCGACAGCACCAGGTCACCGGCGACGACGCTGCCACCCCCACCCCCGGGTAGCGGGCGGACGTCGTCGGGGACGGCGAACAGGTCGAGCACCCGTGCCGGCACGGGCGTGGGGCGGTCGGTCGGGTGCTGCGGCTGCATACCGGAGGGGCGGTCAGCGCTTGACGAGCCGGCGCACCTGACGCGTGCGGGCCTCGTCGGCGAACCCGTCGTCCTGCGGCTGCGGCTCGAACGGCCGTCCCGTGGCCTTCTCGGCGGCCAGCCCGATGAGGGCGTCGGCGAGCGCCGGGTTGGCGGGCAGGATCGGGCCGTGCAGGTAGGAGCCGATGACGTTGCCGGTGCGGGCGCCCTCGGTGCGGTCGGTGCCGTTGTTGCCGAACCCCGAACGCACCGTCCCGAACGGCGCCTGGCCGTCTCCGAGGGTCGTCGAGCCGGAGTGGTTCTCGTAGCCGACGACGTCTCCGAACTCGGTGCTGAGCACGACGGGCCCGATCATGCGCTTGGCGTTGCCCTGCGTGGTCACGTCGAGGATGCCCAGGCCGGGGAGGCGCTTGCCCTCGACGGTGATGAAGGCGTTGCCGAACAGCTGGTACATCCCGCAGATCATGAGCATCGGCGTCCCGTCGGCGGCGAGCCCGCGCAGCCGGTCGGCGATGTGGTCGAGGTCGGCCTCGACGCGCACCTGGCCCGAGTCCTGGCCGCCGCCACCGACCACGAGGTGCGCCTGCTCCGGGAACGGGCTGCCGGGGTGGTGCTGGTGGACGACGGGGCTGTAGCCGTGCCGCCGGATGCGGGCCGCGAGCGCGCGGGTGTTGCCGAGGTCGCCGTAGATGCTCATCTCGCGCGGGTAGAGGTGGACCAGGTGGATGGCCCCCTTGCCCTCGCGGGTCTCGTCGGGGACGACCGCCGAGTCCTGCGGCTCCCCGGGGATGAACACGTCCTGTGGGTGCGCCGCGGGTCCCTGCGGGTGTCCGGGTGGCTGGATGGTCATGACGCCTCCTCGCCGATGTCGGGCAGGTCGTAACGGGCGGCGAGCACCCGGCGCAGCGCCATCATCGCGGTGTAGGTGCAGAAGATCCGCTTGGGCTCGTCGCGGTGGGCGGCGAGGAACGCGTCGAGCGCGGGCTCGAGGTCCGGCTCCACCCTGTCGACGGACACGTCGTCGTACTGCAGGCGCAGCGCCATGTCGTAGCCGCGGACACCGCTGGTCACCGCCACCCCGCGCTGCCGCAGGCTCTCGAAGCTCACGTCGTAGAGCCAGGAGACGTCTCGGCCGTCGGCGTAGTTGTCGTTGATGGCGACCATGGTCGCGACCGGGGTCGAGCCGTAGGTGCCGAGGGCCACGGTGAAGCCGGCGGGGTTCTTCACGAGGACCAGCTCCAGCGGCTGGCCGTCGACCATCACCACCTCGCCGCGGCCGAACGGCGGCGTGACCTCGCGCAGCGCCTGCGCTGCCTTTGCCGGGTCGAACGCGTCGCCGAGCAGCAGCCGCGCGGTCGAGGTGGCGGCGGTCGCGTTGATCATCGCGGCGAGGCCGCGCTGCTGGAGCTCGAGCGGCCCCACCGTGCCGGACCCCGCGGTGCCGTCGCCGAAGAGCACCTGAAAGGTGCGCTCGTCCGATGGCTTGAGCAGGCCGTCGTCGGGCCCGGCGACCGGCGGCACGAAGTCGTCCTCGAACCGCACGTCCTGCTCCTGCAGCTCGGGCAGGCGGTCGGCGATGGAGGCGTCGACCCCGAAGTAGCGCACGGCCACCCCGTCGGCGACGCGGTCGCGGATCCGGGAGACGAAGGAGTCGTCGAGGTTGAGCACGACCCCGGTGGTGGTCTGCTCGGCCAGGCTGGCGAGCAGCTGGGCGGTGTGGTCGATCTCGGCGAACCGGTCGAGCTGGTCGCGGGCGACGTTGAGCAGCAGCGCGTGGGTGGGCTTGACCGCGGCGGCGAACTTGAGGGCGTGCGCCTCGTCGAGCTCGAGCACGGCGAGGTCGGCGGCGAGCCGGCCGTTGACCGGCAGCTCCCCGAGCATCGAGGAGATGACGCCGCGGGTGAAGTTGCTGCCGGTGGGGTTGGTGAAGACCGTCTTGCCGTGGGCGCGCAGCACGGCCACGAGCATCTTGGTCGTCGTGGTCTTGCCGTTGGTGCCGCTCACGACCACGATCCCGCCGCGGACGCCTGCGAGCGCGTGGGCGAGGAATCCGGGGTCGACCTTCTCGGCCACCAGCCCCGGCAGGGCGGACCCACCGCCGCGAAGACGGGACGCCGCGCGCGCGGCCTTGCCTGCGACCACAGCCGCCGTCGTCCTCAGCACCCTGCAAACCCTAACGGTCGCGCCGGGTGCCGCTCGCACGTGCTCGCGCGCGAAGGCCCAGGACGACGGCTGTGCCCCAGGCGAGGAACAACGGGTCCCACAGCCAGGCGTGGCCGATCATCCCCGCGCGGTCGAAGCCGGACGAGGGGTGGATCGCGCCCACGAGCACGAGGTTGGCCACCAGGGTGTTGAGGCCACCCCACAGGACGAGGACCGCGGCGCCGAGCCAGCACAAGGACCGCGTGACCCGCCGGCCCGGCCAGCCCTTCGAGGCCAGGAAGAGCGGCGCGAGCGCCACGACGAGCTTCAACGCACCGATCGGAGCAAGCACCCACTCCCTGCCACGGAAGGTCGCCACGAGGTCTGCCCCGAGCGACCAGGCGAGCACCGTCCCACCACTGGCCCAGTAGAGGCTGAACGCTGCGTGGATGCACCCCAGCAGACCGGCCACCAGGAACGCCCGCGGCAGGGCCGGCGTCGAGCGGGCGGTGATGGCGGTCATGGCCCCATCGTTCGTGGTGTGTCGGCGGACGACCATCCGGCATGACCCCCGAACCAACCCTTGGTCCCGGTCGCCCGACCTCCGGTGTGCGTCAGGTCCGGGCTGCGACCAGGTGCCTGCGCCCGGTGAGGAGCGCCAGCCCGTAGAGGAGCGCCACGACGATGAGCAGCGCGTTGAAGCCGAGGATGAGCGCGAGGTACTCCAGCGCGCCGCCGACCATGGCCCCGAGCAGGTTGGCGCCGAAGGCGACCGTGCTGGAGCCGGAGCCCTTGAACCGTACGGCGAAGAGCAGGTTCGCGACGAAGATCGGCAGGAACGCGATGGTCACCCCGGCGAGGAAGCGCGGCACGACGGACAGGCTCAGCAGCGCGTCCTGCGGCACGAGCCAGGCGAGCGCGAGCGCCGCGAGCAGCACGCCGTACAGCAGCACGGGGCGGCGGATGGTGACGCGGCGGGCGACCTCGATGGCCGCGAGCACGCTGAGCAGCACCCCGGCGAAGACCGCCGCGTTGACGGCCCAGGTCGTGCCGAAGAGCAGCGCGAACTGCACGACGTTCTTGGTCTCCAGGAGCAGGAACGCCGCGCCCATGAAGAACAGGTCGACGTAGGGGCGCATGGTGCGCAGCGGCCCTGCCACCGAGCGCACGGCCACGACGGAGGCCAGCAGGACCAGGCCGAGCATCCACAGGTAGAAGGACGGGATGGTGCGCGACCCGAGGTAGGGGAAGGGCCGGTCGTCGACGGAGGGCTCGAGCGCGGTCGTGCGCGGCGCCCAGGTCGTCGTGCAGCCGCCGGTGCTGGCGTCCTTGCGCAGGCTCAGTACCGCCTGCTGGCGGGGGCCGTAGCTCGGGCCGCGCTGGACGCAGGGCGCCGTGCCGTAGACGGTGCTCACGGTGTTGGCGTAGCGGTCGAGGAGCCACGGCTCGTAGTAGTTGTACATGGCGAACGTGCCGCCGGGCTTGAGCAGCGAGCGCGCCTTGGTGAGGGCCTGGGTGGTGAAGAGGTAGTTCTCCAGCCGCAGCGCCGACTGGCCGGTGACGATGGTCGCCGAGTCGGGCAGCGCCAGGAGGATGAGGTCGTAGTGGCGGTCGGTGCGCTCCATGAACGCGCGCCCGTCGTCGACGTGGGTGGTGACGCGCGGGTCGGAGTAGGGGCGGTCGGGGTGGCGGTCGCGGCCGAGCTGCATGAGGGCCGGGTCGATCTCCACGGCGTCGACCCGCTTGGCGCCCTGGTCGAGGGCGACAGCCACGTCGTTGCCGGTGCCGGCGCCGATGACGAGCACGTCGTCGTGGGGGCCGGCGTAGGTGTAGGGGTAGAGGTAGAACTGTGAGTTCTTCTTGATCACCGACACGGGGAGGGCGGTCTGCAGCGGCGTGTTGTTGACCTCCACCCGGACGAGCCCGCCGGCCACGTCGGCGGTGTGGATCTTGTAGTAGGGCGACCACTGGAAGCTGCCCATGAACGACTCCGCCCCCAGCATGAGGACGAAGGCGACGATCGCGACGGCGGGCAGCCGGCGGGCTAGGGCCAGCCGTCGGCCGAGCAGCACCACGAACGCTGCCGCACCGAGCAGCGCCCAGCCGAGCGGCGGCAGCCGGAGGAACGACAGGGCTGCGAACGACACGATCCCCGTGAGGCTGCCCATGACGTCCAGCCGGTAGGCCTCGAGCGGCTCGAAGGTGGCGAACGTCCGCGCCACCTCCTGGGCGATGGCCATGAGGGTCACGACCGTGAGCACGAAGACCACCGCCAGGCTGAGCGGGCGCGGGAGCGGCGCCAGGTCGAACAGGCCCACCAGCTTCCACTGGCCGCCGCGCCCGGTGCCGGTGCGGACGGGGAAGAGCAGGACGAACGCGACCAGCGCCGCGAGCCCGACCGGCGCCCACGGGAAGAGGTCGCGCTCCGCCCGGGCCCGCAGGAAGCCGAGCCCGATGCCGAGGAAGCTCGCCAGCAGGACGAAGTTGGTCAGGTGGACGAGGTAGAGGTTGTTGGACGACGTCCAGCGGATCAGCGCGAGCTCGACGAACAGCATCAGCGCGCTGGCCAGCACCAGCCGGGTACGGCGCCCGGGCTCGGGGAGGACGCGCCTGCCGGTCACCGTGGTAGTGGCCGTGGCGGTGGTCGTGGTGTCCTCGTGCTCCTGCTGCATCGTCTCCCCCTCCGGGTGCCGAGGGGCACCGACGAGGCGAACCTAGCAACGTGGGGCGCCCCTGCGGGGCTGTCGAGCGCGGCTGATCTCGACGGCCGCCGCTTCCCGACCGCCGGCGGGCGCCGCGGCATACGATCCACGCATGCTGCCCACCGCGCCCGACCTCGACACCCTCGCGTCCGAACGGGCCCGGCTCTGGGAGTTCGGCCGCCGGTCGGTGCACCCGTCCGGCGGGTTCGCCTGGCTCGACGACACGGGCCAGCCGGTGCTCGACCGGCCCGTCGAGGCCTGGGTCACCTGCCGGATGACGCACGTCGCAGCCCTCGAGGTGCTCGCTGGCCACGAGGACGCCCGGCGCGAGCTCGACCACGGTGTGGCCGCGCTGCGGACCACCTTGTACGACGCGGAGCACGGTGGCTGGTTCGCTGCTGTGGACGCCGTGGCCGGCGTGCCCACGACACCCGAGAAGCGTTGCTACGAGCACGCTTTCGTCCTCCTCGCCGCGGCGAGCGCCACTGCGGCCGGCCACCCCGAGGGCCAGGCTCTGCTCGCGGACGCGGTCGGTGTCTTCGAGGACAGGTTCTGGCGCGACGACGAGGGCATGGCCGCCGAGTCGTGGGACCGGGCGTGGACGACGATGGAGGACTACCGCGGCGCCAACGCGAACATGCACACCGTCGAGGCCCTGCTCGCCGTCCACGACGTCACCGGTGAGGCCGTGTGGCTCCAGCGGGCGGCGCGGGTCCTGCAGCGCATCGTGCACGAGGTGGCGCGCCCGGCCGACTGGCGGCTGCCGGAGCACTTCACCTCGGCGTGGGTGCCAGTGCCCGACTACAACCACGACTCCCCCGCCGACCCCTTCCGGCCCTACGGCGTGACCATCGGCCACCTGCTGGAGTGGTCGCGGCTGGCCCTGCACCTGCGTGCTGCGCGTCTCGACCGCGGGCAGGACGCCCCGGAGTGGCTGCTGGAGGACGCGCAGGGACTGTTCGAGGCCGCCGTGCGCGACGGCTGGCACGTCGACGGCGAGGACGGCTTCGTCTACACGGTCGACTTCGACGGCACCCCGGTGGTCCGCACCCGGCTGCACTGGGTCCTCGCCGAGGGCATCGCCGCAGCCTGGGCGCTCGCCGAGGCGACCGGTGAGCAGGGCTACCTCGACTGGTACGCCGTGTGGTGGGACCAGGCCGAGCGCCGCTTCATCGACCGCGTCGACGGGTCGTGGCGGCACGAGCTCGACGAGCACCACCAGCCGTCGACGACCGTCTGGTCGGGCAAGCCCGACGTCTACCACGCCTACCAGGCGGCGCTGCTGCCCTCGCTCCGACCGGCCGGGTCCTTCGTCGGCTCGTTCATCGGTCCGGCTCACTGACGGACCGCGCCGGCCGGCGCCTCCCCACTCCTGCCGCCTCCCCCGATCGGCTGGTCCTGCAGTGGAACCGGCTCCGCCGAGCCCGCACGCGCCCTAGCGTGACCGCCGACCGGCTCGGGGGCGGCCCGTGCCCTGCTGCGCCGGCGGAGGAGGACACCGTGCCGCAGTACCGCGCCACACCGTGGCTCATCGAGTACGCCCACCACCCCGAGGTCGCCGCGGAGCTGGAGGGCCTCGGGCTCGTGCCTGCCGGCTGCCTCGTGCTGGACAACGGCCACGACCTGTCGCTGGAGTGGTCGGCGGCGTACGAGCAGGACGTGCAGCGCTACTTCCTCGAGAACGCCGAGCGGCCCGAGCCGATCCTCGTCACCCCCGACGGCACGGTCACGGCGGAGGTCGGCGACTGGTACGGCGGCGCGAGCCTGCGCGTGCGCACGCTCCTGGCCGACGGCGCCCTGGTCGAGACGAAGCTGCGGTGGCCCGTCTTCCCGCCGTGGCCGAAGCGGCTGCAGCGCGGCCGGCGCCTCACCGACCTCGAGACCGAGATGACGCGCCACTGCGCCCGCGGCCGCTCGATCGTGGTGGCGGACGGATCGCCTGCCCAGGTCCTGGCCCGGCACCGGGACCACGTGAGCGAGGTCGAGCGGGAGCGCACCACCGTCGCGGTGCCGCTGAACTCGATGGACGACGTCGAGAACATCGCCAACGCGGCGTTCGCGCACGCCCAGCAGGTGGAGACCGCGGGGCTGCTGCTCGTCGGGGTCCTCCACGTCGTGGGTGGTCTGCTGGCGGTGGCGGCCCTGCTGCTCGGGTGGCTGGTCGGGCCGTGGTGGATCTGCCTGTTCGCCGTGCCGGTCGTCGCGCTCGCGTGGTGGGCCAGCGTTCCGGTGCTCGTGCTGGCCCGGCGGTGGACGCGGTGGCGGCCGCCGTTCCCGTGGGTCGTGCAGCGCCGCTCCCGCATCCTCACTCCCGGCGCCTGACACCGTGACTGACCTGTCCTTCTCCTCCCGTGGGTCAGGATGGGCGTCATGGACTCCCAAGGCACTCCCACTGACGCCGTACCTCTGACGAGGTCGCTCTCCGTGCACGGGCAGCAGCGCCGGGCACCCACGCGCCGGCTCCAGGACTTCCTGGCGCGCGTCGAGGACGGGGACCAGGACACCTACGGTCGCGGCGGAGCGGTGGCGCGGTTGGACGCGCGGGTGGCCGACCTGCTCGGCAAGGAGGCGGCGGTGTTCATGCCTACGGGGGCGATGGCCTCGCAGGTCGCGCTGCGGCTGCATGCCGACGCCCGCGGCTGTCGCACCATCGGGTTCCACCCCAGGGCACACATCGAGGTCCACGAGCGCAAGGGCTACGAGATCGTCCACCAGCTGCACGGCGTACTGCTGGGCGACCACGACCGCCTCGTGACGCTCGAGGACCTCGAGGGCCTCCGCGAGCCATTGGCTGCCGTGCTCCTCGAGCTACCGCAGCGGGACCTGGGCGGGCGCCTTCCGTCGTGGAACGAGCTGGGCGAGCAGACGACGTGGCTGCGCGACCGCGGCATCGCGGCCCACCTCGACGGGGCTCGCCTGTGGGAGGCCCAGCCGTTCTACGGGCGCCCGCACGCCGAGATCGCCGCCCTCTTCGACACCGTCTACGTCTCCTTGTACAAGGGACTGGAGGGTCTCAGCGGTGCGGTGCTCGCGGGACCGTCCGACCTCGTGGACCAGGCTCGTGAGTGGCGGGCCCGGCTGGGCGGGCAGCTGCACCACGCCTGGCCGCTCGCCGTCTCGGCCGAGATCGGCCTCGACACGCTGGTCCCCCGCATGCCTGTCTTCTGGCAACGGGCCAAGGACATCGCGGCCGCGCTGCAGGACATCCCGGGAGTCGAGGTCGTCCCTGATCCTCCGCAGACCCCGCTCTTCCACGTCATCGTCCCGGTGCCGCCCGAGGCACTGGCGTCGGCGCACCGGCGCTTCGTCGAGCGCCGGAGACTGGAGCTCTTCCTCTACCCGCGGCCCACGACCTCGCCGCGTTCCAGCCGGTTCGAGGTCACCGTCGGCGAGAACGCGATGGCCATCGATCCGCAGGAGGTGCGGCACGCGCTGCTGGAGATCATCGACGATGCGGCAGGCTGACCCCAGGGTCAGACGCGGCGGATCGGGCTCCGGCCATTGGTGGGCCGGCCGAGGAATCGCGCCCGAGATCAGCCTCGGGTTCGCGTCTACGATGCGGCATGGCCGATCGAGCGACACCGAACCTGCCAGCGCGCGACTTCGCGAGCACGAGCGCGTTCTACGCGCAGCTGGGCTTCACCCAGGACTACCGCGACGACGGGTGGATGATCTTGCGACGCGGTGGGGTGAGCCTGGAGTTCTTCCCCTTTCCGGACCTGGACCCGTCCACGAGTTCGTTCGGCTGCTGCCTGAGGCTCGACGATGTCGACGACTTCTATGCCGTGTGCCGCGCCGCAGGGGTGGCCGAGACGAGGCAAGGGTTTCCCAGGGTCCATCCACCCCGCCGCGAGTCGTCCGGCTTGCGGATCGGTGCGCTGCTCGATCCGGACGGTAGCCTGCTACGACTCGTGCAGAACGACTGAAGGACTGAACGACACTGAGGATGCCTCGACTCACGAGGACAGGCTGTACGGGAGCGGACTCGTCCACTTCCGGAATCGGTCAGCTCGCCGCGGTAGGACGCACGTCATGGTTGGCGGCACCGACGAGCACGGCTTCGCGGTCCCTCGATCGGCTCAGCACTTGCGGAGGCGTCATCGTCGCGCCCACTGCTCCCTGGTGATCTCGAACCGGTAGCCACCGCGCTCCGCGCCCTCGACGCCCAGCATGTCCTCAGGCGTGGGGACCGACCTGACGACGGACATGCCGACCTTCTCCATCACCCGCTGGGAGGAGATGTTCAGTGCCATGGTCTCGCCCCAGACCGTGCTGACGCCCAGCTCCGAGAAACCTTTGTCGACAAGGGCATTCGAGCCCTCGGTCGCATACCCCTTGCCCCACGCGCCCCGGCGGAGCCGGTATCCGAGCTCGACCTCGTCCAGCGGACCCGACCGTTCGGGGCGTAGGCAGAACCAACCGATGAAGTCGCCGGTCTCCTTCTCGTAGGCCGCGAACAACCCGAACCGACCGTTCCACCGCTCATACGCCGCGAGCAGGCTCGGGATGACCTCGTCACGGACGACGTCGTCTGACATCGACGGCTCGCCACCGGTGAGGAACCGCATCACTGCAGGGTCACTGTCCAGCTCGATCAGAAGATCCGCACCCTGCGCTGTGAACTGGCGCAGCACCAGGCGCTCGCTCTCGAGGTAGTCGCTCATGGTGGAAGCATCACCACAACGGCTCACATCGCCAAACGACTTTCGCCGACCCAGCCCAAGAAGGACCTCGCTCCGGGCCCGGGCTCGTGCGCGGTGCGTTGCCCTGACAGGACAAGACAGCCATCGGACCGAGTCCTGCTCAGGCTTCGCAGGCGATCCCGTCGCCGTCGCGGTCACTGCCTGCGTTCGCCTCGTAGAGCGACAGACTGTAGACAGGCGCGTAGTTGGCGTGGCCGCCACCGGTGCGGTGATCGACCGCACCGGGCCGCGCCACACCGCCCTTGTAGTCGGCGTGCATGTCTGTGCAGTTGTCGTACGTGGTGGCGGCGGGCGCGGGAGGCGGTACGGGGGCGGCCGCCCTCGCCTTCGCCAGCGAGGCTGCTTTTGCCTTTGCCGCAGCTTTCGCCTGAGCGGCGGCCTGGGCCTTCGCTTGCGCGGCGGCTCGGGCCTTGGCTTGGGCTGCAGCCTTCGCCTGCGCGGCGGCGGCTGCCTTCGCTTGCTGTGCTGCGGCATCCTTCGCCGACTTGGCCGCGGCGTCGGAGGCTGCCTTGGCGGTCGCAGCAGCTGCGTCGGCTGCGGCCTTCGCTGCAGCGTCCGCTGCGGCTTGGTCCGCTGCAGCCGCGGCTTGGGCGGCAGCGGAATCCGATGCTGTCGTTCGGGCTGCGCCTTGGGGGGTGGGTGGGACGCTGCGGCTCGTCAGGGCCAAGGCAGCGGACGAGGGTGCGGGCGGGGGCGCGGCCACGGCACCGACGGTGAGTAGCGCCAGGGCCGCACCGATGACGACCCCACCTGCCGTGCGGTGGCGCAATCGGGCCCAACCAACGTGTCCGCGAGCCACGGCGATCACCCCAAGCACAAGGGCGAACAGGCCCGCCAGAAGTGCGACACCGCTGAAGCCGGACCCCGCGGCCCCCATCAGAGCCGTGAGGGCCAGTCCTCCCCAACCGAAAGCCGCGGCCTTGCCGACGCGGCGACGAGGCACCGCCGACTCCGTGGGCTCCGATGATGACCCACTGACTGGTTGGGTGAGCACACCCGGCGCGACGTGCTCGGTCCACGACTCGCCATTCCAGTACCTCTGCTGGCCATCAGCCTGCGGGTACCAGCCGGCAGGAGCGTTCGTGGTCCCGGTCATATCGTCCCTACATCCCCTTGGTTGAGCGCAATCTATCCGTGTATCACCTCGGATACGTGGGGTTGCCGGAAATGGGGCTTGATCCGTCCCTCGTTCGAGACCCTCCAGTCCGCCTCGCGGCGGAGGCAGGCGATCACCCCTGACGACGTGACCGCCTCCCGGCGCTCGCCAGCGCGCTGCGGCCTCGGTCCTGGCCTCACCCGACTCATGACCGGACGAGGCGCACTCCGGTCACGATGAGCCAGGCGAGCCAGGAGGCGAAGCCCAGGAGCCCGACGAAGACCAGGGGCGAGCCGTCGGCGAGGGCGAGGTTCCCGATGCCTGCGACGACCAGGAGTCCCCCGCCCACCAGGCCGAGCAGCCGCTGCCACGCGGGCGTCAGCCCGCTCGCGTGTGCGGCGAGGGCCGTGCCGACGAAGGTGGCGCCGAGCATGGGCAGCGCCAGCCCGAACGCCGCCGCGTGGATCCGCCACACGAGCTCGTCCGCGGGAGTCGGCTCAGCCAGCTGCCCGGCGGACAGAGCGAGCCCGACCTGCAGGACGTTGACCAGCACGAAGCCGGCCGACAGGGACGCTCCGGCGGCCACAGCGAGTCGCGCCCAGTCGGCTCCCCCACCGCCCCGCCGCTCCACCAGGCCCTGCAGGCCAGACAGGAACATGAGGAGCACCGGCAGGTACACCGCCACGAGGCCAGAGGCGATCGCGACCGAGGCGCGGTTGGCCGCGTAGTAGGCCATGACCTCCTTCATCGGGGCGCCGTAGGTCGGTGCGCCCGATACCGCCAGGACTGCGTTCTCCGCGATCACCGCCACGGCCACTGCCAGCGCGGCCGCGCCGACGGACCGGCCCCGAGCGACTGGGCCGCGCGTCCGGATCTTGCCCGCGCCCTTCAATGATTCCATGGTCGTGCTCCTTCGTTCATGGGTACGGGTGCTGGACGAGATCGCCCGTCACGCGCGACGGTCCGCTGGATGACCCGTGGGCAGCGGTGCGCGGTCAGCTGCCGCCGAGGGAGGCCAGGAGCGCGGGCACCGGGTGCACCCAGGTGCTCGCGTTCGCCAGTGACAGCAGGAGGAACACCGCTCCGGCAGCGCCGTACAGGGTGGTCTCGACGAGCCACGTCGGGCGTGGGGACCGGACCGGTCCGCGGAGCCGCCAGCGCCGCCAGAGCGCGCGAAGCGCCAGGGTGCTGAGCACGCCGCCCGTGGCCGCGGCAAGGACCGCCAAAACCGCGTGGTAGAGGGTGAAGTCGCCGAGGAGCTGGCTCGCAAGGGCTCCACCGGAGGAGGGTGTCCCGGCCGCCACGGCCTGACGCAGGTGGCTCAGGACCACCTCCAGCTGACCCGTTCCATGGCCTGCCGGCAGCAGCGACGCGACGGAGGCGAACGGCGCGGCCGCGCCCTGCACGTTCGCGAGCAGGACGGTCAGCGCTCCGAGGAGCCAGACGACCACCCCGCCGTGGACCGACAGCAGGAGCGCTCGGCGACGTCGACTTTCGGAGGCGTCCACTCGACGGCGCACCGTCGAGGCCAGGCTCACGAGCGCGAGGACGAGCAGGCCGGCGATGAGCGCCTTGACGAGGTGGAACTCCCGCCACATCGCGGTCAGCTCGGCCAGCTCCCGGGAGTCGGTCACGGGAGCCGACACGTCGGCGCGGAGAAAGGCCGATTCGGCGGCTGCCACGAGGTCGGACTCCCCTCCGTAACCGCGAAGTGCGACGAGGCCGGCCGGCACGAGGAAGACGGCCGGCGTAAGCAGGGCTGCCGCCCACCACATGAGGTGGTGGCGCCTCGGCGCGGGGCCTCCTAGGATCCGGGCGTCCGCGGGCGCGGCCCGGCGTGCACGCTTCCGAGCCCGCGCCGCCCAGCGAGTCGACAGCGCAGGTTGCGGACGGCCGGTGCCAGCAGGGACGGCGCCCCACGGCGCCCTGGCTGGTGTCAAAGCGGTCACAAGAGGGTCCTCTCGGCGAAATTCTTACGGCGTAAAGCACGGTACTTTACTTCGTAAAGGTCGGCGTCAACCCACACGTGGAGTCAGGGATGAATCAGGGACAACCCCTACACCGCGGTCCCCTGACGGTGCAGAGCATCCTCGAGGAGGCCACGGCTCTTGCGGACGAGGGCGGTCTGGCGGCGCTGTCCATGCGGGCCCTCGGGCGGCGCCTCGGCGTGGAGGGCATGGCGGTCTACCACCACTTCGCGAACAAGGATGCGCTGCTCGACGCCCTCGTCGACCAGGTCTTCCATGAGATGGCTCTCCCCGAAGGTCCGGACTGGCGGGCCGGGCTCCGTGCGAGGTCGGTGTCGGAGCGCCTGGTGCTGCGCCGGCACCCGTGGGCCATCGGCCTCGTCGAGTCCCGGACCGCGCCGGGCCCGATCACGCTCGCCCACCAGGACCACGTCATCGGCTACCTGCGCGCGCGCGGCTTCGCCGGCCGGGCGTCGGCCCAGGTGCTGGCCTTCCTCGACGCCTACGTCTACGGCTTCGTCCTGCAGGAGCTCGCTCTGCCCACCGCCCCCACCCCGGTCGTCGAAGCCGTGCGGGCCCACGAGGGGCCGGGCGACGGCCCTAGCCCGTTTCCCAACCTCGAGGCCCTCATCTCCGAGGTCATCGATGCCGGGTACGACTTCGCCGACGAGTTCGACGTGGGCCTCGACCTGCTGCTCGACGGGATCGGCGCCCTGCGAGGCTGAGCGACGGCGTCAGAGCTGCAAGATCCTCAGGACGTTCTCGTAGGCGAGGGCAACCCCTGCCGGGTCGTGCAGGTCTTCGGGGTGGTCCGTGGCAGCGTAGAAGCGGGTCAACAGCGCGGCGGTCACGTCCGCATCAGCAAGGGCCACGCACAGGTCAGAGATGACGATGTCGGCATCGTGGTCATCCAGGTGGTCGAGGGCAAGTCCGTTGTGCAGCAACGTCGCCGCTTCGTCGAAGATGTCGCGGACCATCACCGGGTCCGCCTCAGGACGCTCCTTCATCACCGCGGCAGCGGTCTCGCCGAACCGGTCGAAGAGCTTGTCGGCGATGCTGCTGGACATCTCGTGAGCGTGACACGGCCCCTGTTGACGGGCAACCGAATTGGCGCCCTCGCTGCCCTCCACGCCACTGACGGGCATCTGGTACCCGCCCGGTGGGTCGTCGCCAACTTCCCCGCCAGAGCCCGGGCGGGGCCCATGATGGTCCAATGCTCACCTCGAAGGACGTCCTGACCAAGACGCTCACTCCGACTCAGTTCCGGGACGGGTACGACGAGCGTGAGGTCGACGACATGCTCGACCAGGTCGCGGCGGCCTTGCGCTACTACGAGCAGGGCGGTCGTCCGGGACCGCAGGCGCCAGCTTCGCCGACACCCGGTCGCCGCTTCGCGTCGACGAAGTTGCGTCGCGGGTACGACGTGCGGGAAGTCGACGACTTCCTCAACCAGGCGGTCGAAGCCCTTCGCTACTACGAGCAGGGCGGCCGGCCAGATCAGCAGGCCTTGGCGTCCATGGTCGAGTCACAGCCGGAGGGGCTGGGCCAGCGGGCACTCCGCTGGCTGCGCGGGGACGCGAGGTCCTGAAGGTGGTTCCAGGCTCCGACTGAGCCCGAGGGCGACCGGCTCAGCTGCGTCGAGCCGTGAGGTGAACGACCACCTGGTCCCCGTCGTGCTTGCCGATGGCCCGGCGAACGGCCGCGGTGATCGGCAGCTTGTGCGTGCCGTCGCCCAGGGCCATGAACGCCCCTTGGAAGGGTTCACCGTCCACGGTTCCCGTCACCTTCACCAGGCCTTGGGTGCCGAAGATCGCTGCAGAGCCGGGGAGCTGCACGCAGGTCCACGTGTCGCCCGCTCGTACTCGCCCCAGGGTGGCTGTGAAGGTGATGTCGAGTGGGCCTTCGTGGTTGCTCATGGTTCCGTCCTCACCTGGGCTGCTGCGGGTTCACGCCTCCACCTGTTCTGACCCGCCGAGGCGGCTGAACTCATCGGCAGCGGGCCGGTCTTCTGGCGAATGCGTAGGTGCTGCAGCCGGTTACGAGGTCGGCGGGGTGCCGTCGTCGTCGACCTGGACGACGATCAGCGGGCTGTACTCCATCATCGCGGGCACGTCGGTGCGCCCCCAGCGCCTCGCGGCGGCCTCGATGAGGGGCCTGCGCTCGTCCGGGTCGACGATGACGCGCGCGGTCGCCGGGAGGTCGGCCGTCGCACCGTGCTTGAGGTGGATGACGATGCGCGGGTCGGTCTCCACGTTGCGCAACCAGTCGCGGGTACGTTCGGCGCTCGGCATCCCCGTGATGAACGTCAGCCCGTCCTCGTCGTGCAGGAAGATCTCGATCCTGCGCGGCTGCCCGGTCCTGCGGCCCGTGGTGGTGAGGTCGATGACCTGGCTTCGGTGCAGCGCGGTACGGGTGTCGTCATCCATGGCGGGCTCCGGTCTGGCCGTTGAGCTGAGGTACGTGACCAGTGTGTCACCGGCACCACCAGGTCCACCTGCGGACGCGGGTCACCGGCTCCTGACGGCGAAGGCGTCGACGTAGACCGGCTTGCCCGCTGTCGTCGACACGAGCTTCAAGGTGCCCGAGCGAGCCGTGGAGAGGGTCGTGGACAACATGACCTTGTTGCGCGTCGAGGACGACGTCAGCGACAGCGTGCCGACCTTGGTCGACCCGACGTAGACGGCGACCGA
Source organism: Pedococcus ginsenosidimutans (assembly GCF_039544395.1). Classification (NCBI taxonomy): domain Bacteria; kingdom Bacillati; phylum Actinomycetota; class Actinomycetes; order Micrococcales; family Intrasporangiaceae; genus Pedococcus; species Pedococcus ginsenosidimutans. The sequence continues at coordinate 431,372 of NZ_BAABLO010000011.1, forward strand.
GCCGCAGGAGGAGCACGTCGTCGCAAGCACGAAGACCTGACGGGCAGTGACACCCGGGCGCGTCAGGGCGACCCCAGCCGTCCGGGTCGTCGTGACCGTACCCCCGTAGAAGACGGAGGCACCCGTACGCGTCCAAGCGGACGATCCGATCGTGAGCGAGCGGTCGTCGAGGACCTTGGCGATGCACCGCTCCGCCGTCCACGCCGACACGTTGCCCAGCCCGTCCCGGCCCCGGACCGAGAAGCAGTACTGGTAACCGGCGGCGAGGTTGACGCCGAGGCTCTTGACCTTGGTGCCGTTGGCCACCGCGACGTAGCCCCCGAGCGACCCGCCGAAGGTCGCGCGGCGGTAGCGCACGTCGTACGACGCCACGCCGGCGGAGTCGGAGCCCGTCCAGGCGACGAGGGCTGCCGTGGAGGTGGTGGCGAGCGCCGTGGGCGCCGTGAGGCGGACGACGGGCGCCGTCACGTCGACGGTGGTGCAGCGCGGCGCGGTCCACGCACTCGCGTTGCCGGCGCGGTCGCGGGCGCGCACGGACCAGCAGGTGTCACGCCCGGGGGTCGAGGGCAGCATGGCGGTCGTCTTGGTGAGGTGGGTCAGGGAGTCCGGGGTGACCCAGCTGCCCTCGACCACCGGGGAGAGCACGGCCGGCTGCTGGTAGCGCAGGTCGTAGTCCTGCACGCCGCTCGGGACGAAGGGCGACTCGTCTGCACTGTCGCTGAACGCCCACTGGGCCGACAGCGGACCCGCAGTGGCTCGGGCAGAGCCTCCCGTCGACACCACGTGTGGAGCGGAGGTGTCGACCAGGGTCTGCGCGGGCGCGGTGAGCCAGTCGAGGTCGACGCGGCGGATGAGGCTCTGGGAGTCGGCGTAGACGAGGCGGGGCGCGTTGTCGTCGACGGCCAGGATCGGGCCCGGCGGGTTGTAGCGCCCGTGTGCGAGGCCGTAGGTCCTCGTCTGCCGCGACGGCCCGAGGTCCTGGACCATGACCACGGCCTGCGTCTGGCCCTGTGCGTCCTCCTGGTACGTCGTCCAGGCCGCGAAGCCAGCACCCACCTGCGGGTCCGAGGGCTGCGGCGCGTGGTACGCCAGCTTCCACGGGCGGTAGATCCCGAGGGTGTCGACCGAGAAGTAGTCGTCCAGGCACCGTACGAGGAGGAACCGGCCACCCGACTCCAGGACGTCGCCGCACGTCGTCGGGAGATAGGTGGTCACGGAGCGGTCCGGTGATGCGCCGGAGAGGTCATGGGCGGTGAGGAGGGCGCCGTCGCGCGAGAGGGTCCAGAGGGTCCGGCCGTCGACCACGTAGGGCCCGCTCGGCACCGCCCCGAGGGGTGCGCCGGAGCGTGCGTCCTCGAAGGCGTCGGCCCGGGCCAGCACCAGCCCTCCGCGCCCGAGGCGGGCCGCCGTCGGCAGGTCCCGGTGTCCCCCGGGCCAGACGACGCGGTAGCTCCCGTCGCCGCAGCACCCCGTGGACGTGGCCTGCGTGAGGACGGTGTCCCCGGCGGCCTGCACGAGTCCACCCGCGATGACGTCCGTGCCGTCCGTGAGCTGTTGCGGGCTCGAGGAGCCGTCGAGTGGCGTCGTCCACGTGGTCCCGTACGCGGTGTTCCACGCGTCGCCGTACCCCGTCACGACGCGGTCCCCGGACAGCCCGACGGACACGGCCGTCTCGCCGAGCTCGGGCAGCTCCCTGAACGTGGTCGCGGGGGCTCCGTCGCCGACGAGGACGACCCGACCGTTGCCGGTGTCGCCGATGACGGCGGCGAGGCGACCGTCACCCAGGGCGTGGATGGAGAGGACGTGCGTGAGCACGGCGTCCTCCCGGGCGCCCGAGCCGAGGTCGACGGGCTCCACCCTGTCGCTCCAGCCGGTCTCTGCGCGCACCGAGGCGAGGCGATCCCCGAAGGGCACGTAGTTGCGCCCGTCCGGAACGGCTGGGACGGACACCTGCCCCTGGCCGACGCCGTCGCGTTCCCACCAGTGCACGACGTCGTCGATGGTGTTGTAGCCGTCCTCGACGGCGAAGAACCGTGACGGCGTGGCGTACACGTGCAGGCTGCGGGTCGTCGTCAGGACCACGTCGGCGGACGCGCTGTCGAGGTCGAGGGTCCACACGGTGCCGCCGTTGTTGCTGACGACGAAGCCTCTCGAGTCCCCGTCGATGTACGGCAGCTGGTAGGCCGACAGGGTGATGCCCGAGACCACCTGCTGAGGTTGTCCGGGTCGACGCAGGATGACCGCATGCGTCTCGTCGGAGGCGACGCTGAGCACCCACGTGTCCCCGGTGGAGATGATGAGCTCGGCCTTCGGGACCCACACACTCCAGGAGACCCGGCCGGTCTCGACGTCGGAGACGACCACCGTCGTTCCCTCCGGGGTGGCGTCACGGTGGACCAACGAGGACGACGAGAGCTCGTCGAGCAGGTAGCCGTAGCTCGAGACGGGCACGGTCGCGACGCGCGTGGCGTCGCTCGTGCGGTAGACGTCGACGGTGGCCTTGTCCGACGGCGCGGTCTCGTCGTACTGCGTGCGGCTGAAGCCCAGGTAGTCGGACGACGCGAGGCGGAAGTCGGTGCCCCGGCCCGGCGCCTGCGGGAGGACCGGAAGTCGCACCCCGGCCGTCATGGAGGGGTCGATCGGGGTGGCCTGCGCGGCAGGCAGCGCGCCCAGCGGGGCGACCACCGTCGCCACGGTGAGGAGGAAGGGCAGCACGAGGCCCCGGGCGAGTCGCCGATGGTTCACGGGCGGCCCTCTCAGCATCAGTTCAGGCGGGTGGTCGCTGCTGAGGATAGGTCGCGCCGCCGGTCTATCCGGTCGGATCGGGCGGATCAACGCACCGGGGAGCGCAAACCGGACCGAAGGGACGAGTCACCACGAGGGCGGGTCGAGTCGATGCGCGGCGACGGGGGCCTGCGGGCGCGTGGAAAGCCTGCTCGTCGCTTCGGGGCGGAGCCTTCGGGCGGAGACTCTGCTGGCCCGGCCATCCACCGCTGGCTGAGCTGCCGCCACGGTTGAGGCAAACGGCGCGGGGACCTCGTAGGTGCGGGACATCCACGACCAGTACCGACGGGCATGGCGGCACGCGTCGGCCGTCTGGCAGACATGGGAGTCGTGCGCGGCGTAAGCGAGGAAGATCGCCAGCTTCCGCGCAGCAGCGCTGTCCGACTGGTTGGCGGGCAGCAGGGTCATCGAGTAGCCACGGAAGCCTTGCAGGCGATGCGGGGCGGTGTAGTCGCGCTGCGCCTCCTCGGTGTAGTAGGCGGCGTTGTGATGGTCGGCGTGGTCTCCGTCGCCGTAGCGATCGGTGTAGTCCAGCGTTCGTATGACGCTGGGGTGGAACCTCGCCATGAAGCCGGTCAAGGTAGCGCGCAATGAAGCGTTGGTGTACTCGGCGCTGCCGTCCACCGAATGCACCCTCCTGATGGTTCCGGCGTGCAGCTTGCTGAGGCACTCGTAGTGGTGGTTGGCCCGCCCTGAGGGACTGCCGGTCGGGAGGCGCAGGAAGATCAGCCGTATGCCTGTCCCGTTCAGCGTGCGCGCCACGGCCGCCTGACCAGATGCCGTTTGGAGCTTCGCCGTCGCCCAGGAGTTCGGGCTGCCGGCCATCGTCGCGTACGCGGCCATCGCGCCGTCCTCTCTACCTCGCCAGTACGACGCGCTCTGCCCGTCGTCGCCTGCCGTCAGGTAGACCGTCGTCAGGCAACGGCCCGCGGCCACGTCCGTGTCCGTGGGCGGGTTCATGAACAGGATGTCGTCGTCCTCGTGCGCCACGACGTTCATGCTCGAGTTCGCGCTCGTGCAGAAAACCGGCGAAGCGACCGGGATCGCCCGGTCGGCGGCGTCGTCAGCTGTGGCGCACCCCGTGAGCGCCGGACCTACTGCGGCTGCACACAGCAGCGCCTTGATCCAGTTGGCTCCCACACCTCAGATGATGAAGGACTGCGGCACACCTCAACTCCGACATTCACACGACCGGGGCAGACCGGCATTTCAAGTACGACGATGAGCGCGTCTTGCCGACCCTCGGGGGGGGACCGCAGCACTTCACGGCGCAACGCCCGCTCGGATCGCGACGGCCACCGCGGCCTATGCCGGGAGGTCTGCGGCGGCCCGCTCAGCTCCCTCTCTGAAGAAGGCCGCCACGTCGTCGAGCTCGGCCATCGCCCGGGCCGCACCGAAAGAGTGGTTCCAGAAGTGTCCTTGCCGACGGGTCCACGGACCGACGTAGGCGTAAGGCTCCGGGATGACCGTGTCGCCGGGTGAGACCCCGTAGTTGACCTCGTCCCAGGAGATGCCGATGTCGAAGTGCTCCGGCCAGAGCACCGGCTCCTCCGAGGCGCAGAACGCACGCAGGGCCGCGTCGCCCCGCGCGAACGCGTCGAGGAGCAGGGCGACGTGGTCATCGTCGGTCACCATGACGTCACCGGCCACCACGTCGACGGTGTCGGAATAGACGTCACCCAGCGACCGCGGCGCGACCCCGAGTGCCGCCGCGGCTGCGGCATACGTGCCCGTCAAGGGGTGCCGACCCTTGGGGCCGCGCAGCTCGGAGCCGACCAGCCGCAGGTCAGGCTCGGCCACGGTCGCGATGCCGCCCGGGACGACGCGCAGCCTGATGTCGCCGCAGGCGTCGTACTGCGGGCCGGCGAGCAGGAGCTCTGCCACCGCGTGCAGGCTCGTGCGCGTCTGGGTGAGGTCCACGGTTCCTCCGTCCGTCTCCGGCGCCCTGTAACGCCGAGGCGGCCGGTGGTCACTGATGGACATCGGTCTCGACGGGCGCGAGGAGCGTTACATGGACAGCACCACGAACTCGTGGCACGAGGTGGCCCAGATCGATGTACCAGAGGAGGGGCGGGTCCGGAGCGTCACGGTCGACGGGCGCTCGATCGCCCTGACCCGGTGCGGTGGTCGGCTGGGGGCGCTGGAGAACCACTGCCCCCACCAGGGTGGGCCGCTCGGTGAGGGGTCGATCGAGGACGGCCTGCTGCGCTGCCCCTGGCACGGCTACGACTACGACCCGGTCACGGGGGCCCCGCCGGGTCTGCTCGCGGACCACCTCGACGACCGGGTTGCCGCCTACGAGGTCGAGGAGGGTCCCGAGGGTGTCAAGGTGCGGCTCCCCGACCAGGTGGCGGTCGGGCGCACTGTCGCCGACGTCCTCGTGGAGACCCTCGTCGCCCATGGCGTCGACACGGTCTTCGGCATGGTCGGCCACTCCAACCTCGGCTTCGCCGACGCCTTGCGGCACGCGGAGGAACGGGGCGAGCTGCGCTACATCGGCATCCGCCACGAAGGGGCGGCGGCCTTCGCGGCCAGCGCCTACGGGAAGCTCACCGGCCGACCGGCGGTGTGCTTCGCCATCGCCGGGCCGGGCTCGACCAACCTGCTGACCGGCCTGTATGACGCGAAGCTCGACAGCGCGCCCGTGGTCGCCATCTCCGGCCAGGTGCCGTCGAAGGTACTGGGACGCGGGGCGTTCCAGGACCTCGACCTCGGGGCGGTGTTCCGCGACGTCGCGATCTCGACGACCACGGTGCAGTCGGGCAGCGACCACGCGGAGCTGGCCGCGCTCGCCGTCAAGCATGCGCGAGACGGGCGCGGGGTCGCCCACCTGGTGCTCCCGGACGAGGTGCAGGCTCAGCCGTCCTCGGCGCCCGCCGGCTCCCCGGACGGTCGCTACTCCAGACGCCCGGTGGGCCCCGACCCGGACGCACTGGCCCGCGCCACCCAGCTGCTCACCGAGGCACACCGCCCGGTGCTGGTGGTCGGGCACGGGGCCCGCGGCGCGAGGGACGAAGTCATCTCCCTGGCCGAGCAGCTCGGGGCGCCGGTGCTCACCACCTTCAAGGCGAAGGGGCTGGTGCCCGACACGCACCCCCTCGGCGCAGGGGTTCTCGGGCGCAGCGGCACACCGGTCGCGAGCTGGTTGATGAACGAGGCCGACCTGCTCGTGGTCGTCGGCGCGTCGTTCTCCAACCACACCGGCATCGCGCCCTGGCAGCGGATCGTGCAGATCGACGACACCCCTACCGCCATCGGGCGGTTCGACGCGGTGACCGCCGAGGTCCTGGGCGATGCGGCCGTCGTCCTCACCGCCCTGGCCGACGCGGTGAGGGCGGCCGGTGCGGACGCAGAGGACCAGCGCGGCGACGTCGCAGAGCGCTGGACGATCTGGCGCGCCGAGAAAGCGCGTCGAGTGGCCGACGACCGAGGCCGCGGCGTGTCCGCAGCCGCTGTCTTCGCCGCGCTCTCCGAACACCTGCCGACCGAGGCCGTGGTCGCCGTCGACGTCGGCAACCACGCCTACTCGCTCGGCCGCTACCTCGAGTCGAAGGGTCAACCAGTGCTCATGTCCGGCTACCTCGGCTCGATCGGCTTCGGCTACCCGGCGGCGATGGGCGCGTGGGCCGCCGACCCGACGAGAACGGTGGTGGCGGTGACCGGCGACGGAGGCTTCGGCCAGTACGCCATGGAGCTCACGACGGCCGTCCACCACGGCATACCGGTCAAGCACGTCCTCCTCAACAACAACGCGCTCGGCAAGATCAGCAAGGAACAACTGGCCGCCGACTACCCGGTGTGGCACACCTCGCTGACCAACCCGGACTGGGCCGCGTATGCCGTCCTGTGCGGTGCGCACGGGATCCGCGTCACCCATCGGGACCAGCTCGACGCGGCGATGACCGAGCTGTTCGCCACCGACGGCCCGGTTCTGCTGTGCGTCGAGCAGGACGCCGAGCTCCTGTGAGCGCCCGGCGACCAACGCTAGATTGCCCGCATGGCGGGAGAGGAAGCCGAGCTCCTCGCCGCCCTCCGCGCGGGCGACGAGGACGCGTTCGCCCGGGTCGTCTCACAGTGGTCGAGGTCCATGCTCGCCGTCGCCCGGCGGTTCGTCTCCACCGAGGCCTCGGCGGAGGAGGTCGTCCAGGAGACCTGGCTCGCCGTGGTCAAGGGGCTGGACCGGTTCGAGGGCCGCTCGTCTCTGCGCACCTGGACCTACCGGATCCTCGTGAACACCGCCAAGACCCGTGGAGTCAAGGAGCGGCGCACCCTCCCGTGGAGCGCGCTCATCGGCGATGACGGCGCCCCGAGCCTCGACCCGGCGCTCTTCCAGTCCGCGGGCGACGCCCATCCCGGTGGCTGGCGAGCAGCACCAACTGCCTGGCCGCAGGACCTCGCGGTGGAGGGCACAGTTCTCGCGGGAGAGGTCAGGGGGCAGTTGAGTGTGGCCGTCAGCGCCCTCCCGGACCACCAGCGGATCGTCCTCACCCTGCGCGACGTGCTCGGGCACACCTCGGAGGAGGTGTGTGCCCTGCTGGAGATCTCACAGGTCAACCAAAGGGTGCTGCTGCACCGCGCCCGCACCGCCGTCCGTGCCGGGCTGGCGGCCTACCTGGAGAGGAGCTGAAATGGCGGCCCTGACGTGTCAGGAGCTGGTCGAGCTCGTCACCGACTACCTCGAGGGCAGGTTGAGCTGGCGCGACCGGCGTCGCGTGGCCAGTCACCTCGCGGTCTGCGACCCCTGCGTTAGGTACCTGGCGCAGCTGCGCCAGACCCTGGACCTACTCGGCACCGTCCCCGTTGACAGCCTGACGCCCGAGGCGCAGGCGACGCTGCTCGACGCCTTCCGCGGCCTGCGGCGCTGACCGACCTCGGCTCCGTTCTGCGTATCTTCTCGTCGTCCTCCCGGAGGGCAGGCTGCGTCTCAGTGCAGCGGCAGTGGTGGCTCGACCCACCAGGGGCGGTCGTCGTGACGGATCCGCACGACCCATTTGACCCAGTGGTACCCGCGTCGACCCGGGACGACCAGACGGGCAGGCGCCCCATGAGCCGCGGACAGACTGCCGCCGTCGATCGCGGTGGCCAGGAGCAACTCGTCGGTCAGCGGCAGTCGCCTGGAGTATCCCGTCATGCTGGTCACCTCGACGGTTCCGGTGGCCCCTGGTGGCAGTAGCCGGCTGACTCGCACCCCCGACCACGCGTGTTCGGTCCACCACCCGCCCGTGCAGTCCAGCACTGCCACCTGCCGGTCATGCCCCGGGGCGAGGTCAGCGAGCGACCAGCCGCGAGAGGTTCCGCCCGTCGTCACGATCAGCCGCCACTCTGCCGGGTCGACTGTCGGCACCTGGTCGAACAGCCACGACGTGGCAGGGATTGCTGCGACCGAGGACGACGTGAGTTGGAACGACCCCGTCGGGCGACGTATGCCGCGTCGCGCCGTGAGCGCTCCGCTCACCTGGACGCCGGCCTCGAGCACCCCCGCGATGGAGGTGAGTGCTGCCATCCGGACGAACGAGCGACGTGACAGGTCGGTCCGGCGCGGACGGACCCGACGCTGACGAGCATGAGCAATCGTCAGGACGACCGCGAGGATTCCGGCACCCACGTGAACCTGAAGGGTTGTCAGTCGCGAGCTGGCGAACACCGCACCCACGACGTGGGCGACGCCCGAGACCAACGCCAGGACCACGCTGATGCCCAGCGCCAGCGACTCGACCCGGCCAGGTCGAGCCAACCGCCCCGATCGGCGCAGTCCTCTGCGCACCACGGTCGACTTCCACGGCACGAGAACGACCACCACGAGGGCGACAACCCCGTGGAGGACCGCCACCGGCCAGACCGGTCCACTGCCCACGATGAACATCGCGAACCCGGTCGCCGCCGCCAACGGGACCACCACGAGCAGAGCCAGGTTGGCCAGACGACCGCTCATCGACGTCGGGCCGGACCCTTCCACCTGAAGTGGACGAAGATCCGGCCGTGGTTGTCGACGTCCTTCTCGACCCGGTGATAGAGCGCGCGAATCTCCTTCTGGTAGAGGAAGCGTAGTACCCGCTTCTTCAGAGCCCCCGAACCCTTCCCGGGGATGATCTCCACGACAGGAGCCTTCTTCGCCAACGCCTCGTCCATGACGGACCGTAGGGCGCGGTCGATGTCCGCGCCACGGTTGTAGATGTCGTGCAGGTCCAGCGACAGCTTCACCCTGCCATCGTGCACCCGAGTCGTACCGTCGACATCAGCTCGAGCAGCCGGAAGATCCGATGTGCACTACGCGTGTGACCGCCTCGCGGCGGAAAGGGCTACAACGGCCCGGTGGGACCGTAATGGTCCTGACGTCGCTGCCACGTGGCGAAAGGACGCGCGGGATTGGGTGGTCCACAGGTTGGTCGATGGCCACATGGGAGGGCTCACGAGGAGCGTTCGAGGCCCTGCCATCCAGCCGGCCCGACACTGGAGTTGACCCAAGAATCGTCGCCGATGTTGGAGTTCAACCCAACAGACGAAGTTTCTGCTGAGCGAACTCTTCTTCGGTTAGCACACCGGCGTCGCGCAACTGAGCCAGTTTCATGAGCTCGTCGGCGATGAGGTTCGTTGCGATACCGGGACTAGTTTGTTGGGTTGGCTGCGAAGGGGCGTGCGCGTCAGCGATGCGCTGCCTAAGTGAGGCCACTCCGGTCTGAGCCTTGTCAAAAGGCCTGGTTACGGGGATCGCGTTTGGGGCCTTGTACGGATCGTCGTCCTTATTTCGCCAAGTGCTGGTCTTGCTACCCGACTGACCCGGACCTTGCAGGATGACCGCGCCACTCATCATGCCGGTGTGAAGTTGCACGCCAACGAGATTTCGGTAGTCCCATGACGTCAGTTCGGCCCCAAAAGAAGCGCCCGCCATGAACCCCTTTTTGAAGATGAACGCGCGACGGTTGGTACCGATGACGGCCTGATTGGACGGCCCCAGGATGACAACCTCCACCCGTTCACCGTGCATCATGTTCGCTTGCAGGGCTTCGACGGCCTTTCGGTGGAGGCCCGCGAATCCCTCTTGGGCACCTTGCGCCACTGTGACTTGAACTTTGCCCTCACCCGCTATCGACATCTCTGTCGCCTTTCCCCTTGTTGGACTCTTGTTCGGTGTTTGACCGCACCGGCAACTGCAGCCGTCCATCCCCGGCGGGCAGGTGACGAGTTTGGAAGGATCGTGGGCCGGCGGCAAGCCCGCTTCCGCGCCCCGAGTTTAGGACGATCTCAGTCTGAGCTCCCTGGCGGCGGAATGATGCGCTGCCCAGCTCGCCACGCTTCCGCGGGCAGTTCATCTCCAACCCCCTTGTACAGCGTCGTGATCGGGACGCCGAGGTACTGCGCCCCGTCCTCCGCCGGCCGGGGCCCCAGCCGTCAACGCGTCTATGCCCGCCGTCGTCGTCCACCTCACCGCGCGATCCCGAGATCGAACGCGCGTCACACAGAGAACAACCGGTTCAAGGGGCCACCCGGTATCGCCGATGCTGCGTCGGAATGGCTGAGCGAACGGCGGGACCAGACTCGTACTTTTGGCCCGATTACTGGCGCCTCGTCCCATCTGAGCGCATTTCACGTCCATCGCGTCTGGCAGGGTGGCGCCGTAACGGTTCGGATTGTTTGGGCGGCCAGCGGTCTCCTATATCGTCAGTCGCTCCGCACCCATCATTTACAACACCAGGAGTTGTCGTGCGTCGCTTGTCCTTGACCTTTTGCATCGCTGCCGCGCTGGCACTGTCTGGATGCGGCGGTGGCAGCGCAGTCGAGCAGAGCTCCGGTAAGCCAGCACCGGCGGTCTCCACTAGCGCACCTACGGAGCTGGGGACCCTCAAGGAGTCGGGCTTCGGTCAGCGCGACGAGTACGTTTGGGTCACAGCGGTGGTGCACAACAACTCGAAGTACGTGGGCCAGACCGTGACGGTCAACTTCAACGTGCTGGACCAAGCGGGCGCGATCCTGAAGTCCGAGTCCCAAGTCGAGGCCTTCGACCGGCCAGAGGCAGACCACATCATCGGCACCCAAGTGTCCCTTAATCCCGGGGAGAAGGCCGCGAAGGTCGAGGCGACCCTGGATGTGGCAGCGGAGGGCACGTTCAGCGACAAGCCGTTCCCGACCCTTCCAACAACCGATGTGTCCCTCACGAAGGAGTTCGGGGCCCACAAGGCCTCGTTCGTCCTGTCGAACACCCTCGGACAGCCCCTCAAGTCGCCCCGCATCAACGTGCTCTGCCGGGACGCCGCCACCAAGATCGTGGGCGGAGGATCCACCTATCCGGATCTGGTCCCCGCCGGCGGCAAGTCCAAGGTTGAGGCGAACCTGCTCGTGTCGGGCACCCCGAAGACCTGCGAGGCGTTCGTCGGCGCGCCCTCCGACTGGGATGGCACCGACGCGGCGACGACGCCTCCAACTTCGGCTGCGCCTAAGGGCACCGCCGAGGCGGCGTTCAAGACCTGGGTGCAGCAGTTAGGAAAGAAGGACTGGAAGGGCCAGTACCAGACCCTGGTGTCGGCCCAGAAGAAGCTGGTGTCCCAGTCCAAGTACGTTGCCTGCCGCAACAGTGAGACCACGCCGGAGATCACGTGGGTCAAGGCGCTGAGCGCGGTGAACGAGGCCAAGAGCCCGATTCCTGGCACGAAGCTGTCGATGCCCGCGACCGTGGTGAAGGCCCAGGTTTCCAGTGGCGGGATCAAGGTTCCGGTCGACGCGCACATGTTCCTGGAGGACGGCGTGTGGAAGTGGTCCATGACGCAGGAGAACATCAGCAACTGCCGGGGGTGAGCGCTCACCTGGCGCCGTTAAGGTGGCGCGGTGATCAAGGCTGGGCTGAGGGCAAGATCGCCCGCGTCTGGGATTCCGTGGGGTCCGGCGGCATCAGCAACCCGCTCGTGTTGATCGAGCAAATCACCTACCTCATCCTCCTCCTGCGCCGACTCGACCTCCGGACCCTCGCGGCGAAATGACGCACATGCCCCCGCGGAGGGCAAACCGGTAGTGACAGCGCGATTGTCCTGGCGGCACAAGAGGCCTGGGTGGTCTCAAGTGGGTCAGGCTCGACCCCTTCGGGCTGGAGGGACCACAACACGACTAGCCGATGACGCCTTGAAGGAGGATGAGGTTGGGCGAGTTCTGGTCGACAGGATCATGGCGCACTGTCCGTCAAGCAGTTCAAGCGCTTCTCGCCCCCTACCCCTCGCGAGCATCCTCATCAAACAACTGAACCACTTCGTGTGGCACGGTGAAGTGCGACGACTTGACGCCGCTCTCGTAGCCCGCCCCCAGGAGCGGAGGCAACCCATAGGGGACAGCCCCCCTCGCTTGGAGCTCCGCAGTGACTCTGCTGACTGGACGCGTGAAGCCGCGGAGCATCTGGCTCTCGTCTCGGTTGTCTAGTGCGTAGACGCGAGCGCGAGATACGCGCCCACCGTTGCCGATGGCCTCACGGATCACCTGCGCTTGTACGTAGCCTTGAGCGTCCAGGTCGCGAAGCACCATGCGCACGCTATCCAAGGTCCAAGGCTCGATCTCCGGCTCCTCGTCCCGCACCCGTTCGATGTCCTGAACAGACTCGATACTCGTGCCCACGCCCAAGGCCGAAGAGTGCTTGATGAGATCCGCCGGCTCCAGGAGGAAGAATCGACAGCCAGTGCTCTCGAGGTACTCCTGGATGAGTTCGCGCCTTGCCCCGATAATCGCCCCGCGCTCTGCCCTGTTCCACCAGTCCTCCTTTGTGTCCGAGGTCACCAGCACGAGGTCGACCTTTCGCACCGTGCCCTCAAGCAACAGTTGGTGCCAGACGAGGTAGTCGCCGGATGCGCCCTCTGGCAGGTCGGACTCGAGCTTTTCGACATCCATATACCCGGGAGGTATGGAGTTCTCCACGCGCCGTTCTCCCTCCGCAACGGCTTTCTTCCACTCGTCGTCGGCCAGAGGCGGGCCGACTCTTCCGTCAAGGAGCACTTCTAGCCGGGCTAGTAGGACGTCTCGAGCTGTGGGCGCGTGCCCCAAGAGCTGCGTCGGCTCATCACCGACCCGATCCTTCAACTCAACGTAGAAGTCCTGGACTTCGGTCAATAGCGACTGACGCTGATCCTCGGGAAGCGCAACGCTTTTCGCCCAACGCGAGATTGCATCCGATGTGGAAGTGGCATTCTTCGTCAGCGCGCCATGTGCGTCTTTGGTAGCGCTACCGAGGCTCGCGATCACAGATTGGCGGTTTCGCCAGAACTCGCGGAGCACCTGATGGGGCACGTACAGCCGGTCTCCGGCCGCCTCCGCGACACTGAGCAGATCGTCGACAGTCTTCTCGTTGTACCGATACAGGTTAAGCAGGACGTTCGTATCGAGGGCAAGGATGCCTGCTTGGAGCGCAGCACTGATCTCGACTGAGCTGAGCACCCGGTACGACTCAAAACCTGAGTACAAGCCCCTACCCATCCAAGTCCCCCCATATCCGACTCCGAGTGCCACAGCCTAGCCGGACACCCATGCCGATTGAGTCTGGTGGCGCGACCACTCCTGCCCGCAATGCGGTAGGGCCATAGACGCCAGGCAGCTGAAGGGGGACGGGTCTAAGCGTCAGTGGGGTGGGCATCTCGATGTGTCCGACGGTAGCGACAGGCGGCGGAATGACGCGCCCACCTAGGCGCGCGGCGTCGTGGTCTTGCTCCGGCCGGGCTCGGGAATTATCTCTGGGTCGGCGCCGGCATCAGGGGTGGGACGTTCCGGTGACGATGCTCAGGTCTGTCGCCGTTGACCGCGCGTGTGGTGCCGAGTGGAGGGAGGCGCCGCTGGTGCGTGTGCTGCTGAGTGTGTCTCGAGGAGCCAGCCAGGGAGGGCCCACGCGAACCCGGTGGCGCTAGGGGGCAAGGAACTCAGCACGTCCGGCACCTGATCGGCCAGTAGGAACGGACAGCCAGACGAATCCATGAACGCGGCGGCCAGCGGTCCCGGGCTCACGATGGCCTGGCGCACCGTCCAATCGGCACCGCCTTCATGAACCTGTCGGTGATCGTTCACCTTGAGGAATCGAAGCGCCTCGGCGATGTTGGCGCGGACCGCATCGGCCTTCGCTGTTAGGACTTGTACCTCGTCCCGCTTCTTGGAATTCGGGCTGCCGTGGGGCCATCGCGCGCCGTGAATGGCGCCCACCTGCTCTCCAATCTCGACCGGGGAGAAGGCCGCCTGCAAGTCCTTCACCTCGAGAACCCAGACCACCAGTGCTTCCATATCAGCGGTGAGCACGTCGACCTCGCCTGGCAGCCACGGCAACCCCTTGTGGGTCGGCCGGACCTGAGCACGCGCGGGCCAGCCTGCGTCGACGACGCGGGCGAGCACGGCCTTCTCGACGCCCCGGTTGCGTTCCTGCCGCATTTTCGCCGCTGCGGAGACCAAGCTGTCACGGACCTGCTCTTGGAGCGCCGAGCGGGGCCAAGGCAGCCTTCCCTCGGACAGGTAGTTGATGAATAGGCGTTGCGTACCCCTACAGCGGGCGGGGCTCACCCACAGTTCGTCGTCGTGAAGAACGAGGGGTCTTGTTGCCAACCGATTGACCCGGGACTCCAGTTTCCAAAAGTGGGACAGGTCTGCCCTGTCTGCCCCAGTGCGCAGTGTCAGTAGCGTGCAAGCCGCCTCAATCTGGGTGTGCGGCAGATTCGCCCATCTCGCGACATCCTCGATGAACGCGGCTCGCGCGACCCGGATGACGGGTTGATCGGGGGTCCAGGGGAGGCTGGCGGCAGAGGCAAGCACAGCAACGATCCCGGACATGTCAGTGCCGAGTACCCTGCGCATGGACGTTTGGACGGCGACGAACTCCGGGGGCGCATCGTGGTCGTGGAGCGGCTGGAACGGCAGTTCTGCACTCTCGACGGCCGTGTTGCCGCCCGGTGGAACAGGCGAGGCGGGCTCGGTCGGGTGATGGTTCTTTGGTGAGACTTCGTTGGTGCGCGAGCGCGCGGCCGTCACCATCTGTGTGGCCTGCATGAACTGAGCTACGTCCAGTTCGGTGGCGCGCCCATGGGTGACCACGCCTTCGGGGCCAATCGTTAGTTCGGCTGAGCGCAGCCCGGCGAAGTCGCTTTGAGAGGTTAACGCCAACCGCAAAGCGGTAGTGGCGCACGCGAGCCAAAGGGCCTGATCGATTCTGTCAGCACGGCGACCTGGGCGATCGATGTCGCCGAGCGCGGTCGCCTCCACGAGCATGTCGGCTGCGCGACTGCTCATCAAGACTTGTGAGTTCCTGGCGAGGTGATACCCGAAGTGTTCCCGCCGCCATGGGCCTTGCAGGTCGAAGGGCAGCCGTGCGTGCGCGTTCAGTTGGGACGCCATCGCATGCTGCAGTGCACCCATGGCACAGGCCAGGGCGTCATGCCCTGCGACAGGTGCCTGAAGTTCGCGGAGGCGCCCAAGTACGTTGGGAACCAGACTCTGGTTCAGCCGCGCGCGCGCCTCTGTCCCGCTGTAGGTCTTTACGGTCCTGCCTGATTCGACGTCGGCTGCATCGTTCAACAAGGCAGCCTCAAGCGGGGCTGTATCCGGCCCCGGCACGTCGTCGTTGGCGATACTGGCCGGCTCGGTCGAATCCCAGCCCACGACTAAGGACGATGGTGCCACCGTCCAGGCTCTGGTGAATCGTTGCTTGCGCCGGGCTGCTACGCGGCCGGACCATCGGCTGGGGGTCCCGATTCGATGGTGAGCGATCGCACCCGCGACGAGGCTACGCGTATGCGGCCACCCGCCTGCAAGACGCAGCGGCGACGCGTGAACATCTAGTGCAACCCAACGGTCGTCCCCGGCGATGCCGACCCCGATCGCATTCGGATCCTCATCCTCCGCCGCCGGGGGATCGAAGTTCATCGACAGCGCCAGCGGCCTCCTCAAGATGCGCTTCACCGCCGTATTCGCACGGCGGGCCTGATGGAGAGCGTCGAGGTCTCGCAGCACAGCTTGCGCCAGGTGGACCTGCATCTCGCGGTCTTGTACGGGCGTGGCAGCCAGATTCGTCATGACGAGATGTCCCGAAACCGGAGAGACCGCAGCGTAGAGCGGACCCTGAGGGTCGATTAGTTCGTACATATCGTCGATATCCCGGCAACTCGGCCACGCCCACGTCGGTGAAAGCCCAGCCGAACGTAACGTCGCCTGGACGGCGGAGAGACGTTCTGGGGTGTCGACTGAGGAAGCCCACCCTTCGACCTCGACAACGGGTGGGGCTATGCCGACGCCGAGCCAGCCCAACTCGTGACGATCCAGGGCAGCAAGCGCGAGCCAAACCTCGTCGGTATCGACAGCCCTTTGAAGCTGCTCCGCGAGGGCCGCAGCCCCAACCACCGGGACACCGTCAAGGCGGGTGGGCGGGCGTGCGTCGCAGGTTGCCACAACCCGCAGCACCCGGGGCTGGGTGGCGAGCAGGTCACCAGCAGGACCGAGCAATTCCTCCGCGCAATCCAGGCTCGTCAACGAAGAGACCGCGGCCGCCACGTCCTCGCCGTCCGTGAGCTGGAGTAACACCAGATGGGCGTCAGAAAAGGACAGCGCCCAAGCAATCTCAGTCGCGCCCTGGCGCACGTCGCCAAACACATCAACACGACAGCCACGTAGGGCTGCCGCCAGTTGCCATTGGGGCGCAGGCCTGTACCTGTCTTCGTCCTGGACGGCCCGAGCCGAGATCGGTAGAGCGCCCGGTAGCGGCCAGCGACGTCGAGAGGCCGTCAACGCGGAGCCCCTGCAACGGTGGGTCCTTCGGAGGCATCAGTCGCTCTCGCCCGACGCCTATCCAGCCACGAAACCCGGCCTGCGCTACCCATCGCTGACGCTGCAGAAATCGCCAGCACGGCCATATTCTCTCTCATCCGATCCGTATCTCGTCCGAACTAGGGCAGACCTAAACGGGTCAATCGCCCTTTCGGCGTGCCCTTCGCCAACATAATCATGGATTTCCGACCAAGACCTGAGATTGCCAACCACACACGCAGACACGGTCGAGCTGACCGCGCCCGACAGCTTGGTCTGTGATCGCATCCTCCCTACGTACGCCACACGGCGGGTCGAACGTCCAGCGCACCGAAGCGGCGAAGTGACGCGCGTTGGCGACCATAAGGTGACTCTGAACTGGGTGCTCGCTCTCCTCTCGGAGATCGTGCTTGAGGCCCTCAGTGAACCTCTGCAGCCAGCAGGTCGTGCCACGACGGCCCGAGATGCAGCCCCACGCCGTTGCTCGCCACGTAGCGCCGCTGTCCACGCTGAGCCTTGCGGGAAGCGAGAGAATTCGCGATTGTTGCTCCAGCCTCCGCCAGAGTCTTGTCGGAGTACGTCTCTCCGAGGCTGTAGTTGGAGAGTGCCTTGAAAGCCACGTCCGGGATGATGAAGTTCGCGTCGATCCCTGGCAGCGCCGCGTGCCAGTCACCTTCGCGACGTTCTTTGGTTGGAGCCTCTCTGACGGCCTCAACGAGAGGGAGGTAGTGGCTTGCAATCACCGCGTTTCTCGAGACCACGAGATCAGGGGCGCGGTCGTCGGGCGGATCGTGAAGGCGTGCAGTCCACGTTCCATTCGCGCGGAAGCCAGAACCTGAAACCACCACCGCCGGCGCGGGGGAACCGGCCACGTGCGGGAACGCGAGTGCCTGGGCTTTTGCGTCCGTCAGGAGCTTGGGTCCCACCGCTCCGGTCCGCCCTTTCGACTCGACAACGACGGGGAGGACCACGCCGCTGAAGTCAACGCCCACGAAATCGGGACGCTTGCCAACTAGTGGCGTTCCGAGGAGCTTGAGCAATGTGTCCAGGTGGGCCAGCAGAGGTATGCCCAGACG
Source organism: Pedococcus ginsenosidimutans (assembly GCF_039544395.1). NCBI lineage: Bacteria > Bacillati > Actinomycetota > Actinomycetes > Micrococcales > Intrasporangiaceae > Pedococcus > Pedococcus ginsenosidimutans. Next base: position 448,975 of record NZ_BAABLO010000011.1, read on the forward strand.
TCGCCTGCAGGTCACCTGGGCTTGTGTCATTCCCAAGAAGTAGCTCACTGCCCCCTTCTCACTTGGATCAAGTTGCTCGAAAGCGTCGGACTTTCTCCAATACTCGACCCCGTGCCGATCGGCGGACATAGCCAGGTTGCTGGCCACCATGAGGATCCGCCATTCGATCTCGATGAGGGGTCGTCGATAGGGCAGGATCACCATGGGAGGTGCTCCGACGGAGGCGGCGGCGCTCAAGAGCTCTGGCCATCCGATGTTCAGGTCGTATGCACGGTTGCGTGCTGATGTGAAGCCAGTCAGCCGAGTGTTCAGGATTGCGACGGCGTACTCCCTCCGAGTCGGGTGGTCCTGCGGTCCATTGAGGTTTCTACACGATTGGATCGGGAAGCTAAGCCGGTTCTCGAACAGAGATCTATGCCTAACGCAGCGGGCGGCCGCTCGGCGGTGATCACTGTCGCGGCGGAATGACTCGACGCAAGGGCGGCAAGGGCTACGGCTGCGGCCAGCGCCCCCTGCTCTGGTAGTACTCCGGGGCCTCCGGCGTCTCGTTGAATTCCAGGAGGCCTCCGACCTTCTTCATCAGAACATCGCGCACTTCAGCCGGTGTGGCGAAGAAAAACTCGCGGCGTTCGTTAACGAAGTTCACTCGACGGTGCGCGAACGTCTTATGGAGTTCGTTCTCCAGGGTGACTGCGTCGTCGGAGAAAAACAGGGCGTGGGTGTCGTAGAGGAAGGGGACTGACGCGTCGCCGAGCTCTCGGACTCTGTCACGCGGCTCGAGGCGCCGCGTCATGCCAATCTTGACCATGTTGGGGCCAAGCGCGCCGACGTTGGAGATCACGTAAATGTAGCCCGCGCGGATGTTGGCACTTCGGTAGTCGTTGGCCTCGATGGCGTGCTCTATTTCAGCGAGCCGGGAGGCGAGTTCGTCTGCTGCGATGTCGTCTCCTTTGGCTCGGAGCTGGGCCAGTGCGCTTTGGTAGTGCGCCTTCTCCTTGTCGAGTCGCTCCCGTTCGGCGGACAGCTCTTGCTCCGCCCTTCGTTGCTCTCGAAGCAGTTCCCGTTCCTCTCGAGCCCGTTCCCGCTCCTCCTGGATCTTCATCTGATAGTCCGCTGTAAGTTCGAGCTCCTCGACTCTCAACTGGTGGTAGTCGGGATTTACCCGCATCTCCATGATGACGCCAAGCTTCTCGATGGACTTCATGGCGTTCTCGAGCCGCTTCTTCGCGGTTGTGATATTGCCGGCGCGGAGGGAGCGGACACAGTTGTCGGCCTCGGCGTTGTACGCGCGCAGCATCAGTTTCGACAAGTCAGTAACCATCCGTCGCCCCTTGGCCAGTGACCCGTCGAAGGTGAAAAGGTCGGCTGCGAGAACGGCGTTACCGGTCTTGACGATGTCATCGACACGACCATTGATGTCAGCGAGCGCGTCCTTGTACGCGGCGGCATCCTCGAGTGGGTGGTGGTACCGATAGATCCCGACGTCTTGCAGGACCCGTTGGTCGTTGAGTTCGACCAGGTCAGTGCCGCTTGTCCGCCCCAGGGCCGCTTCGAGTTCAGCTATGCGGTGCAACAGGAGCGAGGCACCATCAGGGGGCAGCTCCGCTGAATGAGACGCCTGTGTCGCTGGCGACGGTACGGATGACGCGGAGAATGACCGCGGCTCAGGACGCGACGAGTGAGCTATGGCGCCAGCGGAACCGGTGGACGACGTTGGCGAACCGCTGGACGCCGTGGCCGTATCATTCGCGGTGTCGGCTGTCTCGTCGTCCAGCCACAGCGCCCAGCCGTCGGGGACGGGCGGCCACGATGGGTCCGGGTTCCAGCCCGGAGGCGGGACCCACCCTGCCGGTGGTTGGGGCCAGCCGGGGGGCGAGTTGAACCGCATCAACGACTCCGCTGCCTAACCGTGCGGTTGGTGTCGACAGGGACCAGGTCGAACGGCGACTTTGAGATCGCGGCCCCCAGGTGTTCCAACGTGGCGGAGGGGACAACGTTGGCCAGATCGAAGGAACTAAAAGTCTGCCTGTCGGCGGCCACCACCACCAGCGGCACGTGCTCGGGCAGACCAGTGGCCGGAGCAATGCGGTTCACCCCTACAGTCAGCGCCACCGTCTGAATCTTCGCTGCCCTATCCGCTTCAAACACTTCGTGCAGGCTCCGTACGGCCACTTGGTAAACAGCCGCGTTGTACCTGTCCTTCTGCGCCTTGTTTGAGAGCTGGCTGTCAGCGATCTCATCCTTGGCCTTCACGTACCGGTACTCCTTGATCGTCGGCACCGTGATGGGCTCCGGAACGTTCACCTGCAGGGTCAGTTCACGGGTGGCTAGATCGAAGCTGTGGTCGTGATCCACGGGGAACGCCGTCGGGTACACGGAGTTGGACAGCACGATGCCGACGTACTGCTCAATCGCGTCCTCCAGGTCGAACGCCAGGTCGTTGATGAACTTCGCGAGCTCATCGTTCCTGTGAGCGGCGTCCGCCTCCCTCTGCGCACACTCGGCTTGGTAGCGCTGTTCCAGGTCGGCTAGCTTCGCGAGCCGCTCTGCTTCGGCCGCGTCTCGCGCGGACAGCTTCTCGATGTGTTCGGCATGCTGGCGTAAAGCTGACTGGTGCCAGTCGCGCTCTGCCTGTGCGTGGGCAGCCTTCGCCTGCTCGACCTGCTCGCTATGCCGCTTCTTCCCTCCGATCGCGCCGGCAAGCCCTTTGCGCGCGGGCGGCTCCATATAGCCAGGTTGCGGCGGGTAGACCAGTTCAGGCACAGCTGGAATCGGATGACCGATGCTGCCGGGCGAGAATGGCGGGTGTTCCGCAGTCACCTTCAACGCCTCTAGGTCGACGTAGTCGTCGAACTCCAACGTCCAAGCAAGCAGTGAGTCGATCTCCTCGTACGTGGCGGCCAAGTCGCTGTTCATGGCCTCGACTTCGGCAGCCCTTGCCTCGACATGCAAGCGCGTCGCCTCCTTCTCCGCGGCCTTGCGCTCTGACTCGGACGCTCGCGCGGCCGCAGCGCGGGCCCGCTGAGCTGCCTTCTGCGCGCGATCGGCCTCGCGAACTGCGGCGTTGTGGGCACGAACGGCCTGTGCCTCCTGTTGCCGACGACGCTTCTCGGCCTGCTGCGCCTGATAGTTCATCTCCGCGAAGAACCCTCGCTTGGCCACGACCCGCACCCTCTCAATACGACGAATAAGGACCCTCAGCACCGTAGACGCACCGTCCGACAAACAATGCCGAAACCACCGAAATGGTTGTCCGATCGGTGAGCCCAACTGTCGGCTGGTGCACTCCCCCTTCGGGCGTCGCCGCGCGAAGGGGGAGCGCCACGGCTAAGCGTGCTCACGGATCGTGCTGTGAACTCAACAGCGAGATGCCACACTGCCGTCGTGCGGATCGGGACATGGAATTTGGCGGGCCGGTGGTCCCCCGATCACGAGCGGCTCATGACCGGGCAAGAGTGCGATCTGTGGTTGCTCACCGAAGTCAGCGACCGGGTGGAGCTGCCGGGCATGCGGCGTCACATGGGACGGGAGCTCATGGCGGCGCGACGCCATTGGGCTGCGATCGTGAGCCATCATCGGTTCGAGCCGTTGGATGATCCGCACCCAGCCAGTGCGTCCGTCCGTGTGGGCGCCTCGACGTTCGTCAGTACGGTCCTGCCGTGGCGCTCATGCCGGGACCGACACCCTTGGATCGGCACTCGACATGAGGAGAAGACTCGCGCCGCCGTCGGCTCCGTCATCGAGTCACTCCAGGGTCCGGTGGTATGGGGTGGCGACTGGAACCACGCCTTGCACGGGCCGGAGTACGCAGGCAGCCGCGCGGGGCGGGCCCACCTTGAAGAGGCGATCGACCGGCTCGACCTCCAGGTGCCCACCGAGTTTCTTCCGCACCGCATTAACGGACTACTGTCCATCGACCACATCGCCCTGCCGATTGGAGCCGTAGTCGGGTCAGCGGAACGCATCGCGGCCGCCTTCGAGGGCAAGCGTCTTTCCGACCACGACGCTTATGTGGTCACGGTTCAGGGGGTGCCGATCTACGACAAGGTACTTCGGCAAGTCATGGGGCTCGAGAAGTCGCACTGGGCGCCCTTGAACACCGCCCTGCGAGCGGATGAACAGGCACTCCACCACCGCCTGTTGGCGCTGCGCGACGAGGCTGGCGTCCAAGAGACGGTAAGCCCGCTACGTGTTCTCGATGTCATCGCACGACGCGACGGCAAGAACCTCGACTACTGCTCTAGTCCTAGGTCCACCCGCCGCTGACGCCACCATTGCGGCGCCATCGGCGGCGGATAGACGCACCTGATGGGGCGTCACCGGTTCGTATTGCAAACCCAACTGTCTGCCCGGCGCCGTAGAGTGTCCTGATGCGAACACACGTTCGCACGCGTCGATATCGGGTAGCACGCAAGATTCCCTCGTCGACCTGGCAACGACGGCAAGCAGGAGCCTCCCCATGAAGATCAAGACCCTTTATGTTCGGTTCTACAAGTCGTTCAACTACGACTACCTGCGCAAGAGCCACCCGAAGGCCGTCCCCGATGAGTGGGACAGGCTGCCCGAGTCCGGGTTGTTTTATCCTTTCGTGCGCGTGTCGATGGAATCAGGGATCACGACGGTCGTTGGCGCGAACGAGTCCGGGAAAAGCCAGCTGCTCGGCGCGATCAAGTGCTTGCTCACGGGCGAGAACATCGAGCGCCGCGACTTCTGTCGTTACTCGCAGTTCTTCACCGTCGGCGGTGAAATGAAGAAGCCTGAGTTCGGGGGCGAGTTCACCGACCTCAGCAAGGAGCAGGTTGCTGCTGTTCGGTCGATCGCCAGCCTTGGCGATTCGGTAAAGGTCGAAACCTTTCACTTCTTCCGGATGAATACCGGGACCGTCCTATACGTGAAGAACGGGAAGGACTGGAGTGAGGTGAAGGTCAAGGCCGCTGACATCAAGTCACTGGGTCTGCCCACCTTCTTCCTGATCGACGCGAACACGCCCCTGCCAGACAGCGTCCCGCTCGCCTATCTCACTGCCACGGACAAGGCGAAGAAGGCGCGTCCGCGCGCAAAGATGTTGCGCTGGATCGAGAACATGGTGACGAACCCGGACTGGTTCGGCAGCAAGGAGACGATCGACAAGGCGGCGCCTCAGCTCATTGAGGACTACACGGCGTTCAATGCGGTCGACGAAATCGACGACGAACACTTGATGCAGCGCTTGGAGCTCGCCGAGAAGTTGCTGGTCCAGGTCGCAGGGATTGGCAAGGACGCCTTCGAGCAACTGAAGACGGCGGTCCGCAACCACGATGGGTACGCCAACGGCATCGTCAAGAGGATGAACGAGGACCTCGCCAAGGCGCTGAACTTCCCCAAGTGGTGGTCACAGGACTCCGAGTTCTCGTTGGCGCTGACCCTGCGCGATTTCGACCTGGTCTTCACGGTCCGCGACCGCACAGGTAGCGAGTACGCGTTCAGCGAGCGCAGCGGCGGGATGAGCTACTTCCTGTCGTACTTCGTCCAGTACCTCTCTCACGTTCCGACCGGCGGCCAGGAGATCCTGCTGATGGACGAGCCGGACGCTTACTTGTCGATGCTCGGGCAGCAGGATTTGCTGCGGATCTTCGATTCGTTTGCCGAACCTGAGGACAAGTTGGTTCGGCCGATCCAGGTTGTCTACGTGACGCACTCGCCGTTCCTGATCGACAAGAACCACAGTGAGCGGATCCGGGTCTTGGAGAAGGGTGACGGCGAGGAAGGGACCCGTCTGGTCGCGAACGCGGGCCGCAACCACTACGAGCCACTCCGTTCCGCCTTCGGTGCGTTTGTTGCGGAGACCACGTTCATCAGCAACTGCAACCTGATGCTCGAAGGTCAGGCGGACCAGGTCCTCCTCGCGGGCGTCAGTTCGCTAGCCCGTCGCTCCGAGAGCAAGGGAGCGACGCTGAACCTGAACAGCCTGTCACTGGTCCCGTCCGGCTCGGCCGAGCACATCCCGTACATGGTCTACCTGGCGCGGGGTCGCGACGTCGACACCCCGGCCGTAGTGGTCCTGCTCGACGGAGATCGCGAGGCCGACGGCATTCGCACAGAACTGAAGAAGGGCTACCGAGACAAGAAGTATGTCGACGACGAGTTCGTGATCCAATCCAGCGACATCGACGTAGCTGACGTGACCGTCGCGACCGATGCGGTCCGCGAGATCGAAGACCTCATCCCGATCGATCTGGTCCTCTTGGCGATTCGGCACTACGCCACCGAGGTGCTGTCTCCCGAAGATGCCGCGCAGATTGCGACGACCGTGACGGCGGTGCCTGTCGCGGCAGGCCAGAAGGTGTTCAAGGCCGCCGAAGCTGCTTGCAAGGCAGCCGGGACAACGCTGCGGCTCGACAAAGTTGGGTTCGCCCGGGCGGTCCTGCACTGCCTGGAGCACGAAGCGGATAAGGACCTGCGGGCGGTCACGATCGGAAACTTCGAGCAGTTGTTCACCCGTATCGATAGAGCCCAGCGCCAGGCCGTTCGCTCGAACGGCCGCGAGCGTGTCCGTAGGACCCTGAACCGGTACAAGGATTCGTTCTTGCGCGACCACCCGACATCGGCGCTGCGCCGTGACGTCGAGGGCTTGCTCGAAGACATCGAGCACCAGTTGACCGAGGTCACTGACGAAACCGAGCGGGTCCGCAAGGACATGCGGCTCATCCGCAAGGACTTCGACCTGGCTGCCGAGCCCGGCGCAATCCTTGAGAACTACGACGAGTTCAGGGAACGGCTCGAAGCCCTCCCATACGGGGGTGTGCAGGCTGTGCAGGGCTCGTAGCCCGTCGACGTTGGCGCTGGAGTTCGACAGCGAGTACAAGTGATCAGTTGCGTCACCCTGGGCGGAATGAGCGACGTCGGGTGAGCACCGACCGGACTACTCCTGAGCCTGAGACCCCATCGCGGCCTTGACGTCGGACGCATACTGCCCGGACCGCTCCTGCCCAGACAGCTCAGCAATCGCGTCCATCGTCGCGTCAGTGACGGCCCGCAGCAGCGCAGCCTTCTGGTACCGCTCAGCCAGCCCGACGACATCAACAGGCTTGCCGAACCGCACCGTCACCTTCCCAGGCCGGAACCCGTTCGACCCCGCCGGCTGCACCTTGTCCGTGCCCGTGACCGCACACGGCAGCAGGACAGCCCCGGTGTTCAACGCCATACGGGCCACCCCGGTCCGGCCGCGGTGGAGGCGACCATCCGGCGAGCGGGTGCCCTCCGGGTAGACCCCGAACCCCTCCCCTCGCCGCAGCACCTCCTCGGCGAGCTCCAGCGAGCCGGCAGCCGCACGCGGGTCCGACCGGTCGACGGGGATCGTCCCGGCAGTCGAGTGAAACCACCGAACAGCGGCACCGCGCAGGCCGTGCCCCTGGAAGTACTCGGCCTTGCCGAGGAAGTGCACCTGTCGCTTGGCGGCGAGCGGGATGACGATCGAGTCGATGAACGACAGGTGGTTGGAGGCGACGATCAGCGCACCCTCGCGCGGGACGTTCTCGCGCCCCTCGACGTGCAGCCCGGTGAACAGCTTCAGCGGGGGGCCGATGAGGACGTGCCGCATGACCGCACGGCTCGCCTTGTCCTCCAGCGCCGCGAGGGCGTCACCCCTCAATCGCACGCCGTCGTCACTCCCACTCGATGGTGCCCGGCGGCTTGCTGGTCACGTCGAGCACGACGCGGTTGACCTCGCGCACCTCGTTGGTGATGCGCGTGGAGATCTTGGCGAGCACGTCGTACGGCACGCGCGTCCAGTCGGCGGTCATGGCGTCCTCGGACGAGACCGGGCGCAGGACCACGGGGTGGCCGTAGGTGCGGCCGTCGCCCTGGACGCCGACCGAGCGCACGTCGGCGAGCAGGACCACCGGGCACTGCCAGATGTCGCGGTCGAGACCCGCGGCGGTGAGCTCCTCGCGGGCGATCTTGTCGGCAGCTCGCAGGATCTCGAGCCGTTCGGCAGTCACCGACCCCACGATCCGGATGCCGAGGCCGGGGCCCGGGAACGGCTGGCGCCACACGATCGCCTCGGGCACGCCGAGCTCGAGGCCGACCTGGCGGACCTCGTCCTTGAACAGTGACCGCAGCGGCTCGACGAGCTTGAACTGCAGGTCGTCCGGGAGGCCGCCGACGTTGTGGTGCGACTTGATGTTGGCCGCACCGGTGCCGCCACCGGACTCGACCACGTCCGGGTAGAGCGTGCCCTGGACGAGGAACTCCACGGGGTGGTCGGAGTCGCCCCGCGAGCCGACGACGTCGCGCGCGGCCTGCTCGAAGACGCGGATGAACTCGCGCCCGATGATCTTGCGCTTCTCCTCGGGATCGGACACCCCGGCGAGCGCGGAGAGGAACCGCTCGCGCGCGTCGACCACGACGAGGTCGACACCGGTCGCCGCGACGAACTCCTTCTCGACCTGCTCGGCCTCGCCGCTGCGCAGCAGGCCGTGGTCGACGAAGACACAGGTGAGCTGGTCGCCGACGGCCTTCTGCACCAGGGCGGCCGCCACGGAGGAGTCGACGCCACCGGACAGGGCGCACAGGACGCGCGAGTCGCCGACCTTGTCGCGGATCGCGCCGACGAGCTCGTCCACGACGTTCGCGGCGGTCCAGTCGCCGGAGAGCCCGGCCCCCTTGTAGAGGAAGTTCTCGAGCACCCGCTGGCCGAAGGTCGAGTGCATGACCTCGGGGTGCCACTGCACGCCGTACAGGTGGCGCTCGTCGTCCTCGAACGCCGCGACGGGCGCACCGGCGGTCGACGCGGTGACCCGCATCCCGGACGGCGCCTCGGTGACGGAGTCGCCGTGGCTCATCCACACCGACTGGTCACCGGGCTGGCCGTTGAACAGCGTCGACACCGAGTCGGAGATGGAGGCCGGCGTCGAGCCGTACTCCCCCAGCCCGGTGTGCGCGACGGTGCCGCCGAGCGCCTGCGCCATGGCCTGGAAGCCGTAGCACATGCCGAAGACCGGCACGCCTGCCTCGAGCACGGCCGGGTCGAGCGACGGGGCACCCTCGGCGTACACCGAGGACGGCCCACCCGAGAGCACGATCGCGGCCGGCTCCTTGGCGAGCATCTCGTCGACCGCCATGGTGTGCGGGACGACCTCGCTGTAGATGTTCGCCTCGCGGACGCGCCGCGCGATGAGCTGGGCGTACTGCGCGCCGAAGTCGACGACGAGCACGGGCTTGGCCTGCAACGGGGTCGCGGGCACCTCCACGCGGTCGCCGTCGGGCGCCTCGACGCGGTCGTCGTCCTGGGCCTGGGTGATGTCGGTGGAGGTGTCTGCGGTGTCGCCGGCGGGGGTGTCGCTCACGGTGGCAAGGCTACCGGCGGGCGGTGGACAGCTGACCCTCGACCTCGGCCGCGACCTTGCGCTCGGCCCAGAACGACAGGAACGGCACCACGCCGGCCAGCATCACCAGCACCATGCGTCCCAGCGACCAACCCATCTTGAACCCCAGGTTGGCCGTCGCCACGAGGTAGACCATGTAGATGAACCCGTGCGGCTGCGGCCACCAGGACAGCGCGTCGTTGCTGAAGCCGTAGTGCAGCACGATCTCGAGGACGAGCAGCAGCAGCCCGACACCGACGACGAAGGCCATCACCTTGAAGAACCTCAGCGCCTTCGCGGCGGCCTCGACGTCCTTGACCTGACCCACGGTGTCGCTCACGCGGTGCTCTCCTCGACTCGGGTGGGCTCGCGCTCGTCGCGGGCCTCTCGCTCCCGGTGCGCATCATCGCGCACCATCCTGAACCACATGAACACGGCGAAGCCGGCGAAGACCCACCACTGCAGCGCGTACGTCGCGTTGCGCCACTTCAGGCCGCCGGTCACCTCCGGTGGGGGCACGTGCTCGACCCCCGGCGTCGCGGGCACCCCGGCACCGGTGGGCGTGCGCTCGCCCTGGGCGAAGACGAAGGCGTTGTAGAGGTCGCCGGGCCACCGGTTGACGAGGATCGACAGGTCGAGCGAGCCGAGCACCTCGAGGCCTCCGGCGCGGGCGGCCGTGCCGGCTGGCGCCGCAGCAGGCGACTCCCCCGGGGCCAGGGTGCCGTCGACCTCCACCCGCCCCGACGGCACAGCGGCCGCGGCGGCGGGGTCGGTCACGAACCCCCGCACGACGGGCAGCCGGGCACCGGTCTCCTCGACGACCACCGGGGTGACGACCCACCAGCCGGTGCGCCCGTCGAGGCGGCGGGGACCCACGAGGAACTGCTCGGCCGCGACGTACGTGCCGACGGCGGTGACCGCACGGTTGGACTGCGGGTTGGGGAACTTCTGGTGCGGCCCGACGACCGTGTCGATGGCGGTGGGCCGTGCGTCGCGCGCGTGGCGCAGCGCGTCGGCGAGGCCCTTGTCCTGGGCCACGTGGAGCTGCCAGAACCCGAGCTGCACGAACGTCACGACCAGGAGCACCAGCAGGGCGAACAGGCCCAGCCAGCGAGGCTTGAGGGCGGTTCGCAGCACCTGATCAGGCTACGGGACGCCTCGAGTCGTCGAAGACGAGGATGCTCCCGCCGTAGCAGGCGACCCACACGGCCTTGCGCGTCGGCTCGTAGGTGATGCCGATCGGGTGCTGGTCGGTCGGCACCGTCTGCATGACCGTGAGGTCCGACGTGCGGAGCTTGCTCACCGACGACGACTCGTAGTTCACCGAGTACAGGGCCTTCCCGTCACGCGCGATGGCCAGCGAGCGCGGCTGCGTCCCGACGTGGGTCGTCGCGAGCACCCTGCCGGTCGCGCGCTCGAGCTTGCTCACGGTGCCGGACCCGTTGTTGGTGACGTAGAGGTACCGCGCGTCGGGGCTCAGGACGATGTGCCGCGGGCCGTCGCCGGTGGTGGCGAAGGGGCGCACCGCCCGGGTGCGCAGGTCGACGGTGACGATGCGGTCGGAACCCATGAGGGCGACGTACGCGGTCCGGCTGTCCGGGGAGACGACGATGCCGCGCGGGTAGGTGCCGCCGAGCGGGATCCGGGCGACCTGGCGGTTGCTCGCCACGTCGATGACCGACAGGTCCCAGCTGCACCAGTTGGTGACGAGCACGGTCCGGTCGTCCGGGGTCACGGCGACGTACTTCGGCACCGCGCCGACCTCGACCACCCGGTCGATGGCGAAGGTGCTGGTGTCGACGCGGTAGACGGTGCTCGTCGAGGTGCCGTCGCCCGCCCTGCAGCTGTCCAGCCCCTCGGGACCGTACCCGGCGCCGTACATCGAGTAGTTGGACACCCAGGCGTGCCGCCCGTCGCGCGTGAAGGCCGCCTCGACCGGCGCGCCCCTGGTCGTGCCGGGGTGGCCCTTGATGCCGAACGCCCCGAGGTCGACGGAGTCGTCGATCGTCGCCAGGAGGGCGCCGTCGGCGCGGAACGCCGACACCGAGTGGCGGTACATCATGTTCTGCGCCACCACGACCCCGGCGGGCGACGCGACGACCGACTTCGGGGTCAGGTCGCCGGTGAGGCGCATCGTGCGGACCAGCGCCGTCTCGGCCGAACTGGCACCGACGGCCCCCTGGGCCACCGTGGGGCTGGGCCGGGGAGCCCGGACCAGCGGCCTCGCGTCGCGGGCCGCCGCGGCGGTGGTCCGCACGGCGACCGGCAGCGAGGTCCGTGAGGAGGCCGCGTCGGCCCGGTCGCCGCCGACGAGACCGGCCACCCGGCTCACCCCGAAGGAGACGAGGGCCAGCAGCCCCACCGCTGCGGCGCCCGCCGTGATGCGTCGCCGCACGAACCTGGCCCCCAGGCGGGCCTTGCGCGTGGGCGTCGGACCTGACACGTCGTCATGGTAGGCAGCCGCCGGCACCGCTCCCCCGCAGGCGCACCGCCCGCGGGAAAACCAGTGTCTACAGCGCCCGGCCGGGCCATACGGTGGACACCCTGATGCGCGAGATCCCGTTCCCGGACCCCGGCCGCCCCGACACCCGCAGCACGCTGCGCTTCATGGTGTGGGTCGCCCGGGAGCAGTGGCGCACCCAGGTGCTGGGCATGCTCACCGGGATGGTCTGGATGGTGTCGCTCGCCCTCATCCCCGCGGCCCTCGGCCGGGGCGTCGACGAGGGCATCGTCCCCGGTGACGTGGCGGGCCTGGTCCGCTGGTCGCTCGTGCTGCTCGGCCTGGGCGCCGTCACCGCCGGCACCGCCGCGGCCCGCCACTTCTTCGCGGTCCACAACTGGCTCTACGCGTCCTACCGCGGCGCCCAGCTCGCCGCCGAGGGCGTCGAGCGGTCCGGGCCTGCGCTGACCCGTGTGATGCCCTCGGGTGAGGTCGTCACCGTCTTCGCCAACGACGTCATGCGCCTCGGTGGTGTGTACGACGCCATGGGCCGGTTCGCCGGGGCGGTCGTCAGCTACGTCGTCGTGGGCGCGATCCTGCTCGCCGCGTCGCCACCGCTCGGGCTGCTCGTGCTCGGCGGCGGCCCGGTCATGCTCGCCGGCCTCACCCTCATCGTGCGCCCGCTCCAGCGCCGCCAGGCCCTCCAGCGCGAGGAGGCCGGTCGCCTGACCACCCTGGGTGCGGACACCGTCGCCGGCCTGCGGGTGCTTCGCGGCATCGGTGGCGAGCAGACGTTCCTGCGCCGTTACGAGGAGCAGTCGCAGCGGGTGCGCCGCCGCGGTGTCCACGTGGCAGGCATCCAGGCCGCCCTCGACTCGGCGCAGGTCCTGCTGCCCGGCATCTTCGTGGTGCTCGTGACGTGGCTCGGAGCCCGGCAGGCCGTCGACGGGAAGCTGAGCGCGGGCCAGCTCGTCGCGTTCTACGGCTACACGGCCTTCCTCACCATGCCCCTGCAGACCGCCATCGAGATCGTGGACCGCGGCATCCGTGCGCACATCGCGGCTGGCAAGGTCCTGCGCGTCATGGCGGTCCCGCCCGACCACGACGAGTCCCGGCCCGCCTCGGCGCCGCTGCCGGACCACGACGCGGACCTCGTCGACCCCCTGTCCGGCACCATCGTGCGCGGTGGGCGCCTCACTGCGCTCGTGTCCGCGCGGCCCGAGGAGTCGGCTGCGGTTGCCGACCGGCTCGGCCGTCACGGCCCCGGCCCGCACCAGACCACGTGGGGCGGTACGCGGCTCGACGACCTGCCGGTGCGCGAGGTGCGACGCCACGTCGTGGTGAGCGAGCCCGACCCGAGGCTGTTCACCGGCGTGCTGCGCGACCAGCTGCTGGGCAGCGTCGCCGAGGACTTCGGCCCGGGCACTGGCACCACCGACGCGGCCGACGACGTGACGGGCGACGCGCGGGTACTTGCCGCCCTCGAGACGGCCAGTGCCCTCGACGTGCTGGACGCCCTCCCGGGAGGGCTCGACGGCACGGTCGAGGAGCGCGGACGCTCCTACTCCGGCGGCCAGCGCCAGCGGCTCGCCCTCGCGCGGGCGCTGCTCACGGACGCCCCGGTCCTCGTCCTGGTCGAGCCCACCAGTGCCGTCGACGCGCACACCGAGGCCCGGGTCGCCGACCGACTCGCGGCCCACCGCCGCGGCCGGACCACCGTCGTCACGACGGTCAGCCCGCTGCTGCTCGGTCGCGCCGACGAGGTCGTGCTCATCGAGGACGGCCTGGCCACCGCCCGGGGTACGCACCGCGACCTCGTCGACCACCACCCCGGCTACCGCCACGTCGTACTGCGCGCAGAGGAGGACGAGACGTGAACACCGACCCCACCCGGCGGACGCTGCCCGTCGCGGACTCCCGTGCCGTCTGGGCGCACACCCGTGAGCTCATGGGCACGCACCGCCGCCTGCTCGCCCAGGTGCTCGGGCTGCACGCGATGGCGGCGCTGGCCGCGCTGGCCGCACCGTGGCTCGTGGGCCGGCTCGTCGACGAGGTCAGCGGGCACGGTACGCGTGGGGCCGTCGACCGCCTCGCGCTCTCCCTCGCGGCCGCGGTCGTCGCCCAGACCGGCCTGACCTGGGCCGCGCGCCGGCTCTCGTTCATCCTCGGCGAGACGGTGTTCGCCGAGCTGCGCGAGCAGTTCGTCGCCCGCGCGGTCAACCTGCCGCTGTCGACGGTCGAGCGCGCCGGCACCGGCGACCTCGTGGCCCGCACCACCAACGACGTGGAGGCGCTGTCGCACGTCGTGCGGTTCGGCATCCCGTCGCTGTTCGTGGCCACCATGACGGTCGCCATGACCGTCGTGGCGTCCCTGTTCACCTCGCCGCTCGCGAGCCTGGCGATCCTTGCCGGCCTGCCGTTCTACTGGTTCTCCACCCGCCGCTACCTGCGCCACGCGGCGTCGGGCTACCTGTGGGAGCGGGCCACCTACGCCGAGCTCAACGGTGTCGTCGCCGAGACCGTCGACGGGGCGCGCACCATCGACGCCCTGTCGCTGGCACCGGTGCGGCGCAGGCGGTTCCACGAGGCGCTGGCCGAGTGCTACCGCGCCGAGCGCTACACCCTCGGGCTGCGCCTGCGCTGGTTCCCGTCGGTCGTCTTCGGCTACTCGGTGCCGACCGCGGCGGCCGTCCTCTGGGGCGGCTGGCTGGCCGTCAACGGCAACATCACCGCCGGCGCGGCGACCGCGGTCACCCTCTACGTGCACCAGATGGTGGGCCCGCTCGACGAGGTCCTCAGCTGGCTCGACGAGATCCAGGTGGGCGCGACGTCCCTGGCCCGGGTCATCGGTGTCGGGGCGGTCCCTGCCGATCGGACGGCTTCCGGGGAGCACCCGGACGGCTCCGACCTGACCGTCGACGACGTCCGCTACGCCTACCGCGAGGGCCACGACGTGCTCCACGGCGTGAGCCTCGGCCTGCGACCCGGTGAGCGGCTCGCCGTCGTCGGGCCCTCGGGCGCGGGCAAGTCGACGCTGGGCCGTCTGATGGCCGGCGTCGACGGCCCGAGGGAGGGCCGCATCGACGTCGGGGGCGTGCCCCTCGTCGACCTCGAGCTCGCCGAGCTGCGCGGCGAGGTGGCCCTGGTGACCCAGGAGCACCACGTCTTCGTGGGCTCCCTCGCCGACAACCTCCTGCTCGCGCGTCCGGGAGCCTCGAGGTCAGACCTCGAGGAGGCTTTGGACGCGGTCGATGCCCTGGCCTGGGCCGCGGGGCTCCCCGACGGCCTCGACACCGTCGTCGGCAGTGGCGGCTTCGCGCTGAACGAGGCCCAGTCGCAACAGCTGGCGCTCGCCAGGCTGGTCCTCGCCGACCCGCACACGCTGGTGCTCGACGAGGCCACGTCGTTGCTCGACCCCCGCGCCGCCCGGCACCTCGAACGCTCGCTCGCCGCGGTCGTCGAGGGCCGGACCGTCGTGGCCATCGCCCACCGGCTGCACACCGCGCACGACGCAGACCGCGTGGCCGTGGTCGAGGACGGCCTCGTGAGCGAGATAGGCACCCACGACGAGCTGGTCGCGGCCGGCGGCGCCTACGCGGCGCTGTGGGCGTCGTGGCGCGACGAGTCCCCGGCTGCCACCGGCGCAGTCGCGGGATCGGGCGAGAACGCGCACGAGGACGCGTAACCCCGCACCCCACCGCGTCGTTGTCCGGGTGGTGTGGCTGGAGGTTCCATCCCCGGCTCACTTCCGGCCACACCCATCGGGGGCGGCAGCTGAGGGGGCGCAGGGGCTTTCCTCAGCTGCCGCCCCTGGCTGCGTCCGGTCCCTCTCGACGAGACCGTGGCGTTGCGTGGGCGCTCGGGTCAGGCGGCGCCGTACCGCGTCACGGCGGGGTTCGCGGCCTTGACCGGCTCGAGCAGGACGTACGCCGCGCCCTGTTCGGGCCGCGGGTCCTCGTCACCCTTGTTGGGCCACAACGCCATCGCGCGCTCGGCCTGCGCCGTGATCGACAGCGACGGGTTGACCCCGAGGTTGGCCGAGATGGCCGACCCGTCGACGACGTGCAGCCCGGGGTAGTTCCAGACCCGGTGGTAGGCGTCGATGACGCCGCGCTCGGGGCTGGAGCCGATGGCCACTCCCCCGAGGAAGTGCGCCGTCATGGGGATGTCGACGACCTCGCCGAGGCTGCCGCCGGCGAACGCGCGCAACCCGGTCGCCTCCGACAGGCGCACTGCCAGCGACTTCATCGCGCGCTGCCCGGCGGGGATGTAGGTGGGGTTGGGCTCGCCGTGGCCCTGGCGGGAGGTCAGGCCCCTGCCACCGAACCGGCCGCGTGTCCCCGAGACCTGCAACGAGTTGTCGCGGCTCTGCATGACCAGCCCGATGACGGTGCGCTCGCTCCAGCGGTACTGCGACAGCGACCGCACGAACACGACCGGGTGCTTGGCGGCCTCCACGAGGAACTGCAGCGGACGGGGCAGCCTGTCGCCGGGGACCATGATCGTCGCGAGCGCCCCCATGAGGTTGGAGCCGGGGCCGTAGCGGCAGTTCTCCACGTGGGTGTCGGCGTCCGGGTGGAACGAGGACGTGATGGCGACACCCCGTGACAGGTTCTCGCCGCGCGGGACCTTCTCGAGCATGACGCCCTGCAGCGCCTCGGAGTTGGTCCGGGTGAGGTGGCCCAGGCGCGCCGAGAGCCGCGGCAGCACACCGGTCTGCCGCATCGCGTGGAGCAGCTTCTGCGTGCCCCAGGCCCCGCCGGCGAACACGACGTGGTCGGCGGTCACGGTGCGCCGGTCGCGCCGCAGCCATGCACCGGTGGACTCGTGCGTCACGGCATACCCGCCTGCCCGGCGGGGGGCCACGCGCACGACGGTCCGCAGCGGCTCGACCGTGGCGCCCAGCCGCTCCGCCAGGGCCAGGTAGTTCTTCACGAGGGTGTTCTTGGCACCGACCCGGCAGCCCACCATGCAGTTGCCGCACTGGGTGCAGCCCGTGCGGTCGGGTCCCGCGCCACCGAAGTAGGGGTCGGGCACCCGCTTGCCCGGCATGCCGTAGAAGACGCCCGTCGGGGTCTTGCGGAAGGTGTCGCCGACGCCGAGGTCCTCGGCCGTGCGACGCATGACGTCCTCGACGACGCCCTCGCACGGGTTGGTGACGACGCCGAGCATGGTCGAGGCCGTCGCGTAGTGCGGCTCGAGCTCTGCCTGCCAGTCGGTGATGTCGCTCCACTGGGCGTCGCGGAAGAACGACTCCGGCGGTACGTAGAGAGTGTTGGCGTAGTTGAGCGAGCCGCCACCGACCCCTGCGCCCGCCAGCACCACCACGTCCGGGAGACGGTGGATCCGTTGCACCCCAAAGCATTTCAGCCGCGGCGCCCAGAGGTAGCTGCGGACGTCCCACGACGTCTTCGCGAAGTCCTCGTCGCGGAACCGGCGGCCGGACTCGACGACGTGGACGCGATAGCCCTTCTCGGCCAGCCGCAGCGCGGTGACGGACCCACCGAAGCCGGAGCCGACGACGAGGACGTCGACATGGCTGCTCGCGGGCAGGCCGGAGGGCTGCTGGGCGGTGTCGGTCATCGGCGGCCGACCGCCTTGAGGGTCCGCAGCGCCGCCGTCATGACCCGCGCGTACGCCTCGTCCGACAGCCCCGCGACCGGCGCGATCGGCAGGACGTGCTGCACGGTGACGTTCTGGGACTCGGTGTACTTGAGGATGCCCTCGCTGCCGTGCCGGCGCCCGACGCCCGACTGCTTCATGCCGCCCATCGGCGCGGCCACCGAACCCCACGCGGCGGCATACCCCTCGTTGACGTTGACGGTGCCGGCCTCGATGGCGGTCGCCACCCGGCGGCCCCGGGCCGTGTCGCGGGTCCAGACACTGGCGTTGAGGCCGTAGTCGGTGTCGTTGGCCGCCCGGACCGCCTCGTCGTCACCGTGCACGGTGTAGAGGCTGACCACCGGGCCGAACGTCTCGTCGTCGCGGACGTCCATCGCCGCGGTCACGCCCTCGAGGACGGTGGGCTCGTAGAACCAGGGCCCGAGGTCGGGACGGGCACGACCACCGGTGAGGACGGTGGCCCCCTTGGCCCGCGCGTCGTCGACGTGGTCGCTGACCCTGGCGAGCTGGGCCGCGGAGACCAGCGAGCCCATGTCGGTGCCGTAGGCCAGCGCAGGCCCCAGCGTCATCGCCTCGACCGCTGCCACGAACCGCGTGCGGAACTCGTCGACGACCGAGGCGTGGACCAGCAGCCGCTCCACGGAGATGCAGAGCTGCCCCGCCGAGGAGAAGCACGCCCGGACCGCGCCCTGCACCGCCTTGTCGAGGTCGGCGTCGTCCGCGACGTACATCGAGTTCTTGCCGCCGAGCTCCAGCGAGTAGCCGGCGAGCCGCGTGGCGACCGAGGCGGCCACACGCCGCCCGGTGCTGGTGGAGCCGGTGAAGCAGACGTAGTCGGCGAGGTCGACCACCGCCTGGCCGACGTTCTCCCCGTCGCCGAGCACGACCTGCAGGACCGACTCGGGCAGCCCGGCCTCGGTGAGCAGCTGCACCGCCTGCAGCGCGGTGAGCGACGCCTGGAGGTCCGGGCGCAGGACGACGGCGTTGCCCGCCATCAGGGCCGGGAGGGCGTCGGTGATCGCCAGCGACAGCGGGTAGTTCCACGGGCTCACGATGCCGACGACGCCGCGCGGGTGGTGGTGCTCGGTGGACTGGGTGAGGACCGGGAACAGCCCCGTGCGCCGCCGCGGTCGCAGGTACGACGCCGCGTTGCGCGCGTAGTGCCGCGCCACGAGCGCGACGTCGGCCACCTCCTCGAACGCCTGGAGCCGGGTCTTGCCCGACTCGAGCTGCACGACGTCGAGCAGCTCGACCTGCCGCTCGAGGACGAGGTCGTGGTAGCGCAGCAGGATGCGCTCCCGCAGCTCCATGGGCGTGCGCGCCCAGGACCGCTGCGCCGCCCGCGCCGCGTCCACGGCGACGACGACGTCCTCGCGCGTCGACAGCGGCAGGGACGCCAGCGGCGCCCCGGTCATCGGCGTGTGGCTCACGTGGTGGGTGGCCCGAGGGGCCGCGACCACCCGCCTGGCCAGCCGGCGCACGAGCGCCGGGTCCACGGCATACGTCGCGGTGGGGTCGGTCTCGGGGTCGGCGATGAGGTCCGGGGCCATAGGGGCAGCGTAGGTCGGGGCCCCCGTCATTACCAGTAGTAAGTTAGCGGCGTCTCACGTCGCCTGGTAGGGCGCGACGACGACCTCGACGCGCTGGAACTCCTTGACGTCGGAGTAGCCGGTCGTCGCCATGGCGCGCCGCAGGGCCCCCACGAGGTTGGTGGTGCCGTCGGCGCGGCGGCCGGGCCCGAAGAGGATCTGCTCCAGCGGGGCGACCGCACCGACCTCCACCCGGGAGCCGCGCGGCAGCTCCTGGTGGTGGGCCTCCGGGCCCCAGTGCAGGCCGCGGCCGGGGGCGTCGGTGGCCCTGGCGAGTGCCGCACCGAGCATCACGGCGTCGGCACCGCAGGCGACGGCCTTGACGATGTCGCCGCTGTCGCCCATGCCGCCGTCGGCGATGACGTGCACGTAGCGCCCGCCGGACTCGTCGAGGTAGTCGCGGCGCGCGGCGGCGACGTCGGCGATGGCGCTGGCCATGGGGGCGTGGATGCCGAGCGTGCGCCGGGTGGTGTGCGCCGCTCCCCCGCCGAAGCCGACGAGGACACCGGCGGCACCGGTGCGCATGAGGTGCAGCGCGGCGGTGTACGAGGCCGCGCCGCCGACGATGACGGGGACGTCGAGCTCGTAGATGAAGCGCTTGAGGTTGAGCGGCTCGGCGCGGCCCGAGACGTGCTCGGCGCTCACCGTGGTGCCGCGGATGACGAACAGGTCGACCCCGGCGTCGACGACGTGCTTCCAGAACTGCTGGGTGCGCTGCGGGCTGAGGGCACCGGCGACCGTGACCCCGGCCTCGCGCACCTGGCGCAGCCGCTCGACGATGAGCTCGGGCTGGATCTCCGGGGCGTAGATCTCCTGCATGCGGGCCGTCGCGGTGGCCGGGTCGAGGGTGGCGATCTCCGCGAGCAGGGGCGTGGGGTCCTCGTAGCGGGTCCACAGGCCCTCGAGATCGAGGACCGGCAGGCCGCCGAGGCGCCCGAACGCGATGGCCGACTCCGGCGACATGACCGAGTCCATCGGCGCCGCGATGACCGGGATGTCGAAGTGGTAGGCGTCGATCTGCCAGCCCACCGAGACCTCCTCGGGGTCGCGGGTGCGCCTCGAGGGCACCACCGCGATGTCGTCGAAGGAGTAGGCCCGACGGCCGCGCTTGCCTCGGCCGATCTCGATCTCAGTCACCGCGCAAGGCTATCGGTCCGGCCGCGGGCGCCGCGACGCCCCGTCGACGGGTGAGGGGGGCGACCGCCGACGGGGCGTCTGGGGATCGTCGCTCCCCACCGAGGGCACGGCGCGACGACATCTGTGTGGACCATCCCCTGCTGCGACACCCGCTCGGGGTCGTGTCGTCAGCCTAGGGTCGGCCCGACCGCGGGCGGCTCACCCAGATGGCGTATCCCGCGAACGCCGCGTGTCTGGACGGGCTTCCACTAAATGGACAGGTCAGCGGCTGCCGTAGTTGGGCGCCTCGACGGTCATCTGGATGTCGTGCGGGTGGCTCTCCTTGAGGCCCGCCGAGGTGATGCGCACGAACTGGCCGCGCGCCTTGAGCTCCGGCACCGTGTGGGCGCCGACGTAGAACATCGACTGCGCGAGGCCACCGACGAGCTGGTGCACGACGTTGCCGAGCGGGCCGCGGTAGGCCACCTGGCCCTCGATGCCCTCGGGCACGATCTTGTCGTCGCTGGCGACGTCGGCCTGGAAGTAGCGATCCTTGGAGTAGGACTTCTTCCCGCGCGAGGCCATCGCGCCGAGCGAGCCCATGCCGCGGTAGGACTTGAACTGCTTGCCGTTGACGAAGATCAGGTCGCCGGGCGACTCCTCGCACCCCGCGAGCAGCGAGCCGAGCATCACGGTGTCGGCTCCGGCCACCAGCGCCTTGGCGATGTCACCGGAGTACTGCAGGCCGCCGTCACCGATGACCGGCACCCCGGCCCGCCGGCAGGCGAGCGACGCGTCGTGGATCGCCGTCACCTGGGGCACCCCGACGCCGGCGACGACGCGGGTCGTGCAGATGGAGCCGGGACCGACACCGACCTTGACGCCGTCGGCACCGGCGTCGACGAGGGCCTGCGCACCGGCGCGGGTCGCGACGTTGCCGCCGATCACCTGGACGTGGCGGGTGGCCGGGTCGGCCTTGAGCCGGCGGATCATGTCGAGCAGGAGGCGGGCGTGGCCGTTGGCGGTGTCGGCGACGAGGACGTCGACCCCGGCCTCGACGAGGGTCGTCGCGCGCTCCCACGCGTCACCGAAGAACCCGATGGCTGCGCCGACGAGGAGCCGGCCGTGGTCGTCCTTGCTCGCGTGGGGGAACTGCTCGGACTTCACGAAGTCCTTGACGGTGATGAGGCCGGCGAGGCGGCCCTGGTCGTCCACGAGCGGGAGGCGCTCACGCTTGTGCTGGCGCAGCAGCGCGGTGGCGTCGTCACGGGAGATCCCGACGCCACCGGTCACCAGCGGCATCGGCGTCATGACGTCGCGGACCCGGGTCGTGCCCCACTCGGCGACGGGCGTGAAGCGCAGGTCGCGGTTGGTGATCATGCCGATGAGGGTGTTGTCGGGCTGCACGACCGGCAGGCCGGAGACGCGGTACTCGCCGCAGATGCGGTCGAGCTCCTCGAGCGTGGCGTCGGGGCCGATGGTGATGGGGTTGCTGATCATTCCCGTCTGGGTCCGCTTGACGAGGTCGACCTGGTAGGCCTGGTCCTCGATCGACAGGTTGCGGTGCAGCACCCCGAGGCCGCCCTGGCGGGCCATGGCGATGGCCATGCGCGACTCGGTGACGGTGTCCATGGCGGCGGAGACCAGCGGGATCCGCAGCGAGATCTCCCGCGTCAGCCGAGCGGTGGTGTCGACGTCGGAGGGGATGACGTCGGTCTCCCCGGGCAGCAGCAGCACGTCGTCATACGTCAGTCCGAGCTTGCCGAACGGGTCGTGCTCCTCGATCTCCGCCGGCTGCTCGGCGAGGGACGGGAGGCGGTCGTCAAACCCAAGGCTCATTGCCCAATCGTAAAGCAGCCCCGCACGCCGCCCAGAACGTGGCCTGCGCTTGAACAAGTCCATACCGCGCGTTGGCATCGGCGCAGGTCAGCGCCGGTAGCGTCGCCGACGAGCGGCACCGTGCCGCAGGAGCGGGGACCGACATGGCCGAGCTGTCGCGACTTCCGGGACCCGTCGCAGACCTCTGGAGCTGGCAGCTCGACGGCTCCTGCCGACGGGTCAACCCTGACGTGTTCTTCCACCCCGAGGGCGAGCGCGGACCTGCGCGCCGGTCGCGCGACTCCGAGGCCAAGGAGGTCTGCCTCGCCTGCCCCGTGCTCGCCCAGTGCCGCGAGCACGCCCTCCGGGTGCGTGAGCCGTACGGCGTCTGGGGCGCCATGACCGAGGACGAGCGCGAGGCCCACTACGCCGGCCGCGGCACCGTCCCCGCCGCGAGCTGACTCCGCGCACCAACCGCCGGGCACCAGCCGCCGGGCACCAGCCGCCGGGCACCGACCGCCTGCCGACGCTCCGTACACTCGCAGGGTGAGCGCCGAGCACGAGGTCCCCATCCGCGACGAGTCGATCCGGCTCGGCCAGCTGCTCAAGCTCGCCGGCGTCGTCGACGACGGCGCCATGGCGCGCTCGGTGATCGAGCTCGGCGAGGTCTCGGTCGACGGTGCGGTGGAGGTACGCCGCGGCGCCCAGGTGCGTCCGGGGCAGACCGTCACCTTCGCCGGACAGACGATCCGCGTGGCCGCCGGGGGCTGAGGGCCCCTCGATTCCGCGCGGCCTTCTCGCCTAGTTGGCCACGAGCAGGGCTCGCAGCATGCTGGTCGTCTCGCGGCTCACCGGCCAGGTGTCGCGCTGCCGGCCGTCGACGGCGAACTCGCGGGCGCAGCCGCTCGTGAGCTCGACGAGGCGACCGGTGTCGGTACGCGCCCTCAGCTCGTAGGTCCACGGGCCCGCCAGGCAGGCCAGCCTCGGCCCGCGGCGCGAGCCGCTGCGCGCGAGGTCGGCGTTGAGCTGGGCCAGCCCCGGTCCGCCGAGCACGGCCCCGCGGACGGCTCGGAAGCTCGGCGGTGTCGACGCCTGGGGCTGAACGGCCGGGTGCAGGCAGGCGGTCGCCGCCACGAGGACGGTGCCCCGCGCCAGCCCCGGCGCCGCGCCGCTCACTGCAGCGGACGGTGTCGAGGTCCGCTGGCCGGTGAGGGTGGAGGGGCAGCCGAGGAACCCGTCGGCGTCCACGGCCGGCCCGGCGCCCTGCTCGGCGAGGGCCCGGTAGTAGGAGTCCAGCGCGGGCCAGCCGTTGCAGGCCAGGCCCTCGTTGGCCCACGTCGTCAGGGCGCCGTCCGCGGTGCGCAGCAGGACGCGGAAGGCCGGCCCCGTCGGGAGGTGGGCACAGTGGGTGGCGGCACCGCGGGGGTCGAGCACGAGGGCGTCGATGGCCGCGGGTGCGGTCACCGCGTCGTCCGGCGGCAGGGAGTTCGCCCAGACCGAACCCTCGTCGGTCTGGGCGCAGACCAGGACCGCGTCGTACCTGGTGTGCAGGGGTACCGCGCTCGTCGACGGCGGTGACGGCGGGGGCGCCTGCGTGAGGCAGGACAACGGTGCGATCGTCGGCTCGGGAGGCGGCGGCACCACGCCCCCGTGGTCGCTGGGCCGGACGAGCCCCACGACCACGGCCACCAGCGCCAGGCCAGCCAGGACAGCCACCCAGTCGCGCACCACGCGCCACCGCGGCGACCTGCGGGCCGGCCGGGCCAGGAGCGCGTCGACCGACGGGTCCGCCGGGAGGACGCCGTCGAGCAGCCCGCCCAGCTCCTGCTCCCCGACGCCGAGACGGCCCGAGAGCGCGGCCAACGCGTGCTCGCGGTGCCGGCGCACCTCGCCCGTGGCCTCGTCGAGTGCATGAGCGACCTGCGCGTCGCCAAGCCCGTCGACGACGGACAGCGCCACGACGGTCCGCTGCTGCCGGGTCAGCTCGGCGAGGGCGGCCCAGACGTCCCCGGCGGCAGGGCGTGGTGCAGGCGGGCGAGGCGTGGCGGGGGGTCGCGTCGTCTGGCCGGTCGTGGTGGGTCGTCGCCGCCGGGGTGCGTGGTGCAGGTAGCCGGCGACCAGCACCCGGCGCAGCTCGGCGTCGTACGACCCCGCCCCACGATCGACCAGGTGCGACCAACGAGGCCACGCGGCGTCCAGCGTCGCCCGGGCCAGTGCCTCGGCGCCGCGCTCGTCACCGGTGAGCAGCCACGCCGTCCGCAGCAGGTCGCTCCCCCGCGCCACGACGTACTCGTCGAACGCCGGTGCCTCGGCCCACCGCTGCGCCACGACCACCTCGCTCTGCCGCACGACCTCCCCCAGCGTCGCACCGGCAGCCCTGGCAGCGCCATACCGGTCGGGGTCCCGGCCGGCCATCGTTTATGGCCACCGTTCATGGCCCGTTCATGGCCGCGGAGCCACGAACGGTCCACGGACGGTGCGACGGGAGACCGTTCGTGGCTCCCGTGCCGGGTACGTCGCGACCGGCGGCCCCGGCGGGTACGGCGCGGCACCCGTGCCGACCGGCGGCCCGGCTGCCAAGGAGGCACGGCGAAGGCCCGCCCCCAAGAGTGGGGACGGGCCTTCGAGAGGTACGGCGCGGACGGGCCGCGCGGCGCGGCCTCGGTCAGCTGTCAGTGACCGTGGCCGTGACCGTGACCGCCGGCAGCGGCCTCGGGCTCCTCTTCCTTCTTCTCCACCACGAGGGTGTCGGTGGTCAGGAC
Organism: Pedococcus ginsenosidimutans; assembly: GCF_039544395.1. Classification (NCBI taxonomy): domain Bacteria; kingdom Bacillati; phylum Actinomycetota; class Actinomycetes; order Micrococcales; family Intrasporangiaceae; genus Pedococcus; species Pedococcus ginsenosidimutans. Next base: position 473,666 of record NZ_BAABLO010000011.1, read on the forward strand.
CATCGACGCGATCGAGGCGGCGTTGCGCAGGGCGGAGCGGGTGACCTTGACCGGGTCGATGACGCCGGCCTTGATGAGGTTGACGTACTCGCCGGTCGCAGCGTTGAGGCCGTTGCCGGGCTCGAGCTCGGAGACCTTGGAGACGGCGACGTAGCCCTCGAGGCCGGCGTTCTCGGCGATCCAGCGCAGCGGCTCGGCCGCGGCCTTCTTGACGATGAGCGAACCGGTGGCCTCGTCGCCCTCGAGGCCGAGGTCGTCGATGGCGGAGGAGGCGTGGACGAGGGCGGAGCCGCCACCGGCGACGATGCCCTCCTCGATGGCCGCGCGGGTCGCCGAGATGGCGTCCTCGATGCGGTGCTTCTTCTCCTTGAGCTCCACCTCGGTGTGGGCACCCACCTTGATGACGCAGACGCCACCGGCGAGCTTGGCGAGGCGCTCCTGGAGCTTCTCGCGGTCCCAGTCGGAGTCGGTGCGCTCGATCTCGGCCTTGATCTGGTTGACCCGGCCGGTGACGTCGTCGGTCGAGCCGGCGCCGTCGATGATCGTGGTGGTGTCCTTGGTGACGACGACGCGGCGGGCCTGGCCCAGCACGTCGAGGTCGGCCTGGTCGAGCTTGAGCCCGACCTCCTCGGAGATGACCTGGCCGCCGGTGAGGGTGGCCATGTCCTGCAGCATCGCCTTGCGGCGGTCGCCGAAGCCGGGGGCCTTGACGGCCACGACGTTGAACGTGCCGCGGATCTTGTTGACCACCAGGGTCGACAGCGCCTCGCCGTCGATGTCCTCGGCGATGATCAGCAGCGGCTTGCCGGACTTGACGACCTTCTCCAGCACCGGGAGGACGTCGGCGATGGCCGAGATCTTGCCCTGGTTGATGAGGATGTAGGCGTCCTCGACGACAGCCTCCATGCGCTCGGCGTCGGAGACGAAGTAGGGCGAGATGTAGCCCTTGTCGAACTGCATGCCCTCGGTGAACTCGAGCTCGGTCGTCGCGGTCGAGGACTCCTCGACGGTGATGACGCCGTCCTTGCCGACCTTGTCGAACGCGTCGGCGATGGTGGAGCCGATGACCTGGTCCTGCGCGGAGAGCGCGGCGACCTGGGCGATCTCGTCCTTGCCCTCGATCTCGCGGGCGGTCTCGAGCAGGCGGGCGGACACGGCCTCGACGGCCTGGTCGATCCCACGCTTGAGCCCGGCCGGGGCGGCACCCGCGGCAACGTTGCGCAGGCCCTCCTTGACCATGGCCTGGGCGAGCACCGTGGCGGTGGTCGTGCCGTCGCCGGCGACGTCGTTGGTCTTGGTCGCGACCTCCTTGGCGAGCTGGGCGCCGAGGTTCTCGTACGGGTCGTCGAGCTCCACCTCACGGGCGATGGTCACGCCGTCGTTGGTGATGGTGGGGGCGCCCCACTTCTTGTCGATGACGACGTTGCGGCCCTTGGGGCCGAGCGTCACCTTGACCGCGTTCGCGAGCGCGTCGACCCCACGCTCGAGCGACTTGCGAGCGGAGTCGTTGAACTCCAGCGTCTTAGCCATGAAAGTCCTTCTCTAGCAGCGAAAATCAGGGAACGAAGGCAACGTGCCCTGCATGCCGAGCAGTCGGCATACAGGGCACGTCACTCATCAGGTGCGAATGCTCAGCCGACGATGGCGAGGACGTCGCGCGCGGAGAGGATGAGGTACTCCTCGCCGCTGTGCTTGATCTCGGTGCCGCCGTACTTGCTGTAGATGACCCGGTCGCCGACCTTGACGTCGAGCGGGACACGGTTGCCGTTGTCGTCGATGCGGCCGGGACCGATCGCGAGGACCTCGCCCTCCTGGGGCTTCTCCTTCGCGGTGTCCGGGATGACGAGGCCGGAAGCAGTGGTCTGCTCGGCCTCGACGGACTTGACGACGATGCGGTCTTCGAGCGGCTTGATGGAAACCGACACGATGAGGACCTCCCCTTCGGGAATGTCGGAGTGACAGGTGGATGGTGCTGGTACTGCGGGGTGGTGCCAAGTGCTTGCCGTGCGGTCGCCGTCGCGGGGGTCGACCGACTGGCTGGTTAGCACTCGACGAACCTGAGTGCCAACGGCAAATCTATGGTCGGGCTTAGCACTCGGTCAACTCGAGTGCCAGAGGTTCACGCCGTGTTCGCCGTGGGCGCAGCAGGGCGCCACGCGCAAACCCCGTTGCGGTGGGGTGTCGCCGCGGGCCATGGTCGTCCGCGTGACCGATGCCGCCAGCACCTCCGCCCTCCTGCACGCCTACGACACCCAGCTGCGGGAGGAGGCCGAGGTCCCGTCTGCCGTGGAGGTCGCGCGGCTCGGCCCGCTGGTCTTGGCGACGTTCCTCGGCGGGCGCGGGTTCATCAGCTACCGCCACCTCGACGTGGACCGCCGCCCTGCGGCCGAGGACTCGGTCCGCGAGCTCGTCGCCGGGGCGCTGGCCCACTACGAGGCCGACCCGCAGGTCGTCCGGGTCGAGTGGAAGACCCGCGGACACGACCACGCCCCCGGGCTGCACGAGGCCCTCCTCGCCCACGGGTTCACCCCGGACGAGCCGGAGTCGGTCATGGTCGGCGACGCCCGTCTGCTCGCCGTCGACGTCGACCTCCCCGTGGGTGTCGTCGTCCGGCAGGTCACCGACGAGGGCGATGTCCGGGCCATGATGAGGATGCAGGCCGAGGTCTTCGGCGACGCCGCCGAGCGCGAGGCGGAGATGGCCGAGCAGATCCTGCACCGGCTGCGCACGCGCGACGACATGGAGATGTGGGTCGCCGAGGCGGACGGGCAGGTCGTCAGTGCCGGCCGGCTGGAACCCGTCGCGGGCACCGAGTTCGCCGGGCTCTGGGGCGGCGCCACCCTGCCGCAGTGGCGCGGCCGTGGCATCTACCGCGCGCTGACCGCCGCCCGTGCGCGTTCTGCCCTCGCCCACGGCAAGCGCTACCTCAACAGCGACTCCACCGAGTTCTCCCGGCCCATCCTCGAGCGGGCGGGGCTGGTCAAGGTGTCCACCACGACGCCGTACGAGTGGACCCGTCGCGCCTGACCTCTCCGGGCCGAGGACCAGGCACCGCGGCTGCCGCCGGCGATGCGCCACAATGCTCGCCATGGACCTCCCCCTGCTCCGCCGGCTCACCACCGGTGAGGGGTGGGGGCTGCTGCAGTCCCTCCCGCCCTACGACGAGTCGCGCGCCCTCGCCCTCCAGCAACGGCTGCGCGACGCCGGTTTCGAGCCCGACCTCGTCGCGGCTGCGCTCAACCAGGCGCGGCTGCGGGCACGGGCGACGGCGAAGTTCGGTGAGTTCGCCCGGGCGATGCTGTTCACCTCCGACGGCCTCGAGCAGGCGACGAGGCTCAACGTCGCCGCCCAGCACGCGCAACGCTTCCGGTCTGCCGGCATCCACACCGTGCACGACCTCGGCTGCGGCATCGGGGCCGACGCCATGGCCATGGCCGGGCTCGACCTGCGGGTCCGGGCCGTCGACGCCGACGAGGTGACCGCTGCCGTCGCCGACGTCAACCTCCGGCACTGGCCCGACTCCTCCGCCCAGCAGGGCTTCGCCGAGGAGTTCACCCCGCCCGCCGGAGAAGGTGCCCGCGGTGTCGGCGCGTGGCTCGACCCGGCGCGCCGTACCCCCGGGGTCGCCGACGTCACCGGGCGCACCCGCCGCCTCTTCCGCCTCGACGAGATCTCGCCGTCGTGGGACACGGTCCAGGCACTCGCGCGCGCCCTGCCCGCCACCGGGGCCAAGCTGAGCCCAGCCTTCCCGCACGCGGCCCTGCCCACCGGCGCCGAGGCGCAGTGGACCTCGGTCGACGGCGAGGTCGTCGAGTGCACCGTGTGGTTCGGGCCGCTGGTCCGCACACCGGGGCGTACGGCGGTCGTGATGCGCGAGGGGTCCCCCGCGGTACAGGTCACCGAGCGCGACGGCGACACCACCGCGCCCACCCTGACCAACCTCGCCGACGTGGGCCCGTGGCTCTACGAGCCCGACCGCGCGGTGCTGCGCGCGGGGCTCGTACCCGCCCTAACGGCCGCCACCGGCGGCGTCGAGCTCGACACGGGCGTGGGCTACGTCGGCTCCCCCCGCTCCGTCGACGTCCCCTACGCCAGGCGGTATGCCGTCGTGGAGGCCATGCCCTACAACGTCAAGGCGCTGCGCGGCTGGCTGCGCGACCACGGCATCGACCGGCTCACCATCAAGAAGCGCGGCGTCGGCATCGACGCCGACCTCCTGCGCCGCCAGCTCCGGCTCCCCGCGAAGGGGCACACCGAGGCCGTGATCGTCCTGACCCGGGTGCGCAGCAACCAGGTCGTGCTCGTCGTCCAACCGGCCTGAGGCGCCGAGGCGCCACACGCCCTACTGGACGAGGACGCACGGCGAGCCGGCCGCGACTCTCCCCCGAGGTCGCGACCGGCTCGCGTCGGCCACAGGTGGCCGGCAGGAGCCTCAGCCCAGGTAGGTGCGCCAGGGGCCGTTGATCGCGAAGACGTGACCGGGCTCCTGGACGTTGCCGAAGAGCACCCGCCCGTCGGGCGAGAAGCACGGGCCCGTCATCTCGCTGTAGACCGGCACACCAGCGGCGGTGCGCTCCTGCACGATGAGGTTGCGGGCGATCGGCTGCGCCCCGGTCTCGCGGCTCCAGGACAGCAGGTGGTTGGCGGTGTTGCCGTCCTCGGAGAGCACCAGGCTGCCGTACGGCGAGACGTGGCACCCGTCGGGACCGTCGAACGCCAGGTCGAGGCTGCGCCCCAGGCCGGTCTCGGGGTCGATCGTCTCGCTGTGCAGCAACGGGTTGTACGGGTAGTAGGCCACGAGCGTGAGCGTCGAGGTGGCGTACTCGTAGTACCAGAGCTGCCCGTCGTGCGGCGTGGCGTCGGCCGGCAGGTCACCGGCCGCGAAGGCGAAGCTGGCCACGAAGTACATGCCGTGACGGTCGCCCCAGGCTCCCTCGAGCTTCTTGGAGTGGGTGACGGCACCGTCGGCGAACTGCTTGCGCAGGGAGGTGTCGCGCGCGTGGCGGTCGGGCACCCGTACCCAGCGCGTCGCGAAGGGGCGGCCGATCTGGCCCGCGGTCACGTAGGCCAGGTCCGGCAGGACGCCCCCGTCGGGAGCCACGACGGCGAGGGCCTCGAGGGTGCCGTCGTCCGGGCCGAGGTGGTCGGCGATGCCGGCGCGCAGGCGGTAGCCCGACGGAGCGGTCCAGCGGTAGAGCAGGCCGGTCGGCTTGCTCGCGTCCTCGGTGAGGTAGACCCGCTGCCGGCTCGGCTCGACGACCACGGCCTCGTGCGGCGCGCGCCCCCAGGCGGCGATGGGGCGCGGGACCTGGTCGGCCGGGGCGCCGGCGAACACCTCGAAGACGTAGCCGTGGTCCTTCTCGAGGCCCCCGGTGCCGGCCTTGGCCTCGGTCTCCTCGCAGGTGAGCCAGCTGCCCCACGGCGTGGGGCCACCGGCGCAGTTGCTGATGGTGCCGGACAGGCCGACCCACTCCGACACGCGGCCGCCCTGGCGGGTGGTCTCGATGACGGTGCAGCCGCCACCGAGCGCACCGCGGTCGTACACGGTGCCCTCGACGAACGGCACCGGGGCGGCGCTGCCCGGGGACGCCTCGTGGTTCTGGACGAGGCGGTAGCCGCGCGGGCCGGCCACGACGAGGGTGCCGTCAGGGCGCTCGGGGGTGGCGCCGACGACCTTGCCCGTGCCGTCGTGCACCTCGGTGCTGCCGGAGACCGCGACCGGGGTGGCGGAGAAGCCGCGCGGGAGCGCCAGCAGGTCACCGTCGGTGTGCGTCAGCGGCGGGAACAGGCGGGACCGGGATCCGCCGTGGGCGGCCTGGGTCGGGGCCGCGAGGGCGGTGGCCGGCTGCAGGGCACCGGCGACGACGAGGCCGGCTCCGGTTGCGGCACCGGAGGTCAGGAGTGAACGACGGGACAGAGGCATGCGCAGGTCCGTTCTCGAGCAGGGAGGTGCGCCACGGGGCGCAGCAGCCCCATCCGACCCGCCCCGGGTGAACTCCGGGCGAACTCCGGGCGAGGCTTCGCCATCGGGAGTCCGACGTCCCTCCGACTCTAGAGCTCGGGGTCGGGTTGCGCGCCGTGGTGGCGGACGGCAGCCGCACCGGCCGCGGCGGCCCTGCGGACGGCCTCCGCCCGGTCGGCACCGTCGGCGAGGGCCGCTGCGAGGGCCCCGCAGAACGCGTCACCGGCACCCGTGGTGTCGACCACCTCGTCCGCCCCGACCGGTGCCGCGTCGAACCGCTCGCCGTCCCAGCTGCACCCCGCCGCCCCGAACGTCACCAGCAGCGAGCGCGCCACCACGTCGGAGTCTGCGAGCTGCATGGCCTCGTGCTCGTTGACGACCACGGGGTCGGCGAGGGCCGCGACGTCGTGCGGCAGGGCGGCGTACGGCGCCGCGTTGACCACCACGCGCGCACCCCGGGCGTGCGCCGCGCGGGCGGCGCGGGCCACGACCGGTACGGGGACCTCGAGCTGGACGAGCAGGACGTCGCCCTCGCCGAGGGGAGGGAGGTCGGCGGTGACGTGGCCGTTGGCACCCGCGACGACCACGATGGAGTTCTCGCCCTCGTCGTCGACGACGATCCAGGCCTGGCCGGTGGCCGCGGGTGCCACGGCCACCGCGGACACGTCGACACCGAGCCGCTCGAGACGCGCTCGGTAGGCGGCGCCGCCCTCGTCGTCGCCCACGGCCGCCACCATGACGACCTCGGCACGGGCTGCAGCCGCCGCGACGGCCTGGTTGCCACCCTTGCCGCCGGCGAACCGCTGCACCGCGTCGTCGGCCAGCACCGTCTCCCCGGGGCGGGGGTGGCGCTCGACGTGGGCGACGAGGTCGACGTTGAGCGAGCCGAGGACGACGACGCGGCCCATCAGCGACCACCCCCTTCGACGGTCTCGAGCCAGAGCCGGGTGTAGCGGTCGGCATCCACCTCGAGGCACACGTCGATGGTCGCCGGGGCCTGGCCGTGCGGGTCGTGCGACAGGTCGCCGGTCCAGTCGCGCCGGTCGACGATGGTGCGGCCCCGCGACCAGGTGCCCGCGAGCTCGACCCGCACGGGGAGCTTCTCGCGCTGCACGCCGGCCGGGTCCAGCACCGCGCAGACCGCGCCGGCGTCGCCGATGGTGGCCGAGTCCGACCCGAACCGCTCGGCCTGGAACCGGACCAGCCGTCCGGCGAGCTCTGCCGCGCCCCTGCCCCCGGCGGCCACCAGCCGGTCCGCCTCCGGCAGGCCGACCCGGGGCTCGTAGAAGACGTCCAGCCCGTACATCGTCACCGGGATGCCGAGGTCGGCACATGCGTCGAGGACCACTGCGGCGGCCTCCGGGTCGTGGAAGACGTTGAACTCGGCCGACGCGGTGGCGTTGCCGACGTGGGCCGCCCCACCCATGAAGACGACCTCCCGGATGCCCGGTGCGACGTCGGGGTAGGTGCGCAGCAGCAGGGCGATGTTGGTGAGGGGTGCGAGGGGTACGAGGGTCACCCGCGTGTCGGCCCCGTGGGCGACCTCCGCGGCCGCCGCGCGCAGCACGTCGCGGAGCACCTCGACGGCGTGCCGCGGGTCCGGGCTGCGCGTCGAGCGCGGCCAGTCGAGGTCGCCCATGCCGTCGGCACCGTGCACGTGCCGGGCGTCGACCGCCTCCTCCAGGAGGGGCCGGTCCGCGCCGCGGGCGACGACCACGTCGGGCCGGCCGGCGGCGTCGAGGACGGTCAGGGTGTTGGCGACGACGTCGTCGACGGGCGCGTTGCCCCCCACGCAGGTCACCGCCCGCAGGTCGAGACCGGGGTGGAGCGCCGCGAGGAGCAGTGCGCAGGCGTCGTCGACGCCCGTGTCGACGTCCAGCACGACGGGGATGGCCATGGCGCGATCCTGCCAGAGCGGGCCGCCCCGCCACCCTCCGCGACCGGCCCGGTCACTCCTTGCTCAGGTCCACGCCGCACGCCATCAGCACCATCTCCGCCATGGAACCGGGCGGGGTGACCGTCGCCGCGGCTTCGCCCCAGGGCCGGCGGCTCCAGACCCGCAACCCGGGGCCGTCGACGGGGTGCGTCGCCAGCCAGGTGCGGGCCTCGCCCGTGGCCCTGGTGCAGTCCGTGACCCGGATCTGCAGGTCCACCTTCTGCTGCGAGCGGGGCGCGACCTCGAGCGGGTCCGGGGACACCCCCGTGACCTCGACCCCCGGCACCGGGAGAGCCCACCGGGTGACGTGCTCGGTGACCACACCGTCGTTGTGCAGGTCGAACTGCAGGTGGGCCCGCGCGCCGGGCGACCCGGCGTCGTACCCGGAGTTGTCGCCCCCGGAGAGCCGTGGCGAGAAGGCTCCCGACCACAGCACCCCGATCCCGAGGAGCACCAGGACGCCGGTCACCAGCGCCGTACGCAGCAGGGCCCCGCGCTCGCGGGCGGCGGCCGCCCGGGCCTCCGGCTCCAGGGCGCGCCACACCTCGTCGGTCACGCCATACCCCGCGCCCACCGTGGCCCGCGGCTGCCCACCGACCACCTGCGCGCCACTCCCCCGTTGCTCGTCCATGCCAGCGAATGTATCACTGTGTTGCTACATTGACACAGGGTTCGGCGAGGTGCAGTCTGGCCGCATGACCCGGATCGTCGTCCTCATCGTCGTCGCCCTCCTCGGGCTGGGCGCGGTCGCCCTGGTGGCAGGCGTGTCGACCTCGCCGGTGTCGCTGCCGCGCCTGCGCCGCTTCGCCGCCCGCCAGCAGCTGCTCGTGACCGAGGCCAACGGGCCGCTCGTCGTCCTGGCCCTCGCCGTCACGCGCCGGTGGCGGGCCCTGGGGCTGTCCACCGGCGTGCTGCTCGGGCTGCTGTGGGCCCTGCGCGACGCCCGGCTGACCCTCAACTTCACCGCCGCCTTCCTCGGGTGGTTCGTCGGGGCCGTCGTCGCCGAGTGGCGCCTCGCGGGCCTGCAGGTCGACCCGGGCCGGCGCACCGCCTCGTTGTCCCGGCGCACCGTCACGGCCTACCTGCGCCGCGACGCCGTCGTGCTGCTCGCCGCGGCGTGCCTCGCGCTGGTGGTGCTGTACGTCGCCGTCGTCGTGAGGGCCGGGAACGGCCAGCCGGGGCTGCGCGGGGAGGCCACCCTGTGGCTCGGTGCAGCGGCAGCCGGGCTCGCCGCCGTCACCGCCACCCTGCGCCGGGTCGCCTCCCGCCCGCAGCCTGCCGTGGACGGCGACCTGCTCGCCGCCGACGACGCGCTGCGCGCCCGGAGCGCCAACGTGCTCGCCGGTTCCGCGATCGTCGCCGCCGGGTACCCCGCCGCCAGCCTCCTCGGGCTCCTCGGCACCACGTCCGACACCGCCGGCGACGGTTGGGCGGCCGCGAGCCTCGCCGCCCTCGCCCTCACCGTGGTGGTGGGCTGGCTCGTCGCCGTCCGGCCCAGCCCCGCCCGTCGTACGGCGCCTGCCGAGCCCGCCCGGGCCACTGCGGCCCCGTGAACATCGACGTCGACCCCGACAGCGCCGTCCCGGCCTACGAACAGCTGCGGGCGCAGCTCGCCGACCTGATCCGGTCCGGGGCGCTGGCCACAGGCACCCGCCTGCCGAGCATCCGCCAGCTGGCCAGCGACCTCGCCCTGGCCCCCGGCACCGTGGCCAGGGCCTTCCGGGAGCTCGAGGGCGAGGGGCTGGTCACCAGCCGCGTCCGCCACGGCACCGTCGTCGCCCCCGTGCGGGGCACCGCCGGCCACACCCGCGACCAGGTCGAGGAGGCCGCCCGCAGCTTCGCCCTGGTGGCCAGGCACCTGGGCCTCTCGGACGACGACGCGCTCGGCGCCGTCCGGGCCCAGCTGCGACGGATCCCGCCGGTGACCTCCTGACCGGCGCGCCTGCGTCCCGACGAGACGGCGGGATAGGTTCGAGGGCGTGAGAGCCCGAGCCCAGCGACCCCTGCGCACGCTCGCCGTCCTCGGCGCCGCCGCCCTGGTCGCCACCGGCTGCTCCAGCGGGAATCCCTCCCCCGCCCCGACGTCCACCGGTGCCGCCTCCAGCACCAGCCCCGGCACCGCCTCGAGCTCCACGACGACGAGCACGACGGTCACGACCACGCGACCGCCGACCACCACCTCGGCGTCCACCCCCACCCGTCCGTCCCGCAGCTGCGGGCAGCGGCTGGCGGCTGCCATGACGCCGTCACAACGCGCAGGACAGCTGCTCATGGTCGGGCTCCAGCCGAGCGGCAGCTCCACCCGACTGGCCGCCCAGGTGGGGGCACAGCACCTCGGGGGCGTCATCTACCTCGGCGGGTGGTCGGGCGGTACGGCGTCGATGGCGCGGACCTCCGCGCGCCTGCAGGCCGCCGCGCACGGCAGCCTGCTCGTGGCCGCCGACCAGGAAGGTGGCGAGGTGCAGCAGCTGCGCGGTCCGGGCTTCGACCGCATGCCGTCCGCGCGCACCCAGGCCACGCTCGGCACCACCGCGGAGCAGGCCGCCGTCCGCACCTGGTCGCGCCAGCTGGCCCGGGCCGGCGTCACCATCAACCTCGCACCCGTCGCCGACACCGTGCCCACCTCCCTCGGCGAGGCCAACCAGCCCATCGGCCGCTACCACCGCGACTTCGCGCCCGGCTCACCGAGCACCAACGCCCGGTACGTCGCGGCCTTCGTGCGTGGCTCGGTGGCCGGCGGCGTGATGCCGACCCTCAAGCACTTCCCCGGGCTCGGGCGGGTGACCGGCAACACCGACGTCACGACCACCGGCACGACCGACTCCACCACGCGCGCGGGCGACCCCTACCTCGCCCCGTTCGAGGCCGGCATCGCCGCCGGCGCGCCCGTCGTCATGGTGTCGTCCGCGAGGTACCCGCGCATCGACCCCGCGAACCAGGCGATGTTCTCCAGGGCAGTGGTGACCGGCCTGCTGCGCGGCGATCTCGGGTTCCGCGGCGTCGTCATCACCGACGACGTGGGCGCCGCGCGGGCCGTGGCTGCCGTGCCGGTGGGCCAGCGCGCGACCCGCTTCATCGCGGCGGGGGGCGACATCGTCCTCACCGCCGACGCGGGCCAGGCCTCGACGATGCTCGGCGCCATCGCGGCGAAGCGGGCCCAGAGCAGGTCGTTCGCGGCGCAGGTCGATGCCGCGGCAGCCCGCGTCATGGACCTCAAGGCCCACGCCGGCCTGGTGCGCTGCGGCTGACGCCCAGTTGCGTTGCAGCCCAGGCTTCCCGTAGCCGGGCTCGGCCTCGGCCGACCCGCGTCAGGACTGGACCAGGGTGACCGGCATCGAGGAGTCGGCCGGCAGCGACAGGTCGGACGGCGCGCGGCCCTTGAGCACCATCTGCGCACCCAGGGCCGCCACCATCGCGCCGTTGTCGGTGCACAGCCCGGGCCGGGGCACGCGCAGCTTGATTCCCGCGGCGTCGCAGCGTTCCTGGGCCATCGCGCGGAGCCGGGAGTTCGCGGCCACGCCCCCGCCGATCTGGAGGTTCTCCACCCCGTGCTCACGACAGGCGAGGACCGCCTTGCGCGTCAGCACGTCGGTGACGGCCTCCTGGAACGACGCTGCGACGTCCGCGACCGGCACGGGCTCTCCAGCCGCCTCACGCGCCTGGACCCAGCGGGAGACCGCGGTCTTGAGGCCCGAGAACGAGAAGTCGAACCGGTGCCGGTCCATGTCGCGCCCGGCGGTGAGTCCCCGCGGGAAGTCGATGGCGACCCGGTCGCCCTCGCGGGCCGCGCGGTCGATGTGCGGGCCCCCGGGGAACGGCAGCCCCAGCACGCGGGCCACCTTGTCGAACGCCTCCCCCGCGGCGTCGTCGATGGTCGAGCCCAGCGAACGCACGTCGTGGGTGACGTCCGGCACCAGCAGCAGCGAGGAGTGGCCGCCGGAGACGAGCATGGCCAGCGTCGGCTCCGGCAGCGGGCCGTGCTCGACGATGTCGACGGCGACGTGGGAGGCGAGGTGGTTCACGCCGTACAGGGGCTTGCCGAGCGCGACGGCGAGCGCCTTCGCGGCAGCGACACCGACCATGAGCGCGCCGGCGAGGCCGGGTCCGGAGGTCACCGCGATGGCGTCGAGGTCGTCGAGGCGGACCCCCGCCTCGCGGGTGGCGCGCTCCAGCGTCGGGACCATCGCCTCGAGGTGGGCGCGGCTGGCGACCTCGGGCACCACCCCGCCGAACCGCGCGTGCTCGTCGACGCTGCTCGCGATCGCGTCGACGAGCAGCTCCTCGCCGCGCACGATGCCGACACCGGTCTCGTCGCAGGAGGTCTCGAGGCCGAGGACGAGGGGCAGGTCGGCGCTCACTGGGTGGCTCCTTCGAGGCTGAGTCGCATGATGTGGGCGTCGACGTCGCCCGGCTGGTAGTAGCGGCGCCGCACGGTCAGGACCTCGAAACCCTTGCTGTCATACAGGTTTCGGGCCACGTCGTTGTCGGCGCGCACCTCGAGCATGAGGTGCTCGGCGTGGTCGTCGCGTGCCCGCGCGACCAGCTCGTCGAGCAGCTGCCGCCCGAGCCCGCGTCCGCGCGCGGCGGGGGCGACGGCCATGGTCATGACGTCGGCCACCTCGCCGCCGAGGTCGACACCGGCGTACCCGAGCAGCGTGCCCGCGTCCTCCTCGACGACGTAGGCGCGCCTGGGGCGGGCGGCGAGCTCGGCCCACCAGGTCGCCTCCGCCCACGCGTCGTCCGGGAAGAGCTCGGACTCCAGGGCGGCGAGCCGGGGGATGTCGGTCCAGCGCACGTCCCTCATGGGCGGGCCCGTTCGGCGGTGGTGAGGGCGTCGGGCCGCCGCAGGTAGAGGGGCTCCACCGGCAGCGCCTCCCCCGCCTGCAGCAGCGACTCCCCGAGGAGGGCGAGTGACGCGGCCTGCACGTCATGGGCTGCGAGGGCGCGGGGGAAGAGCTCGGGGTACAGCGCCGGGCCGCGTCCGGCGGTCGGGAGCGCGCGGACCTCCTCGGGCAGGTCCGCAGGACGGTCCACGGCAGGGTCGGTGAGGCGACGAGGACGGGGCGCCCCCGCGAGGTCGCCGTCGCCGACGGTGTACCGGGCCCAGTACACCTCCTTGCGCCGGGCGTCGGTGGCGACGAGGAAGTCCCCCTCGCCGACGAGCGCGGCGGCGTCGACGGCGAGCGCGTCGAGGCTGCACACGCCGTGGACCGGTATGCCGCGGGCGTGCGCGAAGACGGTGCCGGTCACGATCCCCACGCGCAGGCCGGTGAACGGGCCCGGGCCGTTGCCCACGACCACGTGGGTCACGTCGGACGGCTCGCGGTGGGCCGTCCCCAGGCAGCGCTGCACGAGGGGACTGACGTGCTCGGAGTGGCCGCGGGCGTCGAGCACCGTTGCGCTGGAGGCGATCCCGTCACCGCGCAGGGCGACGGTGATCGCGGAGGTCGAGGTGTCGATGGCCAGGAGCAGCATCAGGGCGCCTCTTCCGTGGTGTCGGGGCGGGTGTCGTCCGGGCCCGCGGTGGGGTGGTCGTCCGCCGGGCCGAGGACCGGCAGGGGAACGGGTTCGGTGAGCGGGGTGAGGTCGACCCCGTCCCAGCGGGCTCCGTGGGGGACCACCCGCACCGAGCGGACGTCCTCGCCGTCGAGGAGCACCTCGAGGCGGTCGTCGGTGAGGTCCTCGGCCAGGCCGTGGCCCCACTCGACGATGGTGACCGAGTCGTCGAGCGTCGCGTCGAGGTCGAGGTCGTCGAGCTCGGCGAACCCACCGAGCCGGTAGGCGTCGACGTGGACCAGCGGCGGGCCGTCGACGAGCGAGGGGTGGACGCGGGCGATGACGAAGGTCGGCGAGGTGACCGGGCCGCGGATGCCGAGGCCCTGGCCGATGCCCTGGGTCAGCGTCGTCTTGCCGGCCCCGAGCCCGCCGGTCAGCACCACCAGGTCGCCGGCGCGCAGGAGCTCGGCGAGCCGGGCCCCCCACGCGCGGGTCTGGCCGGAGGTCGTCAGCTGCGGGCCCACGACCTCGCTCTTTTCGGGTGCTGCGTCAGGCACTGCGACCACTCCTTCGGGCCTTCGCCACCCGGCGACGCTTGGACAGGTCGGTGACGGTACGCCGTACGCGGGGCTTGCGCTCGATGTCGACGTGCGCGGTCGCCGCGCGCATCCCGCGGTCGATCAGCTCGAGGAGCTGTTCGTTGATGACCTCGGGGTGCTCGAGCATGATGATGTGCCCGGCGTCCTCGACCACGACGTGCTCGGCGCCGGGCACGAGGCGCACGATCGCCTCCGAGTGGTCCGGTGGGGTCAGCAGGTCCTGCTGCCCGTTGACGACGAGCGTCTCGACCCCGTGGAACTGCGCCAGGGCGGCCTGCTTGTCGTGCACGTTGATCGACGGCAGGAAGTCGGCCATCACCTGCAGCGGCGTGCCCATGATCATGTCGCCGGTGTAGCGGACGGTGTGCTGGGCCACCGGTGAGGCGAAGCTGTAGTGGTCGACGATGAGGTCCTCGACGTCGCGACCGAGGCGGCGCGCGGTGTTGACGAGCTTCTGCTGGGTGCCCATGCGGGCGAGGAACCGCGGCCCGAGGCGTCCGAGCAGCCGTCCCACGAACTGCCCGAAGCCCAGCGTCATCATGTTGGTCCCGCCGGCGCTGGTGGCGACGAACGCCGCCGCGACGACCCGCTCGCGCACGACCTCGGGGAACTGCTCGGCCATCGACATCATCGTCATGCCGCCCATCGAGTGACCGATGAGGGCGAGCGGCCCCTCGGGCACGACCTCCTCGATGACCCGGTGCAGGTCGCGGCCGAGCTGGTCGATGGTGCAGGACTCGCTGGCCGCCACCTCCGAGCGGCCGTGGCTGCGCTGGTCCCACAGCACGACGCGGTACCCCGCCCGGGTGAGGGCCTTGCGCTGGAGCACCCAGCTGCGCAGGCTCAGCGTGTAGCCGTGGGAGAGGACGACCGTGGGCGCGCCCTTGCGCGCGGCGTCATCCGCCGGGTCGTCGACCTCGACGTGGAGGGGGACGCCGTCGTCGGCGACGACGGCGAGCTCCCGGTCGGCGACGTGGGCGTAGGCGCCGGCGGGCGCGAGGACGGCCAGGCGGGCGGTCCGCTCGCGGGTGACCCGGCCCGCCGCGACCCCCGCCGCGGTGGCGACGCCGGCAGCCGCGAGCCCGATACCGAGCCCGACCAGGCCCCGGCTGGGAGGTGGGGTCACGAAGGCACCTCGTCGAGGTGGACCCGGGGCACCTTCGCGCCCACCCGGGTGACGATCTCGTAGTTGATGGTGTCGACGGCCACCGCCCAGTCCTGGGCGGTCGGCTCCCCCGCGGCGCCGACACCGAACAGGACCACCTCGTCACCGGCACGCGCCGTGCTGTCGGGGCCGAGGTCGAGGACGAACTGGTCCATGCAGACGCGCCCGGCCACGGTGTGGCGGCGGTCGCCGACCAGGACGGGGCCGACGTTGGTGGCGTTGCGCGGTACTCCGTCGGAGTAGCCCATGGGCACCAGGCCCAGGCGGGTCTGCTCGTGCGTGGTGTAGACGTGGCCGTAGGAGATGCCCTGGCCGGCGGGGCAGTCCTTGACGCTGGACAGGTGCGACAGCAGGCGCATGGCCTCCCGCAGCCCGAAGTGCTCCGGCGAGCCGAGGTCCGGCACCGGCGAGAGCCCGTAGACCGCGACGCCGGGACGCACGAGGTCGTAGTGGGCGGACGGGTTGGTCAGCGTCGCCGCGGAGTTGGCGAGGTGGCGCACGGGAGGCCGCACGCCGGCCCGGCCCGCCTGCTCGACGATGCCCTCGAACCGCTCCTGCTGCGCGCGGACCGTGGGGTGCTCCGGGGCGTCGGCGTAGGCGAAGTGGGAGAAGATCCCGACGACCTCGACGAGCTCCTCGGACTGCAGGGCCGCGCACCGCTCCAGGATGTCGGCGAGGTCGGCGTCCCAGGCGCCGTTGCGCCCCAGGCCGGTGTCGACCTTGAGGTGGATGCGCCCGGTGCGGCCGGTGGTCCGCGCCGCAGCCACGACCTGGTCGAGCGCCCACGTCGTGGAGACGCCGAGCTGGACGTCCTGCTCGAGCGCCGGGACGAATTCCTGACCGGGCACGTGCAGCCACGACAGCAGCGGCGCCTGCACACCCGCGCGGCGCAGCTCGAGGGCCTCGGTCAGCTGGGCCACCCCGAGCCAGGTCGCGCCCCCGCGCAGGGCGGCGCGTGCACTGGGCACGAGCCCGTGGCCGTACGCGTCGGCCTTGACCACGGCCATGAGCTCGGCCGTGGGCGCGTGGCGGCGCAGCGCGGCGACGTTGGCGCTGATGGCGCCGAGGTCGACCTGGGCGCACGCGGGAAACCCCGGCGGGGCCGGGGCGAGGGGGTTGCTGGACGCCGTCTCGGTGGTCATCGCCCTCCAGTCTTCCACGGGCGCTCCCGAGGTTCTCGGAGCGGGCACCCGTGGCGCCGCGGAGGTCAGCGCGTGAGCAGGTGGGCGACCGTGCCGGGTACGGCGTGGGCCAGCGCGAGCGCCCGCACGGGGCCCCCGGGGTTGGCCCGGTCTGCGGCCACGCCGTGCACCAGGGCACCCAGCGAGCCTGCATCCAGCGGGGACAGGCCCGCCGCCAGCAGGGCGCCGCAGACCCCGGCCAGGACGTCTCCGGCTCCGGCCGTGGCGGTCCAGGCGGGCGCGTCGGCCTGCGACCGCACGGTCCCCTCGGGCGGGACGACGAGGGTCGTCGCGCCCTTGAGCAGGACGGTCGCTCCGGTCAGCGAGGCCGCCCTGCGGGCGTGGGCCAGGGGCGCACCCGTGACCTGCTCCCGGGTCGTCTCGCCCGCGTCGGGGTCGAGCCGGGAAAGCAGCCGCGCGAGCTCGCCCGCGTGCGGGGTGAGCAGGGTGGGAGCCTCGCGACGCCCCTTGACGAGGTCGAGACCACCGGCGTCGACGAGCACGGGCAGGTCGGAGGCGAGGGCGGCGCGGGCGACGTCGAGCTGGGCCTTGCTGCCCCTGGCCCGGGACGTCGTGTCGAGCCCGGGCCCGACGACCCACGCCTGCACGCGCCCGTCGCCGATGACGACCTCGGGGACCGCTGCGCGGACCAGGCCCGTCGGGGCCGGCGTGCCGACGTAGCGGAGCATGCCGAGACCGGCACCCACCGCGGCGGTGCAGCACAGCACCGGCGCACCGGTGTAGTCCTCTCCCCCGGCGACGACACCGAGGACCCCCCGCGAGTACTTGTCGTCGCTGGCGTGCGGCACCGGCCACAGGTCGGCGACGTCGGCGAAGTCGAGCCGCTCCACGTCGGCCGGGCCCTCGAGCTCCAGGCCGATGTCGACGACGGTGAGGCGGCCGACGGCGGACTCCGTGGCGGGCAGGACGTGGACGGGCTTGGCGACGGCGAAGGTGACCGTCTCGTCGGCGTAGACCCCGCCGTCCTGCGCCTGCTCCCCTGCCGGGTCCTGGCCGGAGGGCAGGTCGACGGCCACGACGTAGGCGTCGGGCGGGACCGCGTCCACCCAGGCGACGGCCTCGGCGGGCAGCCCGGGGCGGCCTCCGATGCCGAGGACGCCGTCGAGCACCAGGTCGGCCTCCGACAGCGGGGTGGCCCAGTCGTCGTCGCCGCTGAGCACCGGCACCCCGGCGGCGAGCCAGGCCGCGGGCTCGCCGACCGCCAGGGGCCAGTCGCCCTGCACGGCGACGCAGGCGAAGCCCTCGTCGGCGAGGTGCGCCGCGGCGTACAGGGCGTCCGCGCCGTTGTTGCCCGGACCGGCGAGCACCACCACGCGCGTGCCCCCGCGCTGGTGAAGCCTGGCCGAGCACACCTCGGCCAGCCCCTGCGCGGCGCGCGCCATGAGCTCGCCCTCCTCGAGCCCTGCCATGAGGTCGCGCTCGGCGGACCGGACGCGGTCGGCGGACCAGGCGCGCAGCATCAGCCCTCCGCGACGACGACGGCGGAGGCGATGCCCGCGTCGTGGGAGAGGGACACGTGCCAGGCGTGCACGCCGAGGGCCTCGGCGCGGGCCTCGACGGTGCCGGTGATGTGCAGGTGCGGGCGGCCGTCCTCACCGCGGCGCACGGTGGCGTCCTGCCAGTTGAGGCCGACCGGCGCGCCGAGCGACTTGGCGAGGGCCTCCTTCGCGGCGAACCGCGCGGCCAGGGAGTTGAGCGGCAGTGACCGCTCCTCCTCGGTGAACAGGCGGTCGAGCAGGCCGGGGGTGCGCTCCAGGGTCTGCCCGAAGCGCTCGACGTCCACGACGTCGATGCCCACCCCCACGATCACCGGACGCCGCTCACTCGACCGTGACGCTCTTGGCCAGGTTGCGGGGCTGGTCGACGTCGAGGCCCTTGGCGCTCGACAGGTGCAGCGCGAAGACCTGCAGCGGCACCACGGTCAGCAGCGGGGCCAGCAGCGGCGACGTGGCAGGCACGCGGATCACCTCGTCGGCGAACGGCACCACGTCCTCGTCACCGTCCTCGGCGACCACGATGGTGCGGGCACCACGGGCGCGGATCTCCTGGATGTTGGAGACGACCTTCTTGTGCAGCTCGTGGGGCGTCCCGGGGCCGGGCACGACGATGAAGACCGGCTGGCCGGCGTCGATGAGCGCGATCGGCCCGTGCTTGAGCTCGCCGGCCGCGAACCCCTCGGCGTGGATGTAGGCGAGCTCCTTGAGCTTGAGCGCGCCCTCCATCGCCACCGGGTAGCCCACGTTGCGGCCGAGGAAGAGCACCGAGCGCGTGTCGGCCATGAACCGCGCGATCTCCTTGACCCGGTCCATGCGGCCGAGCAGCTCCTCGAGCTTGGCCGGGATCTCGTGCAGCTCCTTCATCACCGACTGCGCGTCGTCGGCGAAGGTCCCGCCACGCAGCTGGGCGAGGTAGAGGCCCAGGACGTAGCAGGCGGTGATCTGGGCGAGGAAAGCCTTGGTCGACGCGACCGCGATCTCGGGGCCGGCGTGCGTGTAGAGGACCGCGTCGGACTCCCGCGGGATGGTGGAGCCGTGGGTGTTGCAGATGCTGAGGGTCAGCGCGCCTAGCTCGCGGGCGTGCTTGACGGCCATCAGGGTGTCCATGGTCTCGCCGGACTGGCTGATCGAGACCACGAGGGTGCGCTCGGAGGCGATGGGGTCGCTGTAGCGGAACTCGTGGGCCAGCGACACCTCGACGGGGATGCGGGTCCAGTGCTCGATGGCGTACTTGGCGACCATGCCGGCGTAGGCGGCGGTGCCGCACGCGACGATGATGATCCGGTCGACGTCCTTGAGCTGGTCCTCGGTGATCGACATGTCGTCGAGCACGAGCCGGCCCTCGATGTCGGTGCGGCCGAGGAGCGTGTCGCCCACGGCGTGCGGCTGCTCGTGGATCTCCTTCTCCATGAACGTCGCGTAGCCGCCCTTCTCGGCGGCCGCGGCGTCCCAGGTCACCTCGTAGGGCTTGCCCTCGGCCGGGCTCCCGTCGAAGTTGATGACCTCGTGGGAGTCGGGCGTGATGGTGACGATCTGGTCCTGGCCGAGCTCGAGCGCGTGGCGGGTGTGGCCGATGAACGCCGCGACGTCCGAGCCGAGGAAGTTCTCCCCGTCACCGAGCCCGACCACGAGGGGGCTGTTGCGACGGGCGCCGACGACGACGCCGGGGCTGTCGGCGTGCACCGCCAGCAGGGTGAACGCGCCCTCGAGGCGGTTCACCACGGCCTTCATCGCCTCGGTGAGGTCACCGGTCCCGGCGTACGCCTCGGCCACGAGGTGGGCGGCCACCTCGGTGTCGGTCTCGCTCTCGAAGGTCACGCCCTCGGCGACCAGGCCCTTCTTGAGGGAGTGGAAGTTCTCGATGATGCCGTTGTGGATCAGGGCGAGCCGTCCGTCCGCGCCGCCACGGTGCGGGTGCGCGTTCTGGTCGGTGGGGCCGCCGTGGGTCGCCCAGCGGGTGTGGCCGATACCGGTCGTCGCGCCCGGGAGCTGGTCGGCCTCCAGGGCCTCACGCAGGTTGACGAGCTTGCCGGCGCGCTTCTCGGTGTCCACGCCGTCGCTGGTCACCAGGGCGACACCGGCGGAGTCGTAGCCCCGGTACTCGAGCCGCGCCAGGCCCTCCATGACGACGTCCAGTGCCTTGCCGTCCGCGTTGGGGCCGACGTAACCCACGATTCCACACATGCGGAGCAGCCTAACGGCCCTCCCTGCCCGCGACGGCATCCGGCGCGGGGCGGCGAGCGGGTCGGCGCGTTGGGCCACAATGTCGCGCGTGACGCATCCCGCCGCGAACCACACCGCCCTCCCCTCGCCGTACGTCGAGCTGGACCGGGCCGCGTGGGCCCGCCTGCGGGAGAACCAGCCGCTGAGCCTGGACGCCGCCGACCTCGCGCGGCTGCAAGGACTCGGCGAGCGGATCGACATCAACGAGGTGGAGGAGGTCTACCTCCCCCTGTCGCGCCTGCTCAGCTTCTACGTGGCGGCCACGGCCAGGCTGCACCGGATCACCGGCGACTTCCTGGGAGAGCGGCCGGCGAAGACGCCCTTCGTCATCGGCGTCGCGGGCTCGGTCGCCGTGGGCAAGTCGACGACCGCCCGCCTCCTGCAGGAGCTCCTCTCCCGCTGGCCCGGCACGCCCCGGGTCGAGCTGGTGACGACCGACGGCTTCCTGTGGCCCAACGCCGAGCTCGAGCGCCGCAACCTGTTGCAGCGCAAGGGCTTTCCCGAGTCCTACGACCGTCGCTCGCTCCTGCGGTTCGTCGCGGAGGTGAAGGCGGGCAAGGCCGAGGTGACCGCCCCCGTCTACTCGCACCTCACCTACGACATCGTCGCGGGCGAGCAGGCCGTCGTGCGGCAGCCCGACGTCCTCATCGTCGAGGGCCTCAACGTCCTGCAGGCCCCACGCCTGCAGGACGACGGCCGCACCGGCATGGCGGTGAGCGACTTCTTCGACTTCTCGGTCTACGTCGACGCCCACCTCGACGACATCCGCCACTGGTACATCGAGCGGTTCCTGCGGCTGCGCGAGACGGCGTTCGCCGACCCCGACTCCTACTTCCACCGGTATGCCGCGCTCTCCGACGACGAGGCGCGCGACCGGGCCGCACGGATCTGGGCGGAGATCAACGAGGTCAACCTGCGCGAGAACGTCCTGCCCACCCGCAGCCGGGCCACGCTCGTGCTCTCCAAGGGCAAGGACCACAGCGTCCGCAGGATCCGCCTGCGCAAGCTGTAGGGCGCAGAATGGCCGGTATGGAGCCTGCCGCCGACCCGACCCAGCCCACCTCCGCCGCCACCTCCCTCCCCGCGCCCGCAACCCGCACCGAGCACGATTCGATGGGCGACGTCCAGGTGCCCCTCGACGCGCTCTGGGGTGCGCAGACGGCGCGGGCGGTCGACAACTTCCCCATCTCCGGCCAGCGCGTGCCCGAGGGTGTCGTGCACGCCCTCGCGCTCCTCAAGGGCGCGGCTGCCGCCGTCAACGCCGACCTCGGCGTGCTCGACGAGGCACGGGCACGGGCCATCACCGCGGCGGCCGAGGAGGTCGCCGACGGCCGGCACGACGACCAGTTCCCCATCGACGTCTTCCAGACCGGCTCCGGCACCTCGACCAACATGAACGTCAACGAGGTGCTGGCCCGGCTCGCGCACCTCGCGACCGGGGAGTCCGTGCACCCGAACGACCACGTCAACGCCGGCCAGTCGAGCAACGACACCTTCCCCAGCGCGCTGCGGATCGCGGCGACGCTGGCGGTCCACCAGCAGCTGGCCCCGGCTCTCGTCCACCTCGCGCACGCCCTGAGGACCAAGGAGGAGGAGCTCGCCGACGTCGTCAAGGCCGGGCGCACCCACCTCATGGACGCCGTGCCCGTGACGCTGGGCCAGGAGTTCGGGGGCTACGCGCGGCAGGTCGAGCTCGGCGCCGAGCGGGTCCTCGTCGCCGCGCAGGCGACCGCGGAGCTCCCGCTCGGCGGCACCGCGGCCGGCACGGGGCTCAACGCCGCCCCGGGGTTCGCGGCAGCCGTCATCGCCCAGGTCAGCGAGCGCACCGGTGTCGACTTCAGGGAGGCCGCCGACCACTTCGAGGCCCAGTCGGCGCAGGACGCCGTCGTGGAGCTGAGCGGAGCGCTCAAGGTCGTGGCCGTCAGCCTCACCAAGATCTGCAACGACCTGCGCTGGATGTCCTCCGGTCCGCGCAGCGGCCTCGGCGAGATCCACCTGCCCGACCTGCAGCCGGGCTCGAGCATCATGCCCGGCAAGGTCAATCCGGTGATCCCCGAGGCGACCCTGATGGCCTGCGCCCGCGTCATCGGCAACGACACGACCATCACGCTCGCCGGGGCCTCCGGAGCCTTCGAGCTCAACGTCATGCTGCCGCTGATGGCCCACACGGTCCTCGAGTCGACGACGCTGCTGTCGACGACGTCGAGGCTGCTGGCCGACCGGTGCGTCGACGGCATCGAGGCCGACCGCGAGCGGGCTATGGAGCTGGCCCAGGGGTCGCCGTCCATCGTCACGCCGCTCAACCGCTACATCGGCTACGAGGCAGCTGCCGCCGTCGCGAAGCAGTCCGTGAAGGAGCGGCGCCCGATCCGCGACGTCGTCGTCGAGCGCGGCCACGTGGAGCGGGGCGAGCTCACCGAGGCGCAGCTCGACGAGGCCCTCGACGTGCTCAAGATGGCCCGGCCGCCTCGGTAGCGCGCCCCCGAAGTCTGGGACTTCGGGGCACGGGCGGGCCGTATGGCCCGAGGTCTGGGACTTCGGGGCACCGGCGGCCGCATGGCCCGAAGTCTGGGACTTCGGGGCACCGGCGGCCGTATGGCCCGAGGTCTGGGACTTCGGCACACAGGTCGCGGGGGCAACGCAGAACGCCGCCCCCGACAGGCGGGGGCGGCGTTCGTCAGTCGTGCGGGCTCAGTACCAGTGCGGCGAGCGCGCCTGCCACTGGCCCCAGGCGCCACACGGGGTGCCGTACGAGGACTTGATGTACTGCAGGCCCCACTTGATCTGGGTGACCGGGTTGGTGCGCCAGTCCGAGCCGACCGAGGCCATCTTGGAGCCGGGGAGGGACTGCGGGATGCCGTAGGCGCCGGAGCTGGAGTTCTCGGCGCTGAAGCGCCAGCCGCTCTCGCCGTTCCACAGGTTGTCCAGGCAGCTCCACTGGCTGTCGTCGAAGCCGTAGTCGCCGAGCAGCGCGCGGGCCGCGGCGCGGGGGTCCTTCTGCGCGTTGGCGATGAGCGCCTGCTTCTTGGCCGCGAGCGCCTGGCGGGCCTTCTCGCGCGCCACCTTGGCAGCAGCCTCACGGCGGGCGGCAGCAGCAGCCTTCGCGGCGACGACCGCCTTCTGGCGGTCCTGCTCCTGCACCGCGGCGATGCTCGCGTTGGTGTCGTTGCGGTCGGCGGCCAGCCGGGCGGTGTCCTCGATCTGGGCGTCGGCGAGCTCGTTGGCCTGCGCGACGGCTTCCGTGCTCACCGTGAAGGCTGCGGTACCGGTCTGGCGCTGGTCCGTGGCCTGGTAGCCGGCCGCGGTGGTCGCCACGACGGCCAGCAGGAGGCTGGACGTCACGGCGGGGCGGCGCAGCGAACGGGTGAGGACGGAGGACCGAGAGGGTTTCCTGCCGCGGGTCGCCACGTTGCGGTGACGACCCTGGTAGGGCGTGCTCATACAGGTTCCTCCAAGGGAGAGGCCACCGCGGTGGGTGGCCTCGTTCGGTGCCGGGGGGACAGAGCTGCGCGGGGCCCTGCCTTCTACCCGGCGCTCGTTATGAAACCGAGACCTTACCCGAGGACCCCCGCCGGGTTGAAATCGTCCCCAGACCAGAGTGACGGATGTGACGCCTGTGACCGAGAAATGGCCCGTTCGTCCGATCCTGGGCCCATCTGGACGTGAACGACCCCACGGCGCGCTAGGGCCCAAGGTCCCGACAGTGGCGCGGGGCCCGACCCCGTCACCCCCGGCAGGCCCGCCTCAGCGGGCGCAGGTCGCCACCCCGGCGAACGGCATGGGTCGCACGGCGACGAGGAAGTCGTAGGACCAGGACGTCGGCGTCACCACCCTGCTCACCGCGACCGGTGCGCCGGAACCCTTGTCGCAGGTCGCCGGCCCCGCCGCATCGCCCTCGCGCGGCACGGGCAGCACGTAGGCGTAGGCCTCGGGGCTGCTGTCGTCGCAGAGCGCGGGCTGCGGCGCCGTCGACGTGCCGAACCCGACCGGCCCGCTGGAGTTGCACACGACCCCGGCCGTGCCGCTGCGCAGGATCACGCTGACCTGCGCGTCGCCCTCGGGCTTGGCGTACAGCGTCGAGCCGTCCGCCACGCCGAGGCGCTCGTAGCCGCGGGGCGCCTCGGGCTCCCCCGCGCACCCTGCGAGCGCGACAACCACCCCGAGCGCGACGACCACCCCGAGGGCGAGCACGCCTCGTACGGCGCGGCGCTCGGGGTGGTCGCCCGGGTGGCCGCTCAGATCTCCAGCCCCTCCAGCAGGTCGGTGACGAGGGCGGCGATGGGGCTGCGCTCGCTGCGGGTCAGCGTGACGTGGGCGAACAGCGGGTGGCCCTTGAGCGCCTCGATGACGGCAGCGACCCCGTCGTGGCGTCCCACCCGCAGGTTGTCGCGCTGGGCGACGTCGTGGGTGAGGACGACCCGCGAGTTCTGGCCGACGCGGGAGAGCACGGTGAGGAGCACGTTGCGCTCCAGGCTCTGCGCCTCGTCGACGATGACGAACGCGTCGTGCAGCGACCGCCCCCGGATGTGCGTCAGGGGCAGCACCTCGAGCATCCCGCGGTCCATGACCTCCTCGACGACCTCGTGGGAGACCAGTGCCCCGAGGGTGTCGAACACCGCCTGCGCCCAGGGCCCCATCTTCTCAGACTCGCTGCCCGGCAGGTAGCCGAGCTCCTGGCCGCCGACGGCGTAGAGCGGACGGAAGACGACGACCTTGCGCTGCTGGCGCCGCTCCATGACCGCCTCGAGTCCGGCGCACAGGGCCAGGGCGGACTTGCCGGTGCCGGCGCGGCCGCCGAGGCTGAGGATGCCCACGTCGGGGTCGAGCAGCAGATCGAGGGCAATGCGCTGCTCGGCACTGCGGCCGTGCAGCCCGAACGCGTCGCGGTCACCGCGCACGAGCCTGATCTGCTTGTCGGCGCCGACTCGCCCCAGACCGCTTCCCCGCGGCGAGAGCAGGACCAGGCCGGTGTGGCAGGGCATCTCGGCAGCGGCGGCGTTCTCGATCCGCCCGTGCTCGTAGAGCGCGTCCATCTCCTCGACGGTCACGTCGAGCTCGGCCATCCCGGTCCAGCCGGAGTCGACGGCGAGCTCGGCGCGGTACTCCTCGGCCGCCATGCCCACCGCGGAGGCCTTGACCCGCATGGGCAGGTCCTTGCTGACGATGGTGACGTCGAAGCCCTCGTTGGACAGGTTCTTGCCCACCGCGAGGATGCGGGTGTCGTTGTCGCCGAGCCGGAAGCCGGCGGGCAGCGAGCTGGGGTCGGTGTGGTTGAGCTCCACCCGCAGCGTGCCGCCCTCGTCGCCGACGGGGACGGGGGCGTCGAGCCGACCCTCGCGCACCCGCATGTCATCGAGCAGACGCAGTGCCTGGCGGGCGAAGTAGCCGAGCTCCGGGTGGTGCCGCTTGGCCTCGAGCTCGGTGACGACCACGACGGGGAGGACGACCTCGTGCTCCTTGAACCGCAGCATGGCGCGCGGGTCCGACAGCAGCACCGACGTGTCGAGCACGAAGGTCCGGAAGTCGGGGGCGCGGCCCTTGGTGCGGGAGCGGGGCGCCGGGGCGACCCGGGGGGCGGCCACGGTGGAGGCCGCGGTGGAGGCCGCGGTGGAGGCCGGGCCGGAGGCGGAGCTGGTCGAGGTGCGACGGGTGGTGTCGTGGTTCGAGGCCAATGTCTCTCCTTGGCACAGCGCGCGCTCCGGCGCGGTGCGCCTACTCGCGAACGAGGTGCCGGGACCAGGCCAACCCACCGCGGTGGGGCCGGTTCCGGCCCTCCGCCCGGAGCTGGATCTGCTCCATAGGTTGGCCTCCCCGGACGCAGGACGGGTGCCCTGCGCCACTGCCGACGGTACGACCCGGCTCCCCTCCGGAACGGCAGGTTCGCGGCGTGTCATCCAGAGTTGGCCCGTTGTTCCGAGGGCGGCCTCCGACGTTGGTACGGCGTGGGGCCCGGTCAGCCGCCGAAGCGGCGGTTGCGCTCGGAGTAGGCGCGCAGGGCACGCAGGAAGTCGACGTGCCGGAAGTCGGGCCAGTAGGCCTCGCAGAAGTAGAACTCCGAGTGGGCCGACTGCCACAGCAGGAAGCCGGACAGCCGCTGCTCCCCCGAGGTGCGGATGACGAGGTCGGGGTCGGGCTGGCCCTTGGTGTAGAGGTGCTCGGCGATGTGCTCGACCTGCAGTGTCTCGGCGAGCTCCTCGATCGTGGTGCCGCTGGCCGCGTGCGAGACGAGCATGGAGCGGACCGCGTCGGTGATCTCCTGGCGCCCGCCGTACCCCACGGCGACGTTGACCGTCATGCCCTGCACGTCCTCGGTGACGTCGGCGCTCTCCTTGAGCCGCCTGGCCGTCTCGGCGGGGAGCAGGTCGAGCGAGCCCACCGGGTTGATCCGCCAGCGCCGGGTGCGGGCGAGGTCGGCGACCGTCGTCTCGATGATCGACAGCAGTGGCACCACCTCCGCGGCCGGCCTGCTGAGGTTGTCGGTCGACAGGAGCCAGAGGGTGACGACCTCGACCCTGGCCTCCTCGCACCAGTCGAGGAAGTTGGCGATGTTGTCCGCGCCCGCCTGGTGGCCTTCCTTGGTGCCGTGGCCGCGCGCCTTGGCCCACCGGCGGTTGCCGTCGAGCATGACCCCCACGTGCCGCGGCAGCGTCGCCCGCTCCAGGCGGCGGCTCAGGCGCCGCTCGTACGCGGCGTACAGGAGGTCGGACAGCGCCACGGTCACTCCTCGGCTGGTCGGTGGACGGCAGCCCCGTCCACCGACCCACGCTACCCCCGTCGCCCCCGGCCGATGGGGCAGGATCGCCTCCATGTCATCCCTTCCGGGCGCCTTCTACGTCCTCGACGACACCGGCGAGGGCAGCAGCACGGTCACGTCGACCGAGCACACCGCCGGCCCGTGGTCCGCGGACGCCCAGCACGGCGGCCCGCCGATGGCCCTGATGGCGCGCGAGGCCGCCCGGCTGGGCGACGGCAGCCGGGTGGTCGCGCGGGTCACCTGCGACCTGCTGGGACCCGTGCCGGTGAGTCGGCTGCTCGTCGAGGCCCGGGTGGCCCGTCCCGGGCGGACGGTGGAGCTGGTCGAGGTCTCACTCACGGACCTGGCGGCGGGGCGGCAGGTGGCCAGGGCCGCCCTGTGGCTGGTCCCGCGGACCGACGCCGGCCCGGTGACGCCGCAGCCGCAGCGGCCTGCCGGACCCGCGGAGGGCCGGGAGCAGCCCATCCCGGCGGGCTGGCACCGCGGCTACCTCGACGCCGTCGAGTGGCGGTGGGTGGCCGGGTCACTCGCCGAGCCGGGACCCGCGACCGTGTGGATGCGCCCGCGCCTGACCCTGGTGCCCGGGGAGCCGCTGCGCCCGCTGGAGCGGCTGCTCACCTGCGTCGACTCCGGCTCCGGGGCGGGAGCGGCCCTGGGGATGGGCGAGTGGCAGTTCATGAACACCGAGCTGACCGCCCACGTGGTGCGCGAACCCGTGGGCGAGTGGGTCTGCCTGCAGGCTACGACGGTCGTCGCCGGCGGCGCGGCGGGGCTGGCGCGGGCGGAGGTGTTCGACGAGCGTGGCTTCGTGGGACAGAGCGCCCAGAGCCTCCTCGTGAGGCCCGCCACACAACCTACGCCTTCGTAAGTTACGCGACCGTAGGTTACGATGGTCCGCATGACCACGACACCCGCCCCCCGTTCCGAGCAGGGACCCGTGGAGTCTGTCGTCGCCGCGGTGAAGCCCCACCTGCGCGGCTGGCTGCACGCCGGCATGGTGCCACTGGCCCTCGCGGCCGGCATCGTCCTCATCGCCCTGGCCCCCACGACCTCGGGGCGCGTCGCCGCCACCGTCTTCTCGATCTCCGCCTGGCTGCTGTTCGGCACCTCGGCCGTCTACCACCGCGGCAACTGGTCCCCCCGCGTGGCCGGTGTGCTCAAGCGGATGGACCACTCCAACATCTTCCTCATCATCGCCGGCACCTACACGCCGTTCGCGCTGCTGCTGCCGCCCGCGCAGGCCCGCACGATGCTCCTCATCGTGTGGATCGGCGCCGTGGCCGGCGTGCTGTTCCGGGTGTTCTGGGTCGGCGCCCCGCGCTGGCTCTACACGCCCGTCTACGTCGCCCTCGGCTGGGTGGCCGTGTTCTACCTCGGCCCGCTGCTGCACTTCGGCGGCCCGGCCATCGTCACCCTCATCGCCGTCGGCGGCCTGCTCTACACGGCCGGTGCGCTGGTCTACGGCATCAAGCGGCCCAACCCGTC
The DNA here is from genome assembly GCF_039544395.1 of Pedococcus ginsenosidimutans. Lineage (NCBI taxonomy): Bacteria > Bacillati > Actinomycetota > Actinomycetes > Micrococcales > Intrasporangiaceae > Pedococcus > Pedococcus ginsenosidimutans. The sequence goes on from NZ_BAABLO010000011.1 coordinate 501,984, forward strand.
GCCGCGCTGGTTCGGCTTCCACGAGATCTTCCACGCGCTGACCGTGGCGGCCTTCGCCGCGCACTACGTCGCGGCGTCGATGACGCTGTACCGCCGCTCCGCCTGACCGCCGCTCCCCCTGACCGCCGCTCGGTCTGACCCTGCGTACGGCGTGCCCTCGCGGCGCGCGGCGCGCGGCGCCGCGGTCAGCCCTCCGCGGTCAGCCCTCCGCGGGCTGACCTGGAGCCGGGTACGCGGTCTGCCAGAGCCCCACGACGGTCCCCTCGGGGTCGGCGAAGTAGGCGTTCCAGCCCATCGGCCCGACCGACATCTTCTCCCTGACCACCGTGCCGCCGTGCTCCTGCACCCGGGCCAGCGTCCGGTCGATGTCCTCGACATCGATGACGACGACAGGGTGCTCGAGCGGCGCCCCGCGCTGCCCCATACCGCCGTTGACGAAGCCGGGCTCGCTGACCCCGCGCTCGCCCGTCGGCCCGGTGGTCACCAGCGTGTAGTCCATGCCCGGCACGTCCTGCAGCTGCCACCCGAACAGGTCGCGGTAGAAGGCCCCCGCCCGCGCCCCGTCGTCGTATGGCATCTCGAAGTGGACCACCCGACCGTTCACGGCAGACCTCCTGGGGCTGGTGGAGCTAGTCCTTCTCCCCAGTGTGCTCCTGCGCGTCGCCGCCGTCACCGGTCCCGCGTCGCTCGTCCGTGGCCGCCGGGCCCGAGGGGCGCTGCTTGCGGGCGCGGCGCTCCTGCTCGGCCCGCTCGGCCTCCTTGGCCAGCTCCTGCGACCGGTAGGACATCCGGCGCATCCGGGCGTTCATGTTGCGCATGAGCAGGTAGAGCGCGAGCGCGAGGACGAAGAACGCCACGAAGCCCCAGAGGCCGGGCGAGACGAGCGACGACGGGGCGCCGTTCACAGCGTCGACGCCTTGCGCTGGTCGTGCACGACCTCGAGGCCACCGCGGGTGGCCAGCTCGTCACCCGCGGCAACGTCCGGGATGCCCGCGAACAGGTCGTCCTCGTCAGGCGCGATCGGCACGTAGGACAGCGCCGCCTCGTACTCCTCCGTCGGCCAGACCGACGCCTGGAGGTCACGGGGCACCTGGAACCAGGTGCCGTCGGGGTCGATCTGCGTGGCGTGGGCGAGCAGCGCCTGGTCGCGCACGTCGAAGTAGTCGGCGCAGTGCACGCGTGTGGTGATGTCGCGCGGCGGCCGGTCCTCCCACCGCTCGAGCCAGTCGGCGTACGGGCTCTCCTCGCCCAGCGCGACGAGGGCCTCGTGGAAGGCCACGATCTTCTCCTTGGAGAAGCCCTGGTTGTAGTAGAGCTTCAGCGGCTGCCACGGCGCGCCCGCGTGGGGGTACGCGGCGGGGTCGCCGGCGGCGAGGAAGGCTGCCATCGACACGGTGTGGGTCATGACGTGGTCGGGGTGGGGGTAGCCACCGTTCTCGTCGTAGGTGGTGACGACGTGGGGCCGGAAGCGGCGGATCTCGCGGACCAGCGCCTCGGTGGTCACGTCGAGCGGCTCGAGGGCGAAGCACCCCTCGGGCAGCGGCGGCAGCGGGTCGCCCTCGGGCAGGCCGGAGTCGACGAAGCCCAGCCAGGTGTGCTGGACCCCGAGGATCTCCTGGGCCCGCTTCATCTCGTCACGGCGGACCCGGGGCAGGTCGCGCAGGATGTGCACGTCGTCCTTGAGGTTGGGGTTGAGGACGTCGCCGCGCTCACCCCCCGTGCACGACACGACGAGCACCTCCGCGCCCTCCGCGACGTACTTCGCCATCGTCGCCGCGCCCTTGCTCGACTCGTCGTCGGGGTGCGCGTGCACCGCCATGAGCCGCAACCGGTCAGCCACCTGTACAACCTCACTCGTCCATCGCCGACAATGGGACGTCCCGGGTCGGCCGACCCGGGTCCGCTCGACATCCTCTCACCCGTGGAAGGCCACCATGCCGCTCCCCCGCCCCGCCCCCGGCACCGGTCGCTGGTGGGTCGTCGGCATCGTCGGCTGCACCATCGGGGTCGGCCTGGCCGTCTGGCTGGGCCTCGCCAACAGCCTGGGCGCCATCACCTTCACCAACACCGGGTACAAGGTGCTCGACGACCGCAGCGTCCGGGTCGAGTTCGACGTGCACCGACCGTCCGGCGAGGCCGTCTCGTGCCGCGTCCAGGCGCTCGACGCGACCTTCGGCGTCGTCGGCGTCACCGACGTCGCGGTGCCCGGTTCACCGGAGCGTTCGGTGCACCGCGTGGTCGTCGTCCGCACCGCGTCGCGCGCGGTGACCGGCGTGGTCGACACCTGCACCCCGCGCTGACCCCCGCCGGGGTCCGGCCCGACCCAGCCTCGGCGCCGCGGGGCTCCGTACGGCCCCCTTCCGACCGCGTACGCCTCCGTCCGAGCGGTGGACGGGTCGGCGCACCGACCACGGCACCCCACCTGACCAGCGACGACGCGACGCGTCGGCCGCAGGCCACGCGACCGTCGGGGGCGCAGGGAATGGACCGTTTCGAGCCGCTGGCTGTACTCTTGTGGTTTCACCGAGCGGTCTGGACCTGACGACGCGAGTGGTCGGGGTCCGGGCCGTTGTGCGTAACACCCTCCCTCCGGCGCAACCGCGCCGACACAGGGACCCGATCAAGGAGTACACCGTGAGCGAGACCGCGACCCCCACCGCGAGCTACCTGACCCAGGAGGCCTTCGACCGTCTGAAGGCCGAGCTGGACCAGCTCTCCGGCGAAGGCCGCACGGAGATCGCCAAGCGCATCGAGGCGGCCCGCGAGGAGGGCGACCTCAAGGAGAACGGCGGCTACCACGCGGCCAAGGAGGAGCAGGGCAAGATGGAGGCCCGCATCCGCCAGCTGACGCAGCTCCTCGAGAACGCCGTGGTCGGGGCCAAGCCCGCCGACGACGGCGTCGTGGAGCCCGGCATGGTCGTCACCGTCGACATGTTCGGCGACGACCTGACCTTCCTGCTCGGCTCGCGCGAGATCGCCGACGGCTCGGACCTCGAGGTCTACAGCGAGAAGTCCCCGCTCGGCTCGGCCATCAACGGCAAGAAGGTCGGCGACAAGGCGTCCTTCGAGGCCCCCAACGGCAAGACCATCGAGGTGACCGTCAAGGCGGCCACCCCGCACGTGCCCTGAGCAGTCCCGGCACGAGACGAAGGGCCGTACCCCTCACGGGGTGCGGCCCTTCGTCGTGTGGTCGGCCGTCCCCCGCCCCGCTCCTCCCCCCCCTCCTCATCGAGGTTTGGGTGCCGGATCGCTCACATTGGCGAGCGCTACGGCACCCAAACGTCGTACGGGGCGGGGGCTGGGCGGGGCGGGGAGGCGGGGCGGCTCCGGTGCGTCAGCCGAACTTGAGGTGGTAGCCCTTGCCCCGCAGCGCGCGCAGCACCTCTTCGCAGTGCTGCTGGCCGCGGGTCTCGAGCTGCAGCCCGATCTCGACCTCGTCGACGGTGATCGTCGTGCCGGTGCGGATGTGCTCGACCTCGAGGACGTTGGCGTCGACGGCGGCACAGTCCGCCAGCAGCCGGGCCAGGTGCCCGGGGCGGTCGGAGACCCGCACGCGGAACTGCAGGTAGCGGCCGGCCGCGGCCATGCCGTGGCGGATGATGCGCAGCAGGAGCAGGGGGTCGATGTTGCCGCCGCTCAGCACGGCGACCACGGGCCCGTCGACCGGCTGCCCGGCGCGGCCCAGCAGGTGCGCGACCGCGGCCGCCCCCGCGGGCTCGACCACGAGCTTGGCGCGCTCGAGGGTGAACAGCAGCGCCCGTGACAGCTCCTCCTCGGTGACCGTCTCCATGCCGTCGACCAGGTCGCGCACCAGCGAGAAGGGCACGTCGCCCGGCATGCCCACGGCGATGCCGTCGGCCATCGTCTGCATGTTCTCGTAGGGCACCGGCTTGCCCGCCGCCAGCGACAACGGGTACGCAGCGGCCTGTTCGGCCTGCACGCCGATGATGCGCACGTCGGGGCGGGCTGCCTTGACCGCGACGGAGATCCCGGCCAGCAGGCCGCCGCCCCCGGTGCTGACGACGATGGTCCGCACATCGGGGCACTGGTCGAGGATCTCGAGCCCTGCCGTGCCCTGACCGGCCACGATGTCGTGGTGGTCGAACGGGTGGATCAGCACGGCCCCGGTCTCGGCCTCCCACTCCCGCGCCTTGACCAGGCACTCGTCGATGGTCGTGCCCACCTGCTCGATGGTCGCGCCGTACGCCCGCGTCGCGGTGAGCTTGGGCATCGGGGCGCCGTGGGGCATGTAGACCTTCACGTCGATGCCCAGCAGCTGGCCCGCGAGGGCGACGCCCTGGGCGTGGTTCCCGGCGCTGGCCGCCACGACGCCGCGCGCCTTCTCCTCGTCGCTGAGCCGCGCCATCCGGGTGTACGCGCCGCGGATCTTGAACGAGCCGGCGCGCTGGAGGTTCTCGCACTTGAGGTAGACCTCGCTGCCGACGCGGTCCGACAGGGCGCGGCTGTACTCCAGCGGGGTGGGGCGGACGACGCCGCTGAGCAGGTCCTGCGCAGCGCGGACGTCGTCGAGGGTGACGGACAGCAACGGTGATGCCATGGGCGCAGGTTAGCGCCCGGGGCAGGGTGCCCAGGACCAGGCGCCGGGCGCGCCCGGGACGGGTCACGGATGCGCCGTATGCGGGACGTCCGGGTGGCGGGTCCGCCCTACTCTGGGTGACGTCGCCCCGCTCGGAAGGGGAAGCCTCGTGGCCTTCACGAACCGGGCCGGCCGACGCCTGGGCACCTGGGGAGGCGGCGCAACCCGGCGACGGCTGGCCCCGATCCTGTGGTCCGCTGCCGTCACGGCCTCGCTCGCAGTGCCGTGGTGGGTCGTGCTGCGCCTCGAGCTCGCCCACGCCCAGGGCAGCTGGCGCTTCCTGTCCCTCGTCGCGAGCACCACCGCGGCCTCGCTCCTCGTCGCCGCGGTGGTCCTGCCCTCGCGCCTCCGGGCGATCACCTCGCACCTGGGGATCGAGCGCGTCCTGCGCCAGCACCGCCTCCTCGCCGTCGTGGCCGCCGTCCTCGTCGCGGCCCACGTCGCCTTCGTGGTCCTGCACGACCCCGAGGGTCTCGGCGTCCTCGACCTGCGCAGGGCGCCGCCGCGCGTGTGGGCCGCGACCATCGCGACGCTCGCCCTCGCCGGCCAGGTGGTGCTCGCGGTGAGCCGGCGCTCGCGCAGCCCCCACTACGAGCGCTGGCGGCTGGCCCACGTCGTGCTCGCCAACGTGCTCATGGCGACGGCGGCCCTGCACGTGCTCTGGCTGCGCGACCTCACGGCGTACGGGCCGGCCCGGTGGTGGCTGGGCGCGCTCGGCGCGGTCATGGTCGCGGTCACCGTGTACCGCTGGGTGTGGCGTCCGCTGCGCGCCCAGCGCCGGGCGTACGTCGTCGGAGAAGTCCGCGGCGGTCCGGGGGCCACCCTCGTCGTGCTGCACGCCCGGGGGCACGCGGGCATCCCGTTCCGCCCGGGGCAGTTCGCCTGGCTCAAGGTGGGCACCTCGCCGTTCGTCTTCGAGGAGCACCCCTTCACCATCGCCTCCACCGCCACCGAGCCGTGGCGCAAGGAGTTCGCGGTCAAGCCGCTCGGCGACTTCACCAGGGTGCTGGCGCGCCTCTCACCCGGGCAGCGGGTCTACCTCGACGGCCCGCACGGTGCGTTCACCCTCGACGGACTGCGCTCGTCGGCGTTCGTCTTCATCGCGGGCGGGGTCGGGGTCACGCCCATGCTGAGCATGCTGCGCACCATGGCGGCCCGTGGCGACCGCCGCCCCGCCGTGCTCGTGGTCGCTGGGCGCACCGCCGACGACCTGCTGCACCGGGCCGACCACGAGCACCTCGACGCCCGCCTCGACCTGCGGGTGGTGGAGGTGCTCGAGGAACCACCGGAGGACTGGCGCGGGGAGGTGGGCTGGCTGACCGAGGCGGTGCTCCGCGGCGCCCTGCCCGTCAGGCGTGCGACGGGTCGGGTCGACTACTTCGTGTGTGGGCCCGGGGCGATGGTGGCCGCGACCGTGCACATGCTGCAGGAGCTCGAGGTGGGGCCGGCCCGCATCCACACCGAGCTGTTCGACGTGGTCTAGGGCAGCCCGGGGACCAGCGCCGGTCGGTCGCCGACCACGGCCCGGGCGAGGGCGACGGCGACCTCCGGATGCCGCTCGCGCAGGAGTCCCACCGCGAAGAGCAGGTAGGACGCGTCCGTCACGACCGCCGCGTCCCGCGGCACGCGCCAGCCGCCGGCGTGGTCGGCGACGACGGCGCCGAGCACCGCCGCCCGGCCCTGGTCGTCGGCGTGGCGCAGTACGCCGCCGGATCCCACCACGACCCGCACGTCCGCCAGCGGCCGGGGGCTGCTGCCGGGGCCGGAGGGGCGGGCGTGCCTGCGCACGGCGACGAGGGCCGCGGCCCGCGCCAGCTCGAGGTCGAGCTCGCGCTCCCCGTCGTCGACGGGCAGGTGGGAGGGGTCGCGGGTGACGGTGTCGGCGTAGGCAGCGAGCGCAGCCGACACGGGCACGTGCTCTCGCTGTGCGGCCTCGACCACACCCTCCGCGTTCCAGCGCATGCCGAGGTCGGCCTCGACGGTGCGCGACTGCCACAGCGGCGCGACGACGTCCTTGGCGAGCCCCGCGTCCTCGCCCTGAGGGCGCAGCGCGGAGTAGACGTCGGTCGTGGCCCCGCCGATGTCGACGACGAGGACGTCACCGTCGAGGTGGTGCACCAGGACCTCGACGCCGTCGAGCACCGCGTCAGGCGTCGGGGCCTGCACCATCGCCGCGAACTCGGGGCCTCGGGACAGTCCCTTGCCACCGATGACGTGCTCGAGGAAGGCGCGCCGGATGGCGGCCCGGGCCGCGTCGGGGGCGATCACCCCGATCCGGGGCAGGACGTTGTCGGCGAGCTCGTGCCGCCGACCGGTCGACGCCAGCAGGGCGGCGACCTCCGCCTGTGCCTCGATGTTGCCGGCGACCACGACGGGCGCACCGAGGCGCGCCCGCGCGATACGGGATGCGTTGTGCAGCAGGACGTCGGCGTTGCCGCCGTCCGTGCCCCCCACGAGGAGCACGAGGTCCGGGCGCGCGGCCCGCAGCTGCGCGACGTCGGCCCCGGACATCGGGCCGGAGGCCACGTGGCAGACCCGCGCACCGGCGCTCAGCCCCACGCGGTACCCCGCCTGGGCCGTCACCTCGCGCTCGTAGCCGACGACCGCCAGCCGCAAGCCCCCACCGGCGCTGGAGCAGGCGAGCACCTCGTCGACCTCGCCGTGCGGCGCGAGCTGGGCGAGCAGGGTGCGGTAGCCGTCGAGGACGTCGGTGCCGACGGTCGTCGGGGTCGACGCCGTGGCGACCAGGCCCCCCGTCGTGTCGACGAGGGCAGCCTTGGTGAAGGTCGACCCGAAATCGACGCACAGCAGCCTGGTCACCGTGCTGCACCCGTCATCGCGGCACCCGTCCGGTCGGTGGAGTCGTCAGCCGAGGCGGTCGAGGGCCTGCTTCAGGTCGGCCACGAGGTCGTCGGCGTCCTCGATGCCCACCGACAGCCGGATGAGGTCGGCGGGCACCTCGAGCTCGGTGCCGGCGACGGACGCGTGCGTCATCCGCGCCGGGTGCTCGATGAGCGACTCCACCCCACCGAGGGACTCCCCGAGCGTGAACACCTGCGTCTCGGCGCAGACCTTGACCGCCACGTCCTCGCCGGCCTTGAGCTGGAACGAGATCATGCCTCCGAAGCGCTTCATCTGGCGCGCCGCGACCTCGTGGCCGGGGTGGCTCTCCAGCCCCGGGTAGTGGACCGCGCTGACGACGGGGTGGCCGAGGAGGAACTCGACGACCTTCTCGGCGTTGTCGCTGTGGCGCTCCATGCGCAGCGCGAGGGTCTTGAGGCCGCGAAGCACCAGCCACGCGTCGAAGGGCCCGGCGACGGCACCGAGCGAGTTCTGGTGGAACGCAACGCGATCCACCGCGTCCTCGAACCCGGGCACCGTGATCCCACGACGCACGACGACTGCACCGCCGACCACGTCGGAGTGCCCGCCGCAGTACTTGGTCGTCGAGTGCGTGACGATGTCGGCGCCCAGGGACAGCGGCTGCTGGAGGTACGGCGAGGCGAACGTGTTGTCGACCACGAGCAGGGCCCCTGCGGCGTGGGCCACCTCGGCCAGGGCGGCGATGTCGGCAATGCCGAGCATGGGGTTGGTGGGCGTCTCGACCCAGACGATCTTCGTCTGGCCGGGCCGGATGGCCGCGCGCACCGCCTCGAGGTCGCCCATGGGCGCGATGCTGTGCTCGACCCCCCAGGGGACGAGCACCTTGTTGAACAACCGGTAGGTGCCGCCGTAGGCGTCACTCGGCACGACGACGTGGTCGCCGGGGGTGAGCAGGGCGCGCAGGACGGTGTCCTGGCCGGCCAGCCCGGAGGCGAACGCGAAGCCGCGCTCGCCGCCCTCCAGCGCGGCGAAGCACTCCTCCAGGGCGGTGCGGGTGGGGTTGGCCGAGCGGCTGTACTCGTAGCCGCCGCGGAAGCCGCCGATGCCGTCCTGCTTGTAGGTGGAGACCTGGAAGATGGGCGTGATGACCGCGCCGGTGCCGGCGTCGGGCTCCTGCCCCGCGTGGATGGCGCGGGTGGCGAAGCCGCCCTGGTGCTGGTCGCCGTGCTGCTGCTCGCTCATAACGGCAAGGCTAACGGCTTGCCGAAGGGCCACGCCCACTCCCCCGGGGCGGTCGCCGGCAGGGTTGACGCACCCTGTCAGCCCTCGTGGTCGAGGACCTCCACCGCGTCACCGACCCGTATGGTGCCCGACTCCAGGATGCGCAGCACCGCCCCTCCCCGGGCGTGCAGGGCACGCATCGCGCCCGGCCCGACATGGTCGTCCATGAGGCGGCAGGGAGCCGCGAGCCGGACGACCTCGAGGAGCGCGTCCCCGACCCGCACGCGGGTGCCGGGCCTCGTCGGCACGGGGCCGGCCGAGATCGTGACGTTGCGCCGGGTGGCACCGGCAGGCACCGGCGCCCCGAGGTCGGCCGCGGCGGCGTCGAGGTCCGGCTGGGCCTGCACGGTCACGTGCCGGTGCCGCGTCCCGTGGTAGCGGTCGCCGACCAGGCCCTTGCCCGCCTCGGCCACCACGGACTCGACCGCCTTGGTCGGCAGGCGGGCGCCAGGGGCGAGGTGGATCGAGGTCACGACCGGTACGGCGTCCGTCGTCGAGTCGTCCATGCACCCAGTCTCCCCCGGACCTCCGGGCGGGCTCACACCACCTTCTGCCACTCGCGCAGCCAGGCGTCCTGCTCGTACCCGAGCGCGCGGTTGACCCCGAGCATGGGGAGGTTGTCCTCGGCGTTCCAGGTGCGGATGCCGGTCACCGAGGGCAGCTCGTCCATCACCGCCAGCGTGCTGGCCGCCTTGAGCCGCAGGCCGAGGCCGTGCCCCCGGTGGCCCCGGATGACGAGGGTGTCCTGCTGGTGGGCCAGCCCACCGTGGTCGACCTGGACCTGGGTGTACCCGACGAGCTGCCCGGTGGCCTCGTGCACGGCGAAGGTGTCCACCACCCGGCGTCCCATGGCGGCGATCTGCACGTAGGTCGACCGCACGCGGTCGGCGTCCCACACCTCCTCCTGCAGCCGGAGGTCGCCGAGCGGCACGTCGGTGCTCATCCGCCGGCTCAGCTCCGCGCGCCCCTCCAGCCACTCCTGCGGCACGCCGTCCCAACAGGTCTGGAGGCGGTACCCGGCCGCGCCGTCCGCGGCGAGGACCCCCTGCAGCCGCTCGCGGTCGACCGGCAGCGCCAGGGTGCTGCGCAGCACCGTCTGCGCCGCGGCATACCCGTGGCTCGCGGCGAACGCCCCGCCCTCGTCGTCCCGCCCGATCGGCCACTGGGTCTCGGCGAGCAGGGTCGACCGGCCGGCCCGGGTCGCCGTTGACTCGACGGTCGCGAGCAGGAGCGACCCGACGCCCTGGCGGCGGCGGTCCGGGTGCACCGCGACGTCGAGGTCGGCCACCTCGAGGTTGTCGTGCAGCGGCATGGCCAGGGTCGCGGCGCCGAGGACGACCTCACCGGCGACGGCCGCCCACGCGAGGCGCTGTCGCTCGGTGCTGCGGAGCAGCTCTCGCCTCTCCTGCGCGCTCCAGCTCGAGTGCGCCGGACCGAAGGCGTGCCGGCCCGAGGCGACGTACACATCGGCCCACGCGAGGAAGAGCCGCTCGCCCGGACCGGTCGCGTCGCCGCTCACCGGGCGGATCTCGACGTCGACGGCACCCATGGGTCCAGCCTGCCGCGCCACCCACCCGCGCGGCCACCGAGTGTTGTGCCCCGCGTGGAACAGCAGCGCAGGGGGCGACGTTGGAACCACCGTGATATTCGGATCGCGAGCCAAGACGACGCTACCCACCGCGGAGAACGCCCTCGCCGGTCGTTCCACGCGCCCGTTCCACCTCGACGGCACCCACACCGTCCTCAGGACCCCGATCGAGGGGCCGTGGCCGGACGGCACCGAGGTCCTCTACGTCGCGATGGGCTGCTTCTGGGGAGCCGAGCGCATCTTCTGGCGCCAGCCGGGGGTCGTGACCACCGCCGCCGGGTACATGGGGGGCCTGACGCCCAACCCCACCTACGAGGAGACGTGCACCGGCCTGACCGGGCACGCCGAGACGGTCCTGGTCGCCTACGACCCCGCCCAGACCAGCCCCGAGCTGCTGCTCAAGGAGTTCTGGGAGAACCACGACCCGACGCAGGGCAACCGGCAGGGCAACGACATCGGCACCGCCTACCGCTCGGCGATCTACTGGACCACCGCGGACCAGCAGCGCGCCGCCGAGGCGACCCGTGACGCGTTCCAGAAGGTGCTGTCCGACAACGGGTTCGGCACCATCACCACCGAGCTGCGGTCAGCGCAGGACGCAGGCACGTTCTACTACGCCGAGGACTACCACCAGCAGTACCTCGACAAGAACCCCGGCGGCTACTGCAACCACGGGCCCAACGGCATGACCTGCCCCGTCGGCCTCGTGAAGCAGGACCAGCTCCCCTCGCAGGAGAGCGTGCTCCGGGTCAACGACTCGGGCAGCGGTTCGGCCGGAAGCTACGGCACCGGCAGCTGAGGCCGGGGCGGTGGGTCAGCAGTACTTCGCCGACCCGCTGCTCGTCCAAGAGCAGGAGTGCACGAGGGTGCCGCCGCTGGTGCGCAGGTAGGCGGTGTCGCCGGTGTTGTTCCAGACGTAGTTCGTGAAGCCGAAGTACCGGTGGTACTGCGTGGCCGTGCCCTTGCCCGTGTGCACGGTCACCTTCGCCCCGGCCTTCAGCGTGAAGCTGGGGAACTTGTAGGTGTAGCCAGTCTTGTCCTTGAGGGTCCAGCCGGTGAGTGAGCGGTTGGTGCCGGTCATGTTCTTCAGCACGACGTACTCGGCGTTCAGGCTGGTGTTGCTGCGCGTGTCCGTGCCAGGCGAGTTGTAGTAGACGTAGTAGATCTTCACGGCCGGGGCGGCGCTGGCAGGCTGGGCGGCCGACACCGCGGTGCCGGTGGCGAGGGCGAGGGGGATGAGGGCAGCGCTGATGGCCTTGGTACGAGTGGTCACCAGCCGACCGTAGGGCCGGCTGCTGGCCGACCCGGGCCATACGGTAGCGAACCGCCCGAGCGTCCCTGCGATCCCGTCCGAACGGACGACCCGACGCGGGCGCGACCGGGCGCCCTACGCTGCTGCGGTGCTGATCCGAGACGCCCACCCCGACGACCTGGCCGCATTCGCCCCGATCTTCCGTGCGGTCGTCGAGGACGGTGAGACCTACGCCTACCCCGAGGGGCTGGAGAACGACGAGATCGGGGCGCTGTGGTTCGAGCAGGAGCCGGGTCGCACCGTCGTGGCCGTCCACGACGACGGCAGCCTCTTGGGCAGCGCCAAGATGGGGCCCAACCGTCCCGGCAGGGGGGCCCACGTCGCGACCGCGAGCTTCATGGTCGGCACCGCCGCCCGGGGCAAGGGAGTCGGGCGCGCCCTCGGTGAGGAGATGCTGCGCTGGGCGCGCGAACAGGGCTACGCCGCAGTGCAGTTCAACGCGGTCGTCGAGACCAACACCGCCGCCGTGAGGCTGTGGCAGGACCTGGGGTTCGAGGTCCTCACGACCGTCCCAGCAGCCTTCGAATCCAGGCGGCACGGCCGCGTCGGGCTCCACGTGATGCACCGTCCGCTGTAGGGGCCGCAGCCGCCCTGGCCGCCTCTGCCTCCCGGCGACGCTCCTCGCGCAGCTCGCCCCACTGCCCGACGAGCTCGTCGACGTCGACGATCCGTGCCCACACCGGTGACCGGGGCCCGACGGCCGGCCGCAGGCGGTCGAGGCGCACACGGTGGTTGTAGTCGTCCAGGACGGCTCGCACGCCCTGCTCGGTGCGTAGGTCGAGGAGCGACTCGGGGAAGCCCGCGGCCTCCTTGCGCAGCGCCATCGACGGCGACATCGCCCCGGACATGTCGAGGTTCTCCCGCTCGACCAGCCCCTTGACCCACCAGTCGGGGTCCTCGTGCTCCGGGTCCCCGAGGCTGCGCAAGGGCTTCCCGGCGCCGGGCAGGTTGTCGAACTCCCCGCGTTCCTGCGCCTCCCGGATCGCCTTCTCCACGGGCGACTCCCACCGCTCCACGAATCGACCCTAACCCGGCCCCTCCGGCGGACGCACGCCTGCCCGTAGGGTCGGCGCATGCGCATCGTGTCCCTCCTGCCCTCGACCACGGAGATCCTGTTCGCGGTCGGCGCGGGGCCGCAGGTCGTCGGGGTGACCTTCGAGTGCGACACCCCGGCCGAGGCCCGCGAGCGCACCATCGTGTCGACGACCGCGATCCCGGAAGGCCTGCCCCCACACGAGATCGACGCCTTCGTCAGCCGGGCGATGGCGGCCGGGGAGGACCTCTACCACCTCGACGCCGGGGCGCTCTCGGCGCTCGACGCCGACCTCGTGGTCACCCAGGACCTGTGCGCCGTGTGCGCCGTCGACGTGTCCGTCGTCGACGACGCGCTGTCCTACCTCGGGTGCCGGGCCGAGGTCCTGACGATCGACCCGCACAGCCTCGAGGAGGTGCTCGCCTCCGTGGAGACGCTCGGCGGGGCCAGCGGCTGCGCCGACACCGCGGCGGCCCTGGTGCGCGACCTGCGCGAGCGGTTGGCTGCCGTGGAGCGGGCGGTACGCGGCGCGGACCGGCCGCGCGCGCTGGTCCTGGAGTGGACCGACCCGCCGTTCGCCCCGGGCCACTGGGTGCCCGAGATGGTGACGGCTGCGGGTGGCACCAACGCCCTCGGCGACGCAGGGCAGAAGTCGGTGCGCGTCACCTGGGACGCCGTGCGCGACAGCGCCCCCGAGGTCGTCGTCTGCGCCCCCTGTGGCTACGACCTCGAGGGGTCGACCGCGCTCGCCCGGGAGGCGATCGCGTCCGGCGAGCTGCCCGACGGCATACCGGTCTGGGCGGTGGACGCCAACGCCAGCTTCGCGCGCCCCGGGCCGCGGCTCGTCGACGGGGTCGAGGCCCTGGCCGGCATCCTGCACCCGGACCGCACGCCCGCACCGCGCGCCGACATGGCCCGCCGCCTGAGGTAGCCCGGGCCCGTCACACCCGTCCCCCCCGCTCAGGTTTGGGTGCTCGAGCGCTCGCAACAGCGAGCGCTCGAGCACCCAAACCTGTGGGAGCGGGGGGGTCGGTCGTGACGGCTGGGTCAGCCGACAAGCGAGATGAGCAGGTCGGCGCGGGTGAGCACACCCACCGGCTTGCCGTCCTCGACGACCATGATCGCGTCGGACTTCTCGAGCTCCTGGCGCGCGACGGTCACCGGCTCGCCCGCCCCGACGAGGGGCAGGGAGGGCTCCATGTGCTTCTCGACCGAGTCGGTGAGGTGCGCGCTGCCGTTGAACAGCGCCTCCAGCAGCGCCCGCTCGCTCACCGAGCCGGCGACCTCGCCGGCCATGACCGGCGGCTCCGCCTTGACCACGGGCATCTGCGAGACGGAGTACTCGTGGAGGATCTCGATCGCGTCGCGCACCGTCTCGGTGGGGTGGGTGTGCACGAGGGCGGGCAGGTCGCCGGCCTTGCGGTGCAGCACCTCGCCGACGGTGGCCTGGCCCGGGCTGCGCATGAAGCCGTAGGAGCTCATCCACTCGTCGTTGAAGATCTTGGACATGTAGCCGCGGCCGCTGTCGGGCAGCAGCACGACGACGACGGCGTCGGCCGGCAGGTCCTTCGCGGCGCGCAGGGCGGCCACGACGGCCATGCCGCAGGAACCGCCGACGAGCAGGCCCTCCTCCTTGGCGAGGCGACGGGTCATCTCGAACGAGTCGGCGTCGCTGACGGCGATCACGTCGTCGACCACGGCCGGGTCGTAGGCGGTGGGCCAGAAGTCCTCGCCGACGCCCTCGACGAGGTAGGGGCGGCCGGTGCCGCCGGAGTAGACCGAGCCCTCGGGGTCGGCACCGATGATCTGCACGCGCCCGCCCTCGCGGTCTGCGGAGACCTCACGCAGGTAGCGGCCGGTGCCGGTGATGGTGCCGCCGGTGCCGACGCCAGCGACGAAGTGCGTCACCTTGCCCTCGGTGTCGTCCCAGATCTCGGGGCCGGTCGACTCGTAGTGCGACGTCGGGCCGTTCTGGTTGGCGTACTGGTTGGGCTTCCACGCGCCCTCGATCTCGCGCACGAGGCGGTCCGAGGTCTCGTAGTAGGAGTCCGGGTGGTCGGGGGCGACCGCGGTCGGGCACACCACGACCTCGGCGCCGTACGCCTTGAGCACGTCGCGCTTGTCCTGGCTCACCTTGTCGGGGCACACGAACACGCACTTGTAGCCCTTGCGCTGCGCCACGAGGGCCAGGCCGACGCCGGTGTTGCCGGACGTGGGCTCGACGATGGTGCCCCCGGGCTTCAGCTCGCCCGACGCCTCGGCGGCCTCGACCATCTTCAGCGCGATCCGGTCCTTCACGGAACCGCCGGGGTTGAGGTACTCCACCTTCGCGAGGATGGTCGCCGAGATGCCCTCGGTGACCGAGCTGAGCTTGACGAGGGGCGTGTTCCCGACGAGGTCGGCGATGTGCTCTGCATACTTCACCCGGCCATCCTCTCAGACCGATGCCGGAGGCCCGACCAGGGCGGGGTGGGGCACGCTGGTCCTCGGCAGGTCGTTACCGTGGCAGCCAGGAGAGCGAAGGGGGCACCCATGGGTCGGGCACGACGAGCACGCAGGATCGCCGCCACGGCGGCCTACGGTGGCGGCGGCCTCGCGGCCGGGATCGGCGTGGTCGGCGCGCTGGGCTACGGGCTGCTCAAGGTCGAGGCCCAGATCGCCCGCAAGGTCGTGGGCCAGCCCTTCGACGGCGCCCCGGACGACAACGGCACGTACGGCGCCGGCGCCGGTGAGCCGGTCGAGCTCGTCGTCCTCGGGGACTCATCCGCGGCCGGCATGGGGGCGGACCACGCCCACCAGACCGTCGGCGCGATCATCGCGAACGGCGTCTCGGCGCTGACCGGCCGACCGGTCCGGCTCACCAACACCGCCGTCATCGGGGCGGAGTCGTCAGGGCTGGAGCTGCAGCTCGCCAATGCCCTCGACCGCGTCCCACGACCCGCCGTGGCGGTCATCATGGTCGGCGCCAACGACGTCACCCACCGCATCGACAAGGCCATCGCCGTGCGCCACCTCGAGACCACGGTGCGCTCGCTGCGGGCCCTCGGCACCGAGGTGGTCGTCGGCACCTGCCCCGACCTCGGCACCATCGAGCCCATCCCCCAGCCGCTGCGCCTCATCGGCCGCCGCTGGTCCCGCGACATGGCCGCCGCCCAGACGGTCGCCGTCGTCGAGGCCGGCGGTCGCACCGTGTCCCTCGGCGACCTGCTCGGCCCGGAGTTCTACGAGCGCCCGCACGAGATGTTCAGCGCCGACCGGTTCCACCCCTCGCCCGCCGGGTACGCCCGCGCCGCCGCAGCCCTGCTGCCCAGCGTCTACGCCGCCCTCGGCGTCTGGTCCGGCGACCAGGAGGAGGAACGCCAGCCCGACACCCGTCGTGGAGAGGGCGTCGGCCCCGTGGCGGTCGCCGCGACGTATGCCGTGCGCGACCCGGGTACGGAGGTCAGCGCCACCCAGATCGCCGGCCAGGCCAGGGGTCCGCGCGGTCGCTGGGCCAAGCTGCTGCGGCGCCCCCGGCTCCCCCTGCTGGCCCGCCAGCCCGCGCCCGACCCGGTCCCGGGACCGGGGTCAGCGCAGGGGTCAGCCAACGGGTCGAGCCCCGACGGCGAGAGCAAGGCCACACCGCCGGCGACGGACGGGGACCCAGCCGCACGGCATACCATCGAGACCGACTAAGCGACCGCTTATCCGGGCGGTCGACCTCGACGAGGAGGAACCCCCGTGACCGAAGCCGTCATCGTCTCCACCGCCCGCACGCCGATCGGACGGGCGTTCAAGGGCTCGCTCAAGGACATCCGGCCCGACGACCTGTCGGTGCAGGTCATCCGCGCCGCGCTGGCCAAGGTCCCCGAGCTCGACCCGACCCTGGTCGAGGACCTCTACTGGGGTTGCGCGGAGCCCTCGGGCCGCCACGGCTCCAACATGGCGCGCGTCGTCTCGGTGCTCGCCGGGTTCGACGGGCTGCCGGGCTCGACGATCAACCGCTTCTGCGCCTCCTCGGTGCAGACCACCCGCATGGCCTACCACGCGATCAAGGCCGGCGAGGGCGACATCTTCCTCTCCGGCGGCGTCGAGTGCGTGTCGCAGTACACCAACTGGGCCGGTGCCGGCGGTTCGGCCGGCGACGACCAGAACCCCGCGTTCAAGCCGGCGCAGGAGCGCAGCGAGGCCATCGCGAAGTCCAACGACACCTGGACCGACCCCCGCGAGGAGGGCCTCGTCCCCGACGTCTACCTCTCCATGGGCCAGACCGCCGAGAACGTCGCGACCCTCAAGGGGGTCAGCCGCGAGCGCCAGGACGAGTGGGGCGTCACCAGCCAGAACCGCGCCGAGAAGGCCATCGCCGACGGGTTCTTCGAGCGCGAGATCGCCCCGGTCACGCTGGCCGACGGCACCGTCGTCAGCAAGGACGACGGCCCGCGCGCAGGCGTGACGCTCGAGGCGTTGCAGGGGCTCAACCCCGTGTTCCGGGAGCAGGGCACCATCACCGCCGGCAACTGCTGCCCCCTCAACGACGGCGCGGCCGCGGTGGTCGTCATGAGCGACACCAGGGCCAAGGAGCTGGGCCTCACCCCCCTGGCCCGGGTCGTCTCGACCGGCGTCTCGGCGCTGTCGCCGGAGATCATGGGCCTGGGCCCGGTCGAGGCCTCGCGCCAGGCGCTGGCCCGGGCTGGCATGACCATCGGGGACATGGACCTCTACGAGATCAACGAGGCGTTCGCCGCGCAGGTCCTGCCCTCGGCCGACGAGCTCGGCATGGACTTCGACAAGCTCAACGTGCACGGCGGTGCGATCGCGCTGGGCCACCCGTTCGGGTCCACCGGCGCCCGCATCACGACGACGCTGCTCAACGGCCTCGCCGCGCGCGACGGACAGCTCGGCCTCGAGACCATGTGCGTGGGTGGTGGCCAGGGCATGGCCATCATCTACGAGCGCCTCAGCTGAGGTCGCGTCGCAGCTGCACCAGACGGGCGGCCAGGGAGTCGGTGACGACTCCCTGGCCGCCCGTCTCGTAGGCGTCGTGGACGAGCACGGCCAGCTGGTCCATCACCACGGCCGGACCGAGGTCGGGCAGCAGGTGGGCGTCGTCGCCGGCGAGGTCGACGAGCAGCGACCGGACCGCAGGCACACACGACAGCGCGTGGTCCAGCGGCAGCTGTCGCCACCGCTGGACCACGCGCTGGAGCTCGGTCGAAACCTCCTGTGGGACAGGCGATCTCGGGGCCACGTGGGTCGCTGCCTCAGTTGCTGCGCAGGCGGCCGAGCAGTCGCAGGATCTCGAGGTAGAGCCACACCAGGGTGACGATGAGGCCGTGCGCCAGCAGCCACGAGTACTTCTCGGGCGCCCCGGCGGCGATGGCCCGGTCGATCGAGTCGAAGTCGACCGCGAGCATCAGGGCGGCGAGGCCGATGGCGAACACCGAGATCGCGAAGCCGAGCATCCCCGTGCCACCAAGCCCGAACGGGTGGTTGCCGATCCAGGCGTAGAGGAAGTTGAAGAGGGCGAAGAGGGCGTAGCCCATGACCGCGAAGGTCACGACGCGACGGAACTTCTCGGTCACCTTGACCACGCCGGTCTTGTAGGCGATGAGCATGCCGGCGAAGACGGCCAGCGTGCCCAGGACGGCCTGCGGCACGATCCCCTGCAGCGGCCCCTGGCCGGGCTCCAGGGGGAAGGCGTCGTGGTAGACGTTGCTGATGACGCCGACGAAGACACCCTCGGCCACGGCGTAGACCAGGATCAGCGGCACGC
The DNA here is from genome assembly GCF_039544395.1 of Pedococcus ginsenosidimutans. NCBI lineage: Bacteria > Bacillati > Actinomycetota > Actinomycetes > Micrococcales > Intrasporangiaceae > Pedococcus > Pedococcus ginsenosidimutans. Next base: position 520,370 of record NZ_BAABLO010000011.1, read on the forward strand.
TGACCGCCTTCTTGAAGGCGATGACCAGGCCGAGCACGAGGGTCACGGCGATGCCGCCCAGCAGGCCCACCAGCTGCACCTTCACCGGCAGGTTCCAGCCGACGAAGGCGAACGCGAGCATGACGCCGAAGAGCCCGATGGTCTTCATGACCACGTCGTCGAGGGTCAGGCGACGGGTCTGGACCGGCCCGGCGGAGGGCTGGTTGTAGAGGTCCTGCAGCTGCTGCGGCGTCATGGCGCCGGGGGACGGCGCGGCTGCGGTCGGCTGCTGGGGTGCCCGGCCGAAGCCGGCGTAGCCCTTGCGGGACTCCTTGTCGATCCGGTCGAACACCGGGTTGCTGGCCATGCTGTGCTCCTCGGAGGGCGGTCGTGCGGCTGTGCGGAAGGCCGCTCACTCCACCCTACGGCGGGAGCGCCGCAGAAGTTCCCACCCTGACATCTCCACCATTCTGCGCAGGAGAGGTGACCCGTGCGGTGGAAGTACCGCGGGGCGTGACGTGGCAATACTCGAAGAGCCCCTTTTCGAAGAGATCGTCCACGTTTCGAAGGTGCAGGCGAGCCATGACCCTTGACCACGACCACACCCCGTCCACACCGCGCCGGATCCTCCTGTTCCTGCTGGCCTGCGTCCTGGCCCTGGTGCTCCCGTTCATGGTGATGCGCGAGCTCGCCCCCCACCAGGCCTCCTCCGGTGACACGGGTACCGACAGCAACGCCGCTGTCCTCGCGGCCCGGAGCAGCCTCGGGGCCACCGCCCGCGCCACCTCCGGCACGAGGACCTCGACGGCCGGCTCGGCGAGCGCCTCGCGAACCACCGGGGCGACGGCCGCGGCGACAGCCGGCGCTCCCGGCGCTCCCGTCGCCACAACCGCAGGCACCGATCCCCTGGCCGCCGACGCGGAGTCCTGCCGGCTGGCCAACCTGAGGCAGCAGGCGCCCCTCAGCGCAGCAGCGGTGTCCCTCGCCCAGTTCGACAAGCACATCGACGCCATGAACCTGCTCGTCGCCGGGAAGATCTCGCTCGCCGTGGCGAGGACGTTCTGGGACCAGACCCGGGTCGGGGCTGCGCAGAACGCCGCTGCCTTCCGCAGCGCTGACCGAGAGCTCGCGTCGAGCGCGTCCAGCTGCCAGCCACCCGACCCCGCGGTCGCCTACGAGACGCCGTACGGCCAGCTGCTCGCGATCTCGAGGTGCGCCGGCGCCATCCGTTCGCGCGGGACCGCCCTGGCCCGCGCCCGGGCTGCCGTGAGCACCTGGGAGCACCACATCCACGACATGGAGATGCTGCGGATGGGACACATCACGCCCGCCCAGGCGACAGCGGCATGGACCCGGAACTGGAAGGTCGGCGCCGGACAGCTGGCCGCCTACGAGACCGCCGACGCCGCGGCCAAGAAGCTGCCCTGCTCGCTCGACTGACGCAGCGCGGGAGGGCCGATGGTGCCCCCGACGGGGGTCGAACCCGCACCTGTGGCGATTTTAAGTCGCCTGCCTCTGCCAGTTGGGCCACGGGGGCGCGCCCAGTATGCCGCGCCTCGCACGGCTCGGGCGGGGCGGCATGCACCGCCGCCGCGACACCTCCGTCAGGCGCGACGGCCGGCGCCACCCGCTGCGCGACCGGCCGCGCGCTCCGTGATCCGCCGAGCACCCGTCGCCTGGAGCTGGATGACCGCCCGGGCCAGCGGCGGCGCGTAGCGCAGGGCGCGCCAGGACACGTGGGCCAGGAACCCGACCGGGATGACGGCCTTGTCGGACGCGAGGCCGTCCACCGCACGCCTCGCCGTGTGCTCGGCCGTGAGGAACCTCGGCTGGAGCATCCGGACCCTCGAGCGGACGCTGCTGCCGCCGAAGCTCGCCGGCGCCTCGTACATCGAGTCGAGCAGCGGGGTGTCGACGAAGCCCGGGCACAGCACGCTCACCCGGATGCCCAAGGCCGCGGCCTCGGCACGCAGGGCCGTCGACAGGCCGACGACCGCGTGCTTGGTCGTCGTGTAGGGCAGCATCGACGGCGCCGGGATGAGCCCGGCCAGCGAGGCGGTGTTGAGGATGTGGCCGCTGCGCTGGGTGCGCATCACGGCGTAGGCGGCCGTGACGCCGTGGACCACGCCGCGCAGGTTGACGTCGATCGCCTTGTCCCAGTGCCGCTCGTCCAGCTCCTCCAGCAGGCCCCCGAGCCCGACGCCCGCGTTGTTGACCATGACGTCGAGCCGGCCGTGCTCGGCCACGACGGCGTCGACCACGGCCCGCACGGCTGCCGCGTCCACCACGTCCAGCTCGACGGCGCTGGCGCGTGACCCCAGCTCCTGTGCGGTGGCCCGGGCCGCGGCGAGGTCGAGGTCGGCGACCACGACGTGGCTCCCACGGCCCACGAGCTCTGCTGCGATGGCCTTGCCGATGCCCGAGGCGCCACCCGTGACGATGCTGACCTGGGGAGCGAATGCCTTACGCATCAAGGGTCTCCTTCGTTCGGGTGGTGGAGGGGCTGCTGCTGACGGGGACGAAGACCGAGTCGTCGAGCCTCCGGGTGCGCCACCAGTAGCCGATGGTCGAGCCCGGCCACAGTGCGGTGTTGTGGCCGAACCGGTCGAGGTACCAGCTGCGGCACCCCGAGGCCCACACCGTGTGGCGGGAACGACGCTCCATCTCGGTGGTGAACGCGGCCTGGGCGGAGTCGCTCGTGACCCTCGCGCCCGTACGTGCCCGCTCCAGGCCCTGCAGGACGTAGCGGGTGGCGAACTCGCTCATCATGACGACCGAGCTGTGGCCGAGCCCGGTGTTGGGGCCGAGGAGGACGTAGAGCTCGGGGAAGCCTGCCACGGTGATGCCCAGGTGGGTGTGGGCTCCCGTCGACCACTCCTCGGCCAGGGTGCGCCCGTCGAGGCCGGTGATGGCGATGCGGTCGAAGCTGCCGGTCAGTGCGAACCCGGTGCCGAGCACCAGCGCGTCGACCTCGTGCCGGGCGCCGTCAGCGGTGACCACGGCGTGGGGCTCGACCCGGGCGATCGGGTCCGTCACCAGGGTGACGTCGTCACGGTCGAACGTGGGCCAGTAGGTGCTCGAGAGCAGGATGCGCTTGCAGCCCAGCCGGTAGCGCGGCGTCAGCCGGTCGCGGACCTGCGGGTCGCGGACCGCCTTGCGCAGCTCGCGCAGGGCGACCCGCTCGCCGAGGCGGGCGAGGACGGGGAACCGGACGAAGAGCGGGGCCCGGGCCTCCAGCTCCCAGTAGGTGCGCCAGCGGACAGCCCGCTGCAGCACCGGGAAGCGGGCGAAGAGCCGCTGCCGGCGCGGGCTCCACTCGACGTCCTTCTTGGGCATGGTCCAGGCGGGCGTTCGCTGGAACACGGTGGTGTGCGCTGCGCGGGGCGCGAGCTCGGGGACGAGCTGCACCGCGCTGGCACCGGTGCCGACGACGCCGACCCGGAGCCCCTCGAGGTCGTCGCGCTCGGGCCACTGCGCGGTGTGCATGACCGCGCCGGCGAACTCGTCCAGCCCCTCGATGTCGGGTCGGGCCGGCTCGTGCAGGCCGCCCACCCCCAGGACGAGGGCGTCCGCGGTCCAGCGGCGGCCGTCGGCGGCGGTGAGCTCCCAGCGACGTCCCCCCACGTCGTACCGGGCCTCCCTCAGGTCGGCACCGAGCACCACGCGGTCCCGGACACCGTGCCGCTGCGCGACGTCCCTCAGGTAGTCCCAGATCTCCGGCGCGGTGGCGTAGTCGCGGCTCCAGTCGGGCTTCTGGTCGAAGGAGAAGCTGTAGAGGCGGGACGGGACGTCGCAGGCGCACCCCGGGTAGCGGTTGTCGCGCCAGGTCCCCCCGATGTCGTCGGCCTTCTCGAGCAGGACGAAGTCGCGCTCTCCGCGCTGGGCGAGCCGGATCGCCATGCCGAGGCCGGAGAAGCCCGTGCCCACGATGACGACGCGGTGGTGCGGTGCGGTCATGACGGGAAACTTACCATCGGTAAGTTACCGAGGGTAGGGGTAGCATCGCGGCGTGCCACGACCCTCCGCCACCAGCGCCCCGGCCCGCGCGCCCCGCGTACGGGTGCCGCGGGCACAGCGGGAGGAGCAGATCCTCTTCGCCGCGGAGCAGGTCTTCGCCGAACGTGGTTTCCACGCCACCAGCATGGACGAGGTCGCCGAGCGGGTGGGCGTGACCAAGCCGCTGATCTACGAGTACTTCGGGTCCAAGGAGGGCCTGCTGTCGGCGTGCATCACGCGCGCCCGCACCCAGCTCCGCGAGGCCACCGAGCTCTCCTGGGCCTCCGTCGGACCCGACGCCCCGCTCTCCGAGGTCTTCGAGGCCGGCGTCCGTGCCTTCTTCGAGTTCATCGATGCCCACGCGACCGCGTTCGTGCTCATCCAGCAGGAGGGTGCCGTCGCCTCCCAGGCCAACCCGCTCATCGAGGGCATCCGCGAGGAGCAGTCGGCTGCGACGGTGGCGACCTTCCGCGCCGCGCCGGGGCTGGGCGCCGTCCCCGACGAGCTGCTGGAGGGATGCGCCGAGGTGGTCATCGGGGCGTGCGAGCGCGTCGCGGTGTGGCGCGCCGGGCGCCCCGGCGTCGGGGTCGAGGACGCCACCCAGATCGTGGTGTCCACGGTGTGGGGCGGCCTGGCATCGCTCCTCGCCCCCCGCTGACGAACGCCGCTCAGGACCCCCACTGCGAGACGGTGGTGCCGCGCAGCACCGGTCCGGCGAGCAGGGTGGTGACGGGCGACGGCGCACTCCCGGGATCCAGCAGCGCCGACACGACGGCCTGCTCCTGCTCGGTCCCGGCGAGGCCTGCGTCTGGGTCGGGCACCGCCGCCCCGGCCGCCCCTGAGAAGAGGGAGGGCAGGGTGGAGAACTGCGGGTCGGAGGAGTAGCCGCCGACGTTGTCGGTGCCGTCGTCGAACTTCTTGCCCGGCAGCGGCCTCGCCTGCGAGGTGTGCGGGTCGGGCAGCTCGCCGCAGTCCGCCGGGCGGTGCTCACCCCAGCGGGGTTCCTCCCCTGGCCGGTACCCCGGCCGCTGCGGAGCGACCTCGACCGTGATGTGGAACTGCTCCGACCGGAACGCCTCATCGATCCGCGGCACCCAGTTCGTCAACGCCGCCGCCATGCACGGATACTCCGGCGCATACCTCGCGAACACCGCCAACGTCGGCCGCTGCACCTGACCCACCCGGATCACCCGCTCACCATCAGCAGACAAGAAGTCCGCCGCCTGGTTCGCGAACCCCGCCGTCCCCGCCAAGAACCCCGCCAGGTCATCCCGCTTGGTCACCAACGTCGTGTTCGTCGTCACCAACGCCGACGCCGCCGCCACCAGATCCGGCGCCGCCACCGCATACGTGCTCGCCAGGTCCGCCAACCCACTGATGTCCGCCCGGATCGTCGGCAACCGCGGGTTCAGCTCCTTGAAGTACGAGTCCACCAACACCAGGTTCTGACCCAACCGGGTCCCCCGACCCTCCAACGCCGACGCCAACGCGTTCAACGTCGCCGACAGCTTCTCCGGCCGCACCGACCGCAACAACGGCAACAGGTCCGCAAACACCTTCTCCAGCTCGATCGCCACACTCGAGCGGTCCTGCCCGATCACCGCCCCCGCCCGGATCGGCCCCGACGACACCACCGGCGCCACCAGGTCCACGAACCGCTCTCCGAACAACGTCTTGGGCAACAACCGCGCCGACACGTTCCCCGGCACCATCGACACCAGACCCGGGTCCAACGCCAACCCCAACCGCGCCCCCGAACCCGTCACCTCGATCGAACGGACCTCACCCACCACCAGCCCTCGCAGCTTCACATCCGAAGCCACCTGCAGCTGCGACCCGATCCGATCGGTCAACAACGTCACCTCGACCACCGGCGTGAACCGCTTCTGGAACGAGGCCACCGACAACCCCACCAACAACGCCACCACCACCAGGAACCCCACCCCGTACGCCTTGTCACCCAGGCGGGACAGCGCTCCGGTGGCCGGTCCCAAGGGGCTGGCCGGCGTGGTCGGCAGGCGGGCAGCGCGGAGCCGCCCGGGGTCGGACTGACCGTGACCCGGCACCGGTCGGGTGCGTTCGACGGCGACCGGACCTCACCACCCTCCGTCGCGTGATGTGCGTCACCACGCCAACGAGCCGGGGGTGCCGGAGGTTATGCGGGCGGTCCCTGCGTGGCGGTGCCCTGCGCGGTGGGTTCCTGCGCGGCGGGCCCCTGCGTGGTCGCGACCGACAGGGCGATGCCGTCGAGGATGTCGTGCTCCGAGGTGACCACCCGCTGCACGCCGAGGCCTGCGAGCCGCTGCACGACCTCGCGCCAGACGAGCGCCCCGGCGCCGATGACGTCGACCCGGCCGGGGTGCATGAACCCCAGGGCGGCCCGCTCCGCCCGAGGCAGGTGGACCAGCGAGTCGCAGGCCGCCACCACCTCGGCGGGCGTGAGCTCGGCGAGGTGGATCCGTGCCGGGTCGTAGGCCGGCAGGTGCAGGGCGTGCGCCGTGACGGTGGTGACGCTTCCCGCCAGGCCGACGAGGGTGGCGATGCCCTCGAGGGGTACGCGCTCGGCCGCGAGGTCGAGGGCGGCGTCGACGTCGCGGGTGGCCGCTGCGAGCTCCTCGTCGGTGGGCGGGTCGGAGTGCAGGTGGCGTTCGGTCATCCGGACGCAGCCGACGTCGACCGAGCGCGCCGCCTCGACCGTGGACTCGCCCCGCACCAGCTCGGTGGAACCGCCACCGAGGTCGACGACGAGGTAGGGACCAGGGAGGCCGGCCGCGCGCAGGTCGCCGGTCGCACCCCGGAAGGAGAGCGCCGCCTCCTCGTCACCCGAGACGACCTCGGGCGTGACCCCGTAGTGGGCGAAGGCCTCACGCACCCCGGCGACGAACTCGTCGGCGTTGTCGGCGTCGCGGGAGGCGGAGGTGGCGACGAACCGGACTGCGGTCGCCCCGAGCTCACGGCACTGCCCGGCGTACTCCGACGCCATGGCCAGGGTCCGGCGCATGGCCTCGGGGTCGATCCGGCCCGTGCGGTCGACGCCGTGACCGAGGCGGACGACCTCCATCCGCCGGAGCACGTCGGTGAGGGCCCCCGTGCCGGGGTCGACGTCGGCGACGAGCAGGCGGATCGAGTTGGTGCCGCAGTCCACCGCCCCGACGCGGGTCACTGCGCGGCGCCCTCGGGGACGCACGACCCTGCGGCCCACCAGTCGCCGAGCAGCGCGAGCGCCTCGTCGCCGAGCGGGTTGACCCCGGGCCCGGCGGCCAGGGAGTGGGCCACCAGCACGTGCAGGCACTTGACGCGGGTGGGCATCCCGCCGGCGGAGACGCCCTCGATCTCGGCGACCGTGCCGAGGCGGGAGCGGCGCGCGAGGTAGTCCTCGTGGGCCGCGGCGTAGCGCGCGGCCAGCTCCTCGTCGGCGCCCAGCCGCTCGGTCATCTCCTTCATCAGGCCGCTGGTCTCCAGCGTCGAGATGGCCCCGGTGAGCTTGGGACAGGTGGCGTAGAACGTCGTCGGGAAGGGCGTGCCGTCAGGCAGACGCGGCGCGGTGGTGAGCACGTCGGGGCGCCCGCAGGGGCAGCGGTGCGCCACGGCCACCACGCCCCGGGGGACCCGGCCGAGCTGGGCGTCGACGGCGTCGAGGTCGGCCTGCGTGGGCGCGTCGCTGGGCGTGCCGGTGTCACCAGACGTTCCGGGGTCGATGGACGTGCCGGTGTCGCCGGACGTGCCGGGCTGTTCGGTCACGGGGTGGAGCCGGTCGCGGCGGGACCCGAGTCGGCCACCTGGACCGACTCCCACAGCTGGCCGTACCAGGGATGGTCGCTCGAGGCGGCCGGGGCCTTGGCCACCCCGGGGAGAGCCTTCGCCGACGGCTTGCCGTCGATCACGGTGTAGGACTTCTCGCCGACCTTGACGAACTTCAGGCGTTCACGGGCCTGCTGCTGCACGTAGGCATCGTCGTTCCAGCGGGCCTGCTCCTTCTGGAGCTCGGTGACCTGCGTGCGCTGGTCACCGACCTGCCCGCGCAGCGCGTCGATCTCGCCCTGCTGGCGCAGGTAGGACCGCAGGGTCGGCACCAGCGTCACCGCGAGCAGGACCACGATGGACGCCAGGACCACCCCCCGCAGGACGGCCCTGGACGCCTTGCGCTCGGTCGCGACCTGCGCCGAGGCCGCCTTGCGGACGGCTCCGGAGGCCGTGGCGCGGGAACGGCCCGGTCCGGCGCCGGGGCGCGCGGAGGTGCCCCGCGCCGTACCCCGTGCACCCGAACCGGAGCGGGGTGCGGACGGACGGCGGGCGGGCTGCCTGCCCTTCCCGCTCGTGCCGTGTCCCGTGCCTGCCATCGGTCCCCTCGGTCGTGTCTGCCGTCCCGGTCGCCCGGGCTCAGGCCTTGGGTGCGAAGCGCGGGAAGGCGGCAGCACCGGCGTAGCTGGCGGCGTCGTCGAGCTCCTCCTCGATGCGCAGCAGCTGGTTGTACTTGGCGACGCGCTCGGAGCGCGCGGGGGCGCCGGTCTTGATCTGGCCGCAGTTGGTGGCGACGGCGAGGTCGGCGATGGTGACGTCCTCGGTCTCCCCCGAGCGGTGGCTCATCATGCAGCGGTAGCCGTTGCGGTGGGCCAGGTCGACCGCGTCGAGGGTCTCGGTGAGGGAGCCGATCTGGTTGACCTTGACGAGCAGGGCGTTGGCCGTGCGCGAGTCGATGCCGCGCTGCAGGCGCACCGGGTTGGTGACGAACAGGTCATCGCCGACGATCTGCACGCGGTCGCCGAGGCGGTCGGTCATGGCCTTCCAGCCGTCCCAGTCCTCCTCGTTCAGCGGGTCCTCGATGGACACGAGCGGGTAGCTGTCGACGAGGTCGGCGTAGTAGTCGATCATCTCGGCGGAGGTCTTGGAGGCACCCTCGAACGCGTAGGTGCTGTCCTCGTTGTGGAACTCGCTCGCCGCGACGTCGAGGGCGAGGGCGATCTGGGTGCCCGGCTCGTACCCGGCCTTGCCGATGGCCTCGAGGATGAGGTCGAGGGCGGCGCGGTTGGACTCGAGGTCCGGCGCGAAGCCGCCCTCGTCGCCGAGCCCGGTGGCCAAGCCCTTCTCCTTGAGCACGCCCTTGAGCGCGTGGTAGACCTCCGCGCCCCAGCGCAGGGCCTCCTTGAAGGAGCTCGCGCCGATCGGGGCGATCATGAACTCCTGGATGTCGACGTTGGAGTCGGCGTGGCTGCCACCGTTGAGGATGTTCATCATCGGGACGGGCAGGACGTGGGCGTTGGGGCCACCGACGTAGCGGAACAGGGGCAGACCGGAGGACTCGGCGGCGGCCCTGGCCACGGCGAGCGAGACGCCGAGGATGGCGTTGGCGCCGAGCTTGGCCTTGTTGTCCGACCCGTCGAGGTCGAGCATGACCTGGTCGATGATCCGCTGCTCGCTGGCCTCGTAGCCGACGAGCTTGGGGTTGATCTCGTCCAGGACCGCGTCGACGGCCTTCTCGACACCCTTGCCGAGGTAGCGCTTCTTGTCGCCGTCGCGGCGCTCGACGGCCTCGAACGCACCCGTGGAGGCGCCCGAGGGCACCGCGGCGCGAGCGATGGTGCCGTCGTCGAGGGCCACCTCGACCTCGACCGTCGGGTTGCCTCGGGAGTCGAGGATCTCGCGGGCGCCTACTGCGTCAATGGTGGCCACGGACATCTCCATCAGTGCTCGAAATCAGTGCCGGACAGGGGTACGACCCGAGGCTACCCGCTGCCCGCTCCCCCGTCGGCGACCGACCCGCACGGCGGACGGACGCACGGGAGGGTACGGCGCGTGGTCACCACGCGCCGTACCCCCTCGGTGCCCGGACCGGGGTCAGGCGAGGCGCTGGTAGGCGACCGCCAGGGCGGCGCCCAGGCGCGCGTTGTAGCGGACCAGGGCGATGTTGGTGTCGAGCGACCGGCCCTCGGAGAGCTCGACGATGCGGCCGAGCAGGAACGGGGTGATGTCCTTGCCGTGGATGCCACGCTCGTCGCACTCGGCGAGCGCGCGGTCGATGAGCACCCCGATCTCGTCCGCGGGGATCTCGTCCTCGACCGGCACCGGGTTGGCGACGGCGAGGGCTCCGTGCAGGCCGAGGTCCCACTTGGCCCGCATCATGGCCGCCAGCTCGTCGGCCGAGTCGGCGCGCAGGGGCGCCGCGTGGCCGCTGGAGCGGGAGTAGAACGACGGGAACTCGTCGCTGCCGTGGACGACGACCGGCACCCCGAGCGTCTCGAGCTTCTCGAGGGTGAGCCCGATGTCGAGGATCGACTTGACCCCGGCGGACACCACCGCGACGTCGGTCTGCCCCAGCTCGGTGAGGTCGGCGGAGATGTCGAAGCTGGTCTCCGCGCCACGGTGCACCCCGCCGAGGCCACCGGTGACGAACACCCGGATGCCCGCGAGCGCGGCGAGCCGCATCGTGGCGGCGACGGTGGTGGCGCCGTGCGCCTTGCGGGCCACGACGTACGGCAGGTCGCGCAGGCTCACCTTGGCGACGTCGGGGTGGGTGGCGAGGGTCTCGAGCTCGTCGCGGTCGAGACCGATGCGCGGCACCCCGTCGAGGACCGCGATCGTGGCCGGCGTGGCACCCCCGTCGCGGATGATCTGCTCCACCTCCACCGCCATGGCGACGTTGCGCGGGTAGGGCATGCCGTGGCTGATGATGGTGCTCTCCAGCGCCACGACGGGGCGCCCCGCGTCCAGGGCCTGCGCGACCTCGGTCGACAGGCGGAGCGAGGGGTGGGGGGTGTTCATCGGTTCTCCTCGGGGTGGGGCTGGGTCTGGTTCCTGCGGAGCTCGGCGTCGACGAGGCGTGAGGTGAGGTCGGGGCGCACGGTCGCGGCGCTCGCCACGGTCAGGGCGGCGGCCGTCTGGCCGAACCGCGCGGCGTCGACCGGCGAGTCCCCGCGCAGCAGGGCGTGGACGAACGCCGCCGTCATCGAGTCGCCCGCACCGGTCACGTCGACGACCTCGGCGGAGGGGGCCGGCAGGAGCGTCACCGCCGGGCGGCCGTCGCCGCTGCGCGAGCTCAGCAGGCTGCCGCGGACACCCCGGCGGACCCAGACGTGCTCGACCCCGCGATCGTGCAGCTGCCGGGCTGCCCGGCTGATCGCGGCCCGCGTCTGGGCGACCGGCTCATCGACGATCGCCGACAGCTCGTCGAGGTTGGGCGTGACCGCCAGCAGGGGCCGCTCCGGCGAGAGCACGTCCCCCAGCGGCCTCGCCTTCGCCACGCTGACGGGGTCGACGACCACGGGCACACCGGCGGCGGCCGCCTGGTCGAGCACCCAGGTGGCGGGATCGTCGGGGACGTTGCCGTCGAGCACCACCAGGTCGGCATGGGCCAGGAGGTCGCGGGAACGCAGGAGCTGGGCGACGGTCAGGCCGTCGGTGGCCCGCATGCTGGAGACCGCCACGACGAGCTCGCCCGATGCGTCGAGCACCGCGAGGTAGGTCCCGGTGGCCTCGGTCGTCGCGACCACGTGGTCGACCACCACACCGGCCGCCCGGGTGGCCGCGAGGACCTCCTCGCCGAACGCGTCCCTGCCGATGGGCGCGACGAGGTGGGTGGGGCTGCCGAGCCGGGCGAGGTTCTCGGCGATGTTGCGGCCGACGCCGCCCGGGGTGCTGACCGTCGTGCCGGGGTTGGAGGTGCGCAGCTCGACCAGGTGGCCGGAGTGCGCCTTGATGTCCATGTTGGCCCCACCCACCACGACGACCGAGCGAGCCTCGGGCCGCACGAGGTAGCCGCGTCCGAGGACGGCGCCCTTACGCATGAGGTTGGACAGGTGCACCGAGACCGCGGCCTTGGTCGACCCCGTCCGCTCGGCCAGGGCTGCCGCGTCGAGGAGGGGCTCGGCACGGAGCAGGTCGACGATCTCCCGCTCACGCTCGGTGAGGCTCATACTTGCAACTCTAAGGACCCTTGGACTTACAAGCAAGTAGTCAGGCGCCGTGTGGCGACGCCAGACTGCCCCTGTGGCACTCGCGGTCTGCCTCCTGCTCGACCCGGACACCGACCGAGCCGTCCGCAGACTGTGGGCGGGGCTCGAGACGGCCGGCATCCGGACCCTGCTCACCCACACCCACCGACGCCACGTGCCCCACCTCTCGTACGCCGTGCTGCGGACCTTCGACGAGGACCTCGTCGCCGCGGCCGTGGGGGCGCTCCCGGACGGGCCGCCGCTGGAGCTGCGGTTCGACACGGTTGGCCTGTTCCCCCGCGGCCGGGCCGCCCTGCTGCCGGCGGCCACCTCGGCCCTGCTCACACGGCAGCAGGCCGTCGTCGAGGCGGTCAGGGGCACCGGCGCCGACCTGCACTGGCACTACCGGCCGGGGCGGTGGGTGCCGCACTGCAGCCTGACCACGGGCACGAGCCAGGAGCTCCTCCCGGTAGCGGCCGTCCACGCCTTCGACGTGCTGCCGCTCGAGGGGCGCGCGGTGCGGGCGGCACTCATCGACAGCGGTACGGGTCGGCACCTCCCCCTGGCCAACCTCCCCTGACCGCGGCCTCCCCGTGCCGGTCATCGGTTGCGGCAGCAGAGCGCGGCCCGGCGCCCTGGGCGCCGGACCGCGAGCCGCCCGGGTTCAGGCTCAGGCCGGGTGCGCCGCGTGGGCGTGGCTGCGCCGGGAGACGACGGCCATCCCGGCTCCCGCGAGGGCGACGCCCGCCAGCAGCCCGGCGCCGATCTGCAGGACCTGCACGCCGTTGTCGCTGACGGTCAGGACCGTGCCGGCGCCGGACGAGCCGCCGATGGTCCCTCCCTCGTAGCAGGAGACGGTGCAGTGCTGCTCGCCCGGGCTGCCGCTCCCCGGGTCAGGACGAGCGCTGGCCGGGCCGGCCATGGAAAGGGCGACGAGTCCGGTGGCTCCGGCGATGGAGGCCGCCCGGCGGAGGGTGGTGGTGTGCGACATGGTCCCGGTCCTCTTCGTGGTTGGTGTGTGGTGCCGGACGAGGTGTCCACGACCGTTGTGGCACGGGCCGGTTCCGGGGCGGCTCCGGACCGGTGTCAGACGGGTATCAGCCCGTCACCGGACCTGGCACTGCGAGCATGCGTACGCGCCGATGTGTGCGTGCATCGGTGGGCATGGGGCCTTTGGGGGCATCGCACCGTACGCCCTCATATCGTCGACTGTCGTTGTGCTCCAGCCGTTTTCAGCGTTGTGCAGCACCTTTCGACGCGGACGGCAAACCGGTTGACGCCTGCGCTGGTCAGGACCAGTGTCATGAGCGTGCGCATAGCGCTGCTCGGTTCCCTCGAGGTCGACGGCGGTCGCACGACCCTCGGCAAGCGTGACCGGGTGGTCCTGCAGGCCCTGGCCGTCAGGCCCGGGGTGGACGTGAGCCCCGAGGCCCTGGCCGACTGCCTCTGGGGCGAGCAGGTGCCCGAGACGTGGCACAAGGTCATCCAGGGGTGCATCGTCCGCCTGCGCAAGGCCTGCGGCGCCGACGCGATCCAGACCTCTCCGCACGGCTACCGGCTGCTCATGCACCGGGACGAGGTGGACCACCTCTACTTCGAGCACCTGGTGGCCAGGGCGCGCGAGCTGCTGGCCGACGGAAACCCCGAGCGCGCCCTCTACGTAAGCGGCCTGGCGCGTGGGCTGTGGAGGGGCCCGCCCCTGGTCGACCTCGCCGACTGGGCGCCGGGGCGGATCGCCGCCGAGCAGCTCACGGAGCTGTGGCGTGACGTCGAGGAGCTCCACGCCGAGGCCCTGCTCAGGGTGGGCCGCTACGAGGACGTCCTCGGCGAGGCGTTCCGGCTCGTGGCCGAGGAACCGCAACGGGAGCGCCGCTGGGGGCTCCTGGCGCTGGCCCAGTACCAGGCCGGGCGCCAGGGCGACGCCCTGCAGACGCTGCACCGCGCCAAGGACCTGCTCGTCGACGAGCTCGGCGTGGACCCCGGGCGCGACCTGACCGACCTCGAGGCGGGGATCCTGCGGCAGGACCCCGCCCTCCTGCCACCGGCCTCCTCACCGACGAGCACCGAGTGCCCCTACCTCGGGCTCGCCGCCTACGACATCGATGATGCGCCCGGCTTCTTCGGACGTCGGCCCGACACCGCGGCGTGCCTGCGGCGACTGGACGAGGCGGGCGTCCTGGCCGTGGTGGGCCCCTCCGGTTGCGGCAAGTCCTCCCTCGTCCGCGCCGGCGTCGCAGCGACCCTGACGGCAGACGGCCGACGGGTGGCGGTCGTGACCCCGGGGGCGGATCCCCTGGCCGCGCTCGAGTCGGTCGACCTCGCAGCCCTGGACGCGCTCGTGGTCGACCAGTGCGAGGAGGCCTTCAACGCGGACTCCGACTCCCCCGACCGGGCCGAGTTCTTCGACCGTCTCGGCGAGGTCGCCGACCACGGGCGCGGCCTCCTGGTGGTGTCCCTGCGCGCCGACCGCCTCGGCGAGCTCGCCACCCACCCGGACTTCGCCCGCCTCGTCGAGCGCGGGCTCTACCTCCTCGGGGCCATGACTCCACCCGACCTCCGGCTGGCCATCGAGGGACCTGCCCAGCAGGCAGGGCTCAGGCTCGAACCCGGGCTCGTCGACCTGCTCGTCCGTGAGGTGGAAGGAGAGCCGTCCGCCCTGCCGATGCTCTCGCACGTGCTGCGGCAGACCTGGCGTCGCCGGGAGGGGCAGACCCTCACGGTGGCGGGCTACCACGCGACCGGAGGGATCCAGGGCGCCATCTCGAACTCGGCGGAGAGCCTCTTCAGGGAGCTCACGCTGACCCAGCGCCGCGTCCTGCGGGACCTCATGGTTCGACTGGTCGGACGGGACGGCTCCGGCAAGCCGGTCCGACAGCGGCTGCCCCTGCGGGCTGCCGAGACCGACGACGACCACAGGCTGGTGGTCCAACGTCTGGTGGCTGCCCGCCTGCTCAGCGCCGACGGCGACACCGTCGAGATCGCCCATGAGACCTTGGCCGCGGCGTGGCCACGGCTGAGGTCGTGGCTGGACGACGACGTGGACGGACTGCGCATCGTGCGACAGCTCACCCTCGCGGCCACCAGCTGGGACGAGCTGGGTCGTCCCGACAGCGAGCTCTACCGCGGTATCCGCAGGGCTGCCGCGCAGGAGTGGCGCGAGCGGACACAGCCCTCGTTGTCGGCGGTGGAGCAGGACTTCCTGGACGCATCCGACCGGCTGTACGCCGCCGAGCAGGAGGCCACCGCGGCCCAGGTCCGCAGCGAGCGCAGGTCCAACCAACGACTGCGGGCGGGCCTGGCCGCCGTCGCGGTCCTTCTCGCCGTGGCCATCGTGGCGGGCGCCCTGGCGAAGAGCGCCGCGAACCGCGCCGACCGGCAAGCGGCGACGGCCGCCGAACAGGCCCTCACCGCCGACGCACGCCGACTGGGTGCGGAGGGCCTGAGGGCGGCGGACCTCGACCGCTCCCTGCTGCTGTCCGCCGCCGGGGTCCGCCTCCACGACTCGGTCGACACCCGCACCAACCTGCTCGCCACGCTCGACCGCGCCCACCAGCTCCTGCGGACCCACCGGACCGGCACCGCCGTGGGCCTCACGGTCAACCCCGTGACCGGCCAGGTGGCCCTGGCGATGCCCTTCGACGGAGCCGCCCTCTTCGACGGGAGCACCCTGCAGGAGCTGTACCGTGACCGCCGGGTCCGTGGGCCCGGCCTCGTGGGGAGCCCGGACGGCCGCCTGTACGCCGCGTCCCTGATGCCGGAGCTCACCGGGGAGGCCTCAGACCCACCTGCGGTCACCCTGCTCGACCAGCGCGGGGCCATGAGCCGCGTCCAGCTCGGCGGCATCCCAGCAAGCCGGTACGCGCAGCAGGAGCTGTCGTTCAGCCCCAACGGCCGGTGGCTCGTCGTCGTCCTCCTCCACCGCGAGGGCACTGCCCCACCCGTGACCGCGGTGTGGGACCTGACCGCTCCCGGACGACCCACCGCCCTCGTGCAGCTCGGCGACCAGGACCACTCGCCCGTCGTGTCCGACGACGGCCGCACCCTCTTCGGCGCGGGAGGCGGTCGCGTGCGGGTGGTGGACCTCGCGGGGGCGAGGAGACCGCGACTGCTGGACGCGACCGACCTCGACGTCCGCGAGGTCGGCGACCCGCTGTGCCTGCGCCCGGACGGGCGCACCCTGGCGGTGGGTGCCGGGGACGAGGTCGCGCTGCTGGACACGCGCAGCCTCATCACCCGGACGGTCCTCAGCGCCCACGGCCGGACCGACGCCCTGGCCTTCTCCCGGGACGGCCGTCGGCTGGCCTCCGCCGGGGAGGACGTCGTGGCGTGGGACCTGACCGGCGCGCAGCCACGCGAGCTGCTGCGCCACGAGGGCCGGGCCGGCGGATCGCTCGGGTTCAGCCCTGACGCCACGACCCTCTACACCGTCGAGCAGAGCGGCCTGCTGCTCGCGTGGGACCTCGACGGCGACCGGAGCTTCCTGCGCACCGACCCCGGGGAGCCGCTCGCGCGCGAAGCGCCCGCGGTCATCCGCTTCTCACCCGACCGCCGCAGGATCGGCTACGTGTGGGGTGCTCCCGCCGCGGTCCAGGTGCGGGACGTGGCCACGGGAGCCCTGGGACCATTGTTCGAGGTCGGCCTGCGGCCGCGGAGCTGGATCGACCTCGCCTGGAGCCCGGACTCCAGCCGGTTCAACGTCACGACGGGTGATGGCACGGTGGGCATCTGGGACGCAGCCACGGGCCGTAACCTCGCGTCCCACACCCTGGTCCAGTCGGAGGGCAGCACCACGCGATCGGCCGCCACGGAGGGCGCGAGCATCGCGTTCTGGTCCCTCGACGGCCGGGTCCTGCTCGTCGGCAGCACGACCGGTCGGCTGCACGTGCTCGACGGCCGCACCCTCGCGCCGGTGCACGAGCCCGTGCAGGTGACCACGTCGAAGGAGGGCGGCAGGACGCCCCCCGTCCAGGGCCTGGAGCCCAGCCCGGACCTGCGCACCGTCGTCACGTTCGGCGACCAGACCCGGGTCGTGGACTACGTCGCGGGAGCGGTCCAGCCATCCCTGGGTTACGGCGGCGACCGTGCCACCGTGTCCTTCGCGCCCCGTGGGGGCCTCGCCCTGGTCGGGACGTCCACCGGTGAGGTGGGGGTCGTCGACGCCGTACGGCGCCGCTGGCTGGCCGAGCCGGCCGCGGTACCTCCCTTCCCCGGGTACTCGGCGGGGTGGTCCCCGGACGGCAGCAGGGTGGCCACGACGAACGAGGGGCAGGTCGGGTGGTGGGACCGCAGCGGCGCCTTCCAGGGGTCCACGAGAGTCCCTGACGCCGCGGCGGTGGCGTTCTCGGACGACGGGCGACGACTGCACGTCGCCGACTACCAGGGTGGTGTCCACACCTGGGACCTCGACCCGTCCGAGTGGGTGGGGGCGGCCTGTCTCACCGCCGGCCGGGACCTCACCCTGGCCGAGTGGCGCAGCTACCTGCCGGGGCGTCCCACTCAGTCGATCTGCGGCTGAGTGGCACCGAGGGCGGCGAGCGCCGCCCTCAGCTCGGCGTCGGCATCGACGCCCTGCGCCCTGGCCAGGGCCACCAGCGCCAGCAGGTCGTGGCCGATGCCCTGCCCCACCGGCAGCGGCCCGCGCCCCGACCGCTCCCAGCGGGACAGCACCTTCTCCGCCGCGAGCAGGGCGGGCAGCGAGCTCGGTATGCCGTGCATGAGTCCTTCGTGCCCGGCCTCACCACCGCCGTGCCGCGCCTTGGCGGCGCGCTCCTGTGCCTTGATCTGCTCCCACGCCACCTCGACCTCGCCGGGGGTCGAGGCGTCCCCGTCGGCGAACACGTGGGGGTGGCGCCGTACCAGCTTGTCGACGAGGCCACCGGCCACGTCGTCGATGTCGAACGGCGCCTCGGCGTGCTCCTGCGCCACCCGCGCCTGGAACGCCACCTGCAGCAGGACGTCGCCGAGCTCCTCGCGGACGTGGTCGCGGTCACCGGAGGCGATGGCCTCGGCCGCCTCGTGCGCCTCCTCGATGAGGTACTTCACCAGGGACTCGTGCGTCTGCTCGGCGTCCCACGGGCAGCCGCCCGGCGAGCGCAACCGGTCCATCACGGCCACGACGTCGAGCAGCCGTGAGCCGGGGACGTCCCACGACCCGACGAGCACCTCGACCTCCGGGGGCTCGCCCAGCCGGGACACCTCCGAGGCGACGGCGTCGGTGAGGCCGGGGTCGCCGTCGGCGGACGCCACCCAGACGACCTCACCCACGGCCGCACGGTCCATGAGGTCGCGGGCGAGGGACGGAGCGGACGCGTCCCCCACCGCCTCCACCTCGAGGCCGGCCTGCACGAGCGCGTCGGCGAAGGGCTCCTCGGGGTCGCGGGCGAGCACGACCTGGGCGGCGTCGAGGGCCTGCCAGGCCGCGCGGGTCAGCAGCCCGGGGGCGATCCGCGGGCTGCCGACGAGCAGGGTCAGGCGCCGGGCCACCGGCCGGTCAGCCCTGCGGCGTGGCGGAGGGCTGGGGCTTGATCCAGTTGGGGGTGCTGGCGTCGAAGCTGATCTTGGCCGGGTCGAACTTGCCGTAGCGCGGGTTGATCGTGATCTTCGCCTTGGAGGCGAGGTCGACCGCCCGGCCCTGCTCCTCGCTGGTCATCTGGTTGAAGGCGAGGCTCGCCCGGACGAGCTCGAGCGTGGCCGGCGAGGGGTCCTTGATCGCGGCCACGGCCTGGCGGGCGGCCGAGTCGGACAGGCCCTTGCCCGCGCCGTCGGCGACGGTGTTGATGAAGCCGGCCATGACCAGGCTCGCCACGGCGTTGGCCGTGGTGATGCCGGAGTCGGGCTGCGCCTCGAGGATCTGCCGCGACGCCTCCTGGGCCTCCTGCTCGGTGATCCGCTGGCCGTTGACGATGGCGGCGGTGTCGGCGGACGCGCAGCCCGAGACCCCCAGCACGGCCACGGCGACCCCGGCCACGAGCGACCCACGCAGGACGCGAAATGCCTTCACGGACTTCCCTCTCTCCAAGCTCATCAGGTGAACGCTCACCGGGCCGGCACCGCACCCTCGCGGGTGCCCACCCGGGCGGCGTCGGCGACGCTGCCCAGCATGACGGCACGGATGAGGTCGCTGGCCCACTGCAAGACTGCCGTGTCACGCAGCGGTTTGCCAGCCACCCTCGCCGTCATCGGCTTCGGCACGAGAATCGTATGCACCGCGTCCTTGACCAGTGACTTGGGGTAGAGCCGCTGCAGCCGCAGCTGCGCCGACTCGGGCAGCTCGACCGGGCCGAACCGCACGTAGTTGCCCTGGACCGAGATGTCGCCGACCCCGGCCGCCCTGGCCACCGTGCGCAGCCTCGCCACCTCCATGAGGTTGCGGACGGGCTCGGGCAGCGGGCCGTAGCGGTCGAGCAGCTCGGCCTCGATCTCGCCGAGCTGGGCCTCGTCGACGACGCTGGCGAGCTTCTTGTAGGCCTCGAGGCGCAGCCGCTCCCCCGGCACGTAGTCGTGGGGCAGGTGGGCGTCGACGGGGAGCTCGATCTTGATCTCCGCGGGCGCCGTCTCACCGTCGCCGCGGAACTCGGCCACGGCCTCCCCGACGAGCCGCACGTAGAGGTCGAACCCGACCCCGGCGATGTGGCCCGACTGCTCGCCGCCGAGCAGGTTGCCGGCACCACGGATCTCGAGGTCCTTCATCGCGATCTGGATGCCGGCACCGAGGTCGGTGTGGCTCGCCATGGTCTGGAGCCGGTCGTGGGCCGTCTCGGTCATCGGCTTCTCGGGCGGGTAGAGGAAGTAGCAGTAGGCCCGCTCCCGCCCACGGCCGACGCGCCCGCGCAGCTGGTGGAGCTGGCTGAGGCCCAGCACGTCGGACCGCTCCACGATCAGGGTGTTGGCGTTGGAGATGTCGAGGCCCGTCTCGACGATCGTGGTGCAGACCAGCACGTCGAACTTCTTGTCCCAGAAGTCGACGACGACCTGCTCCAGCTTGTGCTCGCCCATCTTGCCGTGGGCCGTGGCGACCCGGGCCTCCGGGACGAGCTCGCGGATCCGTGAGGCGGCCCGCTCGATGCTCGAGACCTTGTTGTGGACCAGGAAGACCTGTCCCTCGCGGAGCAGCTCGCGCTTGATGGCCGCGACGATCTGCTTCTCCTCGTAGGCGCCCACGTACGTGAGGACCGGGTGGCGCTCCTCCGGCGGCGTCGCCAGGGTCGACATCTCCCGGATGCCGGTCACGGCCATCTCCAGCGTGCGCGGGATGGGCGTGGCGGACATGGCGAGGACGTCGACGGCGGTGCGCAGCGTCTTGAGCTGCTCCTTGTGCTCGACCCCGAACCGCTGCTCCTCGTCGATGACGACCAGCCCGAGGTCCTTGTAGCGGATCTCCTTGGACAGCAGGCGGTGCGTGCCGATGACGAGGTCGACCGACCCGTCGGCGAGGCCGGCGATGGTCTCGCGGGCCTCCTTGTCGGACTGGAACCGCGACAGCGCCCGCACCGTCACCGGGAACTGCTGGTAGCGCTCGGAGAACGTCTGGAAGTGCTGCTGGACCAGCAGCGTGGTCGGCACGAGCACCGCCACCTGCTTCCCGTCCTGGATCGCCTTGAAGGCGGCCCGCACCGCGATCTCGGTCTTGCCGTAGCCGACGTCGCCGCAGATGAGCCGGTCCATGGGCACGCTGCGCTCCATGTCGGCCTTGACCTCGTCGATGGAGCTGAGCTGGTCGGGGGTCTCGACGTAGGCGAAGGCGTCCTCGAGCTCGCGCTGCCACGGGGTGTCGGGGCCGAAGGCGTGGCCGGAGGTGGCCATGCGGGCGCTGTAGAGCTGGATCAGCTCGGCGGCGATCTGCTTGACGTAGCGGCGGGCCCGGCCCTTGGTCTTCTGCCAGTCGCTGCCGCCCATCTTGTTGAGGGCGGGCATCTCCCCGCCGACGTAGCGGGTGACCTGGTCGAGCTGGTCGGTGGGCACGAAGAGCCGGTCACCCGGTTGGCCGCGCTTGCCCGGGGCGTACTCGATGACGAGGTACTCGCGCGTCGCGTCGCCGACCTTGCGCTGCACCATCTCGACGAACTTGCCGACACCGTGCTGCTCGTGGACGACGTGGTCGCCCGGCTTGAGCTGGAGCGGGTCGACCTGGTTGCGCCGCCGCGAGGGCATCTTGCGCATGTCCTTGGTCGAGCCACCCTGGCCGGGGGTCCCGGTGAGGTCGGTCTCGGTGACCAGCGCGAAACCGCTCCCGGGCGCGAGGAAGCCCGAGCCCACGGACCCGGTCGTGAGGTGCACCATGCCGGGCGCGAGGTCGGTGAGGTCGGCGTCGAGGCGCGCGGGCACCGACTCGCCGGCGAGCACCTCGGCGACACGTCGCGCCATACCGGGGCCCTCGGTGACCACGACGACGCGCCAGCCGTCGCCCACCCACCGCTGCAGGTCGGCGACCGCCTCGGGCGTGGACCCGCGGTAGCGCGCGACCTCCTCGAGGCCGGTGTTGACGACGACGACGGCGTCGTCGGCGAGCTCCTCGTCGGCCACGAACGGACCCAGGTCCCACCACGGCACACCGGCCTCGCTGGCGTGGGCCCGCAGGTCGGACAGGTTCCAGAACGACGCGGTCCCGAGCAGCCCCTGCAGGTCGATGGGGACGGCGTTGCCGGCCGCGGCGTTGGCCCAGCCCGCCTCGAGGAACTCCTGGCTGGTGGCGACGAGGTCGTGTGCCCGGGTGCGCACGCGCTCGGGGTCGCAGACGACCACGGCGGTGCCCTCGCGCAGGGTGTCGAGCACGCTCTCCATGCCGTCGACGAGCGCGGGTGCGAGGGACTCCATGCCCTCGACCGCGATGCCCTCGGCCAGCTTGGTGAGCAGGTCGGCGGCGCCGGGCAGCTGGTCGACCAGCGCGCGGGCGCGGTCGCGGACGGCGTCGGTGAGCAGCACCTCGCGGCACGGGGGCGCCCACAGGCCGTGCTCGGCCACCTCGAGGCTGCGCTGGTCGGCGACCTTGAACCAGCGGATCTCCTCCACCGTGTCGCCCCAGAACTCGACACGGACCGGGTGGCCCTCGGTGGGTGGGAAGACGTCGAGGATGCCGCCTCGCACGGCGAACTCGCCGCGGCGCTCGACGAGGTCGGTGCGGGAGTACGCGGCTGCGGCGAGGTCCTCGACGACCTGCTCCAGGGGGGCCTCGTCACCGGCGCGAAGGGCCACCGGGCGCAGGTCACCGAGCCCCTTGGCCACGGGCTGGAGCACCGCACGCACGGGCGCGACGACGACGTCGAGGGGGCCGTAGGTCGGGTCGTCGGGGTCGGGGTGGCTCAGGCGGCGCAGGACGGCCAGGCGCTTGCCCACGGTGTCGCTGCGGGGGCTGAGCCGCTCGTGGGGCAGGGTCTCCCACGCGGGGAAGTCGGCCACGCGGTCGTGGTCGAGGAAGCAGCCGAGCGCGGACACGAGGTCCTCGGCCTCCCGCGTGGTCGCGGTGACCGCCAGCAGCGGCCGCCCGGCCTCCCGGGCGAGGGACGCCACGAGCGCCGCACGGGCACCGGTGGGGGCGGAGATGTCGACAGCGGGCTCACCGGCGCGGGCTGCGGCGAGGGCGCGGGCCACGCCGGGGTCGGCGGTGAGCGCGTCGAGCAGCGGGGCGAGGGTCATGGGGGGGCTCCTGCTCACGGCTGGGTACAGCACGAACGCCCCACGGCAGCTGCCGATGGGGTGTCTCCAACCCTAACCACCGACGCCGACAGCGCACCCGCGGGTGGACCTCGGGCGGCCGGTGGGCCACACGCTCATCCCTTTGGATGAGCCACCTCTGGACCGGTCCTCAGAGGATTGACGCGCAGGTGGTGGACCGGCGCGCACCGTGAGGGCGCCCGGTCGACCGGGCAGGGCAGCAGGGTCCTGCGGCAGCTGGAGGGGCGCCGCGACGACCGAGGATCGAGCGGGACGCGATGGCGTCCACAGGGGTGGTGGACATGGGACAGCAGAGCAACGGCCGACGTCGGGGAACGGCTGCCGCCCTGCGCGTCGCGGGACCCGGCTCATGACCCTCGTCTCGGACCGCCAGACGCCGCCGGGTGGTCCCGGCGCGGCCCCGCAGCCGGCAGCCGCCGTGCCGCCGCTGGGCGAGCTCCCCGACGCCACCCTCACGCCTGCCCTCGTGCACGACCTCCTCCTCGGGCTCGCCGGTGTGCTGCCGCGTGGCCAGGTGCTCGGGGCCCCGCTGGTGCGACGCGCCCGCCGCGCCGGCCTCGGGGGTGCGGGAGAGGTCACCCTCGTCCTCCCCACCGCCGAGGCCGCCCAGCGAGCCCTGGCGAGCGGTCGGCTGGTCCTGCGCGACCAGGAGCACACCCCGCTGGCCCTGCTGGAGGAGCTCACCGGTGTCGCCGGCAGCGACGCCGCCGTCACCGGGCTGCCCCGTCGGCTGCGTCTGCGCGAGTCGCGGGCCGCCGCCCACCCCGAGGTCGACTTCGACCTCGAGGGCCTGCACCACCGGCCCGTCCTCGTCATGGGTCGGCCGGCGACGAACGCCGACCTCGCCGACCTCGCCGGCTGGTGGACCGACGGCGAGCCCCCGGTGGTCCTCGTGGCCGAGCAGAGCGACCGCCACGACCGCGTCTGCACCGCCACGCTCCTGCGGCTCGCCGAGGCGCTCGTCGCCGGGATGGGCGGCGGCGCCGACATCCTCACCGTCCCCCTCGAGGGACGCGACGGCCCGAGCGACGCAGAGCTTGCCCGGCGGGTCGCCGCCCGGCTCCACGCCGTGGACGTCCGCATGCTGCTCGACGACGCCCCCGCCGGGAGCGCCGACACCTGGCACCGGGCGCGCTCCTCGCTGCTCGACGGACGCGGCGAACCGCACCTGGATGCCTTCCCGGCCGACACCCACGAGCTGCTGCGGGCCTGGCGCCTCCCGCGCTCGCGGCGAGGGCTGGTCGTGATGTTCACCGGCTTCTCCGGCTCGGGGAAGTCGACCCTGGCGCGCGACGTCGCCGACTGGGTGGCGACCCACAGCAGCCGCACGGTCAGCCTCCTCGACGGCGACCGGGTGCGGCAGCTGCTCTCGTCCGGGCTCGGGTTCGACGAGGCCTCGCGCGAGCTCAACGTCCGCCGCATCGGCTACGTGGCGGCAGAGGTCGCCCGCCACGGCGGCATCGCCATCTGCTCCCCCATCGCCCCGGCGGCCACGGTGCGCGCCGAGGTGCGCGCGATGGCCGAGTGCGTGGGCGACTTCCTCCTCGTGCACGTCTCCACCCCGCTCGAGGAGTGCGAACGGCGCGACCTCAAGGGCCTGTACGCGGCCGCGCGGCAGGGCACGGTCCCCCACTTCACCGGCATCTCCGCGCCGTACGACGTGCCCGTGGACGCCGACCTGCGCGTGGACACCTCGCGCGTGGAGCGGCCGCAGGCCGCACGCATGGTCCTCGACACGCTCATCGACGGCGGCTGGCTCTCGGAGGAACGCAGATGAACATCGACCCCATGATGGTGCTGGCGTCCTTCGGCATCGGCATCGTCGTCGGCCTCACCGGCATGGGTGGGGGCGCCCTCATGACCCCGGTGCTGGTGCTGTTCTTCGGCATCCCACCGCTGACCGCGGTGTCCAGCGACCTCGTCGCCGCCGCCGTGATGAAGCCGGTGGGGTCGTTCGTCCACCTGCGCCGCGGCACCGTCAGCCTGGGGCTCGTCAAGTGGCTTGTCGTGGGCTCGGTGCCCTCGGCCTTCTGCGGCGTGCTGCTCATGCGGATGCTCGGTGACGGCGAACAGCTCCAGCACATCGTCCAGGTGGCCCTCGGGGTGGCCCTGCTCATCGCCGCCACCGGCCTGGCCGTGCGCGCCTACATGCGCCTGCTCGAGCGGGCCGCACGTCGTGACGGCACGGCCGAGCCGCTGCCCGTGGGGCCCCCGCGGGTCAAGCCGCGCATCCTCCCGACCATCGCCATCGGCGTCGTCGGCGGGCTCGTGGTCGGCATGACCTCGGTGGGCTCCGGCTCCCTCATCATCATCGCGCTGATGGCCCTCTACCCCACCCTGAAGGCCAACTCCCTCGTCGGCACCGACCTCGTGCAGGCCGTGCCGCTGGTGATGTCGGCAGCCCTGGGGCACATCTTCTTCGGCGACTTCCAGCTGGCACTGACCGCCTCGCTCGTCATCGGCAGCGTGCCCGGCGCCTGGCTCGGGGCCCGTGTGTCCTCCCGCGCCCCGGGCGGCCTCGTGCGCCGGGTCCTCGCCTTCGTCCTGCTCGCGTCCTCGCTCAAGCTCCTCGGCGTGCCCACCCTGACGACGGGGTTCGCGCTCATCGCCCTGGCGCTGGCCGCCCCCGCGGCGTGGATGGTCGTCCGCCACCGCCACGGCTTCCCGGCCCTGGCCAGCCGGCGCCGCCGGGCCCCGCGCGCTGCCGTCCCCGAACGGCTGGCGTCATGAGCGCCCTGCCCGCCACGGGCGCGGCCAAGGGAAGCCCCGGCCGCCACTCCGCGCGTCCCAGCGTGCCCACCTCGCTCGGGGGCAGGGTCGCCACCGTCGCGGCCGCGGCGCTCGTCTGCGCGGCGGCGATGGTCTCGGGCATGTCCGTCGGCGGCGACAACAAGACCCTCGTGGTGCTCCCGATCGTCGGGGTGGTCGGGCTCGGGGTGGGGGCGCTGGCCCTCACCCGGTTCGCGCCCTTCGTCCTGCTCCTGCTGGGGGTGCGGTCGAGCCTCGACGTGGTCAAGCTCTCCGGTGCCTCGGCCGGCAACACCGCCACCAACAACGCCTCGCGGGGCATGGACCCCTCGAGCATCGTGGCCCTGCTGTTCCTCTGCGCCGCCGTCCTGTGGCTGCTCGCGCAGTACTCCAGCGGTCGTCGGCTCAAGGGGTCCCCGCTGCGCATCGCCCTGCTGGGCCTGGTCGGCGCGGGAGCCGTCAGCGTCATCGGCTCCGAGGTCCCGTCCGCCTCGGCCATGGAGGTCATGCGGATCCTCTCGTGGGTCATGATGTTCATCGTCCTCGAGCAGCTGATCGTCGACCGGCGGGCGCTCCAGAGGGTCCTGTACGCCGCCTACGCCGGCCTCGTCTTCCCCCTGGGCTACACCGTGGTGCTGATGCTCATCGGCAACCCGCCGTCGGAGGTCAAGGGCAGCTTCACGCGCATCACCGGGCCGTTCCTGCAGTCCAACACCTTCGCGCGGTTCCTGGCCTTCATGGTCGTCTTCGGGGTCGCGCTCTACCCGTCGCTCTCGCGCCGCCAGCGCTGGGCGATGGCGCCTGCCCTCGCCCTCTCGTCGCTGTTCATGCTCATGACGCTGACCCGTGGCGCCATCCTCGCCACCGTCGTGGGGGTGGTCGTCGTCGCCGTCGTCCAGCGGCGCAAGGGCGTGCTCGTCGGGTTCGCGGCCTCGGCCCTGCTCGCCGTCGCCCTGGTGCCCGGGCTCGGTGCCCGCTTCGCGACCGTGACGGACACCCAGCAGCAGCTGCCGGGCGGGCCCGAGACGGGCAACAGCCTGGCGTGGCGCCTGACGTACTGGACCGAGGTGCTGCCGCTGGCCAACAGCAACCCGGTCACCGGCATCGGCCTCAACATGACCCAGTACCAGACCGACGCGGCGAAGCAGCCCCACAACGACTTCATCCGTGCCTACGTCGAGACCGGCGTCCTCGGCCTCGGGGCCTACCTCGCGATGCACCTGCTGCTGCTGCGCAACGGCATCGCGGCGATCCGCAACTCGGTCCGGGGCACCTTCGAGCACGCGGTCGGCGCCGGCGCGCTCGGCTGCGCCATCTGCTTCCTGCTCGGCAGCGCCGGCGCCAACGTCATGTCCAACGTCGTGAGCCTGTGGTACCTCGTCACCTTCTCCGCGGCCGGCTC
Organism: Pedococcus ginsenosidimutans; assembly: GCF_039544395.1. Taxonomy (NCBI): domain Bacteria; kingdom Bacillati; phylum Actinomycetota; class Actinomycetes; order Micrococcales; family Intrasporangiaceae; genus Pedococcus; species Pedococcus ginsenosidimutans. The sequence goes on from NZ_BAABLO010000011.1 coordinate 547,094, forward strand.
CTACATCGCCCGGCGCAACCCGGTCACCGGACGGATCGACGGCCTGTACCCGTTCGGCCGGCCCCTGTCCGCGTCCGCGCCGGTCGAGGACGCCCCCACGCCGGTGGCGTCGTCGTCGTGACCGCCGGCACCGAGGGAAGGGTCGAGCGCGCGCGCCCGCCGAGCTCGACCATCACCCGCATGGGCCGCGGCGGGGGGCTCAACCTCGTGGGGGCGGTCTGCAACCAGCTGTCCCTCTTCGCGATCATCTCGGTCCTCGCCGGACTGGGTGAGCGCGAGGTCGGGCGCTACGCCTCGTGCTTCGCCCTGCTCTCCCTCCTGGGGCTGCTGTCGCTGGCCGGGTTCCGTTCTGCGATGACCAAGTTCGTCGCGATGCACGTCGCCGACGACGACCCACGGCGTCTGCGCGGCACCGTCCGCCTGGGCCTGGGCCTGACCGTCGCCGCGTCGGTGGTCATCGGGGCCGTCCTGGCGCTGTCGGCCCCCTGGCTGGCCCCCGCCCTCGGCGACGAGGGACTGGTCACGGGCATCCGCCTGGTGGGCCTGACCCTGCCGGCCGCCACCATCTCCGACGCCGCCCTCGCGGCCACCCAGGGCTGGCGCACCCAGGTGCCCTTCACCGTCATCGGCCGCATCATCGACCCGGTCGTTCGGCTCGTCCTCACGGTCGCGGCCCTGCGCGCCGGACTGGGGGTCGACGGGGCACTGTGGGCCCTGGCGATCTCGTCGTGGGCCAGCGCGCTGCTCGCGCTGCTCTCCCTGCGCAAGCGGATGCGCCCCGTGCCCCGGGTCGCCGCCCGCTACGAGGTGCGCGAGATCTTCGGGTTCTCGATGGTCAGCTGGGCCTCGGCCCTCGCGGCCACAGGGCTCATCTGGGTGGACACCCTGCTGCTCGGCGCGCTGCGCGGCCAGCACGACGTCGGCGCCTACAACGTCGCGACGCGGCTCGTCATGCTGGCGGTGTTCGTGATGGCGCCCATCAACGCGTCGTTCACGCCACACCTCGCCCACCTGGTCCACACCGACCGGCGCGAGGAGGCCGCCCGGGCCTACGGCAGCGCCGCCCGCTGGATCCTCATGCTGTCCATGCCCTCCTTCATCCTGCTCGTCGCCTTCAGCTCCCAGCTGCTCGGCTACTTCGGCCACGGCTACCGCAGCGCGGCGTCGGTCACCGCGATCCTCGCTATGGGTCAGCTCGTCAGCGCCGCGGCCGGCCCGTGCGGGACGGTGCTCAACATGTCCGGGCGCGTGATGCTCAACATGCTCGACAACGTCGGCGTGCTGGTCCTCAACATCGTCCTCAACCTGGTGCTCATCCCCCGCCACGGAGTCGTGGGGGCGGCCATCGCGTGGAGCGCGAGCCTCGTCACCGCGAACGTCGTCAAGGTGCTCCAGGCGCAGCTCGTCGTCGGCATCCACGCCGCAGGCGCCGGCCTGGCCAAGATCGCCCTCGCCACCGCCCCCGCCGTGGGCGCTGCTTGGCTCGTCAGCCGCTGGGTGTCGACCTGGACCGACGTGGTGCTCCTCGCCGCCCCGGTGGTCGTCGTGGTGTTCTTCGGCGCCATCGTCGGACTGGGCCTCGACGCAGAGGACAAGGCGCTCACGCGTTCGCTGTTGCGAGGCAAGGCATTTCGTCGCGGCCCGGTGGAGAAGAGCGCATGACCGCCACCCCACGGGGCCGCGTCGCGTGTGGGCCTCAGCAGACCTTCCCGGAGATGGACACGGCGGTGGCCGCCATGTCGCGCGACTTCGCGGCGTCCCCCGTCACGGCGGCCACGAGTGCGTTGAGCGACGTCGTCTCGGCTGCCGCCTGCGCGGTGGCCGCCTTCACCGCCGCGCCGATCTCGGCCGGCGTCGGCGTCGCCCCTACCGGCTGCGACGACGCGAGCTTCGAGACGGCGGCCGCAGCGGACTGCAGCGCGGCGATCTGCGACCGGCGTGCGGCCGCAGCCGCCGGCACCTTGGCGCCGGCCGCCGTGGCCTTCGCGGCCCCCCACCGGGTGAGCGTCACGCCCGACGCGACGCGGGAGCAGCTGCGGCTGGTGCTGGGGTATGCCGCGGCGCGAACGTCCTTGAGCCCGTTGCGTGCCGATGCCGTGCCCGTCGTCGACGACGCCTTGATCGCGTCCAGCGCGGCGTTGGACTTCAGCACCCGCGACCGGGCCGCCAGGGTGTTGAGCGCCGCCGCCAGGGCCGGGTCGGTCGTCGCCACGGGCGTCGAGGAGCTCGTCGAGGTGGTCGAGCTCGACGGCGTCGTCGTGGTGGAGCTGGACGACGTCGAGGAGGTCGTGGTGGGCGGCGAGCCGCCGTCCCCCGAGGCGCACCCCGCCAGGAGGCAGACGGCCAGTGCAGTGGTCACCAGAGTGTTGTGTCGCATGGCAGGAACCCCTCAGGTCGTCGGTCGTGCCCCGCGCACATCCTCGCACCTCGTGCGGTCCCTCGGGGGCGATTCACGCGATACAGGGGATGTCTGGACGAACGCCTTCCCCAAGATGACGAAAGGCTCGGAATCCCCTGTGAAATCTATCAATCCGGCTCGTCGGGAGCGGCGCGCAACTAACGTTTCCACGGTGGACGGAGGCGCCTCCGGCGCCCCCTCCACGCAGCGAGGGGAAAGAGGACGGATGAACCCACGCAGAGCCGCCGGTCGCGTTCTCAGCCCGCTTCGCGCGGGCCTCCCGCACCGCAAGGGCATGGTGCCCGGATACCTCGTCGTGGGCACCAAGCGGGGCGGCTCGACGTCCATCGCGCACTACATCAACCAGCACCCCGAGGTCGCGCCCTGCCGCACCAGCAAGGGCACCCACTACTTCGACGTGCACCACGGCCGGGGCTGGTCCTGGTACCTGTCGTGCTTCCCCCCGGCCAGGGACGGGCAGCGGCTGACCGGTGAGGCCAGCCCCTACTACATGTTCCACCCGCTCGCCCCGGAGCGGATCGCCCGCGAGCTGCCCGACGTGCGCCTAGTGGTGAGCCTGCGCGAACCGGTCGCACGCGCGTGGTCGCACCACCAGTACGAGACGCAGCAGGGCTACGAGGACCGGCCCTTCGCGGAGGCTCTGCGCCTGGAGGACGAGCGCCTGGCCGGCGAGGAGGAGCGGCTGCGCCGCGACCCGTCGTACGAGAGCTTCTCGCACCGGCACCACGCCTACCTGCGCAGGGGGCACTACGCGGAGCAGCTCGAGCGGCTCTACGAGCTCTTCGACCCCGAGCAGGTGCTCGTCCTGCGCAGTGAGTCGATGTTCACCGACCCCCACGGTGAGCTGGACCGCGTCTGGGCCCACCTGGGCCTCTCACCGGTGACCCTGGACGGTCTCGACCGCCTCAAGGCCACCCACCGCCCGCTGGACATCGACGATGACCTGGCGCGCGAGCTCGACCACCACTACCGGCCGTGGAACGACCGCCTGGCGAAGCTGCCCGGCGTGGGGTTCACGTGGTCCGACACCACCACCCGAGGGGACTCATAACCGTGGAGATCATCGACTACCTCAAGGCAGCGCGGCGTCGGCTGGCGCTCGTCATCCTCCTGCCGCTCATCAGCATGGGCGCCACGGCCGGGCTCCTGCTCAGCCAGGCGCCGACCTACACGGGCACGGCGGTGGTGGACCCGCCTGCCCTCGTCGGCAGCCTCGACTCGCAGTACACCGGGGCCCAGGGCGTCAACCAGTTCGTCTCCGCGTTCGAGGCGACCTCGTCCGGACCCCTGGTGCGCCAGCAGGTCTCCTCCGAGACCGGGGTGAGCACCACCAACCTCAACGACGAGCTGGTGGTCACCCAGCGGCTGACCAGCGCCAGCCTGGCGGTCACCTACACCAGCCCCAAGAAGAGCACCGTGGTGCCGGTGCTCAACGCCGTGACGACCGCGACGCTGCGCACCCTCTTCGAGAGCCAGGTGCAGTCGGCGCAGGCGCGTGTCGACGCTGCCAGGAAGACCGTCGACGACGCCTCCGCGGCCGTGGGCGCCTTCACCGCCAAGTACGCGATGGCCGACCCGCAGAAGGCCTACGAGGCCCAGCTCAGCCGCGTCAACAGCCTCGTGCAGCAGCAGGCGTCGTTCACCGCGGCAGGCAACTCGGTCGGCGCCGCCGCCATGGGCAGCCCGATCGCCGCGGCCAAGGCCGACCTCGCGAAGTTCGGCCCGATCCTCAACGAGTTCACGAAGCTGACCGCGGCGCGCGACACCGCCGTCACCGGCCTCGACGAGGCCAACGCCAAGCTGTCGAGCGCGACGGTCCAGCTCGCCAACGCCGACCCCACCAAGATCGTGTTCATCGGTGGCGCCCACGCTGTCGACCGGACGCCCCAGGTCCTGACCACCACCGCCTCGGTGGGTGCCGCGGCCTTCTTCCTCGCCCTCGTCCTCGTCCTCATCCTCGAGGTCGCCGCCCGTGGCCGCCGCAGCCGTGAGGCCGGTGCGGCCAGCGCCGAGTTAGGAGGCAGCGAGGCTGCCGGGACCGAGGCCGCAGGCACCGAGGCCGTCGGCACCGAGGCCGCCGGCCGCCCGGCCCACGCCGCCGCGACGACCACCTCCGACGCCGGGCAGCCGGCCGCCTCGGCGGTGGCCGTTCCCCCCGCCGGGCAGGGCGGTGCCACGACGAAGAGCGGCGCGGACAACGTCACCGAGCCGTCCCTCCCGCGGCCGGCCACCAGGGGCTGACGGGCGACCACCATGTCCATCACCGAACCCGGGACCCGCACGTCCGAGTCGTCGGTACCTCGCACGTCGACCGCGCCGATCTTCGTCGTCGGCTGCCAGCGGTCCGGCACGACGATGCTGCGCCTCATCCTCGACTCGCACTCGCGCATCAGCTGCGGGCCCGAGACCCGCTTCCTCGAGGACATGGAGCGCATCGTCGGGTCGGACTGGAAACGCCTGTCGCAGTACGGGTTCAGCCAGGAGGAGTGGCTGCGCCGGATCGCCGACTTCTTCGGCGGCATCCAGTCCGACTACGCAGCGGGCCGCGGCAAGCAGCGGTGGGCGGACAAGAGCCCGCGGTATGCGATGAAGCTCGACTTCATCGTGCGGCTTTTCCCCGACGCGCAGATCGTGCACGTCATCCGGGACGGGCGTGACGTCGCGGTCTCCCACCGCAAGCGCTTCGGGTACTGGTCGTGCGTGAAGTCGTCGGTGAAGTGGCCGCGCTACATCGCCGAGGCCAGGGCGGGCGGTGCGGCGCTGCCGGTGCACCAGTACCACGAGCTGCGGTACGAGGCCCTCGTCACCGACCAGGAGGCCACCCTGCGCGGGCTCATGGACTTCCTCGGCGAGGAGTGGGAGCCGGGCATGCTCGACTTCGAGTCGCACGCCCACGACGTGCCCGCGCGCTACCACGTCCAGGCGACGTCCCGCCGCGCCGGCGAGGGCACCGAGGCAGCCGTCTACTCCTCCCGTGTCGGCACCTACCGCAAGGAGCTCGACCCGTTCATGCGCCTGCTCTTCCAGCTGACCGCGCGACGGACGCTGCGCGAGCTGGGTTACCAGTAGCCCTACGGCGCAAGGCGATCCACATGACGAGGCCCCCTCCCTGCGGAGGGGGCCTCGTCGTGGTGTGCGTCGTGGCTCAGGGCTTGAGGCCGAACGCGGCATCGTCGCGGATGGACGACACCCCGGCGTCCCCCGCGTGGCCGAGCAGCGGCGAGGCCGACCCGACCATCTGCTGGATGCCCTTGAGCACCGAGTAGTGGTTGTAGGCCACCGACGAGACGCCACCGGCCTGGGTGGACGGGGTGATGACGATGAGCGGCACGTAGAAGTTGCTGCCGTTGCCCTCGTCCCAGGTGATGAGGATCGCCGTGTTGCCCGACTGGTACTCCGGCGAGCTCAGCAGCTGGGGGATGAAGGTCTTCGCCCAGTTGTCGCCGTTCTGGATGCGCTGGTTGACCGTGGTGTTGGGCACCAGGTGCATGATGTGCGGCTTGTTGGGGATGATCAGGTTGAACTTCGCCGACAGCGTGTCGGCGGGGTTCGCCGGGAACGGGCGCGCGTTGGCCTTGCACAACGTGGCCTGGGTGCGCGTGTAGTACTGGAACGGCGTGTGGTTGATGACGAAGTCGCCGCTGCTCTTGAGCTGGCAGTTCGTCGTCATGGACTCGCCCCACTCCACCGCGTCGTTGCCCATGAGCTCGAAGATGCTCTTCGAGGCCTGGGGCCAGACGGTGGTGTCCTTGTTGGAGGTGATCTCCAGCTCGGAGGTGCAGACGCCGTTGCCGTCAGCCGTCTTGCAGCCCTTGTAGCCGGACGTCAGCGCGATGTAGTTGGTCAGGCTCGTCGTGGACAGCGACAGGTCGTTCTTGCTGTAGCTGCAGGCCTTGATGAGCGAGTTGAGGTAGGGCGCGTCGGTGGTGTTGGCGACGATCTTCTTGAGTGGCTTGTTCTCGAACATGATGAGGGCGACGTGCGTGTAGGTCGCCGGTGCCGCCGCACCGGTGCCGCACGGCGCCGAGACGGTGGGTGCGGCAGTGGTGCCGGCCGGCCGGACCGAGCCGGCTGCCGCGCCTGGTACCCCCGCGACGACGAACGCTGACGACGCCAGCGCGGCCGCGGACGCGAGCGCGAGTGACTTGCCTTTCATGGAACCTCCCCTGGTTGGTGTTGCCTCAGACAACCATCGGCACTAGGGCCTGAAATCGGCCAGATGGTCTACAGCCTTCGTACCGATCTTGGTGAAGTCGCCACCCGTCCACAGGTCGTGGGTCACGGGGTCGACGACGGCGCAGAGCACGCCGTGCGGGCTGTTGAACCTCGGCGCCCAGCCGGTGAGCGCACCGGTCGACAGCTGCACCTCGAACGCCTTGCGCCGCGACAGGGGGTTGCTGCAGATGAAGGGGTGGCCGGAGCCGGTGTTGCCGAGGCAGTAGTTCGTGAAGTGCCCTCCCACGTAAAGGGAGTCGCCGTCCACGGCGACCGCCTGCACACCGCCGTCGGTCTGGTAGACCGGCCGCTGCAGGGTGCCGTCGAGGTTCCAGACCACGAGGTGTCCGCCCGAGCCCCCGCCGCCGGCGTAGAGCCCGCGGCCGTCCACTGCGAGGTCGATCATGGGGAACGGAGGCTGGTCGTACCCGGCCCACGGGGCGAACCCCTGGTCGATGCCGCCGTCGCTCGTGGCCAGCAGCGTGAGGTAGGGCTGCGAGGAACCGTCGACGGTGGTGAAGTTGCCGCCGACGTACACCTGCCCGGCCTCGGGCAGCCCCTCGATGGCGGTCACGGCACCGTTCGCAGCCGGCTTCCAGTCGCCGCGCACCAGACCGGTCGTGAGGTCGTACGCCGCGAGCCTCGAGCGCGCGGCGCCCTGGGCCCGGAGGAAGTCGCCCCCCGCGTAGAGGGTCCCGTCGACGGCCTTCACGGCCCGCACCGGCTTGTCGAGCGAGGCGTCGAAGGAGAGCACCTGTGCGGTGTCGTCGAGGGCTGCGAGCCGTGCCCTGGCCACCCCCTTGACGTGGGTGAAGGCACCTCCCGCGTAGACCACGCCACCCGAGGCTTCCAGGGCGTAGACGTCGGCGTCGGTGTCCGCCCGCCACGGCAGCAGGTCGCACGTGTCGGCGTCGACCGCCGCGAGGTGGGCCCGCGGCTGCAGGACACCGGCCCGGTCTCGCACCCTGGCGAAGCTGCCGCCGAGGTAGAGGGTGCGGCCACTGATGACCATGGCGGCGACTCGGCCGTCGGGCTGGGCGCAGGGGCTGGCGACGGTGGTGCCGACGCTGGCCTGTGCCGGCAGGACGCCCGCGACCACGAGCACGCAGGTCGACAGGACCGTGAGGATCGAGCGGTGGCGCATGGGGTGTCCTCTCTGCGGGGCCCGGGCGGTGTGGGCCGGGGTGGGGCGGGCCGTGGTGGTGCGAGCCGTCGCGGGGCGAGTGGCTCAGGCCCGGGTCTGTCGGGACCGGTCCGGGACCGGTGAGCGCGCCCCGGCGTCCGGTGAGGGGGTGGAGGCGTGGCGGTAGGTGGTGGTGGCGGGGGTGGGCGTGTGGGTGGACAGGTCGTCCAGCCCGTAGCCGAAGGTCGCCAGCTCGTCCCCGAACCGGCTCTCGACGAGGCGTCGCTGCCAGTGGCCCGGACGCCACCAGGCGGTCCTCCACGAGTCCCACGTGTGCTCGTAGGGCTGGCTCGCCCCGACCCGGATGCTGTCCGCGTCGATGGGCGACCCCAGCCCGAGGAAGGACTCGATGCGCCCCAGCTCGCGGGACGGGTCGGCCACGAGGTCCTCGTAGTGGAGGACGTGCAGGGGCGCCAGGTGCGGGGCGTCCGCCAGGAACAGCCGGTGGGCCGTGAGCCAGTGCTCCACCAGCCCTGCAATGGTCTCGAACTTGCGCGGGTCCGACGACACGGCCTTGCGCCACTTCTTGTTGGACAGCGCCACGACCACGGGGTGGCGCACCACCACGACCATGGGGGCGCCCGGGAAGAGCGCCTGGAGGAACCGACCCATCACGAGGTTGGGCGGGGACTTCTCCAGCAGGTAGCGGCGCTCGAGGTCCCAGTAGGGGTCCCAGGCCCGGCGCAGCGCTGCTGCGTTCCCCGGGCTGACGAGGGGGCTGTCCTCGGTGAGGTGCGCGCGGGGGTCGTGGGCGAACCGCCCGGAGCCGCCGTACACCTTGGCCTTGGGGTAGACGCGCTGGAGGTGCTGCCCCTCGTCCTCGCGGACGCCCGTGCCCGAGAGGCCGCTGATCTCGGGGTGGCTCGCCAGGGCCCGCGCCAGGGGCGTCGTGCCGCTGCGGTGCAGGCCGCCGACGAACAGCAGGCTCTGCGACGGGTCGCTCATCGTTGTTCCTTGAGGAAGGTCGCGGTGGGTACGGGCAGGACCAGGCGCTGCGGCGTCGCGCCCAACGTCGCCGTGGTCCCGGCGGAGGTCTTGTCGAGGGACTCGACCGAGGCGGCCTTCGCACCATCGGGCAGCTGCACGACCGCACTGCTGTCCGACCACACGAAGGCGGTCGCGGTGGTGCCCTTGTCGAACCCGACCCCAGTCATGCCGTCCACCGAGATCCTGACCGCCTTGGCACCGCGGGACGCCTCCACCATGGCCTGGAAGATCCGGCCGGCCTGGCGCAGCTGGCCGTTCGGCTCCAGCAGCCCGTAGCGCGGCTCGTCACCGTTGCGACCCCCCGGGTCGAAGGCCAGGGGCAGCCAGATCGCCACGGTGGCCCCTTCGGCCAGCACGAGGCTCATGGTCTTGAGGACCTCCTCGCTCTTGGTGGCGTCGTCGGTGGTGGCCCCGCTCTTGTCGAAGCTGCCCACCTCCCAGGCCTGGATGGGCGTGCCGTACGGCGTGTGGGCCTTGAGGTAGTCGAAGAGCACGGGCACCGAGGAGTACTTCTCGTAGAAGTGGATCTGGCGCACGTCGGTGACCTTGCTGGCCGCGAGCTGGCGCATCAGGTCGAGGTAGGTGAGGTTGCGCGCTCCCTGGTCGGACCTGAGCGCTGCCTCGAGGTCGGCCTTGGTCCGCACGGCGACGATCTGGTCGCCGCGGGTGCCGATGCGGCGCTCGAAGTAGGCGTTGTAGGCCGAGACCGCCTCGGCCTCCCTGCCTTGCTGCAGGAGCCAGTCGGCGATGCCGTAGCCGTAGCTCGTGCTGCTCAGGCCGGCGTCGACGACCTTCGCCTGGGGGTCGCTCGCGCGGATCTCCGCGGAGGCAGTCTTCGCCAGGGTGGTGAACTGCTCCGGTGTCCCCGCCCAGAAGCCCGCGGAGTTGATCTCGTTCTCGATGGCGTACTCGTGCACCCCGAGCTTGGAGTAGCGCGTCACCGCCTCGTGCACCCACGCCTTGTAGGCGCCGAGGTCGGTCGGCATCGCCGACTCGGTCTTGGACTTGCTGCCGCGCTGGTGCTGCGCGTCACCCGACGTCGCCCAGCAGCGGCCGACGCGGAGCTTGAGCATGAGGGTGGCCCCCACGTCACGGCTCCTCGTGGCGATCCGGTCCAGCGCCGACCAGTCCGGGCTCCCCTGCTTCTTCTCGATGTCGCACCACACGACCTCGTAGTAGGTGTTGCCCCCGGACACCGACTTGAGGAACGGGCTGAACTCGGTGAAACGGCCCCAGTCCCACTTCGCCCCCATCGGTGTGGCCGGGCCGGCCGTGCCGCCGGTGGTGCCACCCGGCGGCGGCGTCCCCCACCCCGAGCCGCTCGAGGTCGCAGGGTGGCCCGTGTCGAGGGACCTGTCGGCGCTCGAGGTGCCGGAGCAGCCCACGAGCCCGGCCACCGCGAGAGCCGCCACGAGGGCCGCGGCAGCCCGGGCGCGCACGGTACGGAGCCGGGTGGTCATCCGTCGCCCCGTGCCGGCACGGGTGCCTGCTCGGCAGCCGTCCCGGGCTCGCGGACGGCCGCCTCGTCGAGCCGCGCCGCCAGGCCCCGGGCCAGTCGCCGCACGTCCGGGTCGATCGGCAGGATGGCGGAGCCGTGGCTGCTGCGCGGCACCACGTGGTCGCAGAGCACCGGACGGTAGGGCAGGTCGATGAACGCGCACAGCCGTCGCATCTGGCCGTGCGGGTCGGCCACGAACCGGTCGTAGGACACGAGCATGACGTCGGACCGGCGGTCGAGGCCGAGGTCGAACCACAGCTGGTTGCGCACCACCCAGAACAGCACGGCGGCCGTCTCGGGGGTCATCGTCTCCAGGTCGAAGGACCGGACGAGGTCCACCGACGCCCGGGGCAGGCGCTGCCCCTGCCAGATCTGGTCCCCGTGTCCGGCCCCGATCTGCCTGAGTGCCACCAGGTTGGACTCACCGAACTTGGAGACCTCCGAGCGCGCCCGGTCCTCGGGGTCGCGGACCACCCACACGGCGCGGCCCGCGGACAGCCCCGGGAGGGCCAGCAGCTCGTCGACGCGGTGCGACTCGCACAGCGGCTTGACGAGCACCAGCCGGTGCCGGCTGGACCGCACGACCGACACGAGCGTCTCGTCCGACCTCAGCCGGAAGCGCGAGAAGGCGCGCCGGTCGTTCTCGTTGCAGACGTCGACCTCCGGGGCCTGGTCGACCCCGCGCATGAGCATGTTGGTTCCGGAGCGCTGGAGCCCGACGACGTAGACGGGTCGGGCCGCCCCGGCGGGCACACCGTGGGCCCTGCGCCACCTCGCCTTGCGCACGGCGGTGCCGATGCGCTCGCGCGGGTCGAGCCGGTCCTCCTCCACCAGCCGGCCGATCCCCTCGGTCCGCGCCCAGTGGACGTGGCGACGGACCTTGCCCACGTAGTAGGGCAGCCAGTGCTGGCTCGAGTGCGGCGACGGGGTGCCGGTCACGTCACACCACCGGCCGCGGGGAACGGGCATGGGCCTCGAGGACGCTGCGCAGCTCGGCCCCGGCCTCGGCGTCGTCGGCGGAGACCGCGGTCAGCAGGGACTGCACGTCGGAGAACCCGTGGCGCCCGTAGCCGGCCTCGACGAACGCGCAGTAGTCGGCGTCGCTGATCCCCAGTGGCGCGAGCAGCACCGCGGTGTTGTCGATGAGCGGCATGGGTCGCGGGTCCAGGCGGTACATGTGCGGCTGGAGGCCGGACCCGCTCTGCAGCAGCAGCGCGAGCCGGTGGCCGCCGTCGCCGACGTGGACGGTCCGGCTCACCCGGGCGCCGGTGTCCGAGGTCCGCACCCCGCTGGTGAGTCGCAGGGTCACAGGCGTCCTGGCGTCGAAACCGTTGGTGTTGAAGGACTTCAGCAGATCACGGCTGGAGAGGACGCGCTCGGCGTAGTTGGACCTCAGGGCCACGGGGTCCTTGAGCACCCACGGGCGGAAGCGGGCCATGGCGACCTCGCGGAACCACACGGCATACGGCTCCTCCAGCGCCGCGGCGACCAGCCGGTCGGCGGTCTCACCCGCGGGGCGGTGGCTGAGGAACTCGAAGAACTGGGCGCGGACGAGGACGTCGTAGCGCAGCGGGCTGATCAGCTCGGGGACGGAGAGCTCCTCGGCGCCCCGGCGCTTCGGCTGCCAGGTCAGGGTACGCCTGAGCGTCCTCGTGGCCGTGGCCCTTGCACTTCGCTTCACGACTCCACCGATCTCCGCACACCCCCGACACCGTCCCTCCACCATTCATCAGCCCCGAGGTGAGGTGGACCTGCAGGTGAAGTGCAACGAACCCCTCCAAACGACGTACTCCGGGGAAGGGCCGGGAGACAAGAATCGGCGTGGTGCTCGTGAGGCGCTCCACGCCGGCGAGTGGGACGAGGGGAAGGGAGTGGACGGTGCGGATCCTGCACGTCAACAAGTTCCTGTACCGCCGCGGGGGGGCCGAGGGGTACATGCTCGACGTGGTGGAGCTCCAGCGTCGGGCGGGGCACGAGGTGGAGCTGTTCGGCATGGCGCACCCGGACAACCTGGTCGACCTGCCACTGGCCGACACCTTTCCCTCCCACGTCGAGCTCGAGCCGGCACCGGGGGGCCTCGCCGGCCTCGCCGCCGGTGCCCGCATGGTGTGGTCGCCGTCGAGCGGGCGCGGTATGGCGCGGGCCATCGAGCGGTTCCGGCCCGACGTCGTGCACTCCCACAACGTCTACCACCAGCTGTCGCCGTCGGTGCTCGCCGCGGTGCGCCGGGCGGGCGTCCGCAGCGTCATGACGCTGCACGACTACAAGCTGGCCTGCCCCAGCTACCAGATGCTCGACCACGGCCGGCTGTGCGACGCCTGTGTCGGGGGCAGCGCGCTCAACGCCGTCCGCCGCCGGTGCAAGAGCGGGTCGCTGGCTGCGAGCGCCCTGCTGTCGGTGGAGTCGTCGGTGCACCGGACGATGCGGGCCTACGACGCCGTCGACACCTTCATCAGCCCCAGCAGGTTCCTCGCCGGGGTGATGGCACGCACCGGCCTGGCCCCCGAGCGGCTGGTGGTGCTCAACCACTTCGTCGAGGTGGCGCCGGTCGTGCCGGCGGCCCACCGCGAGGGGTTCGTCTTCGCGGGTCGGCTCTCCCCCGAGAAGGGCGTCGACACGCTCATCCACGCCATGGCGCTGCTCCCTCCGACGATCCACCTCCACGTCGCCGGGGACGGCCCGGAGCGGGGCGACCTCACCGCCCTCGCCGCCCGGGTGGCACCGGCACAGGTCACCTTCCACGGACGCCTCGACAAGGAGCGGCTGCGGCAGGTGGTGGCCGGCTCGGTCGCCACGGTCGTCCCGTCGCGGTGGCACGAGAACCAGCCGATGACGATCCTGGAGTCCTACGCGGCCGAGGTGCCGGCCGTCGTCACCGACCTCGGCGGCATGCCCGAGCTGGTGCGCGACGGCATCGACGGGCTGGTCGTCGCGCACGACGACCCCCGTGCCCTCGCCGACGCCCTGCTGCGGCTGCACGCCGACCCTGCCGCCGCGACCGCCATGGGCCGCGCCGGGCGGCAGCGGCTCGCCGACGAGTTCGACCCCCAGCTGCACCTGCGCCGCCTCGAGGCCGTCTACCGCGGCGAGGTGGCCGAGCCGGGCGCCGGCCACGTAGGCGCCACGACCCTCGAAGGAGCCTCGTGACCACCCGTGAGCACCCGCCCGTCCGAGTCCTGTTCTTCGCCGGGAGCGGGCGCAGCGGCACCACCGTCGTGAGCAACATCCTGGGCCAGCTGCCGGGTGCCTTCGCCGCGGGCGAGCTGCGCTACCTGTGGCAGCGCGGCGTCGAGCAGGACCACCTGTGCGGGTGCGGCGAGCCGTTCAGCAGCTGCCCCGTGTGGACCGCCGTGATGACCCGGGTGCGCTCGGGGGACCGGCGTGATGAGCCCGCCATCGGGCGCCGCCTGCTCGGGCGCCTGCGCATGGCGCGGCTGCCCGGCATGCTGCTGCGGGACGCCCTCGGCCGGCAGGCGATACCCGCGCACTCCGACGACGCCGCTGTCACCGACCTCTACCGCGCCATCGCCGACGAGACCGGGGCCGCCCTCGTCATCGACGGGTCGAAGCTGCCCCCCTACGGGTTGCTGCTGCGCCAGCAGCCCGGCATCGAGCTGTACGTCCTGCACCTCGTGCGCGACCCGCGCGCCACGGCGTTCTCCTGGCTGCGGTCGAAGCCGACGCGCGACACCGCCGCCGGCGCCCAGATGCAGCGGCAGGAGACGTGGAAGAGCTCGCTGCTCTGGACCGTCTGGAACCTCACCGTCCTGCGGTTGTGGAAGGACGGCGACCCCCGCGTCTGCCGCGTGCGCTACGAGGACCTCATCGCCGACCCCGTGGGGGAGCTGGGACGGGTCGCCGCGATGGTCGGCGCCGACCCGGCGGACCTGCCCTTCCTCGCCCCCGACCGCGTCCAGCTCGCCCCGACCCACTCGGTCGCCGGCAACCCCAACCGGCACGACACCGGTGAGGTGACGCTGCGCGCCGACGACCAGTGGCGCACGGCCATGTCGCGGCGCGACCGCGCGCTCGTCACCCTCGTCACCGCCCCCGGCCTGCGCCGGTTCCACTACCCCCTCGACACCCGTACGCAGCCGCGTCGCCGCCCGAACCGGGGCGTGGACCGGGGCGCGGTCAGCCGCTCGGCCACCTCGGCCGGCCGGGCGCGCTGAGAAAGGACACCCATGCTGGCACTCGTCACCGGTACCGGCCGCAGCGGCACGACCCTGGTGCAGGAGACGCTCTCGCGACACCCCGCCACCGGCTTCATCTCCGGCCTCGATGACAAGCTCCCCCGGCTCAACCTGCGCGGCCGCCACAACGGGCGCCTCTACCGGCTCGGTGGCCAGCGCCCGGCCGGCATGCGCGCCCTGGCCGAGGGCGCCCTGTTCGAGCGCGGTCGCATGCGGGTGGCGCCGTCGGAGGGCTACCAGCTCTTCGACCGCCACGTGATGTCAGGCTTCTCCACGCCCTGCCGCGACCTGCTCGCCGAGGACATGACGCCCTACCTGCGGCCACGCGTCGTCGACTTCTTCGAGAGCCGTCAACAGGCCCAGGGTTGCGACGTGCTGGTGCAGCACCTGACGGGCTGGCCCCGCGTGGGGTTCCTCAGGGAGGCGATGCCCGACGTCAAGGTCGTCAACGTCGTGAGGGACGGGCGCGCCGTCGCCAACTCGTGGCTCCAGATGGGGTGGTGGGACGGCTGGAAGGGCCCGGACAAGTGGATCTACGGCCCCCTGCCCACCGAGCTGCACCAGGAGTGGGTGGACCACCGACGGTCGTTCCCCGTCCTGGCGGCGCTGGCCTGGAAGATGCTCATGGCCGCCTACGAGGACGCCCGCGCCCTCCACCCGGCCGACCAGTGGCTCGACGTGCACTACGAGGACCTGCTGCTTGACCCCGTGTCCAGCTGCAAGCAGATGCTCGAGTTCCTCGGGCTGGAGTGGAACGCGCAGTTCCAGGCCGGCTTCGAGCGGCAGCACATCACCCCCGGCCGCAGGAGCGCCTACCGGACCGAGCTCACCGGCAGGCAGCTGGCCGCGGTCGAGGCCGTCCTCGCCGAGCCGCTGGCCCGCTGGGGCTACACGCTCTAGCCGCAGCCACGCCGCACACCGAGCCGCGCGGCGTACCCGGCCCGGCCGGGTACGCGGCCGTGCCGCGTACCCGGTGCAGGTCACCGAAGAGGTGGCAGATCGCTGGCTCCCGTGAGGAAGTCCGCGACCTGCCACCTTCTCGGTGCGCCTGGCCGGCGCCGGCTCAGGGGGTCCCGGGGAAGAACGCCAGGCCCTGCTGGACGTTGCTCCGGGCTCCCGCGTAGGTGAAGTCGCCACCGACCAGCAGTCCCGCGTCAGTCGCCGCGAAGGACCAGACGCCCATCGCCGTGTCGAAGTCGGGCGCGTCCGGCTGCAGCGTCCCCGTGGCGGAGTCGAAGACGAAGTAGCGCTGCTGGGCGACGTTCGGTCCGCCGGGGTAGGCCTGGCAGCGACCACCGTTGCCGCGGTCACCACCGTGCGTGCCGTAGTAGAAGTGGCCGTTGACCTCGAACCGGCCCTGCATGCCGCCGTTGCACAGGTTGCGCCAGTTGAGCCCCGTGGGGTTGGTGGCACTGGACAGGTTCACCGCGTCCCACTGGTAGATGTAGTCGGGGCAGACGTCCCCGCCGTACAGCCGCTGGCCGTCCGCGCTGAGGTAGAGGCGGTTGATCCAGGGCCCGACGCTGCCGCAGCCCTGCACCCCTCCCAGCTGCTTCGGCCCGAGGGCGCCGGTCGTGCCGCTGACGACCGCCAGCCCACCGGGGACGGTCGTCCCGTTGACCGTGGTGAACGGGCCGCCCATGAAGACGGTCGACCCGTCGAGCGAGACCTCCATCCCCTGGACCATGCCGTTGGCGCGGAGCGCGCCCGCCGGGCCGCTGGTGTTGGCCACCCAGGCGGTGTCGACGGCACCGGTGGCCGCGTTGAGCTTGACCGCCCGGGCCCGCGCCACCGAGGACACCTTCGTGAACTTGCCACCCACCCACAACGACCCCTGCGCGTACGCCAGGGTGAGCGCGCCCTTGTTGAACGAGGGGTGGAACGCAGGGTCCAGCAGGCCGGTCGCCGTGATGATCGAGGCCACGCTCGGGCGGGCCTGTCCCTGCACGGTGGTGAACTGGCCGGCGAGGTAGAGCCGGCTGCCGTCGGTGGAGGGCACCATCGCCTCGACGAACTCGTTGGCGTCGGCGTTGAACGAGCTGATGCCCGCACCCGTCTGCGCGTCCAGCGCGGCAATTCCCTTGCGCACCAGGCCGTTCACGCTCACCAGCTCGCCCCCGACGAAGACCGGGCCACTGGCTGCCCCCGCGGAGATCGCGAGCGGGCGGTCACTGGCCACGGGGTTCCACGCCGTCAGCGCCCCGGTGGCGAGGCTGAACGCCGCCGCGTCGTGGCGCGGCTGGCCGCCGGACCTCCCGAAGCGGCCACCGACGTAGAGGACGCCGGCGTCGACCGTCAGCGCCGAGACCTCCGGGGTGCAGGGCACCATGCCGTGCGCGTACTTGGTGGTGTGGGGGGCGTTGCACTCGGTGAAGGCCCCGTCGAGCGGCCCGACGACGCCGGCGGGCGAGACCTCGGCCAGCCAGCCGCGCGCCGTCGTACCCACGGTGGTGAACAGGCCGCCGAGGTAGAGCTGCCCGGTGGGGCCGACCGCGAGGGCCTGCACGGAGGCGTTGGCGTTGGCGGTGAACGTGCTGAGCGCGCCGTTGGACAGGGCGTATGCCGCCACGCGCAGGCGCGTGGTCGACGCGCCCCCGCCGGCTGCCGTGGTGAAGTCGCCACCAGCCACCAGCCGGGCGTTCGCCGGGTCGACCGCGAGGGTGCGCACGACGCCGCCGGCGGACCCGACGAAGGTCGTGTCGATCGCGCCCGTCGCCTCGCTGACGCGGCCGAGGCGCGAACGCGTCGAACCGCTCAGCGTCGTGAAGTCGCCGCCGACGTAGACCTTTCCGTCCGCGGACGCCAGCGCCCGGACCGTGCTGTTGGCCGAGGCGTTCCAGCTGATCCGTGCCCCGCTGACGGCGTCGACCTTGGCCAGCCGGGTCGCAGCCACCGAGTCGATACCGGTGAACGTGCCGCCGAGGACCAGGCCGGTCGGGGTGAGCGTCAACGCGTTGACCGTGCCGCCCTGGACCTTGGGACCGAACGTCGCGTCGACCGTGCCGTCGGCCAGGACGTGGGCGACGTTGCCCCGCAGGCGGAAGCCGACCTTGGCGAAGTCGCCGCCGAGGTACCAGCCGCCCTGCCCGTCCTGCACCACGGCGCGCACGATGCCGTCGATCTTGGGGAAGGCCGCGACGGCCGTGCCGTCGGCGCGGCTCACCGCGACACCGTGGCCCGTGGTCGGGCCGATGTAGTCGAAGCCACCAGCCAGGTAGGCCCGGCCACCCACGACCTTGATGTCGTTGACCCGGCCGTTGGTGGACCACCAGCCCGGGGCCGGGGTGTAGGTCAGGGACGGCGGCGCCGAGGCGGCCAGCGCGGTGACCGCGGCGGGACTGGACGCCGTGGCCGGCGCAACCGCGCCGACCAGGGTGAGGGCGGAGACCGCCAGGCCCACCACGAGCTGGTGCTTCTTCATCGGGATCCCTTCTGGAGGACGATGTCATCGGCACGGCGGGTCCCCGGCAGGGGGCCGTGGTGGCGCCCGGGTGAGCCCCGATGCCTCGCGAGTGACCTGAGGTAGACCTGCTCGAGCTCGAGGACGGCGGTGTCCCACGAGTAGTGCGACACCACCCCCGACCGGAGCTCGTCGGCCACAGGGTCGGGTGTGCGCTCTGCCCGGAGCATCTGGTCCAGCGCGACGGCCAGCGCCTCGAGGTCGTCCACGGGCACCGTCCGGTGCCGGGAGGAGCCCTGCCCGACGACCTCGAGGTGCGGGGGGATGTCGGAGACGAGGACCGGGCAGTCGTAGGAGACCGCCTCCAGGAGCGTGAGCGGCAGGCCCTCGAGGGCCGAGGGCTGCACGAAGACGCCGGCGTGCTGGTAGAGCGCGGCCAGGTCGTCACCGAAGGCGAACCCCGTGAACACGACCCGCGGGTCGTCAGCCGCGAGGTCGCGCAGGTGCCGCGAGAAGTCGTCGGAGAACGAGGAGTCCCCCACGATCGCGAGCCGGTGGTCGCCCTCCACCCGGCGGAACGCGCGGATGAGCAGGTCGGCCCGCTTCTCCGGCACGAGCCGGCCCACGGACACGGCATACCGACCGGGCTGCAGCCCGAACCGGTCGAGCAGGTCGGCAGGCACCGGCGGGTGGGGCACCACGCCGTTCGGCACGTAGGTGGCGTCCAGACCCGGGCGGTCGCGGTAGTGGTCGACCAGGTCGCGGGACACCACGACGAGCTCGTCGGGCACCCGACCGCTCATCCAGTGCGCAGCGCCGAGGACCGCCTGCGCGGCAGCACCCCACTTGGCCCGCTGGTGGTCGAGCCCGTGCACGGTCATCACGACCGAGGACCTGGACAGGAACCTCGGGACCGGGGCGACGAGCCCCGGTCCGATGCCGTGGTAGTGCACGACGTCCACCCCGGCAGCCAGCGCCTTGCCCGTCGACGTCGCGCTGTGCACGATCGCGTCGAGGTGCTTGGTGCCGATCGTCGGGGCGGCGACGAGCCGCATACCCCGGTGCTCCCCCATCGGGGCGTCGGAGTACGTGCTGCGGCAGTAGACAGTCACACGGTGGCCGCGCTCGACGAGGCGGGCGCCGATGTTCTCGACGTGGTGCTCGATGCCCCCGAACGTGGCCGGCAGGCCCTTCTGCCCGACCATCGCGATGTGCAGCGGGGACCACGCGATGTGGTCCCCGCCGGTCACCCGGGCCTCGTTGCCCTGGCTGTTCACGACACCCCTACAGCGCCGGTTCGGTGATCATGCCTGCCGCGACGGTGCGGTTGGTGGCCTCGTCGACGAGGATGAACCCCCCGGTGGTCCGGTTGCGGCTGTAGGCGTCACACATCAGCGGCTGCGTCGTGCGCAGCTGGATACGGCCGATGTCGTTGAGCCCCAACGTCTGCGCCTCCTCGTCGCGGTGCAGCGTGTTGACGTCGAGCCGGTAGCTGAGGCCCTTGACGATCGTGCGCGCAGTCCGCGTGGTGTGCTTGATGTGGTACTTCGCACCGACCCGCAGCGGGGCCGACTCGTCCATCCAGCAGATCATCGCGTCGATGTCCTGCGACGCCGACGGCATGTTGGTCGGGCGGCAGATCATGTCACCGCGGGAGACGTCGATGTCGTCCTCGAGCCGGACGGTGACGGACATGGGCGGGAACGCCTCGTCCACCTCGCCGTCCGCGGTCTCGACGGACTTGATCCGGCTGGTGAAGCCCGACGGCAGGACCATGACCTCGTCGCCCTTGCGCAGCACGCCACCCGCGACCTGGCCCGCGTAGCCGCGGTAGTCGTGCCAGTCGTCGGACTGCGGCCGGATGACGTACTGCACCGGGAACCGCACGTCGATGAGGTTGCGGTCGCTCGCGACGTGGACGCTCTCGAGGTGGTGCAGCAGGCTGCCCCCCTCGTACCACGGCATGTTCGTCGACCGGGTCACCACGTTGTCGCCGGCGAGGGCCGACATCGGGATGATCGTCAGGTCCGGCACCCGCAGCTTGGCGGCGAAGGCGGTGAAGTCGGCGTGGATCGCGTCGTACACCTCCTGGGAGTAGTCGACGAGGTCCATCTTGTTGACGCACAGCACGATGTGCGGCACCTGCAGAAGGGTGGCGAGGAACGCGTGCCGCCTGCTCTGCTCCAGGACGCCCTTGCGGGCGTCGACGAGGACGAGGGCGAGGTCGGCGGTCGAGGCGCCGGTCACCATGTTGCGGGTGTACTGCACGTGGCCCGGGGTGTCGGCGATGATGAACTTCCGCTTGGGCGTGGCGAAGTAACGGTAGGCGACGTCGATGGTGATGCCCTGCTCGCGCTCGGCCCGCAGGCCGTCGGTGAGCAGCGCGAGGTTGACGTGCTCGTCCCCGTGCTCACGGCTGACCCGCTCGACGGCGTCGATCTGGTCGCTGAACACCGTCTTGGTGTCGTACAGCAGCCTGCCGATGAGGGTGCTCTTGCCGTCGTCCACCGACCCTGCAGTGGCGAATCTCAGGATGTCCATCTTAGAAATACCCCTCACGCTTGCGGTCCTCCATGGCTGCTTCGCTGAACTTGTCGTCGCCACGGGTGGCTCCGCGCTCGGTGATCCGCGTGACTGCCACCTCGTCGATGACCTTGTCGATGGTGTCGGCGTCCGACATGACCGCGGCGGTGAGGCTCGCGTCGCCGACGGTGCGGTAGCGCACCCTCGCCCGGAACACCTGCTCGTGGGGCTTGGGCGTCTTGTGCTCGTGGACGCCGTAGAGCATCCCCTGGCGCTCGAAGACGTCGCGGTCGTGGGCGTAGTAGATGGAGGGCAGCTCGATGCTCTCCCGCTTGATGTAGTGCCAGATGTCGAGCTCGGTCCAGTTCGACAGCGGGAAGACGCGGATGCTCTCGCCCGCGTGGACCCGGCTGTTGTAGAGGTTCCAGATCTCGGGCCGCTGGTTCTTGGGGTCCCACTGGCCGAAGTCGTCGCGGAACGAGAAGATCCGCTCCTTCGCCCGGGCCTTGTCCTCGTCGCGACGGGCGCCGCCGAAGATCGCGGTGAACTGGTGCTTGTCGAGCGCCTCGAGCAGGACCGGGGTCTGCGCCCGGTTGCGGGTGCCGTCCGGCGGCAGCGGCACCCGTCCGTTGTCGACCGCCTCCTGCACGCTGGCGACGATGAGCTGCAGGCTCAGCTCCTTGACGCGCTTGTCACGGAAGGCCAGCACCTCCTCGAAGTTGTGCCCGGTGTCCACGTGCAGCACCGGGAACGGGATGCGCGCCGGGAAGAACGCCTTCTGCGCCAGGCGCAGCATGACGATGGAGTCCTTGCCGCCGGAGAAGAGCAGGACGGGCTGCTCGAACTCCGAGACGACCTCACGCATGATGTGGATCGCCTCGGACTCGAGGATGTCGAGCTGGCTCAGCTGGTAGTCCGGGCCGGTGGAGTTCACGTCGTGGTCCCCTCGTTGGTGAGTTCGCGGATGACGGAGAGCAGGTGGTCGGCCACCTCTGGCCGGCAGATCAACAGGTCGGGCAGGAGCGGGTCCTCGCGGTTGTACTCGAGCCGCGAGCCGTCGATCCGGCTCGTGTGCAGGCCCGCGGCCCGCGCGACCGCGACCGGGGCCGCGGAGTCCCACTCGTACTGACCGCCGGCGTGCACGTAGGCGTCGACGGTGCCGTCGACGACGGCGGTGGCCTTGATGCCGGCCGACCCCATGGGCACGAGCTCGGCGTCGAGTCGCTCGGCCAGCCGGGTCACGAAGGCCGGCGGGCGGCTGCGGCTCACGGCCAGCCGGAGCCGCGCGGACCTTTGCGCCCCCTGGCCGGCCGGCGACGACGCGTGGTCGGCCGGCGACGACGCGTGGTCGGTCGCGAGCGTGGTGCCCCTCGCAGGACGGGCCACGGCGCCGGCGACGAGGTCACCGTGCTCCCAGAGCGCGACGTGCACGGCCCAGTCGTCCCGCGGCAGCTCGCCGAACTCGCGGGTGCCGTCCAGCGGGTCGACGATCCAGACCCGGTCGGCGGCCAGGCGCACCGGGTCGTCCTTGCCCTCCTCGCTGAGCACCGCGTCGTCGGGTCGGGCCTCCGCGAGCCGGTCCATGAGGAACAGGTGCGACTGCCGGTCGCCCTCGGCGCGAAGCCTCGCGGGGTCGGCCTCGGCGTCGCCCTCGGCGCGCAGCGCCAGCAGGACCTCGCCGGCGGCGTCGGCCAGGGCCCTGGCCAGCTGGTGGTCATCCAGGGTGGCCGGCGTGGTTACGTCGTGGCCGGTCAGTGCGGTCATCAGTAGGCCCCTTGTCCCTTCAGGACGGCTCGGAGGGTGCGGGTCAGGATCTGCAGGTCGAGCACGAGCGACCAGTTGTCGACGTACCAGAGGTCCAGGCGCAGCGACTCGTCCCACGGCAGGTCGCTGCGGCCGCTGACCTGCCACAGCCCCGTGAGGCCGGGCTGGACGTGGAGCCGGCGGGCCGCGTCGGGCTCGTACCGGGCCACCTCCTCCGGCAGCGGGGGGCGTGGGCCGACGAGCGACATCTCGCCGCGCAGCACGTTGACGAGCTGGGGCGCCTCGTCGACCGAGAACCTCCGCAGCACCCTGCCGACCCGGGTGACCCGGGGGTCCCGGCGCATCTTGAAGAGGATGTCGTTGCCCGCGTCGGCGGCCTGGAGGGCGAGCAGCTCGGCCCGCTGCTTCTCCGCGTCGGTGCACATCGTGCGGAACTTGAGCATGTTGAAGGTCTTGCCCTTGGCGCCCACCCGGGTCTGGCGGAAGATCACCGGGCCGGGCGAGTCCCAGCGGATCAGGAGTGCGATGACGATGGTGACCGGGAGGGTCAGCAGGAGGAACGCACCGGCCGCACAGACGTCGACGACGCGCTTGCAGACCCGGCGGGCCCCGGACATGGCGGGCCGCTCCACGTGCAGCAGCGGCATACCGGCGGTGGGGCGGATGCTCAGCCGGGGTCCGGCCACCTCGAAGAGGCCGGGCGCGATGACGAGGTCGACCTTGCGCTCCTCGAGGCTCCACGCGAGGCGACGCAGCCCGCTGCCACTGAGCTCGGGGTCGCTGGACACCGCCACGACCTCCGCCTCCAGCAGGGAGATGGCCTCCATCGCCTCCTCGGGGTAGCCGAAGACCGGCACGCCCTCGACGAGGCTGCTGCGGTCGGTGCCGGCGACGATGCCGGAGACACAGGCTCCGACGACCTCCATCCCGGCGCCCTGGGCGCGGCGGAGCTGGCGGATCATCGGTCCCACGGTGCGCACGTCACCGATCACGAGGGTGCGGGCGGTGTCGCGACCGGCCATGCGGCGGGCCAGGAGCCGGCGCCGCAGCAGGTGCCTCGCCGACAGCCCCAGGAGGAGCAGCGCCGGGGTGACGGTGACGACCAGGCCGCGGGTGAACTCGGCGTGCAGCAGCCACGACAGGCCCGCGGCCGTGGCCACGAGGCCCAGCGCGGCCCGCACCACGGCGCGGTACTCGTTGGCGGTCGTGCCGAGGTAGCGGCGCTCGTAGCCGTGCGCGAGCAGCACGGCGAGGACGTAGAGGACGGGCAGGGCGAGGGTGACGATGATGCGGGTCTCGACCGAGGACCGGCTCAGCGGCACCAGGGAGCCGATGGCACCCGCGGCCAGGGCGGCCAGGACGTCCACGGCGACAGCCCGACGCGTGTACAGCACGTGCCACGGACGCCGTCCGGACTCGCTCGGGAGGTCGGCCGCCAGCCTCTCGCGAGAGGCCACCACGGGTGCCTCAGGGGTCGCGGTCGGCTCGGGCTCGGCACTGGCCTCGTGGCGCGCGACCGGCTCGTGGGCCGGCGGCTCGGCCTGCCCGTCCGAGGCATCCTTCGCTACGGGCCGGACCGGGGACGGGGAGGCGTGCACCTGTGGCGACGGAACTCCGTCCGACCCTGCAAGATCCGTCATGCCTGCTCCCCGAGTGCTGCGTGAGTCCCCCTCCGGTTCGGCTGGCGTTCACCTTCCGGATGACTGAGATGCTTTCAGCGCAGGCACTGCAGCAGGTACAGGATGGGAGGGAGGACGGGACGGGACAGGCGGACTACGTACCGCGTCGTAGGCCACTCGTGTGTTCGGCCTAGACACGCGGGGCTCCGCGTCCAGAGCCTCAGACGGGGCTGTGGAAGCGCTGCTGCGCAGCGAGCAGGCCGTGCGTCACGACCATCTCCGCGGCGTCCGCGGCGTCACCGAGCAGGAACGGCAGCTCCTTGCGCTCGGTCGGGGAGAAGTCGCGCAGCACGAAGTCGGCCGCGTCCATGCGGCCCGGCGGACGGCCGATGCCGACCCGCACCCGGATGTAGTCCTTAGTCCCCAGTGAGGAGCTGATCGAGCGCAGCCCGTTGTGGCCGCCCTCGCCGCCGCCCTGCTTGAGGCGCACGTCCCCGGACGGGATGTCGAGCTCGTCGTGGACCACCACGAGGTGGTCGGGCTCGACCGAGAAGAACGTCATCAGCGCCTTGACCGGGCCACCGGACTCGTTCATGTAGGACAGCGGGACGCCGAGCACGGCCCGCGGGCCGGGGGCGCCGCCGGGCAGCGTGCCAATGCGCAGCGTGGCGGCCCGCGCTCGCGCCTTGTGCGTGGTCAGCGTCGTGGAGCCGCGGGAGGCGAGCTCCTCGACCACCATCGCGCCGACGTTGTGGCGGTTCCCGGCGTACTTCGGGCCGGGGTTCCCCAGCCCGACCACCAGCCAGGTCCCGTCGTTGCCCACGGGTGGCAAGTATGCCGGAAGGCCGGGTCCGTCGTGGACCCGGCCTTCCGGTGTGGTGCGGTGTGCGGTGGCTCAGGCCTCCGCGGACTCGGCCTTCTCGCCCTCGGCAGCGGCCTCGCCGGACTCGGCGTTCTCGCCCTCGGCGGCCTCGTCGGACTCCTCGCGCTCGATACCGGCCTCTTCCTCGGCCTCGGCGAGCTCGGCGTCCAGCTCGTCCTGCGAGATCTGCTGGGTGATGTTGACGACGAGGGTCTCCTCGTCGACGACCAGGGCGGCGCCGCGCGGCAGCTCGACCTCGGAGGCCTTGATCTGAGTGCCGGCCTCGAGGCCCTCGACGGAGACGACGAGGTTCTCGGGGATGTGGGTGGCCTCGACCTCGAGCTGCAGGGTCTGGGCGTCGAGGGTGACGACCGTCTCGGGGGCGGCCTCGCCCTCGAGGTGCACGGGCACGTCCACGGTGACCTTCTCGCCCTTGCGGACGATGACGAGGTCGACGTGCTCGATGACCGGCTTGATCGGGTCGCGCTGGACGTCCTTGGCCAGGGCCATCTGCTCGTCGCCGTCGATGACGATGGTGAGCAGGGCGTTGGCCGTCTTCAGCGCCATCATGGTGTCGTGGCCGGGCAGCGTGATGTGCACCGGCTCGGCGCCGTGGCCGTACATGACGGCGGGGATCTTGTGGTCGCGGCGGATCTTGCGCGCCGCTCCCTTGCCGAACTGCGTGCGCTTCTCGGCAACGAGCTTGAGGTCGGTGTCAGACACGGGGACTCCTGTGGGGGACTCGAGGATGCGGTGGGCCTCGACGCGGGGCGCAGCACGGAGACCACACCGCGTCGAATCACGGACTCGCCGGCTTGCGCCGTGCGGTGTCCCTCGCCGAGGCAACCCCGAGAGTCTAGGCGACGCCCGAGGGCAGAGGGAAATCCGCCTCGTCGGCAGCCACCGTCGCGCGGTCGAAGCGTTCGCGCCGGAGCTCCCCCACACGGACGGCAACGACCCCTGCCACGATGCCGACACCGCCGAGCAGCTGGACGAGACCGGGGAGCTCGCCGAGCAGGAGCCAGGCGAAGAGCACCGCGAACAGCACCTCCGTGAGGCCCACGAACGAGGCGACCGTGGAGCCGAGGATGCGCGCGGCGGTCACACCCAGCAGGTATGCCGCGGCCGCGGCCACGAGCGCGAGCTCACCGACCGCCGCCCACCACGGGGCCCGGCCGCCCAGCAGGGTCACGTCCGTGGCGACGAACCGCATCGGCAGCACGCCGACGAGCCCGAGCACGGCGAGGACCAGCGCACCGGCGCCCATCCCGAGCCCGGCGAGGGCGACCGGCGGCAGGTGGCTGTCCTCGGCCGCGAGGACGAAGAAGGTGGCCAGCCCCGCGGCAGCCACCAGGCCCCAGCCGA
The DNA here is from genome assembly GCF_039544395.1 of Pedococcus ginsenosidimutans. Lineage (NCBI taxonomy): Bacteria > Bacillati > Actinomycetota > Actinomycetes > Micrococcales > Intrasporangiaceae > Pedococcus > Pedococcus ginsenosidimutans. The sequence goes on from NZ_BAABLO010000011.1 coordinate 573,122, forward strand.
CGCCCACGAGGTCCGGACGCACGGCACCGCCGAGGTCGAGCACCAGCACGAGCCCCGCGAGCGCGAGCACGATGCCGAGTCCGGTCAGCGCGCTCGGCGCCCGGCGGGTGCGGACCCACACGACGAGGACCACGAGGACGACTCCGAGGTACTCGAGCAGCAGCGCCACCCCGACGTCGAGCCGTTGCACCGCGTAGAAGTAGGCGACCTGGCACCCGGCGACGGCCACCGCTCCGTACGCGAGGACGGTCCGCAGGTGCTCGCGGACCAGCGACCACCTGCCCCTCAGCGCGAGCACCGTCGGCACGGCCAGCACGAGGCTGGCGCCCGTCACACGGAGCAGGACGATGGCACCGGAGCTCCAGCCCTCGACGAGCAGCGACTTGGCGAACGGGCCACTGCTGCCGAACGTGGCTGCGGAGGCCAGGGCCAGCCAGAGGCCGACGCCCTTGGACCGTGTCACCATGGCGTCCTCGTTCTCCCGGTGTCATGAGCAAAGCGACTTATACTCGTGACGCTAGCGACCCGGCGCGTCAGGAGTCAAGATGTTGTTCGCCCATGACACCGAGGTGGCGCTGCGCGGCATGGTGGCCCTGGTCAACACCGCCGCCACGCTGCCGACCGACACCGACGACCTCGTCACGACCGCCGACCTCGACGGCTTCGTCCGGGAGTGGCGCTGGACCGGGTCGCGGACGCACGACGAGGCCGAGCTCGACGCCGTACGGGCCCTGAGGCCGCGCCTGCGCGAGCTGTGGACCACTGACACCGACGGGGCGGTGCAGGTCGTCAACACCCTGCTGGCCGAGGCCCACGCCCTGCCCCAGCTCGTGCGGCACGACGAGTGGTCGTGGCACCTGCACGCCACGCCGCCGGAGGCCCCCCTGGCGACCCGCATGGCGGTGGAGGCTGCCATGGCCATGGTGGACGTCATCCGGGCCGACGAGCTCGGCCGGCTCGGGGTGTGCGCCGCCGACGACTGCGAGGACGTCGTGGTGGACCTGTCCAAGAACCGGTCGAAGCGCTACTGCGACTCCGGCTGCGGCAACCGCACCAACGTTGCCGCCTACCGCGCCCGCAAGGCGTCGACCGCCTGACGAGCCACCAGCCGTCACCCCGGGGTGCGGCGGCCCGGCTCAGGCGTGGCCGTCGAAGAGGCTCGTCACCGAGCCGTCCTCGAAGACCTCCTGGATCGCGCGGCTGATGAGCGGGGCGATCGACAGCGTCGTCAGCTTGTCGAAGTCGTGCGCCTCGTCGATCGGCAGGGTGTTGGTGACGATGACCTCGCGGGCCGTGCACTCCTTGAGGCGCTGGATCGCCGGGCCGGACAGGATCGCGTGGGTCGCGGCGATGACGACCCCGGCGGCACCGTCGGCCATCAGGGCGTCGGCCGCCTTGGTGATGGTGCCCGCGGTGTCGATCATGTCGTCGACCAGCACGCAGATGCGGCCCTCGACCTCGCCGACCACGCGGTTGGCGACGGTCTCGTTGGGCCGGTTGATGTCGCGGGTCTTGTGGATGAACGCCAGTGGTGCGCCGCCGAGGCGCTCCGACCACTGCTCGGCGACCTTGATCCGGCCGGCGTCGGGCGAGACGACCGCGAGCTGCTCGTGGCCGTACTTCTCGCGCACGTACTCGGACAGGATCGGCAGCGCCATGAGGTGGTCGACGGGGCCGTCGAAGAAGCCCTGGATCTGCGCGGTGTGCAGGTCGACGGCCATGAGCCGGTTGGCCCCGGCGGTCTTGAACAGGTCGGCCATGAGTCGGGCCGAGATCGGCTCGCGGCCGCGGTGCTTCTTGTCCTGGCGGGCGTAGCCGTAGAACGGCAGGACCACGGTGATGCGCTTGGCCGAGGCACGCTTGAGCGCGTCGACCATGATCAGCTGCTCCATGATCGCCTCGTTGAGCGGCGCGGTGTGGCTCTGGATGACGAACGCGTCCGAGCCGCGCACCGACTCCTCGTAGCGCACGTAGATCTCGCCGTTGGCGAAGTCGTAGGCGCTGGTCGGGACGAGCCCCGTGCCGAGCAGGTCGGCGACCTCCTCCGCCAGCCCGGGGTGGGCGCGGCCGGTGAAGACCATGAGGTTCTTCTCGGTGGTCTTGAGGATGCCGGTCACGCGTGGCCCTGCCCTTCGGTCGAGTGCTCGGTATGGCGGGCAGCCGCGCCGGCGTCCTCCGCCGGACGGCCTGCCGCCGCGGCCTGAGCGGCCTCGGCGGACTTCGTGCCGGCGCGGGCCCTGGTGACCCAGCCGTCGATGTTGTGCTGGCGTCCCCGCGCCACGGCGATCTGGCCCGGCTCCACGTCCTCGGTCACGGCCGAGCCGGCGCCGACGTAGGCGCCGTCGGCGACGGTGACCGGTGCGACGAGCACCGAGTTGGAGCCGACGAAGCTGTGCCTGCCGATCGTGGTGTGGTGCTTGGAGACGCCGTCGTAGTTGGCGAAGATCGTGCCGGCGCCGATGTTGGCGCCCTCGCCGATGGTGACGTTGCCCGCGTACGTGAGGTGCGGGACCTTCGCGCCGTCGGCGATCTTCGCGTTCTTGGTCTCGACGAAGCCGCCGATCTTGCCCTTGGCGCCGAGCTCGGTGCCGGGGCGCAGGTAGCTGAAGGGACCGACGGTCGCGCCGGCCCCGATCACCGCGAGCAGGGCCTCGGTGCGCTTGACCTCGGCCCCGTCGCCCACCTCGGTGTCGGTGAGCGTCGAGTCGGGGCCGATGACGGCGTCGGCACCGATGGTCGTGGCGCCGAGCAGCTGGGTGCCGGGCAGGACGGTGGTGTCGCGGCCGATGGTGACGTCGGTGTCGATCCACGTGGTGTCGGGGTCGACGATCGTCACGCCCTCGCGCATCCAGCGCTCCGTGGTGCGGCGGTTGAGCTCCTTGCCGAGGCGGGCCAGCTGGACCCGGTCGTTGACGCCCTCCGTCTGCCAGAGGTCGTCGATGACGTGGGCGCTGACGCGACCACCCGCCGAGCGGGCGATGGCCAGGACGTCGGTGAGGTACTTCTCGCCCTGCGCGTTGTCGGTGCCCACCTGCGCGAGCGCGGTGCGCAGGACCGCCGCGTCGAAGGCGTAGATGCCGGAGTTGATCTCGGTGATGGCGCGCTGCTCGTCGCTGGCGTCCTTCTGCTCCACGATGCCGGCCACGGTGCCGTCCTCGTCGCGCAGGATGCGGCCGTACCCGGTGGGGTCCGCCAGGTGGGCGGTGATGACGGTGACGGCGCTGTCGCTGCGTGCGTGCTCGTCGAGGAGGGCCAGCAGGGTCTCGCCGGCGAGCAGGGGCACGTCGCCGTACGTCACGAGCACGGTGCCCTCGAGCTCGGGCAGGACCGCGAGCGCGCACTCGGTGGCGCGACCGGTGCCCTTGACGTCGTCCTGGTCGGCGATCACGACGGAGGAGTCGACCTCGGCCACGTGCGCGGCGACGAGGTCGCGCTCGTGGCGGACGACCACCGCGAGGTGCTCGGGCCCGGCTGCGCGCGCCGCGGCGATGGCGTGGCCCACGAGGGTCCGTCCGCCGATCCGGTGCAGGACCTTGGGGGTCGAGGACTTCATGCGGGTGCCCTCACCAGCGGCGAGGACGATGACGGCGGCCAGGCGGGGGGCGTTCACGCGCGAGGGCTCCAGAGATCTGGTCGGGTGCGACGGTCGGCTCATGCTACCCGCCGGTCGCCCCTCCCCCGACGGCGTGCCGTCGGCCCCCGTCAGGGCGCGGTCAACGTCACCTTCGCGGACAGCGGGCCGCTGGCGACAGCGTTGACCGCCTTGACCTGGTAGACGCCGGTGGTCCCGGGCGCGAGCGTGCTGTCGGTGTAGCTCGTCGGGCCGGTGGGCGTGGCGGACAGGGTGACGAGCCGGACGGAGTCGCGCAGGACGACGTACTTGGTGATGGGTGAACCGCCGTCCGACGGGACGGTCCACGTCAGGACCGCCGCGCCCGAGCCGTCGACGACCCCCGTCAGCCCGGGGGTGCCCGGCGCCCCGGCCTGCGACACCGCACTCGCCTCGTTCGAGGCCGTCCCCTCGCCCACCGCGTTGACCGCGGTCACGACGTAGGCGTAGGTCTGCCCCGAGGTGCTGGTCAGGTCGTCGACGGACGTGCCCGTGGTCGTGGCGACAGGGGTGGTGAGGTCCTCGCCGCCGGAGGACGGCCCGCGGTAGACGCGGTACTGCGTGATGGCGCTGCCACCGGTGGACGCCGGCGGCGACCACGACAGGTGGACCAGCCCCGGTGCGGCGGTCGCGGACAGGCCGGCCGGCGCCCCGGGCACCGTGAGGACGACCGCGGGCTGCGGTGTCACGGCGGCCTCCGCCGACGGAGCGCTCGCGCCCAGGGCGTTGGTCGCCACCACCACGTAGTAGTAGGTCGTGCCGTTGGCGACCGCGAGGTCGTCGTAGGTGAGGGTGGTCTTGGCCAGCGTGGCCAGCGGGGTCTTCGTGAGGTTCTCGCCGCCGGGCGTGGTGGCCCGGTACACCCGGTACTTGGTCACGGCCGACCCCTCGTCGCTCGGCGGCGGCGACCACGACAGGTGCACGACCGCGTCGCCGCCCTGCGCCGCCACCTCCGCGGGCGGCTGGGGCACGGTCTGGGAGGCGCTGTCGATGAACATGGCGAAGTGGGGCTGGGTGGTCCCCGAGATGGCGCTGAAGTCGCCGCCGACGTACACCCGGGTCGCGTCCGAGGCCATGGCCCACACGCCCTGGCTGCTGTTGATGTTGGGGGCGAAGGCCGTCAGGGCCCCGGTGGTAGGGACGACCGCAGCGAGCTTCTGCCGGGACTGCCCGGCGAAGGAGCCGGTGCCGCTGAAGTGCCCACCGCAGTACAGCAGGCCGCCCGAGAGCCGCACGGACTGCAGGTTGCCGTTGCTGCGGTCGCTCCAGGCCAGCGCCCCGGTGGTCGCGTTGAACGCCGTGCACGCACCGCCGCTGCCGCCCACGGCGGAGTACAGGCGGGTCCCGTCGGAGACGAGGTCGTAGACCGGCGCGAAGTTGTTCTTGTTGTTGGCGACCGAGCGGAAGCCCGGGTCGAGCGTGCCGGTCCCGGCCTGCGACACGGCCGCGACCTTGTTGGTCGAGGTGCGCCCGGACACGGAGGTGAAGTCGCCCCCGACGAAGAGGCGACCGGTGCCGTCCACCGCCGGTGAGACGGTGCGGACGCGGTCGTTGGGCGCCGGGACCCAGGAGCCCGCCACCGCCCCGCTGGCTCCGTCGACCTTCGCGAGGAACGGTCGCGAGGTGGCGGCCACGCCCCCCACGGTGCTCGTGATGCCGGCGAAGTTGCCCCCTGCGAACACGGCGCCACCGGCCCAGGTGAGCGAGTCGACCTGTCCGGGGGCCACGACCGAGGGGGCCCAGCCCAACAGCTGTCCGTGCGCGTCGAGGTCGAGCGCGGCCAGGCCCTTGCGGACCTCGCCGTCGACGGTGCCGAACGTGCCGCCGAGGTAGACGGTGCCTGCCCCGTCGGTGGCCAGGCTCGTCACCGAGTTGTTCGCCGACCCGGTGAAGGTGAGGTCGGCGGCGCCGGTGGTGGCGGAGAAGACGGCGATGTTCCTGGCGGGGTACTGCTTGCCTGCCGGGTCGATCACGCTGTCGAAGGTGCCTGCCACCACGATCCGGTCCCCCACCGGCAGGATGGCGAGCACCCGCGGCGTCTCGACCGTCGCCGAGGTCGGGTCGGCTGGCCCCACGCCCCACGTGCGCGCAGGGGTGTCCAGCAGGGCCGCGTCCGCGCTGGTGGGCGACACGACGCCCTGTCCAACCGCGACCAGGCCCAGCGCGGCCGCAGCCAGCAGGTACCGCAGCCTCGGCGACGTCGTCGACCCCATGTTCCGACACCTCTCGAGAGCCCTGCGCGTGCAGACATTCGACTCCTGCACGCGGGCTCCCGCGCCAGACCGGGGGTGGAGCGCGAGCTACAACACATGGAGGAGTCCCGTCACCACGGGACCACCGGCCGCGCCCGTGCCCCCTTCGCGAGGGCCACGCCATCGCCACCCACCGGGGCGCGGACCTGCCTGCAGCTCGCCCTGTCGCTGGCCACCGACCGGGGCGGGTGCCCCGCGTGCGCCTGCTTGCTCGGCTCCCCGGGTAGGAATCGAACCTACGTCGCTTGTCCTGATTCAAAGTCAGGCGGGCCCTGCCAGCAGACCAACCGGGGAACGCCCCTCAGGGGGACCAGCACAGGGTAGCCAATGGGCCGACCGGCACCGGCAGCCGAGACCACCGGGCATGATGGGCCGCGTGACCGACGCCCACGACAAGCAGAAGAGCACGAGCTCCCGCTCCCGCATGACGGGCAAGCAGCGACGCGAGCAGCTCATCGACGTGGGTCGGAAGCTGTTCGCCGACAAGGGATTCGAGGCGACCACGGTCGAGGAGATCTCGTCCAAGGCCGGCGTCTCCAAGCCGGTCGTCTACGAGCACTTCGGGGGCAAGGAAGGGCTGTACGCCGTCGTCGTCGACCGGGAGATCGCCGCCCTCCTGGACGGCATCACCGGTGCGCTGAGCGCCGACCTCAGCAGCCGCCAGACGCTGGAGCGAGCGGCCAGCGCGCTCCTGGACTACATCGAGAGCTCCACCGACGGCTTCCGGATCCTCGTGCGCGACAGCCCGACCGGACAGTCGACCGGGTCGTTCGCCAGCCTCATCTCCGACGTCGCCAGCCAGGTCGAGCACATCCTCGCGGCGGAGTTCAAGCGCCGGAAGCTCGACCCGAAGACGGCCCCGCTCTACGCCCAGATGCTCGTCGGGATGGTGGCGCTCACCGGCCAGTGGTGGCTCGACTCCCCCAAGATGAAGAAGGCCGACGTCGCCGCGCACCTCGTCAACCTGGCGTGGAACGGCCTGGCCAACCTCGAGAACAAGCCGCGCCTCACCGCCGGCTAGTCCACGGGGCGGTGGGCGACGCAGAAGATCCGCCGGAAGGGAAAGACGACCCCCACCCGCGTGCGGGGGTACGCGGCGCGCAGCCTCGCGTCGTAGTCGGCGAGGAACGAGTCGCGCTCGGCTTCGTCGGTGAGCACCTCCAGCACGGGCCGCAGCCCGGTGCCGCGGACCCATTCCAGGGCCGGGTTGTCCTGCTGCGCAAGGGGATCGAGCACGTGCAGGTAGGTGGTCTCCCACCCGTCGACCTCCAGGCCCAGCTCCCCCAGCGCCTCGACGTACACCGCCGGGTCGTGGACCGCGAGCCGCTCCAGCGCGGGGGCCAGGCGGTCCGCGGCGGGGTGGTCGGCTGCGGCGGCCCGCATGAGGGCGTGGGACGGTGCGTCGTGGTTGCCGGGGACCTGCATGGCGAACCACCCGCCCGGGGCGAGCGCTGCCACCCAGGCCCGCACGAGGTCGAGGTGGCCGGGGACCCACTGCAGGGTGGCGTTGGTGACGATGACGTCGGGCGCCTGCCCGAGCGTGCCCGGGTCCCAGTCCGCGACGTCGGACTCGACCCACTCCACGTGGCCTGCGGTGTCGAGCTCCCTTGCAGCAGTGAGCATCTGGGGTGAGTGGTCCACCCCCACGACCCGCGCACCCGGCCAGCGGTCCGCCAGCCCCAGAGTCAGCGGGCCGTTGCCACAGCCCAGGTCGACCACCGCCTTCGGCTCACGCGCGGCCACGCGGGAGAGCAGGTCGGCGAACGGCCGCCCTCGGTGGTCGGCGAACTTGGCGTACTGCGTCGGGTCCCATGTCGTGCTCACCCCGCCATGCTCCCACCCATTTATCTCGATATCAAGATACTTGACGGCGGCTACAGTTGGGCCATGACCCCCCGAGGCGCCGGCGCCGCACCCCCGCCGGACGACGTCGACCGCATCGTCGACGCCTGGCGCCGGGAGCGGCCCGACCTCGACGTGGCGCCGCTGCAGGTGCTCTCGCGCGTCTCCCGGCTCGCGCGCCGCCTCGACCTCGACCGGGCGCAGGCGTTCGCGCAGCACCACCTCGAGGGCTGGGAGTTCGACGTGCTGTCGGCGCTGCGCCGCGCGGGCGACCCCTACGAGCTCTCCCCCGGGCAGCTGATCCGCCAGACGCTGGTGACCAGCGGCACCATGACCAACCGGGTCGACCGCCTCGAGCGCCGCGGTCTCGTCGGGCGCAGCCCCGACCCCCACGACCGGCGTGGCGTCATCGTGCGCCTCACGCCCGAGGGGCAGGAGGCCGTCGACGCGGCGATGGCCGACCTGCTCGACCGCGAGCGCACTCTGCTCGCCGAGCTCTCGGCCCCCGACCGCGAGCAGCTCGCCGCCATGCTGCGGCGCCTGCTGTCCCCGTTCGAGGCCTAGCGCCGGCAACGGGGCCCGGCACCGGTCGTCTAGCCGACGACCTCTGCTGCCGCGAGCCACTCCAGCTCCAGGGCCTCGCGCTCGTCGACGATCTCGCGCAGCTGGCCGTTGAGCTCGAGCACCTTCGCGTGGTCGGTGGCCGCGGCGGCCATCGCGGCGTGCAGCTTCTCCTCGCGCTGCCCGAGGCGGGTGAGCTGCTTCTCGATGCGCGCCATGTCCTTGCGGGCCTCGCGGAGCTCGGCGGGGCTGGCACTCGTGGCGCCGCCCGCGGCCACGGCTGGGCGCGCGGTGTCAGCACTCGCGGAGTCCGACGCCGCCTTGCGGGCACCGGCCTCCACGGCCTCGTGGCGGAGCTCGAGGTACTGCTCGACGCCGCCGGGGAGCTCGCGGACCCGGCCGTCGCCGAGGAGCGCCACCTGCCGGTCGCACACGCGCTCGAGCAGGTAGCGGTCGTGGGAGACCACGAGCAGGGTCCCGGCCCAGCCGTCGAGGACGTCCTCGAGCGAGGTGAGCGTCTCGATGTCGAGGTCGTTGGTGGGCTCGTCGAGCAGCAGGACGTTGGGCTCGTCCATGAGCAGCCGGGTCAGCTGCAGCCGACGCCGCTCTCCGCCTGACAGCGAGGAGACGCGGGTCTGCTGGCGGCCGCCGGTGAAGCCGAGCCGCTGCGCCAGCTGGGACGCGGAGATCTCCTTCGGGCCGAGCCGCACGTACTTGCGCACGTCCTCGATGGCCTCGATGACCCGCCAGTCGGCATACCGCTCCAGCTCGCGCACCTCCTGGGTGAGGTAGGCCAGCCGGACCGTCACGCCCTGCTTGCGCTTGCCGGAGGCGAGCGGGAGCTGCCCCGCGACGGCACGCAGGAGTGTGGACTTGCCCGCGCCGTTGACGCCGACGATGCCCACCCGCTCCCCCGGGGCGAGGTGCCACGTGATCCGGTCGAGCAGGACGCGGTCGCCGAGGGTCACGGTGGCGTCGAGCAGGTCGACGACGTCCTTGCCCAGCCGCGTCGTGGCGAACCGCAGCAGCTCCACGTCGTCGCGCGGGGGCGGCTCGTCGGCGATGAGGGTGTTGGCGGCCTCGATGCGGAACTTCGGCTTCGAGGTCCGGGCCGGGGCGCCGCGCCGGAGCCAGGCGAGCTCCTTGCGGAGCAGGTTGTCGCGGCGCTCGGCGGTCACCTGCGCCATCCGCTCGCGCTCGGCCTTGGCGAGCACGTATGCCGCGTAGCCGCCCTCGAACGCGTTGACCTTCCCGTCGACGACCTCCCACGTGTTCGTGGCGATGGCGTCGAGGAACCAGCGGTCGTGGGTGATGGCGACGACGGCGTTGTCGGGGCGGCCGCGGTGGCGCACGAGGTGCTCGGCCAGCCAGGCCACGCCCTCGACGTCGAGGTGGTTGGTGGGCTCGTCGAGGAAGAGGACGGTCGGGTCCTGCACGAGCAGCCGCGCGAGCGCGAGGCGCCGCCGTTCGCCGCCGGACATCGGCCCGATGGTGGCGTCGAGCCCTCCGACCGCCTGCGCCTCGGTGCCGCCGAGCAGCCCGGTGAGGACGTCGCGGATCCGCGGGTCGCCGGCCCACACGTGCTCGGGCAGGTCGCCGAGGACCGCTTCGCGCACGGTGTGCCCCGGGTCGAGGACGTCGTCCTGGGCGAGGACCCCGACGCTGGAGACGCCGGCGCGGGTGACCCGGCCCGAGTCGACCTCGCGGTGCCCAGCGAGGACGCGCAGCAACGTGGTCTTGCCGCCACCGTTGCGGCCGACGACGCCGATCCGGTCGCCGCCGAGCACGCCGAGGGAGACCTCGTCGAGGACCTGGGCGGTGCCGAGGGCGAGCGAGGCGCGCTCGACGCTGATGAGGTTGGCCATCAGGGCACCGTCACCCGGGCCTGGGGGCGCTGATCTCGTGGGCGCCGTGCGCCGGTCCCGTCGCCCGGCGGACGTCCTGGACGGCACCGGAGGCCGTCAGCGACACCGCGAGGTCGATGGCGGCCTCGTTGTCCTCCGCGAGGAACGCGACCGTCGGTCCCGAGCCGGACACGACCCCACCGAGGGCGCCGAACTCCAGTCCCGCGTCGAGGACCTCCCCGAGCGCGGGCATGAGGGAGATCGCGGCAGCCTGCAGGTCGTTGCTCAACGCCTCGCCCAGCGCCCGGGCGTCGCCGGAGCGCAGGGCGGTCATCATCTCTGGGCTCGGCGAGGGGGGCGGCACGGGCCGGTCGCCCCGGAGCCGGTCGCACTCGGCGTACACGGCAGGCGTGGACAGGCCGCCCTCGCTCAGTGCGAACACCCAGTGGTAGCTGCCCCGCGCGAGGACCGGCGCGAGCACCTCCCCACGCCCCGACCCCATCGCGGTGCCCCCGGACAGCAGGAAGGGCACGTCACTGCCGAGCTCCGCGGCGAGGTGCTCGAGCTCGGTGCGCGGCAGGCCCAGGCTCCACAGCCGGTCGCAGGCGACGAGCGCGGCAGCGGCGTCGGCCGAGCCGCCGGCCATGCCGCCGGCGACGGGGATGTCCTTGCGGATGCTCACGTGGACCGGTTCGGCGACGTGGCCCACCTCGGCGAGCAGCCGCGCCGCGCGCAGGGCCAGGTTGCTCTCGTCGACAGGCACGCCGAGCGACTGTGGGCCGCTGACGCCGACCCCCCACTCGTCGGCGGTCGCCACCGTCACCTCGTCGAAGAGGCTCACGGCGTGGAAGATCGTGGAGAGCGGGTGGTAGCCGTCCTCACGCGGCGGCCCCACCATGAGCTCGAGGTTGACCTTGCCGGGTACGCGCACCGTCACCTGGGGCGGCACGAGGTCGGCAGAGGTCATGGCGGCAACCCTAACGGGGACGGGCAGGCGGCGCGGATCCGCGGATCTCCACAGAACCTCCACACGTTCTCCGCCGGGCCCGCGCACGGCCCTTCTAGTCTCGACGACGTGAGCCAGCCGCCCCGTGTCCTCGTCGTCGAGGACGAGCCGACCATCGCCGACGCCGTCGCCGCGCGCCTCGCCGCCGAGGGCTTCGAGCCGCGGAAGGTCCACGACGGGCTGACCGCCCTCGAGGTCGCCGCCGCCTGGGAGCCGCACGTCGTGGTCCTCGACATCATGCTGCCCGGCCTCGACGGCCTGGAGGTGTGCCGGCGGCTGCAGTCCGAGCGACCCGTGCCCGTCCTGATGCTCACCGCCCGTGACGACGAGACCGACCTGCTCGTCGGGCTCGGCATCGGCGCCGACGACTACATGACCAAGCCGTTCTCGATGCGCGAGCTCGTGGCACGCCTGCGGGTGCTGCTGCGCCGGGTCGAGCGCGCCGCGGAGACCCGGTCCGCCACGCCGACCACCGTGGGCGGCCTGCGCATCGACGGCGCCCAGCGCCGGGTGTGGGCCAGCGACGAGGAGGTGCACCTCACCCCGACCGAGTTCGACCTGCTCGCCTGCCTCGCCACGCGACCCGGCACCGTACTGAGCCGCGAGGCGCTGCTCGCGGAGGTGTGGGGCTGGGCCGACGCGTCCGGCACCCGCACGGTGGACAGCCACGTGAAGTCGTTGCGCCGCAAGCTCGGAGCCGAGCGGCTGCGTACCGTGCACGGCGTCGGCTACGCGCTGGAGCCGGGCACGTGAGGTACGACCTGCGGCCCCTGGACCCGGCGCGCTCCATCAAGACCAAGCTCGGGCTGCTCGTCGCCGTGACCATCACCGTCGCCTCGGTGCTGGCCGTCGTCGGCACCCGGCTGGGCGTCTCGCCGTGGGCGACCGTGCCGCTGGCCGTCGGCGTCGCGCTCGTGCTGACCCAGCTGCTGGCGCGCGGCATGACGTCGCCGCTGCGGGAGATGACCGTGGCGGCGCAGCGGATGGCGCAGGGCGACTACTCGCACCGGGTACGGGCCACCTCGGGTGACGAGGTGGGTGAGCTGGCGCGGGCGTTCAACCGGATGTCGGCCACGCTGGAGCTCGTCGACCGGCACCGTCGTGACCTGGTCGCGAACGTCTCGCACGAGCTCCGCACCCCCATCTCCGCCCTGCAGGCCGTGCTGGAGAACCTCGCCGACGGCGTGAGCCAGCCGACGCCCGAGGAGCTGCGCTCGGCTCTCGCGCAGACCGAACGCCTCGGGCGTCTGATCGGCGACCTGCTCGACCTGTCCCGGGTCGAGGAGGGCGTGATGCCGTTGCGGCTCGCCCGGGTCGAGGTCACCGAGCTGCTCGACGACGCCGTCGCCCAGGCCCGCGTCGACTCGCTGCGCTACACCGTCGTCGTCGACCCTCCCGACCTGGAGGTGCCGGCCGACCCCGACCGCCTCCACCAGCTGCTCGCCAACCTGCTCGACAACGCGGCCAGGCACAGCCCCGCGGGCGGTGAGGTGCGGGTGCTGGCCGCCGCCGTCGGCGACCGGGTGAGCCTCGACGTCATCGACGAGGGACCCGGAATCGCCCCCGCCGAGCGCGGCCTGGTGTTCGAGCGGTTCACGACCAGCGCGGCCCACGCCAGCGGCACCGGCCTGGGCCTGGCCATCTCCCGCTGGGTCGTCCAGCTGCACGGCGGCACCATCGCGGTCGGGGACTCCGACCACGGCTGCCGCATCCAGGTGCTGCTGCCCTCCGACCCCGACCGACCCGTCACCACGAAGGAGCCCGTCATGAGCACGCTCACCCCGCCGGCCCCGTCCCAGCCGCCACCGGCGGCCCCGGCCCGCGACGCCGTCTCCACCGTGTGGCCCGACGCGGGCGACCGCCGCCCCGGCCTGGTGGCCGCCGCTGCGGCAGCCGGGGTCCTGGCCGCGGTCGTCCTGCCCAACCGGACGACGGGCATCGGCACCACCCTCGTCTTCGCCGCCGTGGTCGCCACCGTCTTCGCGGCGCGGGCCGTGCGCCGTCCGGCTCGCTGGACGCGGCTCGACACCCTCGACGCGGTGGTCGCCGGCCTTCTCCTCGCCACCCTGTCGGTGCGCAGCGCCGCGTGGATCACGGTCCTGTGCCTGCTCGCGGCCCTGGCCCTCGTGGCCGTCGGCTCGACCCGCGCCCGGTCGGTGGTGGGCCTGTTCGCCACCGCGGTCGCGGTGCCGCTCGCGGCGATCCGGGGCCTGCCCTGGCTGGGGCGCACGCTTCGCCCGCGCAGCAGCATCCAGGCGTGGGTCCCCGCGGTCCGCACCGCACTCGTCTCGCTCGTCCTGCTCCTGGTGTTCGGCGCGCTGTTCGCCTCCGCCGACGCCCTGTTCGCGTCCTGGGTCGACGCACTGACCCCCAACATCACGTGGAACGACCTGCCGGCCCGCGCCGTACTGGCCCTCTTCGTGGCAGCAGGCACCCTGGCCGCGGCCTTCGTCGCCCTGGCACCGCCCGCCGTCGACCGGCTCCAGCTGCCGCTGCGCCAGAGCCGGCGCGACTTCGAGTGGCTCGCGCCGGTGAGCGCCGTCAATGCCGTCTTCGCGCTCTTCCTCGTCGCCCAGGCGACCGCCCTGTTCGGCGGCCACGACTACCTGCAGCGGACCACCGGCCTCACCTACGCCGACTACGTGCACCAGGGGTTCGGGCAGCTCACCGCGGCGACCATCCTCACCCTCACCGTGGTGGCCTGGGCGGTGCGCAAGGCCGCGCCCGGCGGGCGCCGCGACCTGGCCCTCGGTGCGCTGTGCGTCATGACCCTCGTCGTCGTCGCCTCCGCCCTGCACCGGATGGGCCTCTACGAGGAGGCGTACGGGTTCAGCCGGCTCCGCCTGCTGGTGTCGGTCTTCGAGGGCTGGCTCGGGGTCGTGGTGCTGCTCGTCCTCGCCACCCGGGTCGTCCGGGCTCGTCAGTGGCTCGTGCCGACGGCGGTGCGGTTCGGCGCGGTGGGGCTCCTCGGGCTCGCGGCCCTCAACCCCGACCTCTGGATCGCCGAGCACAACCTGTCGCGCACCCAGGCCACCACCCCGGTCGACTACCAGTACCTCACCGAGCTCTCCCCCGACGCGGCCCCGGCACTGGTCGACGTGGTCGCCACCGGCGTCAACTGTTCGGGAAGCCGGGCCAGCACCGACTGGCTCGAGTGGAACGTGGGCCGGGCGCAGGCGAGGGCGCTGGTCGACCAGCGGACGAACGCCGGCATCGCCACCTGCCTCCTGCGCTGAGGCCGTCGACGCGGCGCCCACCTCAGAAGTGCGACCTCAGGGTGCGCAGCACCCACCCGAGGTGCTCGTCGGCCCACCCGAGCGTCTGCAAGGTCGAGTCGACGATCTGGGGCGGGAAGCGCACCAGGGTGTCGCGCAGGATGAGGCGCCCGAAGTCCACCTGCACGGGTCCGGTCCGAGGCTCTCCGTTGGGGTGCCGGAAGGCGACGCCGGCGCCCTCCATGATCCGGATCATCTCCTGGGCGATGACGCCATACGCGACGGTGGTCGGGTGCACGCCGTCCATGGAGAAGAGCCCGCCCTGGCCGCGGCCCCCGTGCCCGTCACCGGTGAGGAACCGTGAGTCGACCGGGGGTCGCAGGGCCTGCAGCGCAGCCGGCAGCGGGTACGGCGTCCACCACGGCGGGCGCGCGTTGACGTCGTTGATGTAGCGGCGGGCGGCCAGGCGGTCGAGCATCCCGGCGATGTCGAGCAGGTACCAGTCGCGGGCCGTCCCGTCGGGGGCGCCCCCACTGCGTTCGGTGCGGACGACGTCGGTGATGTCCTCGTTGAAGACGTCGATCGCGTAGTCGACCGCGCGCGCCTCCTCACCGGTGATGTGCAGGTCGCGGCTGGCGTTGAAGGCTGCGTCGGTCACCCACGGCCGCGCGTAGTACGGGTAGTAGCGCGAGCCCGGCGCGATCTTTCCTCCGACACCCCGGGCGATGGGGGCGATGGTGACGTGCGGGACCGTGCAGAAGATGACGTGGCGCGCCCTGATCCTGCGCACCTCCTCGACGACGTGACCGAGCTCGGCGCGGAAGTGCTCGGGGCGCCAGATCGTGTACTGCCCCTTCTGGGACAGCGAGTCGTACCCCGGCCCGCTCCAGTGCACCGTGAGGTCGGTGACGGTCCGCAGGGCGTTGTTGGCGCCGAGGAACACCACGAGCGTCTCGATGCCGTCGTCGGTGCCGTCGTCGCGGTCCTCCCCCAGCCGCGCGGCCGCCTGGAAGAGCGTCAGCGTGCGCTGGTCCGGCCCGCGCGGGTAGACGCGCAGCGCGGCCCGTTCGCTGTTGTTCTCCACGAGCTGCTGGACCAGGTCGTCCTTCGGCGTGACGATCCGCGCCTCGAGCTGTTCGGCCGTCCAGTCCAGGGTGTCACGCAGGTCCCAGCCGTAGACCGCCAGCGCGTGGTTGATCGCGGCGACCGTCGGGAAGACGCTCCCCGGACCCCGTTCCCAGTAGTCCTCGAGGTCGTCCATGAACTGCCGGGCGCGGAACAGGGCCAGCGGCAGCTCCCAGAGGCTGATGTCCGCGCCCACCCGTGACTCCAGGTCACGCATCAGCAGCTCGAGGTTGATCGGCAGGCCACCAAGCCCCGGGTAGCGCGGGTAGCGGAACGCGTCGAGCCACCCGAGCTCGTAGGCGATGATCGCGCCGTACGACAGGTCGGTGTTGAAGACCGCCCCGCTCTGGAAGCCGTGGGTGAGGGAGTCGCCGATGACGACCAGGCGGTTGCGGGGTTCGCCCCGCCAGGTGGGCGAGGGCAGCGCGACGCCCACCGTGGGGTCGAAGCACGGCTCCCGTGGACCGGCGGCCCTCGCCGCCTTGCCCTTGACCTCGTCGGGTGCGTCCGCCGGGACCGTCTCCCGGGTCGTCGGTACTGCGCCTGTGCTCATCGAACCCTCCTGCGTGCCACCGTGAGCTTGCCTGCGGTCTTGGGGCCGTACTCGCCGTCGGGCTCGAGGCCGCCGGCGCGCAGCTGGAAGGTCTTCACGGCCGCGGTGGTCATCGGCCCGAAGTCACCGTCGACGGCCAACCGGGCCCGTTGCACCTTGTTGAGGCAGCGCTGCAGCTGCCTGACCAGCACCCCGGCCGCACCGCGCCTGAGCACCGGCAGGCCCGGTGGCGCCGCGTCGCTGCCCGTCGCCGCCCCGGGCGTCGACGGGCCCGCGGGAGCCGACAGCCGGCCCGGCGCCGGGTAGTCCGGTCGTCCGTAGCCGGCGATGGTCGAGGCGTAGCGGGCGCGGCGCCGACACGCGTCGGAGGTGTTGCCCTCGATCGTGTAGACGACGCCGTCCCGGACGCCCGTCACGAGGCCGATGTGGTCGATCGCCCCGATGCGGTTCGTCTCGTCCCAGTCGAAGAACACGATGTCCCCGCGCCGGATACCGGCGACGTCGACGTGCCACTGCCCCTCGGTGCGGAAGCGCTCCGCGTGCCAGACCGTGAACGCGTAGTCGCGCCCGAAGCACACCGCGACGTCGTTGCCCGAGCTCCTCGCCCAGTACGTGATGCTCTGGTTGCACCACGGCGCCGTCGCGAAGACCGGGCCGTTGCGCTCGGCGTACCAGCGCGTGATCGCGTTGGGCCGACCCTGCAGGCCGAGCGACCGCTCCGCCGCGCGGACCATCTCCTCCACTCCCGCCATCACGTCCCCCCGCCGTCGGTCGGGGGCGCGCCTGCAGCGGGGACCGGCGCGCCGTAGATCCCACGAGCGTCCGGCGGCCCGAACTCCTTCTCCAGGAGCTCGGCCTCCTCGGCCTCGCTCTGGTCCTTGCGGGAGTTGTCCGTCTCGCGCAGCTGGTCGTACTGGTCCTGCTGCGTCGCGTCGTCGGGCTCGGCGAGCGGACGGTCCTTCTCGGTCGCCCCCGCGCCCGTCACCCCGGGCGTCCCGGTCCCCCCACCGGCCACGACGCCTCCCGCGGCAACTCCACCGGTCACCTCACCGTTCCCCTGCTGCCCGGTGTCCGGTGGACCCTCGCCCGGAGGCGGCCCGGCCGGCGCGACCCCCTTGGCGCCGGGCAGCGGGGTGACCGCCTCGCCGCCGGGCAGGCCCTCCAACAGGTCCGAGGCCCGCTTGTCCAGCAGCCGCGACAACGCCTGCTGGGAGAACCCGAACAGCAGGGCGTAGGCCAACACCTGCCCCTGGTTGTCCAGGTTGGACAGTCCCGGCGCGAACCCGCCCTTGATGGCGACCAGCCCGAGGATCGCGGTGAGCGCGCCCATGGGGACCTTGAGGACCGCCAGCGCGACCGGCACGTCGTACGGGGTGGAGGTCCCCTTGAGGTTGCGGATCGACAAGGTGGCGGCGAACGCGCCCCCGAGGCCACCCATCCCCGTGACGACCAGCACGTCGGGCCACGAGGGGGTTGCGCCTGCGGTCATGCGCGACGGACAGCTCACCAGGTCGGCGGTGCTGTCGAAGCACAGGGGGATCCAGCTCGGGTGGGCACAGATGAAGCCGATCGTGACGGCGACGCAGCAGAGCAGGAACGCCGCCGCCATGAGGACGATGTTGCGGAAGCTGCGCAGCTGCCCGTGCTCGAGGTCCAGACGCTCGTAGCTGTCGCCCACCAGCCGGCGCATCCGCGGCCGCAACCTCGAGGGTGGCAGCGCCGACAGCTCGGCGACCGTGGCCAGGCGCGGGTCGTCGCGGTGCAGGGTCGAGTTGGCGCGGGCGACGACCATCGGGATCTCCGCGCGCAGCTCAGCCTCCGTGTAGAGGTCGAACAGGGCGCTGCGCGCCGAGTGCATGTTGCGGTACGCCGCCTCGACCAGGGTGCCCCTCCACCAGTTGGCGAGGCGGCCGGGGATGGGGTCGTCGCGGAAGGCGGCCGCACGCGCCCTCTCGATGAAGCCGTCGACTCCGAGGGCGACGGTCTCCTGCGGCTCGGTCAGGTCACCCCGCGCCCGGGCCGCGTCGACCCGCATCTTGAGCCGGTTCGTCTCCACCGCCACCTGCTGCACCCAGATGCGCCGGCGCGGGGCCGTGGACTCCCGACCGTGAGCTCCGGCCACCGGCACCACCATCCCCAGCACTCATCGAGGGACGTCGCACCCCCGTGCCGCCCAGCGTGGCGCTGCCGCGTCACCCGGTCGTCACACCGCAGTCACGGCGGTCCCTGCGGGCCTCGCCGCGGCCGTCCGGAAGCGGCGCAGCTGGGCCGTCATGAGGTCCGAGGGCCGCACCCGCAGCTCACGCTCGAGGAGGTGGGCGTACCGCTCGTACTGGCGGACCGCCTCGGCGACGTTGCCCTCCTGGAGGTGCACGTCCAGGAGCAGCCGGTGCCCGCTCTCCCGGAGCGGATCCGTCTCCACCAGGACGAGCGCCAGCTGCAGGGCCTCACCGGTGCGGTGCTGCTCGAGCAGCGCGTGGCCGATGACGTCGAGGGAGTAGAGGCGCAGCTGCCGGAAGCGCTGGCGCTCGTCGACGACCCAGTCGTCGTACCAGCCGGTCAACAGGTCGTGCCCCAGGAGGCGCAGGGCCGCGGCCGAGCCCAGCAGCCGGGCCGGTGGGGTACGCGTCGCCAGGATCGCCTGGGTGTCGCGCAGCAGCTCGTGGAGGTCCACCACGACGTGCTCCCCCAGGCCCAGGCCACAGCCCCGCGTCCCCACGAGCGGTGGTCCAGGCACCACCGGGATGCGCCACAGCGCGCTGCGGAGGCTCGCCGCCGCATGACGTTCGTCGGCCTCCGGCCACAAGGTGGCGCCCACGAGCGCCCGTGGCACCGGCGCCCCCGAGAGGGCCAGCAGGCCGAGCAGGCGCCTGGAGGTGACCGGCACGGCGACGGGCACGTCGTCGTACCTGAGCTCGAAGTCGGGCACCAGCGCCAGGGTGACCACGGGCTCCGGGCGTGCGCCGGCGGTGACGTCCATGGACGGTCCTCACCCCTTCTCCGACGAAGAAGACGCGCGTGAACCGGGGCTCCGGGAGGGAGCCGGGTGCAGCCGAGGCGCACCTACGCACGGGGCCCTGACCACCCGAAACGCACCGGTCCCACGTCCGAACCATCGTAAACTCACGCTGCCCGGCCGAAATACAGCAGATGACGGAGACACCCCGCGGGCCATACGCGGCGCGGCCCGGACGCAACGAGACCGTACGCAGCGCGGCCCGGCGCCGGCCCGTCAGTCGGGCAGTGCCGCGCGGGCCGAGGCGATCGCGGCGAACTGCTCGATGCCGAGCTGCTCACCACGCGTCCGCGGGTCCACCCCAGCGACCCGCAGGCACTCCTCGGCCCGGGCGGCCGAGCCCGCCCAGCCCGCCAGGGCGGCGCGCAGGGTCTTGCGGCGCTGGGCGAAGGCCGCGTCGATGCAGGTGAAGGTGTCGCGGCGGGTGGCGTCGGTGCGCGGCGGGTCGCGGCGCTCCAGCGCCACGAGCCCCGAGTCGACGTTGGGCACGGGCCAGAACACGCTGCGGGGCACCGTCCCCGCGAGCCGCACCGCGGCATACCAGGCAGCCTTCACGCTCGGCACGCCGTAGGCCTTGGAGCCGGGGGTGGCTGCGAGCCGCTCGGCGACCTCGAGCTGCACCATCACGAGCACCCGCTCCAGCGTGGGGAACGACTCGAGGAAGGTGAGGACGACGGGCACCGAGACGTTGTAGGGCAGGTTGGCGACCAGGGCCGTCGGCTGGGGGTCGGGCAGCTCGTGGACCTGCATCGCGTCGGCGTGGACGAGCGTGAGCCGGTCGGCGTAGTCCGGTGCGAGCCGCTGCACGGTGCCGGGCAGTGCCTGCGCGAGGGTCGGGTCGACCTCAACGGCCGTGACGTGGCCGACCTCGGGCAGCAGCGCCAGGGTCAGGGAGCCCAGGCCGGGCCCCACCTCGACGACGCTGTCGCCGGGTCCAACGCCCGCGATCCGCACGATGCGCTTGACCGTGTTGGCGTCGACGACGAAGTTCTGGCCCCAGTGCTTGGTCGGCCGCATGCCCAGCCCCGCGGCGATCTCGCGGATCTGCGCGGCGCCGAGGTAGCCGCTGGTCTGCTCCGCCATGGCGAGAACTCTAGGGGAGGCCGACGTCTCGTCCGGACGCGACTGCGCCCCCGACCGGCTGGTCGGGGGCGCTGTCGTGAGCTGGAGCGTCAGGCTGCGCCGGCGCAGCCCCAGGGCGAGAGCCCGCGGTCGGCGTACACGCGGTTCGCCACGGTGATCTGCTCCTCGCGCGAGGCGAGGTCGGGGCGCGAGGCGAAGTCGCCGCCGCCGGCACCGAGCCAGGTCCGCAGGTCGAACTGCAGGCCGCCGTAGTAGCCGTTGCCCGTGTTGATGGACCAGTTGCCGCTGGACTCGCACTGGGCGATGCGGTCCCACATGGCGGCGTTGGAGAGGTTGATCCCGGCACCGGAGGTGTTGCCCGCGGACGGCGGCGGGGGCGTGGCCACGGGACGCGCCTTGGTGCCCACCGCGATGACGCGGGCGACGGGACGCTGGGTCACGACGGAGGTGAGCCACTTCTTGCTCTTGACCTTGCCGTCGACCTTGGTGACGCGCCAGGTGGCGACCTTGGCGCCGTCCGCGCCGTTCTGGACGACCTTGCTCTGGCCCTTGTAGAGGCTGGAGTCGGACTTCCTGGAGACCGGGGCGGCGATCGGCACGGTCGTCTTGACGGTCGCGGTGGAGACACGGGCGACGGCGATCTTGAGGCCCTTGGTCACCGGACGCGACAGGGCGGGGTACACCCGGTCGTTGGAGTCGAAGGTGACGCCGAGCTCCTTGAGGGCCGCACCGACGGTGGTGCCGGTCGTGGTCTCGGTGAGGTTCTTGCCGTCCACGCGGACGACGACGTCCTTGGGCGTGGTCACGGAGAGCGCCAGGCCGCTGCGACCCAGGGTCATGGAGCGCGAGGTGGAGAGCTTGGCGGAGTCGGCACGGATGCCCAGCTCCTGCAGCGCCGCCTCGACGGAGGTGGCGGTGGTCCAGTACTCGCGGGTCGCGCCGTCGACCGTCACGGTCAGCTTGCGCCCGTAGCGCACGACGATCTTCTGGCCGTCGGACACCTTCGCGGTGGGGGCGGGCACGACCACGTCGTGCGAGTTGAGCTTGATGTCCTGCTTCGCGAGGACGTCACCGACCGTGCTGCCGAAGGCGTGGACGGTGGAGGTCTTGCCGTCGACCGACAGGGTGACGGACTTGTCGAAGTGAGAGACGCCAACGGCTCCGGCGACGAGGGTCGTCACCACCGCTGCTTGGGCGATACGCCGAACGGGACGGGTGATCACAATGCTCCAGAGGTCGATCTCCCCGGGCATCGGTGGTGGCGGCGCGTCCCTGCCGGTGGTGCTGGTCCGGCAATGGAAGAGGGGCGCCCGCGTCCGCTGTTCCCAACGGATCGAGCACCCCCGCTCGCGTCGCCCGGAGGGTCCGACCCCGGCCAACAGTCATCCACCATGACCGGCGTTCGCCCAAAGGTCAAATTTCGATAACGGAACCTTCAGGCTTTGATCAAGTGGTCACGCCACAGAAGCCACAGGAGTAGTGCACCGTCACGCGGAGCCCAGCGGCGCAGTACGGCACCCGCGGCCACCGACCCCGGGTGGCGAGGGGTCACCAGGGTCCGTACACGGCCTCGGAGTTGTCGCTGAGCGCCTGGCACAGGGTGGGCACCGCGACGCCGAGGACGCCGGCCATCGCGCGCACGGTCAGGGGCACGAGGTACGGCGCGTTGGTGGCGCCGCGCCACGGCGCGGGCGTGAGGTAGGGGGCGTCGGTCTCGACGAGCAGGCGGTCCAGCGGCGTGACCGCGAGGGCGTCGCGCAGGCCGTTAGCGTTCTTGAACGTCACGGTGCCCGCGAACGACAGGTGGTAGCCGCGCTCGGCACAGGTGCGCGCCATCGCCATGTCGCCGGAGAAGCAGTGCAGCACGGTCCGGTCCGGGGCGCCTTCCTCCTCGAGGATGCGCAGGACGTCGGCGTGGGCGTCACGGTCGTGGATCTGCAGCGCCTTGCCGGTGCGCTTGGCCAGGTCGATGTGCCAGCGGAACGACTCCTGTTGCGCCGCAACACCTTCCGGCCCGGTGCGGTAGTAGTCGAGCCCGGTCTCACCGATCACCCTCACCCGGGGGTGGGCGGCCAGCGACTCGATCTCCGCGTAGGCGTCCCGGAACTCACCGGTGGCCGCGAGCCGCGGCGCCTCGTTGGGGTGCAGGGCGACGCCGCCGAGCATCGCCGGGTGCTGGTCGACGACGTCCACGGTGAACCGGGCGCCCGGCAGGTCGCACCCGATCTGCACCATCCGGTCGACGCCCACGGCCGCCGCCTGGGCCACGGCGGCGGCGACGTCCGGAGCCGGTTCGCCGTCCCTCGCGATGTCGAGGTGGGTGTGGTTGTCGACCACTGCGATGGGCAGCGGGTCCGGCGCCGTCGGCACCCTCCCGTGGCCCGAGCGGCTCGGTGTGTCGTGGGATGCCATCGCCGGGTCCGCGTCAGCCCTGCTCGAGACGAGCGAGCTCTTCCTCGACGACGGACTCGTCCAGCTTGGTGAAGATCGGTGTGGGCTTGACCACGACGGCCCCTACGTCCACGGGTCGAGACGCCCAGGCCGGTGTGCCGGTGTACTCGCCCGTCACGACGGGGTAGGAGCGGTCGGCGTCGTCGTCGAGACCCGAGACCTCCTGCACCACCGGCATCGGCATGAACTGGCCGCTGCCGCCGATCGCCGCGTGCACGGCGTTGGCCGAGTGGGGCAGGAACGGGCTGAGGATCGTGTTGAGGTCGCTCACGCACTGCACCAGCGTGTGCAGGACCGTCGCGAGCCGCTCGCGCTGGTCGTCGCCCTTGAGCTTGAACGGCTCGGTGTCGGTGACGTACTTGTTGACCTCGCCGACGGTGCGCATGGCCTCGGCCACCGCTGCCTTGACCCGCTGCCGGGCCAGCAGGCCGCCGACGGTCTCGAAGGCAGCCAGGACCTTGGCCCGGACCGCCTCGTCGACCGGCTCGAGGGACCCGGGCTGCGGGACCTCGCCGAAGTTCTTGGCCACCATGGCCGCGGTGCGGTTGACGAGGTTGCCCCAGCCCGCGACGAGCTCGGAGTTGTTGCGCTGCACGAACTCCGCCCAGGTGAAGTTGGCGTCGGCGTTCTCGGGACCGGCCGCGCAGATGAAGTAGCGGATGGCGTCCGGGCCGTAGCGCTCCAGGACGTCGCGGATGTAGATGACGTAGCCCCGGGAGGTCGAGAACTGCTTGCCCTCCATGGTGAGGTACTCGCTCGAGACGACCTCGGTCGGCAGGTTGAGCTCCCCGAACGTGCCGGGCTCCCCACCCTTGTCGCCGCGACCGGCATACCCGAGCAGCTCGGCCGGCCAGATCTGGGAGTGGAAGGTGATGTTGTCCTTGCCCATGAAGTAGTAGGACACGGCCTCGGGGTCGTTCCACCACTCGCGCCAGCGCTCGGGCTCGCCCAGCCGTCGGGCCCACTCGACCGAGGCCGACAGGTAGCCGACGACGGCGTCGAACCAGACGTAGAGGCGCTTGGTCGGCTGGTCGCGCCAGCCGTCGAGCGGCACCGGGATGCCCCAGTCGATGTCGCGGGTCATCGCCCGGGGGCGGATCTCCTCGAGGATGTTGAGGCTGAACTTGATGACGTTGGGGCGCCACGTGCCCGATGCCTCCCGGCCCTCGAGCCACTCGCGCAGCGCATCGGCGAGCGCGGGCAGGTCGAGGAAGAAGTGCTGGGTCTCGATGAACTCCGGCGTCTCCCCGTCGATCTTGGAGCGCGGGTCGATGAGGTCGGTGGGGTCGAGCTGGTTGCCGCAGTTGTCGCACTGGTCGCCCCGGGCCTCGGGGTAGGAGCAGATCGGGCAGGTGCCCTCGATGTAGCGGTCGGGCAGGGTGCGGCCGGTGGACGGCGAGATCGCCCCACGCGTGGTCTGCTCGACCATGTAGCCGTTCTTCCAGACCTGGGTGAACAGCTCCTGCGCCACCGCGTAGTGGTTGGAGGTGGTGGTGCGCGTGTAGAGGTCGTAGGAGCACCCGAGGTCTGCGAGCTCGTGGGCGATGATCGCGTGGTTCTTGTCGACGAGCTCGCGCGCGCTCACGCCCTGCTGGTCGGCGAGGACGAGGATCGGGGTGCCGTGCTCGTCGGACCCGCTGACCATGAGCACGTCGTGGCCGGCCATCCGCATGTAGCGGCTGAAGACGTCGGAGGGCACGGCGAACCCGGCCACGTGGCCGAGGTGCCGGGGGCCGTTGGCGTACGGCCAGGCGACGGCAGACAGGACTTTGCTCACGCCCGAATCCTAGTTGGACGCTGCAACCGACTTCCGGCCGCACCGACCTCACCCCTCTCCCCCCTCCCCCGGTCGTCCCCTCACCTGCGCCCCCACACCCGCCCCCGCCACACACCCCGAGCTTTCGGCCACTCGCCCGGTTTCCACCCGCGCGCCGGCCCGCACACCCCGTACTTTCGGCCACTCGCCCGGTATCCAGCCTCGCGCCGCCCGCACACCCCGTACTTTCGGCCACTCGCCCGATACCTCACCCCTCCGCTGCGTCGACGCCGCGAGCTTTCGGCCACTCGCCCGGTATGCAGCCGCGCCCGCTCCGGGCTTGTGGACAACGCGGACGACGCTGCGGCGCGATCAGGGACCGTGGACCGGTGCCCCGTCGCAAGCTCCCGCACCGCACCCTCGACCCGAGGCTCCCGTTCACCCGGGCCGAGGCGCTACGGGCAGGTATCGACGACGCCGCGCTCGCCAGCGCTGCGTACCACCAGGTCTTCTGGGGCGTGCACCTCTGCTCCGACGTCGCCCCGACCTTGGTGATGAGGGCGTTGGCAGCACTGACCATCTCGCCGCCGACCGCCGTCGTCACGCACCACACGGCGGCTCGGCTCTGGGGTGGGGTCCCACCGGACTCCTCCGACGTCCACCTCACCGTGCCCCGCAGCCATCGCCCCAAGGTCTCCGGCATCCGCACCCACCGAGTCGTGCGCATGCCGACGCCTGTGACGCGGCGCGGGCTGCCGGTGACGTCTGCGGAACGGACGTTCCTCGACCTCGGCCGGTGGTGCGACCTCGTCGACCTCGTGGTGCTCGGCGACTCGCTGGTCAGGGCCGGCGCGACCACCCCGCAGCGCCTCGTCGATGCCGCCGCGGAGTGGGACGGCACGCACCAGTCCCTGGTGCGGCGGGCGGCGGGGTACGTCCGTGACCGCGTCGACTCCCCGATGGAGTCACGGCTCCGCATGCTGCTGGTGCTGGCGGGTCTGCCCGAACCGGTCGTGAACATCGACGTCGTGGACGAGGACGGGCGGGCGCGGTACCGCATCGACCTTTCCTTTCCGGACCAGAGGCTGGGCATCGAGTTCGACGGCCGCCACCACATCGAGCGACAGGGGCAGTGGGAAAGCGACCTGCTGCGCCGCGAGGACCTGGAGTCGGAGGGGTGGAGCTTCGTCGTGGTGCTGGCGTCCCAGGTCTACGGCGACCCGGCCGGCGTACTGTCCCGCGTGGCGGCAGCCATGCGGACGCGCGGGATCCGGGTACCAGGCCGGCTGGACCCGCAGTGGCGGCGCCACTTCCCGGGTCGCGACGAGCGCTGAGCGGCCCGAGTTTTCGACCACTCGCACGATACCCAGCGCCCACCCCGCCCACGCGCCGCGAACTTTCGGCCACTCGCCCGAAACCGAGCGCCCACCCCGCCCACGCGCCGGATTTTCGGCCACTCGCCCGACCACCCGAGCGCCAAGTCCTCGGGCGGTACCGCGCCGGGTCGAGTAGACATGTCCCCACAGGTGCTCCGCCCGTCCACAGGAGGTGGCCGATGATCGCCGCACTCACCGGCATGGGGCTGTCCGCGGCGGCGGGCCTCAACGCCTACATCCCGTTCCTGCTCGTCGCGCTCATCGCCCGCTTCACCGACGTGATCACGCTGCCGCAGTCGTACGCGTGGGTCGAGTCGTGGTGGGCCATCGGGATCGGTGCGGTGCTGCTGCTCGCCGAGGTGGTACTCGACAAGGTCCCGGCGGTCGACACGGTCAACGACGCGGTGCAGACGTTCATCCGGCCGACGTCCGGTGGCCTGGTGTTCGCGGCCACGTCGGCAGCCGAGGGGGTCGACCGCTCGTCGTGGATGACGAGCCACCCGTGGGTCGGGGTGGTCCTCGGCGTCGTCGTCTCGGGCCTGGTCCACACCGGCAAGACCGTCGCCCGCCCGGCCATCAACGCGGGGACCCTGGGCTTCGGCGCCCCGGTGGCGTCCACCGTCGAGGACGGTGCGTCGATGGGGCTCAGCCTGGTCGCCGTGTTCATCCCGGTGCTCGTCGTGGTCCTGCTCGCGCTGCTGGCCTGGCTGCTCGTCTGGCTGTGGCTCAGGGTGCGCCGGTGGCGGCGGCGTCGCGACCGTCGGGCCGCCCTTGCCTGAACCGTCCGGGCAGAGCGGCCAGACTGTCCCCATGACCGTCACCACCCCGCTGTCGCGCCGCAGCCTGGTCACCGAGACGGTCCTCGTCCTCGGTGTCAGCCTCGGCGCCTCCGCCGTCTACTCGGTCCTCCAGCTGGTCGACAAGCTCACCCAGCAGGTGGCGCTCAACCAGCAGACGACGACGATGAACTCGTCGGTCACCCCCGACCGGCCGTGGCTGGACCTCGCCTACCAGCTCGCCCGCATCGTCCTGCCGCTCGTGCCCGTCGCGCTGGCCCTGCACCTCCTGCGCCGCGAGCGCCCCGACGCGCACCACGCGATCGGCGCGGACCTGCGCCGGCCGGGCCAGGACCTGCTGAGGGGGCTGGCACTCGCCGCCGCGGTGGGGTTGCCGGGCCTGGCCCTGTACGCCGTGGCGAAGGCCCTCGGAGCCAACACCACCGTCGCGGCGGCGAACCTGACCGACCACTGGTGGACGGTGCCGGTGCTCGTCCTGGCAGCAGCGCAGAACGCCGTCCTCGAAGAGGTCGTCATGATCGGCTACCTGTTCACCCGCTGGCGGCAGGCCGGCTGGTCGCTGCCGGCCGTCGTGGCCACCTCGGCCCTGATCCGCGGTTCCTACCACCTGTACCAGGGCTTCGGTGGGTTCGTGGGCAACATCGTCATGGGGCTGTTCTTCGGCTGGGTCTACACGCGCACCAAGCGCGTCGGACCGCTCGTCGTCGCCCACACGGTGCTCGACGTCGTGGCCTTCGTCGGCTACTCCCTCCTCAAGGACCACCTGGCGTTCCTGTCCTGAGGAGGGGCGCAGCCCCGGCCCCATGGGGGGCGCCGCGGCTACTTCGGCAGCTCGATGACCTTGCTCGGCGCGGGGGCGGTGACGGCCGGGACCTCGTCCCACTCGCTGAAGTCGAGCCGCCCAGGGTCGTCCGTCGGGCCCTCGATGCGCAGGAGGGTCGCCTTGTCGTCGGCCGAGACCACCAGCGCCGCCCCGTCGCCGCCGCTGCGCTCGGTGAGCTTCCACGCGTCCGCGCCGTCGATCGTGGTCTTCTCGACCCGAGTGTTGGCACCATCGAGCACGCTGAGCTGCTTGTCCTCGAACATCTCGGTGAGCAGGCCCTTGATGGTGAGGTCGCCGAACTCCTTGGCCTGCGCCGCCGGCAGGATCACGAACTTGTTCTGGAGCGTCTTCGCGGGGCCGGCGCCGACCTGGTCCGCCCAGAAGTCCTCGGTGGCCGACAGGTAGTTCTTCCCGCCCACCGTGAGGATGGTGATCTTGCCGTCGGCGCCCCGGCCGAGCCCCAGGCTCTGGTTGGTGCCGTCGACGGTGCCGGCGAGGTCGATGGTGAACTTGTCGCCCGAGTTCGTCATCGTGCCGGCGATGTGGCCACTCTCGGCAGCGAGGGCGGTCTTGCGCGCCTTCGCGTAGAGGGACGACGCCGAGGGCGGCTCGGCCTTGGTGGTGGTGCTGCTCGACGACGACGACGGCTTCGACGAGCCACCGGCCGCGGCCGGCTCCGTCTCCGTACCGCAGCCCGCGAGCGCGAGGGCGACGGACAGCGGGACGACGCCGGCCCCGAGGGCGCGGCGAGAAAGACGGGACATGGGTGACCTCCCCTGCAGTGGGGGCACCCCTTCCGCGCCCCCGTGCCGGGGAGGATACGCCGGTATTCAGCCGATTCGGAGGTATGCGTCGTAGAGAGTCTTCTTGGACAGCCCCGTCGCGGTGGCGACGTCGGCGCACACGTCCTTGAGCCGCTCCCCCGCCTCGACCCGCTCGCGGATGGCGGGGAGCGTGTCCTCCACGGAGGCCGCCCTGGGGGTCGCGCCGGCGACGACGACGGTGATCTCACCACGTACCCCGTCGGCTGCCCACGCAGCGAGCTCGGCGAGGCCGCCCCGGCGGACCTCCTCGTAGGTCTTGGTCAGCTCGCGGCAGACCGCAGCGCGCCGGTCGCCGCCCCACGCCTCGGCCATCGCCCGCAGGCTGGCCTCGATGCGGTGCGGCGCCTCGAAGAAGACCATGGTCCGGCGCTCGTCCGCGAGGGCCGCGAGCACGCGGGCCTTCTCACCGGGCTTGCGCGGCAGGAACCCCTCGAAGCAGAAGCGGTCGACGGGCAGCCCCGACACCGCGAGCGCCATGAGCACCGCGCTCGGCCCGGGGACGCAGGTGACCCGGATGCCGGCGGCGACGGCGGCGTCCACCAGCCGGTAGCCGGGGTCGGAGACCGACGGCATGCCGGCATCGGTGACGACGACGACCCGCTCCCCGCCGCGCAGGCGGTCGACGAGCTCCGGCGTGCGCGACGCCTCGTTGTGCTCGTGGTAGCTGAGGACCGAGCCGCCCGGGGTCACCCCGAGCTCGGCGCACAGGCGCCGCAACCGACGGGTGTCCTCGGCGGCGACCACGTCGGCACCCGTGATCTCCTGCGCCAGGCGAGGGGCCGCGTCCCGGGGGTCGCCGATGGGGGTCGCCGCGAGGACGAGGACGCCTGCCTCTGGCTGTGGTGTCACGTCGGTCATCCTGTCAGGCCCGGTGTGCATACGATGTCGCGCATGACCCGGACGGACGAGCTGCGATCACGCCTGCTCGGGTTCCGGCCCACCGACACCCTGTGGGGCTGGCTGGGCCCCCTGTTCTTCGCCGTCGTCGGTGGCCTCATGCGCTTCTGGTCCCTCGACCGGCCCCACCAGCTGGTGTTCGACGAGACCTACTACGTCAAGCAGGGCGTCTCGATGCTCGAGTACGGCGTGGAGATGCGGGTCCCCGACTCGCTCAAGAAGCCCGACGAGCTGTTCACCCGCGGGACCCCCGACGTCTTCGGCACCGAGGGCGACCTCGTGGTCCACCCTCCGGTCGGCAAGTGGATCATCGCGATCGGTGAGCACCTCTTCGGGCCGACCTCCTCGTGGGGCTGGCGCTTCTCGGTGTGCGTCCTCGGCACGCTGTCGATCCTCATGATCGGCCGGGCCGCGCGGCGCCTGTTCGGCTCGTCCCTGCTGGGCACGCTGGCGGCGTTCCTGCTCGCCTTCGAGGGCCACCACTTCGTGCAGTCGCGCACCGGGCTGCTCGACCTCATCGTGATGTTCTGGGCGCTCGCGGCGTTCTGTGCGCTGCTCATCGACCGCGACCGGTCCCGCGCCATCCTCGCCGAGAAGGCTGCCGCGATGACCCCGCGCCAGCTCGCCACGGGGTTCGGTCCGTGGCTGGGCTGGCGGCCCTGGCGCTGGGTCGCGGGCATCTGCCTCGGCCTCGCCACCGGCACCAAGTGGTCGGGGCTGTTCTTCCTCGTGGCCTTCGGGCTCATGACGGTCTGGTGGGACCTCGGCGCCCGTCGCGCGGTCGGGGCGGGCCACCGGTTCACCGGCATGGTCGTCCGGGACGGCGTGTGGGCCGCGCTCGTCATGGTCGGCACCACCCTCGTCACCTACCTCGTGTCGTGGGTCGGGTGGTTCCGCTCCCCGCTCGGGTACGACCGGCAGTGGGGCGCCACCCACCCGTCGAAGGACACCCCATGGGTCCCCGACTCGGTGCGCTCCCTGTGGCACTACCACCAGGAGATCCTGAAGTTCCACATCACGCTCAACGACGACCACCCCTACCGCACCAACCCGTGGTCGTGGGTCGTCCAGGGCCGGCCGACCTCGTTCTTCTACGAGGGGCCCAAGCGCGGCGAGGACGGCTGCACGGTCGCCCAGTGCTCCAAGGCGATCACCTCGATCGGGACGGTGTCGGTCTGGTGGCTCGGCGCCGCCGCCATCGTCGTCCTGCTCTACTACCTGCTCTTCCGCCGGGACTGGCGCGCGGGCGCGATCCTCATGGGCCTGGTCGGGGGCTACCTGCCCTGGTTCGACCTCGAGGAGCGGACCATCTACTCCTTCTACACGGTCGCGTTCGAGCCGTGGGTCGTGCTGGCGGTGGTCTTCGTCCTGGGCCTGGCCCTCGGGAGCCGGACCGCCTCACGACGCCGGCGCGAGGTCGGCCTCTACGTCGTCGGCGCCTACTGCCTGCTGACCCTGGCGATCTTCGCGTTCTTCTGGCCGATCTACACCGCCCAGGTCATCCCGCAGCAGCAGTGGTCCCTGCGAATGTGGTTCCCCAGCTGGGTCTGACACGGCACGCTGGGGCCGTGACGCGGTTCGAGTTCGCCCCCGGGACGGTGGGCATGATGCTCGAGGACGAGGACGTCACCCGGCTCGACGCGGCCAACGCAGTCCTGCGAGCCACGCTGCGCGAGGTCCGCGACGAGCTGGGCGGGGAACCGGCGGAGGTGGTGCACGCCGAGCTGGTACGCCGCCTCGCCGAGCGCGTGCCCGACGGCTTCACCGTCCGCGACGCCGACCTGCGTGAGGACGCCGTGGCGATCAGCGACGGGACGCTGTTCGGCTGAGCGCGCCCGCCCAACCGGGCGGACGGCAGAGCCGTCCCGCACCCCGGCCGGGAGGGGTCAGCGCGCCATGAGCAGCTCGGTGACGGCGCCGAGCAGGAACGGCGAGACCTCGAGGGCCTGCAGGGCCACGAGGGCGTCCGCGGGGGTGTCGCTCGTGCGGACCGCGTCGTACGCCGCGGCCTTGAGCTCGAACCCCGTCTGCGCGCGGTCCAGCACCTCGAAAACCCTCGCCAGGACGTCCTGCTCGCCGCCAACCACCACGGTCTCGTAGGTGCGGTCGGCAGGCACCGTCGAGGCGTCGCCCTCGACGTCGTGCACCGTGACGCGGCCGGAGGCGTCGTCGTACGTGATCCGGGTGCGGGCCCACCTGGAGTCGTCGCGGTCCTCCACCAGGGTGAACTCGCCGTCCGCGCCGGCGTGCACCCGCACCTCGACACGGCTCGAGGGGTCGGCGCCGAAGGTGACCGCGTCGGCGGGCACCATCGGCACCACCGCCCCGGCTCGCGCCAGCACGGGGATCGAGCCGAGGTCGCGGTACAGGTGCAGCGAGCGGCCACCGCGGTAGGTCGTGCCGGTGAACACGTCCACCCACTCCCCCTCCGGCAGCCACGCCTTGACGCGCGCGAGCCCGGTCTCCCGGTCGGCCGGGGTCGTGATGGGGGCGACGAGCAGCTCGGTGCCGAACATGAACTGGTTGGGCACGGTGTACGCCGCGGGCTCGTCGGGGTGGGAGTAGTACATGGGCTCGACGATGGGTCGCCCCTCGTGCGCGCGGACGTTCATCGTCGCGAGGTAGGGCAGCAGCTGGTGGCGCAGCCGCAGGAACTCCGTCATCACCTCGCGCGCGCGGGTCCCGAACCGCCACGGCTCCTTGGTGTTGAACGGGTTGAGGCCCGAGTGCAGGCGGTTGACCGGTGAGAAGACACCGAGCTGCACCCAGCGCGTCGCCAGCTCGTCGTCCTTGTAGCCCTTGAAGTGGCCGCCGATGTCGTGGCTCCACCAGCCGTACCCTGCGTTGGATGCCGTTGCGGTGAAACGAGGTTGGAAGTCCAGCGACTCCCACGAGATGACGGTGTCGCCGGAGAACCCGATCGGGTAGCGGTGGCTGCCGATCCCGGCGTAGCGCGAGAACGTCAGCGGGCGCCGGCCGTCACGACCCGAGTCGAGGTAGTGGTAGTGGTTGAGCAGCCAGAGCGGGTCGAGACCGGGCACGCGGGTGACGCCGCCCTGCTGCCAGTCGAGCCACCAGAAGTCCACCCCCTCGCGCTCGAGCGGGTGGTGCAGCTCCTCGAAGTAGGCCTCGAGGAAGTCGGGGTCGGTGGGGTCGAACGCCACGGCCACCTCCGACTCGGGGTCGATGCCGACCCGCTCGGCGATGGCCCGGTACGCCCGCTCGTGGGCGTGGACCCCCTCGGCGGGGTGCACGTTGAGCGAGGTGGCGAGGCCGCGCTCGTGCAGGCCGGCGAGGAAGGCCGGCGGGTCGGGGAACAGGTCGGTGTTCCACGTGTACCCCGTCCACCCGCTGCCGTGGCGCGGGTCGATGTCGACGAGGTGCCAGTCCATGTCGATCACCGCGACGGACAGGGGCACGTGCTCGTCGCGGAACCGGTCCATGAGCGTGAGGTACTCGTCGGCGGTGTACGGGTGGTAGCGGCTCCACCAGTTGCCCAGCGCGTAGCGGGGCAGGACCGGGGTGGGCCCGGTCAGCGTGTAGAGCACCTCGAGCGCGCGGGTGAAGTCGCGGCCGTAGGCGAACACGTAGAGGTCGAGGTTGCCGGGACGGCGCGAGGCGATCCAGCCGTCGTCGGTGAGCAGGACGGTCGAGGAGTCGTCCACCATCGCCACCCCGTCGTAGGCGAGCACCCCGTCCTCCAGCGCGATGGCGCCGTCGACGTCGTCGAGGGTGCGGGCCGTGCCGCCGAGGTTGGGGCTCTCGACCCCGTAGCGCCACACGCTGTCGTTGGAGTGGAACCCGCCCTTGGCGTGGACGGACAGGCCGTGCGTCGTGAACTCGCCGCAGTCGTAGGTCAGGTGGAGCCGCTCCGTGCTGATCTCGAGCTGCCCGTCGGGGCCGTCGCCGCGTGTCAGCGTGTAGTCGCAGGGCGGGAACGCACGGTTCAGCGCCATCTGCGAGGCACGGTCCTCGAACTCGCCGGTGGGGCTGTACTCGAGCCGCACCAGGCCGGGGTCGAGGACGGTGACCCGGTAGTGGTCGCCCCGGACGACGTTGGCCGCGTCCGCGACCGGGTGGGTGTCGAGGTGGAAGTGCGGCTTCACAGCTCTCCTTCGTCGAGGTGCCTGGGCGGGGTCGTCGGCTGGGTCCGGTGCCCGAGGTCGGCGGCCAGCGGCAGCAGGGCCGGCGGGATCGGGGTCACCGCGCCCTGCAGCGGCAGTGACAGCGTGAACGTGGAACCGACGCCCTCTTTGGACACCGCGGACACCGACCCGCCGTGCTGGCTGGCGATGGCCCGCACGATGGACAGCCCGATCCCGGTGCCGGGGATGGCCCGGCGCTGGGCGGTGGAGGAGCGGAAGAAGCGGCTGAACAGCTGGTCCTGCTCGTCCTCGGGGACGCCCATGCCGGTGTCCGCGACGGCGAGGGTCGCGAGCCGTCCGGCGCGCCCGGCGGTGAGGGTCACCGACCCGCCGTCCGGGGTGAACTTCACCGCGTTGCTGAGCAGGTTGACCAGCAGGCGCTCGAGCTGGGCGGCGTCGGCCAGGACCATGAGCGGCTCGGGGTCCAGGACGAGCTCGACGGCCAGGTCACGGTCGAGCAGCAGCGGTTCGAGGCCCTCGAGCGCCTCCCGCGCGCAGGCACGCAGGTCGAGGTCGCTCAGCTCCAGCCGCGAGGTGCCGGACTCGAGCCTCGAGGCGGTGAGCAGGTCCTCGATGAGCACCATGAGCCGCTGCCCGTTGCGACGGATCCGGGTGAGCATGTCGCGCTGGTCGGCGTTGACCTCACCGCCGATGCCGTCCATGAGCATCTCGGTGTAGCCGACCACGCTGGTCACAGGGGTCCGCAGCTCGTGGCTGACCGACGACACGAAGGTCGACTTGGAGTCGTTGAGGCGGTGCAGGTCGCGCACGAGGTCGCGCTCCTTGAGCAGTGCGGCCTCGAGCACCTGGCGAGCGGCGTGCTGCTCCGTCGCGTCGACCAGCTGGGCCGTGAACATGTGGTCGCTGGCGTCGTGCCGCAACGGGGAGAGCACGAGCTCCAGCCACCGGGAGGCGTCACCGGCCAGCTGCACCTCGCCACGCCAGCCACGCCGCTCACCGGCGATGATCGACAGCAGCCCCGCACGCACCTCCTCGCGCCCGGGCTGGAGGAAGTGCTCCAGCCAGTCGCCGCCGCCGAGCAGCTCGCGCCGCCCCTGCCCCAGGAGGCGCGCGGCGACGTCGTTGAGCTCGACCGCCCGGGGGTGGTCGTCCTCGCAGCGCAGGATGAACATGCCGAGCATCGCGTCGGCGAAGCCGTGGCGGAACAGCTCCTCGCTGTCGGTCACCCGCGACAGGAGCTCGCGGGCCTGCTGGACCGTGACGGCCAGGGGCAGGACGGTGAACGCGCACACCGCGAGGAAGACCTGCACGAGGCCCGACACCTCATCGGGGTCGGCGCGGCCGCCGGCGGCCGTGATGGCGAACGGTCCGGTCCCGTGGGCGGTGAACAGGCTCACGACGACGCCGAGCGCCAGGAGCTGCACCGCGGTGGTGCGCACCGAGTTGCGCAGGGCCCCCCACACCAGGACGGGTATGGCGACGAAGGCCACGGGGAGCCCGCTGGCCAGGCCGAAGATGACCGAGGAGACGACCAGCAGGGCAGCCCACTGCACGACGAGCTCCCACACCGGTCGGGCGACCGGGCTGCTCCGGGACAGGAACAGCGGGAGGATCACCAGCAGGGCAGCGAGGTGCGCGGCGCCGACCGCCCGCCAGGTCAGGAGCAGGTCCCCGCGGGAGAGCAGGGCCGCCGTCAGGCCTCCGAGGCCGCCGGAGACCAGGGCCCCCGCGAGGGAGGCGAGCAGGAGCCGGGAGAAGTCGGCCATGGTGCGCAGCGACCGGCCGGGACCACCGAACCGCGTCATGAGGACGACGACGACCGCGCACTCGGCCGTGTTGGCCACGGAGTACCCGAGCGCCGGTGCGACCCCGCGACCTCCCAGCAGGTTGGCCAGCAAGCAGACCACCCACACACCGGCGACCATGGCCCAGCGACGCCGACGGCCCCGCGCCAGCAGCACCGCCCCGGCGCTGACGCCGGCCGCGGGCCACCACGCGGCCACCGTCCCGCCGCTCGGGGCGAGGGCCACCGACCCCAGCATGAGGACGAAGACGAGCAGCAGCAGCGCCGCAGCGAGCACGCCGCGGGGCGACGGCCGCACCGACGCTCTCGAGGGCCGCGCGGCAGCGCTCGCCGTCACGGTCAGTCGCCCGGTATGCCCGGCAGGGAGGGGATGACCACGACCGAGGGCGGGTGCAGCTCGGTGCGCTCCATCAGCAGCTGGCT
The DNA here is from genome assembly GCF_039544395.1 of Pedococcus ginsenosidimutans. NCBI lineage: Bacteria > Bacillati > Actinomycetota > Actinomycetes > Micrococcales > Intrasporangiaceae > Pedococcus > Pedococcus ginsenosidimutans. The sequence continues at coordinate 608,486 of NZ_BAABLO010000011.1, forward strand.
CACGACGGCCATGATGTGGGCCGGGCTGAACGGCTTGGTGATGTAGCTGTTGGCACCAGCGAGGAGGCCGGCGTCGATCTCGAAGGGCGAGGTGCGCGAGCTGACCAGGATGACGGGCACGTCGAGCAGGTGCCGCTGGCGCCGGATCCACCAGCAGACCTCGATGCCGCTCAGCCCCGGCATCTGCACGTCGAGCAGGACGACGTCGGGCGAGAGGGTCTCGAGCATGTGCACCGCCTCGCGGCCGTCCTCCGCGACGACCGTCTGGGCACCGGTGCGACCTACCGCCAGGGAGAGCAGATCGCGGATGTCCGCGTCGTCGTCGGCGATGAGCGCGAGGGGCATGACACCAGCATTCCTCATCCGGGGCGGGGACGGGCTCGAAGGGTGCAGGGGAGCCCATCGAGCCCGTCCGGTCACCGCGGCCCTGTGGAGGGGAACCATGGGCCGTGACCGACACCGGGAGGTGCCGGACCCCATGCTGCCCCGCCCCGCGTGAAGGAGGCGACGCCATACCCCGCCCGTCGCGTGAAGATGCCGTGAAGACCCACCTAGACTCGGTCCATGGCCCGGCTGCTGGTCGTCGACGACGAGGCGCAGATCGTGACGGCCCTGACGCGAGGCCTGGAGCGTGAGGGGTACGACGTCGAGGCCTCCCACACGGGCCTGGACGCCGTGGCGCTCACCGCCGCCGGCTCCCCCGACCTGATCGTGCTCGACCTCAACCTGCCCGACATCGACGGCATCGAGGTGCTGCGGCGGGTCCGGGCGTGGAGCCAGGTCCCCGTGCTGGTGCTCTCCGGTGACGGCGAGGAGCAGCGCAAGATCGCGGCACTGGACGAGGGGGCCGACGACTACCTGGAGAAGCCGTTCGGGCTCGGCGAGCTGCGGGCCAGGGTGCGAGCGCTGCTGCGCCGGGCCGGTACGACCCCCGACTCGGCCACGGTGTCGTCCGACGGGATCGAGGTCGACCTCGCGCTCAAGGCCGTCACGGTGGACGGCTCCACGGTGAGGCTGACCCCCACCGAGTGGCGGTTGCTGGAGCTCTTCGTCGCGCAGCCGGGCAAGCTGCTGACCCACCAGTACCTCATCGGCAAGGTCTGGGGCGCGAGCCACGGCGGGGAGACCCTCCAGACGCTGCGGGCGCACCTGCGCTCCCTGCGCCGCAAGCTCGGCGACGACTCCAAGGAGCCGCGCTTCATCCGCACGGAGACCCGGATCGGCTACCGCTGGGTCGCCCCCGTGGCATCGTCCGGGCGGGTCGCAGGCGGGACCGCCGGTGCCTGAGGGCGTCGACCACCGGGTGCGCAACATCCTGGCCGCCCTGCGTGGACACCTCGAGCTGGCGCACGAGTCGGCCACGAGCGACCGGGCCGACCCCGACGACCTCCTCGAGGACCTGTCGAACGCCCTCGACGCCCTCGGACGCCTCGAGTCCAGGCTCGGGGTGCAGGTGGACACGGGCTCCCGCCCCGGACCCGTCCCGCCTGACCTGGCGCAGGGCTCCGACCCGGCCTGACCGCAGCGCGTCCCTGGTCGTCTGCAGGTCGTCCGCAGGTCGTCAGTGGGTCTCCCCGGCCGACCTCAGGCCCCGGCGAGCTCCACCAGCCGCGGCGGCAGCTCGCGGTCGGGCTGGGCACCACGGATGGCCCTGGCCACCACGGTCAGCAGGACCTTGGTCTGGAAGGGCTTGCGCACGACCGCGACGGCTCCGGCCGCCAGGGCCTCGACCTCGACCTCCGACTCGACGGAGGCGGTGAGCAGCACGACCGGGACCGTGCTGCCGGACCTCCCCGTCTCGTCGAGGACGTCCATCCCGTCGACGTCCGGCATGCGCAGGTCGACGACCAGGCAGTCGGGCGCCTCCTCGGCGAGCGCGAGCAGGGCCGAGGCGCCGTCGGCGACAGAGGTCACCTCGACACCGACGTGGGCGAAGATGCGCTCGACGAGGACGCGGATGTCCTCGTCGTCCTCCGCGACGACGATGCGCAACCCCCGGCTCTGCACACCGGCCCCCTTTGCCTCGTATGCGGCATTCGGCTCGTCGCAAGCATTCTCACACAGCCCGGACGCGAGCGCCTGAGCCGATGCCGAGGAAGCGGGCACCCCGGCCATGTCGTCCGCTGCCCCCGTCCCCAGCAGCCCGAACGCTGGTCGGTCCCAGCTTGCATCGACACCTGTCGACACAAACAATTCTCGGGGAGGAGGGGACTGATGAGGCGCAGGACCAGTGGTGCGGCCGGCCGGACCGGCTCTGCCGAGGCGACGACCCCGACGGTCCTCCGACCTGCCGCCATGCCCCGCGAGGAGGCCGAGCGCAGGGCGACCCTCCTGCGGGCGGTGGCCGACCCGGCGCGGCTCCAGGTGCTGGGCATGATCAGGGGCTCGGCAGCGGGCGAGGCCTGCGTCCGCGACCTGGCCGAGGCGGTCGGCCTGAGCCAGCCGACGATGAGCCACCACCTGCGCATCCTGGTCGAGGCCGGCCTGCTCACGCGGGAGCGCCGCGGGACGTGGGCCTGGTACACCCTCGTCCCGGACCGCCTCGCCCAGGTGGGCGCCTTCCTCGACTGAGGCGGCCCCGGGAGCGCGTCCCGATGCCGAACCCCACCACCTACGATCGAGCCATGCACCCGTTCGAGCAGGCCTCCCGGTGAGCGGCGGCCACTCGCACTCGCACGGCCACGCCGGGAGCACCCACCGCTGGCGCCTGCAGGTCGCGTTCGTCCTCGTCGCAGCGTTCTTCGTCGTCGAGCTCGTCACCGCCCTCACCTCCGGCTCGCTGGCGCTGCTCAGCGACGCGGGGCACATGGCCGCGGACGTGGTCGCCCTCGGTGCGGCGCTGCTGGCCACACGGATCGCCACCCGCGCCGACACCACGGGACGCCGGACGTTCGGCTCCTACCGCGCGGAGGTCTTCGCCTCCGGCCTCGCGGTGCTCCTCATGGTCGGCGTCTCCGTCTACATCGCCGTCGAGGCCGTGGGTCGGGTCGGCCGGTCCGCCGACGTGGCCTCGGGGCCCATGCTCGTCGTCGGCGCCCTGGGGCTGGTGGTCAACCTCGTCTCGCTCGTGCTGCTGCGTGGAGGGGCGTCGGAGTCCCTCAACGTCAAGGGCGCCTACCTCGAGGTGGTCGCCGACGCCCTGGGGTCCGTCGGGGTGCTCGTCGCCGGCGCGCTCGTCGCCTGGACGGGGAGCGCGTGGTGGGACACCGGTATCGCGCTGGCCATCGCGGTGTTCGTCGCCGTCCGGGCCGTGGCCCTGGGGCGGGAGGTGCTCGTCGTCCTCGGCCAGCACGTGCCTGCCGGCATGGATCCCGAGGAGGTGGCCGGGGCCCTCGCCGCGGTGCCCGGCGTGACCGACGTCCACGACCTGCACCTGTGGACCCTGACGTCCGGGATGAACGTCGCCACCGCGCACCTCGTCACGGCCTCAGGCGCCGACGCCCACGCCGTGCTCGACGAGGCAGGCCGGGTCATGCGCTCCTCGTTCGGGGTGGAGCACGCGACCCTGCAGGTCGAGCCGGACACGCACACGGGGTGCCAGGAAGTCACCTGGTGAGGGCCGGCACCGGCCGGCCCACCCCCTACCGGACCACCAGCGCCTGGTGCATGCCGTCGGCGTAGTGGTTGGTGAGGTTGCAGACCAGCTCGTAGCGTCCGGGGGCGAGGTCGAGGGTCACCCACCCCACGGCGCCGGACTCGATGCCGTCGCCCGTGCCCGGTGCACAGGACCGCGAGGCCTCCCCCAGGCTTCCCGCCTCGTCGACCTTCCCGTCGGCCCCCGGCACCCGCTGACCGTCAGAGGCCCCCGACGCCAGCGGCAGCACCACCAGCTCGTGGGTGCGCCAGCCCAGGTTCTCCACCAGGACGGAGACCGTGCCGGGGGGAACGGTGGCCGGGGAGACCCGCAGGACCATCCGCGCACCCAGGGGTGCGTCGCCCGTCCCCATCGCGGTCATGCCCATGTCGGACAAGCGGACCCGCACGACCTCGCCCGGTAGTGATGCCGGGGGCGAGCAGGTGAGCTGCCTGTAGGCCATGCCCTGCCCTGCCATCATCCCCGGGCCGGTGGTCGAGCCGCCGCCCATCATGCCCGCGCCCGGCGAGCCCGAGCCCGAGCCGGCGCACGAGGTCAGGGGCAGGACGGCCACGACCGCCGCGGTCGCCACGAACCGCCACCGTCTGCTGAGCCTGGTCACCCCACCAGTCCAACCCGCCCGGGCCCTCCCCGGCAGGGCACAACGTCCTCGGTGGGGCTCACAAAGACGCACGCCCCATCTCACCCGGATGACGGTTCCGGGCAGGTGGGACCGGGGTGATCGTGGGACGTGGCCAGGTCGACACCCAGGAGGTATGCCATGGCTCGCTACCTGTTCATCGCCCGTTACGAGAGCTCCGGGATGCAGGGGGTCCTCGCCAAGGGCGGCAGCGCCCGGGCGAAGGTCATCGAGGACGCCGCCGCGGCAGCGGGCGGGCGGATGGCCTCGTTCGACTTCGCGTTCGGCGACGACGACGTGTTCACCATCTGCGAGCTCCCCGACAACCGTGCAGCGGCGGCGCTGGCCATGGCGGTCAACGCCACCGGGCTCACGCACGTGCGGACCGTGGTGCTCCTCAGCCCCGAGGAGGTCGACGCGGCCAGCAAGCAGGACGTGAGCTACACGGCCCCCGGCCAGTGAGCCGGCTCGTGCCCTGAGGGCGCCGGCCGGCCGGTGCGCTCGCGGAGTCGCGGCTCGACCACCAGCACGAGGGCGCCGGCGACGTTGACGGCGAGCAGCGCTGCCCCGCCCCACAGGACCAGTCGCTCGAACGGCACCACGTCGAACGTCGTCACGGCGACCGGGACGGCGGCCGGGCCCTGCGCCGGCGAGACGTCGACCCGCAGGTCGACCAGCCCCGCCCCGGCCGGCACCTCGAACCTGCCGACCAGCCGGCCCTGCCGGTGCGGGCCGTAGGTGAAGGAGTGCGACAGCAGGGTCACCGGCAGCGTCGAGCCGTCGGGCGTCGTGACGGTGACCGAGGTGACCTCGTCGCCGTTCTCGGTGTAGACGAACCACGGGTCGGGGTGGGCGCTGACGGTGAGCCCCTGGGCCGTCCCGTGGGCCGCCGCCTCGAGGGAGGCGGTCACCCCCGTGCCGGCGGCTCCCCGCCACAGCAGGACCGCCGCCGCGGCGACGAGGACGAGGAGCACCGCAACGACGTCTCGGGTCCTCGAACCGTGGGTCCCAATGGCCATGGCAACCACCTCTCGACCCCATCGTCGAGGTGGTCGCCGCCCGGTGGCAGGGCGCTAGGTCCTCCGGTGTCGAGGCCGTGCCACGGTCAGACCTCCGGCTCCCACTCCACCAGCTGGTCGTACACCTTGTCGTTGCCGGTCGACTGCAGGGACTCCAGCCCGTGTCGTCCGTAGAGCGCCAGCACGAGGTCGCTGGCCGTGGCCCGGGCCGAGAAGTCCGGCGCCCCCTCCGAGGGCGTCCCGTCCGGCGCAGTCGCACCGGGCGAGGGCCGGGGCTCCACGCGCGCCCCCTGCGCGGAGAGCCACATCCGCCAGGACCTGCCTTCGCTCGCGTGGTACTCGACGACAGCCGGGTCGTGCGGCCACGGAGCCGTGGTGGCGCAACAGGTGGACAGGAACTCGTCGACGCCGTCGAGCGCGACCTCCTCCGGCAGCGGTTGGGGGTCGCCCACGGCCAGCTGCGCGTCGTAGGTGTGCACCGAGATCTCCTGGAGCTGGTGGCGGGCCACGGCGCCACAGGTCTGCGGCGACTGCGAGTCACCCCACCAGGTCCAGCACGCGCGGTCCGGACCGGCCTCGCGCAGGGCGTCGACGAGCTGCTGCGTCGACGCGGCGAGCCAGTCCACCATGGCCTCACGCTCACGGGGCGCCTCCGTCTGCCCCTCGGGGACGGCCTTGCCCGTGGCCGAGGGTCCGGCCACGACGGTGGCGGCCCACGCCCGGCGACCGACGCCGATGTGCTGCGCCAGGTCGTACAGCGTCCAGCCCGGACAGGTCGTCACCGGGACGTCGAGGTCGGGGGCGGAGGCGATCACGGCGCGGAAGGCAACCGACCTCTCGTCGATGAGTCGGAGCAGGCCGGGGAGCTCGAGGGTCTTGTGCACCCGTGGGTTGTACCACCGCAGGACGCTTGCGGCACAGCGGTTTTCGCGTCGCGCCGCAGTCGAGGACCTCGACCGTGGGCAGCGCGCGCCTCCAGCGGGAAACAGTTCTCAAAGAGCGCTTGACCTTGACGCAGGGTCAAGGTTGCACGCTCATCCCATGACCACGAAAACACCACCCACCGCCATCCTCGTGGAGGGCCTGGAGAAGTCGTTCGACGACCTCCACGTCCTGCGCGGGGTCGACCTGGCCGTGTCCCCGGGCAGCATCTTCGCCCTGCTGGGGTCCAACGGCGCAGGCAAGACCACCGTCATCCGGATCCTGTCCACCCTCCTGCGGGCCGACGCCGGCACGGCCACCGTCGCCGGGTACGACGTGGCCAGCCGGCCCGCGCAGGTGCGGGAGTCGATCAGCCTGACCGGCCAGTTCGCCGCCGTCGACGAGATCCTGACCGGGCGGGAGAACCTCGTCCTCGTCGCCCGGCTGCGCCACGTGGTCGCACCCGGTGCCGTCGCCGACGACCTGCTGGCCCGCTTCTCGCTCACCGAGGCGGGCAGCCGCCGGGTGTCGACCTACTCGGGCGGGATGCGGCGCAGGCTCGACATCGCGATGAGCCTCATCGGCAGCCCCGAGGTCATCTTCCTCGACGAGCCCACCACGGGTCTGGACCCGCAGGCCCGCATCGAGGTCTGGGCCGCGGTGAAGGAGCTCGCCTCGTCAGGGACCACGGTGCTCCTCACGACGCAGTACCTCGAGGAGGCGGAGCACCTCGCGGACCGCATCGCGATCCTCCACGAGGGCCGGATCCTCGTGGACGGCACGCTCGCGGAGCTCAAGGCGCTGCTGCCGCCGGCCGAGGTCGAGTACGTCGAGAAGCAGCCCACCCTCGAAGACGTCTTCTTCACCCTCACCAAGGAGCGAGCATGAGCACCCACTTCGTCGGCGACACCACCGTGCTGCTCGGGCGGTCGCTGCGCCACGTGACCCGCAGCCTGGACACGATCATCACGACGGCCGTGATGCCGATCGCCTTCATGCTGCTGTTCGTCTACGTCTTCGGCGGCGCGATCGAGGCAGGGACCGGCAGCTACGTGGACTACCTGCTGCCGGGCATCCTGCTCATCACCGTCGCCACCGGTATCTCCTACACCGCCTTCCGCCTCTTCCTGGACCTGCAGAGCGGGATCTTCGAACGGTTCCAGTCCATGCCGATCGCCCGGTCCTCGGTGCTGTGGGCCCACGTCCTGACCTCGCTGGTGGCCAACGCCATATCCCTGGTGGTCGTGCTGCTCGTGGCGCTGCTCATGGGTTTCCGCAGCGGGGCAGGGGTCATGGCGTGGCTGGCCGTGGCCGCGATCCTGGTCGTGTTCACCCTGGCCCTCACCTGGTTGGCGGTGATCCCCGGGCTGACGGCCAAGTCGGTCGACGGGGCGAGCGCGTTCTCCTACCCGCTGATCTTCCTGCCGTTCGTCAGCTCGGCCTTCGTGCCCACCGCGAGCATGCCGGGGCCAGTCCGTGCCTTCGCCGAGCACCAGCCCGTGACGTCGATCGTCGACACGATCCGGCGGCTGTTCGCGGAGCAGCCGGTCGGCAGCGACATCTGGGTCGCGCTGGCGTGGTGCGTAGGGGTGCTCGTGGTGGCCTACCTGCTGGCGATGGCCACCTACCGTCGCAAGGTCGCCTGACCCGATGTACGGGGACGCGGCCCGGGTCGGTGGTGGAATGGCGCCATGCTGACGATCAGCCAGCTCGCGGAGTACGCGGGGGTGACGGTCCGTGCCGTGCGGCACTACCACGCCAAGGGGCTCCTCCCCGAGCCCGAACGGGACCACTCCGGGTACCGCCGGTACGACGCCGCAGCCGTCGTCGACCTGATCAGGATCCGTACGCTCGCCGAGGCCGGCGTCCCCCTCTCGCGGGTCAGCGAGCTGCTCGCGGCGGACGAGGGCGAGTTCGCGGCGGCGGTCGACGACATCGACCGCCGCCTGCGCGCCGAGATCCGCGAACGGCAGCGCCACCGGCAGCGCGTCGCCCAGCTCGCGGCCGGCGAGAGCCTGGCCCTGCCCCCGGAGGTCGTCGCCTACCTGGAGCGGTTGCGGGAGCTCGGTTTCCGCGAGCGGCTCATCGAGGTCGAGCGGGACAGCTGGATCCTCATCGCCGCCCAGATGCCCGAACACGTCGCGGGCCTCATGGCGGTCAAGCAGCAGCAGGTGGAGGTCACCGACCTCCGGGAGCTCTACCGCGACCTCGGGGAGGTGGTCGACTGCGGCCCCGACGACCCGCGCCTACCCGAGCTGGCCGACCGTGCCGCCGCGTTCATCGAGGCGGCGGCCGTCCGGGCCGAGGGGGTGGAGGACCCCTTCCCCATCAGCGAGGACCTCGTGGAGCTGCTCGACGCGGCCTTCCTCGAGCTCGTGCCCTGCGCACCCCGCCTCCTCGAGCTGCTCGAGGAGCGGGGCTGGACGGGCTGGACCATGATCCGGCGCATCGAGCCAGCGGGCTGACAGGACCGAGACCGCGGCCGCGACGGCGAACGCCACGAGGGCCGGCCCGTGGACGGCGTCGAGGGCGGGCACCCAGCGAGCGAGGTGCAGCACCAGGAGCACCGTGATGCTCCACCACGGCCAGCGCCGCCGGGATCCCGTGAGGTCCCAGAGCAGGGCACCCGCGGCGACACCCGCGGTGTAGTAGCGGTTGGTCCCGGGGTCGAGGGCGAGGCGGCTGGCCAGGACCAGGAGCGGAACCCCGGTGACCCGCCGCCGTCGCAGGGCGGCGACCCCGAGTGCCGCGCCCACGAGTGCCTGCACCGGCCGGTCCCACGGTGGGGTGCGGGCCGACGTCACGTGCAGCACGCGCAGGCCGGACAGGGCGGTGTTGACGATCGTGTAGTGGAGCGCACGGACCGTCCCGGGGTCGGCGAGGAAGAACGGCAGCCACCCTGCGGCGACCCCGGCGACGGCGACCCCGGCACCAGTGGCCCGGGCGCGGCAGGGCGCGAGCGCCAGGAGGACCACCCCCAGCGGCAGCGCCCACGGCTTGGAGTCCACCGCGGCGGCGATGGCGAGGCCGGCCCACACCGGACGCCCCGACTGCACCAGCGCCAGGGCCGCCAGCCCGAACGCCAGCGCCAGGACGTCGTCGAGGTGGACCGAGTCCACCGCTGCGTACAGCCACACCGGGACGAAGCACGCAGCGGCAACCATGAGCTTGCCGCGCGACACCGCTGCGACCGGCCGGTCGCCGAGGGTCACGGCCCGCGCCGCGATGCGTCGCACGAGCGCGACGACGCCGACACCCAAACCGGCGCCGAGGAGCTGGGCGGCCAGCAGGGAGTGCCCGTACGCGAGCCGGCCCAGGCCCCATGCCGCGGCCAGGGCCAGCGGGCCGATCTGCAGGACGGGGTGCTCGGCGTAGACGTGCAAGCCCGCTTGCGAACCGTCGTCGACGTCCCCGAGCACGCCGCCGCCAAGGACGAAGAAGTGCCAGGCCGCGCCGCCCTGCCGGAACGCCGCCGCGAACCAGAGCGCACACCACAGTGCAACGGCCACGGGTCCCAGGGCCGTCCAGGACAGGCGTCTCGGACCGCCTGCCCCGGCAGCCGCCCGTCCGGCCCTGGCCCTCGGGGTCGGGCCGAACACCGTCATCTCCGCACTCTGCGCCGACGATGCTGAAGAAGCGCTGTGCGGCCCACGCGACCGCCCGTGCAGCCGTACGCTGGGGCTGAAGACGTGGGCCAGGCGGACCGACAGGGAACGAGCAACCATGCACGGGCGTGCGGGACCAGCGCGGTCAGACCGGTGAGCGACGCGCACCGCCGCCTGGCCAGGCTGTTGCAGCTCGTCGAGGACGAGCCCGCCACCATCGACGACAGCGGGGTGGCCGGTCGGCTCGACCGCATCTGCCGCGCCGCGGTCAGGGCCCTGCCCGCGGACGGGGCGGGGGTGACGCTCATGGACCAGGACTCCGGCCCCGTCGGCACGATCGCCGCCTCCGGCCCACGCTTCCGCCGGTTGGAGGACCTCCAGTTCACCATGGGCGAGGGACCCTGCATCGACGCGTACGCAGGCCGGAGCCCGGTCCTCGAGGCCGACCTCGCTACCAGCGGGCAGCACCGCTGGCCCGGCTACGCCTCGGCAGCACGGGAGGAGGGCGTGAACGCCGTCTTCGCCTTTCCCATCCAGGTCGGTGCCGCGCGCCTCGGGGTGCTGGACCTCTACCGCTACGAGGGCACGCCACTGTCGCGGGGGTCCGTCTCCGACGCGCTGGACCTCGCCAACATCTGCCTGAGCACGATGCTGCGGCTCGGGTCAGTGACGAGCGTCGACGCGGGTGGCGACGGTCGACCTGTCGACCCCGGCGACGGCAGGTCCGACGGCAGGTCCGACGGCAGCTCCGACGGCCTCGGAGATCCGTTCCGCCTCAGTTCCGAGGTCTACCAGGCGCAGGGGGCGATCACCGTGCAGCTGGGCATCTCACTCGCAGAGGCGATGGTCCGCCTGCGCGCGCACGCGTACGCCGCCGGACGCCCCATCAGCGACGTCGCACGCGACGTACTCACCGGTACGATCGACTTCACCCGGGAGGACCTGTGAACACCAGCACGGCCCGTCGACGAGACGCGGGCGACGGGAGTCCGACATGAGCACCATTTCGCACCAACGCCTGGCCGAGACCTTCGTGCAGGTGGCCGACACGCTGGTCGACGAGTTCGACCTCATCGACTTCCTGACCCTGGTCACCGAGCGGGCGGCCGAGCTGGCTGGGGCCGCGGCGTCGGGTCTGCTGCTCAGCGACGAGCAGGGACGGCTGCAGTTCATGGCCGCCTCGACCGAGTCGGCCAAGGTCCTCGAGCTGTTCCAGGTCCAGCAGGAGGAGGGCCCCTGCCAGGACTGCTTCCGCGACGGCGTGCGGGTGTCCCACCGCGACCTCACCGTCGACGTCGACGGCTGGCCGCGCTTCGCGCCCCGGGCGGTGGCAGCCGGCTTCCGCTCCGTGCATGCCTTCCCGCTGCGCCACCACCAGACGCTCATCGGGGCGCTGAACGTCTTCGACGCCGAACCGCGGACCTACAGCGACGAGGAGTCCGTGCTGCTGCAGGCCCTGGCCGATGTGGCCGCCATCGGCATCCTGCAGGAACGGGCCATCCGGCGCGGGGAGCTCCTCACCGAGCAGCTGCAGCGGGCCCTGAACAGCCGGATCACGATCGAGCAGGCCAAGGGCGCGCTGGCGCAGATGCACGGCACCACGCCGGACGTCGCCTTCGACCGGCTCCGCGAGTACAGCCGCTCCCACCACCAGCGGCTGACCGACGTCGCCGCGGCGGTGCTGACCGAACCCGGGAGCCACCCTGCCCTGACGACCTTGCCCTGACCACTAAGCTCCCCTGACCGACGGGACCGGCACCTTCCCACCGTCCGGCAGCGGGGCTAGGCTGGATTCGCTGCCCCGGACCCGGTTGCGAGACTCCGGGGCACTGTGCATTCCGGGGGGACCGCACCGCACCGCGGCAGTCAGGGCACGCCCCCTTCCGTCGGCCCCTCAATCGGTGGGGGGATGTGCCCTGCCACGTCTGGTGGCGCTCTCCCTCTGGGCGCTCGACGCGGTCGTGTCGTGGGGCGCCGTCAGGGCATTCGGGCGCGGTCCACGGTGTCGGCTGTCCCGGGCGAGCTCGTGCCCGTCCGCCCGGTCTCCGGCTGCCTCAGGACCACCCACTTGACCCGGTGCCGCTCCAGGGCGAACTCCCCCAAGGCTTCGGCCCCGTCCGACACGCCCGAGGTCGCGAATCGGATCCCGAGCCCGATCTCGGTGTCGCCCGTCCCGAGCCCCGCCGGGGCACGGCTGTCCTCGCGGACGAGCACGCGGACGCGCGAATGCAGGCGCGAGACGGTGAGCGTGATGTCCTCCGCCCCGCGGGTGAAGGCTCGGGCGACCAGGTCGCCGGTCACCGACGCGGCTGGGTCCGCAAGGGCCCCCAGACGCCACTCCACACACGCTCGCGCCACCGTCTCACGCGCCGTACGCGGCCCTCGCACGGTCGGGGGCAGCTCGATCGTGATGTTCGACGCGACGCCCCCCGCCCACATGCCTCCGTGCCAGATCTCGGCCACGGAGGCGCCGCAGGCGAGCAGCCTCCCTCGGGGGTCCAGGTTGACCAGGGCCCGCAGGTCAGGGCGACGGCTGATGACCCCGATGGGGGTCCCGGGCCAGGCGCGGACCAACCCACCGGCCGCGGTCAGCCTCGGGACGACCTCGTCCGCGCAGACCTCGCCCCCGAGACGGACGAGCACCCCTGCGGGGCAGTTCGCCCACTCCCACAGGACCGCCCGCCCGAGCTCGTCGGGGCGGGGTGTCGCGCCGACGACGTCGATGAAGCCGATGTCACCGTGCCTGTACGTGCGCAGGCTGCACAGGGCGTGCGTTGCCACACCCTCCGGGGCTGCGTCAGGGGTCGTGCGGGCGCTCTTCATGGTGCACCTCCCGCCGACCAGGGTCTGGGGTCGGCGTCCCCTGCAAGGGCTCGGTACCCGATTGCACGCTACGCGCCGGGCGAGGGAAGGGAAAGCATCCGTCAGGAGGACGAGCCGACCTCGCTGGACGCACCCTCGCTCGCGGTGGTCGGGCAGGTCCACGCGGGCGGCACGGCGTACGACGTGCGCTCCACCGGGGTGCGCGACGAGGATGACCTGGACGCCGCGGACCGCGCCCACCATGCGAAGCACGGACGCTGGGCATCCATCGTCGACCACCTCGAGGAGGGCAGGCCCCGCTCGGCCACCCTCGAGGTCCACCCCGCCCCACCCACACCCCTAGCGAGACACCCGACCCAAGGAGACCCCTGTGCGCGGCACGATCATCCACGGCCCCCGAGACGTCCGGCTCGAGGAGCGTCCCGATCCCACCATCGTCGACCCCACCGACGCGGTCATCCGCACCGTGGCCGCCTGCGTGTGCGGCTCCGACCTCTGGCGCTACCGGGGGATCCAAGAGGTGACGAGGCCCACCCCCATCGGCCACGAGTACGTCGGCGTGGTCGAGGAGGTGGGTCCGGCAGTGACCAGCGTGCGCCCCGGGCAGTTCGTCGTCGGCGGCTTCCTCACCAGTGACAACACCTGTCCGGTGTGCCGCGCCGGTGCTCACGCCAACTGCCAGCACGGTGGTGGCTACGACGGCTGCCAGGCCGAGCTCATCCGGGTGCGCAACGCCGACGGGACCCTGCTGGCCACTCCGGAGCAGCCGTCGGAGGACCTCGTGCCGAGCCTGTTGGCGCTCTCCGACGTCATGTGCACCGGTTGGCACGCCGCGGTCTGCGCGGACGTGCGGCCGGGCGGCACCGTGGTCGTCGTCGGCGACGGGGCCGTGGGGCTGTCCGGGGTGCTCGCGGCAGCCGAGCTCGGTGCCGGGCGGATCATCGCCATGAGCCGCCATGCCGACCGCCAGGCCATCGCCAGGGAGTTCGGCGCCACCGACGTCGTCGCCGAGCGGGGTGACGCCGGGGTCGAGGCGGTCAAGGAGCTCACCAACGGCATCGGGGCCGACTCCGTGCTGGAGTGCGTGGGCACGGACGAGTCGGTCGTGCAGGCGCTGCGGTCCGCCCGGCCCGGCGGCATGGTCGGCTGGGTCGGTGTGCCCCACGTGACCGACCTCCCGCAGGAGCACATGTTCTGGAAGAACGTGGGCCTGCGCGGCGGGCCCGCGCCGGTGCGCGCCTACCTGCCCGACCTGCTGCAGCGGGTGTGGGACCGGGGCATCGACCCCGGCAAGGTCTTCGACCTGACCCTCCCCCTCAGCGAGGTCGCAGAGGCGTATGCGGCGATGGACGAACGGCGCGCCATCAAGGCCCTGCTGCGTCCGTGAGGTCCGCACCCGTGGGCAGGTTTGGGGTCCCGTCTTGCCCGGACCTGCCCGAACGGCTGCCGCGGAGCAGCCGGTGAGCGCCGCCCGATGACCGACCACACCTCGCTCGTGGCCGCGTCGGTGGCCGCGTACCTCCTGGCGGCGCTGTCGGCGGTCACCGGGTTCGGCGGTGGGGTCCTCCTGCTGCCTGTCTTCACGGCCCTGTTCGGACTGCGGGTCGCCGTCCCCGTGCTGACGCTGGCACAGCTGGTGTCCAACGGCGCGCGCACGGCGTTCAACCGCCACCACCTCGACCGCGTCGTCATCCGCAACTTCGCCCTGGGTGTGGTGCCCACTGCCCTGGTCTTCGGCCTGCTCTTCGCCAAGGCCCCGGCTGAGCCGTTGCAGCGCCTGCTGGGAGCCTTCCTGGTCGCCATGGTCATCTGGCGCCACGTGCGGACCCGGCCCGCCGTGCCGTCGGCGAGGTCCTTCGTCACCATCGGAGCGGTGTCGGGTGCGGGGTCGGCACTGCTGGGCAGCGTGGGTCCGTTGACGGCTCTGTTCTTCCTCGCCTACGGCCTGGTCAAGGACGCCTACATCGGCACCGAGGCCGCCGGCGCCGTCATCCTGCACGCCACGAAGGTCGCCGCCTACGGCGCGGGCGACCTCCTCACCCCACGGGTGCTCACCCTCGGGGCCTTCCTCGCTCCGGCCACCATGCTGGGCGCCTGGACCGGCAAGCGCCTCGTGCAGCGAATCAGCGACACGACCTTCAGGTGGCTCGTCGAGGTCGGACTGGTCGTCTCCGGCGCGCTACTCCTGGCGGGTCGCTGACACGTCGCCGGCACCTGGTCCGGGATCGGTCCGAGGTTCAGCCGGCGAGCATGATCCCGACGAACAGCGTGGCCAGGGCGGTGAGCCCGGTGAGCGCACCGAAGACCGCCATCGCCCTGCGCGAAGCCGCTCGAGCGTGCAGGAGGGCGGTGGCGCCGGAGGCGAGCACCAGCGTGTACTTGAGCATCAGCGTGTGCTCGTAGGCGGGCCCCTTGTCGCCTTCGGCGACCACGTTCCAGATGCCGGTCAGCAGCAGGACCCCGAAGGCCGGCCAGGCGATCCGGTTGAAGGCGTTGGCGGCTGCCCTCGGTACGTCGGCCCCCGCAGCGCGCAGGGCGGGGACCAGCGCGGCCAGGGTGATCTGGCCTCCTACCCACACCGTGGCGGCGAGGACGTGCAGGAACAGGCGCACCGTGTCCAGGCTGACCGATCTCATGACGTGAGCCTGCCACGTCGGTGGCTCCCTACCGTCGACCAGCCAGCACGAGCCCTGCCCGCCAGCCCGGAGCGCGCCCGCCCTCCGGCGGCGTGATCGCGTCCATGGCGTGGCCCGTGCGCGCCAGCGCCCAGGCCACCACCGAGTTGGAGTTCCACATCTCCCCCGCACCCAGCTCGTCCCGGCCCCAGGTCAGGGCCGGCGCCTCGCGGAGAACGTCGAGCAGGGCGCGTACCTGCACGGGGTCCGAGGTCGTGCGCAGCGGGCTGGCGACGGCCTCGGCGACATCGGGGATCCGGCCGCCGGGCCAGCACCGCAGCTCGTAGCGGAAGGCGCGGAAACGGCCCAGCCACCTCGACCCCACAGGCCCCTCGACGACCACCCCGCGACCAGCGTCGGGGACGTTCCACACCGGACCCATCTCGACGGCGTACACGGCGCCGTCGAGGCGCACCATCAGGCCGCAGTGGTACAGGTCCACCGGGGCGCGGTGAGCACGCCATGCCGACCACGCCTCGTACAGGCGGCCGTTCCAGCGCACGAAGTGCCCACCCGCACCGAGGGGCAGCCAGAACAGGTCGACCGACGCGTGCGTGGACTCAGCATTCATGCCTCCATCCTGCGTGGCCCCCTGTTGGTGGTCAGGGCCCTACGTCACGGCCCGCGCTTCTGGCACCCGACCGAGGTGGACGCGTACCCACTCCCCGGACGATCGAGTGGAGGCGCTGCCGCGCCGCGGTGGCCAACGCGGCCGGCGCCTCGGGCGGGAACGGGATCACGCTGCTGGCGTTGATCTCGCACAGCACGAAGGGGTCGGGGTCTGACTCCGTGGGCGTCCCCCGGATCAGGTCGACGTCCCACAGGAGCGGCAGCTCCTCGGGCGAGACGTCAAGGCCGTCACGCAGGGCGGGGACCCACTCGTCCTCGAGCCGCCGACGCAGGGCAGAGAAGTCAGGGTGGTCGGGAGCGACCATCGTCTTGGGCGACGGGACCCCCAGGACGGCCGGCCGAGGAGTCCCCTTGTCGGTCGCGACGGGGCTCGTGGCCGGGGGGTCCTGGAGGGCGAAACCGACCACGGTGCCCTGGACCAGGTAGCAGCGGACGAGCCCCTCGGCGATGCGTGGGGCGTAGGGCTGGTCGACGAGGTGTCCCGAGCCTCCCCACGCCACGAAGACAGGGGCGCAGCCGGCCATGAACTCGTCGAGGGTCGTGAGGACGTGCGTGTCATCGCGCTGCCGGGCGTGCTGCACCATGACCTCGGCCGACCCTGCAGCAGTCCCACACCCGTCGCCCTCGTGGAGCAGGCTGACCTTCCAGACGCCGCTGCCACCGTTGCCGCGGTCCGCCTTGACGACCCGGGTGCCCGACGCCGCCAGTCGGGCCGGGAACTCCTGCCTGAGGTCCCGGAGGGTCGGGTACCGGTGCGTGTCCGAACCCCAGGAGAGGTGCCGGGTGGTCACCAGCACGTCCTTGGTCCCGATCTTGTCGATGACACGAGGGTCGGCCGACACCCACACCCCGGTGCCGGCGATCGTCTCGAGCACCGAGTCGAGCGCGGACCGGGGTCCCCGACCGGTGAGCGGGTCGGCCCAGACGAGCACCCCGTCCGTGCCCTCGACCTGGCCGACGAGGGCCTCGGGGTCGTCGTCGTCGAACACGACGACCACGGCCTCTGCCGCGGCTTCCGCCAGGGCGTCCACCACCGGTTGCAGGCGGCCTGCGGTCCGGGCCGGGTCGTCGCTGCGGACCACGATCGCGAGCCTCGGGTCGCTCAGGACGGGACGGGGTGCGTCGTCCGGGTCGGCCATGGCGCTCATGCTGGACCGTCCCCGCCCCGGGGTGGAAGGGCCAGTGGGCAGCTCAGCGGTTGTAGACGTCGAGGCCGAACCGGTTGAGCCCGGGCTGTGCCGCGTACCCGAGGTGCTCCTGGCCGAAGACGTCCTCGATGCTCGCCAGCAACGAGTAGTGGTTGTACGGGGTGCTGCTCAGGCTGCCGGGCCTGACGTAGGGCGACAGGGCCAGGGCGCCGACCCTGCCGCCTCCCATCCCGGTGATGCCGGGCAGGGGCGAGTTGGGACCAGGGGCCTCGCCGCAGCAGGCGCTGGCGTCGCTCTGCGGCCCGTCGGACTCGTCGAAGGTGATGAGCAGCAGGCCGTCCTGGGCGAAGGCGGGCGACGCCAGGATCGACGGGACGGTCGCCTTGAGCCAGGCGTCCGCGGACGCGAGGCCCCCCGGCTGGCCGTCCACGCAGGGCGAGTCGTGGCCGTCGTGGCACAGGTTGGGGGTGATGTAGGTCAGGTTGCGCGTCGTGGCGCTCGACGCGAGGTCGGCACCCAGCTGGCTGCTGTCGACCACGTGTGCGGCGCAGTACGCCGGGTCGTCGATGACGGAGTGGAAGTACATGAACGGGTTGTGCCGCGTCGCGTACTGGTCGCCGACCCTCGCCTTCTGCGTGTCGTCCGGCGCGTCGACCGCGGGGTGCCGGCACGGCTGGCCCATGTCCTCCATGTAGGCGCGCCACGTCAGCCCCGCCGTGTCGAGCTGGCCCTGGACGGTGGGCACCGCCGCGGGGTACACGCACCCGTTGCCGACGTACTGTCCCGGCGCGACGGTGCCCGCACCCCGGAAGTCGCTGAACACCTGGCAGTCGCCCTGGGTCTGGACGTTGGGGCCCTGCCCGCTCACCTGCGCGATGTAGTTCGGCAGGCTGTTGTGGGCCGTGCCGTAGTACTGGGTGAGCAGGTTGCCCTGCGCGCGGAGGGTCTGCGACAGGTACGGGGCGGCCGAGCCGGGGCCCCAGGTCTCGTCGTACCCCTTGTTCTCGAGGTTGATGACGAAGACGTGCTTCACCGGGGGCACGTAGACCGACGGCTTCGCCTGCGGTGCTGCCGAGGCTCCGAGGGCGGTCACCGTGGCAGTGACGATGCCGACGATCCCAGCCGCCACCAAGGAGGCGGCGCGGGTACGGGTGTTCAAGGGGTTCTTCATCACAGGCTCCATCCATGGGCGGTGGCGAGGTCGGCGAGGGCGCGCCAGTCCTCGAAGTCGGCGGTTCCCGCCGGCGGGCAGGGGGCGCCCACGAACGGTGGCACGGCGTAGCGCGGCACGTGCAGGTCCGGGGCTGAGGCGAAGTCGAGGACCTCGGCGAGGTTACGGGCTGCGGCGTCCCGGGGGGTCAGTGCGGGGAGCCCCCACCGCCACTCGATCATCTTGAGGACCGAGGTGTGGTCGTAGACGTCCTTGGCGACATGGCCGCGCCTCGCCAGGGGCGAGACGACCAGGCACGGCACGCGGAAGCCGCGCAGGCCCCATTCCGGGTGGGCGTCGGGTGCCGTCGTCGGGGCGACGTGGTCGTAGAAGCCGCCCCACTCGTCGTAGTTGACGACCAGGACGGTCTTGTCCCAGCCCGGACCCGAGGTGACGGCGTCGTAGACCTGGTCGAGGAAGTACTGGCCGGCGCGGATGTCGGCGTGGGGGTGGTCGTCGGCGCTGGACCCGGTGCCCTCGTCGAGGAACTTCGGGTCGACGAAGCTCACGGAGGGCAAGGTCCCGGCCCTGGCGTCGGCGAGGAACTGCGGGTACGGCTTGGAGATGTCCAGGTACCTGCTGCCCCACAGGGCCGTGAACGGCGTGTCGTAGAAGTAGTAGGTCCCCGTGACGCCGGCGTCCTGCAGCCGGTCCCAGATGGTCGGCATCGTCGCGATGTCGGTGGAGTTGTGGATGCGGTCGGTCTGCGCGGCGTGCTGGTAGAAGCGGTTCGGGTAGGTCTCGGCGAGGATGGCTGAGAAGTAGTTGTCGCACACCGTCCAGTCGCGGGCGGCCCGTCCGTAGAAGGCCAGGTCGGCGTCGGTGTAGTAGCCGATGGCGAACTCGTCGTTGTCGCCCGCCTTGAGCCACCCGTCGCACCGGCCCTCGTTGTACTCGACCCGACCGCCTTCGAACGAGTGGTCCGGGTCAGGGTGCGCACAGCCCTGGTAGTCGGTGAGGTGGTGCGTCTGGTGGGCCACGCCGTACCGGTCGACGTACGTCAGTCCCGCCTGCCGGCCCCGGGCCCCGGGCAGCCAGCCGAGGTAGTGGTCGAACGAGCGGTTCTCCATCATGACCACGACGACGTGCTCGATGCCGCTCCTGTCCGGGGCCGGCAGGGCGCTGGCGGCGGCCGCGCGGCTGCTGGTGGGCAGGCCGAGCGCGGCCGTACCCACGGCGGCACCGGCACCCGCGAGAAGGTGTCTGCGTGTGATGCTCATGCCAGGGACAACGGCAGCGCCGCGTCGACGTCACGGCGGGAACGGTCTGTTCACCGGGGGTTCACGCACGCGGTCGCCGGGCCTGTCAACGACGAAGGACCGGACGCCGAGTGCGTCCGGTCCTTCGTCGATCGGTGGAGCTGAGGGGATTCGAACCCCTGGCCTTCTCATTGCGAACGAGACGCGCTACCAACTGCGCCACAGCCCCTTGATGCGGACGAAACGATAACACCAGCAGCGGCCCCCACGGAAAACGGCCACCCGGCGAGCCTCGCCCCGGTCAGCTGACGCGGGCGCGCATCACGGTGTCGCCGGTGTCGACCTGTCGGATCTCGACGGCAGAGATCTGCGCGACGGGCAGCTTCGTGACGCCCGAGGGGTGCATGACCCGCCCCGACCGGGCGACCCAGTCCTTGACCTGGGCGTTGCTGCCGTCGCGCCCGACGACCCAGATCGCGTAGTGGATGCCGGGGAAGGCGTCGTACCGCTGGCTGGGGTCGGGCCCGACAGCGCCGCCCATCGTGCCCGTGGCCGCAGGGGCCGTGGACGTGGCGCCGGCAGCGCCGAGCTGGGCGTACTGGCACTCCACCCGGAGCTCGGTCCCGTCCCCGGTCGGCACGATGTCGACCACGGCCGTCATCGGCGAGGCCTGCACCGGGGAGAACGCCAGCCTGGTGTTGGCGAGGGCGGTGGAGCGCGGGACACCGTCGGGGGACGCGCCCCCGGCCTCGGACACGGCATACCCGCCGACGCCGCCGATGAGCAGGGCCGCAGCCGCGGCCGCCACCGGAGCCAGCCACTGGGGGCGGCGGGCAGGGAGGGGCAGCACGGGCATGAGGGAGGACGGTGGGGGCACGTCGTACTCGTCGCCCGCGGACTCGAGCGGCGCCGGGCCGGACCCCGCCTCCACCGCCATGGCCTCGGCAGGGCTGAGCTGGCCGAGCAGCCCGGGCATGCCGGCGAGCTCGGCGACCGCCCCGCGGCACCGGGCGCACCCGGCGAGGTGCTCCTCGTACTCCGCTCGCTCGGCCGCGGTGAGGGCACCCAGCACGTAGGCGGCGTCCCACTGCGCGTAGACGTCCGGCTGGCTCATGCGCGGGTCACCCCTTTCTCCTGCAGGGCCAGGCGCAGGCTGCGCAGGCCGTAGTGGAGCCTGGACTTCACGGTCCCCTCGGGGATCCTCAGCTCCGCGGCGATCTCGGCCACGGACCTCCCTTCGTAGTAGGCGGCCGCCACGACCCGCCGGTGGTCGGCGGACAGCGAGCCAAGCGCGTCGGCGATGAGCCACCGGTCCAGGACCTCGCCGGTCCGGTCACCGGTGACCGGGTCGACCCAGTCGAGCCCCGCCACCTCGTGGCGGCTGGCGGCGCTGCGCCAGCGGTCGACGACGAGGTTGCGCACCACCGTGAACAGCCATGCCCTCGCCTGGGCGTCGCTGCGGCCACCGAGCTGCGGGTCACGCCAGGCGCGCAGCAGCGACTCCTGGACGAGGTCCTCGGCCAGCTGCGGGTCGCGGGTGAGCCGGACGGCGAACCTCCACAGCTCGGGGGCATGGCGGTCGTGCAGGCCCTGCAGGGCCGCCTGCCGCTGCGCTGCCTCCACCTCGCCACCTCCGTCGACCGGTGCCGACACCTGATCCTCCCCGCCCGGGGCTCTCGGGGTAAAGGACGACACAGGCGCCCCGGTCGTTCAACGCCCGGTGAACTCGGGGCAGCGCCATCTCGTCTGAGCAGCATGGACACCTTCCTCCCCCGGGCCGCCACCACGGCGGCGGCCCTCCTCGCGGTCGCGGCGCTGGCAGGCTGTGGCTCGTCGGGCGGTACGTCCTCTGCCAGCTCGAGCTCCTCCTCCACGTCGCCCTCCTCGAGCTCGTCCAGCTCGTCCTCGTCGTCCGCGGCAGCCGACCTCGGGGTCGCGAAGAGCAGCCTCGGCGACATCGTCGTCAACAGCGCGAAGATGACGACCTACGTCTTCACCAAGGACCAGGCCGGGTCCGGCAGGAGCAGCTGCACCGGTCAGTGCGCGGCGTTGTGGCCCCCCGTCACGACGACCTCGGCCACCCCGAAGGTCGACGGCATCAAGGGCACGGTCGGCACCATCACCCTCCCCGACGGCAGCAAGCAGGTCACCCTCGACGGGCACCCCCTCTACACCTTCGCCAGCGACACCAAGCCCGGCGACGTCGCGGGGCAGGGCATCGGCAAGGTCTGGTACGCCGTGAGCCCGGACGGGTCGATGGTCACCGGCGGCACGCGCGGCGGGTACTGAGGGACGCCGCCGTGCACATCAACGGACTGCCGGCCCACGTCCTCCTGGTGCACCTCGTCGTCGTGGTGCTGCCCCTCACCGCGCTCGCCGCCGTCGCGGTGAGCGTGTGGCCGGCCGCGCAGCGCAAGCTGACCTTCCTCGTGCCCCTCGGGGCTGTGGTGGGGCTGGCCGCCGTGCCGGTGACGACGAAGGCCGGCAACGACCTCGCGGCCCACCTGGGCAACCCGGCGTTCATCAACCACCACCGCTCGCTGGGCCAGATGGTGCTGCCGTGGGCGGCCGCGCTGGCCGTCACCACGGTCGCGCAGTGGCTCCTGCTGCGTGGGGGCCCGAGCCGCGCCCTGCGGGTCACCGTCGCGGTCCTCGTCGTGGGCAGCGCGGTGGGCACCGCGGTGATCGTCGCCCTGACGGGCGACGCCGGCGCGCGGGCGGTGTGGAGCGGTCGCTGAGACCCGTACGCAGGGTCCTCGAGGTGGCGTCGCGAGGTGGCGGTCAGGCGCCGGCGACGCGGCGGGCCGGCTCCTGCTCGTACGCGGCGTACTCGGTGTCGGCGTCGCCCACGAGGTCGGCGGCGGTCGGTGCGGGCCGGGTGGCGCGTGACTTCATGGTGTAGGTCGGTCGCGGCACCGGCACCGGGTCCCAGGTGAGCGGGATGTCGTCCTCGTCGACCAGGGCGCGCGCGGGGGCGGCCACCTCGGTGGCCTGCGGCGACGCGGGCCCGGCGACCCGGGCCGCGGGTGCAGCAGCGGGGGCCGAGAGGCCGCGCTCGACCTCCTGGAAGTCGTAGAGCGCCGGGGCCGACGGCGCATCCTCGCCCGGGTTCAAGTCCCCGGTGGCGACCGCCGACGAGTCCTCGCGCGGCGCGGTCTCCTCACGGTCGACAGGGGGCCGGGGTGCGCTGCGCCGCTCGGCGGGCCGGGCGGCCGGACGGGCAACGACCGGACGCAGGGCGTCGTGGTCACGGGTGCCGCGGGCGGCACGTCGGGCGGCCTGCTCGGCAGCCACGGCCTGGCGGAGCCAGGCGACGCAGGCCGCGACCGCCGCGACCGGCACGAGCACGGCGGCCCAGGGCAGCACCCCCAGCGCGGCCAGGGGCAGGGCGATGATGACGGCCAGCAGGGAGGCGAGCAGCGTCGCACCGCGGACCTTGCGGGCCGGCCGGACGAGGGCCGGTGCGATCTCGTGGTCGCCGCCGCGCTCGGACTTGCCGGGTGCCGGGGCCGGCTCCTCCCAGCCCCAGGCCTCGCCGCGCGGAGCCTCGGCCGGCGCGGACCCGGCGTGGCGGGCCGGACGGGTCGTCGCGCCGGGCGTGGCGGTCATCGTGAAGGTCGTGGTCTCGGCGCGCTTGACCAGCACCTGCGCACGCACCGCGCGGGCCGGGCTCACGGCGTAGGAACGGGGCGCAGGGACGGAGAGGTCGGCTACGGGCAGGGCGGTGCGGCGCTCGAGGACGCGCATCGACTCGGAGAACTGGTCGACGGACCGGGCGGTGGCGAGGTGTTCGCGGCGACGCACCCAGTACTGCACGAAATAGGCAGCCCAGACGGCGATGATGACGAGGAAGACGAGACTGCTGGGCTGCACGGACACGACGTTAGGTGGCCTGCGTCGGCCCCTCGGGGACGTGCGGCGGTGTGTCGCCAATGTGACTGGTGTGGTTGCTGTGCAGTCGCTCGGTGAGGGAGTGCCCACCGAGGTCCTCGGTGGTCAGCGCGAACGTCCGGTGGTCGCGCCACTGGCCGTCGATGTGCAGGTACGCAGCCCGCACCCCTTCGTCGCGGAAGCCGAGCTTGCGCACCACCGCGAGGCTGTTGGCGTTCTCCGGGCGGATGTTCACCTCGAGCCGGTGCAGCCCCAGGGTGCCGAACGCGTGGTCGCCAGCCAGGGCAAGCGCGGTCGGCACGACCCCCCTGCCCGCCACCTCCTGGTCGACCCAGTACCCGGCCGCGGCCGACAGCAGCGATCCCCACGAGATCCCGAAGAGCACCACCTGCCCCACCAGCCGCCCCTCGGTGCGGATCGTGAACGGCACCATGCGGCCCGTCCGCGCCTCCCGGTGGTAGTGCCGGACCAGGCCGGCGAACGACACCGGACGCGGGTCGTGCTCCGGGGCGGTGGCCTCCCACGGCCCCAGCCACTCGCGGTTGAGCGACCGCACCCTGCTCCACTCGTGCCGGTCGCGACGGCGCAGCGGGTCGAGGACCACCTCGTCCCCGCCCGGCGTCGAGCCGTGCAGCTCGACCGGCCACACGACCATCAGTGGTCGCCGCCCCTGATCTGCGACAACGCGTGCCGCAGGACTGGTTCGAGCACGGCCAGGCCGTCCCGGACGCCTCCCGTCGAGCCGGGCAGGTTGACCACCAGGGTCTGTCCGGCGGTGCCGGCGAGCCCCCTGGAGAGCATGGCGGTGGGGACGCCGGCGGCAACCCCGGCCGCCCGGATGGCCTCGGCGATGCCGCTGACCTCACGGTCGAGCAGGGCGCGGGTCGCCTCGGGCGTCCCGTCGGTCGGGGAGAGCCCGGTGCCCCCGGTGGTCACCACAAGGTCCGGCCCGGAGGACAGCGCCGCCTCCAGGGCCTCGCCGACCGCCGGTCCGTCGGGCACGACCGTGGCGTCCTCGACGTCGAACCCCCACGAGCGCAGCGCATCCACGACCAGCGGACCCCCGCGGTCGGGGTACACCCCCGTCGCGGCGCGGGTGGAGCAGGTGACGACGACGGCCCGGGGGCTCTCGGCGCTCACGGCTCCTCCACCCAGTCGCCGGACCGGCCACCGGACTTCGCGGTGACGCGGACGTCGGTGATGCGGGCGTGCTTGTCGACCGCCTTGACCATGTCGATGAGGGCGAGCGCGGCGACCGCGACCGCGGTCAGGGCCTCCATCTCGATGCCGGTGCGGTCGGCGGTCCGGACGGTGGCGACCACGTCGACGCCCGCGTCGACCACCTCGAGGTCGACCTCGACGCCATGGACGGCGACCGGGTGGGCCAGCGGGATGAGCTCGGGCGTGCGCTTGACCGCCTGGATGCCGGCGATGCGGGCCACGGCGAGGGCGTCGCCCTTGGGGACGTTGCCCCCGCGCAGGGCGGCGACGGCGGCCGGGGACAACAGGACCCGTCCGGCAGCACTGGCCTGGCGCGCGGTGACGGCCTTGGCGGACACGTCGACCATGTGGGCCGAGCCGTCCGCCCGCACGTGCGTGAGCCCGGACCCCTGCGTGGCCCGGGTGGGCTCGTCGCTCACTGCCCCTCCCTCCCGAGCAGGGGGAGGCACTCCAGCGCGTCGCCGACCTCGACCCGGGTCACCTCCGGCGGGATGACCGCCAGGGCGTCGGCGGCGGCGAGGGCACCGAGCATGTGGGACCCCTGACCCCCGGCGAGCCGGGCGCGGTCGTCGTCGAGCACCACCCTCAGGAACTCCATCTTCCCGGGTATCGAGCTGAACGCCTCTGCCGCGACCGCCGGCACGTAGCCCGGCGGGAACGCCGGTTCGGGTCGGCCGGCCATGGCCCGCAGGGCCGGGGCGACGAACACGTGGAACGACACGAGGGCGCTCACCGGGTTGCCGGGCAGCGTGAAGACCGGCACCTGCTCGTCACCGAGCACCCCGAACCCCTGCGGCATCCCCGGCCGCATCGCCACCTTGTCGAACTGCACCGTCCCGACGCGGGACAGCACCTCCTTGACGGTGTCGAAGGCACCCATCGAGACACCGCCGGTGGTGATGATGGCGTCGGCGCGCACCAGCTGTCCCTCGAGGGTGTCCAGCAGCGTCCGGGCGTCGTCGGGCACCCCTCCGACGCGGTACGGCGTGGCCCCGACCGACGTGACCGCGGCGGTGAGCATGAGCGAGTTGGAGTCGACGATCTGGCCGAAGCCGGGCGTGCTGCCGACGTCGACGAGCTCGTCACCCGTGGAGAGCACGACCACGCGGGGGCGCGGGACCACCTTGACGCGGGCCACGCCGGCCGCGGCGACCAGGGCGATCTGGCCAGGGCCCAGGAGGGTGCCGCGCCGCAGGATCGTCGTCCCCTGCTCGACGTCCTCACCGACCTCGCGGACGTGCTGGCCCACGACCGAGGGCACCCGGACGGCCACCCTCACCACGCCGCCGTCGGTCACCTCGACCGGCACGACGGCGTCCGCCCCGCGGGGCATCGGGGCGCCGGTCATGATGCGCATGGTCTGCCCCTGGGCGAGGGACAGGGCGTTGGTGTTGCCGGCGGCGATGTCGTTGACGACCGGCAGGACGACCGGGTCGTCCTCGGTGGCGCCGGCGACGTCCAGGGCGCGCACGGCGTACCCGTCCATCGCGGAGTTGGTGAAGCCGGGCAGCGAGCCACGGGCCGTGACGTCCTCGGCGAGGACGCAGCCCTGGGCGTCGAGGACGCCCTGCTCGAAGGGCCGGATGACCCTGACGGTGCGCAGGATCCGGTCGAGGTGCTGCTCGACCGAGATCACTTCGACTGGGCTCCGGCCGCCTCGGCGCCCTGCGCACGGTCGGCGGCGAACTCGTCGAGCCACTCGCCGAAGTCGGCCCCCAGCTCGGCGTGGTCGAGCCCGAGGCGCACGACGGCCTTGAGGTAGTCGAGCCGGTCGCCGGTGTCGTAGCGGCGACCACCGAAGACGACTCCGTGGACGCCGCCGCCGGGCTCGCTCGAGGCGGCGAGGGTCTGCAGCGCGTCGGTCAGCTGGATCTCGCCACCGCGCCCGGGCGGGGTGTGCTCCAGCACGTCGAACACCGACGGGTCGAGCACGTAGCGGCCGATGACGGCGAGGTTGCTGGGCGCCTCGGCCGGGTCGGGCTTCTCCACGAGGCCGGTGATCCGCACGACGTCGCCCTCGCGGGACTCGACCGCGGCGCAGCCGTACAGGTGGACCGACTCGGGCGGGACCTCCATCAGGGCGATGACGCTGCCGCCCTTCTCCGCGCGAACGGCCAGCATCTCCTCGAGCAGGTGGTCGCGGGCGTCGATGAGGTCGTCGCCGAGCAGCACCGCGAACGCGTTGTCACCGACGTGCTCCTTGGCGACGTGGACGGCGTGCCCGAGGCCCTTCGGCTGGCCCTGGCGCACGAAGTGCACCTTCATGGCCGCCGACTCGCGCACCCGCTCGAGGCGGAACTGGTCACCCTTGGCCTCGAGCGCCTGCTCGAGCTCCCACTGGTGGTCGAAGTGGTCCTCCAGGGCCGCCTTGTTGCGGCCGGTGATGATGAGCACGTCGTCGAGCCCGGCGCGCACGGCCTCCTCCACGACGTACTGGATGGCCGGCTTGTCGACCACCGGCAGCATCTCCTTGGGAGTGGCCTTGGTGGCGGGCAGGAAGCGGGTCCCGAGGCCGGCGGCGGGGATCACGGCCTTGGTGACGGGTCGGGCGTTCTCGCTGCTCATGCGCCCACCCTATTCGCGACACCCCGGTCGCGGCTCGGGTTCGGTCCGCTGCACCATGGAGCGGTGACCCTCCCGCCCGTGGCCCCCGACCCCTCGACGCCGGCCGCCGCGGGCAAGACCGACCTGCGCCTGCGGCTGCGAGCGCAACGACGCGAGCGGGTGCCCGCCCGCGACCGGGCCGCCGACGCGGAGTCGATCGCCCTCGCCGGGCTCACCGCGGCGCACGAGGCGGGCGTACGGCGCGGAGGCTGGGTCGCCGCGTACGAGTCGATGCCGACCGAGCCCCCCACCGAGGCCCTGGTCGCGGCCCTGCAGGGCCGTGGCCTGCGGGTGCTGGTGCCGGTGACGCTGCCGGACTGGGACCTGGACTGGCGCGAGGCCGGCACCGAGGAGCTCCTGGGCACCGACGCGATCGGGCGCGCCACGGTGGTGTTCGTCCCCGCGCACGCGGTCGACGGGGCGGGGACGCGGATGGGGCAGGGCAAGGGCTGCTACGACCGGGCGCTCCCCCGCACCCGCGCCCTGCGTGTGGCCGTCGTGCACCCTTGGGAGGTGGTCGAGGACCCGCTGCCCCGCGAGGAGCACGACCTGCCCGTCGACGCGGTCATCGCCGCCGGCGCCGGGCTGCGGCACCTGCGGGCGGCCCGCGCCTAGTTGTTGGAGGAGCTGCCCGGCACGAGGGTGAGCTCGTCGCCGCCGGCCTCCTTGACGGCGCCGGCGCTGAACGGCCAGTCGAACAGCTCGTTCTTCGCCCACGCCTTGGACTGGTCGTTGTAGTGGTCGGCGAACGCGTGGCCGCTGTTGCCGGTCTGGTTGACCCAGCGTGACCTGTCGAAGTCGGACAGGTCGACGACCATCCGCATCGAGGGCGCCCAGTCCACCTTGAAGGCCTGCGAGCGGCTGGCGTCGTCGAGGCCCTTGCTGGCGTCCCAGCCGTTGGCGTCGACGATCGCCGAGCCGCCGGGCATCTCCATGGGGCCGCGGTTGAACAGCTGCCGCACGATGCCGGGGACGTCGTCGCTGCCGAGGACCTGGTGGGTCAGGGTCAGGGTGTGCAGCTGGCCCCACTCCCAGTCGGACGGGTCCTTGCCGAGCTCACGGGTGAGGTCGAGGCGGGCGTCGACGAGGGCCTTGCGCAGGATCTCCGACTGCCCCTCCGTGACCCCGGCGGTGCGCTTGTCGTCCCACCACGCCGAACGCGGCTTGGCCAGCAGCTGGCTCATCGCCTCCATCCACTGGTCGCCGCCGTCGGCGCGCAGGTCCTTGGGCAGCTCGTCGTCGAAGGTCAGGTCGAGCAGGGAGGACCACACGGCGTTGTAGTACGCCGCGGCGGCACCTGCGGGGCTCTTGCCCGTCGGGGTGGTGAAGTCCCAGTGCCGCAACAGGTCCTGGGCCTGCTTGGTGAAGTCGTCGTTGCCGAGGTCGACCTTGAGCAGGGCCTTGACCAGGGTCGGCGCGAACTGGCTGCGGGTGTCGCCCTGGATGTGCGACATCGCCGCCGGCGTGACCTTGGGGTTCTTCTCCAGCAGGTCGCGGATCCGCTGGCTGCGGAAGCCGTAGTCGTACTCGGTGGTGAGGAACGGGGTGCCGCTCTCGGTCACCGCCTGGTTGGCGGCGACGATGAAGCCCTTCGGCGGGTTGTAGGCGAACGGCATCTGGGCGAAGGGCACGTAGCCCTTCCAGTCCCACGCCGACACCCAGCCGGGCCGGATCCAGTAGCCGGGGGCGTTCTGCATGTAGCGGCTGCGGATCGGGATCGCGCCGGGGGCCTGGTAGCCGATGTTGCCGGCGGTGTCGGCGTAGAGCAGGTTCTGCGCCGGGACGGCGAAGTCCTTGGCCGCCTCGCGGAACTCGGCGAAGTTGGTGGCCTTGTTGAGGCCGAAGATCGCGTCGGCGGTCTGGCCGACCTGGATGCCGGTCCACTGCAGGGCGACCTCGAAGTCGCCGGGGCTCGTCTTGCCGTTGACCGGCGGCCCCTCTCCGGCCTGCTTCACGCCGTCGATCGCGTCGGACAGGATCGGGCCGTGGACGGTGGAGCGCACCGTGATGGTCTGCTCGCCGCCCCCGCCGATCTTGATGGTCTCGGTGCGCATGGTCAGCGGGACCTGCTTGCCGTCGCGCAGGTAGGTGCTGCCCCGCACCTGCTCGAGGAAGAAGTCGCTCACGTCCGGGCCGAGGTTGGTGAAGCCCCACGCGATCGACTGGTTGTGCCCGATGACCACACCCGGCAGGCCGGCGAACGAGTAGCCGGCGGTGTCGAACGGGCAGGCAGAGCCGACGGTGCGGCAGTGGAGGCCGACCTGGTACCAGATGCCGGGGATGCTGACGCCGAGGTGGGGGTCGTTGGCCAGCAACGGTTTCCCGGTGCTCGTGCGCGACCCGGAGACGACCCACGAGTTGGAGCCGATGCCGTCGCCGCGGCCCATCGTGACCGGCACGTCCGCGAGCGCCTTGGTCACGGCGGCATACGCACGCTGCGCCCCGGGACCCACCTCGGTGGCGAGGTCCGGGCCGGCCGCCCTGGCCGGCACGTGGGCTGTCGCTGCTGCCTTGCCGGGAACGGAGGCGAAGGGGATGGCGGAGCCGGCGGCGCTGGAGGTCGCGGCGGTGCCCGAGGAGGAGGCGCCGGCGGCGGGCGACCACTCGTCGCTGGACAGGATCGGCTTGTTGGTGGCGAAGGGGTAGCTCGGGAACAGCTCGTTGATCTGGCTGATCGGCATCGAGCCCGCGAGGCGTGCCCGCATGAGCTCGGAGCTGTAGTCGCCGCGGAGGTCCCAGGCCATGGCCTTGAGCCAGGCGAGCGAGTCGGCAGGCGTCCAGTCCTCGACCCGGTAGTCGGGCACCTTCTGGGCCAGGACGACGTACTCGAGCGACATCTTCGACGGGGTGCCCTGCTGGTGGATGTATGCGTTGACGCCGTCGGCGTAGGCCTGCAGGTAGCGCCGCGTCTCGGGCTTGAGCGTCGGCAGCTCCGCCTCGGCGACCCGCCGCCAGCCGAGGGTGCGGATGACGCGGTCGGTCTCGAGGCCACCCTTGCCGACCAGCTCGGAGAGCCGGCCGGAGGTGATGTGGCGGCGCAGGTCCATCTCGAAGAACCGGTCCTGGGCGTGCACGAACCCCTCGGCCCGGAACAGGTCGTCGGCGGTGTCGGCGTAGATCTGCGGGATCCCGTGGTCGCCGCGGACGACCTGCACCTTGCCCTGCAGACCCGGGAGGGTCAGCTCTCCCTCGGTGACGGGGAATGGACGCCGGACCCACGTCACCGCCAGGACCGCGACGATTCCGAGGACGACGACGAGCAGGGCCGCCACCGCGATGGCGATGCGGCGGGCAAGGATGACGCGAGACACCCTGCGAGACTATCCGCACCACCGACGGGGAAAGGACGTGACGGGCCGTGGGCACAGGCTTCACCGAACGGTCCTCCGCCCTCCTGCCCGCGACCGTGTCGGAGGCCGGTTCGTCGGCAGGATTCACCCTCCACGACCTCACGCCGGCGCTGCTGGTGGGCTCGCTCGTCCTGCTCGTCGCGGTCGCCGCGGTGCGCCTGTCGGTGAAGTCGGGGCTGCCCTCGCTGCTCATCTACCTCGGCCTCGGCCTCGCCATCGGCGAGTCCGGCCCCTTCGGCATCGAGTTCGACTCCAACGAGCTCACCCAGGTGCTCGGGTACGCCGCGCTGATCCTCATCCTCGCCGAGGGCGGGCTGGGCACGAAGTGGGAGGGCATCCGTCGCTCGGTGGCCCCGGCGGCCGTGCTGTCGACCGTCGGCGTCATCGTCTCCGTGCTCGTCGTGGCCCTCTCGGCACGCTTCGTGCTCCACCTCGACTGGAACACGGCGCTGCTCGTGGGCGCGATCCTCTCCTCGACCGACGCGGCGGCGGTGTTCTCGGTGCTGCGCCGGGTGCCGCTCCCCCGGCGCATCACCGGCATGCTCGAGGCCGAGTCGGGGTTCAACGACGCCCCCGTCGTCATTCTCGTCACCGCCCTCGCCGCCCGCAGCGCCGACCCGTCGCAGGCGGAGGGCTGGCTCACCCTCGCCCTCAAGGCGGTCGTGGAGCTCGGTGTCGGCGCCGCGGTCGGGCTGGCCGTCGGCTGGCTGGGGGGCCAGTTCATGCGGCGGGCCGCGTCGGGCTCCTCCGGCCTGTTCAGCATCGGGGTCGTGGCCCTCACGGTGCTCGCCTACGCGGTCGCGGCCAGCATCCACACCAGCGGCTTCATCGCCTGCTACCTCGCCGCCCTGGTGCTGGGCAACCTGCGGCTCCCGCACCGCCCCGCCGTGACGGGGCTGTCGACGGCGCTGGGCTGGGTGGCCCAGATCGGCCTGTTCGTCCTGCTGGGCCTGCTCGCCTCCCCGAGCAAGATGCTCGACCAGCTGGTCCCCGCGGTGGTGATCGGCCTGGTGCTCCTGCTCGTCGCGCGCCCGCTGTCGGTCGTGGCCTCGGTGGCCCCGTTCCGCCTCGGCTGGCGTGACCAGGTGTTCCTCTCGTGGGCCGGGCTGCGCGGCGCCGTCCCCGTCGTGCTCGCGACCGTGCCCCTGACGGTCGGCGCCCGCAACGTCGACTGGATCTTCGAGCTCGTCTTCGTGCTCGTCGTCATCTTCACCATCGTCCAGGGCCCGACCCTGCCCTGGGTCGCGCAGCGGCTGGGCATCGTCGAGGACCACCGCACCCTCGACCTCGCGGTGGAGGCGACGCCGCTGGAGGAGCTCGACGCCGAGCTCATCCAGGTCACCGTCGGCCCCGCGTCCAGGCTGCACGGCGTGGAGGTGTTCGAGCTGCGCCTCCCGCAGGGCGCCAACGTCACCCTCGTGGTCCGCGGCGGCCGCGGGTTCGTGCCCGAGCCCAACACCGTGGTCCGCCGCGGGGACCAGCTGCTCATCGTCGCGACCGCCGACGTGCGCGCCAAGGCCGAGAAGCGGGTGCGGGAGGTGAGCCGGTCCGGGCGACTCGCCGGGTGGGCGAACCCGGGGCGCGCCCGTGAGGCCGGGGCAGACCGTGGGGTCGCCCGCCGCGCCGCCGGTCCGGTGGACCGCGGGCAGGGCAGCAGAGCGGGCAGCGGGGTGGGCAGCGGCGTGGAGCGTGCGCTGGCCGGGGTCACCCGCAGGCTCGACCGTGGGCGGGACGGGAAGAAGTAGGGCTCGCTCGGCCTTATAGTTGGCAGTCGAGAGGTGGGAGTGCTAAGCCTCGACCGCGGTCGGCGACCGCACCCTCACCACCACACCGTCCGTCCCCGGCCCGACCGGCCGCCAGACCCTTGGAGGATCCGTGCCGACGTACTCCTACGCCTGCACCGAGTGCCAGCACCGCTTCGACGCGGTCCAGTCGTTCACCGACGACTCGCTCACCGTCTGCCCCGAGTGCGACGGACGCCTGCGCAAGGTGTTCAGCGCCGTGGGCGTCGTGTTCAAGGGTGGCGGCTTCTACCGCACCGACTCGCGCAACGGCTCCTCCGCCTCGGTGACCGCCGGCAAGAGCGACTCCGGTTCGGGCTCGTCCTCGTCCTCCGACGGCGGATCGGGTTCCTCGGAGCCCAAGACCGCCACGGCGTCGAAGTCCACCTCGCCGGCGGGCTCCGGCTCGTCGTCGAGCTCCTCGAGCTCGTCGTCGGGCTCGGCTGCCTGAGGCTCCGTCCACAGGGGCACCGCGTCCGCGGAGCCGTCCACAGCGTCTCCTGTCGCCCGGCCCGGTCCGGGCTTGCTGCGTAGGCTTGGGGCATGAACCCAGGGCACCCGCGCGCAGACCTCGGCCTCATCGGTGGCTCGGGTTTCTACGAGTTCTTCGACCAGGCCGAACGGGTCCGGGTGAGCACGCCGTTCGGCGACCCGAGCGACGACGTCCTCGTCGGTGACGTCGACGGCCGCCGGGTCGCCTTCATCGCCCGCCACGGCCAGGGACACCGGTTCCCACCACACCGCGTCAACTACCGGGCCAACCTCTGGGCGCTGCGCTCGGTGGGTGTCCGCCAGGTGCTGGCCCCGTGCGCGGTGGGGTCGCTGCGTCCCGAGCTCGGACCCGGCTCCGTCGTCGTGCCCGACCAGGTGGTCGACCGCACGTGGGGCCGCGAGCACACCGTGTACGACGTGGAGGGCCCGGTCGTGCACGCCGGGTTCGCCGACCCCTACTGCCCGCGGGGTCGTGAGGTCGCCGTCAAGGCGGTCCGTGACGCCGGCATCGAGGTGGCCGACGCAGGGACGCTGGTCGTCATCAACGGCCCGCGTTTCTCCTCCACGGCGGAGTCCCTCTGGCACCAGCAGGCCGGCTGGTCGGTCGTCGGGATGACCGCTATGCCCGAGGCGGCCATCGCCCGGGAGCTGGCCATGTGCTTCACGACCGTGGCCCTCGTGACTGACCACGACGCAGGCGTGCACGGCGGCGAGGCGGTCACTCACGAGGAGGTCCTCGCGGTCTTCGCCCGCAACGTCGACGCCCTCAAGTCGGTGCTGCGGACGGCCCTGGGCGCGATGCCCGAGCCCGAGCCCGACGACACCGCGGCGTGCCCCTGCCGGCGGGCCCTGGACGGGATCACCCTCCCGTTCGAGCTGCCGGCCTGAGCGGTGGGTGCGCGGTGAACCGGCTCGACCCGGCAGCGGCGTGGCAGTGGCTGCGCGGCCCGGGACGGCGCAAGGCGTGGCGACGGCGGGTCCTCCGACGGAGCCTGGCCGCCCTGTGCGCCGGCGCAGCCGTACTCGGCCTGGTCGGGGTGGCGCGCTCCCCCGAGCGCGGGCGCCGCGTCGCCGTGATCGTCGCCGCCCGCCCGCTCGCGGTGGGCGAGGTCGCCACACCCGACGCCGTGCGCACGGTGCTGTACCCGGCCGACCTGGTCCCCGACGACGCCGCCCACCAACCGGCGCAGGTCCTCGGCAGACCGGTCACCGCCGCCCTCAGCGCCGGCGAGCCCGTCACCACGCGCCGGGTCAGGCCCGACAGCGTGCTCGCCGGCCAGCCCATGGACCTCGTTGCCTTCCACGTGACCATCCCCGACGCACGTGCGGTGTCCATGGTGCGACCCGGTGACCGCATCGACCTGGTGGGACCGGCGGGCGTCGTGGCGCACAGTGCGCCGGTCCTCAGCGTCGACCCGGTGGTGACGACCGACTTCGGCTCGGTGCTGCAGGGGCCCGGGTCCTCGAGCGGGTACGACCTCAAGGACGTCGGGGTGGTCGTCGGAGTCGACCAGCCGACCATCCTCAGCCTCGCCGCCGTCCAGCAGGACGCCCTCGGCCGACCACAGCTCTCCCTGGTCCTGCGCTCTCGCTGAAGCAGCACGCAAGTCGCTAGCGTGGGTGCGGTCAACCTCATTCCAGGAAAGGGCCGGGATTTCCATGAAGGGTTTCAAGGACTTCATCATGCGGGGCAACCTCGTCGAGCTTGCCGTCGCGTTCATCATCGGCTCTGCGTTCGCTGCAGTGGTCACGACATTCACCAAGATCATCATCGAGCTGGTGGGCAAGGCCGGGGGCGCCAAGAACTTCGACGACTTCAAGCCCGGTGGACTGGTGTCGGTCGGGCCGTTCCTCACTGCCCTGTTCGCGTTCCTGCTCATGGCCTTCGTCGTCTACTTCTTCGTCGTCAAGCCGTACGAGCTGGCCAAGGCCCGCTTCGTCCGGGCCCCGGAGGTCGACGAAGCGCCGGACGAGAGCGTCGTCCTGCTCCGCGAGATCCGCGACGCCCTGAACCGGCCGGTCTGACCGACCCCTGCCAGACGAAAGGCGCCGGACCCGAAGGGGTCCGGCGCCTTCGACGTTCGCCCGCGCGGTCCTGCAGGGGGGCGGTCGCCGTCGTCTCAGTCACTGCCCCAGTGCGGCGGGCGCTGCTCGAACAGCCAGCGGTCGTGCGCCGAGAGGTCCTCGCGCTCACCCCAGCCGGCGTCGGTGTCGTCCTTGGTCTGCTCGGGCTTCGACGTCGCCCGGCGGCCGCGGACCCGGCGCTTGCGCGCACCCTGGTCAGGGGTGGGCGCGAAGTCCTCGGGCGCGGGGTCGAGCCCGTCGAGCGTGAGCTGGGCATCCTCCGGTGCGGCCGTGTCCTCGGCCTGGGCAGTCGGCTCCGACGGGATGGCTGAGCCATCAGTGGACGAGTCCTCAAGGGGCCGGTCCTCGATAGGCCGGTCCTCGGACGGTCGGTCCTCCGCGGGCAGGTCCTCCGCGGGTGGGGCCATGGGGGCCGGCGGCAGCGACGTGGCGGCCACGGTGACCCGCCTGGGGCGGGCCGCCTCCTCGACGGCACGGCGGGCAGCAGCGCGCTGCACCGCAGCGTGGACCCGTGACACGTCGCGAGCGGGGTCGCGGAACAGGTCGGTCGTCCAGACGCGGACGTGCTCCCAGCCGAGGCGCTCGAGCTGCTCCCCGCGCAGGCGGTCGCGATCGCGGGTGCTGCGCATGGCGGCGTACTCCGGGCCGTCGGTCTCCACCGCGACGAGCACCTGGCCCGGGCGCTCCGGGTCCTCGACGGCGAGGTCGATCGGGTGCCCCGCACCGCCGAACGCCTCGTGCACGACGAGCCCCGACTGGCGCAGGCGCCGGGCGAACTCGGCGCGGACCGGGCCGCCGGTCACGTCGGGCAGGGCGCCCGAGGCCGACGCCTCGCTAGACGCGGTGGCTTCCTCCGCGTCGGCGACGCCCTCCGGCTCGTGGTCGGCGACGCCCTCCGACTGGTGGTCGGCGACGCCCTGCGGCTCGAGGTCGGTCGCGCCCTCCACCTCGTGGTCGGCGACGGCGCCGGGGAGGGTGCCCTCGGCGGCGTACGCGAGGTAGTCGCGCAGCATCATGGCGCCACGCGCCTTGAGGCGGGTGGGGTCGAGGTCGGAAGCCAGCAGCGAGGAGACGACGGTCATCCGCCGACGGGCGCGGGTGATGGCGACGTTGAGCCGCCGCTCGCCACCTTCGAGGTTGAGCGGCCCGAACCGGTGGAGCACCCTGCCGTGCGGCGTCTTGCCGTAGCCGACGGACAGGATGATGGCGTCGCGCTCGTCGCCCTGGACGCGTTCGAGGTTCTTGACGAAGAAGCGCTCGGGGCGGTCCTCGTCGAAGAAGTCGCCGACGCCGTCGGCCTCGAGCAGCGCCCGGCGCAGGGCGTCGTCGAGGCGGGTGGCGTGCTTGATGCCGAGGGCGATGACCCCGAGTGACTCCTGCGGACGGGTGCGCGCGTGCTCGAGGACGAGCTCGACGACCCTGGCGACCTCGGCCTCGGTCGACTCGATGGCCTCCTCGCCGGGCTGGACGACGCCCGAGCCGTCGACCGGCTCGAGCCGGACGACCGGGTCGGCGCCCGTGCCGGGGAACGTGACGAGCGAGCCGTCGTACATCTCCCGGTTGGCGAACGCGATGAGCCGCTCGTCGAGCGAGCGGTAGTGCCAGGACAGCCGGCGCGTCGGCAGTGCGGCGGTCAGCACGTCGAGGACCGACTCGAACCCCTCGGTCAGGGTGTCGTTGTCGGTCGACAGCTCCTCGTCGACCGCGGAGGTGAAGAAGCTCGTGGGCGGCAGCTGCCGCTCGTCACCGGCGACGACCACCTGGTGGGCCCGGGAGATCGCCGAGACGGCCTGCGCCGGCGGGATCTGGGACGCCTCGTCGAAGATGACCACGTCGAACCAGCGCCCCGGGGGCAGCACCGACGCCACCACGAGCGGGCTCATCGCCCACGCGGGCTTGGCCGCGGTCAGGGTCTCCCCCGCCCGGGGCAGCAGGTCGCGCAGGGGCCGGTGGCGGCGGGACTTGCCCGCCTCGGCCCGCACCAGCGCCTCCTGCTCCGGGTGGTCGGCGAGCACCTCGCGCAACCGGCGACCGGCTCCGGCACGGACCCGTTCGGCGCTGGCCCTGAGGTGGGCGTGGTCGGCGGCGACGTACTCGCGCGCGACGCGCTGCAGCTGGGCGCCGTCGTGGGCGCCGTAGCGGGGGTCGCGCACGACGAGGTCCTCGGACAGCGAGGTCCACCAGACGAAGTCCATCTCGGCGGCGACGTCGTCGGGCTCGACGCCGCGGCGCGCGAGGTCGTCGACGAGGGCGCCGAGGCCCGATGCGCGCAGGTCGTCGAGCACCCCGAGCACGCGCGGCACCACGGTCAGCCGGTCGGGCCGCGCGTCGAGCTCGGCCATGCGGGTCCTGAGCTCGGCCAGCGGGGCGCCCATGAGGTCGCCGCCGGCCGGGGTGCTGGCCAGGCGCTCGCCCAGCCAGGCCAGGTCCTCGGCCACGGAGCGGTAGGCGGTGCGGGCGCGGTCGAGGTCCACGGGGATCTCGGGGCGGCCGCCCGCGCCGGCCATGGCCTGCCAGGACGTGCGCTGCTGCTGGGCGTCGACCAGGGCGGCGTGCAGGTCGGCCGGCGGCGGGCCGGGCCGCAGCAGCGACCGGGCCTGGCGGCGAAGGCGCCAGCGCGCGAAGGTACCGAGCGCGACCCCGTTGGCCTCGCGGTAGGCCTTGGTGCCGGACGCGGCGACGAGGTCACCCAGCGGGATGTCGAAGACCTCGGGCCGGAACACCTCGAGGGTGTCGCGCACCCGACCGACGGACTCCAGCACGGCACCCCAGTCGCTGACGCGTTCGGCCTGCGGCAGGCTCACCTCGGAGAAGACCTCGACCATGGTCTGCTCGACGTCCTGGAGCTCGCCCTGGCTGAGCCGGCTGGTGATGTCGCGAGCCCGGACCGCTTCCTCGGAGGTGGCGATGCGGGCGCCGAACCACGGGTCGGCGTCGGCACCGGTCGACCAGGCGCCCAAGGACGCGGCCTCGGTGAGCTCGCGGCCCAGCGCCTGGACGCGGCGGCGGTCGAGCCCGGCCAGCTGCTCGCCGCGGAGCCGCACCCGGGAGGTGGGCGGGTGCTCGGTGTCGCTGAGCGTGGCGATGGCCTCCTGCGCCTGGTGGGCCGAGACCCCCCAGGGCTGGCGGACCTCGTGCAGCGCGGCGGCGTGCTCGACTAGGGTGGCGCGGCGCTCGACGAGGGTGCGCTCGATGTCGGTGGTGTCAGGTTCGCGAGTGGCGGTGCCGCGCTCGAGCGCCGCGCCGAACTGCTGGGCGAGGCGTCGCTTGTTGCTGGCTCCGTCGTAGGCGTCGAGCACGAGGTCGCCGAGACCCACGCCCTCGAGCCGGCTGAGCACGGCGTCGATGGCTGCGCGCTTCTCCGCGACGAAGAGCACCCGCTTGCCCTCACCGGCGAGGCTGGCGACGAGGTTGGCGATGGTCTGGGACTTGCCGGTGCCGGGCGGGCCCTTGATGACGAGGTGCGCGCCGGAGCGGACCGCGTCGATGGCGGCCTGCTGGGTGGAGTCGGCGTCGAGGATCAGCAGCTCGTGGGCGGGGTCGGCGTCCGCGGGCGACTCCGGCACCTGGGTGCGGACCGCGCGCAGGGCGCCCGGGTCGCCGGCGAGGGCGGCGACCACGTCGTGGTCGGCGAGGGCGTCGCCCTGCGCGGCGAGGTCGGCCACCATCGGCAGCTTGGCGTAGGAGAAGGTGCCGACGACGAGGCGGGGGGTGACGTGGAAGTCGGGCACCGCGTCGCACAGCTTGGTCAGCTGCTCGTAGACCGGGTACGGGTCGAAGCTGGTGCCGGTGGTGGCCAGGTCCTCCAGGGCCCCGCTGTCGAGCTCGATGCCCTGCTCCGAGCGCAGGTAGTGCTCGAGCACGGGGTTGAGCTCGACGTCGTTGCCGAGGTCGAGGTCGAAGTCCTCACGGGCAGCACCGGTGGGCCGCAGCACGCAGGAGCGCAGCAGGACCGGGGCGGCCGGGGGGCGGGAGGCGCCGCGGACGGTCCACGTCGCCATACCGATCGCGATGAACCCGGCGGCGATGCCGCGCTCCTCGGAGAGCTCGAGGGTCTTGGACCGGATGGTGCGGGCGCGTCGGCGCGCCTCGTCGAGGGCGGCAGGCTCCCGGACGAGGTCGGAGAGCCTGGTCGGCCGCCCGGCGAGGAGCATGGCGAGGCCGCCGGGGTGGGCGGTGGTGAGGTCGAGGGTGCCGCTGGGCAGGTCGCGGTACCAGAGAAGGGTGTTGCGACCGCCGAGGTCGACCAGGTGGCGCTGCCAGGTCTTCACTGCCGCGGCGACGCGCTCACCACGGGGGTCGCTGTCGGCAGCCGGGGCGGTGGGGGTCTCGTCGGTCGGCTGGTTCACCTGTGCAGGCTAACGAACGTGGCTGTCGACCGGGTCCAGCGTGGGCGGCGTGTGGGTGGCGGGCGGGGAGCCGTCTCGCGGGCCGGGACCGGCGTCTCGCAGGAACGCGGCGGTGAGGCCGATCGTCGCGGCCACGACCGCTGCACCCAGACCGAGGACGGAGTACCCCGCCGTGCCCACCACGAGGCCCGCGAGGGCACCTCCCCCGCCGGCGGCCAGCCCCATGACGAGGTCGGACGCGCCCTGCGCACCGGCGCGGTCGGCGACGGGTACGGCGCCGGCGATGAGGGTGGAGCCGCTGACAAGCGTGCACGACCAGCCGACACCGAGCAGGAACAGCCCGAGGGCCAGGCCCGGAGACCAGCCCGTGGGCGCCTGGGCCGCGAGCAGGGTGGCCGCGACGAGCACGACCGAGCCGACCCCCACCACCGGACGGCCGCCGAACCGGTCGACCGCGGTTCCCACGACCGGCGACAGGGCGTACATACCGAGGATGTGGATGCTGATGACCAACCCGATCAGCCGCAGCGTGGACCCGCCGTGGTGCATGTGCAGCGGGGTCATGACCATGACGCTGACCATGGTCATGTGCCCGAGGGCGACCGCGACCAGGCCGAGCAGGGCCGCCGGGCGCTCGCGGACGACCCGGAAGCCGCGGACCACCGAGCCGTGGGGCGCCTCGGCGAGGACGTCCGGCGCGGCGGCCCGGGCGCGTTCGCGGGAGAGCAGGAGCGGGTCGGGCCGCAGTCGCAGCGTGATGAGCACGGTCGCGAGCACGAACCCGGCCAGGGAGAAGACGAACGCCCCGGTCAGCGCGGGCAGGTGCAGCGCGTCGGCGACGGTCCCCGCGAGCCCGACGAGGTTGGGCCCGAGGACCGCGCCGATGGTGGTCGCCCAGACCACGACGCTGAGGTCGCGCCCGCGGTGACGGTCCTCGGCGAGGTCGGCCGCGGCGTACCGGGCCTGGCTGTTGGAGGTGGTGGCCCCGCCGAAGAGGACGCTGCCGAGCAGGAGGAGGGGGAAGTTGCGGACCACGCCCGCGGTGACGAGCAGGACGGCTCCGACGATGCCGAGGAGGTACCCCAGCACCAGCCCCGGACGCCGTCCGCGGCGGGACATCAGCCGCGCCATCGGCACTGCGATGAGGGCGCCGCCGAGCACCTGGAACGTGCCGCCGAGGCCCGCCAGGTCGGCCGAGCCGCTGACGTCCTCGGCGAGCAGCGACCCGACGGCCACGCCACTGGCGACACCGACGCCGCCGAGCACCTGGGACCCGACGAGGGTGCCGATGGTGCGGCGCTGGACGGCGGGGTCGGGGACACTGCTCACCCGGCAGAGGCTAGTCCGCCGGGTGGGCCGGTCGTGCCGGGTCGGGGCGCGGCCCCGGGCTGGTCAGGGCCTTGCGTGCGGCGGTCAGCTGAGGTCGGCGAGCGGCATGTACGCGGTGTTGATGCAGCCCGAGGCCTTGCCTGCCTTGTACAGCCCGTAGCGGTCACCGGAGGCGAGGCCGCTGGGAGACCTGCTGGTGAGCGTGGGGTACATCTGCTGGGTCGTCGTCGAGACGTGCTGCAGCCCGAACGCGTGGCCGAGCTCGTGCATCAGCAGGTTGGTGCGCCTGGTGCCGGCACCGAAGCCGCCGGTGGTCTGCGCCAGCATCTGGGGGGTGTCGATGACGACGAAACCGCGCAGGGCCGCGGTCGTGTAGCTCGTGTGGCCGCTCGCGGTGCGGGAGACCCAGGCGCCGTAGAGGCCGCCCTGGCCGAGGATCGCCCCGGACAGGTCGTACTTCGTCCTGGTGGGACTCGTGTAGGCCACGACCAGCTCGGCGGTCTGCTTGGTCATCGAGCCGGGGGTGGGTACCTCGGTCGTGTACCCCTTGTAGGAGAACGTGAACCCGGTGGAGCCGGCCACGCGGGCCACGGCCGTCCTGGTCTCGGAGAGGACGGTCGCGCGCTGCGCGGACGGCACGGCGGCGAGGTTCACCTTCCAGGTGATCGCCTTCTGGCAGCCGTTCCAGCGCAACGGCACCGTGCTGCCGTTCGGCAGCTTCATGGTGGTCAGGGAGTAGGTCGCGGTGGCGCCGACCGCGGCTTGCGGCACCGCGGTGGCGATCGCCGAGGCGAGGCCGAGCGGTGCGAGGGCAGCGGTGAGGAGCGCGAGGGACTTTCGCATTGGGGGACGTCCTTCGTGAGTGAGCAGCGGATGGGGGTTACTGCTCCTGCGTTCGTCACGCTAAGGGCGCCGGAAGGGCACGCCGCGCCTCATACGGCTGATTTGGGCCGTTCGGATGAGCGCGTCTCCACCATGGGAATGAGTTACACCGGTGGCATCCCGCGCGTGGCTTTGCGCCCGCCCCCTGCTCCCGGCCCGGCCACCGCCTCCAGCGCCTAGCGCCTAGCGCCTAGCGCCTAGCGCCTAGCGCCTAGCGGACGACCATCACCGGGCACCCGGCCTCGTGGATCACGGTGTGGCTGACCGA
The DNA here is from genome assembly GCF_039544395.1 of Pedococcus ginsenosidimutans. Lineage (NCBI taxonomy): Bacteria > Bacillati > Actinomycetota > Actinomycetes > Micrococcales > Intrasporangiaceae > Pedococcus > Pedococcus ginsenosidimutans. The sequence goes on from NZ_BAABLO010000011.1 coordinate 650,182, forward strand.
GCCGAGCATGAGGCCGGCGAAGCCACCGCGACCACGACTGCCCACCACGAGCAGCCCCGCGCGCGCCCCGTACGGCGCGAGCACGTGGCCCGGTTCGCCGTACAGGACCTCGGTCTCGATCTCGACCTCCGGGTGGGTCGCCAGGACCCGGTCGCGCGCCCGGGTCAGGATGGTGGTGGCGTGCTCGCGCACGGCGTGCGAGTGCGCGGTGCCGGCGGCGTGGTCCTCGACGTAGGCCCAGCCCTCCGGGGACCGGAGCCGTCCCACGTGGACGATGCGCAGCTGGGCACCGGCCGCGGCGGCCACCTCCGCGGCGCGGGCGACGGCGCGGTGCGAGGCGTCGCTGTCGTCGACGCCGACGACGACCGGGTGGCCGGCGTCGGGGTGGACGACGGTCTCACCGCGCACCACGACGACGGGGCTGAAGGCGTGCGCGGCGACGGCGTACGACACCGAGCCCAGGATCCCGGCGGCGAGGCGGCCGCGCCCGCGCGAGCCGATGACGACGAGGTCGGCGTCCTTGGACGCGAGGACGACCTCGGCGGCCGTGGTGCCGACGACGATGGCGCCCTCGACGCCCGGCGGCTTGGCGAAGGTCTTGGCGCGCTCGACCCCACGGTCGAGGGTCGCCTGGGCGACCTCGCGGATCTCGCGCGGCAGGTCGTCCGGCGAGTACACCGGGGCGAGCGGCACCGCGGCCATGTCGACGCAGTAGAGGACGGTCAGCTGCTTGGCCTGGCGGCGCGCCGCGGCGGCCGCCCAGTCGAGCGCGACCTCCGAACCGGGCGACCCGTCGAAGGCGACCACGATCCCTCGGCCGGTGGTGCCACTGCCTGCGTCCATGACGTCCTCCTGTCCCGAGGAGGCGCTGTCCTCCGCGAGGAGGAGCCGGCGTCTCCGGTCCGAGGAGCCGGTGGGCGACGACGCGCAGGGAGCGCCGCACCCACCGGCCCGCCTCCATCGTCGGACGCCCGGTGGAGGGGGGTCAGGGCCCTAGGTCCCTGTGGTGGTCCCGTGTGGTCGCGGGCGGGACGAACCCCGGTCCCGCTGCCGCGTCAGCTGTAGAACTCGCCGCCGACGCGCGTGCCGCACCTGCACACGGTGTCGTACGCGAGGATGCCGTTGTAGGTGTACTTCGAGTCCTCGTAGGCGGTCGCGAGGGACTTGCAGGTCTTGCCCCCCGCGTGCACGGAGAACGACAGCGTCGGGCCGCGACCGGCCGTCACCGGCGCCGCGGTGATGTCGAGGACGTCGTACGACGAGCTGCTCGGGAGCGAGACGCAGAGCGTGTCGGTGCCGTCGGTGTAGACGACGTGGCCACCGCCGCCCACGGGGTCGTCGAAGCTGTTGGCCATCGCGGCTGGCGCCACGGCGACGGTCAGTGCGAGGGCGGCGGCTGCCGTCGCCATGCTGCGGAACTTCATCGAGGTCTCCCCTGGTTCGTCGGTGCGCCGGCCTCCCCGGGCCGGCGGCGCGCCGACCCTAGCGCAGCAAATGGACGCGATGGGGTGAGAGCAACCACCAACCACGGCAAAGCGACGGTTCCGGTCTCATCGGAGAATTTGGTGCTTGACGCATCTAAATCCGCGGAGGATGGTCGAAAGGAGCAAAAGCCGCATGTCGCCCGCCCGGCGACGTACCGGACCCGACCTCCCGGACCCTCCCCCGAAGGAGCACGATCAATGGCGATCACCCGACGCGCACTGCTGGCCTCCAGCGGCCTCATCTCGCTGGCCACCGCCCTCGAGCTGGCCCACCCGGCCTACGCCGCAGCCCGCTCCACGACGGCGGCGACCACCGCCACCACGTCCCCGACCTTCGGCAGCGGGTCGCTCCCCGCCGCCCCGCTGACGCGCACGAGCCGCAACAGCCCCTGGACCCGCAGCGGTGCAGGGCCGCTGTACTGGAACATCTACGGCTGGTCGTTCCCCCACAACGCCCCGATCCCCGAGGACGAGTGGAAGGCCAACATCGACTGGCTGGCGAGCGACTTCGCGCCCAGCGGGTACGACATGGCCTGCACGGACGGCTGGATCGAGGGCTCGTCCCGCACCACCGAGCACGGCTACATCACGAGCTACAACGACTCGTGGACCCACGACTGGGCGTACTGGGCCGCCTACCTCGCCCAGCGCAAGATGAGCCTCGGCGTCTACTACAACCCGCTGTGGGTTCACCGGGCCGCGGTGGAGGACCCCACCAAGACGGTCGTGGGACGCCCCGACGTCAAGATCGCCGACATCGTCGCGGAGAACGACTTCTTCGCCCGCGACATCGGCGGCAACTCCCTGTACTGGGTGGACGTCACCAAGCCGGGGGCGCGCGAGTACGTCCAGGGCTACGTCGAGTACTTCAAGCAGATCGGGGTGCCCTTCCTGCGCGTGGACTTCCTGTCCTGGTACGAGGACGGGATGGACGCCAACATCGGTCGCGTCAACGCCGCGCACGGGCGGGACAACTACGTCACCGCGCTGCACTGGATGAACGAGGCTGCCGGCGACTCCATGGAGGTGTCGCTGGTCATGCCGCACCTGTTCGACAACGCCTCCGCCGAGCTCGCCAACGGCGACATGGTGCGGATCAACGCCGATGCGGACAAGGGCGGCTGGGAGCGTCTGAGCGGTGGACGCCAGGACTGGCAGAACGCGTGGCCCAACTGGTTCAACCCATTCTGCGGCTTCACCGGCTGGTCGCACCGCAACGGGCGCGGGCAGCTGATCCTCGACGGCGACTTCCTGCGGGCGCACACCTTCGCGTCGGACGAGGAGCGCAAGACCGCGGTCACGCTGATGACGATCGCGGGCTCCCCGATCGCCATCGCCGACCTGTACTCCGACATCGGCTCGAGCGGCTGGGTCTTCACCCAGCCTGAGGTGCTCGCCCTCCACAAGCAGGGTCTCGTCGGAAAACCTCTGTACCACAACGGAACTCCGTACTCCGTCGACCCCTCCTCACGTGACACCGAGCGCTGGGCCGGGCAGCTGCCCGACGGGTCGTGGGTCGTCGCGCTGTTCAACCGCGGCGACTCCGCGACCGTGGACAAGTCGCTGCACCTCAGCCGCGACCTCGGCATCGCAGGGTCGGCGAAGGTCCGCGACGTCTGGGCGCGTCGCGACCTGGGCCTGCGCACAGAGGCCCGGGCGACCCTCGCCCCGCACGCCTGCGCCCTGTTCCACATCACCCCCCAGCGCGGGGTCTCGCGCTTCCACGCCGCGTGGGCCGCCTGGGGTGGTGGCGCCAACTTCAACAACGACCACGCGGGGTACGGCGGCTCCGGCTTCGTCGACAAGCTCGAGGCAGGCGGCGACCCCGGCGACCCGCTGGTCACCTTCGCGGTGCAGGCACCGCGCGCCGGCAGGTACTCGGTGCGCTGGCGCTACGCGAACGGCCTGGCCTCGGCGAGCACCATGACGGTCTCCAGCGAACGGGCTGACGGCAGCGTCGTGGACGGACCGCAGAAGGTCAGCTTCCCGTCGACGACGAGCTGGGACCGCTGGGACGACCTCGCCGGCACGGTGAGGCTGCAGGCCGGCCTGAACCTGGTGACCATCGGGCGGGGCGCCGGCGACGTCGGCGCCATCAACCTCAACTGGCTCGAGCTGCAGCTCGGATGAGGCGCTCGGGGGGACTCCCCGGCGGGCGTGCGGGGCTGTCCTCGCACGGGCCGCCGGCGCAGGGACTGGCGGCGGGGCTCGTGGAGCCGCGGCACGCCGAGCTGTTCTCGCTGGCGCTGAGGTTCGGTCCGGTGACCCGCGGTCAGCTGGCCGCCTGGACCGGGCTCGACACCTCCACCGTCACCAGGTCGCTGCGGCCGCTCATCGACGACGACTACCTGCGCGAGTCCGGGCCTCCCCCGGCCGGTCGGACCACGGCCGGCCGGGGGCGGCCGGTGCAGGCGTTGTCGGTGAACCCCGGGCGCCACGTCGCCATCGGGGTCAAGCTCGGGCCGTCGGCGGTCAGCGCCGTGCTGACCGACCTCAGCGCGACCGTGCTGGCCCGCCACGCCGCGCCCCTGGTCTCGACAGAGCCGGCGACGGCCCTGGCGACCATCTGCGAGGTGGTCGACGAGCTGCTCTCGACGTCGGGGCGGGACCGCACCGACGTGCTCGGGGTCGGCGTCGGCCTGAGCGGACACGTCGAGCCCGAGTCGGGGAGCTGCCGGCTGTCGGCGATCCTCGGATGGCGCGACGTACCGGTCCGCGCCCCGCTCGCGGACCTGCTCGACCTGCCGGTGGTCGTCCAGAACGACGTGAACACCCTTGCCCTGGCCGAGCACTGGTTCGGACGTGGACGCGGCACGAGCACCCTGGCCGTGGTCACCCTCGGGATCGGTATCGGGTGCGGGCTGGTCCTCGGCGACCGCCTCCACACCGGCGAGCGTGGCATTGCGGGCGAGCTGGGGCACCTCCCCCTCGACCCGCAAGGTCGGCTCTGCACGTGCGGGGCCAGGGGCTGCCTCGAGGCGCTGGCCGGTGACGCCGCGATCTGCGAGCTGAGTGGCTGCTCGTCCGTGGCGGACGCGATGACGACGGCCGCGGGCCGTGGCGTCACCGCTGCCCGGGCCCGGAAGGCCTTCCACGACGCCGGCGACGCGCTGGGACGTGGACTCGCCGGGCTCTGCAACCTCATCGACCCCGAGCTGGTCATCATCGCCGGCGAGAGCGCAGTCGCCTTCGACCTCATGGAGCCTGCCGTGCGCGAGTCCCTTGCGGTCCACGGGTTCTCCGGCGTCTCCTCGGAGGTGCGCATCGTGGCGGACCCGGGGCAGGAGGATCTGTGGACCCGCGGCGCGGCCAGCCTCGCCATCCGAGCCGGGGTCGGCCAGCTCTAGGCGAGGTCGTCCTGCGTTAGCCGAGGTGGTCCTGGTCTAGGCGAGGTGGCCCCGGTGCCGGGGCGCTCGTTGCGGGCGTCGGGGTGTTGCACGTCGGGCGTCCGCTGGTCCGTTACCCTTCTCGGGCACGGCCTTCACCGTTCCACGTTTCGTCGCGAGGGGTGTCGGTCAGGCCCCGCCCTCGTAGCTCAGGGGATAGAGCACCGCTCTCCTAAAGCGGGTGTCGGCAGTTCGAATCTGCCCGAGGGCACAACCAACCTGGCGCAGGTCAGAGCAAGTCTCCGTGGCTTGCCGCCGCCGTCGAACCTGCAATCGGGTTCTCATACCCGCGGACGCACGATGCGAAGCCGACAACCTCTGCAAGTGGTCGCCGTCGAAGTAGCGCAACGGGCACAATGTTGGCCGCGAAGCCCCGCGCACACGGCAACTAGACCCACGAGGATGCATGTTCGAGAGCTGGCGAGACGAATGGCGTCAGTTGCCGGACCCTCCGCTGTGGCGGGCGATCCTCTTTGCGGCTGGGGTCATCCTCTTCCTCACCTGGCCCTTGCTTCACGGCGAAACCATCAAGGTCATCCCGGCAGCGCTCGCCGGCATCGCGGCCCTCGCGCTGTTCCACGACGTCGCACGCCTCACGTGGTCGCGGATACGCAGAAACCGATAATTGCTCCGTAGAGGCGTCCGTCGTCTCCGACTTTGGGCCCCCATCTCCGCCAGGCCGCCCTTCGGAGCTTTGCCGGACACAATGAACCATGCCCGGACAGCTCGACGACATCGCCTGGCCCCTGTCCACGCAGCGGTTGACCTTGCGTCGGGCCACCACCGACGACGCGGACGCCGTCCTCTCGTACCGACGCCTCCCTCCCGTGGCCGAGTGGATCGGCCCGCCGCCGGAGGACTTCCACACGAGGTTCGCCGCTCCTGAGCGACTCGACGTCCTCCTGGTCATCGAACGCGCAGGTGTCGTCATCGGCGACCTCATGGTCAAGATCGAGGACGCGTGGGCGCCTGCCACGCTGGCCGAGCAGGCGCAGGGGGTCCAGGCCGAGCTCGGCTGGTCCCTGCGACCCGACGAGACCGGCAAGGGTTACGCGACCGAGGCCGTCGAGGCCGTCCTCCGCATGTGCTTCGAGGGGCTCGGCCTCCGACGGGTGGTGGCGGGGTGCTTCGCCGCCAACACCGCGTCGTACCGGTTGATGGAACGGGTCGGGATGCGACGCGAGGCGCAGACCCTTCAGGACGCGCTGCACCCTTCCGGGCGGTGGATGGACGGCTACACCTACGCCCTGCTGGCCGAGGAGTGGCGCGCCTCTTTCGCCTGACCACACCCAATGGACCTCCCTGAACGCCTAGCCTTCCCCCGTGAGAACCCGCCTCCGGACGCCGCGGACGATCGACGACTCCGCGCGGTGGACGCCCGCCCCGCGGCAGAGCCGGCGGTACCGGAGCGTCATGGCGCTCGTGCTCCTCGTCGCGTACGCCGCCGGCGTGCGCTGGGGAGCACCAGTGGGCCTTGTGGCGATGACCGTCGGTTCCTGGCTGGTGGACCGCTTGGTCCGTCGGGAGCCGGACCTGGATGTGGAGCAGCCCCACCAAGGATGAAGCCGGCGGACGCCGCGAAACCTCCCCGGCCGCCCCGGCACTGCGCCTACCCTCGCGACATGCCCGCCGTCACCGGCCGTTTCCTCCTGGCTCGCTTCGCGTCGATGCTGGTGAGCCTCCTGCTGCTCGTGGGCAGCTTCCTGGTCTTCACGACGTTCGCCCGCAACATCGACAACGACTTCGTCCGCTGGCTCACGGGAGTCGCCAGCCTTGTCGTCGGGCTGTGGTTCGGCTACGTCTTCAACCACACGGTCCTCGCGAAGATCGACCCCCACGGCGCTCAACGCCAAGCGGTGCGCACCCGCCAGTAGTCCGGCCCTCGCGCGACCCACGCGAGGCCCTGCTCCCCGCAACGCCAGGGCCGCTGGCACCGACCCGTGCCGCGGGACTGCCCGAGCGCGGTCCAAGTGATGCAGAACCATTGGAGGACAACGGATACGTCCCTCGGCCGATCCATCCTGAACGCGCGCTGAATACCGTGGCGGAGGAAGCACTTGCCACGGGCGTGGTCTGGAGGGGCTCATGGTTCTCGTCTTCGTCGCTGCCGTCGTCCTCATCGCCTGCGCGACCGCGGTCGCCGCCGTGTGGCGCCGCGGGCTCGGTCACGCAGCGGGGGCACCGCTGCGCCGGGCACTGCTGGCGACCGGCGCGGTGGCTGCCCCCGTGCTGGCCCTGGTGCTCGGCGTGAGCTGGACCCAGGCGCCGTCCGGCGGGGCAGCCGGCAACCTCTCAGGAGCGCACGGGTCCGGCCACCTGCACGACGCCACCCAGCTCGCGGCTGCCCCGGCTCCGGGCGCCAGCGACGACGCGTACTGGGCCCAGGTCGCGGGCGAGCCGTTCCACCCGACGGGCGTCACCCGGACCTACTACCTCGCGGCCGAGGAGGTCGTGTGGGACTACGCCCCCGACGGCCGCAACGACGTGACCGGCAAGCGGTTCGACGACGTCGCGGACACCTGGGTCAAGAAGGACAAGTCGCGCATCGGGTCCGCCTACGTCAAGTGCCTCTACCGCCAGTACACCGACTCCACGTTCACCCAGCCGAAGGAGCGCCCGGCCGGCGACGCCTACCTCGGCTTCACCGGACCGGTCATCCGGGCGGAGGTGGGCGACACCATCAAGGTCCACTTCCTCAACCGCTGCTCGATCGGCGCGAGCGTGCACCCGCACGGCGTCTTCTACCAGAAGGCCTCCGAGGGAGCGCCCTACGCGGACAACACCTCCGGCAAGGACACTCTCGACGACGCCGTGCCCAAGGGTGGCAGGCACACCTACACCTGGCTCGTGCCCGACCGTGCCGGCCCCGGCCCGCACGACGGCTCCTCGGTGATGTGGATGTACCACTCCCACACCGACGAGGTCCGCGACACCTACGCCGGGCTGCAGGGCTTCCTCGTGGTCACCGCTCGCGGCAAGGCTCGCGCCGACGGGAGCCCGGCGGACGTCGACCGTGAGGTGTTCCAGCTCTTCGCCGTCATGAACGAGGGCAGCAGCACCTACCTCGACGAGAACATCAAGCGGTTCACCAAGGTCCCACCCGCACCCGAGGACGAGGGCTTCGAGGAGTCGAACCTCAAGCACTCCATCAACGGCTACCTCTTCGGCAACCAGCCCATGGTCACGCTGCGCCAGGGCGAACGCGTCCGCTGGTACGTCATGTCGATGGGCACGGAGGTCGACCTCCACACCCCGCACTGGCACGGCAACACCGTGGTCGTGATGGGGACACGGATGGACGTCGTCAGCCTGCTCCCCGCGTCGATGCTGGTCGCCGACATGGTGCCGGACAACCCGGGCATCTGGCTCTTCCACTGCCACGTGAACGACCACCTCACCGCCGGCATGATGACGAGGTACCGCGTCACGAGCTGAGAGCCGCCAGCGGCGTCGCCGAGTCAGAGGCAGTTCGCCCCGACCCGCAGCTCGACGACGTCGCTCCCGGCAGCGGGCGCGCGGACACCCGGCGGCAGGGGCAGGCTGCCGGTCGGCTTCCAGACGGAGACGTCGAAGTCTCCCTTGCAGTGGGCCGGCCCGTGCGCGAGGCCTCTCCGCTCCCACCCGTCGCCGTCCAGCCGGGCGTCGACGGCCTCGATGGTCGCCGACGCCGACGGCACCGCGTAGTACCGGACGACGGTGGGGCACCCGTCGCCGAAGCACCAGTCGTTGCCCTCCGCGGTCTCCCCGAGCAGCTCGCCACCGGGTGGACCGCCGAACTCGTCGGCGAACGCCTCGACCCGCCCGAAGCCCGGCGTCGCCTGCGCCGGGACGCCCCAGACCAGGAGCCCGATGACGGCCGCCGCAGCAACGGCGAGCGGTCGGCGGTGCCGAAGCCGCCGCACCAGCCACCAGGTCGGCACCGCCAGGGGGACGTAGGCGAGCGCCGACCACCTCCAGGCGGCGACCTCGCCGGCGGCTCCGGACAGCGCGAGGTATGCGGTCGCCACGAGCAGCCAGGACGTCCAGAGCGCCACCAGCCCCACGACGCGCGCCACGCGGCCACCCGTGGTCAGCGGCGCCGGCTCGTCCATGCGCGGAGTCTGGGTGCCACGGATCCGCAGGGACATCGGGGCGCGTACTCAGCCGCGCCGGCGCTTCCTCGCGGCGTCGGTCAGCCGCGGGCCGCCCGACGCTCCCGCTCGACGCGTGACGCGCGGGCCGCCTGGACCCTGGCCTCGCGCTCGCGCTTGAGCTTCATGTGGGGGTCGTCCTCGGGCGTCAGCTGCGCCGGACCGAACAGGTGCCAGCCGAGGTAGCGGATCCCGTACAGCAGCCGGTAGCCCAGGGAGAGCCCTTCGTTCCTGCCTTGCGCCATGCCTACCGCCTCGTCAGTTCGTGCGCTGATGGTTCGTGCACTAACTGTACGCCACTCCTAGGATGGCCTGGTGACCACTTCCTCCGCCTCCGCCGTCCGGGACGAGCCCGCCGACCGGGCCGAGGACCTGCTCGCGCTCGACCGGCAGGTCTGCTTCGCCCTCGCCGTGGCGTCGCGCAACGTCATCGCCCTCTACCGGCCGCTCCTCGAGCCCATGGGGCTGACCCACCCTCAGTACCTCGTGATGCTGGCCCTGTGGGAGGAGGAGCCGCTGCGGGTCTCCGAGCTCGCCCGTCGGATCAGCCTCGAGCCGGCCACCCTGTCGCCACTGCTCAAGCGCCTCGAGGCCGGTGGCATGATCACCCGCACCCGCGACCCCCTCGACGACCGGGCACTGGCCATCTCGCTCACCGCCAAGGGCCGACGCGCCCGGGCCAGGGCCGAGAAGATCCCGCCGGCGATCATGGAGCGGCTCGGCATGAGCCTCACCGAGCTCGAGGGGCTGCGCGACGGCCTGAACCGGCTCATCGACGCAGCCCGTGGAGGCGACGGCGCTCGTCCTGGCGACGGTGTTCGCGGAGACGACGGAACCACTGAGGCCGACGAGTCGAGCGCCACCGATGACTTCCCGAGCCGGAGGCGGTCTCAACGCCCATGACGACGCACACCCTGCAGACGCCCGACGGAACGCTCACCTATGACGTCCGAGGTCTCCTGCCGACCGCCGACGGCCGTCCCCCGCTGTTCATGGTGGGCTCCCCCATGGGTGCGGACGGCTTCGCCACCCTCGCCTCCCTGATGTCCGACCGCACCGTCGTCACCTACGACGTGCGCGGCCTCGGCCGCAGCGTCCGCACCGACGGCAGCGACCGGCTGTCGCCCGAGCTGAACGCCGCAGACCAGCACAGGATCATCGAGGCCCTCGGTGCCGGTCCGGTGGAGGTGTTCGCGAGCAGCGGTGGTGCCGTCAGCGCCCTCGCCCTCGTCGCCTCCCACCCGGAGGACGTGACGCTGCTAGTCGCCCACGAGCCGCCCTGTCTCGCAGTGCTTCCCGACGCCGAGGCGGCCTTCGCGGCCGAACGCGCGGTGCACGCCACCTACGCCTCCCGCGGTTGGGCGGCCGGGATGGCGCACTTCATCGCCATGACCTCGATCCAGGGAGAGATCAGCGCCGAGTTCGCGTCAGCCCCGGCGCCCGACCCGGCGGTGTTCGGCATGACGATGCCGGACGACGGCTCGCGCGGCGACCCGTTGCTGTCGGGGGTCTCCGACGCCATCACCGCCTTCAGGCCCGACGTGGACGCCCTCCGCGCGGCCCCGACCGAGGTCGTGCTCGCCGCGGGAATCGAGTCGGAGGACACCCTGACGTGGCGCACGACCGGGGCCGTCGCCGCACTGCTCGGCCAGGAGGTCGTGGTCTTCCCGAGCAACCACGGTGGGTTCATCAGCAGCGAGGGCGGGTACGGCGGCCAGCCCGAGGCGTTCGCGGCCAGGCTGCGTGAGGTGCTCGACGTCGGCCGCTGACCGGCGAACCCTCAGCCCTCGGCGTTGAACAGCAGCGTGGCGTTGAACAGGCTGATGAGGAACCCGACGACGAGGATGGCGTCGAGGACCCCGTAGGACATGAGGTGGAAGTTGGCGACCTTCCATCGTAGGGGCGCCTCGGCATACACACGTGGCCTCCAGCGACGCAGGCGCTGGACGAACCACACGACGAGGGCGATGCCGTAGCAGATCGCACTGAACTGCCACGCGCTCCGCATGGAGACAGTGTGCCGCGCGGCAGTAGCGTCGTGACCACGCCCCCCACCCCGGCCACGCGAGGCCGGACCCCTGCGAGGACCCGCCATGACCCAGCTCGGCGCCATGCTCGACGCGCTCGCCACCGTCCCGACGGACGGCACGTGCTACGAGTCGAGCGCGCCGCAGGAGTGGCTCGGCTGGGGGCTGATCGCCGGGACCACCACCGTCGCAGCGGCGATGCTGTCGGCGGCGCTGGTGGCTCGGTCGTCCCCACCGAGGGCGACGGCGAGGCGCGACACCACCTTCCGCCGCTGGTGGGCACGCCTGCCCCAGATCCTCGCGCTCGTGCTCGTGGGGTTGCTGCTCGTGATCGGGGTGGCCACCGTCGCGCCCGGCTTCCGGACCGGGTATGCCGCGGAGTCCGTCGTCCTCGTGCTCGCCCTCGCGCCGCTGGTGGCCGTCGCGAGGTGGCGGTCCCGCACCCTCCGCCGCGGCGAGCCCCTCGCCTACCGGCAGCACGTCGTCGTCGCGTGCGCCCAGGTGGTCGCCCTGACCGCCACCGTCGCCGCCCTCGCCACGACCGTCGCCGTCGTCGTCGCCTACGCCCAGGCGACCGTGCCCGTCGACTGCTCGCTCGTGCGCTGACCTCCTGGTCGCCTACGTGCATAGGACTCCGCCGAAACGCGTGTCGTGATGGCCCGGTCGGGTCATTGCCGCTCGGTTGCGGCGGGAGCATCGTTCGATGGGGGCGCCGTGGAGGCGCAGGGAAGCCCGCGGGACTCCGCACCGTCCACGCAAACCCCTGCTAACCAAGGAGGACCAGATGGTCCCCACGTTCCTCACGCTGCTCCGACCTTGCACAGCGGTGGCCGCCGTGGCAGTCACCGGCGCGGTCGTCGCGACCCTCGTCGCAGCACCCGCCTCGGCCACCACGCCTGGCGCCAACGGACGCATCGCCTACAAGCAGTACCTCGACGCAGACCGGACGACGGGCGCCATCTTCACGATCCGACCCGACGGGACGGCAACCCGGCAGGTCACGCGGCCAACAGCCGGCACGGTCGACGACCAGCCCGACTGGTCACCGGACGGGTCGCTGGTGGCCTTCAGGCGCTGCGCCCCCGACACCGTGTGCGCCATCTACACGGTGCACCCCGACGGCAGCCACCTGACGCGCCTCAGCCCCCCGTGCGCCGCCACGGGACCCGACCTCGAGACCAAGTGCCCGGACGAGTCCGAGGTGGCATTCATGCCCGACGGCCGACACGTCGTCTACACGAGGTCGACCGGGCTCGTGCGCGAGTTCCCCAACGGTGAAGGCTTCATCGAGCACTCCGACGTCGTGGTCCGGGACCTCTCCGGCACCCACTCGCGAGTCATCCTGCGTTCCCGCCCCTTCGCCGGGGACAACAACGAGATGGTCGTTTCCCCGGACGGCAAACAGATCGCCTTCCGGCGGGAGAACTCCCCGCTGACGAAGCCGGCCGGGGGGATCGCGCTCTTCGTGATGCGCAGCGACGGCAGCCACATCCGGCGCATCACGCCGTGGTCGCTGCATGCAGGTGACCACCCCGACTGGTCACCGGACGGGCGGTGGATCCTCTTCCGCTCCAACGAGGACGGCGGCTTCCTCGACTCACAGCTCTACGTCGTTCACCCTGACGGCAGCGGACGCCGCCAGGTCACCCACGTGAGCGCCGACACCATGCTGCTGTCGAGCTCCTTCTCCCCCGAAGGCACCAGCGTGGTCTATGCCCGCAGCGGCGTCGGCGGCCAGCCCGACATCTTCACGGCCCGGCTCGACGGCAGCCACGTCCGACAGGTGACGTCCACCTCACTGTGGGACAGCGCGCCGGACTGGGGTCCCGCCAGGAGCTAGACCGCGCCCGCAGGGGTGTCCGCCACCCGGCCCACGGGCCGGGCGGCGGACAGGTGGCTGACCCCCTTTGCCGCCTCCGGCCGGTGGCAGCAGACTGTCGGCCATGACCGAAGCACCGTGGTTCCGTGAGGCCGTCGTCTACCAGATCTACCCGCGCAGCTTCCAGGACAGCAACGGCGACGGCATCGGTGACGTGCCCGGCATCATCGACCGGCTCGACTACCTCAAGACCCTCGGCGTCGACGTCGTCTGGCTCTCCCCCATCTACACGAGCCCGCAGGACGACAACGGCTACGACATCGCCGACTACGAGGACATCGACCCGACCTTCGGCACGCTCGCTGACGTCGACGAGCTCATCGCCCAGGCGCACGCCCGCGGCATCCGCATCGTCATGGACCTCGTCGTCAACCACACCTCCGACGAGCACCCATGGTTCGTCGAGTCGCGCTCGAGCAAGGACAACCCCAAGCGCGACTGGTACTGGTGGCGCCCCGCCCGCGAGGGCCACGAGGCCGGCACCCCCGGCGCCGAGCCCAACAACTGGGAGTCGTTCTTCAGCGGCCCGACGTGGGAGCTCGACGAGGCGACCGGCGAGTACTACCTGCACCTGTTCAGCCGCAAGCAGCCCGACCTCAACTGGGAGAACCCCGAGGTGCGCGAGGCCGTCTACGCGATGATGCGCTGGTGGCTCGACCGCGGCATCGACGGCTTCCGCATGGACGTCATCAACATGATCTCCAAGGTCACCTCGCTGCCCGACGGCGAGCCGATCCCGGGCAACCCGCACCTCGGTGACGGCACCCCGCACTTCCTCAACGGGCCCCGCATCCACGAGTACCTCCACGAGATGCACGCTGCCGTCTTCGAGGGGCGCAAGGAGAAGCTGCTCACCGTCGGCGAGATGCCCGGCGTGACCGTCGAGGACGCCGTCCTCTACACCGACCCCGAGCGCCGCGAGGTCGACATGGTGTTCCAGTTCGAGCACGTCGGGCTCGACCACGGCGACCACAAGTGGGACCGCCGCACCCTCGACCTGCGCGACCTCAGGCGCTCGATGGGCCGCTGGCAGGAGGCGCTGGCGGAGGTCGGCTGGAACTCCCTCTACTGGAACAACCACGACCAGCCGCGCGCGGTCTCCCGGTTCGGCTCCGACGCCCCCGAGCACCGGGTCGCCTCCGCGAAGCTCCTCGGCACCGTCCTGCACCTGCACCGCGGCACGCCGTACGTCTACCAGGGCGAGGAGCTGGGCATGACCAACGTGCCCTTCGCCGCCCACGACGACTTCCTCGACATCGAGTCCGTCAACTACTACCGGATGGCGGTCGCCTCCGGCTCGGACGCGGAGGAGGTGCTGAGCGCCCTGCGGCTCGGCAGCCGCGACAACGCCCGCTCTCCGATGCAGTGGGACGCGAGCGACAACGCGGGTTTCACCACCGGCACCCCGTGGTCGAAGGTCAACCCCAACCACACCGAGATCAACGCTGAGGACTCCCTCGCCGACGACGACTCGGTCTTCCACCACTACCGCCGGGTCATCGAGCTCCGCCACACCGAGCCGGCCGTCGCCCACGGCGACTTCCACATGCTCGCCGCCGACCACCCGAGCCTCTACGCGTTCACCCGGTCCCACGAGGGCACCGAGCTCCTCGTCCTCGCCAACTTCTCGGGCGACGAGCTCGCACTCGACGGGGTCGACGACCTCGACCTCGACGGCTGGAAGACCGCGACGCTGCTGCTCGGCAACCTGGGTGAGCCGTCGGGGAGCACCGCGCCCCTGCGCGCGTGGGAGTCCCGCGTACTGCGCCGCTGACCTCGCGTCGCATTCGCGGGACAGGTGGCGGGTGCCTCTGCCAGCATCTGCCTGTGCTGATTCGTGGGGGCGTGGGGCTCGGGGTGGTCCTTACGGCGGTGTGGATCTACTGCCTGTTGGACGTGATCATGACCGATGAGCACCGCATCAGGAACCTGTCCAAGGCCACCTGGGTGGTCATCGTGCTCTTCACGTTCGAGGTGGGCGCGGTGGCCTGGCTGGTGGCGGGCCGCCCGCAGGGGCCGGCACGCAGCCTGCCCTACAAGGGCAACGCCGGTTACCCCGAGTACGACCGCCCGGGCCGGTTCGTCGCCACCAACCCCGACGACGACGCCGAGTTCCTGCGCCGGGTGCGCGAGCGGGCCGAGGCCCAGCGCCAGGAGGCGAAGCGGCAACGGCTCGAGCGCGAGGCCGCCGAGCAGCGCGCGATGGAGCAGGAGCGTGAACGCCGGACGGGGCGCGAGCACCCCGACGAGACGACCGACCCCCAGCCCGGCTGAGGCTCAGGCGGTCTCCTCGCGCAGCGCAGCCAGCACCTTGGCGTCGATGCCGTCGGGGGTCATCCGCATCTCGTAGTTCGCCTCGCCGGCCCACCGCTCCAGCGCCTCCGCGACGTCGTCGCCGCCGTGGCCGAGCCGGGCGAGCCGTGCCGAGACCTCCTCGGCCAGCGCCCCGGTGAGCGGCTGCACGTCCTCGGGACGCCCGAAGAGCAGGTCGTTCACCCGCAGGAGCCGGGCGAGCTCGCGCGGGGCGTCCGGGTGGTCGTCGACCCTGACGTCCGCGAGCACCCCGCAGCCGTCGTACCCCGCTCCCGGCGCCACCGCGTACAGCGCCGCGCCCTGGCGGCCCCGTGAGTCGCCCCCGGCCTCGTCCCCGGCGAGCAGCGTGGCGATGAGGCGGTCGGTGAGCGAGGCGCCGGCCGAGCCGAGCCACGCGCTCTCCATCGCCTCGACCACCTCGGGACCGGTGAGGATGTTGCCCTGGATGGCGTAGCCGCCGCTCGACTCGCGGCCGCAGACACCGCCGGCCCAGTCCATGCACTCGGCGCCGGTGAAGGTCGCCTGCGCGTCGACGCCGACGACGCCGAGCTGGCGGTGCTCGCGGGCCTCGTCGGGGGTCGTGCAGGCCTCGACAGCCACCGACGCGTCCAGGCCCTCGGCGAGCGCGGCGAGCGCCGTGCCGCGGTAGGACACGCGTGCCATCGCCTGGGTGGCGACGGCACCGACGCCGAGACGCACCTCGGGCACGACCGCGCCGACGAACGGGAACTTGCTCGCGACGGCGACGCCGAACGCGTCACCGACCTGGGCCGCGATGGAGAACGTCATGACGTCGAACCTAGTTGCCCTCGCCCGATCGCGCTGCTGCACCGGCAAGCCGCCGCAGACCGTGGTTGCGGACGGATTGCGTGGGTTCGCCCCGGGTCTGGGAGACTGCCCCATGGCCGCGCGAACGACCAACCCCCTGCTCACCTGGACCACCCTCGCTCCACCCCTGGCACTCGTCGCCCTGGTCCTGGCCTGGGGCCGGGACCTCGGCGCCCTGCCGGTGGTCGTCGTGGCCGCAGCCCTCGCGGCGGCCGTCCTCGCCGCGGTCCACCACGCCGAGGTCGTGGCGCACCGGGTCGGCGAACCCTTCGGCTCCCTCGTGCTGGCCGTCGCGGTCACGATCATCGAGGTCGCCCTGATCGTCACGCTCATGATCTCCGGCGGCAAGGACTCGACCAGCCTCGCCCGCGACACCGTGTTCGCAGCCGTGATGATCACGTGCAACGGCATCGTCGGCCTGTCGCTGTTCGTCGGCGCCCGCCGCTACAAGCTCATCTCCTTCAACGCCGAGGGCACCGGCGCAGCGCTCGCCACGGTGACGACCCTCGCCGCGATGACGCTCGTCGTCCCCACCTTCACCACCGGCGAGACCGGCCCGGAGTTCACCCCCAGCCAGCTGGCCTTCGCCGCCGTCATCTCGCTGATCCTCTACGGCATGTTCGTTTCGACCCAGACCGTCCGGCACCGCGACTTCTTCCTGCCGGTCGGCAAGCAGGGTGAGCCCCTCGCCGACGAGCACGCCAACCCGCCCAGCGACCGCGCGACGTGGAGCTCACTGGGACTCCTGCTCGTCTCCCTCGTCGCCGTCGTCGGCCTCGCGAAGGTCGAGTCACCCGCGATCGAGTCGGCGGTCGCCGCAGCCGGGTTCCCCCAGTCGTTCGTCGGCGTGGTCATCGCGCTGCTCGTGCTGCTGCCGGAGACCCTCGCCGCCGTGCGCGCGGCCCAGCGCAACCGCATCCAGATCAGCCTCAACCTCGCGCTCGGCTCCGCGATGGCCAGCATCGGCCTGACCATCCCGGCGATCGCCGTCGCCATGGTCTGGCTCGACGGGCCGCTGCTCCTGGGCCTCGGACCGACGCAGATGGTCCTGCTCGGCCTCACCGTGCTCGTCAGCGTGCTCACCGTCGTCCCGGGCCGCGCGACGCGGCTGCAGGGCGGCGTGCACCTGGTGCTGCTCGCGGCGTTCGTGTTCCTCGCCATCAACCCCTGAGGTACACCGGGGCGGCCGTCCGAGCCCGCAGCACCGCTCGGCGCGCCCTGTCACGCGCTCCCCGAGTCGACAGGCTCAGCCGTGGGGCGCCGGCTGGGGTTCCTCGTCGTGGACGGGGTGGTCGGTGGCCGCGCTCTCGATGAGGCGGCCCAGTACCTCGACCGTGTGCACCCCCGACAGCCCCACCTTGCGGTTGCCGACGTAGAACGGCACGCCGGTGATGCCGATGTCGCGGGCGGCCTCCTCGTCGGCGCGGACCTCCGCGGAGTACTCCTCACCGGCGAGCACCGCGGACACCCGGCGACCGTCGAGACCGGCCTCGGCCCCGAGACGCTGCAGCGTCTCGATGTCGTCGATGGGCCGGCCCTCGGTGAAGTGCGCGCTGAACATCCGCTCGAGGACGGCTGCCTGCAGCGCGTGCCCTCCCTGGGCCAGACCCAGCGCCACGAGCCGGTGGGCGTTGAAGGAGTTGGCCCGCAGCTGGAGGTCGACCTCGATGTCGATGCCGTCAGGGCGGCCCATGATCGCGGGGCGCTCGGCCATCTCCCGGGCCCCGTCGAGGTCCACGCCGTACCGCTGCGCGAGCCACGGCAGCACCCGCTCCCCCGTCCCCCGCGGCGCGGACGGGTCGAGCTCGAACGCGTGGTAGGTCACCGTGACCTCCGCCGGGTGGGCGCTCTCGGCGATGGCGAGCTCGAGGCGTCGCTTGCCCAGGTAGCACCACGGGCAGACCACGTCGGCCCAGACGTCGATCTCCACAGCAGTCATGTCCCCCATCCTCACACGACCCGCGGGGGCGCGGTATGCCGCCACCGGGCCGGCACGGCCCGGACCGCCACGGACGGACGAGGCCCCCACCGCAGTGCGGTGGGGGCCTCGTCAGGGCGCCGAAGGTGGGCCGTGGTGGAGCTGCTGGGTCAGGGACGACCGTAGGTCACGTCGCTGGACCAGATGGAGCGCAGGCCGACGGCCTTGCCGGTGCGCGGGCTGTCCCACATCATGCCGTTCCCGGCGTAGATGCCCACGTGGTAGGCGGGCGACCCGAAGAACACGAGGTCACCGGGCTGCGGGTTGGAGACCGGGGTGGTCGCCTGGCGCTGCTCCTCGGCCGTGCGCGGCAGGTTGATGCCGGCCTGGCGGAAGACGTAGGCGGTGTAGCCCGAGCAGTCGAACCCGGCAGGGGTCGTGCCGCCGTAGACGTACATGATGCCGGCGTACTGGGCGGCGATGCCCAGGATGCCGCCCACGGCGGGCTTGGAGACGACCGGCGCGGTGCGCTGGGTCGACCGGCTCGCGGCCTGGGGGGCGCGCTCGGGGACGGCCACCACGACGGGCTTCGGCTTGGGCTTGGGCTTTGGCTTGGCCGTCGCCTTGAAGCCGATGACGCCGAAGGCGTCGGCAGCCTGGGGGGCAGCAGCCTTCGGGGCCTGCACGGCCACGGGGGCCGCAGCGGTCGAGGCGCCCTTGGTCGCGGGCCGGGCTGCCGGGGCAGCGGAGGCCGGGAGGGCGAAGGAGGCCACGAGGCCACCGGATGCCGCGATGACGGCGGTGGTCTTCACGGCCGGCTGGGCGGACTTCGCCGCGATGCCGGCCAGCTCGGAGACGGGGTTGAAACGACCTGGCGCGCGGTGGCGACCAGCAGCGTGAGATGACACGGTCAGAGAACCTCCGACGCCTACGAGGTGAGCTGTCGGGTTCGGGTGGAGGTATGTCACCCGGCCCTCACGGTTGCCTCCCGACCTTGCGGGCGCTCTGGTGAGGACTTCACCCCGAGGACCGTCCGGAGACGGACCAAAAGTGGGTCCCCCGCTCCTGTCAAGCGGTCTTGCTGGTGACCCGGGCGTGGTGACAGGACTAGGCGATCCACATCGGGCCAACCACCTCGGGGGGCGAGGAGGTCTGGGACACCGTACACAAGCGCGGCACCCAATGTCACGTTCGGGTCACGGAGGGTCAACAAAAGTCCATGGAAACGCCCGCAACTGGCAACCAAGCCATCGTTCCGGGCGGCCGTTCGTGCTCAGCGGACCGCCTCCGCTAGCACAGGTCGGTCAGACCAGCGCGCCGAAGACGTGCTGGGCGACGTCGTCCGGCAGCGACACCGCCGTGGACTCCGGCGCACCCTCGCGCAGGGCCACCACGCGGCCGTCGGCCCGGTGCACCCGGACCCGCTCCCCCGGCAGGAGCCGGGCCACGGTCAGCAGGCTGAGGGCCTCGTGGTCGACCTGGACCGGCTCGCCGATACGACGAACCAGCACGGTCTCGGGCGACTCCTTGGCGAGCTCGGTCAGCGTGTGGAGCCCGAAGCGGAAGTCCTCGCTCGGCTCCTCCTCGCCCAGCTCGTCGAGGCCGGGGATCGGGTTGCCGTACGGCGAGTCGTGGTGGTCGCGCAGGAGGGCGAGGATCTTGCGCTCGACCCGCTCGGACATCACGTGCTCCCACCGGCAGGCCTCGTCGTGGACGTACTCCCACTCCAGGCCGATCACGTCCACGAGCAGCCGCTCCGCCAGCCGGTGCTTGCGCATCACGCGCGTGGCCAGGAGGCGTCCCTCGTCGGACAGCTCGAGGTGGCGGTCGCCGCCGAGGCTGAGCAGGCCGTCGCGCTCCATCCGGGCCACGGTCTGGGAGACGGTGGGGCCGGAGTGCCCGAGACGCTCGGCGATCCGGGCGCGGAGGGGGACGATGCCCTCCTCCTCGAGCTCGAAGATCGTCTTGAGGTACATCTCGGTGGTGTCGATCAGGTCCGTCACAGGGCCAAGCCTCTCATCCCGCGGCCTCAGCCAGACGCGGCTCGACGGCGGAGCGGGTCGTACCGGGGCACCCAGTAGCCCAGCCACCCGGTGCCGACCAGCGTGAGGGCGCCCATGCCGACGCAGGCCACGGCCAGGCTCGACCACGCCGTGACCGCGCTGATGAGCAGCGGCGCGCCGCTGCCGCCCACCACGGAGACGAACCGCCAGCCGCCGAGGAACTGCGAGCGCCCCAGCGCGGGGGCGTTGTCGGCGCCCAGGGTCATCACGATCCCGGAGCCGAGGCCGTTGCCCACCGCGGCCAGCGACGAGGCCGCCAGCACCGCCCACGCCGTCGTGGTGAGCGGCAGGACCAGCAGGCCGACCCCGAGCAGCACCACGCACGGTACGGCCACCCAGACCCGACCGAACCGGTCCATGACCGACCCCGCCGGGTAGAACAGGAGCATCTCCACGCCGCCGGTGACGCCGAAGATGACCGCCGTCGAGCTCGCCGACAGCCCGACGTGGGCCGCCCACAGCGGCACGAGCACCAGCCGGGAGGACCGCGCGGCCCCGATCACCATGATCCCCAGGCCGAGGGTGAGGTAGGTGCGCCGGTGGTCCCAGATGACGCGCACCGTCGACGACGAGGCCTGTGCGCGCTCCACCTCCTCGTGGACTGCCGTGAGGTCGGGCGCGCGCCACACGAGCACCGCGGCCGCGATGCCGGAGGCCGCGGCGACGCCGAACCCCGCCTGCGGCCCGAACGCGTGGATGAGCGGCGCCCCCACGAACGGCCCGATGAACAGGCCGATGCGGTTGACCCCGCCCAGCGTCGACAGGGCGCGGGCGCGCAGCGCGAAGGGCACGGCGTCGATGAGGTAGGCCTGCCGCGCCACGAGGAACATCGAGGAGGTGAACCCCATCGCGAAGACGGCCACCATGAGCACGGCCACGGACGGCGCGAGCAGGGCCGCCAGGGAGGCGACGGCGTCGACACCGCTGGCGAACAGCAGGGCTCGGCGCTCCCCGATGCGGTGCACCATCGCCCCCGCGGGCACCGCGAAGAACAGCTCGGCGACCAGGGTCAGTCCGGCGGTCAGGGCCGCCACCGAGGGTGACGCGCCCAGGGCCAGGGCGCTCAGTGCCACCACCGGCAGCATGGCGCCGGCCCCGACCGCTGCGACCACGGTCGGGCCGTAGGCGGACACGGCGATGCTGCGCAGCCGGAAGTCGGCGTCCGGACCGGACGTCGGGACGGTGGGTGGTCGCATCGCTGTCCATTCTGTCCCCTCGCGCGTGGCCACCACCGGCGGGACGGGTACGTTGCCCGTCATGGAGCTCGTCGTCCCCGCCCGGTTCTGCGGGCCGCCCGAGTCCGGCAACGGCGGCTGGACCAGCGGGCACCTCGCCGGCGCCGTGCGGACCACCCCGGCCCTGCCCGCCGTGACCGTGCGGCTGCGGACGCCGCCGCCGCTCGACCGGCCCATGACGGTGCGGGACGTGCCGGGCGACGAGGGTGCCGTCGAGCTCGTGGACGGTGACCACGTCGTCGCGCAGGCACGCCCCGACCGCGGCCCCGGCGGGGAGGGCCTCCCCGGCCCCGTCGCGTACGAGGCCGCGGTGGAGGCGGGCGAGCGCTTCGAGGGGCTCGCCGGGCACCCGTTCCCCACCTGCTTCTCCTGCGGCACCGGGCGCGCCCCCGGCGACGGCCTGGCACTGCGCCCCGGCCGGATCGACAGCGATGCGTACGCGTGCGCCTGGGTGCCCGGCGCGGACGTCGACGTCGAGACCGTCTGGGCCGCGCTCGACTGCCCCGGCGGCTGGGCCTCCGGGATCGCCGGGCGGCCGATGGTGCTGGGGACCATGACCGCCCGCGTCGACGAGCTCCCAACCCCCGGCGCCGCCCACGTCGTCATGGCGTGGCAGCGTGGCGAGCAGGGCCGCAAGCACCTCAGCGGCACCGCGCTGTACACCGCCGACGGCCGCCTGCTCGCGCAGGCGGAGGCCACGTGGATCGCCGTCGACCCCACCACCGTCCGACCCGCAGGAGCCACCCGATGACCACTCCCCCGAACTCCGCCCCCACCGACGAGGGCACCCCGGAGCGCAGCACCCGCCCGCTCGCGGTCGTCACCGGGGCCAGCAGCGGCATCGGTGCCGCCACGGCCCGGCAGCTCGCCGCGGCCGGGTACGAGGTGGTCTGCGCCGCGCGCCGGTCCGACCGCATCAAGGACCTCGCCGCCGAGATCGGCGGCCGCGCGGTCACCTGCGACGTCTCGGACGCGGGCGACGTCGCCCGCCTCGCTCAGGCCGTCGGCGCACGGCTCGACGTGCTCGTCAACAACGCCGGCGGCGCCCTCGGGCTGGCCCCGGCGGCCCAGACCGACGTCGCCGACTGGCGTGGCATGTTCGAGTCCAACGTCGTCGGCACCCTGCAGGTGACCCAGGCCCTGCTGCCCGCCCTGGTCGCCTCCGGCGCAGGCACCATCGTCAACGTCGGCTCCATCGCCGGGCGCACCGTGTACGAGGGCGGTTCGGGCTACACCGCCGCCAAGCACGCGGTCGCAGTCCTCACCGAGACCCTGCGCCTCGAGCTCGTCGACCAGCCGGTGCGGATCACCGAGATCGCGCCGGGGATGGTGCGCACCGAGGAGTTCTCGCTCACCAGGTTCGGCGGCGACCAGGAGCGGGCCGACAAGGTCTACGAGGGCGTCAAGGAGCCGCTGGTCGCCGACGACGTCGCCGAGGCGGTCCTGTGGATGGTGCAGCGCCCCGCCCACGTCAACATCGACCTGCTGGTCATCAAGCCCCGCGCGCAGGCGGCGTCGCACAAGATGCACCGGGAGCCCTGAACGCCGTCGGTCGGGCTCCCAGCGCCGTTCCCGCCCGCTGACCTGCGACGACGTGGTTGGGGAATGCAACCATGAAGTTGACGGTTCAACTTTGTATGACCCAGACGCATGACGACCTGACCGAGCTCGAGGCCCAGTTCACCGAGCACCTCCAGCTCGACGCCGACGCCGCGGACCTGCTGTTCCGCGAGGCCCGTACCGCCAACACCTTCAGCGACGAGCCCGTCACGGACGAGCAGGTGCGCGCCATCTACGAGCTGGTGAAGTGGGCCCCCACCTCCATGAACAACCAGCCCCTGCGCATCGTCCTCGTGCGCTCGCCCGAGGCCCGCGCGCGCCTCGTCGAGCACATGGGCGGCAACAACAAGCCCAAGACCTCGACCGCACCCCTGGTGGCCGTCCTGGCGGCCGACGACGACTTCCACGACGAGCTGCCGAAGGTCTTCCCGGTCTTCCCCGGCGCGCGCGACATGTTCGCCGACGAGGAGATGCGTCGCAGCTCGGCCACGATGAACGCGACCCTGCAGATCGCCTACTTCATCCTCGGCGTCCGGGCCGCCGGCCTGGCTGCCGGCCCGATGACCGGGTTCGACGCCGACGCCGTCACCCGTGAGTTCTTCCCCGACGGGAAGCACCGCGCCCTGGCCGTGGTCAACATCGGCCGCCCCGGCGACGGTGCGTGGTTCGAGCGCCTGCCGCGGCTCGACTACGACGAGGTCGTCACCACCGTCTGACGAGGCCCGACCACGATCCGGACGGCTCCCTTTATCCCGTTGCGGACGGCGCGCGAGCGACTTAGCGTCGGAGTACACGGAAGGGAGGTGGTCCAGGAATTGATTTCATATTGGACGCGTGAGGTGACTGCGCGCTAGGTGCGCAACGTCGACTGCTTCGACGGCGCGGACCCGCGCAATCCCAGCAGTTCACCGCAGCCCGCGGGCCGTGCAGGTCGTCCCCTGCACATGCCGAGCCGCTCGATTCGGCGAGGCGAGGCCCGCGGGCTGTTCCGTGCCCGGACCGCCGACCAACCCGGCGGTCGCCTCGTTCGTCACCAAGGGTGAGGCGAACACCAGGAGGCACGCCATGGGAACCACGGGGCACTCGGCACGACGGCAGGTGGCAGGGCTCGCCCTCGTCGCCACGACCGGGCTGGGCCTGGCCGCCTGCGCGGGGAGCGGCGGCTCCGGCACGACGACCAGCACCTCGGGGTCGTCCTCGACCTCGACGTCATCGTCGTCGTCGACCGCACCGAGCACAGGGTCGACCACCTCGGCGAGCGGCAGCAGCACCTCCCGCACGAGCTCCACCGGCGCGTCCAGCTCGACGAGCAGCGGAGCCACCGCGGTGCACCGGTGCACCGCCGCCGCGACCACGACCAGGGCCGTCACCCAGCCCGGCAGCGGCGCGGCGGGCAGCTTCGTCGTGGAGCTCGTCACGAAGAACACCGGACGGAGCGCCTGCGTCCTCCAGGGCTACCCGGGGGTCTCCCTCACGGCCCCGGACACCGGGGCCCAGCTCGGCGCCGCGGCCTCGCGCGACCCCGGCCAGACCGCGTCCCGCGTCCAGCTCGCACCCGGCGCCTCGGCCACGGCCCTGGTCCGGGTGGCGCAGGCGGGCAACTACGGGCCTCGCTGCCACGAGACCCGGGCTGCAGGCTTCCGCGTCTACCTGCCCGGGGAGACCGCCGCCCAGTTCGCGCCCTACGCCGTGCAGGCGTGCAGCAACACCGCGACCCCCCTGCTGTCGGTGCGCCCCTTCCACGGCTGAGTGCCGCCCGGTAGGGGCAGGCGGCCCTACGGGCGGAGTGCGGCGGCCTCGGCGGCGAGCGCCTCGATGCGCGCCCAGTCACCCTGCGCCACCGCGTCCTTGGGGGTGAGCCAGGAGCCGCCCACGCAGCCGACGTTGGGCAGGGCGAGCCAGTCGGCCGCCGTCTCCCGTGTGATCCCACCGGTCGGGCAGAAGCGCAGCTGCGGGCACGGCCCGGAGACCGCCGACAGGTAGGGGCGGCCGCCGCTGGCCTCTGCGGGGAAGAACTTCATCGCCTCGAGGCCGGCCTCGGCCAGGGTCAGCATCTCGGTGAGGGTGCCGGCGCCCGCGAGCAGCGGCAGACCCGAGGCCAGCGCCGCCTCGAGCAGCCGTGGCGGCGAGCCTGGCGTGACGATGAACTGCGCACCGGCGTCCTGCACCTGGCGCACCTGCTCGGGCGTGACCACGGTGCCTGCACCCACGACCATGCCCTCGACCTCGGACGCCACGGCCTCGATGGCGCCGAGACCCGCGGCGCTGCGCAGGGTCAGCTCGATGACCGGTATGCCGCCGCGCAGCAGGGCCCGCGCCAGCGGCACCGCCTGCTCGACGCTGTCGACGACCACCACCGGGATGACCGGGGCGAGGTCGAGGATGTCTGCCTCGCGCGAGATCACGGGCTTGGCGACGGGAGCGGTCGTGGGGGTCATCGGGTCTCCTCGGCGGTGACGGCGGCGGTGGTGTGGTCGTACTGGCGGCCCAGGCTGGCGAAGACGTGGGCGCCCTCGTCGGCGCGGCCCACGGCGGCGCGCATCGGCGCGAACAGCTCACGCCCGGTACCGATCCCCTCCTCGCTCACGCGCTGGGCGGGCAGTCGGGACGCGAACTCGGTCTCGTCGACGAGGACGTCGAGCCGGCCCGACCGGGCGTCGACGCGGATGACGTCGCCGTCCTGGATCTTGGAGATGGGGCCGGCGTGGACCGACTCCGGGGTCACGTGGATCGCAGCCGGGATGGCCCCGGACGCCCCACTCATGCGGCCGTCGGTGACCAGCGCGACGGCGTGGCCGCGCTTCTGCAGGACGCCGAGGGAGGGGGTGAGCGCGTGCAGCTCGGGCATGCCGTTGGCGCTCGGGCCCTGCTCGCGGATCACGACGACGACGTCGCGGTCGAGCTCGCGGCGGGAGAACGCCTGGAGGAACCCGACCTGGTCGGTGAAGACCCGGGCGGGCGCCTCGACGACCTTGTGCTCGTCCGCGACCGCGGAGACCTTGATGACGGCGTGGCCGAGGGTGCCGCGCAGCACCCGCAGCCCACCGTCGGCGGCGAACGGGTCGGTGGCCGGGCGCAGCACCGTGGGGTCGAGCGACTCGGCCGGGGCGTCCACGAACTCGAGCTGCCCGTCCACGAGCTCCGGCCGCTGGGTGTAGCGGCGCAGGCCCGGACCGGCGAGGGTGAGCACGTCCTCGTGCAGCATCCCGGCGTCGAGCAGGGTGCGCACGAGGAAGGCCGTCCCACCGGCCCGGTGGAAGTGGTTCACGTCGGCGGTGCCGTTGGGGTAGATCCGGGCGACGGAGGGGATCGCCGCCGACAGGTCGTCGAAGTCCTCCCACGTCAGGTCCACACCGGCGGCCGCCGCCATGGAGATCAGGTGCATGGTGTGGTTCGTCGAGCCACCCGTGGCGAGCAGGGCGACGACACCGTTGACGACCGCCTTCTCGTCGACGACCTGGCCGATGCCGTACGGCTGCTCGGACGCTGCGATCTCCGCGACGCGGCGGGTGGTCGCGGCGGTCAGCGCGTCGCGCACCGGGTCGTCGGGGTGGACGAACGCGGCGCCGGGCAGGTGCAGGCCCATGACGTCCATGAGCATCTGGTTGGAGTTGGCGGTGCCGTAGAAGGTGCACGTGCCGGGCGAGTGGTAGGACGCGACCTCACTGGCGAGCAGCTCGTCGCGGCCGACCTCGCCGGCTGCGTACGCCTTGCGCGTCTCGGACTTCTCGGAGTTAGAGCGACCGCTGGCCATCGGGCCGGCGGGCACGAGCGCGGTCGGCAGGTGGCCGAACGACAACGCCCCGGCGACGAGGCCGGGGACGATCTTGTCGCAGACACCGAGCATGAGGACCCCGTCGAACACGTCGTGCGACAGGGCGATCGCCGTCGACATCGCGATGACGTCGCGGCTGAAGAGGCTGAGCTCCATACCCGCCCGCCCCTGGGTGATCCCGTCGCACATCGCGGGCACCCCGCCCGCGACCCGCGCGACGGCGCCGACCTCGCGCGCCGTCTGCTTCATCGCCTGCGGGTAGTGCTCGAACGGCGCGTGCGCCGAGAGCATGTCGTTGTAGGAGGTGACGATCCCGAGGCTGACGCCCGTGTCGGCAGCCATGGTGGTGCGGTCGCTGCCCCCGCACGCGGCCACGGCGTGGGCGAGGTTGGAGCAGCCGAGGTCGGTGCGCGCGGGGCGCAGGCTGAGCTCGGAGGCGGCGCGCGACAGTCGCTGGAGGTATGCCGTGCGGCTGGCTCGGCTGCGCTCGGTCAGGCGAGCGGTGACCTCGGCGACGACGGGGTGCAGGGCGGGGGCCATGGGGCTCCTGGGGTTCGGCGGTCAGGTGTCGGACCGCGCGAACGACGTCCTTGGCGTGCGCGTGTGATCTCCTTCACAAGTGTGGCGGCGGCCAGCCCCCGTCCACCACGGCGTTCCGGTATGCGGACGCCACGGCTCAGGCGCGGCTCAGGTGCCGCTCGGGTGCCGCTCGGGTGCCGCTCGAGGCCACCTCAGGGCTGGCGGCGCGACAGGCTCCAGCTGTCGGCGTCGTCCAGCGTCCCCTCGCCGGTCCGGGTGAACACGAGCCGGTCGTGCAGGCGGTTGCGCCGCCCACCCCAGAACTCCACCTCGTCGCAGAGCACGCGCCACCCGCCCCAGAACTCGGGGACGGGCACGTCGTCGGGGTTGCCGTGGTCGGGGTACTGCGCGGCGTACCGGTCGTAGGCGGCCTCGAGCTCGTCCCTGCCCGCCACCGGCTGGGACTGCTGCGACGCCCAGGCGGAGATGCGGGAGGCCCACGGCCGCGAGAAGAAGTAGCCCTGCACCTCCTCGCGGGTCAGCGCCTGTGCCTGCCCGCGGAAGCGGATCGCACGGAACATCGACGGCCAGGTCAGGGCTGCGGCGATCCCGCCCGTGGCGCCGATCTCCTGCCCCTTGGCGGAGACGGTCGCGGTGACGAACCCCGGCCCGCGGTCGTCGAAGAAGCGCATGAGGACGGTGCGCACGTTGGGCATCCCGGCTGCGTCGACGGTGGCCACGGAGATCGCCGTCGGCTCCGGCACGTCGCCCTGCGCCTCGGACCGAGCGATGGCCTCCTCCACCCACAACCGCGCCTGCTGCCACGGGGTCGGGGCGACCTGCGCCTCGGAGAGCCCCTCGCCGGTGTAGTCCACGCGCCGCGCAGTTGTCATGCCCCGAGATTAGGGTGAGGGAAAGACAGCAGCGACAGGAGTCTCGATGCCAGGCACAGGCAAGGCCGTCGGCAAGGTCGTCCGCTGGGGCGTCAAGTACGGCCCCCACGCCATCGTGCTCGCCCAGCAGGCCAAGGAGCCCGCGATGGCCGCGGCGCAGAAGGCGCTTGACCGGCAGAAGGCCAAGCGGCGGGCCATCGAGCACGCCAGCACGGTCCGCGAGGGGTCGGTGCTGAAGACGTTCGACCCGCGCGCGTCCCACGGCGAGGCCGTCTGGGTGGTGTTCGCGGGCGACGACCCGATCGCGGCGCACCCGCCCACACCGACGCCGATCCCCGAGCTCATCGCCAACAGCGACCTGTCGACCAGGGTCCGTCCCGCCGACCTGCCCACCCCGGCCGAGCGCCTCAAGCAGATCCCGCGGCGACGCGGCGTGCACTGAGGTGTCCGTCCTCGACCCGGTGACCAACGGCGCCCGGCGCCAGCTCGCCCACGCCCTGCGCTCCAAGGTGGCCGGCGACGACGCCCGCACCAAGGCCGAGCGCATCTGGGGGGCCGAGGGGCCGCGGTGGTTCACACCGGCCGACCCGATCTGGCGCGTGCACGCCGACGCCTCGATGTTCCCCGCCGGCATCCGCGCCCTGCTCCTGCAGTCCCTGCACCCGCTGGCGATGGCCGGGGTCGCGGGCCACTCCGGCTACAAGGGCGACGCCTGGGGCCGGCTGCAGCGCACCAGCGAGTTCCTGGCCACGACGACGTTCGGCACGGTCGAGGACGCCGAGGCCCTGATCGCTCGCATCCGCGGTATCCACGAACGCGTGCGTGGCAAGGCCCCCGACGGGCGTCCCTACGCGGCCAGCGACCCGCACCTGCTCAAGTGGGTGCACGTCACCGAGGCCGACAGCTTCCTCACGGCCTACCAGCGCTACGCCGTGACGCCCCTGACCGATGCCGAGGCCGACCAGTACGTCGACCAGAGCTGCGTCGTCGCCGAGGCCCTCGGCGTGGTCGACCCACCGCGCACGGTCGCGGCGCTCCGGCAGGTCATCGAGGACTACCGCCCCGAGCTCGAGTCCACGCCCGCGGCGCGGGAGGCCGCACGGTTCCTGCTCGTGCACCCGCCGCTGCCGCTGGCGGCGCGGGCCGGGTACTCCGCGCTGGCGGCAGGCGCCGTGTCGCTCCTCCCGTGGTGGGCACGGCGACCGCTGCGGCTGCCGTGGCTGCCCGTGACCGAGCGCGTGCTGGGCCGGCCGCTCGGCGGGGTCGCGACCGCGACCGTCCGGTGGGCCATGCACGACCCCGACGACGTGCGTCGCCGGGCCCTGGAGCAGCGCGGCGCCGCGAGCTGACGGCCCGGCGGCCGGTAGCCACCGGCGGACGACCACCTCGGAGCGGGTGCCCCGCATGGCGTGCTGGGAACACCACCGCCGCGCGTGAGCTGGTCGTTCGGCGGCGCCCGGTGGGCGCGGCACTCGCTGCGTCGGGGTGGCTGGCTACGGCGTGGGGTGGCGGACGTCGTACCGCAGGAAGCCCGGCTGCAGTCTCGACAGGACGACGATGGCGCCGACGCACGCGAGCCCGCCGATGACGGCGGTCCACGCCTCCCCCACCCCGGTCGAGAGGAACCCACCGGCGAGCTCGCCGAGCCGCGGGCCACCCGCGACCACGACGATGAACACTCCCTGGAGCCGGCCGCGCAGGTGGTCCGGGGTCGCCGACTGCAGGATCGTGGTCCGGAACACCGCACTCACCGAGTCGGACCCGCCGGCGACCGCCATGGCCACGAGACCCAGCCACAGCGCCGTACCCCGGCTCACCACACCACCGGCGGCGAGCATCGCGGCGCCGAACCCGGCGATCGAGAATCCCCAGCCGACGACGGCGACCATGATGGCCAGGCCCTGGCGGCGGACGTGGCCGAGGCGCCCGGAGAAGAACATCGCGCCGATGCCGCCGACGGCTGCCGCGGCCGAGAGCGCGCCCACGGTCTTCGCGCCGCCACCGAAGATCACCGCGCCCGCCGCCGGGAACAGCACCCGCGGCTGGGCCAGCAGCATGGCGGCGATGTCGGCGACGAAGGTCATGCGGACGTTGGGCCGGGTGCCGAGGAAGGCGAACCCGTCGAGCACCGAACGCAGCCCCGGCCGGGTCCGTGCCGCCCCGTCCTGCGGCGGCTCCGGCGGGAGGGACGGGAGGGACGCCAGCCCCCAGAGGGCGGCGGTGGTGATGACCGCGTCGGTCGTGTACGCCGCCTTGAACCCGCCCCAGTCGACTAGGACGCCCGCGAGGAGCGGGCCGACCGTCATCGAGGCGTTCATCGCGAAAACCGACAGGGCGTTGGCGGCCGGCAGCTGCTCGCGGCGCAGGATGCGGGGGTAGATGGAGCTGCGTGCCGGCGAGGCGACGGCGAACGCACCGTTCCACAGGGCCACGAGCAGGTAGAGGACCCAGACCTCGGTGTTGCCCAGCCAGGCCTGCGTGGCACACAGGATGCTGGTCGCGAACGCGACACCCTGGGCCACCAGCCCGACCACCCGGCGGTCGAAGTGGTCGACGAGGGTGCCCCCGTAGAGCCCCATCACCACGAGCGGGACCAGGGCGCACAACCCCACGATGCCGACCGCCGCGGTGGAGCGTGTGAGCTCGTAGACCTGCAGGCCGATCGCCACCACCGCGAGCTGCGAGCCGACGTTGGAGAGGGTGAACCCGGCGTACAGGCGGCGGTACGGCACGTTCTCCCGCAACGGGGCCAGGTCGAGCAGCAGCGGCACGACACGGACCCTATGCCGCCCCGCGTGCCGTAGCGTCGCCGCCATGGAAGCCCGTGCGCGCATCGCGCTGCTCATCGACGCCGACAACTCGTCGGCCAAGAAGCTCGACATCATCCTCAGCGAGCTGTCCAAGCACGGGGAGACCAGCATCCGCCGCGCCTACGGCAACTGGACCAAGGCGAGCCTGCGGCCGTGGACGGAGATCCTGCACCCCAACGCGATCCTGCCGATGCTGCAGTTCGACTACAGCCGCGGCAAGAACGCCAGCGACATGGCGATGGTCGTCGACGCGATGGCCCTGCTCTACACCGACCACCCGGACGCGTTCGGCATCGTCTCCTCCGACGCCGACTTCACGCCGCTCGTGATGCACCTTCGGGCCAAGGGCGCGCAGGTGTACGGCTTCGGCGACAGCAAGACACCCGAGGCGTTCCAGTCGGCCTGCACCACGTTCCTGCTGCTCGACCAGCTGCCCGAGCCGGACGAGGACAGCTCCAACGGCGTTGCCGAGGAGATGCAGCCCGCCCAGGCGACGCGCCCGGCGGCTGCGAAGGCCAGGGCTGCGGTGAAGTCGGCGGCGAAGGCCGCCTCCGCGAAGACCGCAACGGCGTCGTCGGCTCCCGCGGCTTCCACCGCCCCGGCGACGACGACTTCCACCGCCTCGACCGCGTCTGCGGCCAAGGCGACGAAGGCGACCAAGGCCGCCACCGCGGCGCGCAAGACCGCCGCCGAGCTGAAGGGCGACGCGAAGCTGGTGCGCCTCCTGCGCAACGCGGTCGATGCCGCTGCCGACGACGACGGCTGGGCCTCGGTCAGCACCGTCGGCAACCGCATCGCCAACCAGTCGTCGTTCGACTCGCGCAACCACGGCTACGCGTCGCTGACCAAGCTGCTCAAGGCGATCGAGCTGTTCGACCTCCGCGACGAGGGCACCTCCAACCTCGCCGTGCGCGACCGTCGCCAGTCCCGGGGCTGACGACAGGGGCACGCCCACCGGGGTCTGCCCGGCGAGCTGGAGCCGACGGGAGGGTCAGTCGACGACGGTGAGGTCGAGCTCCACGGCGAACGCCTCCGCGAGGTCGATGAGCTGCAGCCGGGAGATCCGCGCGCCGGCGAGCCCCGAGACCCCGCGGGGCGCGGTCACCAGCGAAGCGCTGAGGTCGACGTCCTTGAGCCGGGCCCGCCCGAAGTCCGGCGTCACGACCCGGCCCCCCTCGAAGCGGACCCGCGTCATGGTGGCCTCGGCGAAGTCGGGCTCCACGAGCTGGCAGTCGACGAACTCGACGTCGGTCAGCCGCGCCCCGCGGGCGTTGAGGAACTCGATCTTGCACCCCTCGAACCGCACCCTGCGCAGCTCCGCGCCGTACAGCTGGACGGCCCCGAGCCGCGCTCCACGGATGGTGCAGTCCTGCCACGACGTCTCGGCGAGGTCGGTGCCCGCCCCGTGCACCCCCTCCAGCCGGCAGTCGCTGAAGCGTGCCCGCGGCGCCGACAGGCCGGTGAGCCCGCAGCCCTCGAACGTGCAGTCGAGGAACCTGGCGTTCGCCGCCCGGGCCTCGGAGAGGTCGTCGCCGAACGTGTCGCCGTCGTAGTCGCCGTCGGGAGTGAGCATGACGACATGGTGGCCCATGCCGCCGACGGTGCAGAATGATCCGCACCGGGCCGACGGCGCAGCACCACCGCACCTCGCCCTGCCCCATCCCTCGCCGACGACGCCGACCAGATAGGGGACCCCGTGTCCGACAGTGACTTCAAGCCCGGGCTCGAGGGCGTCATCGCCTTCGAGTCGCAGATCGCCGAACCCGACAAGGAGGGCGGCTCGCTGCGCTACCGCGGCGTCGACATCGAGGACCTCGTCGGGCGCATGTCGTTCGGCCGGGTCTGGGGGCTGCTCGTCGACAACTCGTTCGACCCCGGCCTGCCGCCGGCCGAGCCGTTCCCGCTGCCGGTGCACTCGGGCGACGTGCGCGTCGACGTGCAGTCGGCCCTGGCCCAGCTGGCGCCGCTGTGGGGGTTCAAGCCGCTGCTCGACATCGAGCCCGAGGAGGCCCGGGACAACCTGGCGCGCGCCTCGGTCATGGCACTGTCGTTCGTGGCACAGTCCGCGCGCGGCCAGGGGCAGCCGATGGTCCCGCAGCGCGAGGTCGACAAGGGCCGCACCATCACCGAGCGGTTCATGATCCGCTGGCGCGGTGAGCCCGACCCGGCGCACGTCGAGGCCGTCGACGCCTACTGGGTCTCCGCCGCCGAGCACGGCATGAACGCCTCCACCTTCACCGCCCGTGTCATCGCCTCCACCGGTGCCGACGTCGCCGCCTGCCTCTCGGGCGCGGTGGGCGCCATGTCCGGGCCGCTGCACGGCGGCGCCCCGTCCCGTGTGCTGCACATGATCGAGGGCGTCGAGGAGACCGGCGACGCCACCGCCTACGTCAAGGGCGTCCTCGACCGCGGCGAGCGCCTCATGGGCTTCGGCCACCGGGTGTACCGCGCGGAGGACCCCCGCGCCCGCGTGCTGCGCGACACCTGCAAGCGGCTCAACGCCCCCCGCTACGAGGTCGCCGCCGCCCTGGAGCAGGCGGCCCTCACCGAGCTGCGCGAACGCCGCCCCGACCGCGTCCTGGAGACCAACGTGGAGTTCTGGG
Source organism: Pedococcus ginsenosidimutans (assembly GCF_039544395.1). Classification (NCBI taxonomy): domain Bacteria; kingdom Bacillati; phylum Actinomycetota; class Actinomycetes; order Micrococcales; family Intrasporangiaceae; genus Pedococcus; species Pedococcus ginsenosidimutans. The sequence goes on from NZ_BAABLO010000011.1 coordinate 683,605, forward strand.
CGGCGGTGGTCCTCGACTTCGCCCAGGTGCCTGCCTCGATGTTCACCCCGATGTTCAGCTGCGCCCGCTCGGCCGGCTGGTCGGCGCACATCCTCGAGCAGAAGAACACCGGCCGCCTGATCCGACCGAGCTCCCGCTACGTCGGCGAGGCCCCCCGCGGCGTCGAGGCCGTCGCCGGCTACCGCCCCTGACCCTCACCTGCCGCTGGGACCCCGGGCACGCCGGGGTCCCAGCGCGGGACCGGGACGACGCGGGTACCGCGCGCTGCACCGGATCCTCACTGGCGTCCGTTTGGTGGACCTGACGTCCCACGCCTCGGGACGTGGTGCCAGACTGTGCCCGTGACCCAGACTGCCGCCCAGACGATCCCCGCCGACCTGCTCCCCAAGGACGGGCGCTTCGGCTCCGGCCCCTCGAAGGTGCGCCCCGAGCAGGTCGAGTACCTCGCGAGCCTCGGCACCACCCTGCTCGGCACCTCCCACCGCCAGGCCCCGGTGAAGAACCTCGTGGGCGCCGTGCGCGAGGGCCTGTCCGAGCTGTTCAGCCTCCCCGAGGGCTACGAGATCATCCTCGGCAACGGCGGGTCGACCGCGTTCTGGGACATCGCGGCGTTCGGGCTGGTGCGCGAGCGCGCCCAGCACCTGGCGTTCGGCGAATTCTCCAGCAAGTTCGCCAGCGTCACCGGCAACGCACCCTTCCTCGGCGACTCGACGGTCATCAAGGCCGAGCCCGGCACCCTGGCCAGCCCCGTCGCCGAGCCGGGCGTCGACGTCTACGCCTGGCCGCACAACGAGACCTCCACCGGCGTCATGGCACCGGTGAAGCGCGTCGAGGGCGCCGACGCCGACTCCCTGGTGCTCATCGACGCCACCTCAGGCGCAGGTGGCCTGCCGGTCGAGGTGAGCGAGACCGACGTCTACTACTTCGGCCCGCAGAAGTGCTTCGCCTCCGACGGCGGCCTGTGGCTGGCCGCCTTCTCCCCCGCCGCGCTCGCCCGCGTCGACGAGATCGCGGCGACCGGCCGCTGGGTCCCCGACTTCTTCAGCCTGCCGACCGCCATCGACAACTCGCGCAAGAACCAGACCTACAACACCCCGGCGCTGGCGACCCTGGCGCTGCTGCGCTCGCAGATCGACTGGATCAACGGCAACGGCGGCCTCGACTGGGCGGTCGCGCGCACCGCCGACTCCAGCGGCCGCCTCTACGACTGGGCCGAGCGCACGAGCTACACCACGCCGTACGTCGCCGACCCCGCCGCCCGCTCGCAGGTCGTGGCGACCATCGACTTCGACGACGCCGTCGACGCCTCGGCCATCGCCAAGACGCTCCGGGCGCACGGCGTCGTCGACGTCGAGCCCTACCGCAAGCTGGGCCGCAACCAGCTGCGCGTGGCCACGTTCCCGGCGACCGAGCCCGACGACGTCTCTGCCCTGATTGCGTGCATTGAGCACGTCGTGGGGTGATTGGCGCGCGGTGACGCGCCACCCCGCGTAACCTCGGCCTCCACCACTCGTTGTCCCCGTAGACCACCCGAGTGGTGGGGGATGACGGAGCCGAGGAGCCGAGGACATGACCCGCGTGACGCGACTGCACTGGCGCAGAGCCGCCGCCGCCCTGCCTGCCGTGGCGCTCGTCGGGACGGGTATCGCGCTCGCATCGACCGGGGGCCACCCCAGCACCGACGTGGTCGCCGACTCCAGCCCCCTCATCACGGTCCCCAAGGTGGCGGTCACGCAGCCGGAGTCCCCGACCGTGCCCGCCCTCCCGGAGCTGCCTGCCCCGGCTGAGGCCGCACCGACACCGGTGGTGGCAGCCGCGGGCCTGCCCGCCTCCTCGGTCGCGAGCGCCAACGGCATCCCCGCGGCCGCGCTCGCCGCCTACCGGCGCGGTGCCCAGCTCGTCGACGCAGCTGACGCCGAGTGCAAGGTCGACTGGGCCCTCGTGGCCGCCATCGGCAAGGTCGAGTCCAACCACGGCCGCTACGGCGGCAACGGCATCGACACCAGCGGCACCGTCCGCCCCGGCATCTTCGGCATCCCGCTCAACGGCAGCAACGACACCGCCGCGATCCGTGACACCGACCGCGGGGTCTTCGACCGCGACACCACCTGGGACCGTGCCGTGGGGCCGATGCAGTTCATCCCTGGCACCTGGCGCTCGGTCGGCGTGGACGCCAACGGCGACGGCAGCAAGGACCCCCAGAACATCACCGACGCCGCCACCGCCACCGCCGTGTACCTCTGCTCCGGCCCCGGCGACCTCAGCACGGAGAGCGGCGCCCGCTCGGCCGTGCTCCGCTACAACCAGAGTGACGCGTACGCCGACCAGGTGCTCGCCATCGCCCGCGCCTACCGTGGCGGCTTCACCGTCGTGCCGGACTTCGCCCTCACCGACCACCAGCGCACCGACGCACCGTTCCTGCCCTCGGGCGTGGCCCAGCCGGCAGGTGCCCGGGCTACGGCCGCCGGCAAGCCCTCGACGAAGCCCTCCTCGGGCAAGCCGTCCTCCAAGCCGTCCGCGGGCGGCGCAGGCAGCGGCTCCGGCAGCGCGGCCGCAGGGTCCGGTGGCACGGCCTCCGGCGGCTCGACCCCCGCGCCGTCGTCCACGGCCGGCACCGGCGTCGTCGGGACCGTGACCGGCGTGGTGGGTGGCGTCGTCGGCGGCCTGACGGGCCAGACCCCGACGCCCAAGCCGTCCCCCTCGACCCCGGCGCCGAGCACGACGACGACCCCGGCCCTGCCGCTGACCGTCCCCCTGCTGGGCAACGGGACGTGCCCGGCAGGTTACGAGCCGGTCCTGCAGCTGGGCATCCCGATCCTCTGCACCCGCTCCTGACCGAGAGCTGAACCGCCCGTCAGGCCGTCGGACCGCTGGTCGAGCGGCACACCCCGCGGCGGTCGGCCGCAGCCAGGCTGCCCGCGCCGACCTCTGAGTCCTCGAGCTCGGTGCCCGAGCTGTCGAGCACGGCGACGTGCCCTCCCCCGCCGTCCGACAGGTGAAGGCTTGCCCAGCGTCGGGCCCCCTCCAGCGTGGCGAAACGGCGCACGACGCCGGGCCCCGAGACCTGCCAAGCCCCGGGCCCCAGCGGCCGGACCCTCAGGCATGCCGGCGACGGTTCGCCTGCCACCCCGACAGCATCCCGCCGACCCCGGCGCCCCGCCTCAACCAGATGGCGGAGGCAAGCGGGTCAGCGGACCAGGCTGGCGACCACCGCGACCGCGACGACGATCACGAGCACCGCGATGGTCACGCGACGGCGGAAGACCGGCGTCACCGTACGGCCTCGGGCACCGGCTCCGACACAGGGGCCGGCACGGTGCGGATGCGCAGGCGCGGGCGGCGCTGGGACTCGTACGTCACCTGCACATTCTCGTGCCTGACGAGCCAGCCCGACACCACCACGGTGATCAGGCCGACGGCGATGGTGCCGATGCCGATCGTCCACCGCGGTCCCCACACGTCACCGACCCAGCCGATGACCGGCGCTCCGAGCGGCGTCCCGCCCATGAAGATCGCCATGTAGAGAGCCATCACCCGGCCGCGCATCGCCGAGTCCACGCTCAGCTGGACCATGGCGTTTGCCGTGGTCAGCGCGGTGAGGGCCGACAGGCCGACCGGGACGAGCGCCAGTGCGAAGAGGGCGTAGGTCGGCGCGAGGGCCGCGAGCCCGCTCGAGATGGTGAACCCGGCGAAGGCCACGAGCAGGATGCGCAGGCGGGGTCGGGCACGGCGGGCCGACAGCAGGGCAGCGGTCAGGGAGCCGATGGCCATGATCGAGCCCAGCAGGCCGTACTCCTCGGGACCCTTGCCGAACTCCCGCGTGGCCATCAGGGCGGTGGTGATCTGGAAGTTCATCCCGAACGTGCCCAGGACGAACACCAGGGCCATGACGAGCATGATGTCCGGACGGCTGCGGACGTAGGCGACGCCCTCGCGGATCGCGCCGCTGCGACGGCTGAGCATCGGTGCCGGGCGCAGCTCGGCCCGGGCCATCGAGGCCAGCGCGACGAGCACCGCCACGAAGGTCAGCGTGTTGAGCAGGAGCGTCCAGCCGGTGCCGAACGCCGCGATGGTCAGGCCGGCGACACCGGGGCCGATGAGGCGGCCGGCGTTGAACGAGGCGCTGTTGAGCGAGACGGCGTTGGCGAGGCGGTCGCGCGGCACCATCTCCGAGACGAAGGTCTGCCGGGCTGGGTTGTCGACGGCCGTGGCCACGCCGGTGAACAGGGCGATGGCGTAGACCATCCAGAGCTGGGCCGTGCCGGTGACGGCGAGCAGGCCGAGGGCGAGCGAGGACACCGCCAGCGCCGACTGGGTGATCGCGAGGATGACGCGCTTGGGATAGCGGTCGGCGATCATCCCGGCCCACGGGGCCAGCAGGAGGAACGGCAGGAACTGCAGGCCGGTCACGATGCCGAGGGCGGTCGAGGAGTGGTTGGTCAGCTCGGTGAGCACCAGCCAGTCCTGGGCCACCCGGCCCATCCAGGTGCCGATGTTGGAGATGAAGGCACCGGTCGCGTAGATCCGGTAGTTGCGGACGCGCAGGGAGGAGAAGGTCGGGCTCACTCGTTGGCCACCCTCGTGAGGATCACGGCGGCCTGCCGCAGGATGTCCTGCTCGGCGGGGGTCAGGTGGCCGACGCGCACCGACATCCAGGCGTCGCGCTTGCGGCGGATGTCCTTGAGCAGGGCCGTCGCGGCGGGGGTGAGCGACAGGATCACCTGCCGCCGGTCGGAGGGGTCGTCCGTGCGCTCGACGAGCCCGAGCTCGACGAGGCGGGCCACGGTACGGGTCATGCTGGGGGCGCTCACCCGCTCGATCTCGGCCAGCTCACCGGGGGTGCAGGGTGTGTGCTCCAGACGGTTCAGGACCGAGAACTGGTGGGGCGCAAGCTCGTCCGTGCTCTCGAACCGGACCCGTCGGGAGATGCGCATGCACGCCAGGCGGAGCTCGCCGGCGAGACGCGACACTGCAGCGGGGGTGAGACCGGCCTCAGCGGTGCGGCGGGTGGCGCGCGCAGGCGGTGGGGTCATGGTGTCTCCTAGGTCAGGTACTTAGCATAACTCATTACCTGTGCTAAGTATTTCCCCGCCTCTGACAGACCCCCGGACGACGTGTGCCGCGTGACCCCGGGGAGAGGTCACGCGGCACACGGTGCAGCGGCTGGGTACGGGGGTCAGGCCCCGAACAGCTCCTTGATGGGCGTGATCGCGAAGTACAGGACGAACAGCGCGGACACCGTCCACAGCAGCGGGTGGATCTGGCTGCTCTTGCCACGGACCGCCTTGATGACCGTGTAGACCACGAAGCCCGCGCCGATGCCGGCGGTGATCGAGTAGGTGAACGGCATCAGGACGATGGTGAGGAACGCCGGGATCGCGATCTCCAGGTCCTCCCAGTCGATGCCACGGACCTGCTGCATCATCAGGAAGCCGACCACGACCAGCGCCGGGGTGGCCGCCTCGTACGGCACCACCTTGACCAGCGGGGCCAGGAACGTCGCGAAGAGGAACATCACGCCGGTGACCACCGAGGCCAGACCCGTGCGCGCACCCTCGCCGACCCCCGCCGCGGACTCGATGTAGGAGGTATTGGACGACACCGAGCCGGCGCCACCGGCGATCGCGGCGACCGAGTCGACCAGCAGGATCTTGTCGGAGTTCGGGGGGTTGCCGTTCTTGTCGAGCAGGCCACCCTCGGCACCGACGGCGACCATCGTGCCCATGGTGTCGAAGAAGTCGGCCAGCAGGAGCGTGAAGACCAGCAGCACCGCGGAGACGACGCCGATCTTGGAGAACGAGCCCAGCAGGTTGAAGTGGCCCAGCAGCGAGAAGTCGGGGACGTCGACGACCTGCTTCGGGAGCTTCGGGACGTTGAGGCCCCACCCGGCGGCGTTGACGAACTTGCCCGTCTGGTCGACCTGCGGCCCGATGCCGGCGATGGCCTCGACGATGATCGCGAGCACCGTGCCGCCGAGGATGCCGTAGAGGATCGCGCCCTTCACGTGCAGGACCAGCATGATGATGATGGCCAGGACACCGACGACGAAGACGAAGGTCGGCCAGCCGTTGAGGGCGCCACCGATGCCGAGCTCGACGGGGACCGGGCCGGTGCCGGTGCGCCGGACGAACCCGGCGTCGACGAGGCCGATGATGGTGATGAACAGCCCGATGCCGACCGAGATCGCGGTCTTGAGCTCGGCCGGGATGGCCCGGAACACCGCCTGCCTGAACCCGGTGAGCACCAGGACCAGGATGATGATGCCCTCGATGACGATGAGCCCCATGGCGTCTGCCCACGTCATGTCGGGCAGCTTGGCGATGCCGAACGTGACGAACGCGTTGAGCCCCAGACCGGTCGCCAGGGCCAGGGGGTAGTTGGCCACGACGCCCATGAGGATGGTCATGACGCCGGCGATGAGTGCCGTGCCGGCAGCCACGAGCGTCTGCGCCTTGACGATGTCACCCCCGCCGAGGAAGTGGCCCGTGCCGTCCTGCTGGGTGCCGATGATGAGCGGGTTGAGGACGACGATGTAGGCCATCGTGAAGAACGTGACGAGGCCACCGCGGATCTCCCGCCCGGTCGTCGAACCGCGTTCGCTGATGCGGAAGAACCCGTCGAGGCCACCGGCCCGCGGGGCCGTTGCCGGGGTGGGGGATGGCCGGGGGGACGTGGGTGAGGGCTTCGCCATGGGCAGCAGAGTAGGGCCTGCGTGTTGCCGGGGTGTGAAAGATAGGCTGGCGCCGTGAACGAGTCGCCGGGGGAGCTGCAGCCGCTGTCCGTGAGCAGCGCGACGGTGACCCTGTGGGGGCTCGCCTGCTGGGCCGTGGCCCTCGTGGTGACCCTGGTCGTGCCCTCGCTGCACGAGGGCGACCGGCACTGGTGGCCGTGGACCTGCGTCGCCGCCATCGTGATCGGCTCGCTCGGGTACGGCTTCATCCGCCGCGGCCGCGGCAACGCCGCCGGCGCCACCTAACCCCGCTCCGTACCCAACTCCGCGCCCTCCCCGTACCCACGCCGCCCCGTACCCGCCCCTCCCGCCCCGGCCCCGCCCGGTAAAACGCTGGTTGCCCGGCAACCCGCGGGACGACAACGCGAGGTGTGCCGGGCAACCAGCGTTTTGCGGGGCCGTTCCGTCAAGCGGCTGTACGGCGCAGAGCCAGCTCCACGCGTCGGCGGACCTCCTGCGGCCGGTCCAGGTCGGCCCACGTCAGGCGGACGACCACGTACCCGAGCTCCCGCAACCTGTCCTCACGCACCTTCTCCGCGACGAGTGCTGCCTGACCTTCCGCGCCGGCATACTTCACGGCCCCGTCGAACTCGACGACCACCCTTCCCGCGACGAGGAAGTCGACCCTCGCCACGAGCCGGCCCCATCCGTCGCGCACCTCGTGCTGCGGCTCGACCGGGAGCCCCAGGGCCGACAGCACGAGGCGGGTCCGGCTCTCACCCGGTGACTCGCTCGACCCGTCGACCGCTGCCAGCACCCGCCTCGCCCGGGCCCGTCCGCGCAGCCCGGGGAGCAACCTGTCCCCCGCGTCCTCGAGCTCCTCCGGTGAGCACAAGCCGTCGCGCAGCGCCGCGTCGGCGGCGACCACTGCAGCCTCGACGCTGAAGGACGCCGTGGTCACGAGGGCGTCCGCGACGGCCTGGACCTGGAGGCCCTCCACGGGCTCACGCGCCACCAGCCCCCGGAGCGGGGTGACCCGCAGTCCCGACCGAGTCGCCACCTCCTCGACGTCACTCGACAGCACCACCAGCCCCCGGTCGACGTCCCACAACGGCAACCGCCACAGGGCCAGCGCACTGTGGCGGCTCACCACCTCCGACCCGCCACGTGCTCGGGCCACTGCCATGACGGTCAGGCGGTAGCGCTCGTCGACACCGGCCTGCGACCACAGGTCGCCGTCGACGAAGGCGCCTCGACGAACGCGGACGAGCAGGCCACGGCGCACCCACGCTTCGCGGTCCTCGGGGGAACAGCCCAGCGCCTCGACCTCACCCGCACCGATGACGCCGCCGTTGGCCGCCATCCGGGTGATCGCCTGTCGGTCCATGGCTGCACCTTGGCGCCGTTCGGACGCGCCATACCGAGTCGTGCCGCCTCCTGTGGACGGCGGACCAGGGCATGGCACTCCTGTGGACACGCAAGACGCCGGTTGCCCGGCGAAGCGCGCGGAATCGTCCCGAGGAAAGCCGGGCAACCGGCGTTTTGCCGAAGCCGGCAGGGGCAGAGGGGTCAGACGAGGTCGTAGCTCAGCTCGTCGACGATGGGCTCGCCGGTGTGGACGTGCTCGGCGGGCTCGGCGTCGACCTCGGAGTGGGCGCCGCAGCCGTGGTCAAGGCTCACGACGCGACCGTCGGAAGGCGACCAGGCGTTGGCGCACACGCCGAAAAAAGAGCGCAGCGCACCTGCCATCGGCAGGAAGTAGCCGCAGGAGGAGCACGGCGCCGGCGCCTTCTCGGCGACGTCGGCGTGCGGGCCGTTCTCACCCTCGTACCAGCGCTGGGCCGCCGCCTCGCGACCCTCGGCCGACAGCACGCGCTTCCGCCCGAGGCCGAGCTCGTAGGTCGCGAGCTCGTCGACCTCCTCGTCACCGGTCGCCTCGAACCCGGGCTCGAGCAGGGGGTCGTCCTCCTTGTAGGGGAGCACGTCGCCGGCACCGAGGTCGCCGGGGGCGATGCGGTCGGCGTAGGGCAGCCACTCCGGCGACAGCAGGGCGCCGTCGCCGGGGACGAGGTTGGTCTCGCAGACCGTGGCGACCTTGCCACGCGGCACCCTGGCGACGGTGATGGCCCAGCGCCAGCCGGGGTACGACCGCGCGGTGCAGTCGAAGTAGTGGGTGGCGAGGCGCTCCTCGTCCATCTCCATGCCGAGGTGCTCGCCGACCGTGCCGGACTCGGCGATGGACTCGGCGGCCTCACGGGCCAGGTCGACGGCGCCCTGAAGGACCAGGTCTCGCTTGACGGCGGCCATCCTCACGGCTCCAGCTGGTCGGCGAGGAACCGCAGGACCTGGGCGACCTTGGTGCCGTGCTCCTTGTCGAGGCGACGGCCCCGGCGCAGGGAGTTGGACGCGTTGTCGAGGAGCTTGATGGCGTCCTCGACGAGCGGCGCCAGGTCCTCGGGCGACTTGCGGGACTGCTCACGCTTGCCGGCGGCGACGCTCGGGGCGGGCTCGAGCAGGGTCACCGCGAGCGCCTGGGTCCCGCGGCGCCCCTCGGCCACGCTGAAGTCGACCCGCGTACCGCCCTTGAGCGTGGAGACGCCCTCGGGCAGCGCGTTGGCGTGCAGGAACACGTCACTGCCGTCGTCGCCGGAGATGAAGCCGAAGCCCTTCTCCGCGTCGTACCACTTGACCTTGCCAGTGGGCACTGTCCACCTCTACATCGAAAAAGTCTGGGTGCGCTCGGTGCGCATCGCAAGGCTATCTCGTGGTGCCAAATCCTTTACCGTGCGCGCTGGCGCCCGAGCGGATATCCGATGTCGGGCTGTCGGTGGGGTGCGGGAGGATGGGCGGGTGAGTGAGTCCTCGACCCCGAGACCGGGCGTCCGCCAGTTCTGGGCCGACCTGCCCGTCGAGGGCCGCTGGCTGCTGTCCACCGTGGCGGTGCAGACGCTCGGGCGCGGCCTCACGCTGCCGTTCACCGTCATCTACCTCAACGAGGTCAGGGGCATCTCCCTCGACCTCGCCGGCGCCCTCATGGCGTTCATCGCCGTGGTCGCGCTGGTCGTCACCGGCCCCGGCGGCGCGCTGACCGACCGGGTCGGGGCGCGGCGGATGCTGCTGCTGGCGACGGCCGCCCAGCTCGTGGGCTGCGTCGTGCTCGCCTTCGCGACCACCCCCGTCACCGTGGCCCTGGCGTTCACCTTCCTGGGGTTCAACTTCGGGGTCTCGTGGCCTGCGTTCAACGCGCTCGTCGCCGCCATCACCAGCGGGCCGGCCCGGCAGCAGTACTTCGGCATCAACTTCGCGCTGGTCAACCTCGGCATCGGCCTCGGAGGGATCGTCGGCGGCCTCTACGCCGACGTCCACCAGCCCTCGACCTTCACGGTGATCTTCCTCGCCGACGCCGCCAGCATGCTCGTCCCCATCGGGCTGCTGCTCGGTCCGCTGCGCCACGTCCACGGGCGCGCCGAGAAGCCCGAGGGCACGCAGGGATCGGGCGGCTCCTACCTCGAGATCGTCCGCAACCCCGTCGTCATCTGGATCACGGTGCTCACCTTCCTCGGCACCTTCGTCGGCTACGGCCAGATGGAGGCCGGGTTCCCCGCCTTCGCCCGCAAGGTCAGCGAGGTGCCGACCGAGGTCATCGGGTTCGCCTTCGCCCTCAACACCGCGGTGATCGTGGGGCTGCAGTTCGCCGTCCTCCACCGCATCAGCGGACGCCGCCGCACCCGGGTGCTCACCGTCATGGCCGGCCTGTGGGCGCTGGCCTGGGTGGTGCTCGGCTCGACCGGGTTCGCCCCGGGCACGATGCTGGCCGCGGCCGGGGTCCTGGCGTTCCACGCGTTCTTCGCGCTCGGGGAGACGCTGCTCCAGCCGACCATCCCCGCGATCACCAACGACATGGCGCCCGACCACCTGCGTGGCCGCTACAACGCCGTCAGCGCCGGCGCCTTCCAGGGCGGCACCATCCTCGGTCCCGTGGTGGCGGGCTTCATGCTCAACCACGGGTGGTCCACCGAGTTCGTGGTCATGCTCGTCGTCAGCTGTGGCCTCATGGTCCTGCTGGCCAGGGTGGTCGAGCGGCGCATCACGCCGTTCGTCAACGGCATCCAGCCCCCGCTCACGTCGACCGGGGCCGCCGAGGCTGCGCCGGCGCCCTCACCCAGCCTGGCTGCTCAGCCCAGCGCCGCCGGCGCGATGCCCCACGCGGCCGACCACGACTGACCGGGTTCGAGCACGACGAGCCCGTCGCCGGAGTTGAACGCGTTGCTCGGGCACGACATCGGCTCGACCGCGATGCCGCGGGTCCCGTCGACGCCCGAGTCGGCTCCCTTGGCGGTGAAGACCTGGGCCCAGTCCAGCCCAACACCACCCCAGACGGTCACGTCACCCGTGGCGAGGCCGCCCACGACGACCTCCCACGCGCCGTCGCGTCCGGTCCGTTCCAGGTCCGTGTACGCCGTGTCCAGGCTCGTGCCCCCCAGCGCCCGCCCGGCGCGGAAGTCCATCTCCGTGCGGACCGGCGCGGTGCCGGTGGGGATCATCTGGTCGTCGACGAGGACCTCGCGCTCCGCCGGCACCGTCAGCACGACGTCCGCGAGCCTGGTCTCCCCGAGCGCGATGTACGGGTGCGCGCCATACCCGAACGGCGCCGGGACGTCGCCGACGTTGGCGGCGTGCGCGCTCACGGTGAGGCCGTCGTCGTCGAGGACGTAGTTGACGCTCAGGTCCAGCGTCCAGTCCCACCCGGGTGAGGGGTGCAGCCTGGTCCGGACGGTGAGCGCCGACCAGTCGTCGGAGTGCCAGTGGAGCTGCCACGGCAGCCACCTGACGAGGCCGTGGTTGGAGTTGGACAGCGGGACCTCGGTGATCGCGAGCTGGTGGTCGACCCCGGCGAAGCCGTAGCGGCCGTCCCGGATCCGGTTGGGCCACGGCATCAGCACCTGGCCACGGCCCGACAGGCACACCTCGTCAGCGGCGTACCCGGCGAGGACGTCGACACCGTCGAGCGTGTAGGTCCGCAGCCCGCCCCCGACCTCGACGACGGTGGCCTCCTGCCGACCGCTGCGGAGGGTCCACTGCTCGCCACTGGGGAAGGTGCTCACCCGGCCCACGCTAGTGGCCGGGAGCCACCGCCGCCCCCGGCCACTGCGCCCGCTGGTGGGGCGCCCGCTGGTAGGGGACTCAGGGCGTGCGGATGACCCGGACGAGCACCGCGGAGCCACCCGACTTCTTCGCGACGACGAGCGCGACGTCGCCCTTGGCCAGCGACCCGCTCGCACCACGGGTGGTCGACTCCAGCGAGTAGGTGGCCGTGAAGCCGTCGGCGCTCTTCACCGTCACCGACGAGGCGCTCGCCGCGGTCACCGTGCCCCGCTGGACCGTCATCACGACGGCGGAACCGGAGCTGTCACGCACCGTCACCTCTCCGTGCTGCACCGTGCCCAGCGCGCCACCGAGCCGCCCGCCTCCGAGCGGGTCGGCACCGGCGCCCGGACCACGGCTGCCGTTGCCCATCGGCATGCGCCCCGGGCCCTTGCGCCCCAGGCCGCGCTGGCCCGGGCCGACCTGCTCGACCTGCGTGCCACGGTCGTGACCAGCCCAGTGGCGGACCGCGACGGCCGCGCCGAGACTGAGCACCCCCACCACGAGCAGCAGGCACAGGCTGGCGGCGACGATGACGGCGACGAGGCCACCGGTCGTCGAGGTCGCCTGCCGCCAGAAGCCCGGTCGCCCGGGTCCGGACGCCGGCGCGCCGTATGCCGCGGCCTGCGGCTGGGGACCCGCGTGAGGCGGCGTACCCGGCGTGGGCCACCCCTGCTGCGCGCCGGGCGGTCCCTGATGCGGCCCCTGGGGCGGCCCCTGACGGGGCCCTTGAGGTGGTCCCTGAGGCGGCAGCCCCGGGGGCGGCCCCTGGGGCGGTGGCCCCTGGGGCGGGTTGGTGGGTCCTGTCGGCTCCGACATCACGGCTCCTCTCGCGAGCACGAGTCTGGATGGGGAACCTGTGACGGTGCTGGGAAGCGGCTGGGACCTCGCGGCGAGAGATCGCCGGGGAACGCGAAGGGCGGCATGCTCCTCACCCGGGCCCCCTGCGCGTGACCGCGCCCGACGCGGGGTGCTCGCGCGGACTACCGTGGACCGGTGCCCACCTCGACCCGACCCACGCAGGTCGCCGCGCGGTCGATGGCCGACGACGTACGGGCACGCACCGACGCCGAGCTCCACGACCTGCTGCACCGACGCCAGGACCTGGCCCGGCCCGCCCCCGCCGACCTGTCCGCGCTCGCAGCCCGGGCGAGCACCCGCGCCAGCGTGCAGCGGGCCGTCGACGCCCTCGACCTCGCGCACCTGCAGGTCCTCGAGGCCGCGAGCGCCACACCCCAACCGGTCACGGCCGAGGCGGTCGCCGCCCTCCTCGGCGCCACGACCCGGCTGGTCTCCCCGACGCTGGAGGACCTCTGGTCGCTCGCCCTGCTCTGGCGAAGCCCCGAGGGGCTCCGGGTGGTGCGGACCGTCGGCGAGGTGCTCGTGCACCCGGCGGGGCTGGGCCCGAGCACCACCGACCTCGCGGGCCGTCCGACGCCGCCGGACGACGTGGTCGCCCTGGTCGACCAGGCACCGCCGGCAGCCCGGGCCATCCTCGACCGCCTCACCTGGGGACCCCCTGTGGCCGTCCTGCCCGCCGGCACACCCGAGCGGGTGGCCACCGGCGCCCGGTGGCTGCTCGAGCACCACCTCGTCGCCTCGGTGGGCACCGAACAGCTCGTCCTGCCTCGCGAGGTCGCCCTCGCGCTCCGGGGTGGGCGCAGCCACGCCGAGCCCGCCCTGACGGCACCCAGCCCGGTCGGTGACCAGCGCGAGATGGCCGCCGTCGACGCAGCAGCCGGCCAGCAGGTCACCGACCTGCTCTCCCTCGTCGACGAGCTGGCGGCCGAGTGGGGGCTGAGGCCACCGCGCGTGCTGCGCTCGGGTGGCCTCGCCGTGCGCGACCTCAAGCGCCTCGGGACGGTCCTCGACGTCGACCAGCTCCGCGCCGCGTTCGTCGCCGAGCTCGCGTACACCGCGGGGCTGGTGGCGGACGACGGCTCCCTGGAGCCGTCGTGGGCGCCCACCCCGGCGTACGACGAGTGGCAGCAGCAGCCGGGCGACCACCGGTGGGCCGTGGTGGCCCGGGCCTGGTTGCTGACGACCCGTGCGCCCCACGTCGTGGGCACGACGCCTCCCGGCGCCACGAGCACCGTCAACGCCCTCGGTCCCGACGCCCACTGGCCGCCCGCCCGCGGGTTGCGCCGCGACGTCCTCGACCTGCTGGCCACCGTCCCCACCGGACTCGCGCCACGGTCGGAGGAGGTCGTGGCCAGCCTCCGGTGGCACCGCCCCCGCCGCGTCCCCGGCACCGTCGACACGGTGGTCGCCGCGGTGCTGCGCGAGGCCGAGTGGCTCGGCGTCACCGGGCGCGGCGCGCTCTCCAGTGCCGGGCGCGCGCTCCTCGAGGGCCGCGACGAGTCCTCCCTGGCCGCGGCCATGCACCCGCACCTGCCCACGCCCGTGGAGCACGTCCTGCTGCAGGCCGACCTCACGGCCATCGCGCCGGGTCCGCTGGCCGGTGGCCTCGCGACGTTCATGCGCCTGGTGGCGGACGTCGAGTCGCGCGGCGGTGCCACCGTCTACCGCTTCACCCCGGACTCGGTACGGCGCTGCCTGGATGCCGGCTGGTCGGTCGACCAGGTCCTCGGAGGCCTCGGCGACGCGAGCCACACCCCGGTCCCCCAGCCGCTGGACTACCTCGTCCGCGACGTGGCCCGGCGCCACGGACAGGCACGGGTGGGCGCCATGCGCGCCTACATCCGGTGCGACGACGAGACCACGCTGGGGGCGATGCTCGCCGAGCGGGAGCTCTCACCCCTCCAGCTGCGCAGCGTGGCACCCACGGTGCTCGTCTCCCCCGTCGCTGCAGAGACGGTGCTGGACTTCCTGCGGGAGAACGGTTTCGCCCCGGCAGCCGAGACCCCCGACGGCGGCATCGTCGTGCCTCAGGCGGGACGGCACCGTACCCCGCTCCAGCGCCGCTCCGCGCCCGTCACCGCGACGGGCGTGGACGACGAGCTGGTGACCACCCTCGTCGGCGCGCTGCGGGCGGGCGAGGAGGCCGCGCAGTACCACCGCGACCAGCTCGCGAGCCGGCCCGGACCCAGCCTGCCCAGCACCGACCCGACCACCACGCTCGCCGTGCTGCGCGACGCCGCGGCCGAACGCCAGCCGGTGTGGATCGGGTACTCCGACGCCGACGGCCGAGTCCAGCGCCTGCTGTTCCAGCCCGAGCGCGTCGAGGGCGGCCGGGTGCACGGGACCGCGGAGGGTACGGCGCGCACGCTGTCGATCCACCGCGTCACCGGCGCGGTCCCGGGCTAGCGCCGGCAGCGGTCCAGCCCCACCCGACGACCCAGGATCGACGGGCCCTTCGACGGTCAGTCGTCGCTGCCGGCGAGCGCCTTGACCACCCGCGAGGGCGACGGCCGCCCCAGCTGCCCGGCCATCCACACGCTGGTCTCGACGAGCGCGCCGAGGTCGACCCCGGTCCGCACACCGGCTCCGTCGAGTGCCCAGACCAGGTCCTCGGTGGCGAGGTTGCCGGTCGCGCTCTTGGCATAGGGGCACCCGCCCAGTCCCCCGGTCGAGGCGTCGACGACGGTCACGCCGTGGCGCAGCGCCGTCATGGTGTTGGCGAGCGCCTGGCCGTAGGTGTCGTGGAAGTGCACCCCGATGCGTTCGACGGGTATGCCGCGGGCCATCAGCGCGTCGAGGAGCCGGCTCACGTGGCCGGTCGTGCCGACCCCAATCGTGTCGCCCAGGGAGAGCTGGTCGGCGCCGAGGTCCATGAGGCGGGCAGCGACGTCGACCACCTGGTCCACCGGCACCGGGCCCTCCCACGGGTCGCCGAAGCACATCGACAGGTAGGCCCGCACCCAGAGGCCCGAGTCGCGGGCGCGGGCGACGACCGGGGCGAACATGTCGAGGGACTCCGCGACCGAGCGGTTGAGGTTCTTGCGGGCGAACGTCTCCGTGGCACTGCCGAACACCGCGACTGCTCCGACCCCCGCCTCCAGCGCCCGGTCGAGCCCACGCTCGTTCGGCACGAGGACCGGCCGGCGCGGGCCGAGGCCCTCGGCGCCGAGGAGGTCGAGCACCTCGGTCGCGTCGGCCAGCTGCGGCACCCAGCTCGCAGGCACGAACGAGGTCGTCTCGATGGTGTCGAGCCCCGCCGCCGCGAGCCGTCGCACGAACTCCGCCTTCACCGTCGCGGGCACCACCGTCTTCTCGTTCTGCAGCCCGTCCCGGGGACCGACCTCGTAGATGGTCACGGTCGGGGGCAGGTCGGTCGCAGGCTCTCGCTGGGGCAGTCCGGTGCTCACGAGCCGATCCTGCCACTCCCCGCGGACGGGCACGGACCGGTGCGGAGCTGCGCGGGTGGGCGGGGTGGGAGCCGACTGGGCACGCGAAGGCAGGGGCGCAGGTTAGATTTGGCGCAGTACCGGACCAGCGAAGGACTGCTCATGAGCGACACCCCCAGGCACGACGACCACGAGGGTCAGCCGTACCGCGACCCGACCGCCCCCGCCGACGAGTCGTTCACCAGCAGCTCCTCGACCAGCGACTCCAGCAGCTCCTCGGCGGGCGACTCCCAGGGCGACTCCCCCGAGGACGCCGGAGCGGTCGACGAGTCCGGCACCGAGCACACCGAGCAGCTGCCCACCAGCGGCGACACCCAGCAGGTCCCGACCACGGCCGGTGCCGACGTGCCGCCGCCCAACCCGTACGGGCAGGCGTACCCGACCCAGGGCGAGGTCCAGCAGCGTCGCGCCGAGGACCAGGGCGCCGCACAGCCGGGGTACGGGCAGACCGCTCCCCAGGGGAGCTACCCGCCCCCGCCGCCCCCGCCCGGGTACGGCTCGGCGTCGCCGTACGGCAGCGCCCCCGGCGCCCAGCCCCCGCCCGGCGCCCAGCCGGGGTACGGCGCCACGCCGTACGCCAGCGCGCCCCAGCCCGGGTACGCCCCCGCTCCCGGGTACGGGCCCACACCCGCGCACGGCAGCCCCGCGTCCCTCAGCGGCAGCACCATCGCCCTGCTCATCGTGTCCGGACTGCTCACCATCGGTGGCTGCGGCACCGGGATCCCGGCACTGGTCTTCGCGGTCCTGGCCGTCACCAAGAAGGACCAGCCGGCCGAGGCGTCGAAGTGGACCCGCTGGGGCTGGATCGCCCTGGGCATCAGCATCGCCCTCGTCGTCATCGCCCTGGTCGGCGTCTTCGCCCTGGCCCTCTCCACCGGTTCCACCAGCTCGGGGTACTGACGCGTGCCCGACGGCCCACTGATCGTCCAGAGCGACAAGACGCTCCTGCTGGAGGTCGACCACCCCAGCGCCGAGGAGGCGCGGCGGGCCATCGCGCCGTTCGCCGAGCTCGAGCGCGCCCCGGAGCACATCCACACCTACCGCGTCACCCCGCTGGGGCTGTGGAACGCGCGGGCCGCCGGGCACGACGCGGAGCAGGTCGTCAACGCGCTCATCACCCACAGCCGCTACGCCGTGCCGCACGCCCTGCTCGTCGATGTCGCCGACACGATGGACCGCTACGGCAGGCTCACCCTCGAGAAGGACCCCGAGCACGGTCTGCTGCTGCGTACGACCGACCGCCCGGTCCTCGAGGAAGTGTTGCGGCACAAGAAGATCAAGCCCCTCGTCGGTGAGCGGATCGACCCCGACCGCGTGCTCGTGCACCCCTCGGAGCGCGGCCACCTCAAGCAGGAGCTCCTCAAGGTCGGCTGGCCGGCCGAGGACGAGGCCGGCTACGTCGACGGCGAGGCCCACCGGATCGACCTCGACAACAGCGACTGGTCACTGCGGCCCTACCAGCAGCAGGCGGTCGACGGGTTCTGGCACGGCGGGTCCGGGGTGGTCGTGCTGCCGTGCGGCGCCGGCAAGACCCTCGTGGGGGCCGGGGCGATGGCGCAGGCGAAGGCCACCACCCTCATCCTCGTCACCAACACCGTCTCGGCCCGGCAGTGGCGCGACGAGCTGCTCAAGCGGACCAGCCTCACCGAGGACGAGATCGGCGAGTACTCCGGCGCCCGCAAGGAGATCCGGCCCGTCACCATCGCGACCTACCAGGTGCTCACGACCCGCCGGAAGGGTGTCTACACCCACCTCGACCTGCTCGACGCCCGCGACTGGGGCCTCGTGGTCTACGACGAGGTGCACCTGCTCCCGGCCCCGATCTTCCGCATGACGGCCGACCTCCAGGCGCGACGCCGGCTCGGGCTCACCGCGACCCTCGTGCGTGAGGACGGCCGCGAGGCCGACGTGTTCTCCCTGATCGGCCCCAAGCGCTACGACGCGCCGTGGAAGGACATCGAGGCGCAGGGCTACATCGCGCCCGCGGACTGCGTCGAGGTGCGGGTCACCCTCCCCGACTCCGAGCGCCTCGCGTATGCCACCGCGGAGCCCGAGGACCGCTACCGGCTGGCCTCGTGCAGCCCGGTCAAGATCCCCGTGGTCGAGAAGCTCGTCGCCCGCCACCGGGGTGAGCCGACGCTCGTCATCGGGCAGTACCTCGACCAGCTCGACGAGCTGGCCCAGCGCCTCGGGGCCGACGTCATCACGGGCGAGACCCCGGTCGCGCAGCGGCAGAAGCTGTTCCAGGCGTTCCGCGTCGGGGAGATCGACCTGCTCGTGGTGTCCAAGGTCGCCAACTTCTCGATCGACCTGCCGGAGGCCAGCGTCGCCATCCAGGTGTCCGGCACGTTCGGCTCGCGCCAGGAGGAGGCCCAGCGCCTCGGCCGCGTGCTGCGCCCCAAGGGCGACGGCCGCACCGCACACTTCTACACCGTGGTGTCGCGCGACACCGTCGACGCCGAGTTCGCCGCGCACCGCCAGCGGTTCCTCGCCGAGCAGGGCTACGCCTACCGCATCGTCGACGCCGACGACCTGCCGACCGCGAGCTCCTGACGCCCCACGCAGGAGGGGAGCACTCCCCTCCTGCGTGCCGCGGAGTCGAATGCGTAACGAGCAACGTTGCACTGCAACGTATTTCGCTCTTCCGACATGCGTCACACCGTCGCGGGGCGGGGAGCTCTCCCCATCGCCGGGCCGACCACGTCGCCCCTACCTTCGGGTCAGCAGCCGGCCGCACGAGCCGGCTCCACCACACCGAGGGGACACCGCAATGCTCAGCACCGTCATCACCCGCAAGCCCGTCCGCGTCGCCGTCGCGTCGATCGCCGGCCTCGGCCTGGCCGGAGGCATCGCCCTCGCCGCCGACGCCGCCACCGGCACGATCAGGACCTCCGGCGCCAGCCTGGCGGTCCGCAAGGGCCCGGGCACGAGCTACGCCAAGGTCGGCACGCTCGCCAAGGGCACGAAGGTCGACATCATCTGCCAGACCACGGGCAGCAGCGTCAAGGGCACCTACGGCACCTCGAACATCTGGGACAAGATCGGCACCGGCCGCTTCGTCTCCGACGCGTACGTCTACACCGGCTCCGACGGCCGGGTCGCCCCCAGCTGCGGGTCCACCCCCGCCCCGAGCACGCCGGGCGGTGTCATCGGCAACAACTACCCCTACAGCGGCCAGACCTCGGGCGTCGACCCGTGGAACTTCTACAAGGGCCAGTGCACCTCCTTCGCCGCCTTCCGCGCCCGCTCGGTCAAGCACGTCGGCTTCACCAACTCCTACAAGGGCCAGCACTGGGGCAACGCCAACCACTGGGACGACGCGGCCCGCGCGGCAGGCGTGACCACCAGCAGCGTCCCGCACGTGGGCGACATCGCGCAGAGCGACGCCGGCAGCTTCGGGCACGTCGCCTACGTCGCGAAGGTCAACAGCAACGGCACCTTCGTCGTCGAGGAGTACAACTGGGCCCACCCGGAGCACTACGGCACCCGCACGGTCAGCCGCGGTTCCGCCCACGGCCAGTTCGACACCTTCATCCGCTTCTGAGCCGTCGAACCACTCGCGGCGCCCTCCCTCCCGGGAGGGCGCCTTGCGCGGCCCCGACGGAAGGGCGCCGTGCCAGGCTCGACGGGAGGGCGCCGTACCGGGTTCGACGCGCCCAGACGACATACAGGGAACTCCCAGACTCGGCACGGACACTGGTGGTCGTGACCACCGCAGAACCCGAAGCACGCCTGCTCGTCGTCGAGGACGAGCCGAACATCCGTGAGCTGCTCGCGACCTCGCTGCGCTTCGCGGGGTTCGAGGTCCACGTCGCCGGCGACGGCGCCACCGCCCTCAACGTCGCCTCCGCGCACCAGCCGGACCTGGTCGTCCTCGACGTGATGCTGCCCGACATGGACGGCTTCACCGTCACCCGCAAGCTGCGCGACAGCGGCCGGCAGGTGCCGATCGTCTTCGTGACGGCCCGCGACTCCCTCGACGACAAGATCAAGGGCCTCACCGTGGGGGGCGACGACTACGTCACGAAGCCGTTCAGCCTCGAGGAGGTCGTCGCCCGCATCCGCGCGGTGCTGCGGCGCACCCGCGGCGAGGTCGACGAGTCGGCGGCGCTGCGGTTCGAGGACCTCGAGCTCGACGAGGACTCCCACGAGGTGCGCCGGGGAGGCCGCTCGATCGACGTCTCCCCCACCGAGTTCAAGCTGCTGCGCTACCTCATGCTCAACCCCAACCGGGTGCTGTCGAAGGCGCAGATCCTCGACCACGTGTGGGACTACGACTTCCGCGGCGAGAGCGGCATCGTGGAGTCCTACATCTCCTACCTGCGACGCAAGATCGACGTCGACGGCGTCCCCGCCCTGATCCACACCAAGCGCGGCGTCGGCTACGTGCTGCGTCGGCCACCGGAGGCCTGACGGATGTCCCACCCCACGCCGTCGGTCGCCCCACCCGGCCGGCCCGAGGCGTCGCGACCCGTCGTGCCCGAGCGGTTCACGCGGCACCTGGAGGCGCTCCCCCTGCGGCTGCGGCTCATCGCGATCATGCTCGTGCTGCTGCTGCTCGCGCTCACCCTCTCCGCGTCGGCCACGGCAGTCCTCATGCGCCGAGACCTCCTCGGCCGGGTCGACCAGCAGCTGCGCCTGGCCGCCGACCCCGTCGCCGAGCAGGCCTTCAACGACCTCGGGTCGGCCATCAGCGAGGGCATCCCGAACGGCTACGCCTTCATCGTGCTGCCCAACGACGGCCGTGCGCCCATCACCGCCAACCCCGTCGGCGAGTCGATGCACCCCCGGGTGCCCTCGCTCACGGCGTCGAGCACGCAGGTCCGGTCCGGCCAGCCCTTCACCATCGGGTCCTCCGACGGCCCCATGCAGTGGCGCGCCGTCGCCGGCCAGATCCGGCGCACCCAGGCGGTGGTCGTGGTCGCCGTGCCACTGGGCAGTGTCGACCGCACGGTGCGCAAGCTCGTGCTCGTCGAGCTGCTCATCGGGCTCGCGGTCCTCGTCGCGTGCGCCGTGGGCGGGTGGTACGCCGTGCAGCGCGCCTTCCGGCCCCTGCGGCAGATCGAGGACACCGCGGCAGCCATCGCCGACGGCGACCTCACCCGACGCATCCCGACGCGCACCGCCAAGGACGAGGTCACCTCCCTGTCGCGCTCGCTCAACGTCATGCTCGCGCAGATCGAGCAGTCGTTCAGCCAGCGGGAGGCCTCCGAGGAGCGCATGCGGCAGTTCGTGGCCGACGCCTCCCACGAGCTGCGTACCCCGCTCGCGGCCGTGCGCGGCTACGCCGAGCTCTACCGCCAGGGCGCGGTCCGTGAGCCCGCCGACGTCGCCAGCGCGATGGCGCGCATCGAGGGTGAGGCGGGACGGATGGGTGGGCTCGTCGAGGACCTGCTGATGCTCGCCCGGCTCGACGACCAGCGGCCCCTGCGGTTCACCGACGTCGACCTCATCGTCCTGGCTGCCGACGCGGCGCAGGACGCCCGCGCGATCGACCCGCAGCGCGCGATCACCGTGACCGGCCTCGACGGACCACTCGCCCCCACCCTGGTGCCGGGGGACGAGGCCAAGCTGCGCCAGCTGCTGGCCAACCTCATGTCCAACGCCCTGAACCACACCCCTGCCGGCACCCCCCTCGAGGTGGCGGTCGGCGTGCGCCGTACCGATGGCATGGGCGTCCTCGAGGTGCGCGACCACGGTCCGGGCGTCGACCCCGACAAGGCCAAGAAGGTGTTCGAGCGGTTCTTCCGCGCGGACCCCTCCCGGGTGCGCGGGTCCGGGGGCGGCAACGGCCTCGGACTCGCGATCGCGGCGGCCATCGTCGCAGGCCACCGTGGTCGTATCGGGGTCGCCCAGACGCCCGGCGGCGGGGCCACCTTCGTCGTGGAGCTGCCCACAGCAAACTCCCAGCCGGCGCCCAGCACCCCTTGACGTCGGCCGGGTTGACTGACGTCACCAAGCCACACCGAGGAGTGCGAGAGCCATGACCCAGACCCACCACGACACCCACACGGGCGCGAACGGCGAGGGCGAGCAGCCTCCACAGCAGCCCGTCCCCGACCAGGGCACCACCCCCGCGTCTGCGCCGAGTGGCTTCCCGGGTGCGCACGAGGAGGCGGCCCGCCCGGACGACACGGCGCCGGTCTGGTACGGCCAGACCCAGTCCTTCCCCCACCAGGGCGGCGTCTTCGGTGACCCCCACCTCGGCGGGTACGGCGCCGGCACGACCTACCCCCCGACCGCACAGCCACCGGCTGGGCCGCCCCCTTCCGCGTTCACACGGGATGGTGCAGAGCCTGCCCAGCCGGGCAAGCGGCGCCGCTGGACGGAACTCACCACCGTCGCGGCGCTCGCCGCCCTGCTCGCGAGCGGCGGCACCTATGCCGCGGCCCAGCTCACCCACGACACGCAGTCCTCCTCCGCTGCGTCGTCGACGGTGCTGGGCCGCGGCACGAACAGCGCCCCGGTCGTGCAGGCTGACGCCACCAACCCCAACTGGACGGCCACGGCCGCCGCGGTCTCGCCCAGCGTCGTGTCCATCACCGTCGCGTCGAGCTCGGCCGAGGGCCAGGGCTCCGGCGTCGTCATCGACGGCAAGGGCCACATCCTCACCAACAACCACGTCGTGAGCGGTGCCGGCCAGAACGCCAAGCTCACCGTCACGCTCAACGACGGCCGCACCTACGCGGCCACCGTGGCGGGCACGGACCCGAGCACCGACCTGGCCGTCATCACCCTCACCAACCCGCCGAGCAACCTGACGCCCATCGCCATCGGCAACTCCGACGACATCAAGGTGGGCGACCCGGTCATGGCGATCGGCAACCCGCTCGGCCTCGCCGGCACCGTCACCACGGGCATCGTCAGCGCGCTGAACCGCCCGGTGACCACGGCTGCCGAGGACGACAACAGCCAGCAGCAGAACCCCTTCGGGCAGGGCCAGCCGCAGACGCAGACCGGCGGCACGGGTGACGTGGTGACGAACGCGATCCAGACGTCCGCGGCCATCAACCCGGGCAACTCCGGTGGCGCCCTCGTCAACGCCTCGGGCCAGCTCATCGGCATCAACTCGGCCATCGCCAGCCTGGGCCAGTCCAGCGGCAGCAGCCAGAGCGGCAGCATCGGCATCGGTTTCGCGATCCCGGCCAACGAGGCGAAGTCGATCGCCGGCCAGCTCATCGACAAGGGCACCGCGGAGCACGCGTTCCTCGGGGTCAGCCTGGCCGACGGCACGGCCTCCGACGGCACGAGCCAGCGTGCCGGCGCCGAGGTGTCGCAGATCTCGCAGGGCACCCCCGCCGCCCAGGCCGGGCTGCAGAAGGGTGACGTGGTCGTGGCGGTCGACGGCGAGCGCGTGGACTCGGCCCTGGCCCTGGTCGCCAACATCCGTGAGCGCGGTGTGGGCGACAAGGTCTCCCTGACGGTCCTGCGCGGCGGCAAGCAGCTCGACCTGACCGCGACCCTCGTGGCCAAGTCCGGCGCCACCCAGTAGGCCGGCGCCACCCAGTAGGCCGGACAGGCCCTCAGCCCGACCCAGCCCCACCGCACACCTCCTCACTTTGGGGGCGGGAGCGCGCGCCACGTGCACGCGCTCCCGCCCCCAAAGTCGTGTGTGAGGGTGAGACGGCAGAACCCGTTCGACCTGGCGGCCCTCCGGTGGCAAGGTGGACCCTTGTGTCTGCGGTCCCGGAGCTGAAGCGAGAGCAGGACTACCTCAGCACCGCCAGGGCAGCCCTGGCCCGCATGCGGGAGCAGACCCTCTCCCTCAAGGTGCAGGCCCACGACCCGATCTCGGCCGAGCACCTGGCCCGGACCCTGCACCTGCGGGCGGCGTCCCTCGAGGACGACCCGTCGACCACGCTGTTCTTCGGGCGGATCGACACCGACACCGACGAGCGCTGGTACGTCGGCCGGCGCCACGTCGCCGACGATCGGGGCGACCCGCTCGTCATCGACTGGCGCGCGAACATGTCCACCGCGTTCTACCGCGCCTCCCGGACCGAGCCCATGGGAGTGGTCCTGCGGAGGCGGTTCGGCCTCGACCGCGGCGCGATCACGGCGTACGAGGACGAGCACCTCCAGGACCGCGCCGAGCACGAGGTGCGCAGCCAGATCCTCGCCGAGGAGATCGAGCGTCCCCGCGTGGGGCCGATGCGCGACATCGTCGCGACGATCCAGCCCGAGCAGGACGAGATCGTCCGGGCCGGGGTGGAGCAGACGATCTGCGTGCAGGGGGCGCCCGGCACCGGCAAGACCGCGGTCGGCCTCCACCGGGCCGCGTGGCTGCTCTACGCCTTCCGCGACAAGCTTGCCCGGTCCGGTGTCCTGGTGATCGGCCCCAACCGCGCCTTCCTCGAGCACATCGGCGCGGTGCTCCCCGCCCTGGGCGAGGTGGCGGTCGGCCACACGACGATCGAGGAGCTCGTCGCCTCCGTACCCGTGCGCGGAACGGACTCCACCGCGACGGCGGTCCTCAAGGGTGACGCGCGCCTGGCGGAGGTGCTCCGGACCGCGGTCTGGTCCCAGGTCCGACCGGCCACGGAGGCCCTCGTCGTACCCCGCGGGGTGCGCAAGTGGCGCGTCCCCGCCTACGAGGTCAACGAGATCCTCGACGAGCTGCGCACCCGCGGGGTGCGCTACGACGCGGCCCGGCAGATGCTCCCGCAGCGCCTCGCCCACGCCGTGCTGCTGCAGATGGAGCGCGCCGGGGACTCCCCCGACGACCGCGTGCAGGACACCGTGGCGCGCAGCGCGGTCGTGAAGAAGTACGCCGCCTCGCTCTGGCCCGCCCTGGACGCGAAGGCCGTGCTCTTCTCCCTGCTGTCAGACGCCGAGGAGCTCGCGCAGCACGCCCGGGACCACCTGGCTCCCGAGGAGCAGGCCCTGCTCGTGTGGTCGGCGCCTCCCCGCAGCAAGGGCGCTGCCCGCTGGTCGCGGGCCGACGCGGTGCTGCTCGACGAGCTCGCCGACCACATCGCCCGCACCCCGTCCCTCGGCCACGTGGTGCTGGACGAGGCGCAGGACCTCTCCCCCATGCAGCTGCGGGCCGTCGGCCGCCGCTGCTCCACCGGCGCGGCCACGGTGCTCGGCGACATCGCCCAGGGCACCACGCCGTGGGCCACGGACTCGTGGGAGTCCTCACTCGCCCACCTGGGCAAGCCCGGCAGCCACGTCGAGGTGCTCGACCGCGGCTTCCGCGTGCCCGCGAGCGTGATCGAGTACGCCGCGCAGCTGCTGCCACACATGGCCGCCGGGCTCGGTGCGCCGGTCTCGGTCCGCGACAACCCGGGGCGCCTCGACGTCGTCGAGGTGGCGGAGCGCGAGGTGCACGACCGGACGGCCTCGGTGGTGGCCACCGAGGCCTCCGAACCGGGGTCCATCGGTGTGATCGTGCCCGACGAGTGGGTCTCCAAGGTCTCAAAGGCTCTGCAGCACAAGGGGATCGACCACGGCGTCCTCGGCCAGGACCACGGCGACATCGACCACCAGGTCGACGTCGTGCCGGCCACGGTGGCCAAGGGCCTCGAGTTCGACAGGGTCGTGGTCGTGGAGCCGACCGCCATCGCCGCGGCGGAGCCCGACGAGAGGACGGGGTTGCGCCGCCTCTACGTCGTCCTCACCCGAGCGGTCTCCGCACTGACGGTCGTCCACTCGCAACCTCTGCCCGCGGCACTGGCCTCGGCTGACGGCTGAGGCCCCAGACGAGCGGGACACCGACGGAGACGAGCACCGCGGCCCCTGCGAGCAGGCGGTGGGCACCCGCTGCCACGACC
Source organism: Pedococcus ginsenosidimutans (assembly GCF_039544395.1). Lineage (NCBI taxonomy): Bacteria > Bacillati > Actinomycetota > Actinomycetes > Micrococcales > Intrasporangiaceae > Pedococcus > Pedococcus ginsenosidimutans. Next base: position 709,500 of record NZ_BAABLO010000011.1, read on the forward strand.
GCCCCCGCCACGGCTGTTCCGGCAGACGAGAAGGCCACCTTGGTGCCGGCGACGGTGACGAAGACGGAGCCCCGCACCTCCCGCGGGGCGAGCTCCTCCCGGGCGGCGAGGCTGAGTACGGTCTGGGGCGCCACGAGCAGGCCGAGCAGGACATAGGTGGCCAGCAAGCCGGCGAAGAGCCCCGCGCAGACGACCACCATGAGCAGCGCCGGGGCCAACAGGGCCGTGAGGACGGCCATGCCGCGCTCGGGCCGCACCCGTGGCGGCACGATGCTGAGCAGGAGCGCGCCGGTGAGGTTGCCGAGTCCGAACGCGCCCGCCACCCAGGCCCCGCAACCAGTCCCGTGCGACTCGCCGAGGCTGACGCCGGCGAGCACGGCGGCGGCGACCACCCCAGCCGCCAGCCACGTGAGCAGCGCCACGCGTCGCAGGGGACGACGCCGCCACACGGCGAGCAGCCCCGCCCGGACGCCGGGTCCGCGACCAGCCGTCGCCGGTCCAGGACCGGCGCCCGGGAGGCCGAGCACGCCCAAGCCCCCGACCACCCCCGCAGCACTGAGGGCCAGGAGGCCACCGAGCGCCGAGAGGGCACCGGACGCGGTCGCGACGAGGAGGGGCGCGGCGGCGCCCGCCACGCCGTAGGTGAGGGCGTCGACGGCCTGGATCCTGCGCGGTCCACCGGCTCCCCTGCTGCTGGCGACCACGCTGCTGAGGCCACCGGTGAGGAGGGGCCCCAGTGCTCCGGCGGCCAGCACGAGCAGCACGACCAGCAGCAGGGAGACCGTTCCGAGGAGCAACCCGGCGCCACCCAGCAGGACCGCGAACACCACGGCAGCGACGGCCACGACCACACGCGGTTCGCGTGCCCGGTCGAGGACCGGCGCCACCAGGAACCCGAGGGCGTGCGGAGCGGTCAGGGCCGCCCCGAGCAGGCCCGCCGTCCGCAGGGGCGACGCCAGGTGGGCCGCCGAGCACAGCAGCACCAGCGCCACGGTCGCGCCAGCATCCATCGAGCGGACCAGCACCGCCGCCACGACGAACCCGGAGACCTGCCGCCTGTGCATGACACTCCTCTGACCGGTTACACCGACGACATTGCCACCGCCTCGGTAACCAGTCAAACTGGTGACATGTCGATGGTGCACGTGGCAGGCAACCCCGCGCTCGACCTCGTGGGCACGGTGACGAGCCGGGGGACACTCGACGCCGACGAGCTCACGACGCCGGACGTCCTCGCGCAGTGGTACGTCGACGCGGGGATCGTCACGCGGCGCCCCATGGTCGACGAGAGGCACCTGGCCGCGGCCGTTGCCCTGCGCGAGCACCTCTTCCCGCTCGTGGAGAGCCTGGCCGGCGGCACCGCCCTGCCTGATCGGCACCGTACGGCGCTCAACCGCGCGGCGCGCGGACCCGTACCGGTGGTCGCAGTCGGCCCGGACGGGCGCCGGACCACGAGCGGCGACGCCGACGCCTGCCTCGTCGCCGTGGCGCGGGCGGCGGTCGAGCTGTTCGACCGGGCCGATGGCGCGGTGGTGCGGTTCTGTGCCGACGAGACCTGCACGCACCCGTTCCTCGACCGCTCGCGGACCAGGCGTCGCCGGTGGTGCGACATGGCCTCGTGCGGCGACCGCGCCAAGGTCCGCCGCTACCGCGCCCAGCCGTCCGGCTGACTTCCGGCTGTCGGGGCGGCGCCTCTGCGACACTCGTCCCCGTGCCCGCGCTGATCACCTGGTGGAAGCTCGACCTCGCCGAGCTGGCCCCCGACGCCCACCACGACGCCGTGCTCGCGATCGGCTCCGACCTGCTGCAGCGGTGGACCGAGCCGCACCGCCGCTACCACTCCACCCGCCACCTCGTCGAGGTCTTCTGGGCGCTGGAGGACCTCGAGGAGCGGCACGAGATCTCGGCTCGGGAGGGCGCGCTGGGTCGGGTGGCGGGGTGGTTCCACGACGCCGTCTACGACCCGGCTGCGGGCGGTGGGGCCAACGAGGCCGACAGCGCCGACCTCGCCGTACGCGACCTGCAGGCCCTGGGACTCGCCCGGGGCGACGTGAACACGGTGCGCGACCTCGTCCTCGCCAGCACCACCCACGATTCGCCGACCGACGGCTTGCCCGCGGCGTTCCACGACGCCGACCTGTGGATCCTCTCCTCCGAACCGGCTCGCTACGCCGACTACACCGCGGCCGTGCGCCAGGAGTACGCCGCCGTCCCCGACGACGCGTTCCGGTCCGGCCGTGCGTCGGTGCTGCGACCTTTCCTGGAGCGGGACGCCATCTACGCGACCCGGACGGCGCGCAAGCTGTGGGAGGACGCAGCCCGGGCCAACCTTGCCCACGAGCTCGAGGCCCTGACCTCGATCTGACCCCGCCCTGCCTGGGCCTGGGCCTGGGCCGTGGCCTGGGTCATGGCCTGGGTCAGGCCGCGAGCCCTGACCCGGCCCCGGACGTCAGTCGCGAAGGGCCGCCTCGACCAGCGGCCACCAGAACTGCCGCCCGGATCGGGCCCGGAACTCCTCCGGGGTCACCCACTGGGGGTCGCGCGCGTCGTCCTCACGCGCCTCGAGGCGAGGTCCGACCTCGGGCCAGGTGGCGGCGTACAGCTGCATGTGACCACCCCGGCGCGGCCAGCGTCCGGTGCTGCTGACCGGCTCGAAGAGCTCGTGCCCGACCGGCACCAGCAGCGAGGGGTCGAGGTCGAGGCCCACCTCCTCCGCGACCTCCCGCAGGACGCACTCGGTCACCGACTCCCCGGGCTCACGCCAGCCGCCGGGAGGACCCCACTCGCCCCGACGCGGGCTCCAGGTGACCGCGCACCAGCCGCGGGCGTCCCGGAGCACGACCATCGCGGCGAAGACACCGGCCTCGGGTGCGGGGTCGGCCGCCGGGGTCAGGACGACGTGGGCGACGGAGCCGTCGGCGAACTCGACCCCCTGCAGCCGCACCGGGAGCCCGGTCACCGGGGCGACTCGTCGAGGTGGGTGACCAGCGGCCACCAGTGGCGCTCCCCCAGGACCGCGGCCGCCTCGTCGCGCCGGACCCAGCGACCCACGCCGGTGGCCAGGTCGTCGCCGACCGGGATCGAGTCGTGCCAGACCGCGAAGCAGGCCTTCGGCACCGGCCACGGGTAGCCGGCGTCGGGCTGCGGCACCGTGTTGCGGACGTAGCCGAGCAGCTGTGGGGCCAGCCCGTGTCCCGGACCGGCGACCACCTCGAGCAGCCGCGTGAGCGCACCGCCCGGCGTGAGGTGGCCCACCGGCGCCGAGGGCAGGTCGAGGCCACCGGTGAGGCGCTCGAGGACGAGCAGGTCCGGGCCGCGCAGCAGGGCCAGCCGCACCACCACGGTGCTCGCCGGCGGTTCGGGTTGGCGGGAGGCGATGACGTCGGCCCGCGACCCGGCCGGCAGCCAGGGGGCGTCGGGGACGGCGCGGACGACCCGCTCGTGCTTGCGCTTCTGGACCCGCAGGCCGCTGCGCTGCAGGATGCGGACGATCTCCTTGCCACCCACCTCGACCGCTCCTGCGGCGACGAGCGCGGCGTACCGCTCCTGTGGCACGTCGTAGTGGTCGCCCTCGAACCCACGCCGCGGGATGCCCTGGGCCTCGGCGAAGTCGTGCAGCTCGGCGTACGACGTGTCGCTGACCAGGTGGGACCACAGCCGTCCGTGGGCGGGCCACGCGGGTGGGTCGATCCAGATCGTCACGGGCCGACGCTACCCCGGGCGGGGCAGCCCTGTGGAAAACCCTCCGGCCGGTCGGGCGGTCCGTCCTAGCCTCCCGGCAGGAGGTGTCGCACCGGCACCCGAGACCTTTCAGGAGGAGCCATGGCGGCACAGTTCCAGGTGGACACCGAGCAGATCCAGGCCGCGTCCGGCGACATCGCGCGGATCTCCGGCGAGATCGACGCGCAGGTGACGGCGATGATGGGCCGCCTCAACGGCCTCCAGGGAGCGTGGACCGGCACCGCGTCGGCGAGGTTCCAGGCGCTCGTCGCCGAGTGGCAGGGCACCCAGCGACAGGTCCGTGCCTCGCTCGACTCCATCGGCGGCGTGCTCGCCGCGGCGGGCGCGCAGTACGCGGAGACGGAGGCCCAGACCCTGCGCATGTTCAGCTGAGCGAGGCGGTGGGGTGGCGGTGCCGTGGCGCCCGCCACCCCATCGGCTACTCGGTGGTGATGGCTCGCAGCACGTCCAGACGTGCCGCCCGGCGACCCGGCCACAGGGCGGCCAGCACCCCGACGAAACCGGCCAGCACGACGAAGACGGCGAGCTGCAGACCCGGGATCGACAGCACGTCGATCCCGTCGTCGGCGAGGCTGCGCTGCAGGGCCCAGCCGGCGGCCAGCCCGAGGACGACCCCGAGGACGGCTCCGAGCAGGGCGATGGCGACCGACTCGAGGCGCAGCATGGTCCGCAGCTGCCGCCGGCTCAGCCCGACCGCGCGCAGCAGCCCGATCTCCCGGGTGCGCTCGATCACCGACAGGGCGAGGGTGTTGACGATCCCGAGCACGGCGATGACCACGGCGAGCCCCAGCAGCGCGTAGATGATGTAGAGCAGCTGGTCGATCGGCTTGCGCTGCTCGGCGGCGAACTCGTCCTGGTTCTTCAGGGTCACCGTGGGCACGTCGGCGATGACCTTGTCGATGCCGGACTCCACGGCCGAGGCCTTCGCACCCCGGTCGCGCACGACGAACACGGCGCTGTCCTGCACCGGCACCCCGGCCTTCTCGGCCGCCGCCAGCGTGACGAGGATCGAGTTGGGCAGGGCCGCGGAGCTGACGAAGACCCCACCGACCTTGGCCGTGCCCTGCTGGCCCGAGATGTCGGTGCGGACCGTCGAGCCCACCACGAGGTGCTGCTTCTTGGCGCGGTCCTCGGACACGAGCACGGTGCCGTCCTTCAGCCCGGCGAGCGAGCCGCTGCGGAACTCGACCGGCACGGCCTTCCCGAACGTGCCCGGGTCGACCGCTGCCGCGAAGCCCCGGTCCTGGTCGACCGACACCGGCAGGTAGCGGACCGCGGCGACGGTGGCGACACCCGGCACCTTCGCGACGTCCGCGGTCACCGTGGTCGAGAACGGCAGGCCGACGGCGTTGGACAGCACGTAGTCGGCAGCGAAGTTGGCGTTGATCGACTTGTCGACGCTGGCCTTCGCCGAGGCGCCGAAGACCGACATCATCGACACCAGCGTGAGGCCGATCATCAGCGCCGAGGCGGTGGCTGCCGTGCGCCGGGGGTTGCGGGTGGCGTTCTGCTCGGCCATGACGCCGACCGCACCGAAGCCGCGGCGGTAGCCCCAGCCGAGCAGGGCGATCACCGGACGGCCCACGACCGGGCTCGTGAGGATGGCCGCCAGGACGATGCCGAGCACACCACCGCCGACCCAGTAGGCCGAGTTGGAGACGGACGTGAAGGCGCCGAGGTAGCCGGCGACGAGCCCACCGGCGAAGAGCACGGCTCCGACCCACACGCGTTTGTGCAGCGCCGACTCCGGCAGCGCCACGTCGTCGCGCATGGCGGCGACCGGAGGCATCCTGCCCGCGCGGCGAGCCGGCAGGTAGGCGGCGACCATCGTCACGACCAGCCCCACGGCATACGCGATGAGGGCCGTGCTCGGGCGGAAGACGAGCGGCGACCCGCTCAGGTCCAGCCCGAACTGGGCGAACAGCTTCTGGATGCCGATGGCCAGGCCGAAGCCGAGTCCGAGGCCGACGGTGGACCCGACGAGCCCCACGACGAACGCCTCGAACAGCACCGACCGTGTCACCTGGTGGCGGCCTGCGCCGAGGGCACGCAGCATGGCGAGCTCGCGGCTGCGCTGCGCGACGAGGATCGAGAAGGTGTTGATGATGAGGAACGACCCGACGAACAGCGCGATGCCGGCGAAGACGAGCAGGAAGATGTTGATGAAGTTGAGGGCCTTGTTGATACCGGTCGCCGACTCCTTGGCGACGGAGGCGCCGGTGACGGCCTCGTAGCCGGCCGGCAGCTTGGCCTGCACCGCCTTGGCGAGGTCCTCCGCGCTGGTGCCGTCCTTGGCGGTGACCCAGGCGTCGCTGTACTCGTCCTTGCCGCCGAGGAAGAGCTGCTGGGCGGTCCTGGTGTCGAAGAAGGCCAGCGTCGCCCCGACCGTGCCGCCCTTGAACTCGGCGATGCCGACCAGCCGCGCGGTGACGACCGGCTGCGCGCCGCTGGTCACGAGCTTCACGGTGTCGCCGACCTTGTACCCGGCCCGCCTGGCGGTGCCGGAGTCGAGGGCCACCTCACCCTTCGTGGTCGGCCAGCGACCCTGGGACAGGGAGGCCGGCGGCTCGCCAGCGGAGGTGGGGGCGTCGTTGTGGCTGAGGCCGAGGCCGGGCGGGCCACCCCCGCCGACGAGCTTCCCCTTCGTCGACACGACGAACGTCGTGGGGTTGCTGACGTTGCCGTCGGCCCTTGCGACCCCCGGCAGGGTGGCGAGGGTTCGCACGAGGGAGCCCGGCACCGTCTTGGAGGTCTGCCCGGAGTCGAAGTCGGAGCTCGCCACCTCGGGGCGGACGACCACGTCACCGACCGTGTTGACGATGCCGTCGAACGCGCGCGCGAGGGTGTCGGTGAAGATGAACGACCCGGAGACGAACGAGACGCCGAGGATGATCGCGAAGGCGCTCATGAACAGCCGCAGCTTGCGGCCGAGGAGGCTCTTCCAGCTGGCCTTGAGCACGCTCAGTCACCCGCCACAGGCGTGCCGTGGCCGGACAGCCGGGTGTCGAGCCGCTTCATGCGCTCGAGGATCTTCGCGGCCGTGGGCTCGCGCATCTCGTCGACGACCTTGCCGTCGGCCAGGAAGACGACGCGGTCGGTGTGGGCCGCCGCGACGGGGTCGTGGGTCACCATGACGATGGTCTGGCCGAACTCGTCGACGCTGCGGCGCAGGAAGTTCAGCACCTCGGTGCCCGAGGTTGAGTCGAGGTTGCCGGTCGGCTCGTCGGCGAACACGATCTCGGGCTTGCTGACCAGGGCCCGGGCGCAGGCCACGCGCTGCTGCTGGCCACCCGAGAGCTCGCTGGGGCGGTGGTCGAGGCGGTCGCGCAGCCCCACTGTGTCGATCACGGTGTCGAACCAGGCCGGGTCCGGCTTGCGTCCGGCGATGGCGAGCGGGAGCAGGATGTTCTCCTGCGCGTCGAGCGTCGGGATGAGGTTGAAGGACTGGAAGACGAACCCGATCCGGTCGCGGCGCAGGGTCGTCAGCTCCTTGTCCCGCAGGGCGGTGATGTCGACGTCGCCGACGAAGACCTCCCCCGACGTCGCGGCGTCGAGCCCGGCCGCGCAGTGCATGAGCGTCGACTTGCCCGAGCCGGACGGGCCCATGATCGCGGTGAACTCGCCGCTGGCGAGGTCGACGCTGACGCCGTCGAGGGCGCGGACCTGCGCCTCCCCCTTGCCGTAGACCTTGGTGAGGTCACGCACCCTCGCCGCCGGGGCGGCCTTCTCGGTGGGCTCCGTGGTGGACACAGGCGTGCTGGCGGTCATGGGCTCTCCCGGGGACAGGGCGTGGGGTCTCACGGGTGTCAACGCTAGGGGCGCCCACATTGCTCCGCCCTCAGGTGACTCCCCCATACGCCCCTGACCGGACCCTGAGGGGTCGGCTCAGGAGATGACGACGCGGGCCACCTCGCGCAGGTCCGGTTCGTCGTACTTGTCCCCCTCGACGACCCCGAGGTCCCAGCGCATCACGAGGCCACGGCCGCGCACCTGCAGCGTCGCGAGGTTGTTGTCGAACCACGGGCCTTCGGTCATCGGCCACTGGTACGGCGCATTCGGCACCTTCGAGGTCCGTCCCACGAGGAACTGCAGCGGGCGGGCCAATCCCTTGCCCAGCATCGCCTGGGCGATGCGCGCCTGCCGGGGCAGCGGGTTGCGGATCGGTGAGCACACCGCCTGGATGATCCGGCTGGCCCCGGGCCCCAGCTGGTCGTGGTCGATCTCGGTGACGTACGAGTTGTGCACGTCACCGGACAGGAACGTGATGGTGCCCGGCGCCGCACCCCGCTCGCCGTGCGCCACCTCCACGACCATGGCGAGCACCTTCGCGAAACCGTCCTGGAACGCGGCCCAGTGCTCCAGGTCGAGGGCGCGGCGCATCTTCTCGCCCCACTTCGCCACGCGGGGCCCCCAGGCGCCGTTGGACATCGCCTCGTTGATCGCCTCCAGGTCGTGGATGCCCTGCGCCATGAGGAAGGGCAGCGACGTACCGATGAACAGGTGGTCCACGTCGCCGCGCAGCTGGCCGTCGAGCCACGCCATCTCGTCGTCGTCGAGGATCGAGCGGCGGTCGGGCGTGAGCAGCCGGGCGGCCCGGGAGTCGACGACCACGAGCCGCGACTCGCCCAGGTCGCGGGCGTAGCTCCAGCGGTAGGTCTCCGGCTGGGCATCGACGCGCGCGGCCAGGCTGTCCAGCACCTCGGTGAGGTCGAGCTCGCCGGCGGCGCCCGAGGCGGCGTACTCGGTGATGAGCTGCCACACCTCGTCCTGCGCCAGGTCCTCCGGGCTGAGGTTGCCCACGTGCTGGTAGACCCAGTAGGACGACAAGCCGCCCACGATCCGCTCGTGCCACCAGGGCTTGGCGTTCATCTCGCGGTGCCAGTCCTGGGAGGTGTTCCAGTCGTCGCGGATGTCGTGGTCGTCGAAGATCATCGCGCTCGGCAACGTGGACAGCAGCCAGCGGTTGAGGGGGTCGGTCCACGCGAGCCGGTAGAGGTGCGCGTACTCCTCGTAGTCCTTGAGCTCCTCGCCCGGGGGCTCCTCGAGGCTGCGGCGGGAGGCGATGAACTCGCGCATCGCCTCCGAGGTCTCGTCGGCGTAGACCTGGTCGCCGAGGAAGACCACGAGGTGCGGCCACTCGGACGGGTCGGTGCGCGACATGTGGAAGGCGTAGGCACGCAGGGCGTCGACGCCGTTGCTCTTGTTGCCCTCGGCGTCGTGCGGCACGGAGGTGCGGCACGAGCCGAACGCCATGCGCGTGGGCTCGCTGTGCGCGTGGGTCGTGATCCGGCTCGGCGGCAACGAGGCCGTCACGGCGTCGACCCCGGGCCCCTGCGGCGGCCAGGCCGTCGCGCCGTCGACCTCGACCTCGTACTCGCTCGACGCCCCCGCCTCGAGGCCGTCGAGGACCACGAGCGCGTAGTGGTGGCCGTGGGCGGTGAAGGTGGGCGCGTCCCACGACCGGCCGAACGCCCGCACGGTCACCTTCGCCCGGTCACGGGTCTGCACCCACACCGTGGCGCTGGTCTCACCCACGTAGCGCAGGAGCGGGCCGAGCGTGAGCGGGTTGTCTTCGAGTTCGGGCACGCACTGTTTCTACACGTCGCCCCTGTCCCGTGGGTGGCAAACCCCCTGAGCGCCACCTGTCCGGACGTGCGGTACGGCGCCCGCACGTCCCCACGGGTGGCGGGCCGTACGGCGCCCGCACCGGGTACGCCGAAGGGCGGCTCCCCTGGTGGGGAACCGCCCTCCGTCAGTGCGTCGTGCCGGTGAACCTGCTGACGCGGTGGGGAGCCGGGCTCAGAAGCCCATGCCACCCATCTCGTCGCCACCGGGCGCGGCGGGAGCAGCCTTCTCGGGCTTGTCCGCGATGACGGCCTCGGTGGTGAGGAACAGCGCGGCGATCGACGCGGCGTTCTGCAGCGCCGAACGCGTCACCTTCGCCGGGTCGATGATGCCCGCGGCGATGAGGTCGACGTACTCGCCGGTCGCGGCGTTGAGGCCCCAGCCGGACTCCAGGTTGGAGACCTTCTCGGAGACCACACCGCCCTCGAGGCCGGCGTTGATCGCGATCTGCTTGAGCGGGGCGGACGCAGCGACGCGGACGATGTTCGCGCCGGTGGCCTCGTCACCCTCGAGCTCGAGCTTCTCGAACGCGGCCTTGGTCGCCTGGAGCAGGGCCACGCCACCACCGGCGACGATCCCCTCCTCGACGGCAGCCTTGGCGTTGCGCACGGCGTCCTCGATGCGGTGCTTGCGCTCCTTGAGCTCGACCTCGGTCGCGGCGCCGGCCTTGATGACCGCAACACCGCCGGCCAGCTTGGCCAGCCGCTCCTGCAGCTTCTCGCGGTCGTAGTCGCTGTCCGACTTGTCGATCTCGGCGCGGATCTGGTTGACCCGACCCTGGATCTGGTCGTTGTCGCCAGCACCCTCGACGATCGTGGTCTCGTCCTTGGTCACGACGACCTTGCGCGCACGGCCGAGCAGGTCGAGCTCCGCGGTGTCGAGCTTGAGGCCGACCTCCTCGGAGATGACCTGGCCACCGGTGAGGATGGCGATGTCGGCCAGCATGGCCTTGCGACGGTCACCGAAGCCCGGGGCCTTGACGGCGACGGACTTGAAGGTGCCACGGATCTTGTTGACCACCAGGGTCGACAGGGCCTCGCCCTCGACGTCCTCGGCGATGATGAGCAGCGGCTTGCCGGACTGCATGACCTTCTCGAGGAGGGGCAGCAGGTCCTTGATGCCGGAGATCTTGGAGTTCACGACGAGGACGTAGGGGTCCTCGAGCACGGCCTCCATGCGCTCGGTGTCGGTGACGAAGTAGTGGCTGATGTAGCCCTTGTCGAAGCGCATGCCCTCGGTGAGCTCGAGCTCGAGGCCGAAGGTGTTGCTCTCCTCGACGGTGATGACGCCTTCCTTGCCGACCTTGTCCATGGCCTCGGCGATCATCTCGCCGATCTGGGGGTCAGCGGCGGAGATCGAGGCGGTGGAGGCGATCTGCTCCTTCGTCTCGACGTCCTTGGCCATCTCGAGCAGCTGAGCGGAGACGGCCTCGGTGGCCTTCTCGATGCCGCGCTTGAGGGCCATCGGGTTGGCGCCGGCCGCGACGTTGCGCAGGCCCTCCTTGACGAGGGCCTGGGCCAGCACGGTGGCGGTGGTGGTGCCGTCGCCAGCGACGTCGTCGGTCTTCTTGGCGACCTCCTTGACGAGCTCGGCGCCGATCTTCTCGTACGGGTCGTCGAGCTCGATCTCCTTGGCGATGGACACGCCATCGTTGGTGATCGTGGGGGCGCCCCACTTCTTCTCGAGGACGACGTTGCGGCCCTTCGGGCCGAGGGTGACGCGGACGGCGTCGGCGAGGATGTTCATGCCTCGCTCGAGACCGCGGCGAGCCTCTTCATCGAATGCGATGATCTTGGCCATTCGGGTGGTTCCTCCCACGCGAATCGTGTGTGGCGGCCTCGCCGTGCCCGCGACGGACGGCCCGGTTCCCGCGGCTCACGTCGCGCACGTTCCCCGGACCTCACTTTGAGGCCATGATTGTCACTCTCATGGCGAGAGTGCTAACGCCATTATTGGCACTCCCCCCGGGAGAGTGCAAACGCCTCCCAGCCCGCGATGGTGGTGCGCGTCCCCCTCCCCCTCCCCCTTTTGCGGCTCCCCCTCCCCCCTTGCCCCCTGACCCTTGCGCCGAAGTCTGGGACTTCGGGCCATACGGGCCGGGCTTGCGCCGAAGTCTGGGACTTCGGGCCACACAGGCCGGGCTTGCGCCGAAGTCTGGGACTTCGGGGCACGGCGCACCACCGCGTGGGCGGCTACCGGGCCCGGTACGCGGCCGGACCTGTGGACAACTCGAGGGACGTGGGTACGGAGCGCGGCAGCCTGAGTACCGTGCCTCTCTCGCTCCCACCGCTGCCCGCCTCCCTGCAGGGACGCGCGTTCACGCTGGTGGAGGCCCGGGCGGCGCTGGTGAGCCAGGCGCGGCTCGAGGCGGCGGACCTGGTGCGGCCCACCTGGGGCGTCCGTGCCCACGACCACGCCCGCACCGTCGACGAGCTCGCCCACACCGTCGGCCTCGCCCTCGAGGGCACCTACGCGTTCTCGCACCTGACGGCTGCCCGGCTCTGGCGGCTCCCACTGCCCACCGCGTGGAGCCGCGAGGAACCACTCCACGTCATGCGCGACGCCACGCCGCTGCGCCGTGCCGGCGTCGTCGGGCACCGCGGCCTCGCCGGACGCCGTCACGAGACCCTCCGCGGCCTGCCGGTGACCTCACCCGTCGACACCTGGGTCGACCTCGCGAGGGTGCCGGGCCTCACCGCCGAGGACCTGGTCATCGCCGGAGATGCCTTCGCCACCCGCACACCGGACCTCCTGGAACCCCTGGTGCACGCGGCGGCCGAGGCAGCCGGCCGTGGGCGGCGCCTGCTCAGTGAGGCCTGGCCACTGCTCCGTCGCGGGAGTGGCTCGCCCATGGAGACCCGGGCCAGGCTGGCGTTCGGTCGGGCCGGCCTCCCGGAGCCCGAGCTCAACGCCGACGTGTTCGCCGAGGACGGCCACTTCCTGGCCAGGGTCGACTTCCTGTGGCGGGAGGCGCGGGTCATCGTCGAGTACGAGGGCGACCAGCACCGGACCGACCGCCGCCAGTGGCAGAGCGACATCCAGCGCACCCGGTTGCTCGAGTCACTCGGCTGGCGGGTCGTGCGGATGACTGCCGCCGACCTGTACGGCGCCGGCCTGTCCCGGTTCGTCGCCGAGCTCGCGACCCTGGTCGCCTGACCGAGGTCCCAGACTTCGGCGCAAAGGGAGTCGTGTAGGCCCGAAGTCCCGGACTTCGGCACTCAACTCGGGGTCTTGCCCCGAAGTCCCAGACTTCGGGGCTCAAGTGGGGGTCTTGGGCCGAAGTCCCAGACCTCGGCGCTCAAAGTGGGGGTCTTGGGCCGAAGTCCCAGACTTCGGGGTATGGCGCGGCCACGCGACCGGGTGGGAGCCTGAGCCATGCCCGGTACGGTGCACGGTCCGGTCGCAGCCTCCAGCTTCCTGGTGGAGGTCGGCGGACTGGCCAGCGCCTTCTTCTCGCGGGTCGAGCTGCCCGAGGCGGTGGTGACCGAGGTGACCCACCGGTCGGGCGGCGGCCTCTCCCCCGCGTCGCACCTGGAGCCGGGCACGTCGCACCACTCCCACCTCGTGCTCAGCCGCAGCCTCACGGCCGACCTCGAGCTGTGGAACTGGTGGAAGCAGGCCCGCGACGGCGACATCGGCATGCACCGCGAGGTCGTCGTGCGGCTGCTCGACGGCGCCGGCGAACCGGTCATGGCGTGGAGGTTCCGGGGCGCCTTCCCGGCGGTCCACCGGCTGAGCCCGCTCGACACCACGACGCGGGCCCCCGTCATGGAGACCGTCGAGCTGGCGTTCGACACGATGGACGCTGAGACCTGACCGCCGCTCGGCGAACCGGGCTCAGCCGCGGGTGAGGCGCAGGGTCACCACCTGGAACGGGCGCAGGGTTAGGCGCGCCCCGCCCTCGACCGGCTCGACCCCGGCGGTCTCGAGCGGGCGCTCGATGAGGTCGACCGCCTCCACCCCACCGAGCTCGAACCCCGCGCGCACCGTCGCCGCGGACCGGGCACCCAGTGACTCGTAGAGCCGGACCACGACGTCGCCCGAGCCGTCGTCGGCGAGCTTGACCGCTTCCACGACCACCCCGCCACCGTCGACCGACACCAGCGGCTCGACCACGCCACCCGAGCCCCACACCACGCGCAGCGGGAGGTTGACCCGGTACCCCTCCCGGATGGCGTCGGCGATCCCGGCGCCGGGGACGACGGCGTACCGCATGCGGTGCACACCGAGGTCGGCGACGGGGTCGGGGCTCTGCGGCGCGCGCAGGAGCGACAGGCGCACCTGCGTCGTCGTGCCACCGCCGTCGCGGTCGCGCCGGCTGACGTCGTGGCCGTAGGTCGAGTCGTTGACCACGGCCGCGCCGTACCCGGGCTCGCCGACGTGCACCCAGCGGTGCGCGCAGATCTCGAACTTGGCCGCGTCCCAGGAGGTGTTGGTGTGGGTGGGGCGGTGGACGTGCCCGAACTGCACCTCCGCGGTGGAGCGGTCGGTCGTGACGTCGAGGTCGAAGCCGGCCTTGAGGATCTTCTCCCGCTCGCGCCAGTCCACCTCGGTGTCGACGTCCACTCGCGCCTCGCCCACGGGCACGGTGACGACCTGGGTCACCGTCGAGTCGCCGAAGCGCCGCACCACGCGGACGCCGCCGTCCACGGGCGTCACCGACTCGGCCTCGGTGAGGTCGGTCCAGGTGCGCCGGTAGTAGGCGTCGACGTCCCACGCGTCGAAGTCGACGGGGGTGTCGGGGTGCAGCTGGAGCAGGTTGCCGACCGACCCCGGGGCCAGCGCCTCACGCCCGGTGGCCGTGTCGACGACCGACGTGAGCAGGCCGCGGGCGTCGACGACCGTACGGACGAGCCCGTTCGACAGGACCCAGCCGTCCCCGTCCGGAGAGACCTCGACCTCGGCGTCGTCGGCCGACCGGGGTCCGGCGCCCAGCGCCGCCACGCCCGCCCGCGCACCAGGGCTGGCGTTGAACACCATCTCGGTGTCGCCCTCCCCGGCGAGGGCAGCCTGCGCCGTCTCGATGATCGTGGTGAGCTCCCGGGCGACGGCCTCGTAGTCGGCGACGGCCTCGCGGTGGACCCAGCCGATGGACGAGCCGGGCAGGATGTCGTGGAACTGCAGCAGCAGCACCACCTTCCAGATCCGGTCCAGCGCCTCGGCCGGGTATGCCGCCCCGGTGCGGACCGTGGCGGTGCTCGCCCACAGCTCGGCCTCGCGGAGGAGGTGCTCGCTGCGGCGGTTGCCCTGCTTGGTCTTGGCCTGCGAGGTGTAGGTGCCGCGGTGCATCTCGAGGTAGAGCTCGCCGACCCAGACGGGCGCGTCGGGGTACTCCGCCTCGGCCTGCTCGAAGAAGGCGTCGGGCCGCTCGACCTCGACGCGCGGCGAGCCGTCGAGGTCGCGGAGCCGCTTGGCCCGGGCGAGCATCTCGCGGGTGGGCCCGCCACCGCCGTCGCCCCACCCGAACGGCAGGAGGGAACGGGTGGCGTCTCCCTTGTCGGAGAAGTTGCGGGCGGCGTGGGCCACCTCGGCCCCGGACACCTCCGAGCCGTAGGTGTCCGCCGGCGGGAAGTGCGTGAAGATGCGCGTGCCGTCCAGGCCCTCCCAGCGGAACGAGTGGTGCGGGAAGCGGTTCGTGGTGTTCCACGAGATCTTCTGCGTGAGGAACCACTGCGACGCCGAGAGGGCGATGAGCTGGGGCAGGGCGGCGGTGTAGCCGAACGAGTCGGGGAGCCACACCTCGCGCGTCTCGATGCCGAGCTCGTCGAGGAAGAAGCGCTTGCCGTGGTTGAGCTGGCGGGCCAGCGCCTCACCACCGGGCATGTTGGTGTCGGACTCGACCCACATGCCCCCGACCGGCACGAGCCGGCCCTCGCGGACCCGCTCGACGACGCCCTTCCAGACCTCGGGGCGGTGCTCCTTCAGCCAGGCGAACTGCTGGGCCGACGACATGGCGTAGACGAGGTCCGGGTCCTCGTCCATCAGCGCGAGGACGTTGGAGCAGGTCCGGGCCACCTTGCGGACCGTCTCGCGCACCGGCCACAGCCAGGCCGAGTCGATGTGGGCGTGGCCCACCGCGGAGATCCGGTGGGCGCTCGCCCGCGCGGGGTCGGACAGCACGCCCTCGAGCTCGGCCCGGGCCCGCGCGGCGGTGCCGGCGATGTCGGAGGTGTCGAGCCGGTCGAGGGCCCGGTCGACCGCGCGGAGCACCTGCCACCTGCGCGCGTCGGACTCCTCGAGCTCCGCCGCGAGCTGGCCGAGGACCTCGAGGTCCTGCTGGAGCTCCCAGACCTCCTGCTCGAAGACGGCGAGCTCGGCCCGCACCACGCGGTACATCGGCTCGCGGCCGGCGGTCTCCGGGTCGCCGAGCGGCGACGGGCGGAAGTCGAAGCCGCCCCCGCCGAGCAGCAGGGGGTTGGAGGCCGACTCCACGAACAGCTCGACCACCTCCCCCGCTGCGGCGTCGCTGACGCGGACCCACTGGTTGCGCGGGTTGAGGCCCTTCACCGGGGTGCCGTCGGCGCGGTAGACGAGCCCCTCAACGTGGAAGCCGGTGCGCAGCGGGTCGAACCCGAGGTCGAGCCGCAGGTCGACGGGGCGCCCCGCGTGCTGCTCGGGCACCTCGGCGCGGACGCGCCACCACGTGGTGCCCCACGGCGGCCCCCACGGCTCCCCCACCCGGGCCGGGGCGTACGGCGCCGCCAGCCCCTCCGCGACAGGGACCGGCTCCCCCGGGGCGTCCCACCGCCCGAGGTCGACGGGGACGGGGGCGGACCACACGGCGTCCTCCAGACGCTGGAGGGTGCGGCGCAGCCGGCCTTCGATGAGGCGGCGGTCGTCGTGCATGGGGGCTCCTTCTCGGTGGGGCGAGGGGGACGAGGGAGGTGGGACGGTCAGGTGGGACGGTCAGGTGGGACGGTGCGGGACGAGGGTCGCGGTACGGCGACCGCGTGGCTCAGTGGGCGATGGACACGATGCTCCTGTCGTCGCGCTCGAGCAGGTGCGGGCCGTCGTGGCCACCGAACGTGGCCAGCTCGCCGCGCACGGGGGTACGGCGTCCGTCGGGGCACACGAGCATCGCGCCGTCGGCCTCGACGGCGACCCACTCGTCGCCGACGCGCAGGAGCACCGGGGCGTCCGGGCCGGCCGCCACCGAGGTCCGCCCGGCGAGCATGCCGCCGAGGACGTCACCGTCGGCGCAGGCCACCCACGTGGTCGGCGAGCCGGGCAGCCCACCCTCCTCGGGGTGGTGGAAGTCGCTGCCGCCCAACGGGATCGGGTGACCCGCTGCCGTCCACCAGGCGAGTGGCCCCCCGTCGGCGAGGTCGGCCCACGGCCAGTGCCACACCTCCGCCGCGGGGGCGGGGCTGCCACCCACACCACCGTCGACCGACGGGTGTCGCCACGAGCAGTCGCCGGCCACGGGGTGGTTGACCGAGAGCAGGCCTCCCCGGGCCGCCACCTCCGCGGCCCAGGTCCCCCCGGGTCGCCGGAAGTCCACCCAGCCGATGTCGCCGAAGGCGTTGGCGTGCCCGTCGGCCGTGGTGACCTCCTGGCCGGGCAGCAGGTCGATGCCGTAGCGGCGGCCGGCTTCGGCGAGGTGGGGGTGGTGGCTCGTGGTGTTGTGGTCGGTGACCCAGAGGAAGTCCAGGCCCCGGCCCGCTGCCAGCGCCGCCAGCTCGTCGACGGTGAGCGAGCCGTCCGAGTGGACCGTGTGCGTGTGGCAGTCGCCCGCGAGCCAGCGCAGTCCCGCCACGCTGGGCAGCTCGCGGGGAGGTCGGCGCTCGGGCACCGGTGGCCGCGGCACGTCGACGGTCCCACCGCCCACCGTGGCGTCGGTGTCGACCGTGACCTCGTAGGCGAGGCCGCCCTCGGGCACGCGGTGCAGGCCGAGCACGACCTCCCACCTGCCGGGCGGGAGCCCCCGGTCGAGGTAGCCCGGGGTCGCTCCCTCACGCCCGATGGCGACGACGCTCCGGGCACCGCCCGACCACCCGCGCCACCCCAGGGGGTCGACCAGGCCCAGGTCGAGGACCCCGGCCGAGCCGTGCGACCGGTCGAAGTCGAGGGTCATGCGGACGCCGGGGCACGACTCGGGCACGTCGAACGGCATGTGGTGCCAGACGGACTCAGCCCGGTGCGCCGGGGTCCACGTCCCGGCGAAGACGGTCACGACCCGATCAGCTCGCCGTCACCGTCCGCCCGGTAGAGCAGCACCCGGCCGGGCACCGGCGTGACGGTCAGGGCGTCGCCGAGGTCGGGCTCGTCCGCCTCGGGGATGACCGCCCGCAGGGACTGCTCCCCGACGTCGAGGGTCACGAGGACGTGGACCCCGAGGTTCTCCACGGCGCTCACGGTCCCGACCACCGAGCCGTCGGCCGGCCCGTCGCCGGCTGCCCGGCGGCTGTCGCCGGCCGGCCCGCGGCCGTCTGCAGCGGGGGCGGCTGTCACGTACTCGGGCCGCACGCCGTACACGACCTTGTCGCCCTCCTGCACCGGCTCGAAGCCCTCCGGGACCGGCAGCGAGAAGCCGCCGAGCTCGAGGCGCCCACCCACCACCTGCGCGTCGAGCAGGTTCATGGGCGTGGCCCCGATGAAGTTGGCGACGAAGGTGTTGGCCGGACGCTGGAACACCTCGCGTGGCGTGCCGATCTGGCGGATCCGGCCGGACTCCATGACGGCCATGCGGTCGGCCATCGCCAGGGCCTCGGCCTGGTCGTGGGTGACGAACACCGTGGTGACGCCGAGCGACTTCTGGAGCTGCTTGAGGAAGGTGCGTGCCTCGAGCCGCAGGCGTGCGTCGAGGTTGGACAGCGGCTCGTCGAAGAGGAACACCTGCGGGTGGCAGGCGATCGCCCGCGCGAGGGCGACGCGCTGCTGCTGCCCACCCGAGAGCTGCGCCGGGCGCCGCTGCATGAGGGCGCCGAGGCTCAGCCCCTCGGCGGTCTCGCGGGCCCGTGCAGCCCGCTCCTCCTTGCCGACCTTCTGGATCCGCAACGGGTAGGCGACGTTGTCGGTCACCGTCATGTGGGGGAAGAGCGCGTAGTCCTGGAAGACCATGGCGACGTCGCGGTCGCCGGGGTCCAGGCCGGTCACGTCGCGGTCGCCGATCGCCACGGTCCCCTCAGTTGCCGCCTCGAGGCCGGCCAAGGTGCGCAGCAGCGTGGTCTTGCCGCAGCCCGAGGGGCCGAGCAGGGCGAAGAACTCGCCGTCGCCGATCTCGACGTCGACGCCGTCCACGCCGCGCACACCGCCGGGGTACTCCTTGACCAGCCCGGTCAGGGTCACAGATGCCATCAGCCCTTGATTCCTCCTTGGAAGGCGAACCCGTAGCGTCGGTTCACGACGAGGTAGAGCACGACGACCGGCACGGAGTAGACCAGCGCGAACGTCGAGATGAGCGCGAAGTTCGGCTGTCCGCCGGCGTCGTAGAACGTGTACATGACTACTGCCGCAGGCTGTTTCGCCGGGTCGGACAGCAGCACGTAGGGGACGAGGAAGTTGCCCCACACCTGCACCAGCGCCCAGACGCCCACCGTCGCCATGCCGGGACGGATCACGGGCAGGACGATGTGGCGCAGGATCTGGCCCGGGGTGGCCCCGAAGACCCGGGCCGACTCCTCGTAGGACTTCGGGATCGAGTCGACGAAGTCCTTGAGCATGAACACCGCCGCCGGCAGCAGGCCGCCCGACAGGACCAGGATGACGCCCACCTGCCGGTCGATGAGCCCGATCTGGAACAGCATCAGGAAGATCGGCACCATGGCAGCGGTCCCCGTGACGATGGAGCTGAGGAGCAGCAGGGCGTAGAGGAGCTGGTCCCGCCCCGGGATGCGGACACGGCTGAGGGCGTAGGCCGCGAGCGCCGCGAGTGCGATGACCAGGACCGAGGACCCGATGGCCAGCACGAGGGAGTTGCGGATCGAGGGCCAGGTCTGGGGGTTGTCGAACAGCTTGGCCATGTTGTCGAACGTGAAGCCCGACAGCGTCGCCCGGTAGGACGGTGCCGGGGAGAACGGCGTGAGCACCAGCCACAGCAGCGGCAGGGCGAAGAAGACCACGAGCACGCACACCCCGGCGTACACGAGCGAGCGCGTGGCGACCGTCCTCACCGGACCCGCGGCCCGGGAGCGCGCGGAAGGCGGGGAGGGCGGGGAGGCAGAGGGCGCGGAGGGCGCTGGGGACACGGCGGCGCTCATGTCGTGGCCTCCTCGGGGTCGCGGGTGCGCAGCAGCCGGATGTAGGCGACGGCGATGACGAGGTTGGCCACGAGCAGCAGCAGCGAGATCGCCGAGCCGTAGCCGAGGTGGCCGCCGATGATGGCCTCCTTGTAGATGTAGACCGGCAGGATCTCGGACTTGTTGTCCGGCCCACCGCCGGTCAGCAGGTAGGGCGAGAAGTCGTTGAACGTCCAGAGCGTGATGAGCAGCGTGTTGGTGAGCACGTGGCGCCTGACCGTCGGCAGCACCACGTCGCGCAGCTGCTGCCACGGGCGGGCTCCGGCCATCCGCGCCACCTCGAGGTGCGAGCGCGGGACGGTGTTGATCGCGGCGGAGTAGAGCAGCATCGAGAAGGCCGTGCCGCGCCAGATGTTGAACACGATGATGACGGCCATGGGATGGTCGATCGCCCAGGCGAAGTCGGTCGTGCCGAGGATGGCATTGAGCGTGCCGTCGCGCCGGTCGAGCAGGGCCTGCCACAGGAACGCCACCACCGAGCCCGGCAGGATCCAGGCCAGCAGCACCAGCACGTTGAGGACGTTGCGGACCACCGCGTTCGTGGTCCGGAAGAACCACGCCAGGAGGAAGCCCAGCACGTTCTGCCCGACCACGGCGGAGAACCCGACGTAGAGCAGGGTGAGGTAGAGCGACCGCGTGAAGGCAGGGTCCCCGAGCGCCGTGACGTAGTTGCCGAGGCCGACGAAGGTCGGCGCCTGCGCCGCTGAGCCGGTGAGGCTGTAGTCGAGCAGACCGAGGTAGATCGTCCACACCGCGGGGAAGACGAGGAACACCCCGACCAGCACCAGCGCGGGGGCGACGAAGGCCATGGCGCGGCCACGGCCCAGCCCCACGACGTCGCCGTCGCGTCCGGCCACCCGCCCGCGTCGGCCGCGACCGCCATGGTCAGCGGGCCCGGGAGGGGTGGACGCCGCCGGTCCCGGCTGGGCCGGGACCGGCGCGGTGTCAGCCGCCGGAGACGTGGTCGGCACCGACGGCCTTCTGCAGGGACGCCTGGTAGGTCTTCGCGGCCTCGTCCGGGCTGGTGCCGGTGACGACCTGTCCGGTCGCCTCCTGGATCGCCAGCGACACCTCGTTGTACTTCTCGTCGGAGGGCCGGTAGGTGGTGATCGGCAGCACCTCCTTGGAGATGAACGTCAGCAGCGGGTCGCCGGAGAGGGTCTGGTCGTTGACGTCCGCCCGCGCGGAGATGCGGATCTGCGCCTTGGACAGCGCCGTCTGCATGTCCTTGGAAGCCATGAACGCCATGAGCTCCCACGCCTGCTGGGGGTACTTCGTCTTGGGGCTGAGCAGCCAGCCCGAGCCACCGGAGACGCTGACGAAGTCCTGCCCGTTGACTCCCTTGCCCGGGGCCATCGCCGGGATCTTGGCCCAGCCGACGACGTCGTTGCGGTTGGCCATCGAGGTCGTGCCGCAGTCCTTCTTCGAGGGGCAGATCACCGAGCGCCAGAAGTAGTCGCCCTCGGCGAGGATGCCGATCCTGCCCTTGCTGAAGTCGGCGAACGACTGGTCACGGCCGGCCTTGTCCTGCTGGACGCGCTTGTCGCCCAAGCCGCCGCCGTAGACCTGCTTGTAGAAGTCGAGCACGTCCTTGACGCCCGCCGTGGCGCCCTGCCACTTGGCGTCGGAGTCGTTGTACAGAGGCTGGCCCGTGCCGGCGAGCAGCGGCAGGAAGCCCTGCGCGCTGGTCGCCTCGCCCATGGGCACGCCGGCGTTGATCTGGATGGGGTTCACCCCGGGCAGCTTCTTGAGCGCCTGGCCGGCCGCGATGATGTCGGCCCAGGACTTCGGCTGCCAGTCGGCCGGCAGCCCGGCCTTCGAGAACAGCGACTTGTTGAAGTACAGGACACGTCCGTCGGTGCCGTTGGGGATGCCGTACAGCTGGTCCTTGTACGTGAGGTTCTGCTGCACCGCCTTGGAGATCTGCTGCCAGCCGTCCCAGCTCTTGGCCGGGGCGCCCACGACGTCGTCGAGCGGCTTGACGTAGCCGGCGCTGGCCAGTTCGCCGAGCCAGATGCCGTCCGCCGCGAAGACGTCGGCGCCGCTGCCGGTCTTGAGGTTGAGCTCGAGCTTGGTCTTGTACTGCTCGTCCTCCACGCCGGAGCCGTTGAAGGTGACCTTGGCCGTGACGCCCTTGGCCTTCTGCGCGGCGACGAAGCCCGGGATCACCGAGTCGGTGATCCAAGCGGCCTCGGCGGCGTTCTTGCCGCCCGCCACGTCGTTGGCGCTGATCACGAGGGTGACGTCCTTGGCGCTCGCATTGGCGCTCGGGTTGGCTTTGGTGCCCGAGTCCTTGGCACCGACGCAGCCGGTCAGGAGAAGGGATACGGCGGTGCCGCTGGTGAGCAGCACCGCCCGGCGGGAGAGACGCATCGAGGTGACCTCCGGGGGATGAGGTGCCGGTGGCGACCAACCCAGGGGCCCCGGGGGTGGTCGACGCCGACCGCGGGTCCGCGTTGACCCGCACCAGCACCCTTCCACACCGGGGCAAAAGGTTCCACGGTGACAATCTGGCGCTTTGTCAGGCCAAAGTCGGTCAGGACGGTGGCGGTTGCACGAGGGTGCGCAGGGTGGCGTCCGCCGCGGAGGTCACCGGGTCGTCGAGGTCGCCGACGAACACGGCGTACGCGGTGCGCGCGGGGTTGGAACCGAGCTCCTCGAGGACCTCGCGCCAGGCCGCGAGGTTGGGGTGGGACAGGGACGTGCACGCCTCGGCCGGGGCGAGCGTCTCCACCGCCTGGGACAGCTGCTGCGCCGACAGCTCGTACGTCGCGCTGCCGTGGGCGTGCCCCACCACCGCGGCCAGGATGACGCAGGGCAGGCCGTGCGTGCCGCCCGGCGGGTTCACGTGGGGGAACTCGACCTCGGGTGAGCTCGACGCGGGGCTGATCCCGACGGCGTAGGCCACCGGGCTGCGCCAGCCCTCGATCGTGGCGGCGAGCGCGGCCTTGATCTCGGCAAGTCCCTCGGGGGTGCTCCAGTCAGCCGTCATCGCCCCATCCTGACAGCAGACGGGAACGCGTCGCGGTACGAGCGGAGGTCCACTGCGCCGTTCGAGACCGAGGTGGCGCAGAGCAGGGCGTGCGCCACCGCCCGGGTCACGCAGTCACCGGCCGCCACCATCAGTGCGTGCAGCGCGGGGAGGTCGGGGGCGGGTCGCCGACCCGTGGCGAGGGTGAACAGGGTGTCGCCGTCGAGCAGCGTGTGCACCGGGTGCAGCGCCCGGGCGAGTCCGTCGTGCCCGAGCCCGCACACCTTCTGGCACTGCGCCTTGTCGAGGGTGGCGTCGGTCGCGACCACACCGATGGTGGTGGCCGTCCCGGCCCGGACGGGCTGGTCCGCGTGGGCCACCGCGGCCCGCTCCGCCGCCGCGTCGACCTCGGCGCGCTCCGGCGCCCGGAGCCACGCGAGCTCCTCCCCGAGGCCGTGCCGGGCGGCGTACAGCTCACCGGTCGACGGGTGCACCGCGTCACCGAGGGCGTTCACGACGACGAGGGCGGCCACCGTGGTGCCGTCCTCCAGGACGGCACTGGCCGACCCGACCCCACCCTTGAGCCCGCCGGCCCTCGCTCCCGTGCCCGCGCCCACGCACCCCTGCTCCACCGCGCTGCCGTGTGCCGCGTCGAGCGCCGTGGCGCCGTCCTCGGCGTCCGGGACGTGGTCGAACACGCCCCCGCGCCCGAGGTCGAACAGCACGGCGGCCGGCACGATCGGCACCACCTCCCCCGGGGCACCCATGGGCCAGCCGCGCCCCGCGGCGTACAGCCGTCGCAGGACGCCGTCGGCGGTCGCGAGCCCGAAGGCGCTGCCGCCGGTGAGCACCACCGCGTCCACGCGGTCGACGAGGTTCCGGGGGTCCAGCAGGTCGGTCTCGCGGGTGCCCGGGGCGCCACCGCGCACGTCGACGCCGGCCACCGCCCCTCCGTCCGGCGCGAGGACGACGGTGGTCCCGGTGAGCCAGCCGGGCTCGGTACGCGTGGCGTGGCCGACCCGCACCCCCGGCACGTCGGTGAGCGTGTTGGTCGGGCCGGGCTGCACGGCCTCAGTCCTGCGACGCGTCGACGACGCAGAACCGGTTGCCGTCGGGGTCCTCGAGGACGACGTAATCGAAGGGGTCGTCGGGGTAGGGCCAGTCCTCGACCCTGACCGCGCCGAGAGCGACGAGGCGCTCGACCTCGGCGGCCTGGTCGCGGGCGTAGAGGTCGAGGTGGACGTGCGGGACCGGGTCAGGTCTGGTCGTCCCGAGGTTGAGGGACAGGTTGGGCCCGCCGCCGTCGAGGGGCTGCAGGACGACCCAGTCGGGCTCGGGTTCGTAGCGGGGCTCGTAGCCCAGGGCGGCCGTCCAGAACGCCGTGGCCCGGGGGACGTCGGCTACGTTGACCACCACCGACCCCACCCGCAGCCTGCGACTCACCGCAGCCCCAGGTGGTAGGCGGCCTCGTGGGGACGCAGGCCGACCCGCTCGACCATGGGACGGGTGTGGGTGCCGGCGGCCATCCGGACCTCGTCGAGGTCCTCCGCACGTGCCCAGTCGACGGCCGCGCGCAGCAGGTGCTCGCCCACGCCGATCCCGCGGTGGGTGGGCCGGACGAAGAACGTGTCGACCACCAGCTGGCCGCCCCCGTCGCGGCGCCCCGGCCAGGGCAGGGCGGGGAGGAGGGACGCCTGCAGGTACCCGGCGTGCTGGTCGCCGACCTCGGCGATCCAGGTGGGGCGGCTGCGCAGCTGGGCGGACCACGACCGCGCGTAGCGGTCGAGGAAACCCGGCTCCGTCGACCCGCCCCGGTGCAGGGCGCACTGGAGCGTCAGGCCGGCGACGACCAGGGCGTCGTCAGCGCCTGCGGGACGGGTGCGCACGTCTGCCACGCCGGAAGTCAAGCACGCCGGGGTGCGGGGCGCGACGGCTTCGGACACAGCAACGCCCGTCCAGTCGATTCTGGACGGGCGCTCCTGTGCTTGGGGGGCTACAGCTGGATGCCGAGCCGGCGGGCGCTGCGGGCGCGCTGCCGGGAGGCGCGCAGCCGGCGGAGCCGCTTGATGAGCATGGGGTCGGCCTCGAGGGCCGCCGGGGAGTCGATCAGGGCGTTGAGCACCTGGTAGTAGCGCGTGGCGCTCATGTCGAACAGCTCGCGGATGGCCTGCTCCTTGGCCCCCGCGTACTTCCACCACTGCCGCTCGAAGGCGATGATCTCGCGGTCGCGCTCGCTCAGTGTGGCTGAGGCGCTGACGTGATCCTGCTCGTGTGCGGCGTTCACTCTCGACCCTTCGTGACGGTGCGTGCAGGGCCAACTATACGGACCGAATCACACGCTTGTCATTCCACTCCGGCCAATTGGCGGCAGCGTCCACGACGGGTTCGTCCCACCGGTCCCAGCAGCCTCAGGACGCCCGCGGCGCCACACCTGCGGGTGCACGCGAGCCCCCGGTCCTCGCCCCCAGGGCCACCCTGGCCGAGGGCACGAGCGGGAGCGCGACGAGGGCCAGCCCGACCGCGCCGTACAGCGGGTGGAACCACGAGACGGCCGGCAGGTACACCAGCTCGAGGGCGATCCAGGCCACCTGCCCGGCCCCCAGGACGACCGCGGCCAGCCACGACCAGTGCTCACCGGTCAGTCGCTCGACGGCGCCGAGCCACGCCCAGTGCGGGCGCCGCAGCATCCCCCAGGCGGTCACGAGCGACCCGACGCCGAACCCCAGGCTCAGCACGAGCCCCGGCACCACCCAGCTCGAGACCAGCGGTATGCCGTCGAGCCACTCCCGCGGCGGCCGCACCTGCTCGCCGCCGAGTCCCGTGGTCATGACGAAGCCGCCGGCTGCGGCGGTCAGGCCGAGGAAGACCAGCAGCCCGACCGTGACCCGCACCGCCAGGGGCTGCCGTCTCCTCGTGCGCACCGTGGTCGCCATGGCGCTCCTCCCGTCGGCTCCACCCTCCTGCGCCCGGGACGGACAGGGCAGGGCCCAAGGTCACGCAGGGCGACGGCCGACGGTCAGGCCATGGTGTCGAGGATGGCGACGATGTCGTCCTCGGAGGTGCGGGGGTTGACGATGGCGAACCGCGTCAGCGTCTCCCCCTCGTGCGACGTCGGCACGACGAACGCGAACTCCTCCGCGAGCAGCCGGTCGGACCACGCCTGGTAGTCGGCGGCGCTCCAGCCGAGCCGGCGGAACACCACCACCGACAGGTCGGGCTCGCGCACGACCTCGAGGTGGTCGCGCCGGGCGATCTCGGCCGCGGCGAACCGCGTGACCTCCAGGGTCCGCTCGACCGCCTCGGTGTAGGCGTCGGTGCCGTGGGTGGCGAGGCTGAACCAGAACGGCAGCCCACGGGCGCGCCGGGTCAGCCCGACGGAGTAGTCGGTGGGGTTCCAGTCCGGGGCGGCCGTGAGGACGTCGAGGTACGAGGCGTGCTGGGTGTGGGCGGCGCGGGCCAGCGCGGGCTCGCGGTAGAGCAGGGCACAGCAGTCGAACGGCGCGAAGAGCCACTTGTGCGGGTCGACGATGAAGGAGTCGGCGTGCTCGATCCCGTCGTACAGGTGACGCACGGAGGGGGCGGCGAGGCCGGCACCGCCGTACGCACCGTCGACGTGGAACCAGATCCCGAACTCGCGGCACACCTGGGAGACCGACGCGAGGTCGTCGACGATCCCGAAGTTCGTGGTCCCCGAGGTCGCAACCACGGCGAAGAAGGTCTCCGGGCCGTGGGCGAGGATCGCCTCCCGCAGGCGCTCGCCGGTCAGCCGCCCCTGCTCGTCCACCTCGACACCGACCATCTCGGCGTCCATGACGTCGCAGGCCGACTGGATCGAGGAGTGCGCGCCGTGCGTGGCGGCGACGCGCCAGGGGCGTCCACCGGGGCCCTGGCGGCCCTCGTGGGCGGCGTTCATCCGGGCAGTGTGGCGGGCCGCGACGAGCGCGGACAGGTTGCCGATGGTGCCGCCGGGGACGAAGACGCCGCCGGCCTCCGGCGGCATCCCGACGAGGTCGGCGATCCAGCGCAGCGCCTGGTTCTCGGCGTAGACGGCACCGGCGCCCTCCAGCCAGGAGCCGCCGTAGATCGACGACGCCCCCACGACGAGGTCGAACATCGCGGCGGCCTCCGTCGGCGCGCACGGGATGAAGGACAGGTACCGCGGGTGGTCGGTGGAGATGCACGCCGGGGCGAGGTCCTCCTCGAACAGCTTGAGCGCCGCGAGGCCGCCGATGCCCTGCGGCGTGATCGTGCGGCCCGCCGAGACGTCGAGCTCGGCCAGGGTCCGCGGGCCGTCGAGCGGGACCGGGTCGAGCTTCAGCCGGTCGGCGGAGTAGGCGAGGATCGCGTCGCCGAGGGTCTCGAGCTGCTGGTCGCTGTAGCCGTGCACGCCGCGAAGTCTAGGCCCGCGCCGCGGCGAACAGCTCAGCCCTCAGGGCGGCCACGTCGTCGACCGTGGCGACCGGTCCCGCGGCCTCCAGCGCTGCGCGCAGTCCCGCACCCCAGGTCACGGCCAGGGCACCCATACCGGCTGCCAGCGCCGCCTCCACGTCCACCGTCGCGTCACCCACGTAGACGCAGTCCTGCGGCGCGGCGCCGAGCTGCTGCGCGGCGTGCAGGAGCGGGGCGGGGTGCGGCTTGTGGTGGGGCGTGGCCTCCTGGCCCGCGAGCACGTCGATGCGGTCGGCCAGGCCGACGGCGCGCAGCCCGAGGTGCACGGTCTCCGCCTTCTTCGATGACACGACCCCGGTCCGCGCGCCGGCGGCGTGCAGGTCGTCGAGGAGGGCCGGCACCCCGTCGACCGTGCGGATGAGGTCGTCGTGGTTGGCGAGGTTCCAGGCCCGGTAGGCCTCGGTGAGCTCGGCGCCGCGGCCGGGGTAGCGCTCCTCGAGCACCGGTTGCAGCGGCCGGCCGATCCACGACCGCACCTCGTGCTCCGGCGCCTCCTCGCCCAGCACGGCCGTCAGCGTGTGCCGGTAGGAGGCGACGATGAGGGGGATGGTGTCGGCGAGGGTGCCGTCGAAGTCGAACAGCACCACGGGCCAGCGGAGGGAGGTCACCGCTCCAGCGTAGGGAAGCGCGGTGCCCGGACGCGTCCGGGGTGACCGGCCCCGTGGGGCCGTGGTGGGGCGGCAGGGATACGTTCTGGGTATGCCGCCTGCTGCCCTCGCCGAGCTCGTGCACCCCTCGTGGGCGGCCGCCCTCGAGCCCGTGTCCGGGACGGTCGCGGCGATGGGCGAGTTCCTGCGTGCCGAGACGGCCGCGGGCCGGGGCTACCTCCCCGCCGGTGGTCACGTGCTGAGGGCGTTCGAGCAGCCCCTGGACGCCGTGCGGGTCCTCATCGTCGGCCAGGACCCCTACCCCACCCCGGGCCACGCGGTGGGGCTGTCGTTCTCGGTGGCCCCGGACGTGCAGCCGGTCCCGCGCAGCCTCGCCAACATCTACACCGAGCTGCAGTCCGACCTGGGCGTGGAGCGGCCCACCACCGGCGACCTGTCGCCGTGGGCCGACCGTGGCGTGCTGCTGCTCAACCGGGTGCTCACGGTCCGCCCGGGAGCGCCGGCCAGCCACCGTGGCAAGGGCTGGGAGACCGTGACCGCCCAGGCCATCTCGGCGCTCGTCTCACGCGGGGGACCGCTCGTGGCCGTGCTCTGGGGCCGGGACGCCCGCAGCCTCGTGCCCCACCTCGGCGAGGTCCCGTGCGTCGAGAGCGCCCACCCCTCACCCCTGTCCGCCCACTCGGGGTTCTTCGGCTCCCGCCCGTTCAGCCGGGCCAACGAGCTGCTGACCCAGCAGGGCGCAGACCCGATCGACTGGAGCCTGCCGTGACCGAACTGCCCGAGAACGAGACGCACCTGCCCGTCAGCGGCGGCAAGGTGTGGCACCGCTACGTCGCGATCGGCGACTCCTTCACCGAGGGCATGTCCGACGCCGACCCCAGCCGGGACAACGCCTACGTGGGCTGGGCCGACCGCCTCGCAGGCCACCTCGCCACCATCGCCCACGACGCCGGTGGCGACTTCGCCTACGCCAACCTCGCCGTGCGGGGGCGGCTGCTGGCCGACGTCATCGGGCCCCAGCTCGACGCGGCCCTCGCCCTCGGCCCCGACCTGGTCTCGATGGTCGGCGGCGGCAACGACATCCTGCGACCCAAGGCAGACCTCGACGCCATCGCCGCCCGGCTCGAGGCCGCAGTGGTCCGCCTGCGGGACGCCGGCTCCGACGTCCTGCTGGCCACACCGACCGACCCCGCGGGCGCACCGCTGCTGCGCCACCTGCGCGGACGGCACGCGATCCACTCCGCCAACATCTTCAGCATCGCCCAGCAGCACGGCTGCTACGTGATCAACCAGTGGGGCATGGACGCCCTCAAGGACTTCCGGCTGTGGTCCGAGGACCGCATCCACATGACGAGCGAGGGCCACCGCCGCGTGGCGCTCAACGCCCTGTCGGCCCTCGGCCACGACACCGACCGCGCCGACTGGAGCACGCCGCTGCCGTCGCTGCCACCGGTCGGCCGCCGCGAGGCCACCGCGGCGAACGCCGCCTGGGCCAGGACCCACCTGGCCCCGTGGGTGCAGCG
Organism: Pedococcus ginsenosidimutans; assembly: GCF_039544395.1. NCBI lineage: Bacteria > Bacillati > Actinomycetota > Actinomycetes > Micrococcales > Intrasporangiaceae > Pedococcus > Pedococcus ginsenosidimutans. Next base: position 738,655 of record NZ_BAABLO010000011.1, read on the forward strand.
CCGCCTGCGCGGGGAGTCCTCCGGCGACACGGTCACGGCCAAGCGCCCGGAGCTCACGCCGGTCGAGCCGGCGTCGCGCGGTACCTGACCCACCCGCTCCCGCCGGCCCCCGCCCCTGACCTCGGCGATGCAGGTAGTAGGACGTCCTACTACTACCATCGGGGGCATGCCAGCAACCCGTCTGATGCCCTCCGAGGAGGGCCAGGACCTCATCGACCTCACCCGCGAGATCTGCGCCAAGGAGCTCGCACCGGTCGTCGACGAGGCGGAGCGCGCCGCAGCCACGACCCCGGCCCTGCCCGTCGAGGCCTTCCGCGTCCTGGGCCGTGCGGGCCTGCTCTCCCTCCCCTACCCGGAGGAGTACGGCGGCGCCGACCAGCCGTACGAGGTGTACCTCCAAGTCGTCGAGGAGATCGCCTCCGTCTGGATGAGCGTCGCGGTTGGCGTCTCGGTGCACGGGCTCACCTGCTACCCCGTGGCGACGTTCGGCACCGAGGCCCAGAAGGCAGCGCTGCTGCCGGACATGCTGTCCGGCGACCAGCTCGGGGCCTACTGCCTCTCCGAGCGCAGCGCCGGCTCCGACGTCGCGGCCATGACGACCCGGGCGACCGCCGACGACGCCGGGAGCCCCACGACGTACCGGCTCAAGGGCACCAAGGCCTGGATCTCCCACGCCGGGCACGCGGACTTCTACACGACCTTCGCGCGCACGAGCGACGACGGCGCCCGCGGGCTGTCCTGCTTCGTCGTCCCGGGCGACTCCTCGGGCCTGTCGTTCGGCACCCCTGAGCGCAAGATGGGCCTGCACTGCGACACGGTGGGCGAGGTCCACTTCGAAGGCGTGGAGGTGGCCGCCGACCGGCTCGTCGGGAAGCCGGGGCAGGGCATGTCCATCGCCCTGTCGGCGCTCGACTCCGGGCGCCTGGGCATCGCCGCCGCAGCGACCGGGCTCGCCCAGGCCGCGCTGGACCGCGCCGTCGACTACGCCAAGGACCGCCAGCAGTTCGGCCGCCCCATCGGCGACAACCAGGGCCTGGCCTTCCTGCTCGCCGACATGGAGGCCGCAGTGACCTCGGCCCGCGCGGCCTACCTGCACGCAGCCCGCCTGCGCGACGCGGGGCGGCCGTTCGGCAAGGAGGCCGCCGTCGCCAAGCTGGTCGCCACCGACAACGCCATGCGCGTCACCACCGACGCCGTCCAGGTGCTCGGCGGCGCCGGGTACACCCAGGACTTCCCGCTCGAGCGCTACATGCGCGAGGCGAAGGTGACCCAGATCTTCGAGGGCACCAACCAGATCCAGCGGCTCGTCATCAGCCGCCAGCTGCTCCGCGGCTGAGCCCGGACGACACCCACCCACCCTTCGAAAGGCCGAAACCCCTTGCAGATCAACGACTCCACCGTTGCCCTCGTCACCGGCGGCGCCTCCGGGCTCGGCGGCGCGACCGTCCGCCGGCTGCACGCCGAAGGTGCTGCCGTCGTCATCGTCGACCTGCCCGGCTCCCCCGGCCAGGCCCTGGCGGACGAGCTCGGCGACATGGTCGTCTTCGTCCCGGCCGACGTGCGCGACGAGGGCCAGGTGCAGGCGGCCATCGACGCCGCCCGCGAGCTCGGCACCCTGCGGGTCGTCGTCAACTGCGCCGGTGTCGGCACGCCCGGCCGGGTCGTCGGCAAGCGCGGCCCGCTGCCCCTGGACGACTTCGCGAACGTCGTCAGCATCAACCTCGTCGGCACGTTCAACGTGCTGCGCCTCTCGGCCGCCGCGATGCTCGACAACGAGCCCGTCGACGGCGACCGCGGCGTCGTCGTGATGACCGCCTCCATCGCCGCCTACGACGGCCAGATCGGGCAGGCCGCGTACGCCGCCAGCAAGGGTGGCGTCGTCGGCCTCACCCTGAGCGCGGCCCGCGACCTCGCCGACAAGGGCATCCGCGTCATGACGGTCGCTCCCGGCACGTTCGAGACGCCGATGCTCTCGGGCCTGCCCGGCGACGTGAAGGCCGTGCTGGAGAAGCAGGTCCCCCACCCGTCGCGCCTGGGCAGCCCCGAGGAGTACGCCAACCTCGTGGCCCACATCGTCGACAACGCGATGCTCAACGGTGAGGTCATCCGCCTCGACGGCGCCCTGCGGATGCCGCCGCGCTGACCCGACCACCGAGACCCGTTCCCGGCGCCACGCGTCCGGAACCCGCCTGCCCCGTTCGAGCGCCTGTTGCTCAGCGGGGCAGCGCGCGTTCCTCGGCGACGCTGTTGCCGCCGTCGACGACGAGCACCTGGCCGGTCGTGTAGGCCGCGCCGGGGCTGGCGAGGAAGGCGATCGCAGCAGCCACCTCGTCGGCCGTCCCGGAGCGGCCGACCGGTGTGGCCATCCCCTCCGTCGCCTCCCCAGCGGTCTGCGAACCGGTCGCCACCCACCCCGGGGCGACGGCGTTGACCACGACGCCGTGCCCTGCCTCGTCCACCGCCAGCGCGCGGGTGAGGCCGACCATCCCGGCCTTCGCAGCGGCATACGCGACCTCGCCTCGCATGCCCATCACGGCGCCGGTGACGCTGGTGACCATGACGACCCGTCCGGCTCCGCTGGCGCGCAGGTGGGGCAGCGCCGCGCGGGTGACGAGGAACGCGGTGTCGAGGTTGCGCTGCAACGACGCGGACCAGCGCTCGTGGGTCGTGGCGGACAGGTCGCCCTCGAGGTACCCGGGCTGCGTGGTCGAGACCATGCCGGCGTTGTTGACCAGGATGTCCAGGCGCCCGCCCCACTCGGCCGCGGCCTCGACCAGGTCCGCCACGACGTCCGGGTCGGTGAGGTCCCCGACGAGGCCCAGTGCCTCGATGCCCTGCTCCTCCAGCTCCCGCGCCCGCTCCCTCACCCTGCTCGTCGTCGCGGCGAGCACCACACCGGCGCCGAGCGCCCCGAGGTGGCGGGCGGTGGCGAACCCGATGCCGGTCGGGCTCCCGGCCCCCGTCACGAGGGCGGTGCGGCCGGAGAGGTCGAGGGACGGCGGCAGGGGCATCCCCGCAGTCTGGCGCCCCGCGGTGGGATCCGGGGCACGAATTGACCCGGCCAACTCATACTTGGCCGGGTCGTTCCCTGTCTAACAGCGACGACCGTGGGCACGGGCGACCGACACGCGACGACTGCGTGAACGGTGCCGTGCCCCACTGGGGCACGGCACCGGGGTGGCCGACTGCGGTGCGTCCGAGCAGCCTCAGACGGAGGCGGCGAAGGCGTCCTCGAGGATGTCCAGTCCCTCGGAGAGCAGGTCGTCGCCCGAGGACAGCGGCGGCAGGAACCGGAAGACGTTGCCGAAGGTGCCGCAGGTCAGGGTCACGAGGCCGGCGGCGTGGCAGGCCTTGTTGACCCGCCCGGTGAGGTCGGCGTCCGGCGTCTTCTTCTCCAGGTCGCTGACGAGCTCGACGGCGAGCATGGCGCCGCGACCGCGGATGTCACCGATGACGCCGTACTTCGCGGCGAGCGCCTCCAGCCGCGGGCGGAACAGGGCCTCGACCGCCTTGGCGCGACCGCGCAGGTCGTCGGCCTTCATGGTCTCGATGGAGGCGAGGGCCGCGGCACAGGCCACGGGGTTCCCGCCGTAGGTGCCGCCGAGGCCGCCGGTGTGGATCGAGTCCATCACGTCGGCCCGGCCGGTGAGGGCCGCGAGCGGCATGCCGCCGGCGATGCCCTTGGCGGTGGTCACCAGGTCGGGGACGACGCCCTCGTGCTCGGAGGCGAACCAGTCGCCGGTGCGGCAGAAGCCGGTCTGCACCTCGTCGGCGATGAACAGGATCCCGTGCTCGGTGCACCAGTCGGACACCTTCTTGACGAACCCCGGCGCGGGGACGATGAACCCTCCCTCGCCCTGGATCGGCTCGAGGATGACCGCCGCGGTGTTCTCCTCGCCGACCTGGGCGTGCACGTCGGCGACGAAGGTCTCGAACGCCTCGTCGGCACAGGCGTCGGGCCCGGTGGGCCAGCGGTAGGGGTAGGCCATCTGCACGCGGTAGATCTCGTTGGCGAACGGGCCGAAGCGGTGCTTGTAGGGCATGTTCTTGGCGGTCAGCGCCATCGTGAGGTTGGTGCGGCCGTGATAGGCGTGGTCGAAGGCGACGACCGCCTGTCGGCCGGTGTGGTGGCGCGCGACCTTCACGGCGTTCTCGACGGCCTCGGAGCCCGAGTTGAACAGCGCCGAGCGCTTCTCGTGGGTGCCGGGGGTGAGCTCGGCGAGCGCCTCGGCGACCTGGATGTACTCCTCGTACGGCGTGACCATGAAGCAGGTGTGCGTGAAGTCGTTGACCTGTGCGGTGACGGCGTCGATGACGCGCTGGTTGCCGTTGCCGACCGTCGTCACGGCGATGCCCGAGCCGAAGTCGATGAGCTGGTTGCCGTCGACGTCCCGCAGGATGCCGCCGGCCGCCTGCTCGACGTAGATCGGGAGGCCGGTGCCGACGCCGGCGGAGACCGCAGCGTTCTTGCGCTGCTGCAGGGCCTGCGACTTCGGGCCGGGGATGCTGGTGGCGAGGATGCGCTTCTGCTCGAGCATGGGGCGAGCATACGACCGCCCCCTCGGGCGCCGACAGGCCGCGGGTAGCCACGCGGCGCGGGGTGCCGACGCGGCGTACCCGCCCTAGGTTGGGCCCATGGCAGCCAAGGCGACCTCGCCCGCCGTCGAGGTGGAGGTCGGCGAGCGCGACGTGCGGATCTCCAACCCGGACCGCGTCTACTTCCCTGCCCGCGGCGAGACCAAGCTCGACCTCGTCAACTACTACCTGTCCGTGGGCGACGGCATCGTCAGCGCCCTGCGCGAGCGGCCGTGCATGCTGCACCGCTTCCCCGAGGGCGTGGCGGGCGAGAAGGTCCACCAGAAGCGCGTGCCCCACGGCGCTCCCCCGTGGCTGGAGACCGTGCGGGTGAAGTTCCCCCGCTACAACCGGACCGCCGACGAGCTGTGCGTCACCGAGCTGGCGCACGTGATCTGGGCGGTGCAGATGTCGACGGTCGAGTTCCACCCGTGGAACAGCCGGCGTGCCGACGTGGAGAAGCCCGACGAGTGGCGCATCGACCTCGACCCGGGACCGGAGTGCCCCTGGGACCGGGTGCAGCGCGTGGCCCACGTCGCCCACGAGGTGCTCGACGAGCTGGGGGCCGTCGGCTGGCCCAAGACCAGCGGAGGCTCGGGGTTGCACGTCTACGTGCGCATCGACCCGCAGTGGGGCTTCAAGGACGTACGGCGCGCCGCGCTCGCCTTCGCGCGCGAGGTGGAGCGCCGCGCGCCCGAGGACGTCACGACGACCTGGTGGCGCAAGGACCGCGACCCGGCTGCCTTGTTCGTCGACTACAACCAGAACGCCCGCGACCACACGATCGCGAGCGCCTACTCGGTGCGCGGCAACCCCGAGGGAACGGTCTCGACCCCGATCCGCTGGGACGAGGTCGACGACGTCAGCCCGGGCGACTTCACCATTGCCACGGTCCCGCCCCGGTACGCCGAGCTCGGCGACCTCCACGCCGGCATCGACGACGCGGTGTTCGAGATCGACCAGCTGGTGGAGTGGGCGGAGCGCGACGAGCGCGACGGCGCCCCGGACCCGCCGGACACCTCGGACGCGGGCTGAAACCCTCGCCACAGCCGCACCTGCGGACGTACTCTGGCTTCCATGCCGCAGCTACGGATCAAGGATGCCGCCACCTTCCTGGGGGTGAGCGACGACACCGTGCGCCGCTGGGTCGACAGCGGCGCCCTCGCGTCCGAGGCCGACGAGGCCGGGCGCAAGGTCGTCGACGGCTACCAGGTGGCCCTCCTGGCCCGCGACCAGGCGCACACCGCGGCCGACCCGTCGAACGTCGGCCGGTCGGCCCGCAACCGCTTCGTCGGCCTCGTCACCGACATCAGGACCGACACCGTGATGGCCCAGGTGGAGCTGCAGTGCGGGCCGTTCCGCGTCGTGTCGCTCATGAGCAGCGAGGCCGTCCGCGACCTCGGGCTCGAGCTCGGCTCGGTCGCCATCGCCGTCGTGAAGTCGACGACCGTCATCGTCGAGACGCCGCAGGGAGCGTCATGAACCGCCGGCCCCACGTCCTCCGCGTCCTGCCGGTGGCGACAGCCGTGGCCCTCGTGCTGGGCACCACCGCTTGCGGCGGCAGCGGCTCCGGCGACACGGCTGGTGGTTCCCGCTCCGGCGGGTCGTCCAGCTCGTCGAGCTCGTCGGGTGGGCCGTCCGGGGAGATCACGGTGTTTGCCGCGGCCTCCCTCAAGAAGACCTTCACCCGGATCGGCGCCGACTTCGAGAAGGCGCACCCCGGGACGAAGGTGACCTTCAGCTTCGCCGGCTCCTCCGACCTCGTCGCCCAGATCCAGCAGGGCGCCCCGGCGGACGTCTTCGCCTCTGCCGACACCAAGAACATGGACAGGGTGACAGCCGACTCGCTCACCGCAGCACCCCCGGTCGTCTTCGCTTCCAACACCCTCGAGATCGCCGTGCCGAAGGGCAACCCGGCCCACATCGCCTCGCTCGCCGACCTCGCCAAGCCCGGGGTCAAGGTCGTCCTCTGCGCCCCCGCCGTGCCGTGCGGCTCGGCCGCCGCGAAGGTGGAGCAGGCAGCCGGCATCGACATCGAGCCGGTCAGCGAGGAGCAGTCGGTGACCGACGTCCTCGGCAAGGTGACCGCCGGCGAGGCGGACGCGGGCCTCGTCTACGTCACCGACGTGAAGGGTGCGTCAGGCGGGGTGCAGGGCATCACGTTCGCCCAGTCGTCGGCAGCGGAGAACTCCTACCCGATCGCCGCGCTCAAGGCCTCGCGGAACCCTGCCCTCGCCGACGCCTTCGTCCGGGCCGTGACCGGTGACGCCGGACAGCAGGTGCTGGCCGCCGCCGGGTTCGCCAAGGCACCGTGAGCCGCACCCACCGACCGAGGCTGGGACTGCCCGGCTGGGTGTTCGTGCCTGCCGCGCTGGGGGCGCTGTTCGTCGTCCTCCCGCTGCTGGCGATGCTCACGCGGGTCGACTGGACGCAGTTCCCAGAGCTCGTGACCTCCGAGTCCTCCCGGGCGGCACTGCTTCTCAGCCTGCGGACCTCGGCGGCCAGCACGGTGCTCTGCGTGCTCTTCGGCGTGCCGATGGCGGTGGTCCTGGCGCGGACGGAGTTCCGGGGGCAGTCGGTGCTGCGCTCGCTCGTCCTTCTCCCGCTGGTGCTGCCGCCCGTGGTCGGTGGCATCGCGCTTCTCTACACGTTCGGGCGACGGGGCCTGCTGGGCCACACGCTCGACGTGCTCGGCCTGCAGGTCGCCTTCACCACCACGGCCGTCGTCCTGGCCCAGACGTTCGTCGCGCTGCCCTTCCTCGTCGTGAGCCTGGAGGGCGCGCTGCGTACGGGTGGCCAGCGCTACGAGGAGGTCGCGGCGACGCTCGGCGCACGCCCGACCACGGTCTTCCTGCGGGTCACGCTTCCCCTCGTCCTCCCCGGCCTCGCCTCGGGCGCTGTGCTGGCGTTCGCCCGGGCGCTGGGCGAGTTCGGGGCGACGATCACCTTCGCCGGCAGCCTCCAGGGCGTGACCCGCACCCTGCCGCTCGAGATCTACCTGCAGCGAGAGACCGACCCGCAGGCAGCGGTGGCCCTCTCGCTCGTCCTGGTCGTGGTGGCCACCCTCGTCATCACCGTCACGCGCCGGTCGAGGACCGCGCTGTGAGCCTCGACGCCGTACTGCGCGTGCAGGCCCGCGACCTCGACGTGCGGCTGCGCGTGGAGCCCGGACGCACGCTGGCCCTCCTCGGCGCCAACGGCGCCGGCAAGTCCACCGCGCTGGCGTGCATCGCCGGTCTCCTGCGCCCCGACTCCGGCGAGGTCCGCCTCGGCGACCGGCTGCTGTCCTCCTCCGACGGCTCCGGTACGTGGGTACCACCGCACGCGCGCGGCGTCGCCCTGCTCGCGCAGGAGGCGCGGCTCTTCCCGCACCTGTCGGTCGCCGACAACGTCGCCTTCGGCCCGCGCAGCGCCGGGATCCCGCGCCGCGAGGCGCGCGGGCGTGCCGACCACTGGCTGGCCGAGGTGGAGGCGACCGAGCTGGCGCGACGGCGACCGGCGGCCCTGTCCGGCGGGCAGGCCCAGCGGGTGGCTATCGCGCGGGCGCTGGCCACCGAGCCCGAGGTGCTGCTGCTCGACGAGCCGCTGTCCGCGCTCGACGTCGAGGCGGCGCCGGCGATCCGCCAGCTCCTGCGTCGGGTGTTGCGCGACCGGACCACGGTGGTGGTGACCCACGACGTCCTGGACGCGGTGCTGCTCGCCGACGACGTCGCGGTCCTGCAGGAGGGCAGGATCGTGGAGCGGGGGCCGACCGCGCAGGTGCTGTCCCGCCCCACGAGCGCCTTCGCCGCCCGGATCGCGGGGCTCAACCTCGTCCGCGGCACCGCCACGGCGTCCGGGGCGAGCACCGCGGTCACCTCCCCCGACGGGCTGCGGGTCGAGGGCCTCGCGGACGAGGCCGTCCCCGACGGCGACACGGCGGTCGCGGTCTTCAGCCCGAACGCCGTCGGCGTCTACCGCGAGGCCCCGCACGGCAGCCCCCGCACCACGGTCCGCGCCCAGGTGACCGACCTCGAGCCGCACGGGCACCAGGTGCGCGTGCACACTGCGCACGTTGCCGCCGACGTCACGCCCGCGGCTCTCGCCGAGCTGGGTATCGGGGTCGGCGACGCGGTCGTGCTGACGGTCAAGGCCAGCGAGGTGGCCGTCTACCCCGGCTGACGCGCGGCAAATGTCAGGGCCGAACGCTCAGGAACCGCCGGTCGGGGGCCCACCGGTCAGGGGGCGCGGCGGTGCAGCTCGTCGATGATGACCTGCTGGCGGGCCATCGCCGCGACGACGTCGGCCTCGGCCCGGGCCTCGTCGACCTGACCGTCCAGGTGGCCGCCCGTGCGGACGACGTCCTCGAGGTGGGCCAGCTCGGCGAGCAGCTGGCGGACCGTCGGTTCCGCCGAGAGCTCCTCGACCGGTTCACCGGCAAGGGGCACGGACTCCATCGGACGAACCGACTCCATGAAATCGGTCATCGGCGGGCCTCCTTGCTCGCACGGCGAAATGGGGGCTCCGACTGCTTGAAGCCCTTGGATCATCGCCCGATTTGTCCGGGCCGTCAATCGCGGGACGGCCGACAGGGCCCTGGACCGCCGTCGTACGAACGGCCGAGCCGAGGCCGGGTGGCAGTCAGCGCAGGCCACCGCGCCGCATACTCGTGCCCGTGGCACGCGAGGAGTTCGCGGAGGTCCTCGCCCGCGCGCAGGCCGGCGACGAGGAGGCCTTCTCGCGGCTCTGGCTGGACCTCAACCCGCGCCTGGTGCGCTACCTGAGGATGGAGCCCGCCCACAACGCCGAGGACCTCGCGGCCGAGACCTGGGTGAGCGTCGTCAAGGGCCTCAAGCGGTTCCGCGGCGACGAGACCGCCTGGCACGCGTGGGTGTTCACGACGGCGAGACGCCGCGCGCTCGACGACGCCCGCCGCCGCTCGCGCCGCCCGCAGACCACCGGGCCGGAACGGCTCGACCGCCTCGTCGCGGCTCCCGACCTCCCACCGGACCACGAACCCGACGGTGCCGAGGAGGCCCTGCACCTGCTGTCGGCCCTCCCACCCCTGCAGGCGCAGGTGGTCGCGCTGCGGGTCCTCGCCGACCTGCCGGTCGACACCGTGGCCGCGATGCTGGGTCGCAGCCCCGGGGCGGTACGCGTCGCCGCCCACCGCGGCCTGCGCACGCTCGCAGCCAGGCTGAGCCGGGAAGGTGTAACGCGCTGAGCCGCCACGGCGCTTCTCCCACGTGACCAGCAACGAGCCCATGCACCCCGATGCGCACGACGCCGACCTGCCGCACCTCACCGACAGCCAGGTGGAGTCGCTGCTGCGTGGCCACCGACCCGCCGGCGGGCCGCCCGGGGTCGACCGCACCGCCGACGTGCTGCACGCCCTCACCGGTCCCGCGACACCGTCCGAGCTCAACGGTCATCGCCAGGCCATGGCGGCCTACACCGACACCTTCGCGACAAGGGCTGCCGGTCAGCGCCCCCGCCGACTCGTCCTGCTGTCCTCCCTGCTGGGCGTCCGCGCCCTCGCCGGTGCGGCGGGATCCGCGCTCGCCCTCGGCGCGGTCGGTGCGGTGGTCCTCACCAGCACCACCCTCGGCCCCGCGCACACCCCCCAGGCACTCCCACTCGGTACGGTCACGACCACGACGTCGTCGGTGACGCACTCCTCGGACGACGCCGAGGACGAGGACGGGACCACGGACGCGTCGGGGACGGCGACGACGGGCGCCTCGGGGTCGGCGACCACGGCAGCCGGACCGGATGCGAGCGGCCCCGCGGCCTTCGGGCTGTGCAACGCGTGGTCGCACCACCAGGCGAAGGGACGCACCACCGCCCCGGGTCGGTCGGTGGCCTTCCGCAACCTCGCCGAGGCGGCAGGGGGCGAGGGCAGGATCGCGGCCTACTGCGCGAAGGTGCCCCACCCCGGCAACCCGACCGCCGGGGACGACAGCAGCGAGGCCGAGAAGGACAAGGCCGCCAAACCCTCGCACCCGTCGAAGTCCCCCAAGCCGGTCAAGCCGTCGAAGTCCCCGAAGCCATCGCACCCGTCGAAGGCCCCCAAGCCCATCGAGCCGTCCAAGCCGACCTCCTGAGCAGGGGCTGAGCGCGGCCGGACGGTCACGCCCTCACCGGCGACGGTCGGGCCGCCCTGCGTTGCTAGCCTCCTTGCACACCTCGGGAAAGGGCGGACGAGCTGGTGCGACGGTGGCAGGCCTGGACGCTGCACCGCCGCGTGCTCGTGGCCTCGGCTGCGGCGGTGACCTTCGTGATCGTCCTCGGCGTCGCGGCATACGTGACCGCCCTCGACCGGGTGCTGTTCAGCGCGGCGCAGGACGCGGCGCGGGTGCAGGCCGCCGAGGTGGCCTCGGTCATCCACGACGGCGAGCAGCCCGCGGCCACGGCCCTGCGCGACATCCCCAGCCAGGGTTCGCTGCTGCAGGTCCTCGACGCCGGCGGCCAGGTCGTCGCCTCGTCCGACCAGGCCCTGCGCCGCTCGGCCATCACCCACCTGCGACCGGCCCCCGGTGTCATCGACGTGGACCAGGTGGCGGGGGTACCCGGCGAGCTGGGCGAGCCGTACGCCATCGTCGTGGAGGGCGCGCGCGACCCGGGCGGCGCGCAGTACGTCGTGGTCGTCGGCACCCCGCTGGACGTCGAGGCGAAGACGGTGCGCACCGCGACGATCCTGCTGGCCCTCGGTGCCTCGGCCCTGCTCGCCCTGTTGCTGTTCCTCATCAGCCGGGCGGTGCAGCAGGCCCTGCGGCCGGTCGAGCGGATCCGCAGCGAGGTCGCGCGCATCACCCGCGTCCGAGGTCGGGGCCAGATCACCGTGCCGCCCACCGGTGACGAGATCGCCCGCCTCGCCGAGACCATGAACCTCATGCTGGCCAGGCTCGAGCAGTCCGACGCCACCACGCGGCGCTTCATCTCCGACGCCTCCCACGAGCTGCGCAGCCCGCTGGCCACGATCCGCGCAGCGATCGAGGTGTCGCCGTCCGGGACCACCCACCCCGACCCCACGCGCGACGAGGTGATCCACGGGGAGGCCCTGCGCATGCAGCGGCTCGTCGACGACCTGCTCACGCTCGCCAAGGCCGACGACGGGCTGCCCCTCAGCCTCGACGAGGTCGACGTCGACGACCTGCTCGAGGCCGAGGTGCGCCGCCTGCGCGCCACCGGCGACGTGCCCGTCGTGGCCACCATCGCGGCCTCCCGGGTGCTGGGCGACCGGGCGCAGCTCTCCCAGGCCCTGCGCAACCTCATCGACAACGCGGCGCGCCACACCGAGGGCGGCGTGCAACTCGCCGTGTCGTCCTCCGGTGACGACGTCGTGGTCACCGTCGACAACGACGGCCCGCCCATCCCCGAGGACCGGCGCGAGCAGGTCTTCGACCGGTTCGCGCGCCTCCAGGAGTCCCGGGAGCGCGACAGCGGGGGCAGCGGCCTGGGCCTGGCCATCGTGCGCACGATCGTCACCGCCCACGGCGGCACGGTCCGGGCGACGCAGACCCCGAGCGGTCAGTGCCGGTTCGAGATCACGCTCCCCGCGGCGGGTCCGCCTGTCGCCGCCTGAGCGTCATCCCGGGCAGGGACGTGCTCCCGGGCGAGTGGCCGAAAGTTCGCGGACCAGGTACGGGGCGTGGCCGTGCTTTCGGGCGAGTGGCCGAAAGTGCAGGGGCGTGCCTCAGGCCCGGGCGGTCCCGCCGGTGGCCGGGGCGCGGTCCTCGACCGGCTCACCACCCTCGACGGGCATGAGCCGGTAACCCATGCCGCGCACCGTCTCCAGCGAGGTCACCCCGAAGGCGACGTCGATCTTGCGGCGCAGGTAGCCGATGTAGACCTCGACGATGTTGTCGCTGCCCTCGAACGCCTGGTCCCAGACGTTGTCGAGGATCTCGGCCTTCGACAGCACGACCTCGGGGTGGCGCATCATGAACTGCAGCACCGAGAACTCCTTGGCAGTCAGGGAGATCCGGTGGCCGTTGCGGCGGACGATGCGCTTGTTGGGGTCGAGGTCCAGGCCGCCCACGGTCAGGACCACCGGGCGGACCGGTGCCCCGCGCCGTACCAGCGCCCGCAGCCGTGCGACGAGGACGGGGAAGCTGAACGGCTTGGTCAGGTAGTCGTCGGCGCCGAGGTCGAACGCGTCGGTCTGGTCGTACTCGCCGTCCTTGGCCGTGAGCATCATCGCCGGGGTCCAGATCTGCAGCTCGCGCAGGTTCTTCAGGACGTCGTAGCCGTGACGGCGCGGCAGCATGATGTCGAGGACGATCACGTCGTACGGGTTCTCGGTGGCCAGCCACTGGCCGGTCACCCCGTCGTGGGCGACGTCGACGACGAAGCCCTCGTTGGTGAGGCCCCTGCGGATCGTCTCCGCGAGGGCCTTCTCGTCCTCAACGAGCAGGACGCGCATCGTCGACCCCTTCCACTCGCTCGGCCACCGGCTGCAGCTCCGCTCCACGACCGCCGCCCAGCCTAGGCATCGCAGCCCCCGCGTGGGCGTTCTCGGCCCCGCGCTCGTGGCCACGGTGGCGCAGCAGCCCCAGTGCCGCGAACGCGACCGCAAGGACCAGCACTCCGAGGACCCACCCGGCGAGCACGTCGGTGAACCAGTGGTAGCCGAGGTAGATGCGGCTGGCCCCGACCGCGACGGACGCCGCGGCCCAGCCCACGAAGGCGATGGTGCGAGCGCCCCGACGCCCCGCGAGCCGGTCGGCGACGAGGAACGCCACGAGCCCGAAGAAGACCGTGGAGAACAGCGTGTGCCCCGAGGGGAACGAGTACCCGGTGTCGACCGGCCCGAGCACCACCGCTGCCGGCGGCCGTCCCCTCGCGACCAGGTGCTTGACGCCGAGGGTCACGGCGGCGGAGACGGCCATGGTGGCGCCGAAGTGCAGGGCGCGCAGCCGGTCCCGGCGCCGTACGGCCACCCACAGCACCACCGCAGCGGTGAGGATGCCGACGGCCACCTCGCTGCCCACCATCGTCACGACCTCGGCGAGGACCGTGAGGACGGGCGTGCGGACGCGGACGGCGTCTGCCGTCACCGTCGGGTCGTACGAGCTGAGGTCTCCGCGCTCCCCCACACCGTCGACGAGGCCGGCCACGGTGACGGCAGCCGCGGCGGCCACCGCAGCGGCGGCGAGGCCGCGAGCCCGACCGGTCAGGGTGGAGGGCAGGCCGGGCGTACGGCGTGTGGCCGGTCCCGCCGGGCCGCTGGGGACGGTGCTCATGGGCACTCCTGTCGAGGTTGCTGACCTCCACTGTCGCCACGCTCCCTGAGCGCATCCTGAGTATGGTGGCGAGGGGGGCGGGGGACGCCCCGCCCGAGCCACGGGAGGGGCCACCGGGGGACATCCTCTCGGCTCGTCCTCAGCAACCGCTCAGCGAGGAACGGCCATCGTGGGACACCACGTGCCCACGAGGGACGGGACGGCCCGGAGGGACTGGAGGCGCAGGTGGCGCGACGAGGCACACGCCTCCGCACGACGGGGAAGGCGCTGGCAGCACTCACCCTGGGTGCCGCCGTGCTCTGGTGGCTGCTGCCCCGGACCTCAGGCGTCTCCTGGTCCGAGGTGGCCCACCTCATCGGGGGCATCGCCCCCCACCGCCTGGCCGGGCTCGCGGCCCTGTGGGCCTGCGGGCTCCTCGTGCACTCCTTCGTGCTCACCGGCGCGCTGCCGGGCCTCAGCCGGCGCCGTGCCCTCACCCTGAGCCTGACCGGCAGCGCGGTCTCGAACGTCGCCCCGATGGGAGGTGCGCTCGGCGTCGCCCTCAACTGCAGCATGGCGCGGACCTGGCGCTTCCGGGACCGGTCGTTCGCCGCGTACCTCGTCGTGACCAACGTCTGGGACGTGCTCGCCAAGCTGGCCCTGCCACTGGTCGCCCTCGTCGGCCTGCTCACCGCCGGCGGCCTGCCCACCCGCGGGCTCCGGACGGGCGCGATCGGCGCCTCGGCGCTGCTCCTCGTCCTCGTGGCCGTGGGTGTGACCGTCCTGCGCAGCGACCGGATGGCCGCCGCGGTGGCGGGCTTCGTCGCCGTACTGGTGCGCCGGGTGCTGCCGCGGGCAGGAGCCGAGCGGGGCAACCGTCTCGCGGAGGCCCTGCTCCAGACCCGCCAGCGCATCAGGGCCGTCGTGGCCAGGACCTGGCCGCAGCTCACTCTCGGCATGGCCGGCTACCTCACCTCCCTGGCGGCGCTGATGTGGGCGTGCCTGCACGCCGCCGGCGCGCCGGTGCCGGTGTACGCCGTGCTGGCCGGGCTGGCCGTCGAGCGCCTCCTCAGCCTGTCCCCGATCACCCCCGGTGGGACCGGGCTGGCCGAGGCGGGCACCGCGGGGACCCTGGTGGCCCTCGGCGCCAGCCCGCTACCGGTGGTGGCGGGTGTCCTGCTGTACCGCGCGTTCACCTTCGTGCTCGAGATCCCCGTGGGCGGGCTGTGGCTCGGTCTCTGGCTGCTGCTGCGCGCCCGTACCGCGCGGACCGCCGGCGCGCCCCCCGGGCCGGCGGTCCGGCTGCCCGCGTGAGGATCCTGCACGCCACCGACACGTTCGGCCCGACGCTCGGTGGCATCGAGGTGATGGTGCACCAGCTGGCGACCGCCCAGGCGCGGGCCGGCCACGACGTCACGGTGCTCACCCGCACCCCCGGCCCGGACACCGAGGCATCGCCCGGGGTCGCGGGGGTCTGCCGCCGACCCGAGCAGCTGGGCGCCCTGCTGCGCCGGGCCGACGTCGTGCACGGACACGTCTCCGCCTGGTCGCCGCTCGCCCTGCGCGCGGTGGGCACCGGAGCCCGCGAGGACGTGCCCGCCGTCGCCACCGTGCACTCGATGTGGGGCGTGGCGTGGCCGGCGTTCCGTGCCGGAGCCGTGCTCGGCGGGTGGACGGGACTCCCTGTCCAGTGGGCCGCGGTGAGCGACGCCGCCGCCCGGCCCGTGCGACTGGCGCTGCGCGAGCGCGAGGTGCTCGTGGTCCCCAACGCCGTCGACACCGCGTTCTGGGCCCCCCGTGGACCGGCCGGCCCGAGGTCGGAGGTGACGGTCGTGGCCGTGGGGCGGATGCACCGACGCAAGCGCCCCCTGCGGCTCATCTCGGTGCTGGAGCGCACCCGCGCACTCGTGCCCGACGGGACGCGCATCCGCGCCGTGGTGGTGGGCGACGGTCCCCAGCGCGAGGCGTTCCGCCGCGAGGTCGCCGCGCGCGGCATGCAGTCCTGGGTGCAGTCGCCGGGCGACCTGTCGCACCAGCAGATCCGGGCGCTGTACGACGTCGCCGACGTCTTCGTGGCGCCCGCGACCCTCGAGTCCTTCGGCATCGCCGCGCTCGAGGCCCGGACCGCGGGACTCGTGGTCCTCGCACGGGAGCACACGGGAGTCGGCACGTTCGTCACCCACGGGGTCGACGGGCTCCTGTCCCGCAGCGACGCGCAGATGGCCGAGCAGCTCGCCCGGCTGTGCACGGACAGCACCCTGCGCGGCCGCATGACCGCCCACAACCGCAGCACCGTGCCGGCGCTGGACTGGGACAACGTGCTGCACCGCAACGAGCACGCGTACGCCGCCGCGGGCGCGGTCGAGCACGCCTGCCTCTGCGTCGCCTAGCCGACCGCGGGGTCAGGACTCGGGGTCAGAACTCCGGGTCGGTGCCGAGCGACTGTTCGTAGAGCAGCTCGGCCAGGACGCGTGCCCGCCGGGCATCGAGGTGGAACTCCTGCTGGAGCCCACCTGCGGTGGTCACCGTGAGGACGACCTGCGGGTTCGCCTGGCCGAGGTGCCTGCCCACCTCGAGTCCCTCGACCGGCACCACCCGGCGCAGGGCGGTGACCGGGTCACGCCGGGTCGTGGGAGCGTCCGCGGTCGCGTCCTCGTAGTCCTCGAACAGCTCGCGCAGTGCCGCGCGCGTGACCGGGTCGGAGAAGTCCACGAGGGGCCACAGGCCCTCGGTGAGCTCCACGGCGAGGCGGTCCTTGGCGGAGGCGTCCCGCGGGGCCACGTCCGGGAACGAGCGCAGGGCGAGCCAGTCGTCCCACGTGCTGGTGGCTGCCACGAGCGGCGGCCGGCCGTCGAGCGAGCTCATCAGTGTCCCGTCGGTCTCTGGGCTGGTGCTGCGGTCAGGCTAGGTCGAGGCACCTGAGACGGCGCTGTGGACCTGCGGACATGGCAGGACCCCGTCCGGTGGGACGGGGTCCGTTGCGGTGCGAGAGCCCGGCTTCGCGTGTCGGGCGACCTCGCGGGCGTCCGGGGCGGACGGGTCAGACGGCGACTCCGCGCTGCATGGCCAGGCGCTCCTCGGGCGTCGTCCCGCCCCACACGCCGTACGGCTCACGCACCGACATCGCGTGCTCGAAGCACTGCTGGATCACCGGGCACGTCGCGCAGAGGGCCTTGGCACGCTGTTCGCGGCTCAGCCGGCGGTTTCCGCGCTCGGCCTCGTGGGGGAAGAACTCGTCGGGGTCGGTGGTGCGGCACGCCCCGTCCGTCTGCCACTCGTAGGAGCTCAGCAGTGGGCGGGGAAGTCTCTTGATGCTGCTCATGGGGGATCTCTTTCCTCGTGACGCGAACCGAAGTGATTCACAACCTATGCAGAACCTCTTCAAAGTGCAACATTCCTGAACAACTTCTATAGTCGGAAATGCCCGGGCAGGGGTCGTCAGTGGTGCCTTACCCGCTGACGAGCCAACGGGCACCAACTTTGAGATGGGATGTTGTGGCCTTCGAGCACGATCCCGACCGCAAGTCGACCGCCCCCTCGGCGCCGCCGGCCCAGTCCTCGGCGCGCCAGGGGGCGGCGTGACCTCCGTCGAGTGGTCGGTGGGGACCGTCGCGGAGCGGTTGGGGGTCCCTGCCGCCACGCTCCGCAGCTGGGACCGGCGCTACGGCATCGGTCCCTCCCAGCGCACCGAGGGTGGCCACCGCCGCTACGGCGAGGAGGACATCCAGCGGGTACGCGTCATGGCCCGGTTCACAGCGCGAGGGGTCCCGGCGCAGAGCGCAGCGCGCGTCGCGCTCTCGATGGACGCCGACCGCCTGCTCATCGAGACCGACGGCGACCGGGACGCACGGTCCACCGCCGACCGTCAGAGCGCCGTCGAGGCGATCTGCTCCGCAGCCCTGTCCCTCGATGCCGAGAGCCTGTCGCGGATCTACCAGCGCACGCTGCGCGACCGCGACCTCGTCTCTGCCTGGACAGAGGTGTTCGCCCCCGCCCTGCGCACGGTCGGGGACCGGTGGGGCGACGGTTCGCTCGGGGTCGAGTGCGAGCACCTCGCCAGCGAGGTCCTCGCCACCGAGCTGCGCACGGTCATCCGGCTGAGCAGGCCGCACGCGCCCAACGGCGACATCGTGCTGGCCTGCGCCGACGAGGAGCAGCACCACCTCCCCCTCCTCGCGGTCGAGGCCGAGCTGGCCAGCCACGGGGTCGCCGCCCTGGGGCTCGGCGCCCGCATGCCGACCGACGCCCTGCAGCGCCTGCTCAAGGTGCACCGCCCCAGCCGCCTGTTCCTCTGGGCCTCGATCGCCCGGCAGGTCGACGAGCGGCTCTGGCAGGTGCTCGCTGACGTCTCGTGGCAGCTCGACGTGGTGGTCGGCGGTCCCGGCTGGCCGCACGACCTGCCGGCGTCCTCGGGTCCGGTGACCGTGACCCGGGCGCACGACCTGTCGGGAGCCAGCGAGGCCCTCCTGTCGGGCGGACACCGGTAGGCCGACCCCCACTCCCTGGGGGGCGCCGCGCCGGGTTGCCCGGGCCGCACACGGTTGCGGCGCAAGGCATCCCGCACCACCGCCCTCGGTGCTACCGTGCCGACATGACTCCGCAGGAGCTGGAGAACCTGGCCCACCTGCGCCGCGCCCGCGACCTGATCGACCGCGACTACGCCGAGCCGCTGGACGTCCCGACCATGGCCCAGCGGGCCCTGATGTCACCGGCGCACTTCTCCCGCCGCTTCCGCGCCGCGTACGGCGAGACCCCCTACAGCTACCTCATGATGCGCCGTATCGAGCGAGCGATGGCCCTCCTGCGCGAGGGCGTCAGCGTCACCGACGCCTGCATGCAGGTCGGGTGCACCTCGCTCGGGTCGTTCAGCTCGCGGTTCTCCGAGATCGTCGGCGAGAGCCCCACGGCGTACCGGCGCCGGGAGCACACCGCCGTCAACGCCATGCCCTCCTGCGTCGCGAAGACGCAGACCCGTCCGGTCCGTGACGCATCGGCCAGCGCATCGGGCCGCGACGCATCGAGCAGGATCGGAGAAGCAGGGCGCGACACCGCTGCCTAGGGTCACAGCCATGAGCATCGCGCTGCAGTACTGCCACATCACCGTCAACGACGTCGACGAGTCGATCGCCTTCTACGGCGGGGCCCTGGGGCTGAAGGTGCGCAACGACGTGGCCTCGGGCGGATACCGCTGGGTCACGCTCGGCAGCGACACCCAGCCGGGTCTGGAGATCGTCCTGTCCGAGCCCCACGCAGGTCGCTCGCAGGCAGACGGCGACACCCTGCAGGAGCTGCTGACCAAGGGCGTCCTGCCCAACTACGTCTTCAGGTCCGACGACGTCGACGCGCTCTTCGAGACGGTCCGCGCCTCCGGGGCCGAGGTCCTCCAGGAGCCGATCGACCAGCCGTGGGGTCCGCGTGACTGCGCGTTCCGCGACCCGTCCGGCAACACCGTCCGCATCGCCCAGGCACCGTCGGAGTAGCTCGCCCTGCCTGCCGCCAGGGTGTTCAGCCCCGTAGGTGGCCTGGCCTCCCCTCGGGGGCGGCCCCACCGCCGGACGCCCCGATCAGCGCTTCGGCCTCGAACGGGCGGCCTCCCCCGGAGCCGAGTCCCATGACGATGTCGAGCAGGCTCTCCACCGGCTCGGCACGGCTGTACGCGGGGTCCCCCAGCCCCGCGACGATCCGCTCGGCCACCGCGGACAGCTTGATGTTGTTCTGGGACGAGTAGGCGCGCAGGAGCTCGAACGCTGGTTCCTCCTCGACGCCGAAGCTCAACATCAGGGCGCCCTTGGCCTGCTCGATGGCGGCACGATGCTCGGCGGAGGCGGCGACCGCTGCCCTGGCGCTTGCACGCAGCGGCTCGGTGAGGTCCACGACGAAGCCCCACAGCCGGTGCACCCCTTCTGCGGCGACGTCGCTCTGACCGACGACGATGAGCCTGCGCACGCGGCCGTGGGCGTCGCGCATCCGGTAGACACACGAGAACGGTCCCGGCTCCCCGAGGCGTTGTTCGAACCGGGCCAGCACCGTGGGCCGGTCCTCCTCGACCACCCTGTCGAGCATCAGCTCGGCGGTCGGCTCCTGCCCCGGTGACAGGCCATGGATCTCCCGGAGTCCGGCCGACCAGGTCCACCGGCCGCCGTCGACCTCGTACCGGAAGTACATCGTCTGACCATCGCTCTGCACGGCATGGGGCCCCACCGCTGCTCCTTCAAGACGATCCCTGGGATCCTCTCAAGAGAGGAAATGCCAACTGCTCGAACGCATTTCACGATACGACGCACCACCACGACCGACAAGGGTGCTCAGGCGGGCCATGCCTCACGCCCGGGTCCGGAGACCTCGGCGAGCGCCTGGCACAGCCGCTCCGGGTCCCTGAACACCCACGTCGCCCCGGCGGCCCTCAGCTCGGCCTCACTCGTCCCCCCGCACTCGAGCCCCGCTGACCTGGCGCCGAGCGCCTGGGCCGCCTGGATGTCCCACACGGTGTCACCGACGACCAGCACCTCCTTGGGCCGAAGTCCCATGCGCTCGATGGCCAGCAACACCAGTCCCGGGTCCGGCTTGGACTGGTGGACGTCGTCGGAGGTGACGACGACGTCGAGGTCGGGGTGCTCCAGCACCCCCAGCATCGCCTCCAGGTCCCGCCCGCCCGACGACGAGGCCAGCCCCACGGTGACGCCCTGGTGATGACACCACGACAACAGGTGGGCCGCGCCCGGCAGCTCCTCGACGCGTTCGTGCCACGTCGCGAACAGGACGTCGTGAGCCTTCACGAGGTCGTCGTCCCGCCGCTCGTCCCGACTGTCCCCGAGGATGTGCGGCAGCAACTGGTCAGAACCCATGCCCACCGCTCGGTGGAGGCTCGCCATGGGCACGACGTGGCCACTGAGCTGGAAGGCCTGCCACCAGGCCAGGGTGTGGATGTACGTGGTGTCCACGAGCGTTCCGTCGAGGTCGAAGACGACGCCGACAGGCACCCGCAGTGGCGGCTGGTCCGACACCTGGCTCACCCGCGCTCACGCGCGAGGGTGGGGAAGCGGGTCATCTGGCACCTCGTGGGTCCGGCGGCCTCGGCCGCAGCGAGCGTCATCGCCGCGTCTCTGCCCCGGGTCGGCGACGTCCAAACGTCCAGCTCGACCGAGCAGGTCGCGACGGACCTCGGGGTCGGGACGCGGCGGTCCACGATCGCGCCGAAGCTACGGCCCGGTGCCGCGGGCGACCCGGGCCATCTCCCGGGGTATGGAGGTAAGCACCTCGCGGGCGAGGAAACCCACTGGCGCAAGGGTCTCCGACACCGCCCGGCCCGCGGCCTGGTGCAGGACCACCGCCCAGGCCGAGGCGCCGACGGCAGGCAGTCCGCGGCCGAGCAGCCCGAGGAGGACGCCGGCCTTGACGTCCCCGGATCCCGCGACCCCGAGCCCGGGCACCCCACCCTCGAGGCTCCAGAGCGTCTCGGACCCGGGGGCGACGACGACGGTCTCCTCGCCACCCGTCACGACGGTGGCCCCCGTGCGTTCGACCAGCTCGACACACGACTCGAAGAGGTGCGTGTGCACGTACGAGGCATCCTGTCCCAAGGTCTCGGCGAGCTCGGACTCGTTGGGGGTGAGAACCGCTCGTCCCTCGAGGTGCGCAAGGCCCTCGGGGTGCTCGGTGACGAAGGCCATGCCGAGCGCGTCGACCACGACAGGGCAGCGCAGGTGTGGCACGACCTGCTCGAGGAGGGCACAGGCCCGCTCGGGTGACAGGAGCCCGGGCCCCAGCAGGACTGCGTCGACCTCGGTCGCGAGCTCGAGCACGTGCTCCGCCGCCGAGGGCGCGATCTCTCCCTCGTCGGTCTCGGGGAGCGCCGTCACGAACGCCTCGGGCAGCGCGACGCTGGCGGCCACTGCGACGCTGCCCACGGTGGCCACCTGCGGTTTGCCGGCGCCCGCTCGGACGGCTGCCTCGGCGGCGAGCAGCACCGCACCGGGGGTGTGGCGGCTACCGCCGACGACGAGCACCCGGCCGCGCTCCTCCTTGCCCCCGGAGGGATCGGGCAGGGGCCACCGTGCCAGCACCGACTCGTCGAGGTCGCGCACGTCGCGACTCACGAGACGGCTTCCCTTCCGGCGTGGTCCGGCTCCTCGGTCGGCTGCGCCCCCTGCGACCGGACCGCCGCGGTGGAGGCGTAGTCGACCAGCTCGGGTACGCCACCGGGCCCGCGGCGGTAGGTCGTGGTGGACCCGTTGGCCATGGGCACCCGTGCGTCGAGGGCCAGGACCTCCTCCTCGTCCATCCCGTCGAGGACGTAGCGGAAGCACGTGATCACGGCCTGGTGGGTGAAGATCCACACCCGGTCCGTCGCCGGTCGGGCTCCCACGTCGCGCAGGAAGGACCGCACCCGCAACGCCACGTCACACCAGCTCTCCCCACCCGGGGGTCGGTAGTAGAACTTGCCCACATACTGGCGCCGTGCCGCCTCCTGCGGGTACTCGGCGCGGATACCGGTGCCGGTGAGCCCGTCGAAGACGCCCAGCTCCCGCTCCCGGAGCCGCTCGTCGTGAAGGACGGGCAGCCTCAGGCCGGCGGCTTCCAGGGCCGTCCGGGCCGTGTCCGCGCCACGTCGGTAGGGCGAGCTGGCCACCGCTGTCGGGGTGGCGGTGCCGGGCAGGTCGGCGAGGTGCCGGCCCAGGGCGCGGGCCTGCTCCAACCCGGTCTCCGAGAGGGGGACGTCGGCGTCCCGCTCGTCGAGCTCGAGCCGAGCCGCGCCCGCACTACGTGCCGCCCGGTCGGCCAGGTTGCCGGTGCTCTCCCCGTGGCGCACCAGCACCAGCCGAGCAGGGCCGAGCCGCTGCATGTCGAGCACCGGTCAGCCCTCCCGCGGCACCTGGCCGCGCCAGCTGCCGGAAGCCTCCTGGTTCTTCTCCACCAGGAGGCGGAACCTCTTGAGGTCGCCCTTGGCGCGACGCTCGACCACACCGAGGGCGTCACCGACGTGCTCAACCAGGCCGTGCGAGTCCATGTCGAGCTTCAGCGCCACGTTGGTCCTGTGCTCGTCGACGCGGTGGAAGTCCACCACCCCGGCGTGCCGCACGCCACCGTCGGCCTTCCACGCCACCCGCACCTCAGGGATCTGTTCGGTGATCGTGGCGTCGAACTCGCGGTGTACCCCGGCGATGCTGACCTTCCAGTGCAGGTGGCGGTCGTCGACCTGGGTGACCTCGTCCACGCCCTCCATGAAGAGGGGGAAGTCCTCGAACTGGGTCCACTGGTCGTAGACGGTGGTGATGTCGCTGGCGATGTCGACGTTCGCTTCGGCGGTGGTCACGGGTCTCCTGTCGTCGTGGGGCAGTGGCCGTTCCGGCCCTGTCCTCCCGCTACCCGGTCGGCCCACGGGCAAACGGAGTTTGGAGTTGGGCGACCAGGGCACGGAAGGTGTGACTCGACATCCCTCCGACGCGAGACGAGGCCCGTATGGTCCGGATCGGCACCTCGGGTTGGCGCTACCCCTCGTGGCGCGGTGACTTCTACCCGCCCGGCCTGAGGCAGCGCGACGAGCTGGCCCACCTCAGCCGCGTGCTCACCGCGGTCGAGGTGAACGGCTCCTTCTACTCGCTGCAACGCCCCAGCAGCTACGCGGCGTGGGCGACCCAGGTGCCGGACGGGTTCCTGTTCGCTCTCAAGGGCGGAAGGTTCATCACCCACATGCGACAGCTGCTCGACGTGGAGACCCCGCTGGCCAACTTCTTCGCCTCCGGTGTCCTGGCCCTGGGCGACAAGCTGGGTCCGGTCATCTGGCAGCTGCCGGCACGCCAGGCGTTCGACGAGGATCGTCTGGTGGCGTTCTTCGAGCTCCTGCCGAGAACGACCGACGAGGCCGCGTCCCTGGCCACGCGGCACGGTTCCGCCCTCGCCGGCGACCGGGTCCTCACGTCCACCACCGTAAGCCTCCCCCTTCGACATGCGCTCGAACCGCGGCACGAGAGCTTCCGGTCCCCTCGGGCAGTGGACGTGCTGCGTGCCCACGACATCGCCATGGTGGTGTCCGACAGCGCCGGCACCTGGCCGCGGTTCGACGAGGTGACCTCGGACCTCGTCTACGTCCGGCTCCACGGGGACACCGAGCTGTATGCCAGCGGCTACTCCGAGGTCACCCTGAGGTCCTGGGCGGCGCGCGTCCAAAGGTGGGTCGACGACGGGTTGGACGTGCACGTCTACTTCGACAACGACGCCAGGGGACACGCGCCCCACGACGCCCGCGCCCTCCTCGAGCTCCTGCACCTGGCGCCGGAAGGGGTCCAGCTCCCACCGACCCGCGATGTTTCGGCTGGTCAGCCCCGGGTAGGTCCCTGACATCCCCGGTCGAGAGACCACGCGTCCAGCACTCGTTGAACGAACAGGAATGGACCCATGAGCGAGACATACGGAACCACCGCCACCACTGATGTGGCCAAGGACGAAGCACGTGCCACCGGCGAACAGGCCAAGGAGGGCGCCCGCCACGTGGCCGAGGTCGGCAAGGACGAAGCCAGGAACGTGGCACAGGAGACCGGCCAGCAGGCCAAGGAGCTCTGGCAGCAGACCCGCACCCAGCTGCTGGAGCAGAGCGCCCAGCAGCAGACCCGTGTCGCCGACGGGCTGCGCTCCCTGAGCGAGGAGCTGTCCGGCATGGCTCACGGCTCCGAGCAGCAGGGAGTCGCCAGCGACCTCGCCCACCAGGCCTCACAGCGCATGGGCGACGTCGCCTCGTGGCTCGACCAGCGCGACCCCGGCTCCCTGGTCTCGGAGGTGAAGCAGTTCGCCCGGCAGCGTCCGGGTGCCTTCCTGGCCACCGCAGCCGTCATCGGCCTCGTCGGCGGTCGGTTGAGCCGCGGACTCGTGGCGGACCACCAGGACCAGCAGGAGCAGCACGTTGGTGACACCCGCACCGGCGCCGGAAGCACCGGCAGTGCGCCGGTCCCCGTGGACCACAGCACCAGCGGCTACTCCGCCTACGGCTCCCCCAGCGGCACCACGACCCCTGCGGCTCCCCACCCCGTGACCGACCCGGTCGTCGAGGCAGGTGGCACCACCGGGCTCGGGGGTCCCGTGGGCGGGAGCGCCAACGGAGCGGGTGAGTACCCCCGATGAGCCACCACGATCCACAGCTGGACGACCCGTCCACCCGGTCCCTGAGCAACGTCGGCGACATCTTCGCCGACATCAGCAGGGACCTGTCGACGCTCATCCGTCAGGAGACCGAGCTCGCCAAGGCCGAGGTTCGTGAGTCGGCCACCCGCGCCGGCACGGGCGCCGGAATGCTCGGCGGAGCAGGAGTGGCGGGCCATTTCGTGCTGCTGTTCCTGTCGATCGCCCTCTGGTGGGGGCTCGGCAGCTCCATCGGCCGTGGCTGGTCGGCCCTCGTGGTCGCTGTCATCTGGGCCGCGGTCGCCGCGGTCCTGGCATCGATGGGGCGCGCAAAGCTCAAGCAGGTCAAGGGAATTCCACAGACGACAGCAACAGCGCGCGAGATCCCGGACGCGCTGAGAGGGAACGAGGACAAGCGATGACCAGCAACCCCGATGAGATCCGCCGCGAGATCGAGGACACCCGCGGCCGGCTGAGCAGCGACGTCAACGCGCTCACCGAGACCGTGAGCCCGTCCAACGTGGCTCGTCGCCAGGCCGACAAGGTCGCCGGGGCCGCGGCGTCCGTCAAGGACCGCGTGATGGGTGTGGCCGACGACGTCGGCAACACCGGTTCCGATGCCGCATCCAGCGTGGGGCACGCGCCCGCCGCGGCGGCGAACGGCGCCCGACGCCGGACCCAGGGCAACCCCCTCGCTGCCGGGCTCATCGCCCTCGGCGCAGGATGGCTCGTGGGCTCCATGCTCCCGGCTTCCGAGAAGGAGAAGCAGGCAGCGGTCGCAGTCAAGGAGAAGGCCCAGCCCCTCGTGGACGAGGCCAAGAGCGTGGCGCAGGACACCGCGCAAGAGCTCAAGGAGCCTGCGCAGCAGGCTGCGCAGAACGTCAAGGACACCGCGCTCGAGGCGAAGGACAACATCGCCGAGGAGGGCAGGTCCACGGCCGAGGACGTGAAGTCCCAGGCGCAGTCGTCCGCGGAGACGGTGCGCTCCACGCAGTAGCAGGCAACCCGCGGTAGTTCGCGGGGCACTTGGAGGGCGGGGGCCCGGCGCTCCCGCCCTCCTTCGCGCTCCCCCACGATCCGGGTTCC
Source organism: Pedococcus ginsenosidimutans (assembly GCF_039544395.1). NCBI lineage: Bacteria > Bacillati > Actinomycetota > Actinomycetes > Micrococcales > Intrasporangiaceae > Pedococcus > Pedococcus ginsenosidimutans. The sequence goes on from NZ_BAABLO010000011.1 coordinate 764,631, forward strand.
CCGTGAACGCGTCCTGCCCACGCCGGAGGCTGCCATCATGGCCGCATGACATCGGGCGCGAGCGAGGAGCCGGGCCTCGACGACCGGCTGACCGGGCTCGCCCGCGTGACCGCCGAGCTGATCCGCGCGACCAGCCCCGAGGCAGTCACCAAGATCGTGGTGGAACACATTGCCGAGGCGGTCGGCGCGACCATCGCCTCGCTCAGCCTCAGGGTGGGTCCCGATGTCGTCCGCCTCCTCGGCCTGCGTGGTGGCCGCGAGGGAGACGCCGAGGCCTACGCCACGTACTCGCTGTCGGAGCCGAGCCCGGCCTCCGACGTGATCAGGTCGGGCAAACGGCTCATCCTCGTGGGGCGCCAGGCCATCCTCGACGCCTACCCCGACAACCCGAAGGTCGACCGTGGCGACCGGTCGCTGCTCGTCCTCCCCCTGGGCACCGGCACGAGCACCCTCGGGGCGATCACCCTGTCGTTCCCCGGTCGGCGCGACTGGCGACCCGCCGAGCTGGACTTCCTCGACATCCTGGCCGACAGCTGCGCGCAGGCGCTCCTGCGCATCCGGGCCGAGGGCGAGGCGGCTGCCCGGCAGGCAGAGCTGTCGTTCCTCGCCGAGGCGTCGGCCGAGCTCGCCAGCAGCCTCGACTACGAGGCGACGATGACGCGGGTGGCCGAGCTCGCGGTCCCCACGTTCGCCGACTGGTGCGCCATCGACCTGGTCAAGGACGACCGCCTGCGCAGGCTTTCGGTGGCCCACGTCGACCCGGCGAAGGTCGCGTACGCCCACGAGCTCGCGGAGCGCTACCCCAGCGACCCCGACGCCGGCAACGGCCCGTGGCAGGTCATGCGGACGGGAGAGAGCGAGCTGATCCCGGAGATCACCGACGAGCTGCTGGTCGCCGCCGCCCGAGACGAGGAGCACCTGCGCATCGCCCGTGAGCTGGGGCTGTACAGCGCGATCACCGTGCCGCTCGTGGCCCGGGGCCGCACCCTCGGGGTGATCACGTGGGTCAGGGCGGAGTCCAAGCGCGCCTACGCCCAGCGTGACCTCGAGTTCGCCGAGGAGCTGGCCCGGCGCGCCGCCGTCTCCATCGACAACTCCGAGCTCCACAGCGAGACCCTCGCCGTGGCGGTCCGGTTGCAGCACGCGGTCCTGCCGGCCGGGCTGCCGGACATCGCCGGCTGCGACGTCGCGGCCTGCTACGCGGCATCCGGGCGCACGGAGGTGGGCGGCGACTTCTACGACGTGGTCGCGCTGGACGGGGGCCGGGTCGCCCTCTTCGTCGGTGACGTGATGGGCCGGGGGGTCCAGGCGGCCGCGTCGATGGCCCAGATGCGGGCCTCGGTCCGCGCCTACATCGCGACCGACCCCCTGCCTGAGGTCGTGCTGACCAAGCTCGACCGCATGCTGGCGCAGTACGGCAACGAGCAGCTCGTCACCCTGGCCTACCTCCTGGTCGACCCGTCCCGCGACGAGCTCGTCTTCGCCAACGCCGGGCACCCTGCCCCGATCCTGCTCCGCGCCGACGGCTCGGTCGAGCAGCTCCCTTGCGCCGACGGGGCCCCACTGGCCGTCGTGGAAGGCGGTCGCCGGCAGCACCGGGTGCCGTTCGGTCCCGGCGACACCGTCCTGCTGTTCACCGACGGCCTCATCGAGCGGCGCACCGAGGACATCGACGAGGGCAGGGCCAAGCTGTCGTCAGCGCTGGTCGCCCTCGCCCACGACGACCTCGGCGACGGGCTCCGGCGGACCGTGGCCACCATGGGTGCCGAGGCCCACGAGGACGACGTCGCCGCGGTGGCGCTGCGCCGACACACCGCCTCGCCGGACGCCTAGGCCCGCAGGACCCGGTCCATCGACCTGCCCTTGGCCAGCTCGTCGACGAGCTTGTCGAGGTAGCGGATCTTCTGCATGAGCGGGTCCTCGACGTCCTCGACCCTCACCCCGCAGACCGTGCCGGTGATCGCCGAGGCGCGCGGGTTGAGGTCGACCTGCTCGAAGAGCTCCTCGAACGTCGTCCCCGAGTCCAGGTGGCGCCGAAGGCCCGGCTCGTCGAGCCCGGTCAGCCAGGTGATGACCTCGTCGAGCTCGGCCTTCGTCCGGCCCTTGCGCTCCACCTTGGCCAGGTAGAGCGGGTAGACCGAGGCGACGCTCGTCGCGAAGAGGCGACTCTCGGTGCGGCTGCGGGACCCCTTGACCTGTTCCGGCATCTCTCTCCCCCGGAGCTCGGTTCGGACCTCCCGGCGAGGGAGGCGCTCGGCCCGAACAGGCTACTCCGACGGGTCCGTGCCGAGGGTCCGGTTCGCAGCGGGTCCCGCGCGGTCCCGGGTACGGTGCGGGTATGGGGACGCGTCGCGGCCGGGTGGCCATCACGGCGGTCGTCGGGCTGGTGGCCCTGGTGCTGGGTACGGTGCTGGCGCTGCGCGCGCGCAGCACGTCCTACGGCTGGTTCGCCTACGCCCCACTGGACCCCGACCCCCACCTGCCTCGCCTCGTCAGCGATCGGGAGGTGCTGGCCTGGGCCGCGGCGGTGCTCGGTCTCGTGCTGCTCGCGGGGTGCCTGGGCTACCTCCTCGGCAGCCGGTCCGCGCGCGAGTCCTCCAGCGGGTAGGCCCTCGGCCGCACCGGCGCGGCCCTACCGATGCCGTACGGGCGGTCGTCGTTCGGGGGGAGGCCCGGGCACGCGGCCTCTGCAACAGTGCCCACACAGGGTTGAAGGGTGGGGACGATGGTGCGGATCCGAATGGCTGTGGCGCTGGGCATGCTCGTCAGCACGACGGTCGGGTTGGGCGCGGGGCTCCCGGCGACGGCCGAGGCCGCCGGTGCCACCGCCCAGGTGTCGGCGGCGACGACCGCTGCCGACCCCGTCGTCATGGCCGCCGGCGACATCGCGTGCGAACCCGGGAGCTCCCGCGCCAGGAAGTGCCGCGACGACCTCACGGCCGCGCTGCTCGGGCCCGCGGACTACGTCCTGACCGCGGGCGACAACCAGTACAACTGCGGGCGGCTCACCTCCTACCAGGGCGCCTACGACAAGACCTGGGGCCAGTACCTCGACAAGACGTACCCCGTCGTCGGCGAGGACGAGTACTCGGGCTCCGGGTGCTCCACCCCCGGCGCCCAGGGCTACTACACGTACTTCTCGAGCCGCGCCCAGCAGGGCTCGTGCACCAAGGCGTGCCCTGGCTGGTACAGCTACGACATCGGGACGAGCTGGCACGTGGTGGCCCTCAACACGGCCTGCACCGAGTCGAGCATCGGAGGTTGCACCTCCTCCAGCCCGCAGCTGCAGTGGCTCAAGCAGGACCTGGCCGCCACCAGCAAGCCGTGCATCCTCGCCGTGATGCACCGCCCGTACTGGTCCAACGGCAAGACGGTCGCGAAGTTCAGGCCGTTCATCGACGCGCTCTACGCCGGTGGCACCGATGTCGTGCTCTCCGGCAACTCCCACCTCTACGCGCGCTACGCCCAGCAGGACCCGAGCAGCCAGGTCGACACGGCTCGCGGACTGCGCGCGTTCATCGTCGGCATGGGCGGCAAGAGTCACTCCACCTTCCAGACGCCGATGCTGCCCAACTTCCAGGCCGGGAACGACAAGACGTTCGGGGTGCTCCAGCTGACGCTCCACTCGGCGAGCTACGACTGGAAGTACCTGCAGGCCTACCCCGCCTCCCCCGTCTTCACTGACACCGGCTCCACCGCCTGCCACTGAGACGGGCCGGGGTGACTAGTCACCCCGTCGTCCACAGCGAGCACTGTGGACAACAACAGCGGCGCACAGGCGTTGTGGGTAACTCCTCCTGCGCGACCGGTCGTCCTCGCCGTTGGCGACAGCCGACCACGGCGCGGGCCATGCCGGCCGTAGTGAATCGGCACCATGGTGCTGGCTCCTCCGCATCCCCTCAGATGAGGAGCCCAGATGGGCCATTGCGACCACCGTGACACGGCGACACCATCGATGCGTTCGCATCCGCACTGCGAAAGGTGGAGCCACGAGAAGGACACTCGCATCGAGAGCGGCCGGCCTGGTTCTCGCAGCGGTCATTGCCGTCGTCGCCCCGCCGGCGGCGTCGGCAGCAGCAGGGCCACTGGCAGGCATCTGGACCTCGATCGACACCGACGGGAGCCACCAGACCCTCGTCGTCACGGGCGCCGGACAGCACGCCTACTCGATAGTGTACACAGACGATGCAGCCACCGGAGCCTGTCAGGGCAGCCCGGCACGGCTGTCAGGACCGGGCATCGTCGAGGGCAGTCACGTCCACATGCAGGCCGCTCTGGTGTGCCTGCCGGGCGGCAACGAGTTCCGGACGCGCGTCAGTCTCGACTTCAGCCATGACCGCGTCGCCGGGACGCTGACGGACGGCTTCGGCATCGTGTGGACCCGTAACGGCTGAGTCCGGTCGCGCGTCCGACCAGCTGCCGTCGGGCAGCTCGCGGGGCGACAAGGTCCGCCGACTTCCGCGCCTGCACCCACGCAGTCGGCAGCTACCGGGGTGGGCCGCCGCACCGGCACCACCACCCTGCTCCCGTTCCTGGGGGCCGGCATCGCGCAGGCCGCGGACGGCAGCACGATGGCCACCCTGCGGCCGGTCGCGCTCAACGGCGTCAAGGGCAGCGGTACCGCGATGGTGACGGTCACGGGCAACCGGATCAACGTGACCATGGCCGCCAACGGGCTGCTGCCCGACAACCCCCACGCAGCGCACATCCACTTCGGCGCCGACGCCCGTCACGAGTGCC
>NZ_BAABLO010000012.1:0-481575 GCF_039544395.1 Pedococcus ginsenosidimutans
ACTCCCCGAAGGCCCCTCCTGTGCCGCAACAACCTGCACCACTCGTGGGAGACAGCGCACACCCCGGACGTCCACCGCTTCATCCGCTGCGCGCGGTGCCTCAAGGAACGCGGCGACGGCCGCACCGAGTCATCCCCGACAGGACTCAGCATGGGCGGCACTGGCTGAGCCCTCGACGCACCGCATCCGCGCTAGGCACAACGTATGACCCACTCCCGGCATTCGGCCGTGGAGCACCCGGTGTGACCGGCGGAAACGTCGTTCCATCCGGACGCAAATGCGTGGTGTTGCTGGTCATCGTTGACCACCTCCACCTCCGACCTTGCCCGCCCCGGAACTCCTCAACCCGCCAGTTCCCCCTGGCTATGTGGAACCCGTGGTTTCGGACTGCGAGGCGCGCCCAGAGGAACCCGCAAGCAGCGTCGCGCCCGAAGCCCCGGACTGAAGAAGTCCGTCGGCGCGGCTACCCGCCCCCGACGCTTCTCGTCCACGGTGATTCGTTTCGCGACTCCGTCGGCCTGCGTGCTCCGGCCTCTCCGGACACGGTGGTGTCAGTCGTGGGCGCCACCTATTGCATCCCGACGTGTGGTCTTCATCTGCGCCCGCGGACGACGAAGGCGTGCCTTCTTGGGATGTCAGCTTCGCTCCTCTGGTCACGTTGGGGGTGCAAGCGAACATTCATCGACTGAATCGCGCTTTGGGTGCCGGCCTGGGACTTCAGGCACACCAAGGCCGATCGGGCAGGTTGCCCGTCTCCACCAGTTCCGCAGCCACCTCGGCGAGCTTGGTGTTGGTGCGCTGGCTGACCCTGCCCAACAGCGTGAAGGCATCGTCTGCGTTGAGCTGTCTTCGCTCCATCAGGATGCCGATGGCCGCGCCGATGGTCCGTGATCGCAGGAGGGCCATTTGAAGGTTGTCCGCCTCGTCTTCTCCGAGCGCCGCCTCGATGGCCAGCACTGCCAGGTCGCCCAAGGTCCGGGCCACCTCGACGGCTGACTCGTCGAACGCGTCGCGTCGGTCGGCGTAGCAGGTCAGCACACCGAGGGGCCCGTCGGCGCTCTGCAGCGGAACACTGAGAACGGACTTCACCGGCGTCTGGGCCAGCATGCCCTTGCAGTAGTCCGGGTACTCGTCACTGATGGCCAGGTCCGCGCAGACGACGACCTTGCCCGCTTCGAACGCAGTGATCCCCGGGCTGGCACCACTCGCACCCGCGATGCCTGCGATCTTCGCGGCGAGATCCTCGTCGGTCGAGGCAGTCAGACGGGCAGGCTTGTCCGTCAAGGTCTGCGTGACCGCAACAACGGCCCAAGGACACGACAACAACGCGGCGGCCTTCCCAACGACCGCCCGGAGGGTTGGCGCGACCCCTCGGGTCTCCACCAGGTCCCGCGCTACCCTCCCAAGCTCCTCCGGGTCCTGCACAGAAGACTCGCTCATGTCCGCATTCTGCAACCCTGGATCCCGATCGCGAAAGGGACGCAGGGCGGTGCTGTCCCAGCGCCGTTTGGGTCCCGGGGCACTGACGACGATTGGGCTAGGCGAATCGCCCTGACATGCCGCGATACGCGGGTCAAGAAGACGAGGGTGCATCCGAGCGGAGGTGCTCCCTGAAGAACGCCGCGATACGTCGACGAGCATCCAGGGTGGCCTCGTGGTCGTACTGGGTGCCCGAGATTCGGGCGAGGAAGCGCAGGAACATGGTCTGGTCTTGGGGTGCGTGATTGTTCATGAACCCATGGCCGGTGCCTGGGTAGATCTTCACGTCGTGAGGCACGTCGAACTGGGTCAGCAGGTTCTCCAGCCGCTCACCGGCCCGGGCTCCGAGCGGGGACTTGTCGGCCCCGCCGAAGCTTCCGACGACCGGGCACGCCCGCGGCAGCCAGTCCTCGGCGTCAGAGGGGCAACCCCCATAGTTCACCGCCGAGGCGTCGAACCCGTGGCCCTCGGCCAGCGCGATGGCGTACCCACCGCCCATGCAGAAGCCAACCACGCCTACAACCCCGGTGCAGCCGTCCTGGTCTCGCAGCCATTGCCGTGCCGCCTCTATGTCGTCGAAGGTGCGACCACGACGGGGACCGAGCTCATGCATGATCGTTCGAAGGCAACGCAACCGACTGCCCCACCAGTACAGGTTGGGTGCGATCGCCAGGAAGCCCACGCCTGCAAGCCAGTCCGCGTGCTGCCGCAGGTCCTGGCTCATGCCGGTGAAGTCGTGGATGACGACAATGCCTGGCCATGGCGGCGGCGTCGCGGGCACCGCTGCGTACGCCGGCATCAGGCCGTGTGGAGTCTCGAGCTCGACCAGCGGCTCAGTGTTCATGGCTCAGTGTCGGGCGGTCAGGGTGTGCGCCGACTAGAGGGCAGCCCCGCGACCAAGGCTGAGGTCGGGGTGACGAGCCGAGTCGGCCATGACTCGATCCTCGCTGCCAGGTGCTTTGTTGGCGCAGGCCATCTGTCATCAACCCGCTACGCCACTTGGGTAGCGGGGCTCACCCAATCGCCGGTGTACACGCGTTACAAGCTGGCGATGCTGGGTGAATGGCCACCTCTCAAGGTCGACCCTTGCGCCCTGTCCGTCCCACGAGGGTCGCCGGCGTCTCGGGACTGGTCTTCGTCCTGCTCCTGCTCGTGGGCGCAGGTATGCCGAGCGTGCCGGGCGCGGACGACACCACGGCCGCCGTCAGGGCGTTCTACGAGGCGCACACCGGTGTCGTCGTGGCGGCCCAGGTCATCGAGCTCCTCGCCACGTTGCCCCTCGTCGTCTTCGTCCTCGGCTCGGCGCGCTCGCTGCTCGTGGCTCGTCCCGGACCGCTGGCTCTTACCGGCCTCGCGATGGCCGGGGCTGCGGTGATGACGGTGGTCCCGCCGCTGTGGCTCTGTGTCGTGGCCTCGTCGGGCGCCGCAGACCTCGTCGACGCCCTCGCTCTTCTCTCCGACCTCGTCGACGTCGTGCTGTTCCTGACGATCGCCGCCTTCGCTGGAGTGTGCGCCCGCGAATGGCTGGGACCCCTGTGGCTTCGATGGGCCGCGCTCGGGGTGGCAGTGCTCTGCACCCTTCGAGCACTGGAGATCCTTGTCGCGGGCACGGTCCTCACGGTCGTCGCCCCGGTCTCGTTCCTGCTGCTGGTGACAGCGCTGAGTATCTGTCTGCTGAGGCAGAGGACCCACGTGCATCCGCAACGGCGGTCATCTGCTCCCGTCTAGCGTGCGATCGCAAAGCCAGGCGGCCGAACACCTTCCCTCCACCGTCGTTCGCGGACCCAAGGCAGCACACGCTGGCGCCTCGTGGATGAAACGGTCAAGTCAGGCCCTCGGCCTGTTGGCGGCCCTTGTCAGTCCACTTGCATTTTGCAAGTATGCCCGCATGAGCCTCTTCATCACCTGCCCCGTCGAAAGCGTCGAGCGCGCGACCACCTTCTACGCCGCACTCGGTTGGACTCTCAACGCCGAGATGTCCGACCACAACGTGTCGTGCTTCGCGATCGCACCCGAGCAGTACGTCATGCTCGGCAGCCGCGAGATGTATGCAAGCGTCGGCGGCGTGGCCGAGTTGATCGGTGAAGCGGGAACTCCATCGAAGGTCACCGTCTCGTTCGACCTGGGCAGCCGCGAGGCGGTTGACAAGCTTGTCGAGCGCGCCGGCGCCGCGGGCGGACGGGTCGGCGACACCGACGACTACGACTTCATGTACCAACGCCAGTTCGACGACCCAGATGGCTACCACTACTCACCGTTCTGGATGAAGCCGAACACCGACACCACTGAGTGAGCGACCTCGCAGCAGCTCTCGAGATCGTCGGAAGCCGCTGGGCCCTGCTCATCGTGGAGCGACTGCTCGAAGGGCCGCAGCGCTACGGCGACCTGCAGCGCGACCTCGGGGCGCCGACGAACATGCTCGCCACCCGGCTGCGCGAGCTTGAAGAGGCCGGTGTGCTGTACCGCCTACCGCTTCGGCACAACACGCGGGCCTACGCGCTCACCGATCGGGGCCTGGCGTTGCGCGCGGCGATCGTCGCTCTCGGACGTTGGGGGGCCGCGAAGCCCTAGCCCCAACATCGCAGGACCCAGGGTCCAACGGTTGGCGCTTGTGGCTGAACCAGGACGTGAACGGCTGCCATGTGACTCCCCGTGACTGCCGTGTTCGGTTCGCGGGCCGCGGCACGGAAGCCCAGGGCATGTGGGCCACCAGCCAAGTCGGCCCAGCAGCAACGCACTCATCTGCCGCGATCCGCTAAATCAAAGGACTTCTTGGAGAGGCGGACCCAAGACTGCAACTTGGTCAGCTGAGGCCGACCGCTACTAGGCCCGCGGTCAGGCCCAGAGCGGCGCACACCGCGAGAGTGCGCAGCACCGGCCACTTGAGACGGAAGAGCAGCACGGCGGCAACGACGGCGATGGCCACGGCGACCGGCCGCAGGGTGACCCAGTCGGGCACGTCCAGGTGGGCCGGGCCGAGAAGGAGCCGCGTTGTCGCGCCGAACAGGGTGTGCACGGCGAAGAACACTGCAAGGTTCGCGATGACACCCACGACGGCAGCGGTGATGCCGGTCAAGGCGGAGGACAGGGGGTGGTTGCCTCGTAGCCGCTCGACCCAGGGGGCGCCGACAAAGACTAGGACGAAGCAGGGGACGAACGTCACCCACGTGGTCAGCAGTGCCGCGAGGACGGCTGCCACCCACGGCTCGAGGGTGCCTGGGTGCCGGTAGGCGCCGACGAAGGCGACGAACTGCACGACCATGATGAGCGGGCCCGGGGTGGTCTCGGCCAGGGCCAGCCCGCGGACCATCTCCCCGGGTGCAAGCCACCCGTACACCTCGACCGCCTTATGGGCGACGTAGGCGAGCACCGCGTACGCGCCACCGAAGGTGACCAGGGCGGCGCCAGAAAAGAACAGCGCTTGGTCGGTGAAGATGCTTCCCGTCCCGGTCCACGCCGCGACGGCCACCACCGGGACGGCCCACGCGACCACGCCGACGGCGATGACCTTCACGGCGTGGGCCCGGCTCGGTAGCTCCGTGTGCAGGGCGTCGTCGGGGATGAGCGGTGCAGTACCGTCCGCGTCGTGGGCGTGGGCGGAGGCCCGATGCATGGTGGTGGGCGCCCACCTGCCGAGCGCCCAGCCGATGAGGGCGGCAGCCGCGATGACCAGGGGGAAGGGCACGGCGAAGACGGCAAGGGCGGCGAACGCGGCCACTGCCAGGGCGGTTAGGGCGGGGTGGCCCAGGGCGCGGCCGCCGACCCGAATCACGGCTTGGGCGACGATGGCCAGCACGGCGGGGGCCAGACCGGAGAACAGGGCCGTGACGACAACGGTGTCCCCGGCGGCGACGTAGAGGGCGGACAGCCCGAGCAGGGCGACCACACCGGGCAGGACGAACAGGATGCCGGCGACCAGGCCGCCGCGGACGCCGTTGAGGAGCCATCCGACGTAGATGGCCAGCTGCTGGGCCTCTGGTCCCGGCAGCAGGGTGCAGTACGACAGCGCGTGCAGGAACCGTCGCTGCCCGATCCAGCGCTTCTCGTCCACCAAGGTGCGTTGCATCACCGCGATCTGACCAGCGGGTCCTCCGAAGGTCTGCAAGGAGATCGCGAACCAGGCCCGGGCCGCAGTCGCGAACGGGATGACATCCGCGCGCGCCGCTCCTGACTGCCCGGTGGCCGACCTCCCTGGCCATGCGATCCGTCCACGCCTCACGGCCGGGACCCTACGACCAGACAGGACTAGCAGACGACCACCATCCGCAGTAGCCGCGACTCCACTCCGGCCACCAATGCGTCACCCCTGCGAGCCCAGCGAGGCCCTCGACAGGGCCACCCAGCTCTGGGAACCGTCCGCTCATGCCGCGATGCGCACGGCATTGCCGATGATGGAGTGCTAGAAGCCGCCGCCATCTCCGAAGTTGTAGGGCCTTCCGTCGTCCAGCCGGCGCTCACGGATTTCTATCTCGGTTCCGCTCGTACCGTGGCTCCGATCCCACACCAGAGCGGCAACCACCAGGAGAACCACAAAGATGCTCGCGATGATCCAAAACCACATGACGGTGGTCCTTCCAGCCGCTAATGCGTTCCGCTTCGTTAGCCAATCCCGGGACGTCCGGCGTCCTGCCGAGCGATCCCGTCGGGGGCGTGCCCGGCCGTCTTGTCCGAATTCAGTGCGTGCCGGTCCCATAGCCAGACGCCTACGAGCAGCAGCAGGAATAGTGCCCCGGCCAAGATCCAAAACGTGGCGGCCTCACTTCCGGGTGATGCGGGCTTCTGGCCGTTCAACCGACGCCGGGACGGTCTGAGTCCGGGCGGCGGTCAGCTATCTCTATTCTGGTTCCGCTCGTACCGCGTGCCCGGTCCCACAACCAAGCGCCAATCACAAGCAGGATCACAAATGTGCCTGCGATGATCCCGAACCACATAGCGATGGCCTTTCCGGCCGCGCCCGCCGGCCGCTGATGCGACCACCCTCCCCACACTGTCCCACCTGGTCGCCGCGATGCCAATGGTCATCAGGACGTTGCGACGCGGACCTTCATCCAAGCCGCCGTGCACCCCTGAGGCCGGATCTAGCGCTACCCGCCATGCGCCAGCAGGGCGAGTAGCCGACCAACGTCCGCTCATGCCGCGTTGAGTGTCCGGCTACCGGCGGAACAAGCGCCGCCAGAAGCCCGGTGACCGGTCACCCCTCGCAGGGGTGGCGGCTGGCGTCGACACTTCGCTCGCCGCTACCGCGTCGGCGCCGATAACGATCCCTTCGCGAGAGTTGGCACGAACAGGGACCTCAAGGCCCCCGTCCCTGCCGAGCTTCACCGCCTGCACGTTCTTCCACAGGCTTGAACCAAATCCGTTGTCGGGCATCTCGCCTCCCTCCCGTTGACTGAAGTATCCCTCAGCCGCCGAGCAATCTCGGCTCGATGCCGCAAATCGAACGTCCGCCATGTCGCAGTGAGGTCAGTCATTCGATGGCTGGAACTGGCAGCCGGCATCCGGGGGCGGCTGACTCCCGCTGGCCGTGCTCGAACTCATAGGCGCACTCCCCGCACATCCCCTCGAAGTCGTTCCCGGACCCTGGGTGCTCAGACCAGAGATGACGACATTCAGGGCAGGCACCCAGCTCACCTATGCGCCGAGCTCGCTGCCGGCGCTCCCTACGGCGCGCGAGGTAGCCACTCACGCGGTCTAGCATCCCGCACGATGCGTCCGCTCATGCCGCTGGTCGAGCGATCGTGCCGATGAGCGGTCACGCGTCCCATGGGTAGACCACGCCGCCCGCGTGAACCCATTCGTTGGCTCGGGGGCGCGCCAGGATGCGCGGTCGATAGCGAACCTCGTCAGGCAGCTCGACACCTACTGAGCCGCGTGCCAACCAACGCTCCGCGCTCTTCAACATGGCAGTAACCGTCGGATCCTGAAGCCGAGCAGGGCGGGCGCTGCCTCGGAGAGAGGCCACGTGGAGCTCACCCGCGTTGATCCAACCGCATCGCCGGAATCGGAGTACTGGCGTTCGCTCAAAGTCGATCATGCCGTCGGGGGATACCCCTGCCTGCCCTGCAGCGCTGGAGTTGAGCGAACGCATGACACGGTCGGCCGCGCTATCGACGTGCCAACGATCGAGGTCGTTGATGCCCCAATCCGGGTGGCGCAGCACGAACTCTCGCGGGGCGGACGACCGCTCGCCGGGTGGCCCCGGAAGTCTTGTGGGAAGTCCTGAGCAGCGCTCGAGTTGGGCCAGTCCGCTCGCGGTCTCGACTGCGCAACTGAGTTCTAGCCCGTGCTTGTGTTGTGCCCACTCCATGAACTCACGCTCGTCGTCCGGTAGAAGCAGGAACCTCACCATGGGCCGACAGTCTGCACCCCCAGGTGAACAGGTCAGGACTCTTCCTTTGAGACAGATGCGCTGACATGCCCCTGTCAGCGCGGTCTTGCCGATGAGCAGATGCGTCCTGCCGCCGCACGCGCGACTCCTGCTCTGGCCGTCCGGAGTGACGGGCGAGTACTTTCGATGGATCGTCGGTGGCCCAAGGAGGCAGCCCGTGGCAAGGTCGGGTGAAGAGCTGGAACATCCAGTCACAGGTGAGCGCCTTGTGTGGCGACGCGTCGCTCGAGACACCGACGGCGACCTGGTCGAGTGTGACCTGTTCGCGCTTCCCGGCGGCCATCCTGCAGCAGCACACGTGCACCCCAACCAGCAGGAACGTTTCGGTGTTCTGGCCGGCAGCGTCAAGCTGCGTGTGGACGGCGACGAGTCCACGCTCGAGGTCGGCGACTGGGCCGAGGTGCCGGTCGGGAAGCCGCACACCTGGTGGAATGACGGCAGCGAGGACGCCCACGTTCTCGTGCAGGTCTCGCCCGCGTTGCGCACCGAGATGTTCTTCGAGACTTTCTTCGGCCTGGCCAAGGACGGAAAGACGAACGCCAAGGGTCTACCGAACCCTCTCAGCATGGCCGTCATCCTGCGCGAGTACCGCGACGAGATACGGCTTGCCGCACCGCCGGCGAGCGTCCAGACCGCAGTCTTCGCCCCCCTCGCAGTCCTGGGTCGTGCGTTCGGCTTCCGCGGCTGGTACCCGAGGTACAGCGCCGACCCGATCCCCAAGGCCCACCCTCGCTGAGTGGGCCATCGCTGCCGAGCGAAGAACGCGCGTCCTTCCGCCGCTTGCTGGCTGCCTGTCGATGCGGGGTTGGCGAGACACCGAGGTGGTGGTCAGGGTGCGGCGTGCCAGCCAGCGAAGAGGGCGTCCAGTGCGAAGCTGATGTGTTCGCTGGCGTCGCCTGGAACGGAGGCCGGGACTTGGCCGAGTGCGGCCAGGCGGGAGATGCCATAGACAGCTCCCCAGACGATGGTGCATCGCCGCAGCACGTCGGCCTCACTGACGCCGGGGGGCTGGCATGCCTCGACGGTGTCGTGGAGCAGGTTCCAGTATCGGATCGCGGCCGTCTGCAGCCATGGGTGTTCGCTCTTGGCGATGTGCAGCGCCAGGTCGAGGTCGTGGACGTGCGGCTCGTGAGTGACCCACTCGGTGTAGGCACGGGCCAAGGCCCGAAGCCTCGAGATGGGCGAGCTGCCGGCGGCCGCCACCTTGATCTCAGCCGCGTCGGCGGCGCGATCCAGGCCGACTCCGGCGACCGCGGCGAGGAATCGCCGCTTGGAGCCGAAGTGCACGTAAGGCGCTTGGTGGCTAACCCCGACCTGTTCGGCGACCCGGCGGAGGCTGAGCTTGTCAACTGGGGTGGTGCGCAGGATCTGCAGCGTCGCTTGGACCAGCCGCATCTCCAGCGGGTCATCAGCGACCGCCGCGGCGGCATTGACAGTGTCAACCATGTCGGCGACTATACGGGGATTGACACTGTCAACCTAGGAGTTGATTCGCATGTCAGGAAGCAGGTTCATCAAAACGGCAGTGGGCCGCCTCAAGGTCACGACCGCGGGTAGGGGTGCGCCTGCCGTCCTATGGCACAGCCTGTTCGTCGACGAGCGCAGTTGGCAGCGACTGGCAGCGGAGTTGGCCAAGGACCGCCAACTGGTCTTGGTCACCGGCCCCGGTCACGGCGAGAGTGGCGACCTCGGCCGCCGCTACGACCTTCTTCAGTGTGCCCGGGCCACTGTGGAGGTACTCGATGCACTGGGTGTCGCAGAGCCGGTGGACTGGGTGGGCAACGCCTGGGGTGGCCACGTCGGCATCCGCTTCGCGACCGCCTATCCCAGCCGCGTCAGGTCTCTGGTCACCATCGGGACTCCTGTGCAGGCACTCACCACTTCCGAGCGGGTGCGAACCCGCACCCTGCTCCTGGTCCACCAGCTGCTGGGGCCGGCCGGCTTCCTGGTCGACGCGGTGGTCGAGACGCTGCTTTCGCCGCAGACACGCGCCAGCGACACGGACGCCGTTCAACTCGTTCGCCGCTCGTTCGTTGAGGCCGCCCCGGGCCAGCTGCGCAACGCCGTGGCCTCGATCTCTCTGCACCGCGAAGACCTGACCGCGCTCCTGCCGGGCATCACCATCCCGACCCTGATGATCACCGGCGAGCAGCACAGCGGCTGGACCCCCACCCAGAGTGCCGGCGCGGTCGCGACCATGCCCGACGGACGTGCGGCGGCCGTCGCGGACGCGGCCTACCTGGTACCGCTTGAGCGGCCCGAGGCCGTCCTCGAGTTGCTCCGTGCCTTCTGGGCAACGGCCCTAGCCGAGACTTCGAAGGTTCTGGAATGAGCCAGGCACGCACCGCCGCACTCGCCGGCGCCCTCTACGTCGCCCTGGACATCGTGGTCGGCGTGACGGCAGGTGCACCACCCCCGCCGGCGGCGCCGGAGGGCGAGATCGTGACCTACCTCGCCGACCATCGCGCCGGCCTCGCGGCCGGGCTGTGGCTGTTCGGCCTGGCCACACTTCCCTTGCTGTGGTGGTTCGGCTCCCTGTGGGACCTCATGATCCGGGCCGAGGAAGGCGCACCGAGGCTTGCCGTGGTCTCACTGGCCGGGCTGCTCCTTGGTGGGACCATGTCGCTGGGCTCGGCGGCTGCGATGGCCACCCTTGCGCTCCTGCCCCCGAACACTGGCGGTGCGCTCGCCCTGTACGCGTTCGCGGCCATGTCTTTGTCCGCTGCAGGGTTCGGTCTAGCGGCGCACCTGATCGCCACTAACGTCCTCGCCGCCCGAAGCCGGATGCTCCCCCGGTGGCTGGTCGCCACCGGACTCGTCTCGGCGGCGGCCTTCCTCATCTCCGCCGTCCTCGGCGCCCTGACAGCCGATGCGATCTCCAACACGGTCAGTCTCGTCGGCTTTGTGCTGTGGCTGGCCTGGATCCTCGACGTCAGCTACCGCATGTACAACCCTGCCCAACACGCTCAGCAGATTTCGGAGTCGCCAGCCGCGTCCGGCACCCTCAGTTCAGAGCGAAGGCGATGAAGCACGTCCGAGCTACCAGCACGCGGAGGCACGATCGGCGGGACACCAGTCGACAGCCGCACATCGCGTTGGTGGTCGCCGCCGCCACCGGCGCCTGGCTCGGACTGCTCGTCCACAACGTCGCCGAGCTACCGAACCAGACGCTGCTCAGCCCTGAGACCCTCGGGCCCAGCCTGGTCACCGCCGCGCTGCTCACCCTCCACGCGACGCGCAGGGTCCGCCTGACCGGAATCGGTCTGTTCGGCTGGGCCCTGCTAAACCTCGTAGGCGGCGCCCTCAGCGTCCTGCCACTGCCGCTGCTGCCCTTCGAGCCGGAGCAAACCCTTCGCCACTACTCGTTCCATCTGCTGTACGCCGCTACCCAGATCCCTCTGCTTGTGGCGTGCTACCCGCTCATCGCCGGCCAGCGGGCCGGACCGTCGCACGACACCTAGCAGCGATTCACCTTCCTCCCCGCAATGGGGCGGGCACCGCCGAATCGCTCATTCGGGACTGATCATCTAGTCGACGAACCTTCCTCCCATGCTGCGATCCGCTCGTGCCGCTGAGCGCACTTACACGAGTGGTAGCTGGGCCGCGGCCTTGATATCGGCGTGGACCACGAGACGCGCTGACTCCTTCGGCTGGGGACGCGGATGCCTGCGACTGAAGCGCGGTCAAGTGACCGCCGCCGACGTTCTACTTGAGTAGCCGACTGGGCGCCCGCCAAGAGAGGCCGTCAGCCGGTGGAGGGCTCATTCTCGGTGGTCGTACCGCCGGCGCGTTCATACCGTGCGGGGTCCCCGAGCCAAGCGCTCAGTTCGAGGGTGATTCGCAGGGCGCCGGTGCGCACCTCATCCGTGTTTCGCCCGCGACCAATGAGAGGTACGAGTGTCGCAAGGTTCCTGGCCAGGGCCGGGCTCGGAACGTTAGCCCGGCCCATCACAAGGAGGAGGAGATTCTGCAGCTGGGTGACACTTTCCCCGATGGGATCTCTCATCACCCTGTCGGCGGCCTGCCACGCATCCACGACGATCCCGTCTAGCCTGTCCATCTGACGTTGGTGAGCATCGAGAGCGGCCTGGTGTCGCATGGTCAGCCACGATGCGCCACCGCCAACGAGGGCACCAAGCACGGCCCCACCGAAGCCACTTACAACGGAGGCCGCGACTGCGTCCATGTATCGACGGTAGCGCGGGACGACTCAATGGTCTCGACTCCCGGCCCGACGCACGCTCATGCCGCGTATCGGGGGCGGAGGGAAGCCTTCTGAGACGGCAGGGATATTTCAGAAATCGGTGTCCGTGAGGCCTAGTTCGACCCACTTCTCGGCAGCCTCGTCAGCAGGCAGCCAGGCGAACTCGTAGCGGCGCGGCGCGCCTTGCTCTATGTCCTTGATGGTCCTGCCGAACCACCCCCGCCGCTCTGTGGGCGTGCCCTGCCTTTAGTGGTCGAAGTAGCCGTGCCGCATGAGTTGTGGGATGACCCCACAGCACCAGGGACACACCCAGTCAGACCTCGAACCAGCGGTCGCCGGACAGCACCCGCGCGACGGGTCCGCCCACCTCGGTCCCCAACAGGGTGGCGGTGGTGTAGTCGGCAGCGGCCCCGTCGAAGACGGAGTGCCGGCGCAGCATCGCGTGGCTGCCCCCGCAGACGGTGACGTAACCGACGTCGGCGGTGCGCTCGAGGTCACGGGCGAGGCCGGCCGACCTCGACGGGCTGGCCACGCGGTCGCCGTCCCCGTGCACGAAGAGCACCTGCTTGTCACGCAGGCCGACCTGCTCCTCGCGGGGGTACAGCCAGGGCGCGAGGGCCACGACGCTGCGCACCGCCGGCGCCCGTCCCGCCAGCAGGGCCGCGCGCCCACCGAGGGAGTGGCCGACGAGGCACACGGGCAGGTCCGCGCCGTACCGGTCGGCCAGCTGGGCCAGGGCCCACTCGACGTCCCGCACCGGGGTGTGGTGGGCGTCCCAGCCCCGCCGCGAGTTGAGCAGGCGCTGGACCACGAGCCGACCGCGGGCCGCCAGGGCGACGCGGGCGGCGATGGGCACCATGCGCAGTACGGACAGCTGGGTCGGGCTCACGCGCATCGTCCCGCGCCGGGCCGCCCCGCCGTGCAGCAGCAGGACCGCCCCGTCCGGCGACGCGGGCGCGGTCGTGGTGACCAGTCGGGGACGCAGCTCGACCATGGGTTCCTCTCGCGGAGACGAGTACGCTCTTGGCTGTCAGCCTCGCCCACGCCGCGGGTGGTCGCGAGCCGGGGGAGTGCACGGGTCACCGCACGTGGACGCGCGGAGGGACCCGGGGCACGGCCCCGCGTTTGCCACCAGCGCGGTCGGGGAAGGGACTGGTGACCGTCCCGACGACCCGTGGAGGACACCGTGCCCATCGACCCGTGGTTCGTGCTCGTCGGCCTGGGGGTGATCGTGCTCCTGATGGCCCTGTTCTTCTACCTCAGCCGTGGGGGTGTCGCGACCCCACCCAAGGACCGCTCGCGGCGGCACCGGCACGCTGGCGCCCATGGGGGCCTCGGTCCCGACGGTTCCCACCGCCGCTGACCGTCGACCCCTGACCGTCGACCGCGCGGCCGACCGCCACGGGTGGGTGCCGGTCCCCGCCGCTGCCCGCGCCCCTCACGTGGCGTCGGGGCCGGGCCGCGACGCCCCTTCGTCGTGCCCGGGCACGGTCCCGGCGGCGAGGAGGCGGGCCCCGAGCGTCCGCGCCGCCTCCTGCAGCTCGGGGCCCCCGACGACGCGGTAGGCAGCGTGGAGGCGCACGAGCTGCGCGGCGTACCACCAGGGGTCGCTCGTGCTGCCGACGAGCCGTGACGTGCCGTCGTCCAGCGCCTCGAGGCGGCCCAGGCCGCCGGGCAGGGACCGGGCGACCTCGTCGCGGGGCGCGTCGACCACGACCTCGGTCCGGTGCTCCCACCCGGTGGCCAGGTGCTCCTCGAGGAGCGCGACGGCGTCGATACCGCCCGGCGGCTCGAACACCTCGGCCTGCACCTCGACGTCCCGGATGCGGTCGACGCGGTAGGTGCGGATGCCCGCGTCCTCCTCCGTGGGGCGCGCCAGGCACAGCAGGTACCAGCGGCCGTGGCGCACCACCACCGCCCAGGGATCGACCTGGACGGTCCACTCACGACCGGACTCCGACTGGTACGTCACCCGCACCCGGTGGTGGTCGGAGCTGGCCCGCACGAGGCTGGCGGCCGTCGCCGGGTCGGGGCGGGCGGCTGCCCGGTCGGGTGCCGGCGACGTGGCGCGTCGGACCGCTTCTGCTTGTGCCGCAACGTCTTCCGGAAGTGCACGGATGATCTTGGCCAGGGCGCTGCCCACCGGGTCGGTGGTGTCACCGGCGTCGTGGTGCCCGTCGAGCACTGCCATCACGAGCCCGAGCGCCTCGGACGCGCTGAACGTCAACGGCGGCAGCCGCAGCCCCCGGCCCACCCGGTAGCCGCCGTACGGCCCGCGGACCGACTCCACCGGGATGCCGGCCTCGCGCAGGATCCCCACGTAGCGCCGCGCGGCGCGCGAGGAGACGCCGAGCCGCTCGCCGAGCCGCTCCGCCGTCGTGCCCGGCGACTCCTGCAGGAGCTCCAGGCAGAGCAGGGCGCGGGCTGTCGGGTTGGTGGCCTCCACCCGCGAAGGTTCCCACAGGTCCCGGACGCGATCCGTCCGGTCGGGCCGCGGTGGTTCAGTGCCCGCCGGAGGTGCCGCGCGCGGTGCCCCGCGCGGGCGGCCGGGCACGACGGGGTACGGCGTTGCTGCCCGTCCGCCCGACGCTGGAGAACACCACGGAGGCACCGAACAGGAAGCCGAAGTCGTACCAGCCCCCGGAGTTGCGCACGGCGTAGATGCCCACGTCGTCGCGGAACAGCGACACGATGAAGGTCACCGGGCTGATGAGCCCGTGCCACAGGCCCAGCCAGAACCCCGGGAGGTCGGTCCCGGCGCCGGCCAGGTCGTTGCTCGCGGCAGCGCACGAGGCCAGCAGCACGGTCAGGGCGACCAGGGCCCCCGTCCTCCCCAGCGCGCGGGAGGTCACGGTTGGTACGGCGGACGGGTCGAGGCGCGGTGCACGGCCACCGACACCGTCACGACACCGGCCGCGAGGACGAGCAGGCCCACGACCAGCAGGACGGCGCCTGCGGTGCCCAGCCAGGGGAGCTCCGCGCCGGCGACGACGTTCGCGCGCAGCGCTGCCGAGCCGTCCGCGTTCATGAGGACCATCCCCCAGTCACCGTTGCGGGGCGACCACGTCAGCTCGGTCCCGGGGAAGCCGGAGGCGCTGGCGACCCACGTGTCGACGGCGGTCGGGGGCGTGCTCGGCGCGGCACCGGCGATGTCACGGTCGAGGGAGGCGGTGCGCCCCGGCACGGTGCGGGCGACGCCGGACAGATAGCGCTCGACGTCAGCACTGGGTGCTATGCCGACGAACAGGTCCGGCCCGCTGCCCTGGCGGGTGACCTGGACGCGCATCCGGCCCAGCACGCGGTCGGCGATGTCGTTGCCACCCGCCATGGTCTGGATGTCGAGGGCGGTCGCGGCCACGGCGTACCCGGCGGTGCCGACCGGTCGTTCGAGGACAGTGACGTAGCCGTCGTGCCGCATGGTCCGGTCCGCGACGAGCAGCGCGCCCCCACCCACGGTCACCCCAAGGGCGACGAGGGCCAGGAGGGCACCGAGCACGACCGAGATGGTGCGCCCCGGCGTCCAGCCCGGACGGTGCACGGCACCCGGAGGCGCAGTCGGTCCACCGGTCGCGGTGGGCCCGGCGGTCGCGGAGGCTGCCGGACCGGTGGGCGTGTCCACCACGGCCGGCCCGGACGCGGGGGCCGCTGCGAAGGTGGCGGTGGGCGGTCCGGGTTCGGTGGGCGATCCGGGTGCGGCGGGCGGCGGCAGGAGGTCGGGCTCGTGCGGGCCGAGGTCGAGGCGGAACGGCGGGTAGGCGTCGGTCATCAGGGCGGCGTACGCGGCCACCCGCAGCACCCAGCGGTTGAGGCCCAGCACGAGGTCGTAGAGCGGCCGGGGGTAGGTGCCGGTGACGGCCAGCACGACGGCGGCCACCAGCACGAGCAGCCCGATCAGGCCGCCCTCTCCCCACGAGGTGCGCCAGCGCTGGTCGTCGGTGGCGATCCACGACCCGGTGCCCACGAGCAGGCCGACGACGACGTAGTGGGGGAGAGCGAGCAGCCACCACTTCACCAGCACCAGACCGCGCGAGAGGTGCTCGGGGTAGTCGACCTCGAAGTGCGCCGGGTAGTCCGGCACCTCGGCGAGGGTGAACGGCGGGTAGCGGTCGGTGCCGAGGGCGCCGTACGCGTAGTAGGAGACCCGCCAGCTCCAGCGCAGCACACCGGCGTTGAACTCGAACAGCGAGCGGGGGTAGTGGCCGGTCACGAGGATGGCCACGAACGCGACGATGCTGATCACGGTGAACGCGATCCACAGCACGGTCAGGACGACGAGGTGGGGGATCACCAGCAGCCACTTCACGAGCCACAGCCAGCGTGAGCTGGTGGGCGTGGTCGCCCCGTCGACGTGGACGGGGTGGCGGGGCTGGGCGGCGGGACTCAGGGTTGCGGTCGTCATGGCTGGCTCCTCGGGTCACCTCCACCGTCGCGTCCCGGGCCGGTGCCGGGGAGGGACCTTCGCCCCGTGACCTCGGCGTTCTCCGGTCAGGAGGGGCCGCGCGCGTTCTTCGCAGGCGCGGAGGCCCCGGAGGGCGCGGAGTTCGCTGTGGGTGGCAGGTGGTGCCCCGTGGTGAAGCGCCACACCCGGCTGCGCAGGTGGCGGGTGGTCCGAGCGGGCACGACCGGCACCACGGGGGCCGCGCGGTAGAACCAGGTCTTGCCCGCCTCGACGAGCACGAGGTAGGTGGCCACCATGCCCGCGAGGGTGAGGAAGAAGCCCATGGGCAGGGGACGGAAGCCCAGGGCCGGCCCGAGGGGGCTCGAGGGCAGCACGGCGCCCACCCCGAGTGCCCCGAGGACGGCGACCACCAGCGGCACGCTCGGCCGGCTGCGGAAGAACGGCACGCGCCGGGTGCGGATGGAGATGATGATCAGGGTCTGCGTCGCGAGGGACTCCACGAACCACCCCGACCTGAAGAGCGCCGGGCCGGCGTGGAAGACGTGGAGCATCACCCAGAACGTCGCGAAGTCGAAGACCGAGCTGAGCGGCCCGAAGACGAGCATGAACCGGCGGATGAACCCGATGTCCCAGTGGGACGGCCGACGCAGCTGCTCCTCGTCGACGCCGTCCGTGGGGATGGCGAGCTGGCTGGTGTCGTAGAGCAGGTTGTTGAGCAGGATCTGCGACGGCAGCATCGGCAGGAAGGCGAGGAACAGCGAGGCGCCCGCTGCCGAGAACATGTTGCCGAAGTTGCTCGACGTCCCCATGAGGACGTACTTGATGGTGTTGGCGAAGATGCGCCGGCCCTCGGCGACCCCGTCGGCGAGGACGTCGAGGTCCTTCTCCAGCAGGATGACGTCGGCGGCGTCCTTGGCGACGTCCGTGGCCGAGTCGACCGAGATCCCGACGTCGGCGGCGTGCAGGGCCAGGGCGTCGTTGGCCCCGTCACCGAGGAAGGCGACCCCGCCGGTGCTCAGCCGCTGCACCCGGACGATGCGGGCCTTCTGCTCGGGGCTCACGCGGGCGAACACCGACGTCCGGCCGATGGCGCGGGCGAGGGCGGCGTCGTCGAGCGCGTCGAGGTCGCCTCCCTGCAGGGGGACGTCCTCCGGCCCGTCCGACAGTCCGAGGTCGCGGCACACCTTGGCGGCCACGGCGACGTTGTCCCCGGTGACGAGCTTGACGGTCACGCCCAGCCCGCGGAGGCGGGCGAGCGAGCGCTCGACGCCGCGCTTGGGCGGGTCGAGGAAGACGAGCAGGCCCACCAGGTGCATGTCCGTGGCAGGGGGGTCCACGGCGCGACCGGGCGCCGTGGCCACCGCCACCACGCGGCTGCCGGCGTCGAACTCCGCCGCGAGCCGCGCCCGCGCGGACGGGGGCACGTCGCGGCAGCGCTCGAGGACGGCCTCGGGTGCGCCCTTGGTCACGGTGGTCACCACCCCGGCGGCGTCGCGGACGACGACCGACATGGTGCGCGTGTGGTGGCTGAACGGGACGCTGTGCAGCCGGGTGTGGCCCTCGAGCCAGCCGGCCATCGTGTCCACGGCCGGGGCGGCCCAGAGGGCCTGGTCGAGCGGGTTGGCGCCCAGGGCGGCGCCCGCGGCGGAGCCCTCCTCGGTGCACAGCAGCCCGAGGCGTATGACGTCGGGCGCCTGTGAGCCCTCCGCGGGGACGGCCCGCGCGAAGCTGACCCTCCCGTCCGTGAGCGTCCCGGTCTTGTCGGTGAAGAGGACGTCGACGTCGCCGAGGTCCTCGATGCACACCAGTCGCTTGACGAGGACCTTGCGCCTGCTCATCCGCCGCGACCCGGCGGCCAGGCTGGTCGCGACCACGGCCGGCAACAGCTGGGGCGTGATGCCGACGGCGATGGCCAGCGAGAACAGCAGCGAGTCCATGACCGGCCGGTGGAGCACGAGGTTGACCACGAAGATCGAGGTCGTCAGCGTGCCGGCGACACGGACCAGCAGGAGCGAGAACCTGCGCAGCCCGGTCTGGAACGTCGTGTCGAGCTGGTGGGTGCTCAGGCCCGTGGCGATGGCGCCGAGCTCGGTGGCGGTGCCCGTCGCGACGACCGCGCCCAGGGCGGCGCCGGCGTGCACGACGGTGCCCATCAGGGCGACACCGGTCAGCTCGGCGAGCGGGGTTCCGCGGCCGACGGGGTCGGTGGACTTCGCCACCGGCAGGGACTCACCGGTGAGGACGGACTCGTCGCACTCGAGCTCCTCGGCCTCGACGAGGCGAAGGTCGGCCGGCACGACGTCGCCGACGCGCAGCCGCACCAGGTCTCCGGGGACGACCTCCTCGACGTCGACCAGCGCCGACACCCCGTCGCGGACGACCAGGGCCCGGTGGCGCACCTGGCTGTGCAGCGCCGCCGCAGCCCGTTCCGCGCGGTACTCGTTGCCGAAGCCCAGCCCAACCGAGAGGGTGACGATGACGCCGATGATGAGCGCGTCCCGGCCCTCGCCGACGAGCGCCGAGGCCGCGGCGGCGAGCACGAGCAGCAGGAGCAGGGGCGAGCGGAGCTGGTGGGACAGCACGGCCAGCGCGCTCGCGCGGTGGGTGGCGACCGCGTTGGGACCGTATGCCTCACGCCGCGTCGCGGCCTCTGTCGCGGAGAGTCCGTGCCCGACATCCACCCCGAGCGCGGCCAGGACCGTCTCGCCGGACTCGGTGGCGGCGCGCCCCACGGCCGAGCGCGGTGCGCGGTCGACGGCGGTGGTCAGGGTCATGGCGTCCTTCGACGACGGTGCACTGACGCCCGGGGGCGCCGGGGGACGCCGGTCGGCGCCGTATCCGGGTCCAGCACACTGCCGGTGCCGGGCCGGCCGAAGGGCCCTTGGTCCCGCCTCGCGGCCTGCTCAGGCGCGGTCGACGGCGCGTTCGAGACCGTCGAGGGCGCCGTCGAGCGCGTCGTGGGGGAGGGACGCGTGCACGCCCCACGTGCGGTTGGCGACCTGGGTGACGTGCAGGTCGACGACTGCACTGGCCAGGGCGAGTGCCTCGGCCCGCGGCACGGCCAGCAGGTGCTCCACCCAGGTCAGCATGTCACCGAGCGCGGTGGCGGTGGCAGCGTTGAGGTCGGCGTCGAAGCCGAACGTCAGCCTTGCCGCGGGGATCACCGCGTGCACCGACCGCAGGGGCGGGTCGTCGACGAGGTCGAGCACCAGCTCGGACGTCATGGGGCACTCGATGGCCGTGCCGCCGACCTCCCCGTGGCCCTGCGCGGCGTGCCCGTCGCCGACGGTGAGGAGGGCGCCGGGCACGTTGACGGGCAGGTACAGGGTGGACCCGGCCACGAGGTCGCGGCAGTCGATGTTGCCCCCGCTCTCCGGGCGCGGCGGCACGGTCGACAGCTCGCCGGGGACGTCGCAGGCGACCCCCACGACCCCGAGGAACGGCGCGAGTCTCACCTCGTGCCCCAGCTGGTTGCGGGCCACGCCGGCCGCGGCGTCGATGGCGTAGAGCAGGTCGCCACGGGCGGTGTCGACACCGAGGCGCTGGTTGAGCCACGTGTCGGTGCCACCGGAGGCCGTCCACCCCCACGGGCCCGGGACCATGGCCGCGAAGTGCACCGACAGCACGTCACCGGGCCGGGCGCCGACCACCTCCACCGGGCCGGTGAGGCAGTGACCGTCGCGCGGGGAGAACATCCGCGGCCGCTCCTCGCCCGGGGACCGCTGCGGCTCGAGGTGCCCACCGGAGTCCAGGGACTCGACCACCACCGTGTCCCCGGGCTGCACCCGCAGGGCGGGGGAGGAGTCGCGGGAGATGCTCTGGACGACGTGGTCGCGCGTGGGCGCGAGGTGGTGGCGGGTCACGGTGCCCCAGTCTTGCCCGAGGCCGGACGTGCCGCACGCCCGGGGCCGGGACGGGGCGACGCCGCCGGTGCTGCCACCGCTGTCCGCCCGCGCTCCTATCCTGCGTCCATGGAGCTCGAGTTCGCTGGTGCGGTGTGGTTCTGGAAGGGGCCGGCGCCCTGGCACTTCCTCTCGGTCCCCGACGAGGAGTGCGGGGCGCTGGAGGCCGTGTCCGCCCAGGTGAGCTACGGGTGGGGCATGATCCCCGTGGGGGCGCGGATCGGGGCCACGCGGTGGACCACTTCGCTGTTCCCCAAGGGCGGCGGGTATGCCGTGCCGCTCAAGCTCGCGGTGCTGCGCGCCGAGGAGATCGAGGTTGGCGACGTCGTCTCCCTGCACCTGACCGTCGACGCGTGACCACTCCCGTCCGGGGCCAGGTCCGCGGCAGCGTCCGCCACCTGAGGCTGCTCCACGGCACGCGGATGGAGAGCGGTACCAGCGCTTCGCCCCGCGCTCCGAGGGCCTCCCCGGGGCTGGGGTGGGGAGGTGCGCGCGCAGTAGCCTCGACCTGCACGTCCCCTCCGGCCACCGTCGCGAAAGGCGCCCCACCGTGATCGAGACCGACCACTTCGTCCGCTTCGAACGGGTGGGGTCGGTCACCGACACCGCGCGCGGCCTGCTGGCCGAGGTCGAGACCGAGCTGCTGCGAGTCGACCTCGTCGCCGACGACGTCGTCCGGGTGAAGATGAGCCGCGGGGGCGTCTTCGACGAGTCGCCCACCTTCGCGGTCTGCGTCGACCCACTGGCAGACCCGGTCGAGTTCACGGTCGAGCGCGACGACGAGCGGGTGTGCCTCGTGACCTCGTCGCTGGTCGTGTCGCTGTGGCTGAGGCCGTTCCGCCTCGACGTGCACCGCGCCGACGGCACGCCGGTGGTGGAGACCGCGAGCGACGACCAGGGGCGCTACTGGGCCTACGCGACGCTCAACGACACGTTCACGCTGCGCCGGCGGTGCCGCCAGGAGGACGCGTTCTTCGGGCTGGGGGAGAAGGGCGGCCGCCACAACCGCAAGGGCCGCGACTTCACCATGTGGAACACCGACGTCCTCAACCCCGACGCGGCGGGGGAGTTCACCGCGGGCAAGGAGCCGGACGACCCCCGCGGCGACCGCACGAGCGTCGACTTCGACCCGTTCTACGTGACGGTCCCCTTCTACTACCACCAGACCTACCCCACCGGGACGATGGCGGCGTCGTTCACGGACAACGGCTACCGCGCGGAGTACGAGCTCTCCCCGCACGACGAGTACCGCATGACGTTCCGCGGTGGGCAGTGGACCGAGTACATCTTCGCCGGACCCGACATGCCGACGATCCTCACCCGCTACACCGCGCTCACGGGTCGCACGCAGCTGCCACCGCTGTGGTCGCTCGGCTACCACCAGTGCCGCTGGTTCGACTACACGCAGGAGGCCGTGGAGGCGCTCGGACAGCAGCACCGTGACAGCGAGATCCCTTGCGACGCACTGTGGCTCGACATCGACTACATGGACGGCTACCGGGTCTTCACGTGGGACACCGAGAAGTTCCCGGACGCGCCGGGGATGCTCGAGCGGCTCTCGGAGCAGGGCTTCAAGGTCATCACGATCATCGACCCCGGCGTGAAGTGGGACCCCGGCTACGCCGTCTTCGACGATGGGCTCGAGCGGGACGTGTTCTGCCGCACGGCAGGCGGCGACACCTACATCGGGCAGGTCTGGCCCGGCAACACGGCCTTCCCCGACTTCGTCACCGAGGAGGCGCGACGCTGGTGGGGTGGGCTGAACGCCAGGCACGTGCAGTCCGGGCTCGCGGGGATCTGGAACGACATGAACGAGCCGGCCACCGGCTCGATCCCGCCCGAGGGCATGCGCTTCGGCCACGGCGAGCACCCGCACGAGCGCTACCACAACCAGTACGCGCTGCTCATGGCGATGGGGACGCGCCAGGGGCTGGTGGAGGCGATGCCCGAGCTGCGCACCTTCATCCTCTCCAGGGCGGGGTTCGCCGGTATCCAGCGCTACGCCGCCAACTGGATGGGGGACAACCTCTCCCGCTGGGACCACCTGCGCATGAGCATCGCCATGGCGTCCGGCTTCGGGGTGTCGGGGCAGCCGTTCGTCGGCGCCGACGTCGGCGGTTTCGCCGGTGGCTCCAACGCCGAGCTCTTCACCCGCTGGATGCAGTACGGCGTGCTCACGCCCTTCTGCCGCAACCACTCGATGATCGGCAACGTCGACCAGTACGCCTGGGCGTTCGGCGACCTCGTGCAGGACATCGTGCGTGAGGCGCTGCGCCTGCGCTACCGGCTGATGCCCTACATCTACAGCGCGTTCGTCCGGTCGTCGGAGACCGGCGAGCCCGTGCAACGGCCGCTGGTCTTCGACCACCAGTACGACGGCACGGTCCGCGACCTCGACGACCAGTACCTCTTCGGCACCGACCTGCTGGTCGCGCCGGTGACCGAGCCGGCGGCGACCTCGCGTCAGGTCTACCTGCCCGAGGGCGACTGGTACGACTGGCACGACGGCTCGCTCCTCGGGGGTCGTCGCTTCGTCATCGCACCCACGCCGATGGACCGCATCCCCGTCTACGCCCGCGGCGGCGCGGTCGTCCCGATGTGGCCGGAGGCGCCGCCGTCGACGGCCGGCTACCACCCCGAGGTGATCGAGCTGCACCTGTTCGTCCCGACCCGCGACGGCGAGCACGTGTCGCGGCTCGTCGAGGACGACGGCCTCACCACCGCATCACCCGGCGGCGCCTGCCACCGGACGACCTTCACCCTGACGAGGGACGGCGCGACGGTGCGGCTGCAGGCGCGGGTCGAGGGCGAGGGCTACCCCGAGTTCCGGCGCACCGCGTACCGCCTGCACGTGCACGGGGCGTCCCCGGACCGGGTCGTCCTCGACGACGCGCCGGTGGCGGCGGACGCCGACGGGGCCTTCGTGCTGCCGGTGGCGGCGCGGCGGTTCACGGCGGTCCTCGGAGTCGCAGGCGACTAGCGTGGAGGCCCGCCGGGCAGCGGCGTGAGCGAGGGAGGACGACACACCATGGCCACGAGGACGACCGGGGCGAGCGCGCACACCGGGCAGGCGGCGTCGGGGGCCCCCGCTGCCGACCGCCACGACCTGATCCGCGTCCAGGGCGCGCGGGAGAACAACCTCAAGGACATCAGCGTCGAGATCCCGAAGCGCCGGCTCACGGTGTTCACCGGCGTCTCGGGCTCCGGCAAGAGCTCGCTGGTGTTCGCGACCATCGCGGCGGAGTCGCAGCGCATGATCAACGAGACCTACAGCGCATTCGTGCAGAACTTCATGCCGACCCTGGCCCGTCCCGACGTCGACGTCCTCGAGGGCCTCACGACGGCCATCATCGTCGACCAGGAGCGGATGGGCGCCAACCCCCGGTCCACCGTCGGCACCGCCACGGATGCCAACGCGATGCTGCGGATCCTGTTCAGCCGCATCGGGGTTCCCCACATCGGGCCGCCGACGGCGTTCGCGTTCAACGTGCCGACCCGCGTGGCCAGCGGGGTGATGCGCACCGACAAGGGTGGTCGCGAGGAGAAGACCGTCGTCCGCGACGCGGTCTACCAGGGCGGCATGTGCCCGCGCTGCGAGGGGATGGGCGCGGTCAACGACTTCGACCTCACCGCCATCTATGACGGCACCAAGGCGCTGTCCGAGGGCGCCTTGCTCGTCCCGGGCTACAGCATGGACGGCTGGTACGGACGCATCTTCAGCGGCGCCGGGCTGCCGATGGACAAGCCGGTCGGGTCGTTCACGGCCAAACAGCTCGACAAGCTCCTGTACGGCGCGCCCGAGAAGATCCGGGTGGACGGGGTCAACCTCACCTACGAGGGCGTCCTCAGCAAGGTCCAGAAGTCGATGCTGTCCAAGGACGTCGAGGCCATGCAGCCGCACGTGCGGCGGTTCGTCGAGCGAGCGGTGACCTTCACGACGTGCCCCGAGTGCCTGGGTACCCGGCTGTCGAAGGAGGCCCTGTCGGCCAAGGTGAACGGCAGGAACATCGCCGAGCTCTGCTCGATGCAGATCAGCGACCTCGCCCTCTGGCTGCGCGAGCTCGACGAGCCGTCGGTCGCGCCGCTGCTCGGCGGGCTGCGGCACCTGCTGGACTCGTTCACCGAGATCGGTCTCGGCTACCTCTCGCTCGACCGGCCGGCGGGCACGCTCTCCGGCGGGGAGGCGCAGCGCACCAAGATGATCCGCCACCTCGGGTCCTCGCTCACCGACGTCACCTACGTGTTCGACGAACCGACGATCGGGTTGCACCCGCACGACATCGCGCGGATGAACACCCTGCTGCTGCAGCTGCGCGACAAGGGCAACACCGTCCTCGTCGTGGAGCACAAGCCGGAGACCATCACCATCGCCGACCACGTGGTCGACCTCGGTCCCGGTGCGGGTTCGGGGGGCGGCACGGTGTGCTTCGAGGGGACGGTCGAGGGCCTGCGCGCCAGCGACACCACCACCGGGCACCACCTCGACGACCGGGCCGTGCTCAAGCCACAGGTGCGCAGCGCCACCGGGGCGATGGAGGTACGGGGCGCGTCGACGCACAACCTCAAGGATGTCGACGTCGACATCCCGCTCGGCGTCCTGTGCGTCCTCACCGGGGTCGCCGGCTCGGGGAAGAGCTCGCTGGTCCAGGGGTCCGTGGCCCGGCGCGACGGCGTCGTCATCGTCGACCAAGGCGCGATCAAGGGTTCGCGCCGCAGCAACCCGGCCACCTACACCGGCCTGCTCGAGCCGGTGCGCAAGGCGTTCGCCAAGGCCAACGGCGTGAAGCCGGCACTGTTCAGCTCCAACTCCGAGGGTGCCTGCCCCACCTGCAACGGCGCCGGCGTCATCTACACCGACCTCGGTGTCATGGCGACGGTCGAGTCGACCTGCGAGGAGTGCGAGGGCCGGCGGTTCCAGGCGTCGGTGCTCGAGTACACGCTCGGCGGGAAGAACATCGCCGAGGTGCTCGCCATGTCGGTGGGCGAGGCGGAGGCCCTCTTCGGCCCCGAGGGAGCTGCCGCCACGCCCGCGGCGCACAAGGTGCTCGGCCGGCTCGCCGACGTCGGGCTCGGCTACCTCACCCTCGGCCAACCGCTGACCACGCTGTCCGGGGGAGAGCGCCAGCGGCTCAAGCTCGCGGCCCAGATGGCAGAGAAGGGCGACGTCTACGTCCTGGACGAGCCGACGACGGGGCTGCACCTCGCCGACGTCGCCAACCTCCTGGCGCTGCTCGACCGGCTCGTCGACTCCGGCCTGTCGGTGGTCGTCATCGAGCACCACCAGGCCGTCATGGCCCACGCCGACTGGATCATCGACCTCGGTCCCGGCGCCGGGCACGAGGGCGGACGGGTCGTGTTCGAGGGGACGCCGGCCGACCTCGTCGCGGACCGCTCCACCCTCACCGGCGAGCACCTCGCCGCGTACGTCGGCGCCTGAGCGGTCCCGCGCCACCTGCCGATCCTTCCCGACCTCCTACCCCGTGCGCCGCTCAACGCGCCCCGTGGCGCGTGCGTGAACGGGTCAGCTGGTACGGAGCCGGGGGAGTGGGGCGGGTCAGGTCCAGCCCGGGGTGTGGACGGCGCAGCGGCCCGGGACGTGGGTGCTCCGGCGGCGTACGAGGGTGCGCACCGCCCACCGGACCCGCCGCCGGCCGATGAGCAGGACGACGCCGGTCCACATCGCGACCACCCACAGGCGTGGTCCCACGGGCGGGTCGGGCGGCGGGGAGTAGCCGCCTGCGTCCAGGCCGGCGGACTGCTCGAAGTGGTTCTCCGAGCCGGGGTAGACGGTGCTGTCGACGAGGTAGGCGACCGGCAGCAGGCCGATGCCGCCGAGGACGCTGCACACTGCCCACTGGTCCACGTGCCGCGA
The DNA here is from genome assembly GCF_039544395.1 of Pedococcus ginsenosidimutans. Lineage (NCBI taxonomy): Bacteria > Bacillati > Actinomycetota > Actinomycetes > Micrococcales > Intrasporangiaceae > Pedococcus > Pedococcus ginsenosidimutans. The sequence continues at coordinate 26,245 of NZ_BAABLO010000012.1, forward strand.
CTCGTGCCTGGCCAACCTCGCGGCGCGTACGGCGTCGATGCGCGGGGTGGGGGAGGACAGAAAGACCTCGCCCACCATGCTGCCCGGGTGCTCCGCCGACTGCGGCACGAAGGCCAGCGTGATGGGCGGGTCGCCGACGCTGCACAGTCCGCGACCCCGGACCTCGGCGAAGGCCAGGGCCAGCCCGCTGACGGGGGCGGTGAGCACCGAGCGCACGGTCGAGCGCACCGACCCGCGTGGCGGCACCTGGGGGTCGATGACGCGCCGGCCCTCGGCGATGGAGACGTCGGCCACGCAGGCCGGCAGCTCCCGCGCCTTCTGGGAGACGCGCAGCCCGAACCCGACCACCGACAGGCAGGCCAGCACCACCATGGCGGCCAGGAGCCGGCGGTGGCGGCGCTGGCAGAGCTCGCACGCCAGGACGCGACGCGGCCGCAGGAAGCGGGTGCGCGGCAGGACGATGAACAGGCCGAGCACGCCGGCGCCGAGGAAGGCCACGACGGCCCACACGACGCGCATCGCGGGGGACGTGGGGCGCCGGTGCCGCCCACCTGCGGGACTGTCCACTCATCTCTCCGAGGACCGGACCCGGGGCCGGGTCGTCTCTGCCCACCCGCCCGCGGCAGCATTGCGGGGGCCCCACCATGATCCCCCGTCCGGGCCGACCCCACCAGTGAGCCGTGGCCGTCCGGCCCGGGTCGGGGCGTCCGCCGAGGGCGCCGTCCGGGACCTGTCGGTGGGCGAGCACCTCGGGTAGTTTCGAGGGGCGCCCGTCACGCCAGCCGGCTGCCGACCAGGAGGTACGTCCCATGCGCGCTCTGCAGTTCACGACGTACGGGGGGCCCGAGCAGCTGGCGTGGGCAGAGGCGCCCGAGCCGCACGCCGGCCCGGGTCAGGTCCGGGTCGCCGTGCGGGCGGCGAGCGTCAACCCCATCGACTGGAAGATGCTCTCGGGTGCCATGGCGCAGGACGAGCGCCCGGAGCGCCCGGTCCTGCTCGGCTTCGACGCGGCAGGGGTCGTCGACGAGGTGGGCGACCGGGTCGACGGGGTCGCCGTCGGGGACGAGGTGTTCGGCCGGGGCAGCGGCACGCAGGCCGAGCTGGCCGTGCTCGACGCCTGGGCCACCAGACCCGAGGGTGTCGACTGGGCCGTGGTGGCCGCAGCAGGCGTTGCGGGCGAGACCTCCGAGCGCGGCCTGCGCCTTCTCGGGGTGGAGTCGGGCACGACGCTCTTCGTGGACGGCGGCGCCGGCGGCGTGGGCGCCGTGGCCGTCCAGATGGCGGTGACCCGTGGCGCGACGGTGGTCGCCTCCGCCAGCGAGGCCAACCACCCGCTGCTGCGCGACCTCGGTGCGACCCCCGTCCTCTACGGCGACGGGGTCGTCGAGCGCGTCATGGACGCCGCCGGCGGCCAGGTGGATGCCGTCTTCGACGTGGCCGGCAAGACCCCGGCCGAGGATCTGGTCCGGCTCGTCCGGGACCCGGCCCAGGTCGTGTCGATCGCCAACTTCGGGGCGGCGGCCGCGGGCGCGCGGGTCACCGGCGGAGGCGACGACAGCAAGCCCGTGGAGGCCCTCGAGCTGACCGCCTCGCTGCTCGCCGAGGGCAGGCTGGAGATCCCGGTCCGGACGTTCCCCTTCGAGGAGGCTGCCGAGGCCTACCGCATCAGCCAGTCGGGGCACGTGCGCGGCAAGCTCGTCCTGGTTCACCCCTGAGGTAACCGTCGCCGAGCAGGACGGCGAGGTGGCCCTGCCGGAGGACTAGCGGCGCGGGCCGGCGGCCAGGTCACGGGAGAGCAGGCGGTCGAGGATGTCGGGCACGCCCACCACGCCGAGGGTGCTGCCGTGGTCGTCGGTGACGACGAGCAGCTGGGTGCGGGTCTGCCGCATCCGGGTGAGCGCCTCGTGCACCGGGGTGCCGGCGGGCAGCGCCTGGACCGGGCGCACCACCTCCGCCACCGACAGGTCCGGCGCCGCCGTGAGCACGTCGCGCACGTGCACCACGCCGCGTACGTGGCCGTCCTCCTCGACCAGCACCCGGAGGTGCCCCGTCCGCAGGGACACCTCCCAGACCTCGCGCGCCGTGGCCGCACCGTCGACGGCGGTCACGCCAGCCTCGCCCCGGACGAGCTCGCCGAGGGTGAGGACCTGGAGCTCGAGCGCCCCGGCGAGCTGCGCGGAGTACGCGGGGTCGAGCACGCCGGACTGCGACGAGTGCTCCACGAGGTGCCGCAGGTCCTCGGGGCTGCGCCCCGACACCACCTGGTCGCTGGGCTCGACACCCACCCGGCGCAGGCACCAGTTGGCGACCGCGTTGAGGACCCGCAGCAGCGGCCGGGTCAGCCACATGAACCCGCGCATCGGCAGGGCGAGCAGGGTCGCCGACCTCTCGGGGTGTGCGATGGCCCACGACTTCGGCGCCATCTCGCCCACGACGAGGTGCAGGAACGTCACCACCACCAGGGCCAGGACGAAGGCGAGGACGTCCGCGGCCCAGGCGGGCAGGGCGGTCGCCTCCAGCGGAGGCAGCAGCCAGTGGTGCACCGCCGGCTTGGTGACCGCCCCCAGAGCGAGCGTGCAGACCGTGATGCCGAGCTGTGAACCGGCGAGCAGCAGCGTCAGCTCGTGGGAGCTCCGCAGGGCTGCACGGGCGGCGCGGCTGCGGTGCGCGTCGTCCTGGAGGCGGTGACGGCGAGCGGCCATGAGGGCGAACTCGACGGCGACGAAGAACGCCGACAGGCCGATGATGGCGGCCGTGGTGGCGAGGACGACCCAGGGGTTGCTCACGGCTGCTCCTCCGGTTGCAGGGGTGCCGGCTCCACGGCCTCCCGGATGCTCACGCGGACGGTCGCGGGGACGTGCCGCTCAACGGTGAGGACCTCGACGTCGGCGACGTGGCGCAGCGGCTCGCCGTCACCGGCCAGCTGCGCGGCGTCCAGGGGCAGCCCCACGAGGACGTGCTCGCCGGGCTGCGGCAGCGCCCCGTGGTGGGCGATGACCAGGCCCGACAGCGTCTCGTAGTCGCCCTCCGGCAGGTCACGGTCGAGGAGCCGCTCGAACTCGTCGACGGGCAGGTCGCCGGCCACGACCCACGACCCGTCCGGCAACGCCTCGTGGGCGGGCGGTTCGCCCACGTCGTGCTCGTCGGCGAGCTCGCCGACGAGCTCCTCCGCCAGGTCCTCGAGCGTGATGATGCCGACGAAGCTGCCGTACTCGTCGATGACGCAGGCCAGCTCGCGACGCGCGTCCACGAGGGCCCGCACCACGGCGGGCAGCGCCATGGACTCCGGCACGACGACCGGTGGACGCGCCAGTACCGTCACCGGGCGATGGTCGCCCGGCGGGGAGGCCAGCACGTCGTGCAGCTCCACGACGCCGGTGACGGTGACGCCGTCGGCGTCCAGGACGGGGTACCGCGAGTGGCCGACCGCCATGAGCGCGCGCACCTCGGCGACCCGGTCACCCGCGCCCACGACGTCGGCGTGCACCCGGGGGACCATCGCGTGTCCCGCGTTGCGGGTGGGGAAGTCCAGGACCCGGTCGAGGAGCAGCGACAGCTCGGGTGACAGGTCACCGCTCTCGCGCGACTCCGCGACGATGTGCTCGAGGTCGCGGGCGCTGGCCGAGTGCTCCACGTCGTGCACCTGGGCGATGCCGAGCACCCTGAGCAGCGCGGTCGACGCACGGTCGAAGACGTGCACCAGCCAGCCGAACGTGCGCAGGTACAGCGTGGTCGAGCGACCCAGCCGCAGGGCGACCGGCTCGGGGCGGGCGATCGCCAGGTTCTTGGGGAAGAGCTCGCCCAGGACCATCTGCACGACCGTCGAGAAGCCCAGTGCCACGACGGCCCCGACGGCCAGCCCGATGCCGCTGGGCACGTCGACCCCACCGAGCAGCCCGGAGACGGACTCGCCGATCAGCGGCTCGGCGACATAGCCGACCACCAGCCCGGTCACGGTGATGCCGAGCTGCGCGCCGGAGAGCATGAACGACGTGCGCCTGGTCACGGCCAGTGCCCTGGCCGCCGCGGCGTCCCCCGACGCCGCCCGCGCGGCGAGGCGGCTGCGGTCGACCGCGAGGTAGGCGAACTCCTGCGCCACGAACCACCCAGTGAGCGCGGTGATGGCCAGGACGACGAGTACCCCGAGGAGCAGGGACAGCACGGCGGTCACGCGTCAGCCCCGGGGTGGAAGGGTCCGGGCGGGGCTGCGCCGGGCTGTCCCGGCGTACTGGGGGGCTCCATACGTCTCCGTGGTCGCGGCGGGGTCCCCGACGGGGCCCGTCCTGGGCGTTCACTCGACCGGACCAACGCCGACCGCGCTGCTGCGGTTCCACCTAGGGTGGGCGAACCGGGCGGCTCGTGGGCAGCCGCCGCGTCGACGACGACTCCCCGGAGGCATCCCATGGCCGTGCAGACCACCGACTTCTACGGGCTCGAGGAGCTGCTGGACGGCGAGGAGCGCGAGATCCTGCACCGGGTCAGGGAGTTCATGGCCCGCGAGGTGGCTCCGGTCATCACCGACCACTGGGTGCGGGCCACGTTCCCGTTCGAGGTCGTGCCCGGGCTCGCGGCGCTCGGCACCGCCGGCCTGGCGTCCGACGGGCCGGGAGGTGGCAGGCGCCGGCACCTGCTCGACGGGATGGTCGCGATGGAGATGGCGCGGGTCGACCCGTCCATCGCGACGTTCCACGGCGTCCACAGCGGCCTGGCCATGGGTTCGATCCGGCTGTGCGGGTCGCCGGAGCAGCAGGAGCGCTGGCTGCCTGCGATGGCTCGGTGGGAGAAGATCGGCGCGTTCGGCCTGACCGAGCCCGAGGCCGGCTCGGGAGCCGCCGGGGGGCTGACCACGACCGCCACCCGCGACGGTGACGAGTGGGTCCTCGACGGGGAGAAGAAGTGGATCGGCAACGCCACCTTCGCCGACCTCACCGTCATCTGGGCGCGTGACTCCGACACCGACGAGGTGCTCGGTTTCGTCGTGGAGAAGGGTGCGCCCGGCTTCACCACCGAGGCCATCGGCGACAAGATCGCGCTGCGCGTCGTGCAGAACGCCCACATCACCCTCGACGGCGTCCGGGTGCCCGAGACCGACCGGCTCCAAGGGGCTCGCTCCTTCGACGACACCGGTCGGGTCCTGCGCGAGACCCGCGCCGGCGTGGCCTGGATGGCCGTGGGGTGTGCCCTCGGCGCGTACGAGCACGCGCTCGCCTACGCCAAGGAACGGGAGCAGTTCGGGCAGAAGATCGCCGGGTTCCAGCTCATCCAGGACCTGCTCGTCCAGATGCTCGGCAACACCACCGCGTCAGCGGCCCTGTGCGTGCAGCTGAGCCGCCTGCAGGACGCGGGTGTGGAGACCGACGCGCAGGCGTCGCTGGCCAAGGCGTTCTGCACGGTGCGCATGCGCGAGACGGTCGGGTTCGCGCGAGAGCTGTTGGGCGGCAACGGGATCCTGCTCGACCACCAGGTGGGCCGCTTCGTCGCCGACGCCGAGGCGATCTACTCGTACGAGGGCACCCGCGAGATCAACACGCTCATCGTGGGCCGCGAGATCACCGGGGTCGGCGCCTTCGTCTGAGGCGGCCCGTCAGCGCGAGTAGGTCGGGTCGGCGCCGGTCGCGTCCTCGACGGGTACGGCGTCGACCGGGTCGGCCTTCTGCGGCCCGTCGGCCAGGGGGAGGGTGATCGAGAAGACGGAGCCGCCCCCGGGACGGGGCGCGTAGCCCACCTCACCGTGGTGGGCGTGGGCGATGGAGCTCACGATCGTCAGCCCGAGGCCCGTGCCCTGGATCGCCTCGGACTGCGCCGTGCTGGAACGGAAGAAGCGCTCGAACAGGCGGTGCGCCTCGACCTCGGGCACCCCCATACCGGTGTCCTCCACGGCGATGCGCACCTCGCCGATCCCGACGCGGAGCCGGACGGTGACGGTGCCGCCGGCCGGGGTGAACTTGATGGCGTTGGAGATGAGGTTGATCAGGGCGCGCTCGAGCTGGGCGGCATCACCGAGGACGTGGATGCCGCCGCTGGGCGCGGCCACGGCGAGCCGCAGGTCGGCGTCGAGCGCCTGCTTCTCCAGGGACTCGCAGGCCTGCCAGGCGCAGGACCGGACGTCGACCCGCGCCAGGGTGAAGCTGAAGCTGCCGGCGTCGACCTTCGACACGGCCAGGACGTCCTCGATGAGGCTGAGCAGGCGGCCGGCGTTGCGCTGGACCTTCTCCACCATGCCGAGCTGGAGGCGGTCGAGGTCGCCGGCGTCGCCCGCGGCGAGCATCTCCGCGTAGCCGATGACGCTGGTGATGGGGGTCCGCAGCTCGTGGCTGATGTTGGTGACGAAGTCGTCCTTGGCCTGGTCGAGCTCGGTGAGCCGTTCGACCGCGCGGCGCTCCTTCTCGAGGGCCGAGCGCAGCTGCTCCTCGGCGGCGCGGCGCTCGGTGACGTCGACGAGCTGGGCGGTGTAGAGGGTGCCGGAGTACTCGGTGAGGGGGGAGAGCGTGACCTCGAGCCACGCGCGCGACGGCCGCGCGACCTGCACCTCGCCCTGCCACCCGTGGGCGTCGGGCACGACCGAGCTCCCGGCCGAGGTGAGCACCCCGTCCACGACCAGGGCACTCAGCGGGTCCAGTAGCTGCGACCAGCTCTGCCCGAGCAGGTCGTCCTCCGTGCGCCCGTCGTCTCCGGTGAGCAGTCGCAGCGCGACGGCGTTGATCTCGACGATGCGCAGGGCGCCCCCGTCGCGGTCGAGCAGGAGCATGCCGACCCGGGCACCGTTGAAGCCGTGGCGGAACAACGCCTCGCTGCGCTGCAGCTCGGTCATCGTCTCCTGGCGCTGGCGGATGGCGACCGACAGCGGGAGCACCAGCAGGGCGGCGCACACGACGAAGGCCTGGACCAGGCTGGAGACGACCTCGGGCGGACGGCCCGACGAGAGGTGCGCGAACGGTCCACCCCCCAGGGCGCTGAGGAGGGTCGCCAGGACGCCGGCCGTGACCAGCTGGCCGTAGACGGTGCGCTGGCCCATGCGCACCGCGCCCCACATGAGCGGCACGAACGGCACGAAGGCGAGGGGGAGGCTCTGGGTGGGGGCGAACACGGCCACGACCACCGCGACCAGGACGACCCACTGCGCGACGCGTTCGGTGCGCCGGCGCTCCGGCGCGGGCGAGGACCCCAGGAACCAGGGGAGCACGAGCAGCAGGGCCGCGGCGTGCGAGGCTCCGACGGCCCGGCCCACGGCGAAGGCGTCGGCGCCCTCGCTCACCGAGGCGGTGACCCCGGCCCCCACGGCGATGACGGCGGCACCCGCGGTGCACGCCTGGAGGAACTTGCCGAGGCCCGCCATGGTGGCCAGGGCCGAGCGGGCGCCTCCGGCACGCAACAGGAGCAGCGTGACGACCACGGTCTCGAGCAGGTTGGACACGGCATATCCGGCGGACACCGCGAGCGTCCGGGCGCCGAGCAGGTTGGCGAGCACCGACACGGCGAGCAGGCCGGCGGCCATGAGCCAGCGGCGGGTTCCCCGGGTCCAGAGCAGGGCGACCACGGAGAGCCCTGAGGCCGGCCACCAGGCGGCCACGTGGGAGCCGGCCGGCGCGAGGACGACCGAGGTGGTCATCAGGGCGAACACCCCGCCCAGCAGGGAGGCGAACGTCAGGACGTCACGGGTGGCTCCGGGGAGCGCCGCGAACCACCCGAGCGGGCCCCCGCCGTGGACCGGTCCCGCGGGTGTCGTGGCAGCCGGCAGGTGGACGTCACCGCCCGGGGCTACGGGGGAGTCGGCGGCGGGCTCGACAGCGCGGGCGGTACTGCGCTCGGGAGCTCGGGCGGTACGGCGCTCGGCGGCGCGCTCGGCACCGCGCGGAGGGGTGGCGCTCACCGGCGGCGACCGGACCTCGGGGCGAGGGGGCCGCACGGGAAGGACACAGCTGGCACCGGACTCCTCGGATCACCCCTCGTGGACGCGGGCCAGTCTGCCGCACCGCCACCGTTTCGTCGGTCATTTCGGCGGCTCCGTCCACTAGGTTCGGGTCCGGGCCCGGCGTCGGTGCCGGGCGCAAGCCGCAGGAGGAGAGATGAGCAGCGAGCCCCGGTCCGGTTCCCCTGCGGCCGAAGAGGTCGCCGGCAGCCCCTCGCACGAGGGCGCGTGGTGGCGCAGCGCCGTGATGTACCAGGTGTACCCGCGCAGCTTCGCCGACGGGAACGGCGACGGCGAGGGAGACCTGCCCGGCCTGCGAGAGCGGCTGCCCTACCTCGCCGACCTCGGGGTCGACGGCCTGTGGATCTCGCCCTGGTTCCCCTCCCCGATGGCCGACGGCGGCTACGACGTGAGCGACTTCCGTGACATCCACCCCATGTTCGGCACCCTCGCCGACGCCGATGCGGTGCTGCACGAGGCCCACGACCTGGGCCTTCGCGTCATCATCGACCTGGTGCCCAACCACACCTCGGACCAGCACCCCTGGTTCCTCGCGGCGCTGGCGGGCGGGCCGCAGGCCCCTGAGCGGGCGCGGTACTTCTTCCGGGACGGGCGCGGCGAGGACGGCGAGCTGCCGCCGAACAACTGGATCAGCGCGTTCGGCGGGCCGGCCTGGACCCGCGTCACGGAGCCGGACGGGTCACCCGGCCAGTGGTACCTGCACCTCTTCGCCCCGGAGCAGCCCGACCTCGACTGGAGCAACCAGGAGGTGCTGCAGGACTTCGACGAGGTGCTGCGCTTCTGGTTCGACCGTGGGGTCGACGGCCTGCGCATCGACGCGGCCCCGGCGATGTCCAAGAAGGCGGGGCTCCCCGACGCCGACTACGGCGGCGTCCTGCAGTTCCGCACCGTCGACTGGGACGACAACCCGCACTGGGACGTCGACACCGTGCACGACATCTTCCGTCGCTGGAGGGCGATCGCCGACACCTACGACGGCGACCGGGTCTTCGTCGCCGAGGCCGTGGTCAGCACCGCCGAGCGGCTCAGCAACTACCTGCGCCCCGACGAGATGCACACGGCGTTCAACTTCCCCTACCTCAAGGGCCCGTGGGAGGCCGGCCCCTTGCGCGAGGTCATCGACGCGACGCTGGAGTCCTTCACACCGCGGGGGATCCCGTCGACCTGGGTCCTGACGAGCCACGACGAGATCCGTCCGGTGACCCGCTACGGCAGGGCGACCACCAGCTCCTACTTCATCACCGACGGTGAGGGCGAGGTCGCCGACCTGGCCCTCGGGACCCGCCGTGCCAGGGCTGCCGCGATGCTCATGCTCGCGCTGCCCGGGGGCGCCTACATCTACCAGGGCGAGGAGCTCGGGCTGCCCAACGTCGACGACCTGCCCGACGAGGTGCTGCAGGACCCGATGTTCCTGCGCAGTGGCGGCGAGATGCGCGGGCGCGACGGCTGCCGGGTGCCCTTGCCGTGGAGCGGCCAGGAGCCGCCGTTCGGGTTCTCGCCGCCGGGGGTGCAACCGTGGCTCCCGCAGCCGGAGGAGTGGGGCGACCTCACCGTCGAGGCGGAGTCGGCCGACCCGGGGTCGATGCTGCAGCTGCACCGCTCGGCCCTGCGGCTGCGGCGTGAGCTGCCCGGCCTGCACGAGACCGGCCTCGCGTGGCGCGAGGCTCCCGCGGGCGTGCTCGACTTCGAGCGGGGTACGGCGCTGCGCTGCGTGGTCAACCTGTCGGACGCGCCCTTCGCGGTGGACCCGGACCTGGTGCTGCTGTCGAGCATCCCGCTCGAGCAGGGTGCCCTGCCCGTGGACGCGACGGCCTGGCTCCGCGTGGGCTGACGGTCACCGCCGGGTCTTCCCGGAGCCTCGTTGCATCACCTCTGAGTCACCTCTGACGCAGGTCTGAAGCACCCTTGCAACACCTCTGCCGAACCTTGCCGGGACGTGTCCAGCGGGGGTTTCCGGGGAGGCGCTACCCCGGGGTATCTTCGGTCCGTGAAGCCTCGGAACGGCACCGTTGGTGCAGGTCAGGACCTCAGGGCAGCCGTCGCCGAGAGCACCGAGCCGGCGCCTCCGCTCGACCAGGCGACCGGGGCCGCAGAGGTCGTGCGCGAGGTCTTCGACCAGCTGCCGGTGATGGTGGTGGCCTGGGAGGGACCCGAGCACGTCGCGGTCGCCGCCAACGAGGCCTACCGCAAGTACGTCGGCCGGCCGGGCTTCATCGGCTCTCCCTGGTCAGAGGTCATGCCCGAGGTCCGGGGCCAGCAGTTCTTCGAGATCCTCGACAAGGTCTACACGACCGGGCAGACCCAGGTCGGCTCCGAGTGGCGCTTCCAGATCAGGCGCGACGACACCGACCGCCTCCACGAGATCTTCGTCGACTTCACCGTCTCGCCGCGGCTCGGCCCGGAAGGACAGATCGTCGGGTCGACCTGCTTCGTCACCGACGTCACCGACCGCGTGCACGAGCGCCACGAGGCGGCCCTGCGCACCGAGTACGCGCAGGAGCGCTACGAGGCGGTCCACGACGTCGTGGTCGAGCTGCAGCGGGCGCTGCTCTCGATGGACCTGCCGGTCATGCCGACCGCCCACGTGGCTGCCCGCTACCTCGTGGCCGCGCAGGACCAGGCCGCGGGCGGCGACTGGTTCGACGCCATCGTCCTCGACAACGGCCAGCTCGCCCTCGTCGTCGGTGACGTCGTGGGGCACGGTGTCGCGGCCTCGGCCGCCATGGGCCAGCTCCGCGCGGTCCTGGAGGAGCTGCTGCGCACCGAGACCGAGCTCGAGACCGTGCTGGAGCGCCTCGACGCCTATGCCGAGCACAGCCCCAGCATGCGGGCCGCGACGGTGGCCGTGGTGGTCCTCGACCCCGAGACCGGGAAGGCCGTCTACGGCCGCTGCGGACACCCGGCGCCGCTCGTCGTCGGCGAGGACGGCTCGGTGCGCCACCTCGACGCCGCCTCCGGCGGGCCGCTCGGCACCGGTGCCCCCCGCCAGCTCGCGCACACGACGATCGGACCCGGCGAGGTCGTCCTCATGTACAGCGACGGGCTCGTCGAGCGTTCCGGCCACTCCCTCGACGAAGGGGTGGCCGAGCTGGCCCACGTCGCCGCCGACGCCGTCACCAACCGCACCATGCCGGTGGGCGCCTCGGCCGTGGTCGTGGACCGCGTCGCCGAGATCACCATGGAGCTCATGACCAGGCTCGGGCACGAGGACGACGTCACCGTCCTGGTCCTGCAGCGGCTCGCCCAGCCCGTGCCGGGCCTGGAGCTGCGGCTCACCGCCACGCGGGACAGCCTGCACCAGGTCAACGCGGCCTTCGGCGCCTGGCTGGCCGGCTTCGGCGCCTCGCCGGCCGACCGCTTCGCCCTCGAGCTGTCGGTCACCGAGGCCGTCACCAACGTCATCGAGCACGCCTACCCGCCGGGCCGTCCGGGACCCCTGACCGTCACCGGTGCGGTGCTGCCCACGGGCGGTGTCTCCGTACGCGTCGTGGACGAGGGGCGTTGGCGCTCACCGGATCCCGCGTCCACCACCGGCGGACGCGGCCTGCTGCTCATGACCCAGGTCGTCGACGAGGCGGAGGTCATCCACCCGCCCCAGTCGGCCGGGTCACCCGAGGGCAGCCGTGGCACGACCGTGGTGCTGCGCCACCACGCGCACCGCGAGGCCGTCATGGCGTCCGGGCGCGGGCTGGTGGTGGACGACCTGGACGACGACCGTCCCGCGACCGACTTCGAGGTCGTCGGCCGCGAGGACGACGACGGCCCGGTGGTCAGCCTGCGCGGCATCGTCGACCTCGACACCGCCGAGCGCGCCCGGGCCGCGCTGCTGGGAGCCTCGCGCGGGGGAGTGCGGTCGCTGACCGTGGACCTCACCGCGGTGACGCAGCTGGCCAGTGCCGGTGTCCGCTCGCTGTTCGAGGTGCGTGAGCAGCTGGCGGCCAACCGCAAGGACCTCGTCCTCATCGCCGAGCCCGGGAGCGCCCCGGCCGTGGTCCTCGAGCTCGTCTCGCTGCCCTACCACCACCCGGCCCGGACGCGCCCGACCCCGGCCTGACCGACCTGGCCTGACCGGACCCCCGCCCGATCCACCTCGGCCGGACGGGCGGGGGCGCTGCACCGGTGGCGCGCGCCGCTAGAGGCGTTCGCGCACCGGCGGGAGCGGGAGGTGGAAGCCCTCGGCCTCGCCACCGGTCACGTGTGCGGGGTGGACCGACTCGGGGTCGGGGTGGACCACGGCGACGGGGCAGTGCGCGGCACGGACCAGGGACTGCGACACGGAACCGGCGAGCCAGGAGGCGACCGCGCCCCGTCCGCGCGTGCCCACCACCAGCAGGGCGGCGTTCTCGCTGAGCCTGGCCAGCTCGTGGACGGGGTGGCCCTGGGTGACCACGCGGCGCACGTCGACCGACGGGTACTGCTCGGCGAAGCCGGCGATCGCCTCGGCGACGACGGACCGCTCCTCCTCGTTGATCTCGTCGACGTCGATGCTCCACGCCATCGACGCCGCCGCGCCCTCGACGCTGTCGAGCTGCCACGTGTGGGCGACGGTCAGGCCGACCCCCCGGGAGTCCGCCTCCTCGAAGGCGAACCTGATGGCCGAGGCGGAGACCTCGGTGCCGTCGACGCCGACGACGACACGGGCGTCGGCGAGGCTGTGGGTGGGTGCCTCGTGGACCACGACGACCGGGCAGTGGGCGTGGGCGGCCACGTGGGTCGACACCGACCCCAGCACCATGCCCCGGACCGCCCCGAGACCACGAGCGCCCACGACCACGAGGGCGGCTTCCTTCGACGCGTCGACGAGCGCCTCGCCGGGTGAGCCGGTGCTGGTCACGGTGCTGACGGCCAGGCCCGGGTGGGTGTCGCGCACCTTCTCCGCGGCCTCCGAGCAGGCCTCGACCGCCGTCTCCCGGAACACGCGGTCCAGGTCGGGCGGCAGCGGGGCACCGGGCACACCCGCGCGCACCGCGGGGTAGCCGACGGCGGAGTAGGTGTGGACCACGACGAGCGGCTTGCCGCGCCGGCCCGCCTCGGTGGCAGCCCAGTCGAGGGCGAGGTTGCTCGTCCCGGACAGGTCGATGCCGACGACGATGGGACGGTCCGTGGTGTGCATGCTGTTCTCCTGGGTCGTGGTGTCCGGCTGACTCCACCGTCGGCCACACCCATACCGGGGGACAGGGCACTAGGTCCCTGTCCGGGCTCGCACCGTGGCGGGAGCCTTGCAGCGCAACGTCCGACGACTCCGGGAGCCCCGTCATGCTGGTGCGCGAGATCATGACCGTCCCCGCCCACAGCCTGCCGCTCGGCAGCTCGATGGAGGTGGGTATCCAGCTCCTCGCGCGGGCCCACGTGTCCGCCCTCCCCGTCGTCGACGCGGACCACCGCGTCGTCGGCATCGTCAGCGAGGCCGACATCCTGCGCGTGCACCTCGCGCCCGACCCGCGTGCGCACCTGCGCCCCGTACCCGGACCTGAGGAGCCCTGGCCGACCACGCTCGACGAGGTGATGACGCCCGAACCGGTGACGGTGCTCGAGTCCGCCGACGTGGCCGACGTGGGCCAGCTGCTGGCTGACACCGGGTGGAAGAGCGTGCCGGTGACCCACGACGGCCGCCTGGTCGGCATGGTGAGCCGCAGCGACATCCTGCGCCTGCTCACGACGTCCGACAGCTCCATACGGCGGCGCCTCACCCGCGAGTTCGCCGAGCTGGGCCGCGCGCGGTGGGCGGTGTCCGTGGCCGAGGGCCAGGTCACCGTGTCCGGGACACGGGGCCGGCGCGAGGCCGAGCTCGCCGAGGGCATGGCCTCTGCCGTGCCGGGGGTGCGCCGCGTGGTCGTCACGAGCCCCTCGCCCGCAGGCCCCTCGCCCGCGCAGGCCCCCGAGACCGCGTGAGGGACGCGTACCTCCGCCCTGCCCGGCGACGGAACGCGTTGCCCGGCAACGGAGTTCGGCCCGTCCTCGCGTGGGCTGGACGGGCCGTGGGTACTGGGCGGCGGTCTGCGGGCTACCGGAGCCAGCGGTGGTGTCGGACGAGGTCGAGGCGGTTCCACATCGTGCCGAGTCCGAGGTGGTGGCCCGCGCCGGAGAGGAGCAGGACCACGAGGGTCAGGGCGTAGATGAGGTGGTCGTCCATGAACGGGTTGTTGTCGGGTGCCAGGTAGGCGCTCCACATCATGACCAGCATCGCCACGCCGGACACCACGGCGACCCGCATGCCGATGCCCAGCATGAGGGCGAGCCCGATACCGAGCAGGCCGATCATGAACAGCCAGTCGGCCCACGCCGCACCGGCGAAGCTGCCGTAGAAGTCCTTGAGGGGACCGGCGGTGCCGAACGTCAGGAAGCCCTTGGTGGGGGACCCGCCGTGGATCCAAGCGGCGTCACCGAAGCGGTCGACGACACCGGTCTTCGCGTCGCGGCCGGTGGAGAAGCCGAGGGCGAACGTCTTGTCGAGGAAGGCCCACAGGAACACCCACCCGAGCGAGAGCCTCAGGATGCCGAGCACCGTACCCAGTGCCGACGACCCGGTCGTCTCGGTGAGTTCATGGTGCGTCGTCGCGGCCGCATGGGCCGAACCGCGGGGACGCGAGGTGGTGGTCATGGTCGTCTCCTTCGTCGTGTGGTGCCAGGGAGCCGGGACGGTTGCCCCTCCTCGGCGGTGTGCGTACCTCCGAGGCTCCACTTCGACGCTAGGCGCGAGAGTTGCTGCCACGTATGGGCTTTGGTCCCGCTAACCGGTCACGCCGGCGGAGGGGCGGCTGGCCGAGCCGACCCCGTCCTCGCGCGCGACGGGGCGGGTGGCGCGAGCCACGACGTGGACGGGGCACCGCGCGTGGGCCACGCAGTACGCGCCGACGGTGGCGTCCTCGCCCGCCGCGGCCTCGGGGCCCCCCATCCGGTCCTCGCCGATCACCAGGGCGATGGCCCTGGCGCTGCGGTCGACGAGCAGCCGGCCCGGGTCGCCGACCGGTGACTCGAACGTCGCTCCGCGGTGACGCCCGTGGCGGAGGGCGTGCAGACCCGCGGCGAAGGTGGCGGTCTCGGCGTCGGCCCGCTCCAGGGAGTCGAGCTCGTTCGGCACGACCTGCACGAAGCGGATGGAGGACTCGTGCTGGTTGGCGAGGCGGACCGCCTCGGCGGCCACGGCGGGGGCCGACCCGTCGTTGACGAGGCCGGCCACGACCTCGCGACCGGAGTGCTGGGTGTGGGGCGTGCGCAGGGTCATGCCGAGAGTGTGTGCCGTGGCCGCGGGTGCCGACATGGTCGAAGGTCCCGGTCTGGATCCAGGAGGGGTGGGCGGGCCTATCCTTCGGCCATGGCCACCCCCGTGCCGCCCAGCGGACCACCCGGGACCCCTGTCCAGGGGGACGGGCTGCTCGACGCCGTGCTGGCGGTGGGCGCCGGGCTGGAGCTGTCCGAGGTGCTGCGCCGCATCGTCCGCTCGGCGTGCCAGCTGGTCGGGGCGCGGTACGGCGCGCTGGGGGTGCTCGCGGCCGACCACGACCACCTCATGGAGTTCATCACCCACGGGGTGTCCGAGGAGCAGCGGGACAGGATCGGCGACCTGCCCCGTGGCCACGGCGTCCTGGGCCTGCTCATCCGCGACCCGATGCCGCGGCGCATCGCGGACATCAGGACCCACCCCGACTCGTACGGCTTCCCGCCCAACCACCCGCCGATGGCCAGCTTCATCGGCGCCCCCATCCGGGTCCGTGACGAGGTCTTCGGCAACCTGTACCTGTCCGAGAAGGAGGGGGCGGAGCAGTTCACCGACCAGGACGAAGCGCTGCTGGTGGCGCTGGCAGGCGCAGCGGGCGTCGCCATCGAGAACGCCCGCCTCTACGAGCGGAGCCGGTCGCAGCGACAGTGGGCGCAGGCGGTCGGCGACGTCAGCCAGGCGCTGCTGGAGAGCGAGACCGAGGCCGACGCGCTGGCCGTGACGGCGGAGCAGGTATGCGAGGTGGCGGGCGCCCGCGCGTGTGCGGTGGCCCGGGACCGCGAGGGTGACGCCCCGGTCGTCGTGGCGCGTCACCGCGCCGACGGAGGACCTGCCCTGGGGGACGGCTCCACCGAGAGCCACCAGGGTGCAGGCCTCGTGGTGCTCGACGGGCCGCACTGGGACACGGTGCGCGATGTGCACCAGGCGCTGCTGCTGATACCAGGCGAGGAGCAGGCCGCCGTGGCCGCGATCGTCGACGACGTGTGCGCGATGACGGGGCTGGACAGCCCGGGACCGACCGCCCTGGTCCCGCTCACCGCGGGAACCGCCCACCTCGGGCTCCTCATGGTCTCCTGGGACGGCTCCGACGCCGACACGGCCTCGCAGCTGCTCGGCCCCCTCGACGAGTTCGCCCAGCACGTGGGCCTGGCGTTGGTCGCCGCGAGCGCACAGCACGACCGCGCGGCCGTCGCCATGTTCGAGGACCGCGAGCGGATCGCCCGGGACATGCACGACCACGTCATCCAGCGGCTGTTCGCCACGGGGCTGTCGTTGCAGGCCGGCGAGCGGCTGGCGCAGCACCCGGTCGTCCGGAGCCGCATCGAGGAGGCGGTGAGCGAGCTCGACCTCGCGATCAAGGACATCCGGCAGGCGATCTACGAGCTCACGCCGAGCCAGCCCGTGGCCGGACTGCGGGGCCGGCTGGCCGAGCTCGTGGCCGGCTACGCGGACGTCCTGGGCTTCGCTGCGCACTTCACGCTGACGGGGGAGGCGACCGGTATCGGGCCGGCCCTGGAGATGGACGTGAGTGCCGTCATCCGTGAGGGGCTGTCCAACGCGGCCCGGCACGCGTGCGCCAGCGCGGTCTCGGTGGAGGTCTTCATCGGGCCGCGGATCGAGGTCGTGGTCACCGACGACGGCACCGGGCTGGGGAAGAGCGACCGGCGTAGTGGCCTGGCGAACCTGGCCGGCCGCGCCAAGGCGCGGGGCGGCACGTGCGAGACGCAACCCGTGCAGCCACACGGCACCCGGCTCAGCTGGAGCGTGCCGGCCGGTGGCCGTGCGAAGCACCACAGGGGAGTGGGACCATGGTCCCGCGAGGGCAGCGCATGATGCGGCACCGTGGAGGCGCAGGGTGCGACCGCTCCTGCCCAGGCAACGGCGTGAGAGGCACCCCATGACCACGATCTTCCTTCTCGACGACCACGAGATCGTCCGCCGTGGCTTGCGCGAGCTGCTCGAGGGCACCGAGGGGTTCGAGGTGGTGGGGGAGTCGGGTTCGGCGCTCGAGGCCGCCCGCCGCATCCCGGCGCTGCGCCCCGACGTCGCCATCTTCGACGCCCGCCTGCCCGACGGGTCGGGGATCGACGCCTGTCGGCAGGTGCGCTCGGTCGACCCCTCGATCGCGGGCCTGATCCTCACGTCGTTCGACGACGACACGGCGCTGGGCGCGGCGATCCTCGCCGGCGCGGCCGGGTACCTCCTCAAGGACATCCAGGGCAACGGCCTGGTCGAGGCGATCCGCAGGGTCGCCCGCGGCGAGAACCTCCTGGACCCCGAGCGCGCGCGCCGGGTCAGGTCGGGGTGGCGCGAGGACCGTGACGCCGACCCCCGGCTGCGGTCGCTCAGCCCGCAGGAGCGCCGCATCCTCACGCACATCGCGGCCGGCCTCACCAACCGCCAGATCGGCGAGGAGATGTCGCTCGCCGAGAAGACGGTGAAGAACTACGTCACCTCGGTGCTCGCCAAGATGGGTATGGAGCGCCGCACCCAGGCCGCCGTGTACGCCGCCACCCACGTGCCCTCGGGCGCGTCGAACGGCCGCACCGCCCGTCGGTAGGCGTCTGCCGTAGAGCAGGCGCCTTCCTCCGGGCGTCGGCCGCAGAGCCTTTCAGGCGTCTCAGGACCCGAACGTCTCGCGTCCGGTGACCTCGCGGGTGGAGATGCGGACCCACCGTGTCGACGAGGCGTCCATCGCGACCCACGGCGGGCGCGAGATGGACACGAGCCGCGCGACCTGCTGGTCGTCGTCGACGATGCCGGCGGTGCCGTGGAGGAGCACCGACCAACCCCACCGCCGGGCCGGGTCGAAGCCGTCGACCTGGAAGGAGACCCGGTCGCCGTCGACCGCGGCCTGGATCTTGGAGCCGCCTGCGGTGCGGAAGCAGATGTCGAGCCCGTCGAGGGTGTGGTTCACCGGCAGGACGGCGATCTCGCCGTCCAGGACGAACGCGACGCGTCCCACCGGCGCCGACCCCAGCCGCGCGAGGCAGTCCTGCAGGGTGAGGACCCGCATACCGGTGTGGTCGGTCGGCTCGGTCGCCGGTGGGGTCCTGTCGGTGTCGGTCATGGCTGCCTCCCGGGCTCTCGTCGTGGGGTCGGCGGGGCTGGCCCGCCGGCGAGGATGTGTCAGGTGGTTCGGGGCGAGGGGACCACGAGGACCGGGCAGCTGGCGTGGGAGATGAGGTGGGTGCTCACCGATCCCAGGAGGAGTCCGGTGAAGCCGCCGCGTCCGCGGGTGCCGAGCACGAGCAGCTGCGCGCCGAGGGACTCCTCGGCCAGTGCCGCCACGGTCTGGGCGCGGACGAGGGTGGTCGACACCTCGACGTCGGGGTACTTCTCGCGCCACCCGGCGAGCATCTCCGCGACCTCGAGCCGCTGGGAGTCGACCACCTCACGCCAGTGGCCTTCCCACTCGTAGCCGGACAGGAACGGGTCCGGCTCCTCCCACCACCACGAGTGCACGGCGACGAGGTTCGTGCCGCGCGCCGAGGCCTCGGCGAAGGCCCACTCGACCGCGGGAGCGGACTCCCTGGACGCGTCCACGCCGACGACGACCGGGCCGGTCCGGGTCCACTGCCCGCTGTGCGGGGTCACCAGGACGGGGCAGTGGGCGTGGGCCGCGACCTTGTGGGTGGTCGCGCCGAGGAACACGCCGGCTGCGTGGCCGAGCCCACCCGCGTCGAGGACGAGCAGGTGCGCGGTGTCGCTGGCGGCGACGAGGGCCGCCGCGGGGTCGGCCACGACGGTGTCCCTGGTCACGGCGAGGTCGGGGGCCAGGGCCTGGGCGCGGGTGCTGAACTCGTCGGTGATGCGGTCCTGGGCCTCCAGGCGCTCGATCGTCCACGGCACGATGCCGATCCCCGTCGCGTGCAGGACGTGCAGCGGCCGGTGCATGCGCTGTGCCTGGACCACTGCCTCGTCGAGTGCGTGGTGGGCTGCAGAGGAACGGTCGACTCCCACGACGACGGCGTCGCGGGGCTGTGCGTCCAACCTGGTCATGGCCTGTCCTCTCGGTGGTGGTCGCCTTCACGGTCGCGCTCCGGGAGTGCCTCCGGGAGGGGCGAAGGTCCCGCGGGAGGGGTGCGCCGGTGCGTGACACGCACCACGTGGCCACGGCCCGATCCGGGACCTTGGACCCCACCCTCCGCGGGCAGCACGCGGCACCGTGGACCCATGGCGACGACGACCGAGACCCCCATGACCGAGATGCCGCGGCACGAGTGCTGGGCCCTGGTGCGTGAGGCGGTGGTGGGGCGGCTGGCCACCGTGCTGGACGGCCAGCCGGACATCTTCCCCGTCAACCACGTGGTCGACCACGGCAGCGTGGTCATCCGCACCGCGAAGGGCGCAAAGCTGATGGGCGCGGCCGGGCACCCCGTGGCGTTCGAGGTCGACGGCTACGACGTCGAGCACCGCAGCGCGTGGAGCGTCGTGGTCAAGGGCAGGGCCGTGGAGCTGACCAGGCTGGACGACGTGCTCGACGCGATGGAGCTGCCCCTGTTCCCCTGGCACAGCTCCTCCAAGCCCCACTTCCTGCGCATCGAGGCCAGCGAGGTGACCGGTCGGCGCTTCGTCGTCGCGGGGGGTGCGGACGAGGTGGAGACACCGTGACCGCTCGGGCGCAGCAGACCACCCCGGCGCACCGGCCCCGGCACCACCGGCTCATCTCGTGGTCGTTGGCGTCGCCGCTGCACCAGCTCCTCGGGCGGCTGGCCCTGCTCGAGTACACCGCCTCGGACGGGCAGACGGTCAGGCTCCCCGTGCAGTACGCCCGCACGGGGAGCGACCTGGTGGTCGCCGCCGGGGGCGCCTCGCGCAAGCGGTGGTGGCGGGCGTTCCGCTCGTCCCGCCCCGCCGTCGTGCTCGTGGACGGCCGGCGGTACGGCGTGACCGGACAGGTGGTGCCCCGGTCCGCGGAGCCGTGGCCTGTGGTCGCGGCGGCGTACCGGAGGGCCTTCCCCCTGGCCGAGCTCGACGACGCCGAGCTCGTCCTCCTGCACCGGGCAGGCTGACCGGCCGGGCAACGGGCGCCGTCAACGGGCGGCGTCAGCGGGCGGCGAGCCCCATCGCCTCCGCCTCGTCCCAGAGCTCGTGGCGCACGCGGGGGTGTGCCGCCTGCTCGATGAGTGCCCGTGCCTGCCGCGCGGAGTCGGCACCGAACATCTCCGCGACGCCCTGCTCGGTGACCACGGCCGTGTGCTGGAACGACGTGACCGGGCCCTCCAGCAGCGGCACGACCGCCGACGCGTCGGCTCTCGGGTGCCAGGAGCGCAGCGCGATCAGCGACTGGCCGCCCGCCGACTGCATGGCCCCGGTGACGAAGTCGCACTGGCCGCCCAGGCCGGAGTGGAGCCGAGACCCGAGGTGGCTGGCGTTCGCCTGGTCGTAGAGGTCGACCGTGAGGGCGCTGTTGATGCTCGTCATGGCGGGGTTGGCTGCTATCCGGGTGGGGTCGTTGACGACCTCGGTGCGCAGCATGCGGACGGCGTGGTTGCGGTGGAGCCAGCCGCGCAGCCGGGGGCCGCCGATGGCGAACGACGTCACCACGGGACGGTCCGGGTCCAGGGCGCCCGCGTCGGCGAGGTCGAGCACCCCGTCGGACACCATCTCGGTCCAGACCGCCAGCGACCTGCGCGCGGCGAGGCGCGGCACCACGGCGTCGGGGACGGCGCCGATACCCATCTGCAGCGTCGCGCCCGAAGGCACCCGTTCGGCGATGCGGCGCCCGATGGCCTCGATCGGGTCGCCGCCGGCGGACCGTCCCGGGGCCGGTGGGACGCCCGTACCGCGCGGTCCGGCGCCCGCGGTCGACGGCGCCGCGCGGTCCGGCGGCGGCTCCCACAGCGCGTCGAGCTGGTCGAGCACGACCTCGCCGTCGCCGAAGGTGTAGGGGACGTCATCGTGCTGCTCGGCGAGGACGCGACCCCCGTGGGCCCGGCAGGACTCGAGGGCCGCGGGCAGGATGTTGACCTCCATCCCCAGCGACACCCGGCCCTTCCACGGCGGCGAGGTCGTCACGAGCACCAGGTCGGGCACGAAGGTCGTCGAGAGCAGGCGGGGGACGTGCGACAGCCGGGCCGGGAGGTAGCGAGTGGCCGGGTGCCGGCGCATGCCCGGCCCGGCGAAGGGCGTGACCGGCACGATGCCTGCGCGGTCGGGGATGCCGAGGGGCGCGTTGAGCATGAACAGCTCCACGTCGCGGCCCGTGGTCGCCTCGTCCAGCTCGCGCAGGAGGGCCCAGGGCACGGCTCCGTTGCCGGCGGCGACGACCCGCAGCGGACGCCCCGGGGTGGGTGCCGCGGCGAGGAGCCGTCGGACGTCGGCGTGGGACGAGGTGGGCATGGCTGGCCTCCGGGGCGCGGCGGCCCGCACGGTCGCGTGGCCGGGGCACCACGCTGGCGCTGCGCAGGTCGCCCCGGGCAGGCCCTAGGTCCCGTCCGTCGGCGGGGCCCCGGCGCATGCTGGAGCCACCAGTACCCACCATCGGAGACCACCATGTCCACCACCAACACCGTCCTGGTCGTGATCGGCGTCGTCGTCCTGATCGGCCTCGCCCTGTCCCTGCGCATCGTCAAGCAGTACGAGCTCGGGGTCCTGTTCCGCCTCGGCAGGGTCATCGGCATCCGCCAGCCGGGGCTGCGGTTCATCATCCCGTTCGTCGACGTGCTGCGTCGGGTGTCGCTGCGGATCGTGACGATGCCGATCCAGTCGCAGGGGATCATCACCCGTGACAACGTCAGCGTCGACGTGTCGGCGGTCGCCTACTTCCGCGTGGTGGACGCCGAGAAGTCCGTGGTCGCGATCGAGAACGTGTATGCGGCCATCGACCAGATCGCCCAGACCACGCTGCGCAAGGTCGTCGGCCAGCACTCGCTCGACGAGACTCTTTCCGAGACGGACCGCATCAACATGGACATCCGTGCGATCCTCGACGTGACCACGGTCGAGTGGGGAGTCGAGGTGACGCTGGTGGAGCTCAAGGACATCCAGCTGCCCGACAGCATGAAGCGGGCCATGGCGCGCCAGGCCGAGGCCGAGCGGGAGAAGAGGGCCAAGATCATCAACGCCGAGGGCGAGTCCCTGGCGGCGTCCGCCCTCGGTGACGCCTCCGACACGATGATGGCGCACCCGCTGGCCCTGCAGCTGCGCAACCTGCAGAGCCTCGTGGAGATCGGCGTCGACAAGAACACGACCGTCGTCTTCCCCGCGCCGCTCATGAGCACCATCGAGGAGCTCGGCAGCTTCCTCGCGCGCGAGAAGGCCGCCGCGGTCCGCGCCGTCCCGGCGGTGCCCGAGGTGGTGCCCGCGCCGGACGCCGTACCCGTGGCGGCGGTGAGCCCGGTGCCCGATGCGCTCTCGGCCACGCCTGCGGCAGCGGCCAACGGTGCCCCCGTCACGGGACATGCTCGTGTCTGAGTCGCCGGCGGCCCCGGACCCCGCCGTCCTGCACCTGGTCGCCTCCGGTGCGGGCCGGGGCCACCTCGTCCCGCTGCGGGACGCGGCGTCGACCGCGCGCGAGGCCGTGCTGGTGGCGCGGGCCCTCCCCAACACCAGCCCGGCCCTGCTGGCGGCGAGGCGGGCGTACCTGGGGGCGCTGGTCGACTACGTGCAGGCCCTCACCGACCACGGCCTCCCGGTGCCGGCGCGGCTGCGCGACGACCTTCGGCTGCTCCGCCGGGTGGTCCCCGCCGAGCGGACCACCGGCTGAGTGGTGGGGGTGATCGACGGTCCACAGGGGCGGGCGCTCGTCCTGGCCGGCGGGGGAGCGGCGGGCAACGCCTGGGAGCTCGGGCTCGTCGCGGGTCTGGCCGCTGCCGGGGTCGACCTGACCGAGTGTGACGTCGTCATCGGCACGTCTGCCGGGGCGACGGTGGCCGCGCAGGTCACCAGCGGCGTGCCGGCCGCCGAGCTGTGTGCCGCGATCCTCGCGGAGGTGCCACCGGCGCCACCGCGCGGCGCCGGGTCTGACCGCCGAGGCGGCCCGGGTGTCTCCGGGCCGGACTACCTCGAGTGGTCGAACGCCGTCATCAGGTCTGCTGCGAGCGCGCCCGAGATGCGTCGCAGGATGGGTGCCGCTGCGCTCGAACGCGACGCGTCCGGCGGCGATGACTCCCGGCGCTGGCGCGACGTGGTGGCGGCCCGGCTCCCGAGCCGGCAGTGGCCGGACCGGCTCGTGCTCGTCACCGCCGTCGACGCCCTCACCGGGGAACCGGTCGTGTTCGACCGCGACAGTGGTGTCGACCTCGTGGACGCCGTCGCCGCGAGCACGTCGGCGATGACGCCCTACCGCATCGGGGAGCGCCGCTACCTCAACGGCGGCTACCGGCGGAGCGAGAACGCGGACCTCGCCGCCGGACATGGGCGGGTCGTCGTGCTGTCACCGTTCGGCGGCAGGTCGCGGATGCCGGCCGAGTGGGGGATGGACCTCGCGACCCAGGTCGAGGAGCTGCGCTCGGGGGGCAGCCGGGTCGAGACGGTCTTCCCGGACGCGGGAGCCGGTCACGTGTTCGACGCCAACGCGTTGGACCCCTCGACGCGCCGGCAGGCCGCGCGCGGGGGTCACGAGCAGGGCCGACGCCTCGCGGAGCGGCTCGCCGACTTCTGGCACTGACGTCGACGGCCTCCGGTGGTGTGAGCCGAGCGTGCAGCGTGACGGACCTTGCGTGAGGACGCAGGCGTGCGGGTGGGATGTCCGGTTCGCCCGCCCCGAGCGCTCCTGCACCCCTGGGCTCCTCCCACCGTCACCAGCAGGGGGAGCCGATGTCGGTCCGTGCACGCCTTGTCGGGGTGATCGCGATGGACGGCACCTCCCTGGCCTACCCGGGTCGGGGAGCGCCAGGTTCGGTTCCGGTGCCGCGGTGGCAAGGGCTGGGCGCCCTACCTCTGACTGGGTGTGTCCTGTTGACGCCCACGAGTCACCAGTCGGTCAGACGCCCATACCGGATCTGCCGATGACCGGACGCTCGCGGATCGGCCGATGAGAGGTCGGCAGCCACTGCGATAGCGGGGTGTGGTCCTCCTTGATCTTCTGCTGCAGGACGGACACGAAGTCGCTCGTCGACGATTGCGCGATGTGCTCGACAGTGAGGCGCACCCGCTGGAAGAGGTCACGTTCAACGAATGCCGCGATCCGTCCGGCCCAACGATGCCTCGAACAGCAGCGACCTACCTTCCGAATGCCGCGACGGTGCTCACGTGAACGTGGTGGACGCCGACGACACGGCCCGAGGGCGCTTCACATGGATCTCGTCAAGCGCTCCGGTGCCTAGGCTGTGCCAATGGCGGTCAAACGAAGTCGCAGGGCGAGGATCGCCCGCCGACGCAAACGCCGGATGGACAGCGTCACCCATGACCTCAGCGATGCCGAATGGATTGCCCTGCAAGCGGCTTGGGGTGGTGGCTGCGCCCTACTGCGGAGCCACCGACAGACCTCTTCAGCGGGACTGCGTTCTGCCCATCTCACGTGGCGGGCGCTACACGCTGGACAACGTCGCTCCGGCCTGTGGTTCTTGCAACTCGAGCAAGTGCAACGACGAGGTCACGGGTTGGCTGCGTCGCAAGCGGCTGGACGAGCGCGCCTTCTTGGTGCGCCACCTGGAGATCAAGAGCGCGCTCCTCGTCCGGTTCCACGCGGTGCCCAATGCTGCAACGGAGGCGCAGGAAACGAAGACCCTCTGAGCCGCGTCGTGTTTTCCGACGGGCGGCTCTGGTTTCCTTGGCACCCGAGAGCCTGGGCTCGGCGCAGCTCGAGCTGTCGCCCGAGGACCTCGTCGAGCTCGACCGCGCCTCGGCCAGCGTCCAGGTGCAGGGCGACCGCTACCCCGAGGCCATGCAGCGCATGATCGACCGCTGACCGGCGGCGGCCGACGACAACGGGTCGACGCGGGGGTGGCCGGGCCGCTCGCGCCTACGGGGCGGGCAGTGTGGCGGCGGGCTGCGCGGCCGGGGCACCGAGCAGGTGGTCCCGAGGGACCCTCTCGAGCCAGGTCCCGGCGAGGAGCGAGGTGACGATGGCCAGGAGCACCAGCACCGAGTAGAAGGACTGGTTGATGATGCCCGCACCGAAGGCGACCGAGGCCAGGACGATCCCCGGCCCTCCACGGGCGTTCATCGCGACCGCGAGGTTCACCGAGGCGTGGTGGGGCTGGCCGCCCACGCGCGCGCCGGCGTAGACACTGAGCGCCTTCACCGCGCACGCCAGGGCGAGGTAGGCGACGAAGAACAACGGGTTGAAGCCGTGCAGGAGGTCCAGCTGCAGCCCGACGATCGCGAAGTAGATCGGCACGAAGAACGCGAACGCGAAGTCCTTGATGGCCACCGTGGCACCTTCGTGCACGGGGTTGGGGGCGACGGTCGCCGACCCGACGACGATGCCGGCGATGAACGCACCGAAGAACGGCTGGATTCCCAGGTACAGGCAGACCAGGCAGGCGGCGAGGACGAACATCAGCTGGAAGGCTGCGGGGCTGTGCCGGTGGATCACGTTGAGGCCGGTCGACGTCGCCCACTGGTAGACGGGCCGCCCCAGGACGAAGCCGAGACCGAGGACGACGACGGTGGCCCCGGCGTGGTAGGCGAAGTCCGCCGCGGACCCGGGGTCCAACCCGAGGAGCGCCGGCATCCCGAACAGTGCTGACGGGCTCCGGGCGGCTGCGCCCAGGGCGACCGCGAGCACGACGTACAGCAGCACGTCCTCGATCACGGCGGTGCCCAGGACGATCCTCGAGAACGGCGTGCCCATGATCCCCAGGTCGAGCATGATGCGGGAGATGACGGGAATGCTCGTCACGGCCATGGCGACGGCGAAGACGAGCAGGAACGACGTGTGGCTGCCCGATGGTCCGTAGAAGCTCCGCTCGCCGACGAACGGCAGCACGGCCAGCCCCGCCAGGAAGGGCAGGATCGTCCCGAAGACCAGCACCGCCGAGACCGTCCGGGTCTCGCGCCGGGTGACCACCGACCGGGCCTCGATCCCCGAGCAGTACATCAGCAGCAGGAGCCCCAGCTGGTAGCTCCACCCCAGAACGGTCGACGCGGTGGCGGCCTTCGGGAACAGCCAGCCCTCGACGGTGGGTGCCAGCGCGCCCAGGACGGTGGGTCCGAGCAGCAGCCCGCCACAGATCTCGCCGATCACCCGAGGCTGGCGGAACCGCGCGAACAAGCCGCCCACGCTGTGCGCTGCCGCGAGGATGACCAGCAGAGCGAGCAGGACGTGCGCCAGGTCGGCGGCAGCCATGGTTCCCCCCAGAGGATCGGTGGAGTGCTCTCGATTGAACCCGGCACCGTGTGCGTGGGCGACGAACGTGCGACGTAGCGCCCGCTGGACGCGCGGCGGACACCAGTCGTCCTTCTGGTGGAGGAAGCGTCCCGACGCACGTGATGACGGTGAGGGCCGACACGGCGCCCGAGGTCGAGGCGTACGCAGGTGCACCCGCGACGATGACTTCTGTGCCTCGGCAGGGTCATAGTTCTCGCAGCCGCACACAGCGGTCCTCCGACCCAGGGAGACAGGCATGCCCGACCACGTCCAGGACCAGCGGACGCCGCGACCTCGCCGAGGCCGGGGCAGCAGCGGGGAGGATGGCAATGAGTGACTCAGGGCCTGACTCAGGGCCCGGTACGGGCGGGGGAGCGGGAGGCGAGCTCACCCGGCTGACGGTCACCCCGTTCCTGGTGGCTGAGCTGCTGGCCGGGGACGAACGGATGCCGGTCTACGTCCATGTCATCGACCACCCGGAAGGGCGCGTGCTCGTCGACACCGGCCTGACCGAGCTGCACCCGGCGGTGGCCGACATGGACCCACGGCTCATCCCCTTCACCGAGCCCGGAGGACTCGACCCGGACAGCATCGACATCGTCGTCAACACGCACCTGCACTTCGACCACTGCGGCGGCAACCACCTCTTCGCCGGCAAGCCGACCTATGTGCAGCGACGCGAGCTCGACGACGCACTGGGCCCCGACGACTACACGGTCCGGGAGTGGGTGGAGGCGCCCGGTGTGGAGTACGTGCCCGTCGACGGCCCGTTCGAGCTCCTGCCGGGCATCCGGCTCGTCCCGGCGCCGGGGCACACGCCCGGCTCGCAGGTGGTCGTCGTGGGGTCGGGTGAGCGGCCCGTGGTGATCTGCGGTGACACCGCGGTCTTCCTCGCCGAGCTCGACGACCCGAGCACCGAGGGCCAGCGGCTGGTCCGTGCGCTCGAGCCGCAGGAGGTGTGGCTCTCGCACACGCACGAGCCGTGGCGGCCGTCCCGATGACGCCGCGGCTCGGTCCTGATCGACTCAGGTGGTCATCACCGTGAGGCGGTTCGAGCATCCCTCCTGTGCCTGACCAGCATCGCAACGAGACCCAGTAGTCCGAGGGCGGCGGCAAGGAGGACGACCGCCGTGAGTGCCCCGACCAAGCCACCCATGACGAGGCCGGCAGGGGCGACCGGGCTGTCCATCGCGACGCGAGAAACCGTGTCCATGCTCGCGCGGTACCCGTACCAGAACCCCTCCACGGCGGCCAGGGCGACCAGGGCCAGCGTGGCGGTCAGCACGAGGACGGTCAGCAGGAACGGACGCCACTTCCCCCTCGACTCCGCTGCGAGCACGCCGTCGACCGGTTGCGCCATGCCAGCTCCTCGTCCCCCGTGAAGATCGACGAATCGTCGCACAGGTCGCATGGGTGCAGCCGCGCTTTCAGCGATGGACGGTCGAGGCCTCTGCCACCGCCGTGTTCGTGCAGTCCTCAGATGGCCCCGGTCAGTCGGTCTCCGGCAGCTGTTCCGCGAGCCACACGGGTCTGGGGTTGACGCGGTCGCCGAGCCAGCTGAGGTCGTCCTCGTAGGCGACCTCGACGGCCTCGAGCCGTTCGTCCCGCAGCAGGGCGTCGGCCAACGTCGAGTCGGCGGCGACGAGGGTGCTGTCCCAGTCGATGTCCGTGGCTATGCACCATGAGCGGTCCGCTGGCCAGATGAGGCTGGCCGACTGTCCCCACAGTGACGCCATACCCGGCCAGCTGGTGATGACCGCCTTCGGGGCCGTGAAGAGGCGGTAGCCACCACGCCCCCGCATCGTGGGCCCCCGCTCGGGCGCTTCCCACGAACCCCACCCGACCCACACCGCGTAGAACAGGTCGCCGGTGGCCGGGCAGTGGTCGAGGACCGCCCGCTGGACCCCAGGCGGCATCGATCCCTCGTCCGGGTCGACCCAGCTCGAGCGTCCGGTCCCATCGAACGTGGGGTTGATGCCGCACCACTGGGCCAAGGGGTGCATGACTCGGTCATGGGCCGCTGCGACCTGGGCCCAGGTGCGGCCGTCGCCCGCCGGGTGAAGCACACGCACCACGCGATCGAAGCCGGTCGGCACCACCGCGCCCGCCGGCACTTCGGTCGTCCAGCCCTTCAGCAGCCGTTCGTCGACCCAGTCGCCTGCGGAGACGTCCTGCACTCGTCGCGGGGTCGTCATCCCCGGATCATGACGCATCGGGCTCGGAAGGCCGAGGTGGAGGTCCAGATCGGAAGGCGACTTCGAGGACGCGGCGCGAACCCTGTGGCAGGGTGTGGGCGTGCCTGGGGGACCCGACCGATGAAGAGCTCACCCGAATTCACCTGGCTGCCGGCCAACCGGGCAGCGCTCGAGGACGTCGAGGCGGTGTTCGCCTCGGGGGGCGCCCGCAAGTGCCGCTGCCAGGCGTTGAAGGTGCCCGGCTGGATCTGGCGCGACAGCACGCAGGAGCAGAGGGACGCCGCGCTGCTCGAGCAGACCGCCTGCGGCACCACCGGCCCGACGTCCGGGTTGATCGGGTACGTCGACGGTGAGGCAGCGGGCTGGGTCGCCGTGGAGCCGCGGGAGAACTACCCCAGGCTGTGGAGCCGGAAACAGCCGTGGATGCGGATGGACCCCGAGCTCGAGGGCGTCTGGTCGGTCACCTGTTTCGTCGTGCGCAAGGGCCAGCGCCGGTCGGGCCTGACGTACGAGCTCGCCGCCGCCACCGTCGAGTACGGCGAGCAGGTCGGAGCCCGGGTCCTGGAGGGCTACCCGATCGAGCCACCGCCGGGCAAGACCGTGATCTGGGACGAGGCCTCGGTCGGCCTGCTGCAGGTCTTCCTCGAGGCTGGGTACGAGGTCGTGGCCTCACCCACCCTGCGGCGGCGGGTGGTGCGTCGAACCCTGGACCAGCGCTCCTGAGCCTCGGGCGGCGTTGTGGTGCAGTGCTTCCCGTTGTCCGGCCCCCGCCCTGGGTTTGAGCCGTAGTCTGTGCCTCTGCAAGGGAAGGGGGAGTCACGTGACCGTCGTCATCGGCATCGTCGCCTTCATCGCCGCATTCCTGCTCGGTCAGGCCCAGGCGAGCCAAGGACGGACGATCGCGTCCTACGCGGCCGGTGGACAGCTGCTCGCCATCACGCTCCTCCTCTCGCTCGGGGAGCGTTACCAGGAGCCACTCGGGTTGTTCATCGCAGGCACTCTGCTGGGTGCCCTTGCGGCATTCGGCAGGGGTCGCCGGCGCGCTCGCTAGTGCGGTGACGTTCGTGGGCGCTACCCGTGGTGCACCGGGCCCGTTCGCGCTTACGCTGAGGTCGGGGGATGAGCCCGACGTCGTCGTCGAGCCAGTGGGAAATGGGAGTCGGTGAACCTGTTCGAGGTCTTCCTCGTCGTCGCGTTCGCGATCGGCGTCGTGGCCATCGTGTGGCTGGCGGTCGCCGGCGTGGTCTCGCGTCACCGCGACCATCGGACCGCAGAGGAGCGGTGGGCCGACGAACACGGGGACGAGGACCCGAAGAAGGTGAAGCTGCGTGGTGGGCCCAGCTGGATGGGCCCTGGCCCCGGCTTCTGAGCACTGTCGAGGGTTCCGACCTCTGTCGAGGCTTCTGCGCTCTGTCGGGCCGGGCCCAGGTTCGGCGCCGGTGTCTCAGTCAGCAAGGGCTGGCAGGGTGCCTGTGATCACAACTCGTGCTGGTCACCGGTCGTGGAAGCCGACTCCGTGGCCCCGGCGTGGGCGACCTCGAGATCTGGTCGGGAGTGGTCGCGGACCCCGAACACGATCAGGTAGCCGACGATCCACAGCTCACCGACGGTCGCGGGGACGGTCAGCAACCCGGCCGCGAGACCGGCGTCCGCGAACACGTAGCTGACGACGGTGCTGAGCACGTAGCCCACACCACCGACCATCAGGACCTGGCCAAGGAGCCGTGGCAGCCACGAGGAGCGGACCGCGAGCCAGCCCATCGGGATCAGCCACAGGCCGAAGAACGAGCCTGCGACCGTCCAGAGGTGGCCGCTGATGACATACAGCAGCTGGACGGTGGCGGCCGCTCCGCCGGACACGGCCAACGAGCTGTCGTGGGCGACATCGAAGGCAGTGGCGAGCAGCGCGGCGCTGCCCAGGATCATGACCGCGTTGACCATGCCGAACACTGCGACCAACCCTGCGGCGAAGGTGTCGACGCTGCGGAACAGGCGGTAGAACCACACGGCCACCAGAGCCTGGGTCACCACGATGCCGAGCTCGAGCAGGATGCCGAGGCGAGCCATCGCAGTGGCATCGACCAGGTTGGACAACGTGTCGCTGGGGTCGCCGGCAACGAAGAGCTGGCCCCGGACGAACTGGTACCCGAGCGCACCGGTCACGGCCAGGCCGAGGTACAGCAAACCGGTCCTGCGAGCAGTGCCGACGAGGCCCGCTCCGATCACCTCATGGTTTGGATTGGTCCGGGCGTGCGTCGTGGTCATCGCAGACTCCTCTCAGCGCGAACACTGCTCAGGTGACGGTCGGAACTCGCCCTTCCGGCCATCCTCGGACCCCATGGCGGGCGCTCTGAGGCGT
This sequence comes from Pedococcus ginsenosidimutans, assembly GCF_039544395.1. NCBI lineage: Bacteria > Bacillati > Actinomycetota > Actinomycetes > Micrococcales > Intrasporangiaceae > Pedococcus > Pedococcus ginsenosidimutans. The sequence goes on from NZ_BAABLO010000012.1 coordinate 57,208, forward strand.
GGTCATGAGTCGAGTGTTCTCGTGGCCCGGGTGGGGTCCTAGGGGCCAAAGGTCCCGCCCCGACCCGGCCATGGGCTGTACCGCGACGTGCCTCTGAACGTGTCAAACCAGCAGACAGAACGGATGGCCAGCGGGGTCTGCGAGGACGTAGAGGGGTGCGTCCTGCTCGTGTGTGCGGTCATGCAGGAGTCGAGCTCCCAGCTCCTCAGCACGCTGGCGGTGCCGCTCGAGCTCTTCATGCGTGGCGACCTTGAAGTCCATGTGCATCTGCATCGGAACTGCCTCGGACGGCCATGTCGGAGGCGCCGTGTCCACCTTCTGCTGGATGGTCACCACGCGGTCCCCGTTGTCGTCCAGCAGGACGATCCAGTTCGCGTCATCAGGACCGCCGTCAGTCGGCGGCTTGTCTCGATCCCGGTAGTGCAGTCCCAGGAGCTCGCGATAGAACTCCGCGAGACCGCGGCAGTCGCGTGCGTCGATCGCGGTGTGGATCAACACGGGATAAGTGGTCACTCATGCCTCCTGACGGGTTCGACCACTCACCGTAAGCGGTAGCAGCGGACCCTCGCTCCCCGATGGCAGCGAGCGAATCGCGGCATGACCTCCACGTCCTCATCCGTCAGGCTCTGGTGGATGCAATGCGGAGCGACCGTGGAAGTCAGCGGGTGTCGGAACCTGTCGCACCACCGGCCGTGGACATGACGGCATACCGACCGGCCTCGAGCCGGGCCACGGGCACGCGAGGTGGTGAGCAGGAGAGGTAGTCGACGCCGGCGGCGAGCAGCAGGTGGATGGAGTCGGGGTCGCCGGCGTGCTCGCCGCACACCCCGAGCCCGAGCGTCGGCCGGGTGAGCCGACCCTCCTGCACGGACAGCCGGATGAGACGTCCGACGCCGATGTCGTCGAGCGTCGAGAACGGGTCGGTCGCCAGCGTGCCGGACTCGCGGTACGCGGCGAGGAAGCTCGTCTCGGCGTCGTCGCGCGACATGCCCCACGTCGTCTGCGTCAGGTCGTTGGTACCGAACGAGAAGAAGTCGACCTCCTCCGCCAGGCGGCCTGAGGTCAGGGCCGCCCTCGGCAGCTCGATCATCACCCCGAGCGGCACCCGGACTGCCTCGTGGGTCGCGGTGGCGACGTCGTCGACCTCGGCGCGGATCCGCGTGAGCGCGCCGGTGAGCTCGCAGACGTCGGCCACCAGCGGCACCATCACCTCGGGACGCGGGTCGAGCCCGCGCGCCTTCAGCGACGCAGCAGCCTCGGCGAGCGCGCGCACCTGGACGGTCACGAGCTCCGGTACTGCTGCCAGCAGGCGCACTCCACGCAGGCCGAGCATGGGGTTCTGCTCGTGCCAGCGGCGTACGAGGGTGAGCCGCCGCTCGGCCTCGAGATCGGGGGTGCCACCAGCTCGCGCGACGGCGGTCCCCACCTCGAGGTCGACGAGGTCGGGCAGGAACTCGTGCAGCGGCGGGTCCAGCAGCCGCACGACCGTCGGCAGGCCGTCCATCTCCTCGAGCACCTGCTCGAGCTCGACCCTCGCCAGCTCCTCGATGCGGGCGAGGGCGGCGGCGCGCTCGTTGCCGGTGACGACCTGCTCGACGAGGACGCGCCGGTCACCGAGCAGCATGTGCTCGGTCCGGGCGAGGCCGATCCCCTCGGCGCCGTACTCCCGTGCCGCGTGTGCGTCGCTGGGGGTCTCGGCGTTGGCCCGCACACCGGCAGTGCGGCGTTCGTCAGCGTGCGCGAGCAGCCTGCCGACCGAGCGCACCGTCGGGTCGGCGTGGGTGAGGTACGGAGCGCGAGCCTGCTCGTGGCTCCAGCTGCGGATGGCCAGCGCGCAGGCACTCGGGACGACGTCGCGCGAACCGAGGAAGACCTCACCCGTGGCACCGTCCACGGACAGCGCATCGCCCTCGTCGAGCACCAGGCCACCGGGAAGCCCCGCCCGGCGCCCGTTCTCGTCGACCTCGAGCCCCTCGACGCCGGTGACGCAGGTCTTGCCGAGCCCGCGGGCCACCACGGCGGCGTGGGAGGTCAGGCCGCCCCGCGCGGTGACCACCGCGACCGAGGCCAGCAGGCCGCCGAGGTCGTCGGGGCTCGTCTCCGGGCGGACCAGCACGACGTGCTCGCCGCGGGCGGCCCACTCCATGGCGGTGGCGGCGTCGAAGACGACCCTGCCGGTCGCGGCGCCGGGGCTGGCGGCCAGGCCGCGGGCGACCGGCTGCTCCCCGGATCCCGTGGCGAAGCCGGGGTGCAGCAGGGACGCGAGCTGGTGCCCGTCCACCCGGCAGAGCGCCTCGTCGAGGTCGATGACACCCTCGTCGTGCAGGTCGCACGCGATGCGGAACGCTGCCGCCGGGCTGCGCTTGCCCACACGCGTCTGCAGGATCCACAACCGACCCTCCTCGACCGTGAACTCCACGTCGCACAGGTCCCGGTAGTGGCGCTCCAGGGTGGCCAAGTGGCCGACGAGCTCGCGGTGCAGCTCGGGCTCGCGCGCCGCGAGCTCGGTGAGGTCCATGGTGCGGCGGCTGCCGTTGACCACGTCCTCACCCTGGGCGTCGACGAGGTAGTCGCCGTAGGGGACCGGCTCGCCGGTGGCCGGGTTGCGGGTGAAGCAGACACCGCTGCCGGAACGCCGGCCGCGGTTGCCGAAGACCATCTGGACGATGTTCACGGCCGTGCCGAGGTCCTCGGAGATGCCCTCGTGCGCGCGGTAGCGGCGGGCGCGGTCACCGGTCCACGACGCGAACACGGCGAGTACGGCGCGGTGCAGCTGCTCCCTCGGGTCCTGGGGGAGGTCCTCGCCGGCGTGCTCGAGCAGCAGCTTCCGGAAGTCCCCGGTCACCTCCTCCAGGGAGTCGGCCGAGAGCTCCTGGTCGGTGGTCACCCCCGCGTCCGCGCGGGCCCGGGCCAGCCGTGCCTCGAAGTGCGCGCTGTCGACCCCGAGGACCGTCCGCCCGTACATCTGGACCAGGCGGCGGTAGGAGTCCCAGGCGAATCGGGCTCCCTGACGGGCCGCCACGCCAGTGACGACCTCGTCGGTGAGGCCGACGTCGAGGATCGTCTCCATCATCCCGGGCATGGAGAACCGCGCCCCCGAGCGCACCGAGACCAGCAGGGGGTCGACCGGGTCCCCGAGGGATCGCCCGGCGGACGCCTCCAAGCGGCGCAGCGCCGCCTCGAGCTCGGTGGCGAGCGCAGCCGGCTCCTGTCCCTCGCGCAGGTACTCGCGGCACGCGGCCGTCGTCACCGTGAAGCCGTGCGGGACGGGCAGCCCCAGCCGTGTCATCTGCGCGAGGCCGGCACCCTTGCCGCCGAGGATCTCGGCCATCGTGCCGTCGCCGTCGGGGAAGGCGACGACCAGCGGGGTCGAGGTCGCGGTGGTGAGTGCGGTCATGGCAGGACTCCTGTCCGTCGCGTCCGGCGACCGCAGGCACAGCCGCCACGAGGAGCCTTGCGATCCCTCGCGCTCCCTACCCGTGACGATCACGCGCGGGGGTGGGCCGGGACAGTGCCGAAGGTCCCCGGCGGACCGTGCCCGGGCAGTGAGCCTCGCGGGGGACCAATGGCCCTGTGGGGGGGTGGGGGCCCGCCACAGGCTGAGGGTGCGGGCCCGGTGTCCGCACCCCCTCGTACCCGACTCGTCCCCGGAGGCTGCCATGGTCGACAACGAAGCTCCTCGCCGTACCGAGCCGGCGCCCGCAGGGTGCGTCGTCGTCGGCTGCGACGGCTCCTGGGAGTCCCTGGAAGCCGTGGACGTGGCGAAGCGTGAGGCGCTGTGGCGGGGACAGGAGCTCGTCGTCGTGACGCTGGAGGAGGGGCTGGGCCGCAGGGCGCACCGCCCGCGCGACTGGGCCGGTGCCTCGCAGGAGGTCGCTGAGGAGGCGAGGTCCGCGGGGGCCCGCGCCCTCGAGCGCCTCGGCGCGGTCGACTTCCCGGTGCGCACGGTCGTCGCCGCCTCCGCGGCCTCACCCGCCCTCGAACCGCTGGCCCGACAGGCCTCGGTACTGGTGCTGGGACGTCACGGGGCAGGTGGCCTCGGGACCTTCACCATGGGTTCCCCCAGCGAGGCGCTGGCTCGGAGGCTGGGGTGCGCGGTGATGGTGGCCGGGCCCACGGGGACGACGAACAGGATCCCCACCGAGCGGCCCAACGCGGCCCAGGCCGCGGCGATGGCCCGTCGCCACCCGGTCGTGGTCGTGGGGGTCGACTCCTCGCCATCGGCGGAGGCGGTGCTCGGTGAAGCCGTGGCCGAGGCGCAGACCCGGGGCTGGCCGCTGACCGTGGTGCACGCCGTCGGGCGCGTCGACGCCGAGCTGCACGTGGAGGCCTCCGTGATCTGGGAGCGCCACGCCGACCTGCTGCTGGCCCAGCGCGACCCCGACCACTCGCTGGCCCGCGTGGTGGTCGACGTCGACGACCCGGTGCCGGCGCTGCTGTCGCACTCGGGCCCACGGGACCTGCTCGTCGTGGGGACCCGGGGTGAGGGGCGCCTGGCCGGGCTCATCGCCGGCTCGGTGGCCCGGGGCGTCCTGGACGCCATGCCCTGCGACGTGCTCGTGGTGCCCCGCCACCTCGCCGCCCCCGTCACGGCCCGTGCGGACGAGGGCCTGGCATCGGTGGGCGACGCCTGACCGCTGCCAGCAGCAACAGCGTCACTGCAGCACAGCGCTAAAGCAGCACCCGCTCGCCGTGCCGCGGTAGAGGCGCACGGCGCTAGAGCAGCACCCGCTCACCGAGCCGCGGGACGACGACGGTGGCGCCGGTCTGCTCACGGACCTCGGCGGCCAGCGCGTGTGCGGACTCCGGTTCGCCGTGGGTCACGAAGACCGTCTCCGGCGGCTCGGGCAGGGCCAGCAGCCACGCCATCAGCTCGTCGGCGTCCGCGTGGACCGAGAAGCCCTCGTCCTGCACGACCTCGGCCCGCACCTTGACGTAGGAACCGGCGATCTTGACCTCGCGGGCGCCCTCGGCGAGCGCCCGGCCGCGGGTGCCCATGGCCTGGTAGCCCGTCAGGACGACCGTGTTGCGCCGGTCCGGCAGCAGCGCCTTGAGGTGGTGCACCACGCGACCGCCCGAGGCCATGCCGGAGGAGGACACGATGATGCTCGGCTCGTGGGGCCGGTTCACCCGGGTCGACTCCTGCGCCGTCGGCAGGGTGCGCAGACCGGGCAGGCTCACCAGCTCGTCGCCCAGGCCCGCCCGCAGCTCGCTGCGGTGACGGGGGTCGCGGTACACCTCGAGCACCGCGAGCGCCATGGGGCTGTCGACGTAGACGGGGACCTCGGGGATCCGCCCGCGCCGGTGCAGCTCACCGAGCGCGTGCAGGACGAGCTCGGTGCGGTCGACCGCGAAGGCGGGGATGACGACCGACCCGCCGCGGGAGACGGTGCGCCTGATGGTCTCTGCCAGCTCGCCGTGCTCGGGGTCCGGCGGCGGGTGGCGGCGGTCGCCGTACGTCGACTCGACCACGACCGCGCGGGCCGCCGGCGGCGTCTCCCGTGGCAGCAGGACCGGGTGGGCCGGACGGCCCAGGTCGCCGGAGAAGAGCACGGTGGTGTCGGCGGTGGTGAGGTGCACGTTGGCGGAGCCCAGGACGTGGCCGGCGCGCACGAGCAGGAGGCTGCCCTCGTCGCCGAGGGGGACCGGGGCGGCGTACGCGGTCTCGTGGAAGAGCCGGACCGCCCGCTCGACGTCACCGCTGGTGTAGAGCGGCATCGGCGGGTGGTGCTTGGAGTAGCCGCTGGTCCGCGCGTAGGACGCCTCCTCCTCGAGCAGGTGCGCGCTGTCCCGCAGGACGATCGGCGCGAGGTCGGCCGTCCCGCTGGTGCAGCGCACCGGGCCGTCGAAGCCCTGGCGCACCAGCGCAGGCAGGTAGCCGCAGTGGTCGAGGTGGGTGTGGGTGAGCACCACCTCGTCGATGGTGTGGGCGCCGACGGGGAAGGGCTCCCAGTTGAGCCGCCGCCACTGGCGCTCGCCCTGGTAGAGGCCGCAGTCCACCATCGTGCGCCGCCCCGAGTGCTCCACCAGCGTGCGGCTGCCGGTCACCGTCCCCGCTGCCCCGAGGAACGTCAGCACGGTGCTCATCGGTACGTCCCGCGGTCCCTGCGTCCTGCTCCCATCGTGGGCTCCCTTCGCTGGGCCCACGGTCCCGGGAGGCGGGGGCGGCGGACAGGGAACTAGGTCCCACCTCGCGCGAGCTGGTCACAGGCTGGAGGGGCGCACCCACCGCGCCACCGCGTATGCCGCGAGCCCGCTGCCCGCGGCCCAGGCCCAGGAGGCGGGGGGCGGGAGGTAGGTGCCGAGCAGGTGGGAGAGCGGCGGCACCGTCACCGCAGCGACGAGCAGGACGGCTGCGGCCGCGAGCGTCAGGGGCAGGACCAGCCGCTGCCGGCCGAGCGGGCGCGACGTCCTGGACTGCAGGGCCAGCGCGACGCAGAGCTGCCCGACACCCAGGGCGAGCAGGGCCGTGGAGGGTCCGAGGCGGTCGCCGGCGACGACCGCGCCGAGGAGCGCCGCCGTGGCCACCGTGGCGGCGAGCACCAGCAGCCGCCACCACAGGCCGTCGAGGGCGTTCTGCCTCGGTGGGCGCGGGCCGCGGACCATGGCGCCGTCCTCCAGCGGCTCGGCGCCCAGGGCGGCTCCGGCGAACGAGTGCGTGACCAGGTTGACCCACAGGATCTGGGCCGGCAGCAGGGGGAGGGGCACGCCCGCCGCGGGGCCCGCGAGCATGAGCAGGATCTCGGCTGCGCCGCCGGAGATGCCGTAGAGCAGGAAGCGCCGGATGTTGGCGTAGACCCGGCGGCCCTCCTCGACCGCCGCGACGACCGTGCCGAGGTTGTCGTCGGTGAGGATGACGTCGGCCGCCTCCCTCGCCACCTCGGTGCCACGACGCCCCATGGCCACGCCGATGTCGGCCCGGTGCAGCGCCGGGGCGTCGTTGACGCCGTCGCCCAGCATCGCCACGACGTGCCCGGCGTGCTGCCAGGCGGAGATGAGCTCGAGCTTGTCGGCTGGGGTGGCCCGCGCGATGACGCGGTGGCGGCTGACCTCCACCGCGTCGACGGGCGCGGGTGCCGCCGGCTCGTGCAGCGCGAGGGGACCCGACCCGGTGGGGATGTTGACGGCGCGCGCCACCGCCCAGGCCGTGGCGGGGTGGTCGCCGGTCACGAGGCCGACCTCGATACCCGCGCGCAGGCACTGCGACACCGCGTCGGCCGCGGCAGCACGTGGCAGGTCCCGCAGCGCCACGAGCCCGACGAGGTGCAGTGGCGGCGCGACACCGCCCGTGGGGAGCGCGGTCGCGACCTCGACGGCCGCCACCGCCAGGACGCGCTCACCGGCAGCGGCCAGGGCGCCCGCCCGCTCCAGCGCCTCGGCCACCAGCTCAGGTGGGTCGTCGAGCACCTCGGGACGGATCATCACCTCCGGAGCCCCCTTGGACACGACGAGCACCCGTGGCCCCCGACCGCTGGGAGCGGGTGACCAGCCCGGGGGAGGCGGCTCGTCCTTCGCGGTCGGTCGCAGCGCGTGCCAGGTCGTCATGCGCTTGGTCCGGCTGTCGAAGGGCAGCTCGGACAGCCGCGGGCGGCTCGCGCGCAGGGCGGCGACGTCGACGCCCGAGGAGGCGGCGGTGGCGAGCAGGGCCGACTCGGTGGGGTCGTGCCGGACCCCGTCGACGCCGTCGCCCGCGTCGTTGCACAGCACGACCGCCGCCATGAGGTCCTGCGGCAGCAGCCCGTCGGGCTGCCAGGTCGAGGAGACCGCCATCAGCCCCTCGGTCAACGTGCCCGTCTTGTCGGTGGCCAGCAGGGTCACCGACCCCAGCGTCTCCACGGCCGCGAGGTTGCGCACCACCGCGTGCCGGGCGGCCATGCGGCGGGCCGCCAGCGCCATGCTCAGGGTGACGACGACCGGGAGCGACTCGGGCACCGCGGCGACGATGAGGCTCACCCCGGTGAGGAGCATCCGCTCGACGGGTTCGCCACGCAGCAGACCGATCACGAAGACGAGGGAGCACAGGGCGACCGCTGCCACGGCGAGCTGGCCGGAGAGCCGCGCCATGCGCTGCTGCAACGGCGTGCGGCGCTGCTGCGTGCCGACGACCAGCGCGGCGATCCGCCCCGTCGCGCTCGCGGGGCCGGTGGCCGTGACGCGGACCGTGCCCCGTCCCCGGACCACCGCGGTGCCGGCGTAGAGGGTGGCGTCGTCGGGCGTCGCCGCGTCCGGTCCTGCGGACGCCTGCGCGGACAACGGGGACTTGCCGACCGGCTCGGACTCCCCGGTCAGCATCGACTCGTCGACGGTGACGCCCGTGCCCGACACGAGGACGGCGTCGGCGGGCACGAGGTCGCCCTGGCGCAGGTGGACCAGGTCGCCCGGCACGAGGTCCTCCACCGACACCGACTGCTGTCGCCCGTCGCGCGTGACGGTCGCCGACGGCGTCACCAGCGAGGACAAGGCACGTACGGCGCGGTCGGCGCTGACCTCCTGCCGCACCGCGAGGGTCGTGTTGACCAGGACCACGAGCCCGATCACCGCCGCGTCGGTGAGGTCGGTCGTGACGAGGGTGAGCGCGAGGGCGGCGAGCAGCACGAGGACGAGGGGGTCCAGCAACGAGCGGAACACCCGTACGGCGACCCGCGGCGGGCGGGGCGCGGGGATGGCGTTGGGCCCGTGCACGGCACGCAGGCGCGCCACCTCGGCGTTGGACAGACCTGACCCGACGCCAGCCGGAAGACCGAGAGTGCCCTGCGCCCCGCCGGCACCGTCCGGCGCGGCGGCGGTCCTCATGCGTCGCGGGGGCTCGGGGGGTCGACGCCGGCGGGTGACACCACGACGACGGTGGTCCCCGGGTGGTCGCGGCAGACGCGCTCGACCACACCCACGAGCGAGCGGGCCCGGTCGGCCGAGGTGGCGCCGAGCGCCACGACGACCGCGTCACAGCCGGGGTCGTCGGCCAGGGCCTCGACCGCCGCGGCGAGGCTCCCGGGGGAGCACTGGCGGGTGAGGTCGACGAAGTCGCGGACCGTGGCAGCGGGGGAGGAGCAGTGCCGGATCCGCATCTCGGTCTGCTGGCGCAGGTCGGGCGAGCGCGCTGCGCCGCGCAGGACAGTGAGTGCCTCGTCGCCCAGCCGGGCCTCGTCGGTCACGACCGCGACCCGCGGCGGGTGGGTGCCCGCACGCCGACGCAGGTGGACACCCACGCCGGCCAGGTCGCCGACGGCGACGGGCGGCACGCCCGGTGCACGGTGCCGGCCCACGACGTCCGAACGCACCCGCCAGTGGGTGCCGTCGCCGAGCCGGTACGGCACCAGCTGTCGCGTGTCCTCGCGCATCTTCCATGGCTCCTCACGTGTCGGGCGGCCGGTCGCACATCCCGACTCCACTCTGGGTCGTAAGCGGCAGAAGGTGCAGAGACCTAGGTCCCGGACACGGCGGCCGGGTACGTGCACGACGGGGGAGCCGCTCTCGTCGTCGCGACACGCGGACACCACATGTGGTGCCGGGGTCCGCGTCGCGACCCGCATATGGTGTGCCGTGCTGGTCCGGACCCCGCGCAACGGGGTCCGGGGCAAGAGGGAACCCGGTGTGAGTCCGGGACTGCCCCGCAGCGGTATGCGGAAACGACCGCCGTCACACAGCACTGCACACCCCGGTGTGTGGGAAGCGACGGCCAGTAGGTGCCGTGGACGACCCCGAGCGAGAGCCCGGGGGCCGCCCACAGCGGGTCCGTGAGTCCGAAGACCTGCCAGCGACCGCGCACGCCGTGCGCGGTGAGTCGTGGCCTCGCGGGTGGGTCACACGGCTGGTGGTCGCTCGTCGTGCTCGGCGAGGGGCCCTGTCGTCCCCTCCTGCGTCCGCGGCACCGACCGCTCGCGAGGAGAGAGCAGGATGACCCAGACCCCCATGGTCGACACCCCGACCACACAACCCACCCCACCCCCGGCCCGCCGCACCATGGCCGTGCGCAAGCGCAACGGCGACAGCGAGCCCGTAGACGTGCTGAAGATCGTCCGGGCGGTGGAACGCTGGTGCGACGACCTCACCCAGGTCGACCCCACCGTGATCGCGACCCGCACCATCAGCGGGCTGTACGACGGCGCGACGACCGCGGAGCTCGACCGGCTGTCCATCCAGACCGCTGCGGAGATGACGGCGACGGAGCCGGAGTACTCCAGGCTGGCCGCCCGGCTGCTGTCCAACTACATCGACAAGGAGGTGCGCGGCCAGCAGATCGCGTCGTTCAGCCAGGCCGTCCGGCTCGGGCACCTCGAGGGCCTCATCGGTGACGAGACCGCCGCGTTCGTCGAGGCCAACGCCCGCAAGCTCGACCACGCGGTCGACGTGTCGAACGACCGGAGGTTCGAGTACTTCGGGCTGCGGACCGTCTACGACCGCTACCTGCTGCGCCACCCCGAGACGCGCAGAGTCATCGAGACCCCGCAGTACTTCCTGCTGCGCGTCGCCTGCGGACTGTCCCGCACCCCGCAGGAGGCGATCGCGTTCTACCGGCTGATGGCGTCGCTGGCCTACCTGCCCAGCTCGCCGACGCTCTTCAACTCCGGCACCCGGCACACCCAGATGTCGTCGTGCTACCTCGTCGACTCGCCGCAGGACCGGCTCGAGTCGATCTACGACCGCTACGCCCAGGTCGCCAAGCTGTCGAAGTTCGCCGGTGGCATCGGGATCTCGTGGTCCCGGGTGCGCTCCCGTGGCGCCCTGATCCGCGGCACCAACGGCCACTCCAACGGCATCGTCCCGTGGCTGCGCACCCTCGACTCGTCGGTCTCCGCGGTCAACCAGGGCGGTCGGCGCAAGGGTGCCGCCTGCGTCTACCTCGAGCCGTGGCACCCCGACATCGAGGAGTTCCTCGAGCTGCGGGACAACACCGGGGAGGACGCCCGCAGGACCCACAACCTCAACCTCGCCAACTGGGTCCCCGACGAGTTCATGCGGCGCGTCGAGGCGGACGAGCAGTGGAGCCTGATCGACCCCGACCAGGTGCCCGAGCTCCCCGACCTCTGGGGGCCGGCCTTCGAGGAGGCGTATGCCGCCGCCGAGCGCGACGGCCGCGTGGTGCGGACGGTTAGCGCCCGGGAGCTCTACGGCAGGATGATGCGCACCCTCGCCCAGACCGGGAACGGCTGGATGACCTTCAAGGACGCCAGCAACCGCACGTGCAACCAGACCAGTGACGAGCAGGGCCCGGACGCGCCCGTCGTCCACCTGTCGAACCTGTGCACCGAGATCATCGAGGTCTCCTCGGACACCGAGACCGCCGTCTGCAACCTCGGCTCGGTCAACCTGGCCCAGCACCTCACGGCCGAGCGCGGCGCCGTCGACTGGGAGAAGCTGCGCGCGACGGTCCGCACGGCGGTGACCTACCTCGACCGCGTCATCGACATCAACTACTACCCGAGCGAGGAGTCGGCCGCCTCCAACCCGCGGTGGCGGCCGGTGGGGCTGGGCGTGATGGGCCTGCAGGACGTGTTCTTCGCCCTGCGCCTGCCCTTCGACTCCGAGGACGCCCGTGAGCTGTCCACCCGCATCGCCGAGGAGGTCTACCTGTCCGCCCTCGAGCGGTCGACGGAGCTGGCCTCCGAGCACGGTTCGCACCCGGCGTACGAGCAGACCCGCGCTGCCGGCGGCACCCTCCAGCCGGACCTCTGGGGCGTGACCCCGACGCAGACGGAACGCTGGGCGTCGCTGCGAAAGGCCATCGAGGAGAACGGACTTCGCAACTCCCTGCTCATCGCGATCGCGCCGACCGCGACCATCGCCTCGATCGCCGGCGTCTACGAGTGCATCGAGCCCCAGGTCTCCAACCTGTTCAAGCGCGAGACACTGTCGGGGGAGTTCCTCCAGGTGAACACCGCACTCGTGCGGGAGCTCAAGGCGCGCGACCTGTGGACCCCCGAGGTCCGCGAGGCGATCAAGCGCAGCGAGGGCTCGGTCCAGGGCATCACCGCCATCCCCGAGGACGTCCGGCATCTGTTCCGCACGGCGTGGGAGCTGCCGCAGAAGGCGCTGATCGAGCTCGCGGCGGCGCGCCAGCCCTACATCGACCAGAGCCAGTCGCTCAACCTGTTCCTCGCCGCCCCGACGATCGGCAAGCTCAGCTCGATGTACCTCTACGCGTGGAAGGCCGGGCTCAAGACGACCTACTACCTGAGGTCGAGGCCCGCGACCCGGATCCAGCAGGCGACGATCAGCATCGGAGCCGCCGTGCCCACCAGCGCCGTACCCACCACCGCCGTACCCACCACCGCCGTACCCATTTCCGACGAGGCGGCCATCGCGTGCTCCCTCGAGAACCCCGAGACCTGCGAGGCCTGCGAATGACCACCACGACGACCGACCCGATGCTGCTCGACCCCGGGATGAACCTGACCCTGCGGCCGATGCGCTACCCGCACTTCTACGAGCGCTACCGCGACGCCATCAAGAACACCTGGACGGTGGAGGAGGTCGACCTGCACAGCGACCTCAAGGACCTGCAGCGACTCACGGCGGCCGAGCGGCACCTCGTCAGCCGGCTCGTGGCGTTCTTCGCGACCGGCGACACGATCGTGGCCAACAACCTGGTCCTCAACCTCTACCAGCACGTGAACTCCCCGGAGGGACGGCTGTACCTCAGCCGTCAGCTGTTCGAGGAGGCCGTGCACGTGCAGTTCTACCTGACCCTGCTCGACACCTACGTCCCCGACGAGAAGGAGCGGCACGAGGCCTTCGCCGCCGTCGACAACATCCCCTCGATCAAGGCCAAGGCCGACTTCTGCTTCGAGTGGATCGACTCGGTGTTCGACCTCGACCGGCTGGAGACCCGTGAGCACCGCAGGGCCTTCCTGCTCAACGTGATCTGCTTCGCCGCCTGCATCGAGGGGCTGTTCTTCTACGGCGCCTTCGCCTACGTCTACTTCCTGCGGTCCCGAGGGCTGCTCAACGGGCTCGCCAGTGGCACCAACTGGGTGTTCCGCGACGAGTCGATGCACATGGCGTTCGCGTTCGACGTGGTGCGGACGGTGCGCGAGGAGGAGCCCGACCTGTTCGACGACGCCCTCGCCGACCAGGTGCGTGCCATGGTGCGGGCTGCGGTGGACGCGGAGGCGCAGTTCGCGGAGGACCTGCTCGGCGGGGGAGTGGCGGGCCTGTCCACGGCCGACATGCGCACCTACCTCGAGAGCGTGGCCGACCGGCGGCTGGAGCAGCTGGGCCTGGAGCCCGAGTACGGCGCGAGCAACCCGCTGGCGTTCATGGAGTTGCAGGACGTGCAGGAGCTGTCCAACTTCTTCGAGCGCCGCGTCTCGGCCTACCAGGTGGGGGTGGGCGGCTCGGTCGGCTTCGACGAGGACTTCTGAGCCCGGGGGTCTTGCGCACCGGGGGTTACGCTCGCGGCATGAAGCCTGTGCGCGTGGCCCTCGGTGCGTTCCTCGTGCTCATCGGGGTGGTGTGGTTCCTCCAGGGCATCGACGTCCTGGGCGGGAGCGTGATGAGCGGGGTCACCCTGTGGGCCGTCCTCGGACCGGTGGTGGCCGTCGTGGGTGTCCTGGTGGCCCTCAGCGGCTTCAGGGGCCGGCGCCGGAACGGGCACCACCGCGCCTGAGGGAGGGACGAGGCGGAGGGCGCCGCTCGGGCGGCACCCTCCGCCGTCGACCAGGGCCGCTGCTACCCGGTGAAGCTGGTCTCCAGCGTGATCGGGACCGCGGCCAGCGCCTGGCTCACCGGGCAGCCGGCCTTGGCGGCCTGCGCGGCCTCCTCGAACTGCTCGGCGGTGATGCCGGGCACGGATCCCTTGACGGACAGGGCGATCCCGGTGATGCCGGTGCCAGGCTGGAACGTCACGTTCGCCGTCGTGTCGATCGTCGTCGGCGGTGTGCCTGCCTGGGCCAGCCCGTGCGAGAGGGCCATGGAGAAGCAGGTCGAGTGGGCCGCGGCGATGAGCTCCTCCGGGCTCGTCCTGCCGTTGGCGGTCTCGGCGCGCGAGGGCCACGTGACGGCATAGGTGCCGATGCCCGAGGACTCCAGGGTCACCTCCCCGGAGCCTTCCATGAGGGATCCCTCCCAGTGGGCGGAGGCGGTGCGGGTCGTGGCCATGTCTTCTCCTGCGGGTCGGTGGTGCCGGTTGGGTATTCGGGACGTCGGGGTCAGAAGGTGGTGTAGCCGCCGTCCGCGACGAGCACGGAGCCGGTGACGAACGACGAGGCGTCGCTGGCGAGGAAGACCACGGCCGGGGCAAGCTCCTCCACGGTGCCGTAGCGCTGCATCGGTGCGTCCTCGATCCAGTGCTGCCGGAAGGCGGGGTCGTCGACGGGGGACATGTCGGTCTTGATGTAGCCGGGGGCGAGGGCGTTGACGCGCACGCCGTACGGAGCCCACTCCGCAGCGAGGCTGCGGGTCAGGTGGTGCACGGCCGCCTTGGAGGCGTTGTAGGCCGGCTGCCACTGGGGCCGGTTGACGATGAAGCCCGACATCGACCCGATGTTGACGATGGTGCCGGTGCCCTGCTCGACGAAGTGCCGCCCGAAGACCTGCGAGCAGGTCCACACCGCGTCGAGGTTGACGTCCATGACGGAGCGCCAGTCCTCCGGGGTGACGTCGAGCGCGGGCGCGTGGACGCAGGCACCGGCGTTGTTGACGAGGACGTCCACCCTGCCGAAGCGGTCCAGGGTCGTGGCGAGCACGCGTTCGACGTCCGCCGGCACCGTCACGTCTGCCTGCACGAACTCCGCGCGGATGTCGTTGTCGCGCAACGACTTCAATACACCTTCGGCGGCGTCCTCGTCGCGACCGACCAGCACGACCGACGCACCGGCGTCTCCCAGGGCTGCCGCGAAGCCGGCGCCGAGGCCGCGCGTGCCGCCCGTGACGACGGCGACCCTGCCGGACAGGGAGAAGCGCTCCAGTGCACCCATGGAGCCAATGTATGGCGTCCGCGCGCTGGAGGGGAGGTCGAGCGGGCGTCAGCCGGCGAGCTCGCTGGAGCCGTGCCGTCGCCACTGCCGGGCGACGCTCTGTCCCCAGTCCCTGGCCCGGTCGAGCTCACCCTCCGACAGCGGGCCCTCGCGGCCCTGCACGTGGAAGGTCTCCGGGGAGCAGACGGGGCGCATCCCGAGCTGGCGCAGCCGCCGGGCGACCGCGTGGGCCGCGGAGCCGGGTAGGCGTGGGCGGGCGACCTTGGTGTCGAAGGTGGCGAGGGCCACCGGCGTCGTGGGCGCGGAGAGGGCCTCGGTCCACTCGCGCAGGCCCCGGCGACCGGAGAGCACCGGCCGGGCCGCGCTCCGGGCGGCGTCCTCGCGGGTGCTGGCACGCGACATGCCGAAGGCGTGGGTGGGTCCACCCACGACGAGGAGCTCGATGTCGGGCAACGTGTCGGGGGCGACCCCGACCTCGCAGACGATGGCGTCGACGTGGTCACGAAGACCCTCGGCGATGGCTTGCGCGACCCGCTCGGTGTTGCCGTACATGGACTCGTAGACGACCAGTGCTGTGCCCATGCCTCCATGCTGCTGGTCGCCACGGCGGGGCGCCCGGGCCGAACGTCCCCCGCCGTGGCGACCCGGCGGTGCCGTCAGCCTGCGAGCAGCTGCTCGAACGGCACCGGGTCGGCGAGCTCCCCGTCGAGGCGGCCCGGCGCCCTGCGGGAGGGCCCGGCACCGGCGACGAGGTCGGCCAGCTCGCGGGCGGCGACGCCGGTGCGGGCGGCGAGGCCGTGGTCGAGACCACCGGCCCCCCAGTCCTCGGAGGCGGCGAACACCGCCGTGGGGACCGTCACCGCCTTGAGGTGCGCGAACAGCGGACGCATGGCGTGCTCGAGCACGAGGGAGTGCCGGGCGGTGCCGGCCGTTGCGGCCAGGAGCACCGGGGTGCCCTTGAGCGAGCCCTCGTCGAGGATGTCGACGAAGGTCTTGAACAGGCCGCTGTAGGAGGCCTGGTAGACGGGCGTCGCGACGATGACGGCATCGGCCGCGCGCACGGCCTCGACGGCCTCGGCGAGGTCGCCCGAGGCGAAGCCGGTGAGCATGGCGTCGGCGAGCGCGTGGACGTGCAGCCGCAGGTCGACGAACTCCACCTGCGTGTCCTCGCCGCGCTCGAGCAGGGCGTCCGCCGTGCTCGTGGCCAGGCGCTCGGCCAGCAGCCTGGTCGAGGACGGCTGGCCGACCCCTGCCTGGACGACGACGAGGCGACGCGGGGTGCGCTCCGTGCTGGTGGGCGTGCTCATCGGGCGACCTCCTCGGTCTGCTGGGTGTGGGCCGCGGCGAGGCGACCGGCGTGGGTGGGGGCGTCGGGGACGTGGGCGGGCTTGCGGGCGGCGGCGATCTTCCGCAGCTCGGGGACGACCTCACCACCGAGGATGTCGAGCTGCTCCAGCACGGTCTTCAGTGGAAGGCCGGCGTGGTCGACGAGGAAGAGCTGTCGCTGGTAGTCGCCGACGTGGTCGGCCATCGCGGCGTAGCGCTCGATGACCTGCTGGGGCGACCCGACGGTGAGCGGCGTCTCCCGGCTGAAGTCCTCCAGGCTCAGGCCGTGCCCGTAGACCGGCGCCTCGTTGAAGTAGGGCCGGAACTCGCGCACCGCGTCCTGGCTGTTGGCCCGCATGAACACCTGGCCCCCGAGGCCGACGATGGCCTGGTCGGCGGAGCCGTGGCCGTAGTGCTCGAACCGGCGGCGGTACAGCGCGACCATCTGCTTGGTGTGGCTCATCGGCCAGAAGATGTTGTTGTGGAAGAACCCGTCGCCGTAGTAGGCGGCCTGCTCCGCGATCTCGGGGCTGCGGATCGAGCCGTGCCAGACGAACGGTGCGATCCCGTCGAGGGGTCGCGGGGTCGCGGTGAAGGACTGCAGCGGCGTGCGGAACTTCCCCTCCCAGGTGACCACGTCCTCGGTCCAGAGACGGCGCAGGAGGGCGTAGTTCTCGACCGCGAGGGCGATGCCGTCGCGGATGTCCTTGCCGAACCACGGGTAGACGGGGCCGGTGTTGCCGCGGCCGAGCATGAGGTCCATCCGGCCGTCGGTGAGGTGCTGGAGGGTGGCGTAGTCCTCGGCGATCCGCACCGGGTCGGTGGTGGTGATCAGGGTGGTCGAGGTCGACAGGAGGATGTGCTCGGTCTGGGCCGCGATGTAGGCCATGGTCGTCGTGGGGGCGGACGCGACGAACGGCGGGTTGTGGTGCTGCCCGACGGCGACGACGTCGAGGCCGACCTCGTCGGCCTTCTTCGCGATCTCGACGGTGGCCTTGATGCGCTCGTGCTCGGTGGGGGTGGTGCGGGTGGTCGGGTCGGTGGTGACGTCGCCGACGGTGAAGATCCCGAACTGCATCTGTCTCGCGCTCCTCGGTTGGTTAGTTGCAAATTCAACTACATCAACGGTGGGCCTGTCACCTTCATTCCACCGGGGAGGGCTCCCGGTCAGCTCGGCGAGGACTCCAGCCCGGTGCAGGCGTTCGCCTGCTTCCACAGCCCCATGAGGCGCGAGCTGTCCGCGGTGGACGGCCGGCGGGGTATGCCGTCGGCGCCGATGAGCATGGGCGTCCAGCTCGCGCGCCGCACGAGGCTGTGGCCGTCGTCGGCGCGCGCCTTGGCGCGGCGCACGTCCAGGGACAGGGTGAGCACGCCCGAGCGCGAGTCCGGCTCGTGGCTGCGCCACCAGACGAAGTTGCCGAGCCCGTACGCGACATAGGAGCGACCCAGCCACCCCGCACCGTTCACCCGGTGCGAGTGGCCGCCGACGATGATGTCGGCCCCGGCCTCGGCCAGGGCCTGCGCGGTCTCCGCCGAGAGGTTGTCGGGGCACTTCTGGTAGTCCAGCCCCCAGTGCAGGAACACGACGACGACGTCGTACTTGCGGTGCGCTGCCGCGACCGCCTGCCGCAGGCGGGTGACCGGGGCGGCGCTGGCGATACCACCCTTCCCGGGCCCCGCGGAGTACCTCGCCAGGGTCATCTCGAACACCTCGGAGGCACCGAAGACGGCCACCTTCAGGCCCTTGGCCGACAGGACGGCAGGCGCATACGCCTCGGCCTCGTCCGCGCCGATGCCCACCACGGGGATGGGGCTGGTGCGCTTGGCGGCCAGGGTGTCCTGCAGCCCGACCGGGCCGTAGTCGACGCCGTGGTTGTTGGCCATGCTCACGGCGTCCACGCCGGCGTTCTGCACCGTCACCAGGGCCGAGGCAGGCGCCCGGAAGTGGAACTCCTTGCCGATCTTGGTGCCCCGCTCGGTGATCGCGGTCTCGAGGTTGACCACGGACAGGTCGGCGGCGCCCAGCGTGGAGCGCAGCCCGGCCAGCCCCTGCGGGTCACGGGCCAGCGGCGCCAGGTAGTCCTCGAAGTGCACGTCGCCGGCGAACGCCATGGTCAGCACGTCGGGGTCGCTCGGCCGCGCGGTCGTCGTGGCGCTCGAGGTCGCGGGTGCGCCGGCCGTCGTCGACGTCGGGGTGGCAGGTGTCGACGGGCTCGCTGCAGAGCTGCTCGGGGTGCCCGCCGGGGCCTGCGACGTGGAGGTGGCGGGGGCCGCAGCACCGCCCGAGCAGGCAGCAGTGAGCGTGACGGCGAGGCCGGCCGCGGCGAGGGGGGCGAGAGCGCGCATGGGGCCGGAGTCTAGGTCGCCCTAGGATCGCGGTCGTGGAGGCGGCCGCATCGGGACACGTCCGGTTCGGGTCCCTCGTGGCCACCGAGCCCGTGGAGGTGCGCCACGACCTCAGCGGCATCGCGTCGGGCTTCTGGGCGGTCGTCGCGGAGTTCGAGGGCCCGCTCACGGCCGTGCGGCTCGACCGCGTCACCCGCGACGCCCCGCCACCACCGGTCGCGCCCTGGGCCCCGCTGGAGGGGGAGTGGGCCACGAGCCTGGACCACGCGGAGTACGTGGCCGGGGTGGAGGAGGTGCGCCGCCGCATCGCCGACGGCACCGTCTACCAGGTCAACCTCTGCCGGGTGCTCTCGCACGCCCTGCCGGAGGACGCCGACCTCGACGGGCTCGCCGCCCTGCTCGCCAGGGGCAACCCGGCGCCGCACGCGGGCCGCGTGCACCTGCCGTCCGCCGGCCTGGACGTGGTCTGCGCCAGCCCCGAGGCGTTCCTGCTGCGGGACGGCGACCGGGTGGAGTCACGGCCCATCAAGGGCACGGCGACGGCGCTGGGCGCGATGCTGCCCAAGGACTACGCCGAGAACGTCATGATCGTCGACCTGGTCCGCAACGACCTGTCCCACGTGAGCCGCCCGGGCACCGTGCGCGTTGACCATCTCTGCGCCCCGGAGCAGCACCCGGGCATGGTCCACCTGGTCTCCTCGGTCTCGTCGCGGCTGCGCGCCGGGGCCGGCTGGGGCGAGGTGATGGCGGCGACGTTCCCACCCGGGTCCGTCTCCGGGGCGCCCAAGCACACCGCCCTGCAGGCCATCGCCGACCTCGAGCCCGTGGCCCGTGGGCCGTACTGCGGCGCGGTGGGCTGGCTCGATGCCGACCGCGGCACCGCCGAGCTGGCCGTTGGCATCCGCACGTTCTGGGCCGACCGGGACGAGGACGGCAGCAGGTGGCTGCGGTTCGGGACCGGCGCCGGCATCACCTGGGGGTCGGACCCGGAGGGGGAGTGGGAGGAGACACGGGTGAAGGCGGCGCGGCTCGTCGGGCTCGCATCTGGGAAGGTGGACCCATGACAGATGTCAGGGTCTGGGTCAACGGCCGGCTCACCGCGGTGGACGAGCCGGCCATCGCCGCGCTCGACCACGGGGTCACCGTCGGCGACGGGGCGTTCGAGACGGCGAAGGTCGACCGGGGGCAGGTCTTCGCGGCCACGCGCCACGCCCGGCGCCTCGACCGCACGCTCGCGGGTCTCGGGTTGCCGCCGGCCGACCACGACCTCATCGCCGGGGGCACCAAGGCGGTCCTCGAAGCAGGCGAGCCCATCGAGTTCGGGCGGCTGCGCTACTCCGTCACCGGTGGTGCCGGCCCGCTCGGCTCGGACCGCGACGACAGCCCGCTGACCTACATCGTCACCGCCGGACCCCAGCCGCGGCCCCCGGCCAGCGCCAAGGTCGCCGTGACGCCGTGGACCCGCAACGAGCGTTCCGCGGTGGCCGGCCTCAAGACCACGTCGTACGCCGAGAACGTCGTCGCCCTCGCGTACGCCAAGGAGCGCGGGGCGATCGAGGCGGTGTTCGCCAACACGCGTGGAGAGCTGTGCGAGTGCACCGGCTCCAACATCTTCGTCGTCGTCGAGGGCATCATCCGCACCCCGCCGCTGGACTCCGGGTGCCTGGCCGGCATCACGCGCGAGGTGACCATCGAGTGGTGCCGCGAGGACGGCCTCGAGGTCCGCGAGGAGGCGCTGCCGCTCGAGGTGCTGCAGCAGGCGGACGAGGTCTTCATCACGAGCAGCACCAAGGACGTGCTGCCGATCCACGCCGTCGACGACCGCGAGCTGCGGGTCGGGCCGGTGACCCGGAGAGCCGCCGACGTGTTCGCGCGGCTGTGCGTCGAGAGGCTCGACCCGTGAGCGAGCAGCGGGGCTCGGTCTCGACCGACGACGACCGGAAGGACCGGGGCGAGAAGGACTGGGAGTGGCGCCGCCGCATCCGCTCCAACCCGCACAGCCACCGCATGTACAAGTGGGTCGTCGGGATCGTCGGCGGCCTCGTCACCATCGCCGGGCTGATCGCCGTCCCGGCCCCGGGACCCGGGTGGCTGATCGTCTTCCTCGGCATCGGCATCCTCGCGTCGGAGTTCGAGCGCGCGCAGCGGGTGCTGGACTGGGGACGGGCTCGGCTGGACGACTGGAACGACTGGCTGCGCCCCAAGCCCTGGTGGGTCAAGGGGCTGGTCGGGCTCGCGACGGCGGTGCTCGTGGCCCTCGTGTTCTACGGGCTGTTCCTCCTGTCCGGGGTGCCGACCTTCTTCCCGGACGTCGTCGAGGACTGGCTGACGGGGCTCCCCGGCCTCTGACGCGCCCTGTCCGCCACCCGATTTCGCCCATCGCACCGGGTCCGGCTATTCTTCGGCAGGCCCGCAAGGGCACCTGGACGTGTAGCTCAGTTGGTTAGAGCGTTCGCTTCACACGCGAGAGGCCATGGGTTCGAGTCCCTTCACGTCCACCACCACGCCGGTGCGCCGCCACGGCCACCACGCAGCCAGAGCCCCCTCCCGGCACGCCGCGAGGGGGCTCCGCCGTTTCCGGACAGCAGCACCCATACCCGACCGCTCACCGCAAAGCCGTCGACCCATCCGACGCGCGGGAGTAGCCTGCAGCCCCAGACCTCCCGCACCACCGGTCGGCCGCGCCCAGCGTCCGACCTCCTCGAAGGGAGTGGTCACGTCCCACCAGGGTGAGCAGGTCAGGGACCGCACGAGGGGCGACCCGGCGGACCATTCTGCGCGCACCGCGAGGCCCAGCCACGACGGCTACCGCCACGAGGCCTTCCTCTGGTCGGGGGACGAGCAGTTCGTCGCGGGCACCGAGTCCTTCGTCCGGGACGGCCTCGACGCCGGGCAGGCCGTGATGGTCGCGGTGACGCGCAGCCGCACCGAGCTGCTCCGCGACGCCCTGGGCTCCGACGCCCGCCGGGTGGAGTTCGTCGACATGGAGCAGCTCGGCGCCAACCCTGCACGGATCATCCCCGCGTGGCAGGCCTTCACCGAGGACCGCGCCGTGGACGGACGCCCCGTGCGCGGGGTCGGCGAGCCGATCTGGGCGGGCCGGCGCGCGGTGGAGCTGGCCGAGTGCCAGCTGCACGAGGCGCTCCTCAACATGGCCGTCCACCCCGACACCCCGCTGTGGCTCGTCTGCCCCTACGACGTGGAGGGCCTGCCCGCGGACGTCATCGAGGAGGCGCACCGCTCGCACCCGGTCGTCGTCGACATCGAGGCGCACCGGGGGAGCACGGCGTACGGGGGCGCCCACCACGTGGGAGCGATGTTCGAGGAGGACCTGCCCTGGATGGACGTGGTCGTGGCCCACCGGTCGTTCGCCGACGGCGACTACGCCGCGGTGCGCCGTGACGTGGCCGCCCACGCGTCGTCGGCGGGGCTCGACGCCGACCGCTGCGACGACCTCGTCCTGGCCGTCCACGAGGTCGCGGTCAACAGCGTCAAGTACGGGAGCGGGACCGGGGAGCTGCGGATCTGGCAGCAGGACGCCGCCCTGGTGTGCGAGGTCCGCGGCCGCGGGCGGATCGCCGACCCGATGACGGGCCGGCGCCGTCCCGCCGAGGAGGTGGCGCGGGGACGCGGGCTGTGGATCGCCAACCAGCTGTGCGACCTCGTCCAGGTGAGGTCGGGGCCTGCGGGGACGACCGTCCGCATCCACACCTGGCTCTGAGCCGCTCCCGGTCCGCGGCACCGGTCCACGGCAACGATCCAGGGCGATGATCCACGGCGACGGGTCCCTGCGCCGGCCGCGAGGGCCGGGCATAGCATCCGACGGGTGAGCGACTCCCTGCGTGCGACGACCATCCGCATCACCGGCGACGGCGGCGACGAGGTCGAGGCCTACCTGGCCCGGCCGGACGGGGACAGCCCCCGCGGCGGCGTCGTCGTCATCCACCACATGCCCGGCTACGACCGGGCCACCAAGGAGATCGTGCGCCGGTTCGCCGAGATGGGCTACGACGCCATCTGCCCCAACCTCTACTGGCGCGAGGCGCCGGGGGCCGCCCCGGACGACGCCGCGGCCACCGCCCGTGCCGCCGGCGGGGTGCCCGACGCGCGGCTGGTCGGCGACGTGGCGGGGGCCGCGGCACACCTGCGCTCCCTGCCCACGAGCAACGGCCGGGTCGGCGTGATCGGCTACTGCTCGGGCGGCCGGCAGAGCGTGCTGGCGGCCTGCCGGACGGACGTCGACGCGGCGGTCGACTGCTACGGCGCGTTCGTGACCGGCGAGCCGCCGGAGGGCTTCCCGCTGCGCGTGACCAACCTCGTCGACGACCTGCCGTCGCTGCGGGCGCCGCTGCTCGGGCTCTTCGGGGTGGAGGACCGGACGCCGAGCCCCGAACACGTCGCCGAGCTCGAGGAGATCCTCACCCGCCTCGGCAAGCCGCACGAGCTGCACTCCTACCAGGACGCCGGGCACGCCTTCTTCGCGACCGACCGCCCCTCCTACCGGGTCGCCGCGGCGAACGACGGCTGGGAGCGGATCAGGGACTTCTTCGCCACGCACCTGTCCGGCGGCGACCCCTCGACCGGGGCCGACCAGCCGTCCGCGACCCCAGAGGGGGCCTGAGGATGTGCACCTACGCCACCGTCACCGAGAGCGTCGACGCCAGCGCCAAGGGCCCGGGCGGCCAGTGGTTCCACGTCAGCGACGCCACCGTCTACTACGACCACCCGGTCCACGTCATGGCCGAGCACAGCCTCAACATCGACCTGTCCGACCCGTCCAGGGGCCCGGGCGCCCGCCTGGCCGTGGAGCTGACCCGGGAGTCGGCAGAGCGCCTGGTCGCCGCCATCCGCACGGCCCTGGACTCCGCGCCGGCCGGGGTCTGAGCGTGGCGGAGCTGCTCGGGATCCGCACCTACCCCGTCAAGGGCGAACCCGGCCACGACCACCGGACGGCCATCGTCGGCCCGGAGGGGCTCGAGGGCGACCGTCGCAAGAAGGCGCCCGTGCACGTCGTCGCGGCGGAGGACGACCGCGACGACCTCCGCGCCAACCTCGTGGTCTCGCTGCCCGCGGCCGAGCTGGTGGCCGCCATCGGCTCGGGGCTGCGGGTGGGTGAGGTCGCCCTCGCGGTGACCGGTACGGCGCGTGACTGCCCGGGGGTGTACGCGGACGTCACGGCACCCGGCAGGATCGGCGTGGGCGACCCCGTGACCACCGGTCGGGAACCCGCGTGACGGCCACGACGGCGGCGGCATAGGGTCCACGGGTGGCTGATTCCACGACGGCAGGGGCCGGGGAGCAGGTGACGCCCTCGACGGGGCGCGCGGCGGCGCACGCGCGGGCGGTGGCCGCACTGGCCGCGAGCTACCGCGCCATACCTGCGGACGCGCCCGTACGCCTGGCCAAGAAGACCTCCAACCTCTTCCGGGCCCGCGCCCGTACCGATGCCCCGGGCCTCGACGTCTCGGGCCTGACCGGTGTCATCTCCGTCGACCCCGAGGCGCGCACGGCCGATGTGCAGGGCATGTGCACCTACGAGGACCTCGTCGACGCGACGCTGCCGCACGGCCTGGCGCCGCTGGTGGTGCCCCAGCTCAAGACGATCACCCTCGGTGGCGCCGTGACGGGCCTCGGCATCGAGTCCACGTCGTTCCGCAACGGCCTGCCCCACGAGTCGGTCCTGGAGATGGACATCCTCACCGGGTCCGGCGAGATCGTCACCGCCCGGCCCGAGGGGGAGCACTCCGACCTGTTCCACGGGTTCCCCAACTCCTACGGCACCCTCGGCTACGCCACCCGGCTGCGCATCTCCCTGGAGGAGGTCGACCCGGCAGTCGCGTTGCGGCACCTGCGTTTCCACGACCTCGACGAGCTGGTCGCCACGATCGGCCGGATCGTCGACACCGGCGAGCACGACGGGGTCGAGGTCGACTACCTCGACGGCGTGGTCTTCTCGGCCACCGAGTCCTACCTCACCCTCGGCACCAAGTCGCCGCTGACCGGGCCGACCAGCGACTACACCGGCATGGACATCTACTACCGGTCCCTGCAGCACGACGGGCCGGCCCCGCGCACCGACCTGCTCACCACCCACGACTACCTGTGGCGCTGGGACACCGACTGGTTCTGGTGCAGCCGCGCCTTCGGCACCCAGAACCGCTGGGTGCGCAGGTTCTGGCCGCGGAGGCTGCGGCGCAGCGCCTTCTACTGGAAGCTCATCGCGCTCGACCACCGGTTCGACGTCGCCGACCGGCTCGAGGCGCGCAAGGGGCGACCGCCGCGCGAGCGCGTGGTGCAGGACATCGAGGTGCCGCTGGGCCGCACCGCGGAGTTCCTCCACTGGTTCCTGCGCGAGGTCCCCATCGAGCCGGTCTGGCTCTGCCCGGTGCGCAGCCACGACCAGTGGCCCCTGTACCCGCTGCGGCCCGGGGAGACCTACGTCAACGTGGGTTTCTGGTCCAGCGTCCCTCGTGACCCGGCCGACCCGGGCGCGACCAACAGGCTCATCGAGACGGAGGTCACTCGGCTCGACGGCCACAAGTCCCTCTACTCCGACGCGTTCTACAGCGAGGATGAGTTCTGGCGGCTCTACGGCGGCGAGACCTACGCCGACCTCAAGCGCCACTACGACCCCGGTTCCCGACTGCTCGATCTCTACTCCAAGGCGGTGCGACGCAAGTGACGATCCTCAAGAGCAACCAGCCCGACTCGGGCACCAGGCTGTCGATGGCCGAGATCCTCGACACCGTGACCACGGGGGAGGTGCCCCTGCGCTTCAGCGCCTACGACGGGTCGCGCACCGGTCCCGAGGACGCCGAGTTCGGCCTCCACCTGCGCACCCCGCGCGGTGCGAGCTACCTCGCGACGGCCCCCGGCGACCTCGGTATGGCGCGTGCCTACGTCGCCGGCGACCTCGAGCTGGTCGGGGTCCACCCGGGGAACCCCTACCCGCTGCTCTCTGCCCTGGGCGAGGTGCACTTCCAGGTGCCCTCCGCCCGCACCGCCGCCACGATCGCGCGCTCGCTCGGTATCGAGCTGCTCAAGCCGCCGCCGCCCCCGCCGCAGGAGACCCTGCCCCGCTGGCGTCGCGTGGCCGAGGGGCTGCGCCACACGCGCACCCGTGACGCGGAGGCCATCCACCACCACTACGACGTGTCCAACACGTTCTACGAGAAGGTGCTCGGTCCGTCGATGACCTATACCTGCGCCGCCTACCCGACCGAGTCGGCGACGCTGGAGGAGGCGCAGGAGAACAAGTACCGGCTCGTCTTCGACAAGCTGCGCCTCAAGGAGGGCGACCGGCTGCTCGACATCGGCTGTGGCTGGGGTGGCATGGTCCGCTACGCCGCGCGCCGGGGCGTGCGCGTGATCGGGGCGACCCTGTCGGCCGAGCAGGCGTCCTGGGCCCGCGAGGCCATCGAGCGCGAGGGGCTGTCCCACCTCGCCGAGGTCCGGCACTCCGACTACCGCGACGTCACCGAGACCGGGTTCGACGCGGTGTCCTCGATCGGGCTGACCGAGCACATCGGCGTCCGCAACTACCCGTCCTACTTCCGGTTCATCGACTCCAAGCTGCGCGAGGGCGGTCTGCTCCTCAACCACTGCATCACCCGGCCCGACAACCGGCGAACCTCGACGGGGGCGTTCATCGACCGCTACGTGTTCCCGGACGGCGAGCTGACCGGGTCGGGCACGATCATCAGCGCCATCCAGGACGTCGGGCTCGAGGTGCGCCACGAGGAGAACCTGCGCGAGCACTACGCCCGCACCCTGGCCGGTTGGTGCGACAACCTGCGCGACAACTGGGACGCCTGCGTCGCCGAGGTCGGCGAGGCGACGGCACGGGTCTGGGGCCTGTACATGGCCGGGTCGCAGCTCGGGTTCGAGCGCAACGTCGTGCAGCTGCACCAGGTGCTGGCCGTCAAGCTGGGCGACAAGGGATCGGCCGGCCTGCCCCTGCGCCCCTGGTGGCAGGGCTGATGGACCAGCGGCTCTCGCTGGTCACCCTCGGCGTGGGCGACCTGGCCCGCGCCGAGGCGTTCTACTCCGCGCTCGGCTGGCAGCGCGGCAACGACGACGAGGACGTGGTGTTCTTCCAGTGCGGCGGCCTCGTCGTCGCCCTGTGGGACCGCACCTCGCTGGCCGAGGACTCTGCCGTGACCGACGGCGGCGGCTGGGGCGGGGTGACCCTGGCCCTCAACGTGCGCAGCGTCGCCGAGGTGGACGCGGTACTCGACGAGGCGCGAGGGGCGGGCGCGACGATCGGGCGCCCGGGTGCGGAGACGGCCTGGGGTGGCTACTCGGGGATCTTCCTCGACCCCGACGGCCACCCGTGGGAGGTCGCGCACAACCCGTTCTGGACGATCACCGAGGACGGCCGGACGTTGCTGCGCGGCTAGGTGCCGCTCAGGCCACCGGTTCGAGCAGCTCCGTACCCAGCCACTCCCGCGGGATCCCGAAGGCGTCGACGAGCGTCTGGGCGTGCGGGCGCAGCACGGCGCAGAGGTCGTTGACGGCGGCGGTGACCTGCTTGCTCCGGGCCGGGGTGATGCGGCCGTGCTCGAGGTACCAGCCCTTGTGCGCCTCGATCGTCGACAGCGCGTAGAGGTCGCAGACGGTGCCCAGCATCGCCGCAGCGGCCCGGTCGGTGCACGCGTCGATGGCTGCGACGAACGCCTCCAGGACGGTCCGGTCGACATGGGCACGAGCCGCCTCGACCACGTGGTCCTGGGCGTCGTTGAAGACGCCGAACGCGTCGGCGCCGGGCTTGCCGGCCTTGCGCAGCCGCCGCGCCAGGGTCTCCAGCAGGTGCTTCTCGCGGTCCTCGAAGAGGTCGAGCTGCCAGCCCCGGTCGGTCGGTCCCTTCTCGCTGTCGCGTCCCGGCGCGGCAGCGATGAGCCGTTGGACCAGGCCGCGGGCAGCGGTCCGCTCGATGACCACGCCGGTCAGCTGCCGGGCGCCGAAACGGACCATGCCCAGGGTGTCGAGGTCGCCGAAGGCGTCGCGGTAGTCGGTGAGCAGACCCTTGGCGACGAGCTGGAGCAGGACCGTGTTGTCGCCCTCGAAGGTCGTGAACACGTCGGTGTCCGCCTTGAGCGCCGGCAGCCGGTTCACCGCGAGGTACCCCGCGCCGCCGCAGGCCTCGCGGCACATCTGGATCGTCGTCGTGGCGTGGGTCGTCGCGACCGCCTTGATGCCGGCGGCACGGGCCTCGAGCTCGCGCTGGCGGTGCTCGTCGGCCCCGTCGCCCTGGCTCTGCACGTCGTGCATGAGCGAGACGAGCTCGTTCTGGGCCAGCTGGAGGGCGTAGGACGTGGCCAGGGCCGGGAGCAGCTTGCGCTGGTGGGCCCGGTAGTCGAGCAGCACGACCTCCTCGTCCGCCCCGGGAGGGGCGAACTGGCGCCGGTGCCCGGCATACGTCACGGCGAGCGCCAGCGCGGTCCGGGTCGCGGAACCGGCGGCGCCGGCCACGCTGACGCGCCCCCGGACGAGGGTGCCGAGCATGGTGAAGAAGCGGCGGGTCGGGTTGTCGATGGGGGAGGTGTAGTGCCCCTGCTCGTCGATGTCGCCGTACCGGTTCAACAGGTTGGTGCGCGGCACCCGCACGTGGTCGAAGGACAGCCGCCCGTTGTCGACCCCGGCCAGCCCCGCCTTGGCGCCGCAGTCGCCGATGGTGACCCCCGGCACCGGCGCGCCGTGCTCGTCGCGGATGGGCACGAGCACGCAGTGCACGCCGTGGCCCTCCCCACCGGTGACCAGCTGCGCGAACACCGCCGCGAGCCGGCCGTCGCGGGCAGCGCCACCGATGTAGTCCTTGCGGCTGCGCAGGTCGGGGGTGTGGACGACGAGCTCGTCGGTGTCGGGGTCGTAGGTCGCCGTGGTGCCGAGGGACTGCACGTCCGAGCCGTGGCCGGTCTCCGTCATCGCAAAGCAGCCCGGCAGCGTCGCGTCGATGATCCGGGGCAGGTACTCCGCGTGGTGGGCGGCGGTGCCGAGGTTCGCCACGGCGCCCCCGAACAGACCCCAGTGGACTCCCGCCTTGACCATGACCGACAGGTCGGCGTGGCCGAGCATCTCGAACGCGGTCACCGAGCCGCCGAGGTCGCCGTTGCCCCCGACCTCCGTCGCGAAGCCGCGGGCCGGGTGCCCGGTCGCGGCGATCTTCTGCACCTGCTCCGCGACGCGGGCGCGGTACTCCTCCATCGTGAGCTCCTCACGGGGAGGGGCGAAGTCGGCGGGGGACAGGTCGGTCCTGGCCTCCTCGCGGACGTGGGCCCAGCGGCCGTCCAGGACGTGGCGAAGCTCGGTGGCGAGGTCGGTCATCGGGTCTCCCGGGTCTGCGACGTGTCGGTCGGGTGCGGGTGGGCGGTCGTGGTGTCGGGGTGGGACCGGTCGGGCCAGGCGGCGGACAGGCCGCCCCACGCGAGGTCCGTGAGGTGCTCGGTGAGGTCGGTGCGTGACGTGCGCGAAGGGTCCGCGAGCCACTGGTCGGCGGCCGCGCGGACCATGCCCACGACCCCGGCGCCCCAGACGGGGGCGGCGGCGTCGCTGCGCCCGGCGGCCACCAGTGCGGCTGCGAAGACCGCCGACATCTGCTCGGCGATGTGGCTGGTCACGGCGAGAGCGGGGTCGCCGCCCGGTGGCCGGTCGAGCAGGGGTGCGCTGACCACGAAGCGGTAGACCTCGGGGTCCCGCTCGACCAGCGCGAGGTAGGCGTCCACGGCTGCGGCGACGAGGGCGCGGGGCGTGCCGGGTGCCGCGGTGAGGTCGAGGCCGCCGACCCCGATGGCGGCGCGGAGGTCGCGCAGGATGCGCGCGTCGACGCTCTCGGACACCGCGGCGTACAGCCCCGCCCGGTCGGTGAAGTGGCGGTAGAAGACCGTCTTGGACGTGCCGGCCACGGCGGCGATGTCGTCCATGCCCACGCTCGCCCCGTGCTGGCGTATGGCGCGCAGCGTGGCTTCGACGAGCTCGCGGCGCCGGGTGGCGCGGTGCTCGTCCCAGCGGGTGCTGCGGCCGTCGGTGTTCGTGCCCACGGTGGGGACGGTAGCAGGTACGACCTGTACCTGCTACCGTCCGTAGCCAGTAATCACGACGAACCCAGGAGCACTCGTGGCCAGCACCGCGCCCCGTCGCGCCGCCGTCATCGGCGGCAACCGCATCCCCTTCGCCCGGGCCAACGGCGCCTACGCGAAGGCGTCCAACCAGGACATGCTCACCGCCGCGCTCGAGGGGCTCGTCGCCCGGCACGGCCTCGCCGGCGAGCACGTGGGCGAGGTGGCCGCCGGCGCGGTGCTCAAGCACAGCCGTGACTTCAACCTCACCCGCGAGTCGGTCCTCGGGTCGAGCCTCGCGGCCACGACGCCGGCGTACGACGTGCAGCAGGCGTGCGGCACCGGGTTGGAGGCGACCGTCCTCGTCGCCAACAAGATCGCGCTCGGCCAGGTGGACTCCGGGATCGCGGGCGGCACCGACACCGCCTCCGACGCCCCGATCGCCGTCCACGAGGGCCTGCGCCAGGCGCTCCTCGCGCTCAACCGGGCCAAGACCCCCGCCCAGCGGCTCAAGGCCGTGTCCCGGCTGCGCCCGGGCCAGGTCGTCCCGGAGATCCCGCGCAACGTCGAGCCCCGCACGGGCCTGTCGATGGGGGAACACATGGCGCAGACGGCCGCGCAGTGGGGCGTCACGCGTGAGGCGCAGGACCAGCTCGCCGTCGACAGCCACCGCAACCTCGCCGCCGCGTACGACCGCGGCTTCTTCGACGACCTCGTCACTCCCTACCTCGGGCTGCCCCGTGACCAGAACCTGCGCCCCGACTCGTCGGTGGAGAAGCTGGCCGGGCTGCGGCCGGTCTTCGGGCGCGGCGACGACGCCACGATGACGGCGGCCAACTCGACCCCGCTCACCGACGGTGCCTCGGTCGTCCTCCTCGGCAGTGACGAGTGGGCGGCCGAGCGCGGCCTGCCCGTGCTCGCCCACGTCGTCGACGCGCAGACCGCGGCGGTGGACTACGTGACGGGTCACGAGGGACTGCTCATGGCTCCTGCCTACGCCCTGCCCCACCTGCTCGAGCGCCAGGGCATGAAGCTCCAGGACTTCGACCTCGTCGAGATCCACGAGGCGTTCGCCGCGACCGTGCTGTGCACCCTCGCGGCCTGGGAGAGCGAGTCGTTCTGCCGCGACCGCCTCGGCCTCGACACCCCCGTGGGCGCGGTCGACCGGAGCCGGCTCAACGCCAACGGGTCCTCCCTCGCGGCCGGTCACCCGTTCGCGGCCAC
The DNA here is from genome assembly GCF_039544395.1 of Pedococcus ginsenosidimutans. Taxonomy (NCBI): domain Bacteria; kingdom Bacillati; phylum Actinomycetota; class Actinomycetes; order Micrococcales; family Intrasporangiaceae; genus Pedococcus; species Pedococcus ginsenosidimutans. The sequence continues at coordinate 88,073 of NZ_BAABLO010000012.1, forward strand.
GGGAGGACGCATCGTCGCCTCGTTGGCGAAAGCCCTGCACGAGAAGGGATCTGGCGCACGCGGCCTCATCTCGATCTGTGCGGCCGGTGGTCAGGGCGTCATGGCGATCCTCGAGGCCGCGTGATGGCCGGCGCCTACGCAGGATTCGTCAACAGCGCCGTCGGCGCGCGCCTGGCCGCCCAGCTGGGGCTGCCCCGCCCCGTGCGGCTGCGCCGGTACTCCGCCGACGCGCCCCTCGTCGAGGCGCCGGTGCTCGTCGCGGGCCTCGACGACGCCCCCGTGGCCGCCCGGGTGCGTGACCTCCTCGCCCGCGAGGACGTCGAGGTCGTGGCCTCGCCGCCCGCGGGCTCCAAGGTGGGCGCCGTGGTGCTCGACCTCACGGCCGTGCACGGGCCGGCCGACCTGGCCGTGGTACGGGACGTCCTCGGCCCGGCGGTCAAGGCCCTGCGGCCCTCGGGTCGCGTGGTGCTCGTCGGTGCCGACCCCGCCGAGGCGTCCACCGTCGCGCAGGCCGCGGCACGGCGTGCGCTCGAGGGCATCAGCCGGTCGGTCGGCAAGGAGCTGCGCGCCGGGGCGACGGCGAACCTGGTCCTCGTGGCCCGGGGCGCGGAGGGCAACGCCGACGCCACCCTGCGGTTCCTGCTCTCGGGCCGGGCCGCCTACGTCGACGGGCAGGTGGTGCGGGTCGGGGCAGGCGCGCCCGCAGAACCCGCGGACTGGGCCCTCCCGCTGGCCGGCAAGGTTGCCGTGGTGACCGGTGCCGCGCGCGGTATCGGCGCCTCGATCGCCCAGGTGCTGGCCCGTGACGGTGCCCGCGTGGTCTGCGTGGACATCCCGGCCGCAGGTGAGGCGCTGGCGCGCACGGCCAACCGCGTCGGTGGCACCGCGCTGCAGGTCGACGTCACGGCGCCGGACGCCGGGCAGCGGATCCTCGACCACGCCACGACCCGCCACGGCGGCCTCGACGTCGTCGTGCACAACGCCGGTATCACCCGCGACAAGCTGCTGGCCAACATGGACGAGGCGCGCTGGGCCTCGGTGCTCGACGTCAACCTCGGATCCATCCTGCGGATGAACGAGGTCCTGTTGGGGGAGAACGGGATCCGCGACGGTGGCCACGTCGTGCTCGTGTCGTCGATCGCCGGTATCGCGGGCAACCGCGGCCAAGTCAACTACGCGGCCTCCAAGGCGGGCGTCATCGGGCTCGTCGACGCGCTCTCGGCCGACGACGACCTCCGCGCCCGCGGCATCACGGTCAACGCGGTCGCGCCCGGGTTCATCGAGACCGAGATGACCGCCAAGGTGCCCTTTGCCACGCGCGAGGTCGGCCGGCTGCTCAACTCGCTGAGCCAGGGCGGCCTGCCCGTCGACGTGGCGGAGACGATCGCGTGGTTCAGCCAGGACGCCAACGCCGGGGTCACCGGCAACGTCGTCCGGGTCTGCGGCCAGAGCCTGCTGGGGGCCTGAGGTGGAGCTGCGCGAGGTCGCGTCCGCACCGGCGCTGGGGCCGTTGTTCGCCCGGGCCGCCGTGACGCAGAAGGGTCGCGGCGGTGAGCTGCCGAACCACGCCCTGCGGCTCGCCGGCGTCGAGGTCGACCGCGGCGCCCTGCTCGACTACCAGCACCTGTGCCGGTTCGCCGGGGGAGACGTGCTGCCCCACACCTACCCGCACGTGCTCGGCTTCCCGCTCCAGGTCTCCCTCATGGCCGACCGCGAGTTCCCCCTGGCCCTTCCGGGCCTGGTGCACGTCGAGAACCACATCACGGTCCACCGAAGGCTCACGGCCGACGACCGGCTCGACCTGACCGTGTACGCCGAGGACCTCCGGCCCCACCCCAGGGGGACGCTCGTCGACCTGGTCACCGAGGTCGAGGTCGGCGGCGACAGGGTGTGGGAGGGGCGCAGCACCTACCTGAGGCGCGGTAGCGGTCGCACGGTGGCGGCGGAGGGGCCGGACCGCACGGCTCGCCCGGCCCCGCCGCTTCCGGAAGGTCCCCCGGCAGGACTCCTGCGGCTGCCCGAGGACCTGGGCCGCCGGTATGCCGCCGTGTCCGGCGACGTGAACCCGATCCACCTCCATGCCTGGAGCGCAAGGGCGATGGGCTTCCCGCGGGCCATCGCGCACGGCATGTGGACCGCGGCGCGCACGATCGCGGCGCTGGGCCCGCGGGCCGACGGCCCGTCCTCGTCGTCGGTGTGGTTCCGCAAGCCCGTGCTGTTGCCGTCGACCGTCGAGCTCGTCGTCGACGACCGTGCAGGCAGGGTGGTCGCGGGCCTGGTGTCAGGTCCTGCCCCGCAGCGCGAGCACCTGGTCCTGGAGTTGCGCACCTGACGTCCCCGATTCGCGGCGGGCGCGGGTCCCCGCCTATCGTCGGCGGGATGCACTCTTCGGCCGAACAGCCGTCGGCAGCCTGGCCGACCCGCGTCATCGAGGTCCTGCGGGCGTGGGACCGCGACGCACGCAACGCGGTCCGGCACGCGGGCCCCCAGCGGGACGCCGCGCTGCTCATGGGCAAGGCCGCCCTCGCGACCGTGCTCGCGTGGCAGTTCGCCGTCAGGGTGCTCGACAGCCCCAACCCGTTCTACGCACCCATGGCGGCCTTGCTCGTCGTGGACCGGACGATGGTCCGCTCGATCGGTGCGAGCGCCCAGCGTGTCGTGGCCGTGGTCGTGGGCATGAGCGCGGCCTGGCTGGTCGGGTCGGTCGTGGGCGTCCACTGGTGGACGATGCTCCCGGTGCTCTACCTCGCCCTGCTGATCGCCCGCTGGCGCCGCCTCGGTGACCACGGCATCCAGGTGCCGACGATGGTGCTGCTGTCCCTGCTGACGGTCGGCGGCACGGACATGGAGTTCACCTACCTCACCATCGTCGAGACCCTCGCCGGTGGCGTGATCGGGGTGCTGACCAACGCGGTCGTCCTGGCGCCCCTGCACGTGCAGCAGCCACGCGAGCAGATCAAGACCCTCAACGCGCGGGTGTGCCGCCTGCTCAACGACATCGCCGCCGGGCTGCGGGAGGGCTGGGACGGCGACGACGCGCGAGGGTGGTACGACACGAGCACCGAGCTCGTGCAGCTCGCGCCCGCCATCCAGGCCGAGATCGAGACCGGCAGGGAGAGCCTGCGGTTCAACCCGCGCGACAACCTGCGTGGCCTCGAGATCGACTGGACGGGCTACGCGCAGGCGGTCGAAGCGGTCCGCCGCACCCAGTGGCAGGTCTCCGGCATCGCGCGCACGCTGGTCGACGCCGCCGACGAGGACGAGAGCCAACCGTCGCCGACCCAGCAGTTCCTCGAGTGCTACGCGGACGTGCTCGACAAGGTCGCCGGTGCCGTCTCGCACTTCGGGCGGCCCGAGGAGAACGAGCGGGAGGCCGTGTCCGGCTACCTCGGGTCGGCCATGGAGATCATCGAGGACCTCGGCAACCAGGTCCGCGAGACCGAGCTCGAGGACCCTCGGGCGTGGCCCGCGTACGGCTCGCTGCTGCTCGACGCCCAGCGCCTCATCCGGGAGCTCCAGGTGCACGGCGAACGCGCCGTCATGCCGACCGACAGCGGCCCCATCCGCAAGCCTGGACGCAGGATCGTCGGCATCCGCTGAGTCGTGGCCGCACTCCCGGGGGCACCAGGCGGGCCGGGGGCCCAAGCAGGTCGAAGGGGGCACTCCGGGCAGTGGAGATGTCCCGCTGACGACCTAGTTCGTTCGACGGACGCGTTCTGCCCGCGGACGCCCTAGTTTCCATGTCATGCCCAGATCCGCACATCTAGCGGCCGCGGGGGCCTTGGCACTGGTGCCCCTCGGCATCCTCGCTGCACCTGCGCAGGCCGCCGGCTCGTACTCGGTGACCGTGACCTGCTCGGTGCCCAAGAGCCAGCCGGAGAGACAGCTGGCACCGGACTCCTGCCTCAACTACGTCCCCGACGGCACCCAGACGTTCACCGCGAAGGTGCGCAAGAGCGACGGGACCGCGGCGAGGGGAGTGACCGTGCAGTGGACCGACTCCGCTGCCAACGCGAAGTTCCGGCTGGCCCAGAACCCGTGCGTCACGAACAGCAGCGGCGTCTGCTCGGCCGAGCTCGTGGTCACCCGCCCCAAACGCGGCCAGAAGGTCACCGTCACCGCCACGGCGGGGGGAGCCTCCGACCACGGCTACCTGACCTTCAAGTGAGGCCGAGCCGGGCCTGGTCCGGGCCACCCCGCGACCAGGACCGGCGACGCAGCGCTCAGCTCGACCGCGAAGGGTGGGTCGGGAGGCGCTTCGCGTAGCAGCGCGACAGCTCGGAGTCGGCGTAGTGGCCGAAGTCGACCGTCCGGGTGTAGCCGCTGGACGTGTAGAGGGCGATCGCGTCCTGCTGGATGACCCCCGTCTCCAGGACGAGCATCGCGACGCCGGCATCCGCTGCGGTGGCCTCGAGCTCGTCGAGGACGAGCCGCGAGATACCGCGGCGCCGGGCACGCGGGGTGACGTACATCCGCTTCACCTCGGCAGTGGTCATGCCGAAACGCTCGTCGAGGTCGGGTCTGCGCCGCCAGCCGCCCATGGCGACAGGACCCTCGTCGTCGCGGACGAGCACGAAGTGGCCGTCCGGCGAGGTGAACTCGTCGTGGTCGATGGGGGAGTCGTCAGGACCGCCGTAGATGCTGACGTAGTAGCCCTGCACCTCTGCGACGAGCTGCTGCACGTCGGGGTCTCCGAACGCGGTGGCGGCCAGGCGCACCGTACGTTCCGGAGCAGTGTCCTGCTGCCCCGTGGCGCCCTGCCCGGAGGTCTCGTGGTCGCCCAAGGTCAGTCGCGAAGTGCCGCTGCGGCCTCGGCGACCGGCACCGGTCCACCCACGACCTCGACCTGCGCCCGGATGCCGCCCCCGGTGCTCAGCAGCTCGGCGATCAGCGCGGCGACGTCCGCGCGGGGCACCTCGCCGCGACCGACGGACTCTCCCACCTGCACCCGGCCGGCGGCCGGCTCGTCGGTGAGGCGGCCGGGGCGCACGATGGTCCAGGCCAGCTCGTCGCGCGCCCGCAGGTCGGCGTCTGCCGCGCCCTTGGCCCGAAGGTAGACCTGGAAGACGTCGTCGGAGTCGGGGTCCGCGGAGTCGGCGCCCATCGACGACACCATGACGTAGCGCTCGACCCCTGCGGCGACCGCGGCGTCGGCGAGGAGCACCGCAGCGCCGCGGTCGACGGTCTCCTTGCGAGCCGCGCCGCTGTCGGGGCCGGCCCCCGCGGCGAAGACCACGGCGTCCGCCCCGGCGACAGCCGCCGCCAGCGCCTCGACGGTCGTGTGCTCGAGGTCGACGACCTCGGCCCGTGCGCCCTGCTTCTCCACGTCCGGCACGTGGTCCGGGTTGCGCACCAGTGCGACGGCCTCGTGGCCGCGGGCGGTGAGCTCCTTCTCCAGCAGCAGGGCGATCTGTCCGTGTCCTCCGGCGATGGCGACGATCATGGTCCTTGTCTACAACCTCGGCGGCCCGACCGCGCGGCCGGCCCGGGTATGGCGCGGGGCCGCCGGACGCGTGGTGCGTCCGACGGCCCCGAGGCACTCGTGGTCCAGATGGGTCGGTCGTCAGGCGACGTCGAACCGGTCGAGCTCCATCACCTTGGTCCAGGCCGCGACGAACTCGTCGACGAACCGGCCCCGCGCGTCGTCGCTGGCATAGACCTCGGCCAGCGCCCGCAGCTCGGAGTTGGACCCGAAGACGAGGTCGGCGCGCGTCCCGGTCCACCGGACCTGGCCGGAGGCGTCCCGGCCCTCGAACGTCGAGGCGTCCTCGGAGGTGGAGGTCCACTGCGTGCCGAGGTCCAGCAGGTTGACGAAGAAGTCGTTCGTCAGCGTGCCGGGGGCGTCGGTGAGGACGCCCAGGCTCGACCCGTCGTAGTTCGTCCCGAGGACGCGCAGTCCACCGACGAGCACCGTCATCTCGGGCGCGCTCAGGGTAAGCAGGTTGGCCCGGTCGAGCAGCTGGTACTCCGCGCCGAGGCGGTGGCCCTTGCCCGGGTAGTTGCGGAAGCCGTCGGCCCGCGGCTCGAGCCACGCGAACGACTCGACGTCGGTCTGCTCCTGGCTCGCGTCGACACGACCCGGGGTGAACGGCACCTCGATGTCGCGACCGGCCGCCTTGGCTGCCTGCTCGACGCCCACGCCGCCGGCGAGGACGATGAGGTCGGCGAGGGAGACCTGGCGACCGCCCTTGGCGTTGAACGACTCCTGCACGCCCTCGAGGGTGCGCAGCACGGTCGCGAGCTGCGCCGGGTTGTTGACCTCCCAGCCGTTCTGCGGCGCGAGGCGGACGCGAGCACCGTTGGCGCCACCGCGCTTGTCGCTGCCGCGGAACGAGGCGGCGGACGCCCAGGCCGTCGAGACGAGCTGGGAGACCGACAGGCCGGTGTCGGCGATGGCAGCCTTCAGCGACGCGACGTCCTCCGCGGTGATCGGCTCACCGGACGGCTGGGGCAGCGGGTCCTGCCACAGCAGCTCCTCAGTGGGGACCTCGGGGCCGAGGTAGCGGGCCACGGGACCCATGTCGCGGTGGGTCAGCTTGAACCACGCGCGGGCGAAGGCGTCGGCGAACTCCTGCGGGTTCTCCAGGAAGCGGCGGGAGATCTGCTCGTAGACGGGGTCGACGCGCAGGGCGAGGTCGGTCGTGAGCATGTTGGGCGCGATCCGCTTGGAGGCGTCGTGGGCGTGCGGCGCGGTGCCCTCACCGGCGCCGTCCTTGGGCTTCCACTGGTGGGCTCCCGCCGGGCTCTTGGTCAGCTCCCACTCGTACCCGAAGAGGGTCTCGAAGAAGCTGTTGTCCCACTGGGTCGGCGTCGGGGTCCAGGTGACCTCGATGCCGCTGGTGATGGTGTCGGCGCCCTTGCCGGTGCCGAAGCTGTTCTTCCAGCCCAGGCCCATCTGCTCCAGGGGTGCGCCCTCGGGCTCGTCCGCGACGTACTCGTCGGGGTCGGCCGCACCGTGCGTCTTGCCGAAGGTGTGGCCGCCGGCGATCAGGGCCACCGTCTCCTCGTCGTTCATGGCCATGCGGCCGAACGTCTCGCGGATGTCGCGGGCCGAGCGCAGCGGGTCGGGCTCGCCGTCGGGGCCCTCGGGGTTGACGTAGATCAGGCCCATCTGGACCGCGGCGAGCGGGTTCTCGAGCTCACGGTCACCGGTGTAGCGCTCGGCGCCGAGCCACTCGGTCTCCGGGCCCCAGTACACGTCCTCGTCGGGCTCCCACACGTCCGCGCGGCCGCCGGCGAAGCCGAAGGTCTCGAAGCCCATGGTCTCCAGCGCCACGTTGCCGGTCAGGACCATGAGGTCGGCCCACGACAGGTTGCGGCCGTACTTCTTCTTGACCGGCCACAGCAGGCGGCGGGCCTTGTCGAGGTTGGCGTTGTCAGGCCAGCTGTTGAGGGGGGCGAAGCGCTGCTGCCCCGCACCCGCGCCACCGCGGCCGTCCTGCACGCGGTACGTGCCGGCGCTGTGCCACGCCATGCGGATCATGAACGGGCCGTAGCTGCCGAAGTCAGCGGGCCACCAGTCCTGGGAGGTGGTGATGACCTGCGCGATGTCCTTCTTCACCTCGGCCAGGTCGAGGGACGAGAACGCGGCGGCGTAGTCGAAGTCCTCGCCGTAGGGGTTCGCGACGGCAGGGTTCTTCGCGAGGATCTTGACGTTGAGGCGCTCGGGCCACCAGCCGCGGTTGCCGCCGCCCTGGGCGGGCTCGGGCGCGCGGTCGTGCACGACCGGGCACTTGCGGTCGCTCTCGTTCATCTCACCGACGCGGGTCTCGTGGCCCTCGGCGTTGGTGTTGCTCTCGTGGTTCTGGTCGGACATGACTTCCTTCCGGACGGGGTGGTGGGTGGAGCTGTGGTGGTCAGGGAGCGCAGTCGGGGCACAGGCCGCGGTAGACGACCTCGGCCTCGTCGATGGTGAAGCCGTGGTCCTGCGACGCCGTCAGGCACGGCGCGTGGCCGACGGCGCAGTCGACGTCGGCGATGGTGCCGCAGGCGCGGCAGACGACGTGGTGGTGGTTGTCGCCGACCCGGGACTCGTAGCGCGCGACCGAGCCGGGCGGCTGGATACGGCGCACGAGGCCCGAGCGGGTGAGGGCGCTGAGGCAGTCGTAGACCGCCTGGTGCGACACATCGGGCACGTCGCGGCGCGCTGCGGCGATGAGCGAGTCGGTGTCGGAGTGGGGGAGCGCGTGCACGGCACCCAGCACGGCCACCCTGGGACGGGTCACCCTCAGCCCGGCGTCCCGCAGCAGCTGCGGGAGCTCGTCCGGGTGGACGGCCGGGGGAGGCGTCATGGGGCGAGTCTTGCGGCTGATCTGGAACGAGTCAAGAATCCGCGACAGGTATCTCGCGCGCACCGGCGAGGACCCGGCCGATAGCATCGAGGGGCTGTCTGCGGGCACCCGCGGACCGCACACCGAGGGGACCTCGTCCCACCCACGAAGCAAGGAGAACGCACGTGTCTGCCCAGATCACCGTCACCATCGCCGGGAGCGAGCGACAGGTGCCGGAGCAGACCACTGCCGCCGACCTGTTCGAGGGTGACCGCGCGGTCCTGGTCGCCCGCGTCAACGGCGAGCTGCGCGACCTCGCGCACGTCGTGGCCGACGGCGACGTCGTCGAGCCGGTCACCGCCGCGGAGCAGGACGGCCTCGACGTGCTGCGGCACAGCGCCGCCCACGTCCTCGCGCAGGCGGTGCAGGAGGTCAACCCCAAGGCACGGCTCGGGATCGGGCCGCCCGTGCGCGACGGCTTCTACTACGACTTCGACGTCGAGGAGGCCTTCACCCCCGAGGACCTCAAGGCGCTCGAGAAGGTCATGCAGCGCATCGTCAACGAGGGGCAGACCTTCGTGCGCCGCGAGGTCAGCGACGCCGACGCCGCCGTGGAGCTGGCCGACGAGCCCTACAAGATCGAGCTCATCGGCCTCAAGGGCGGAGCCGCCGGCGAGGCGGCGGAAGGCGCCGACGTGGAGGTGGGCGGCGCCCAGCTGACCATCTACGACAACGTCAAGCGTGACGGCACCCGTGCCTGGGGTGACCTGTGCCGCGGCCCGCACGTGCCCACCACCAAGGTGCTCGGCAACGCGTTCAAGCTCATGCGCAGCGGTGGCGCCTACTGGCGCGGCAGCGAGAAGAACCCGCAGCTGCAGCGGGTCTACGGCACCGCGTGGGCCACCAAGGACGAGCTCAAGGCCTACCTCGACCGCCTTGCCGAGGCGGAGAAGCGCGACCACCGCAAGATCGGCGCGGAGCAGGACCTGTTCAGCTTCCCCGACGAGCTCGGCTCCGGCCTGGCGGTCTTCCACCCCAAGGGCGGGGTGATCAAGCGCGAGATGGAGGACTACGTCCGCCGCCGGCACATCGAGGAGGGCTTCCAGTACGTCGGGACCCCCCACATCAGCAAGGACGGGCTGTTCCACACCTCGGGGCACCTGCCCTACTACGCGGACACCATGTTCCCGGCGATGGAGTTCGAAGGCACCGAGTACCGCCTCAAGGCGATGAACTGCCCCATGCACAACCTCATCTTCCGCTCGCGCGGCCGTTCCTACCGTGAGCTGCCGCTGCGGCTGTTCGAGTTCGGGTCGGTCTACCGGTTCGAGAAGTCCGGCGTCGTGCACGGCCTGACCCGTGTGCGAGGGATGACCCAGGACGACTCCCACTCCTACGTCACCGCCGAGCAGGCCCCCGGCGAGATCAAGCACCTCCTGGACTTCGTGCTGTCCCTGCTGCGTGACTTCGGGATGGACGACTACTACCTGGAGCTGTCGACCCGCGAGACCGAGGGCGACAAGAAGGACAAGTTCATCGGCTCCGACGAGCAGTGGGAGCACGCCACCGAGGTGCTGCGCGACGTGGCCACCGAGTCGGGCCTCGAGCTCGTCATGGACCCCGGCGGCGCGGCCTACTACGGCCCGAAGATCTCGGTCCAGGCCCGCGACGCGATCGGCCGCACCTGGCAGATGTCGACCATCCAGTACGACTTCAACCAGCCCGAGCGCTTCGGGCTGGAGTACCAGGCTGCCGACGGCTCGCGCCAGCAGCCGGTGATGATCCACTCGGCCAAGTTCGGCTCCATCGAGCGGTTCCTCGGCGTGCTCGTCGAGCACTACGCCGGCGCGTTCCCGCCCTGGCTCTCCCCGGTGCAGGTCCTCATGGTGCCGGTCGCGGAGGAGTACTCCGACTACCTGCACGACGTGGCGGACCAGCTGCGGCGCAAGGGGATCCGCGTCGAGATCGACGACAGCGACGACCGGTTCCCCAAGAAGATCCGCAACGCCAGCAAGTCGCGCGTGCCGTTCACCCTCATCGCCGGCGAGGAGGACCGCTCGGCCGGTGCCGTGTCCTTCCGCTACCGCAGTGGCGAGCAGAAGAACGGCGTGCCGGTCGCCGACGCGATCGCCGAGGTCGTCGCCGCCGTGGAGTCGCGCGTCCAGGTCTGAGCACGGCCGGGTCGGGACGCAGCCGCCGTCCCGACCCGGTGAGCGCGAAGTGCCGGAACCCGCTCCGGGTTCCGGCACTTCCTGCTCACCCGGTGGGTGCCGGGTACGGCGCGTCGCTCACTGGGTGGGGCGCCACACCATCCGCACGTCTGGGGCGCCCTCCTCGTTGTCGCCGTCGGTCTGCTCGACCGGGACGAACCCGTGCTGCTCGTAGAAGCGCAGGGCGTCGAGGTTGCTCTGGAAAGCCCACAGCTGCAGTCCCTCGGGGAAGCGGTCCTTGGCCACCTCGACCAGCCGGGACCCGAGCCCGCGACCGGTGCGCTCCGCCCGGATGTACAGGTGGCCCAGGACGTCGGGCTCGACCACGGCCAGGAACCCGACGAGCCGGCCGCCCGACTCTGCGACCCAGACCTCGAACTCGCCCAGCAGCACGTGCTCGACGAACGGCAGCACGCTCTCGCGCGGGTGGACGATCATCGGGATGCGCGGGACCGACTCGGTGCGCACCTGCCAGAACAGCTCGGCCAGCTCCGGGGCGTCGGTGGGGGTGCCGCGGCGGATGGAGGCGCGCGCGGGCTCGGTGTCGATGGTCACTGCGCCATTGTGTCGGGCCGTCCCGCGCCGTCGGCACGGCCCGCGGCCGGGGTGCTGCATAGGATCGGGGCATGGAGCGCGCACCCGAGCCGGACACCGACTTCGCGAGCGTCCCGGACGGGTTCGAGCGGCTCTGGACCCCCCACCGGATGGCCTACATCTCCGGCGAGCGGCCGAGCGAGGACGCCGGAGACGGCTGCCCGTTCTGCGCGGCCCCGGGGCGAGGCGACGCCGAGGGGCTGGTGGTCCACCGCGGTGAGCACTGCTACGTCGTCATGAACCTGTTCCCGTACAACCCCGGTCACGTCCTGGTCTGCCCCTACCGGCACGTGTCCCTCTACGTCGACCTCACCGACGAGGAGACCGTCGAGCTCGCACGCCTCACGAAGGAGGCCATCGGGGCGCTGGACGCGACCTCGCAGCCGATGGGCTACAACATCGGCATGAACCAGGGCGCCGTCGCCGGTGCCGGGGTGCAGGCCCACCTGCACCAGCACGTCGTACCGCGCTGGGGCGGCGACATGAACTTCCTGCCCATCATCGGGCAGACGAAAGCTCTTCCGATGCTGCTGGAGGACGTCCGGAGCCGGCTCGGGGCGGCGTGGCCGGCCGCTTCGGCTCGTGCCGCATCCGGCGACGACCAGCCCACGGACGCGTGGCCCACCACGGACCGATCCGCTCCAGCGGCAGGAAGCTGAGCAGGCACACGACCAGCGGCAGGAAGTGGATCTTGAGCATCAGGTAGGTGCTCAGGTGGAACCCGGCCCAGAAGGCGAGGCCCGCGTACAGGGCGCGGCTGCGCAGCCACAGGAGCACCGGCGAGCAGAACTCGGCCACGAGCACCACCCACTGCAACGCGTGCGTGAGCGCCGGGTGGGAGCCGACCCAGGGGCCGATGCCGTTGGGTCGCCGGGTGAGTGCCCAGATCAAGGTGGCGCCGTTGGCCCAGCCCCATCCGCCGAAGCGCATCTTCGCGCTGGCCGAGAGCCAGTAGATGCAGACGGCTCCGACCTGCACCATGCGGACCGCCCACCCGGCGGCCTGCGAACGCACGTCGACGTCGGCGACCCGTGCCCGTCCGGCGGTCGGCAGCACGAAGAGCGCCAGCACCAGGGCGAAGTGGTCGTGGTCGACCTTGGAGTAGGCGAAGGCGTTGCTCACCCAGTCGAGCATCCCGACCGCGCAGACCCACCCGGCGAGGCGCGGGAGGCGCCCCGTCGCCGCCACCAGCGCGCTGAGGACGATCACGCCCAGCAGCACCCTGACGTAGGTGTGCGACGGCGCGGGCAGGTGCAGGACGTCGCGGACGGCGAGCCCGCGGTAGAGGCTCGGCGGCACGTCGCCGTGGGGGATGGGGTCGGTGACGATCCACAGCACGTCGAGCAGGACGAACGGGTAGATGACGTGCCGCAGCCACGCGACCCGGGCCAGCGGCACGGCAGGGACGAGGAAGCGCTCGACCGCGTTCACCGCGCGTCCGTCCCGCCCGGTATGCCGCTCGGCCGTGGCGCGAGGGGGTCGCGCACCTGCCAGGTGGCGAGGGTGGAGGTGGTGGTGTCGCCGGTGGGGATGTGGGTGGAGGTGTTGCGCAGCCAGATCGTCACGTAGGCGGACTCGCGCGGGAGTCGGCGGCGGTGCAGCATCGCCACGTCCTGGAGCAGCGCCGGCTCGGCGATGATCCGCGGGGCCTGGCCCTCGATCTCGGAGCGCTCGATGCCGATCATCTCCTTGGACAGCGGCACCCTCACCACCTCGCCGTCGACGGTGAGCGCGTCCATGGTGAGGGAGTTGATGACGCCGTCGTTCCTGACCGAGAACGCGTACTGCGACATCGGCCCGAACGGCCACCACTGGTCGTTGCCGACCCACGTGCCGAGGCAGACGGTGGTCACCACGGCGGCCGTGGTCGCCAGCCGGCACAGCACCGAGTACGGACCCAGTGTGTCCGGCGAGCGCCCCCTCATGGCCGTCATGGTGCCACGCGGATGAGAGACTTCGGCCATGGACATGGCCAGGGACAGGGAACGAGGCCTGCTCATCTTCGACGGGGACTGCGGCTTCTGCACGACCAGTGCACGGTTCGTCTCCCGGTGGGTCGACCGGCGCCACCGCTACGACGTGCAGCCCTGGCAGGAGCTCGACCTCGCCCCGCTCGGCGTGACCGAGGCCGACTGCATCGAGGCGGCCCAGTTCGTGCGGCGCGACGGGTCGGTCGTGGCCGGGCACCGCGCCATCGCCGCGGGCCTGACCCACGGTGCGCCCCTGTGGCGGCCGCTGGGGCACCTGCTCACCCTGCCGGGCGTCTCGGCAGTGGCCGCCCGCGTCTACGCCTGGGTCGCCGACCACCGCTATGCGCTCCCCGGTGGCACCCCGGCGTGCGCGCCCGGCATCCCGGCCCAGCCTCAGTAGGCTGCCCCCACCATGCTCAACAAGTACGCACGCGCCCTCTTCACGACCATCTTCACGCCGGTCGCCAGGCTGTTCCTCAAGCTGGGGATCAGCCCCGACGTCGTGACCATCGTCGGCACCCTCGGCGTGTGCGCCGGCGCCCTGGCCTTCTACCCGCGGCACGAGTTCTTCTGGGGCACCGTGGTCATCACGCTGTTCGTGTTCTCCGACACCGTCGACGGCGTCATGGCGCGCATGTCCGGCCGCTCGGGGCGCTGGGGCGCCTACCTCGACTCCACCCTCGACCGCTTCGGCGACTCGGCCATCTTCGGTGGCCTCGTGCTCTGGTACGCCGGTCGCGGCGACGACTTCCTCATGGCCGGGCTCGCGCTCGCCTGCCTCATCCTCGGCAGCGTGGTCTCCTACGCCAAGGCACGCGCCGAGGGGCTCGGCTTCTCCGCCGACGTGGGGATCGCCGAGCGGGCCGACCGCCTCGTCGCCGTCCTGGTCACCACCGGCCTGGTCGGCCTCGGCCTCCCCGAGGTGGTCCTCACCGTCGTGCTGGCCCTGCTGGCCGTGGCCAGCGTGGTCACCGTCGTGCAGCGCATGCTGATGGTGCGCCGCCAGGCGCTCACCGCCGCCTCGTGAGCCGGCTCGGCGACCTGCTCGCCGTGAGCGGCTTCCGCCTCGGCTGGGGCACCGTACGGCGCCTGCCCGAGCGCGCCGCGTACGCCGCCTTCGACCGCGTCGCCGACCTGACCGTCGCCCGCGGCGGCAAGGGGGTCCAGCGCCTGCGCAGCAACTACGCGAAGGTGCGTCCCGAGCTCGACGGCGATGCGCTGGACGCCCTGGTGCGGGCCGGGATGCGCTCCTACATGCGCTACTACTGCGAGGCGTTCCGGCTGCCCGACCGCAGCCGCGCCGGCATCGAGGCGCAGGTGGTCGTCGAGGGTGACGCCCCGGTGCGCGCAGAGCTGGCCGCCGGCCGTCCCGTGGTGTGCTTCCTCGGCCACCTCGGCAACTGGGACATCGCCGGCGCCTGGGGGACCCGGGCGCTGGCGCCGGTCGTCACCGTCGCCGAGCGCCTGGAGCCGGAGGAGGTCTACGCCGAGTTCCTGCAGTTCCGCGAGTCGCTGGGCATGACGATCCTGCCGCTCACGGGGGGAGGCGACGTCTTCGCCCAGCTGCGCGGCCACCTCGCCGGGCCGGTGCTGATGCCGCTGCTCGCCGACCGCGACCTCACGGCCCGCGGGATCGAGGTCGACCTCTGCGGCCACCGCTCGAAGATGGCCGCGGGCCCGGCCGCCCTCGCGCTCGCCAGCGGCGTGGCACTGTTCCCCGTGTCGATCCACTACCGGCGTGTGCCGGGCTCGTGGCGCCACCGCGTCGTCATCACCTTCCACGACCGGGTCGAGGTGCCCGCGACCGGCACGACCCGCGCCAAGGCCGTGGCCATGACCCAGCAGTGCGCCGACGCGCTCGGTGCGGCGATCGTCGAGCACACGGCCGACTGGCACATGTTGCAGCGCGTGTTCCTCGAGGACCTGGAGCCGAGGCCCACGGCCGACACCGCTGTGGAGGCCGCCTCGTGAGGATCGGGATCGTCTGCCCCTACTCCTTCGACGTGCCCGGGGGAGTGCAGTTCCACGTGCGCGACCTCGCCGAGCACTTCCTCTCCCAGGGCCACCACGCGTCGGTGCTGGCGCCGGCCGACGACGACACCCCGCTGCCCGACTACGTCGAGTCCGTGGGGCGCTCGGTCCCCGTGCGCTACAACGGCTCCGTGGCCAGGCTCAACTTCGGGCCCGTCACCGCGGCCCGGGTCGGGCGGTGGCTGGAGCGGGGGGAGTTCGACGTGCTCCACATCCACGAGCCGGTCACGCCCTCGATCGCGCTGCTCGCCCTCTGGTCAGCCGACGGCCCCGTGGTCGCGACCTTCCACACCTCCAACCTGCGCTCCCGCGCGATGCAGGCTGCCTACCCGCTGCTGCGCCCAAGCCTCGAGAAGATCAGTGGCCGCATCGCGGTCTCCGAGGACGCCCGCCGCACGGTGACCACCCACCTGGGGGGCGACGCGGTCGTCATCCCCAACGGCGTCAACGTCGCCCGCTTCGCCGGTGCCGCGCCTGACCCCGCGTGGCAGGGCACCCCCGACGCCCCCACCCTGGCCTTCCTCGGGCGCATCGACGAGCCGCGCAAGGGCCTGCCCGTGCTCGCGGCCTCGATGCCGGCGGTCCTCGCCCAGCACCCCGGCGCGCGGGTCCTCGTCGCCGGGCCCGGCGACGTCGAGGCCGCCCGCGAGCGGATGGACCCGGCCGTCGCCGCGGCCACCGAGTTCCTCGGCATGGTCAGCGACGACGAGAAGGCGGCCCTGCTCTCCTCCGTCGACGCGTACGTCGCCCCGCACACCGGCGGCGAGAGCTTCGGCATCGTGCTCGTGGAGGCGATGAGCGCCGGCGCACCCGTGGTGGCCAGCGACCTCGCCGCGTTCGTACGGGTGCTCGACGGGGGTCGCTGCGGGGCGATGTTCGCCAACGAGGACCCCGCCGACCTGTCGCGGCAGCTGCTCAGGGTGCTGGGCGACCCGGGGGAGCGCCAGCGGTTGTCCGGCCTCGGGAGCCGGCGCGCGCTGGTCTTCGACTGGTCGGTCGTGGCCGAGGACGTCATGGCCGTCTACGAGATGGTCACCCACGGCTCCGACCACGTGCGGGCCGACCCTGCAGGGCACCTCCGGGCAGACCCCGCCGACACCCGGTGGACGCGGCTGCTGCGCGGCACCCGGCGCGGGGGTGAGGTCTGATGGAGGCCCTGACCTACGCCGCCGTCGTGGTGGCCGTGCTCCTGGGGGTGGCCTGGTACCTCTCCTACAACGCCGCACGCCTCGACCGCCTGCACACCCGCGCCGAGGGGGCCCTCTCCGCCCTCGACGCCCAGCTGGTGCGCCGGGCCGAGGCGACCCTCGAGCTGGCCAACTCAGGTGCCGTCGACCCGGCGACCGCGCTCATGCTCGCGGGTGCCGCCTCGGACTCCCTCGAGGCGCACAACGACCGTGCCCTCGAGGACGACCTGCTCGAGGGGCAGAGCTTCGGCGCCCGGGAGGGGCTGGAGAGCGACCTCACCGCAGCCCTGCAGGCGGCCCTGACCCCCGATGTGGTCGCCGAGATCCGGGCCGAGGACGGTGCCGGCGCCGCTGCGCTGCAACGGGTCGAGGGAGCGGGCGTGCGCGTGCAGCTCGCCCGCCGCTTCCACAACGACGCGGTCACCGACGTGCGCCGGGTGCGCCGCAAGCCGGTCGTGCGCGTCTTCCGGCTCGCGGGCCACGCCGAACTGCCCCGCACCGTCGAGTTCGACGACGAGCTGCCGCCCGCCGTCCGCGACTGACCCTCTCGCACACCGGCCCGGCCGCAGGCCGAGGCCGGTCGCGGGGTCGGTCGGAGCCACTCGGCGCACCAACTACGATTGGCAGCGAAGCGCGTCCCCTGCGCTGCGCCCTGAACAGATCTGGAGTAGGTCCGCCATGTCCGCCGAGAGCACGACCGCCGAGAGCACCACCACCCAGCCCACCACCGGCACGTCCCGCGTCAAGCGCGGCATGGCCGAGATGCTCAAGGGCGGCGTCATCATGGACGTCGTCAACGCCGAGCAGGCCAAGATCGCCGAGGACGCCGGCGCCGTCGCCGTCATGGCGCTCGAGCGGGTCCCCGCCGACATCCGCGCCCAGGGCGGCGTCTCGCGCATGTCCGACCCCGACATGATCGACGGCATCATCGAGGCCGTCTCCATCCCCGTCATGGCCAAGGCCCGCATCGGCCACTTCGTCGAGGCGCAGGTGCTGCAGTCCCTCGGTGTCGACTACATCGACGAGTCCGAGGTCCTGACCCCGGCCGACTACGCCAACCACATCGACAAGTGGAACTTCACCGTCCCCTTCGTCTGCGGTGCGACCAACCTCGGCGAGGCCCTGCGCCGCATCACCGAGGGCGCGGCGATGATCCGCTCCAAGGGTGAGGCCGGCACGGGCGACGTCTCCAACGCGACGACCCACATGCGCCAGATCCGCCAGCAGATCCGCAAGCTCCAGAGCCTGCCCGAGGACGAGCTCTACGTCGCCGCCAAGGAGCTCCAGGCGCCGTACGAGCTGGTCAAGGAGGTCGCCGAGCTGGGCAAGCTCCCCGTGGTCCTGTTCACCGCCGGTGGCATCGCCACCCCGGCCGACGCCGCGATGATGATGCAGCTCGGCGCCGAGGGCGTCTTCGTGGGCTCGGGCATCTTCAAGTCGGGCAACCCCGCCCAGCGCGCCGAGGCGATCGTCAAGGCGACCACGTTCTTCGACGACCCCGACGTGATCGCCAAGGTCTCGCGCGGCCTCGGTGAGGCCATGGTCGGCATCAACGTCGACGAGATCCCCGAGCCGCACCGCCTCGCCGAGCGCGGCTGGTAGTCCCCGCGTGCGCCGGACGGCGGGGCCTCAGGCCCCGTCGTCGGGCAGCACCATGAGCAGCACCGGCAGGTGGTCGTCGGGCAGCCACGGCGGCCTCGACTCGCCGACCACCTGCCACCCCCGACGCTGGTAGAGCCGGACGGCGTTCGCCGTCTCCTGCACGACGTCGAGCACTGGGGTCAGCCCGCTCCCGCGGATGTACTCCACGACGGTGGTCAGCAGGGCGGACCCCACGCCCCGGCCGGCAGTCGCGTGGTCCACGAACAGGACCGACACCTCGGCGAGCTCGGACAACGGGCGACCGGTGCCGGCGCTCCACACCGTCGCCATGTCGCCGGGCTCGACGGTTGCGGCGGCGACGTGCCCGACGACCTCGTCGTCCACCTCGGCCACCCACGCCTGCAGCTGGGCAGGCCGGTGCAGGAACTCCTCGACGGGGATGGGCAGCGGCCAGCGCTGCGGGTACCCCGTGTACGCCTGCTGGGCTGCCAGCACCGCGGCCAGGGCTGGGAGGTCCTCGGGGCGTCGCGGCCGGATGCCCACCCCACGGGGTGCGCGTGGGTCGACGGTCATGCCCCCACGCTAGGGCGCACGTGGCCGCCCGTAGCATTCGGCCCGTGACCAAGCCGTCCCAGCCGACCATCGGGGTCCTCGCCGTCCAGGGTGACGTCCGCGAGCACCTGTACGCCGTCGAGCAGGCGGGTGCCCGCGGCACCACCGTGCGCCGTCCCCGGGAGCTCGAGGAGGTCGATGCGCTGATCATCCCCGGCGGTGAGTCGACCACCATGGACAAGCTCGTCCGTGCCTTCGACCTCTACGACCCGCTCCGCGCACGACTGGCCGCGGGCATGCCGGCGTACGGCTCGTGCGCGGGGATGATCATGCTCGCCGACCGGATCGCCGACGCCCGCCCGGACCAGCAGACGCTCGGGGGCATCGACATGACGGTGCGGCGCAACGCCTTCGGGCGACAGGTCGACTCCTTCGAGGAGGACCTGCACATCCGGGCCATCGGGGGCGCCCCGATGCGGGCGGTCTTCATCCGCGCCCCGTGGGTGGAGGAGGTCGGCGAGGGGGTCGAGGTCCTGGCCCGCGTCGAGGACGGCCCGGCCGCAGGTAGGATCGTCGCCGTTCGTCAGGGGTCGGTGATGGCCACCTCCTTCCACCCGGAAGTGACCGGTGACCACCGGTTCCACCAGTTGTTCGTCGAGATCGTGAGAGGCAAGGCATGAGCGGCCACAGCAAATGGGCGACCACCAAGCACAAGAAGGCCGCCATCGACGCCAAGCGCGGCAAGCTCTTCGCGAAGCTGATCAAGAACATCGAGGTCGCGGCGCGCACCGGCGGCGGTGACCCCACGGGCAACCCCACGCTCTACGACGCCATCCAGAAGGCCAAGAAGTCGTCGGTCCCCAACAACAACATCGACAACGCGGTCAAGCGCGGGTCGGGTGCGACCGCCGGTGGGTCCGACTGGGAGACCATCACGTACGAGGGCTACGCGCCCGGCGGCGTCGCCGTCCTCATCGAGTGCCTCACCGACAACCGCAACCGTGCCGCGGCCGAGGTGCGCACCGCGCTGACCCGCAACGGCGGCCAGCTCGCCGACCCCGGCTCGGTCTCGTACGTGTTCGACCGCAAGGGCGTCGTCGTCGTGCCCAAGGGCGACAAGACCGAGGACGACATCCTCGAGATCGTGCTCGAGGCGGGCGCCGACGAGGTCAATGACCTCGGCGACTCCTTCGAGATCATCTCCGAGGCCACCGACTTCGTCGCGGTCCGCAAGGCCGTCCAGGACGCCGGCATCGACTACGACTCGGCGGAGGCCTCCTGGGTGCCCAACCTCCAGGTGCCCCTCGACGCCGACGGCGCGCGCAAGATGATCCGCGTGATCGAGGCCCTCGAGGACTCCGACGACGTCCAGGACGTCTTCGCCAACGGCGACATCAGCGACGAGGTCCTCGCCGAGCTCGACGAGGACGACGAGTAGGACCACGGCGTCCGGCCGACGCCCCGCCCTCCCCGCGTGTTGCTGCGGGGGAGGCGGGGCGTCGCCCGTGTAGCGTTCACCGAACAGGTGTTCGGATGACGGCGGCGCGACAGCGGCCGCCAGGACGAGGGAGCAGCGCAGTGCGCGTACTCGGGGTCGACCCCGGACTCACCCGGTGCGGGCTCGGTGTGGTCGACAGCGGCCGCGGCCGCAAGCTCACCATGGTCGCGGTGGGTGTCGTCCGCACCCCCGGCGACCGCGACACGGGGGAGCGGCTCGCCTACCTCCAGGACCAGATGGACGCCTGGCTCGACCGGTTCGAGCCCGACGCGATCGCCCTCGAGCGGGTCTACGCCGCCGACCACGTCCCGACCGTGATGACCACCGCCCAGGCCTCGGCCCTTGCCCTGCTCGCCGCAGCCCGCCGGGGCCTGCCCCTGGTCACCCACACACCCACCGAGGTCAAGGCCGCCGTCACCGGCTCCGGCCGCGCCGACAAGGCGCAGGTGACCGCCATGGTGACGCGCATCCTCGAGCTCGAGGTCGCGCCCAAGCCCGCCGACGCCGCCGACGCCCTCGCCCTGGCCATCTGCCACCACTGGCGCGGCGGCGGCGACCAGCGCCTCGCCCTCGCGGCGGCCTCGGAGCGCGCGCGCCTCAAGGCGGTGGGTGCCCGGGCGCCGGGCACCGCACCCGGTACGGCGCGGACGTCGCGCCCGAGCGGGGCGGTGGCCCGGTGATCGCCTCGGTCCGCGGCAGCGTCCAGCACATCGGCCTCGACCGGGTCGTCGTCGAGGTCGGGGGAGTCGGGATGCTCCTGCACACCACGCCGGCGACGGCCTCGGCCCAGCACCTCGGACGGGAGGCGACCCTCGCGACGACGCTGGTGGTCCGCGAGGACTCGCTGACCCTCTACGGCTTCGCCTCCGACGAGGAGCGCGACATCTTCGAGCAGGTGCAGACGGTGTCCGGCGTCGGCCCCCGCCTCGCCCTGGCCATGCTGTCCGTCCTCGCCCCCGACCGGCTGCGTGCCGCGGTGACCGGCTCAGACCTCGCCACCCTCACCAAGGTGCCGGGCATCGGGAAGAAGGGCGCGGAGCGCATCGTGCTGGAGCTGCGAGACAAGATCGGCATGCCCTCGGGGGCAGCCGGCGCCACCCCGGCCGCCCCCACCACGGCCGGGCCGTCGTGGCGCGACCAGGTCACCGACGCCCTGACCGGCCTCGGCTACTCCGGCAAGCAGGCGGAGGACGCCGTGGCGGCGGTAGCGGCCTCCGCGCCGGCTGAGGCCAACGTCTCCGAGATGCTGCGCGCCGCCCTGCGCGAGCTCGGGCGGTAGGCGTGACCGGCGACGGCTTCAGCTCCGAGATGTACGAGGACTCCTC
This sequence comes from Pedococcus ginsenosidimutans, assembly GCF_039544395.1. Lineage (NCBI taxonomy): Bacteria > Bacillati > Actinomycetota > Actinomycetes > Micrococcales > Intrasporangiaceae > Pedococcus > Pedococcus ginsenosidimutans. Next base: position 109,312 of record NZ_BAABLO010000012.1, read on the forward strand.
CCTCGACGCGACGGCACGCATCGTCGACCCGGCCGGCGACACCGACGAGCGCACGGTCGAGATGGCGCTGCGACCGCGCCGGCTCAGCGAGTTCTCGGGGCAGTCGAGGGTGCGCGACCAGCTGTCCCTGGTGCTCGAGGCCGCCCGCCGCCGCGGCACCCCGCCCGACCACGTCCTGCTCTCGGGGCCGCCCGGCCTGGGCAAGACGACCCTGGCGATGCTCATCGGCACCGAGCTCGAGCGACCGATCCGCATCACCAGCGGGCCCGCGATCCAGCACGCGGGCGACCTCGCAGCCGTGCTCTCGTCCCTCACCGAGGGTGAGGTGCTGTTCCTCGACGAGATCCACCGGATGTCCCGCTCGGCCGAGGAGATGCTCTACCTCGCGATGGAGGACTTCCGCGTCGACGTCATCGTCGGCAAGGGCCCCGGCGCCACCGCCATCCCGCTGGAGCTCGCACCGTTCACCGTCGTCGGGGCCACGACGCGCGCCGGCCTGCTGCCCGCGCCGCTGCGTGACCGGTTCGGCTTCACCGGCCACCTCGATTTCTACGCGACCGACGACCTCGTGACGATCCTGCACCGCTCCGCCCGGCTCCTCGACGTCGCCGCAGACCCCGACGGCATCACCGAGATCGCCCGCCGCTCCCGGGGCACACCCCGCATCGCCAACCGGCTGCTCCGCCGGGTCCGCGACTGGGCACAGGTCCACGGTCGCCACGTGGTCGACGAGGCCGCCGCCCACGCCGCGCTGGCCCTGTTCGACGTCGACGACCGCGGGCTCGACCGCCTCGACCGCGCGGTCCTCGACGCGCTCTGCCGCCGGTTCGGCGGGGGACCGGTCGGGCTGTCCACGCTCGCGGTGGCGGTGGGTGAGGAGGCCGACACGGTGGAGACGGTGGCCGAGCCGTTCCTCGTGCGCGAGGGCTTCATGGTGCGCACGCCCCGCGGCCGCGCGGCGAGCGCGCTGGCCTGGGAGCACCTCGGACTGACACCCCCGGCCGGCCAGGACCGCCAGCCCGCGCTGCCGCTGGACACCGGTGAGGGCCGCTTCGGCGCCTGATCCGCCACTCCCGGTGGCCTCACGGGCGTTGCCCGGGGTGCACGCAGAATGGTCACAATTGGAACGCGGTCGCGGTGGGGCACGTTGGTCGGTATGCCGTGTGTCACCTACACTCGGGCGGTCACCCGGCCGGTGCTGGGGACTTGTGCGTGCCCGTGATGCGGCTGCGCGCACCACCAGCCAATCGTGAAGGGATGCTCCATGTCGAGTGGCGGCTCACCCACAGCCAGCCTGCTGATCTTCGCCCTGCCCGTGCTGCTCATCGTGTTCATGGTGTTCAGCCAGCGTCGGCGCCAGCGCGAGGTGCAGTCCCTGCAGGCGGGGCTCACGGTCGGCGACGAGGTCTGCACGACCTCGGGCCTCTTCGGCAAGGTCACCTCGATCGAGGACCAGGTCGTCACCCTCGAGGTGGCCCCCGGCGTCGTGCTCCGCTTCGACCGCCGCGCGATCGGCCTCAAGACCCCACCGCCCGCTTCCTCCACGACGGCGTCAGACCAGCCGTCCGGTCCCGTCAGCCCCGAGTAGAGGTCACCCCACGTGGCAATCAACCCGTACAACCGCAAGCCGCTGAAGGTCCTCGCGGCCCTCGCGGCCGTGAGCATCGGCCTCTACGGCCTGCTCTTCGCCGCCGTGACCTGGGGCGACGCCCAGTTCAAGCCGAAGCTCGGCCTCGACCTCGCCGGTGGCACCCAGCTCGTGCTGGCCCCGCGCCTGGTCGGCAACGCCAAGGTCTCCAGCGACCAGCTCAACCAGGCCCGCGACATCATCGTCCAGCGTGTCGACGCCAACGGCGTCGCCGGTGCCGAGGTGACCACGAGCGGTGGCCGCAACATCGTCGTGAGCATGCCCGGCACCCCGCCCAAGGCCACCGAGGACGCCATCCGCCGCTCCTCGCAGATGCAGTTCCGTCCGGTCCTCGCGGCCGCCCCCGGCACCAACCAGCCGGTCCCGACCGGAACGTCCACGACGGGTGGCACCGCGACCGGTACCCCGACGGGCAAGGCCACGGGCACGGCCACCAAGCCGGCGGTCCCCACCGCCACCGGTGCCGCCACCACGACCAAGGCCGGCAGTGCCCTGCCCGGCGCCTTCGTCCGCGCGACCACGACTCCCGCCACCGGTGCGAGCACGACGCCCGCGCCGACGGCCACCACCGGGGCCGTCACCCCCACGACCCCGGCCACGGGCGGCACCGCCACACCGAAGGACGCCAGCGACCTCGCGCAGATCACCCCGCAGCTGACGGCCGCTTTCCAGCAGCTCGACTGCTCCAAGGACGGCGTGCTCGACGGGATCGTCGACGACCCGGCCAAGCCGCTGGTGACCTGCTCCGACACCGGTGCCGAGAAGTACATCCTCGGCCCGGTCGAGGTGCGTGGCGACCAGATCAAGGACGCGGTCGCCGGCTACCAGCCGCTGTCCAACGGCCAGCCGTCCAACATCGTCGAGATCCGCCTGTCGTTCAACAGCAGCGGCACCAAGGCCTTCGGCAACGTCACCAAGCGACTGGTCAACCTCGAGGACCCGCGCAACCGCTTCGCCGTGACCCTGGACTCCCAGGTCCTCACCGCGCCGACCGCGCAGGCGGCCATCCTCGACGGCCAGGCCAGCATCACCGGCAGCTTCACCATCCAGAGCGCCCGCGACCTCGCCAACCAGCTCAAGTTCGGTGCGCTCCCGCTGTCGTTCGACCTGCAGACGCGTGACGAGATCAGCCCGACCCTCGGCAGCGAGCAGCTCCAGATGGGCCTGGTGGCCGGTGTCATCGGCTTCGCCCTGGTGTTCCTGTACTCCCTCGGGCAGTACCGCGCGCTGGGCCTGGTGACCGTCGCCTCCATCATCATCGCGGCGCTGCTGACCTACGTCTCCATCGCGCTGCTGGGCTGGTCGCAGAACTTCCGCCTCGACATGGCGGGGGTGACCGGCCTCATCGTGGCCATCGGTGTCACCGCCGACTCGTTCATCGTCTACTTCGAACGCATCCGTGACGAGGTCCGCGAGGGCCGACCGCTGCGCGCCGCGGTCGACACCGGCTGGCGCCGCGCCCGGCGCACGATCCTGGCCGCCGACGGCGTCAACTTCCTCGCCGCGTTCGTCCTCTACCTGCTGGCCTCCTCCAACGTCCGCGGCTTCGCGTTCACGCTGGGCCTGACCACGCTCATCGACCTGCTGGTCGTCGTGCTGTTCACCCACCCGGTCGTGGCGCTGCTGTCGAGCACCAAGTTCTTCGGCGGTGGCCACCGCTGGTCCGGCCTGGACCCCCAGCGCCTGGGGGCCAAGGCGAACAGGGCCCGGTATGCCGGGCGCGGACGGGTCGCGATGCCTGCGCCCGCCTCCGCCACGAGTGACGGGAGCGCGCTGTGATCAACTTCGCCGCACTGGGCAACGACCTCTACACCGGCAAGCGCTCGATCGACTTCGTCGGCCGCTACAAGCGCTGGTACCTGCTGTCGGGCATCTTCATCCTCCTCGCGACCCTCGGCCTGGTCTTCCAGGGGCTCAACCTGAGCCTGGAGTTCTCCGGTGGCTCGGAGTTCCGGGTCTCCAAGGTGACCGTCAGCGACACCTACGAGCAGACGGCCAAGGACGCGGTGACCTCGGTCGCCCCGGCGGCCGCCCCCGAGGTGACCACCATCGGGTCGAGCACCGTCCGCGTGCAGACCGAAAAGCTCAGCGACGCCCAGATCCGCGACGTGCAGTCGTCGCTGGCCAAGGCGTTCGGCACCACCGCCGGTGACGTCTCCGCCTCCTTCGTCGGCCCCTCGTGGGGTGCGTCGGTCAGCCAGAAGGCGCTGCAGGCCCTCGCCGTCTTCCTCGCGCTGGTCGCGGCGGTCATGGCCATCTACTTCCGCACCTGGAAGATGGCCGTCGCCGGCCTCGCCGCGCTGATCCACGACCTGTTCATCACGGTCGGCATCTACGCCCTCGCCGGCTTCGAGGTGTCGCCGGCCACGATGATCGGGTTCCTCACGATCCTCGGCTACTCGCTCTACGACACCGTCGTCGTGTTCGACAAGGTGCGTGAGAACACCCACGAGGCGCGCGGCAACGGCCGCATGTCCTACGCGCAGGCGGCCAACCTCGCGGTCAACCAGACGCTGGTCCGGTCCATCAACACCACGGTGGTGGCGCTGCTGCCCATCGCGTCGATCCTCGTGATCGGGTTCCTGTTCTTGGGCCCGGGCACCCTGCTCGACCTGGCGCTGGCGCTGTTCGTCGGCATCGCGGTCGGCGCCTACTCCTCGATCTTCATCGCCACGCCCCTGCTCGTGCACATGCGCGACAAGGAGCCGGAGATGGTGGAGCTGGCCAAGAAGGCCCACCGCTACCAGGCCCGCCACGGCGGCAAGGTCCTCGCCTCCGACGCCGCTCCCGTCGAGCACGGCCGCGACGACGAGCAGCCCGCGGACGCCGCTTCGCTGGAGTCCGCCGGGGTCGGCGCCTCCGCGCCGGGCGTCGTGAGGGGCACCCACAAGTACGCCACGTCCGGCCCGCGCAACCAGCCGCGCAGGCCCCCGAAGTCGCGGCGCTGACGTGACGCAGGCGCTGCCCGGCACCCTCGTCGAGCTCCTCGAGAGCCGGCTGCGGGACATCCCCGACTTCCCGAGCCCGGGGGTGGTGTTCAAGGACGTCACCCCCCTGCTCGCCGACGGTGAGGCCTTCGGTGCGGTCGTCGCCGACATGGCCGACCGCCGCCGGGGGACCATCGACCTGGTCGTCGGCATCGAGGCGCGGGGCTTCATCTTCGGCGCAGCGCTGGCCCAGCAGCTGGGGATCGGCTTCGTGCCGGTGCGCAAGGCGGGCAAGCTCCCGGGCCGCACCCGCGGGGTCTCCTACGACCTGGAGTACGGCAGCGCGACCATCGAGATCCACGAGGACTCCTTCATCGGAGGGGAGCGGGTGCTCGTCGTGGACGACGTCCTCGCGACGGGCGGGACGGCCGAGGCCGCCTGCCGTCTGCTCGAGGACGGGGGCGCCGAGGTGGTGGCCTTCGAGGCGCCGATCGAGCTCGAGTTCCTCCACGGCCGCGACCGTCTCCAGGGCCGTGACGTGCACACCACGCTGGTCGTCCGGGGCGGCTGATCCGCACCCCCGGGATCACGTAGGCTCAGACCATGAGTGAGGACGTCGTCACCGGCACGGTGGGGCAGAGCGCGTCCTCCTCCAGCCGGGTCCGCGCCCGGCTCGCCCGCTTCGGCAGCCGCGGTGCGCCGACCAACCCGGTGCTCGAGCCGCTGCTGCAGACCGTTCGCGCCACCCACCCCAAGGCCGACCTCACGGTCATCGAGCGTGCCTACGTCGTGGCGGAGGAGGCCCACCGGGGCCAGAAGCGCAAGTCCGGGGACGCGTACATCACGCACCCGCTGGCCGTCACGACCATCCTCGCCGAGCTCGGCATGACGCCGGCGACGCTGGCTGCGGCGCTGCTGCACGACACCGTCGAGGACACCGCCTACAGCCTCAGCCAGCTCGAGAAGGACTTCGGGCGCGAGGTGGCCATGCTGGTCGACGGCGTCACCAAGCTCGACAAGGTGACCTACGGCGACGCCGCCCAGGCCGAGACCGTCCGCAAGATGGTCGTGGCCATGGCCCGCGACATCCGGGTCCTGGTCATCAAGCTCGCCGACCGGCTCCACAACGCCCGCACCTGGCGCTACGTCTCCGTCGAGTCGGCCCAGCGCAAGGCCCGCGAGACCCTCGAGATCTACGCGCCGCTGGCCCACCGGCTCGGCATGAACACCATCAAGTGGGAGCTGGAGGACCTGTCCTTCGCGACGCTCTACCCCAAGGTGTACGACGAGATCGTCCGGCTGGTGGCCGAGCGGGCACCCGCGCGCGAGGAGTTCCTCTCCGGCGTGCGCGAGCAGGTCAGCGAGGACCTCAAGGCGGCCAAGATCAAGGCCACGGTCACCGGCCGCCCGAAGCACTACTACTCCGTCTACCAGAAGATGATCGTGCGCGGCCGCGACTTCGAGGACATCTACGACCTCGTCGCGGTGCGGGTGCTCGTCGACTCGGTGCGCGACTGCTACGCGGCCCTCGGTGCGCTGCACGCGCGGTGGAACCCCCTACCCGGGCGGTTCAAGGACTACATCGCGATGCCGAAGTTCAACATGTACCAGTCGCTGCACACGACGGTGATCGGGCCCGAGGGCAAGGCCGTCGAGATCCAGATCCGCACGCACACCATGCACCGCCGCGCGGAGTACGGCGTCGCGGCGCACTGGAAGTACAAGGAGGACGGCACCGCGCCGGCCGCGGGGGCCAAGGACGGCGAGACCGGCCCCATCAACGACATGGCGTGGCTGCGCCAGCTGCTCGACTGGCAGAAGGAGACCGCCGACCCCGGCGAGTTCCTCGACTCCCTGCGCTTCGAGATCAACGCCCGCGAGGTCTACGTCTTCACCCCCAAGGGCGAGGTCGTGGCCCTGCCCGCGGGCGCGACCCCGGTGGACTTCGCCTACGCCGTGCACACCGAGGTCGGCCACCACTGCATCGGCGGGCGCGTCAACGGCCGGCTCGTCCCCCTGGAGTCGACGCTCGAGAACGGCGACGTCGTCGAGGTCCTCACCTCGAAGGCCGACGGCGCCGGGCCGTCCCGCGACTGGCTGACGTTCGTCAAGTCGCCGCGGGCCCGCAACAAGATCAAGCAGTGGTTCTCGAAGGAACGCCGCGAGGAGGCCATCGAGACCGGCAAGGACGCCATCGCCAAGGCGATGCGCAAGGAGGGCCTGCCGCTGCAGCGGCTGCTCACGGTGGAGACCCTCACCGGGCTCGCCTCCGAGCTGCGCTACCAGGACATCGACGCGCTGTACGCCGCCGTCGGCGAGGGCCACGTCTCCGCCCAGCACGTGGTGGGCCGGCTCGTCGTCTCCCTCGGTGGCGAGGAGGGTGCGTCGGAGGACCTGGCCGAGGCCACCACCCCGACCCGCTCCATGCGCCGCCGTTCCGGCGACCCGGGTGTCGTCGTGGTCGGCACCGCGGACGTCTGGGTCAAGCTGGCCAGGTGCTGCACGCCCGTGCCGGGCGACCCCATCATGGGCTTCATCACCCGCGGCAACGGCGTCTCCGTGCACCGCACCGACTGCACCAACGCGGAGTCCCTGCTCTCGCAGCCCGACCGGATGATCGAGGTCGAGTGGGCACCGTCGTCGGCCTCGGTCTTCCTGGTGCAGCTCCAGGTCGAGGCGCTCGACCGCAACCGGCTGCTGTCCGACGTCACCCGCGTGCTGTCCGACCAGCACGTCAACATCCTGTCCGCGTCCGTCCAGACCTCCCGCGACCGCGTGGCCATCAGCAAGTTCACGTTCGAGATGGGCGACCCGAGCCACCTCGAGCACGTGATGAAGGCCGTCCGCAAGATCGACGGCGTCTTCGACGTCTACCGCATCACGGGCACCAAGGCGACGGCCGCCAAGGCCTGACCCGCCCGTCGGTGACGCTGGCGGGTGGGCTCGCGCCGCTGCCTACCCGAGCGCCAGGAGCGCCCCGGCCACCGTGACGAGGGCGCCGGCGGCTCGGACCCGGTCCGCACGGAGCAGGAAGCGTATGGCGCCGTCGGTCCTGCCCTCGCGGCCGAGGCGGGCGTGGGTCGGCGCCGCGGCGAGGGCCGTCGTCCCGAAGGTGATGACGGTCCCGAGGACGGCGAGGAGGAGCCAGGCGCTGCGCGGTGTCGTGGCCAGCGACCACCCGAGCGTGGTGAGCAGGGCGGCGTAGGTGAGGACCACGAGGGGCACGATGGACCGGCTGTGGGCGTCGTGCGCCGCCGGCCAGTCGTCGGCGGGCACGCGGGCCAGCGCGGGGTACACGAGCACGGTCACGGTGAGCTGGAACCCCAGGTGCAGGGTCGAGGCCGCGAGCAGCGCCGCCCCGGCAGTCCCGACCATGTCAGCCGCGCGGGTGCAGCCGCATGAGGTCCGCGACCTCGCCCGGACCCGCAGTGCCCTCGGCGCGCAGGCCCTCGACCACGCCTGCACGGTCGGCCTCCGACCGGTTCTGGCTCAGCTTGGCCTTCGCCTCGACGCGTTCGACCACGAGCTCGACCCCGACGATCCCGCGCAGCTGCCCCTCGACGTACGCCGCAGGGGCGTCCGTGACCGCCCACGGCGCCTCGCGCCCGCCCTCGTGGGAGCTGGTGAGGTCGCTGACCAGGTCGCGCAGCCACTCCACGTCGTCGTGCACCCGGACCCGACCGGTGAGGTGGACGGTCGTGTAGTTCCACGTCGGCACGACCCGCCCGTGCTCCGCCTTGGAGGCGTACCAGGAGGGGGAGACGTAGGCCTGTGGCCCCGTCACGACGAGGAGCGCGGGGGAGTCCTCGTCGACGAGCTGCCAGTGCGGGTTGGCGCGCGCCAGGTGCGCCCTGACCCGGTCACCGCTCCAGAGCACGGGCAGCAGCGTCGCCACAGGGTAGCCGTCGGGGCCGACCGTGACCAGCTCTCCGGCGCCCGCGTCGGCCACCATCCGACGGGCGACGTCCTCGTCGTCGACCCGGTTGAACGCCGGCGCGTACATCCGGGGACCGGTCAGCCGCTGAACTCGTCGAGGTTGCCCCGGGCCTGGGCGAGCCACAGCTCCTGCGCCTCGAGCTTGGACCGGGCGTCCTGGAGCTTCTTGTCGTTGCCCGAGGCCTGTGCCTTCTCGACGTCGGCGCGCAGGGCAGCGACCGAGGACTCGAGCTGGTCGACCATGCTCTGGGCGCGGGCAGCCACCTCGGGGTTGGTCTTCTGCCAGCGCTTGTCGTCGGCGTCCCGCACGGCCTGCTCGATGCGGCGCATCGCCTTCTCCATGCGGTCGACGTCGCCGCGAGGGACCTTGCCGGCCGCGTCCCAGCGGTCCTGGATGCCGCGCAGGGCCGTCTTGGCCGCGTCGAGGTCGGTGACGGGCAGGATGGCCTCGGCCTCCTTGAGGATCTCCTCCTTGACGGCGAGGTTCCCCCGGAACTCCTCGTCCTCCTTGGCCGCCTCGGCGTCCTTGGCGGTGAAGAAGGCGTCCTGGGCGGCCTTGAAGCGCTCCCACAGCGCGTCGTCGTCCGAGCGCGAGGCCCGGCCGGCCTGGCGCCAGCGGTCCATGAGGCGCTTGAAGGCTCCCGCGGTGGCGCCCCAGTCGGTGCTGGTGGCGAGGGACTCGGCCTCGGCGACGAGCGCCTGCTTGGCGGCCTTGGCCTCGCCCTGGGTGGTCTCGAGCTGGGCGAAGTGGACGCGGCGGGCCTTGTCGAAGGAGTTGCGGGCCTGGCTGAACCGCTGCCACAGGGCGCCCTCGGTCTCGCGGTCGAGGCGGGCACCGCTGCGCTGGTGCTTCTTCCACTCCTCGAGCAGCTCGCGCATCCGGGCGCCGCTCGTCTTCCACTGGATCTTGTTCTCGGGCTGGCCGGCGATCTTCTCGGCCTCGGCGACGATCGCCTCACGCTCGGCGGCGGCTGCGGCCCGGGCGGCGCTGCGCTCCGCGCCCTCGGCCTTCTTGCGCTCGTCCACCCCGGCCGCGATCTCGGCGATCTTGGCCTCGAGGGCGGCGAGGTCGCCCACGACGTTGGCCTCGGCAGCGTGCTCGCGGAGCTTGGCCAGCCCCTCGGCGGCGTCCTTGGCGGAGAGGTCGGTCGTGGCCAGGCGCTGCTGCAGCAGGTCGGCGGAGGCGAACAGCTCGTCGTACTTGCGGGCGAAGTAGTGCAGCGCCTCCTCGGGCGTGGCGCCGGGGTAGGCACCGACCTCGCGCTCACCGCCCTCGGCGCGCACGAACACGGTCCCGTCCTCGGCCACGCGCCCGAACGACTCCGCCGGCGGCCAGCTCGGCGGTGCTGCCGTCAGGGTCGGCAGGGGGTGGGCGACCTTGCGGACCGCCGCCGGCGAGGGCACGGGCGCAGGCTTGGGCACCGGTCGCGGCCTGGGGGTGGGAGCGGGCGCAGCCTCGGCGGCCGGAGTCTCGGGCTCGGCGGCCGGGGACTGCGCCTCGGGCTCGGCGGCCGGGGACTGCGCCTCGGGCTCGGTGGTGGGAGCCTCGGCGGCCGCAGTCTCGGGCTCAGGCTCGGCAGCGGGAACCTCGTCCTCGGCGACCGCGGCCTCGGCAGCTGCGGCCTCCGCCTCGGCAGCTGCGGCCTGGGGCTCGGCAGCTGCGGTCTCAGGTGTGGCTTCGGTCGGGGCGCCGTCCTGGGGCTCGGTGGGGTCTGCCGGGGGCGTCTGCTCGGTCACGTCAGGCCTTCTTCTCGGTCACAGCAACCTTGAGGATGCTGATGGGTGCAGCCGGGGCGCCATCGGTGGCACCACCACTCACACCTGCTGCGGCGATCTTCTCGACAATATCCATTCCACCGGTCACCGTGCCGAAGATGGAGTACCCCTCGGGCACGCTGCTGAGGTCGGTGTCCTTGTAGACGATGAAGAACTGGTCGGCATTGGACTTCGGGTCGCTGGTGCGCGCCATGGCCAGGGAGCCGGCGGGGTACTGCCCGTTCTTGGGGGCGTTCTCGATGCCGTAGGAGTAGCCCGGGCCGGTGCCCGTGCCGCCGAGCGGGTCGCCGCACTGGAGCACGTAGATGCCCTGCGTGGTGAGGCGGTGGCACGGGGCGTCGTTGAAGTAGCTGCTCCTGGCCAGGGCGACGAACGAGGCGACGGTCTGGGGCGCCTTGGCCCCGTCGAGCTGCAGGGTGATGTCACCGCAGTTCGTGGTCACGACCGCCGTGAACGTCTTGCCCGCGGCCGTGGCCTTGTCGGGGAGCCCCTGCGTCTTGATCGTGGTGGGCCGCTCGGGAGCTCGGGTGCACCCGGCCACGGACGCGGACGGCGTCGTCGACGGCGTGGCCGTGGTGCTCGGTGAGGCTGCGGGCGAGGTGTCACGGCCGAGCTTGGTGGCCAGGATGACGAAGGCCAGGACGACGACCAGCACCGCGGCGACGACGGCCACCGCCTGCCGGTTCCTGGCGGCGTCCCGCTGGCGCTGCGCCGCGCGGGCGTCCAGCTTTTCTTGGCGTCGGCGCGCCCTGGCTCGTTCCTGCTCCTTGGTCACGCGCGCCAGTCTAGGCAGGCCGCCCGGTCGCTAGGCTGCCGCCCGTGCTGACCGTCGCCTTTCCCGCTGCTGCCTTCGACACGAACTGCTACGTCCTGGCCCCGGCGGCGGGGGAGGAGTGCGTCATCGTCGACCCAGGGATCGGGGTCGAGGAGACGCTGCGTGCGGTGCTCACCGAGCACCGGCTGCGGCCGGCGGCAGTGCTCCTGACCCACGGGCACATCGACCACGTGTACTCGGTGACGCCGGTCTGCGGCGCCGACACCGCGGCGTACATCCACGAGGACGACCGCTACCGCCTCGTGGACCTGCTGTCGCACGCCAACCCGGGCCTGGTCGGGATGCTCGAGCAGCAGTTCGGCGCCAAGGCCACCTGGACCGACCCGACCAACGTCGTGGAGATCCGCGACCGGACGCGGCTCGACCTCGCCGGCCTGTCCTTCGACGTGCTGCACGCCCCGGGCCACACCGAGGGCTCGGTGGTGTTCGCCGTCGACGCCGTGCCGGACGGGGTCGCCGACCAGGTGGACGTCGACCGGACGGTCCTCAGCGGTGACGTGCTGTTCGCCGGGTCGATCGGCCGCACCGACCTGCCGGGCGGCGACGCCCGGGCGATGGACCGTTCCCTGCGCGAGGTCGTGCTGCCGCTCCCGGACACGACGCTGGTGCTGCCGGGGCACTACGGGGCGACGACCATGGAGCGGGAACGGGCCACCAACCCCTACCTGCAAGGATTGGGCGCGTGAAGATCACCCCGATCAGCGGATTCCCCGAGTACCTGCCCGCCGAGCGGATCGTCGAGCAGCACTTCCTCGACATCATCCGCGAGACCTTCGAGCTGCACGGGTTCCCGTCGATCGAGACCCGGGCGGTCGAGCCCGTCGACCGGCTCCTCGGCAAGGGCGGTGACGCCGACAAGGAGATCTACGGCGTGAGCCGCCTCGCCGGCGACGAGACCGCCGACGCCGAGCTCGGTCTGCACTTCGACCTCACCGTGCCGTTCGCCCGCTACGTCCTGGAGAACGCCGGCCACCTCGCCTTCCCGTTCCGTCGCCACCAGGTCCAGAAGGTGTGGCGTGGGGAGCGCCCGCAGGAGGGCCGCTACCGCGAGTTCACCCAGGCCGACATCGACGTCGTCGACGTGGGCGAGCTGGCGCCCCACTTCGAGGCCGAGCTCCCGCTCGTCATGGCCGAGGTGTTCTCCAGGCTGCCGATCGGGCAGATGGTCATCCAGGTCAACAACCGCAAGATCCCCGAGGGGTTCTACCTCGGCATCGGCGTGACCGACGTCATCGGGACGCTGCGCATCGTCGACAAGCTCGACAAGATCGGCCCCGCCAGGGTCGCCGACCTGCTCGTCGAGTCCGGGCTCACGCGCGAGCAGGCCGACCAGTGCCTGGCGCTGGCCGCGATCCGCACCGAGGACCTGTCCTTCGCCGACCGCGTGCGCGAGCTCGGGGTCAGCCACCCGGTCCTCGACGAGGGCCTGGATGCGCTTTCCCGCGTCATCAGCAGCGGCATGGCCAACGCGCCCGGTGCCCTGGTCGCCGACCTGCGCATCGCCCGCGGCCTCGACTACTACACCGGCACCGTCTACGAGACCCAGCTCGTGGGCCACGAGGCGTGGGGCTCGTTCTGCTCCGGCGGCCGTTACGACTCACTCGCCTCGGACGGGAAGACCACCTACCCGGGCGTCGGCATCTCCATCGGTGTCTCGCGGCTGCTCGGGCTGCTGCTCGGCCACCAGATGCTCCGGGCCAGCCGCTCGACGCCGGCCTGCGTGCTCGTCGCGGTCAACGACGAGGAGAGCCGCCCGACGTCGACGCGGGTCGCGACGGCGCTGCGCGCCCGCGGCATACCGTGCGAGGTCGCGCCCAAGCCGGCGAAGTTCGGCAAGCAGATCCGGTACGCCGAGCGGCGCGGCATCCCGTACGTCTGGTTCCCGGGAGCGGGCGTGGCCGCGGACGGTGCGGGGGACCGCCCCGGCGACCAGGTCAAGGACATCCGCTCCGGCGAGCAGGTCGACGCCGACGCCTCGACGTGGGCGCCACCCGCGGAGGACCTGCACCCCCAGATCCTGCGCTCGGAGGCCTGAACCATGGCTTCGGCAGGCACCGACGCTACCCAGTCGTTGACCGAGTCCCGCGCCAGCGGGGTCCAGCTGCACATCACCTCGCTCCCGGGCGGCCGCCTGGGGCAGCCGGCCCGTGACTTCGTCGACTGGCTGGCCGAGGCCGGGCAGTCGGTCTGGCAGGTGCTGCCGGTGTCCGTGCCCGACCAGCACCGCTCGCCCTACAAGTCGCCCTCGGCCTTCGCGGCGTCCGCAGCGCTCCTGGAGGAGCCGGACGCACCGGTGAGCCAGGCGGAGCTGGACGCGTTCGCCGAGCGCGAGGCCTACTGGGTCGACTCGTGGACGAGCTTCGGCGGCGACCTCGCCGACCAGGTCCGCTTCGACCGCGAGTGGTCGGCGCTGCGCGCCCACGCCCACGACCGCGGCATCCGCATCCTCGGCGACGTCCCGATCTACGTCGCCCCCGACGGCGCCGACGAGCGGGCGTGGCCGCAGTTCTTCCGCGACGACGCCGTGGCCGGCTGCCCGCCCGACGCGTACGCCGCCACCGGACAGCTGTGGGGCAACCCCCTGTACCGGTGGGACGTGCTCGCCGAGGACGGCTACCGCTGGTGGGTCGAGCGGCTGCGTCGCACGTTCGCGCTGTTCGACCTCGTCCGCGTCGACCACTTCCGGGGCTTCGCGGCGTACTGGGCGATCCCGGCCGACGACGAGACGGCGCTGGGCGGCAAGTGGGAGGCAGGACCCGGCCGGGCGGTGTTCGACGCGGCCCGGGAGGCGCTCGGCCCGCTGGCCGTCCTGGCGGAGGACCTCGGCGACATCGACCAGCCCGTCATCGACCTGCGCAAGGCGCTGGGCTTCCCCGGCATGGCGGTGCTGCAGTTCGGTTTCGAGCCGGCCTACGAGTACAACACCCACGATCTGGCGAACCTCGCCCCCGACCAGGTGGTCTACACCGGCACCCATGACAACGACACTGTCGTCGGCTGGTGGGCCGAGCTGCCCGAGCACCGTCGCGAGCTGGTCCGGGCGGCCTGGCGCGACCAGGGCGTCCACGCCCACGGTGACGACGAACCGGGCTGGGCCATGATCGAGCTGGCGCTCGGGACCCCCTGCGGCCTGGCGATGATGCAGGCCCAGGACGTCCTGGGGCTGGGTTCGGCGGCGCGGATGAACGCCCCCGGCATCGAGGGCGGCTGGTCCTGGCAGCTGGAGCCCCGTGCCCTCACCTCCGGGCACGCAGAGCGTCTCCTCGAGCTGACCGAGGCCTCAGGCCGCGGGCGGGTGCAGGCCTGAGTCGCGCAGCTCGAGCAGCGCCAGGGCCCTGATCGTCGACTCCTCACCACGGCGCCACGCCCCGGTGGGGTCGGGGGAGATGGCCGCGAGCTTGCGCATCGGCTGCCGCGCCATGGCGCGCAGGGCGAAGAGGTCGAGGTCCGCCGCCTGGTCGATGAAGCGCTGGGCGGCGGTGGCACGGCGTACGAAGCGCCCCCTGAGGAACAGCCAGACCAGGCCCACGATGAGGATGGGGACGAGCGCGGTCACCCACCCGAGCACGTTCGCCAGCCGGGTCACCCCGTCCACCAGGTCGGTGCCGGCGCTCTGGATGGTCGTCCCCGCCGTGCCCGCCTGGCGGAACGGTGCCGCGATGCGGTCGCCCACGAGCGGCACGTCGCGCACGGCGTCGCCGGCCCCGTTCATCTGCTCGCGGAACCCCGAGCCGGCGTCCTGCAGCGTGTGCCCCGGCGCGGCCAGCGCCATCGTCGCGTCGTGCACGACCCGTCCGACCCACGCCCAGGCGCACACCCACGCCACGACCCCGAGGTCGGCGAGGATCTGGAGCGTGCGTCGGCCCGGCAGGTCTGTGTAGAGCTTCATGCGACCTACACTCCCATCCGTGCCACCGACCAGCGCGATGGAGCGTGCCGTCCGCAGCTGGCTGGCCCACCTGGACGTGGAGCGGGGTGTCGCCGCCAACACGCTCACGTCCTACCGGCGCGACCTCGGTCGCTACACGGCGTACCTGACCGCGCGGGGGGTGCTGGAACCGGGGGACGTCACCCAGGCCCACGTCGCCGACTTCGTCGCCACCCTGCGCGAGGGCAGCGCCGACCACCCACCGCTCGCGGCCTCGTCCACCGCGCGGACCCTCGCGGCCGTGCGCGGGTTCCACCGGTTCCTGGCCCTCGAGGGCGAGGTCCGGACCGACCCGGCCGCCCCCGTGAGCCCGCCGAAGCCACCGGCACGGCTGCCGAAGGCCATCGCCGTCGACGAGGTCGAGCGGCTCCTCGAGGCGGCCAGCGTGGGCGACACCCCCGCCGCCCTGCGCGACCGGGCCCTGCTCGAGGTGCTGTACGGCGCCGGCGCGCGGATCTCCGAGGCCGTGGGCCTCGACGTCGACGACATCGACACCGGCGAGGGTGTCGTGCGCCTGTTCGGCAAGGGCAGCAAGGAACGGGTCGTCCCGCTCGGCTCCTATGCCACCGAGGCGGTCGGCGCCTACCTGGTCCGTGGGCGCCCCGCCTTCGCGACGAAGGGGAGGGGCACTCCCGCCGTCTTCCTCAACCAGCGCGGCGGGCGCCTGTCGAGGCAGTCGGCCTGGGCGGTCCTCAAGGCGGCAGCCGAACGTGCCGACCTCACCGGCCACGTGTCGCCGCACACCCTGCGGCACTCGTTCGCGACCCACCTGCTGGACGGCGGCGCGGACGTCCGCGTGGTGCAGGAGCTGCTCGGCCACGCGTCGGTCACCACGACCCAGATCTACACTCTGGTCACGGTGCAGAGGCTCCGCGAGGTCTATGCCCAGAGCCACCCCCGTGCCCGCTGATAGGGTCGTCCCGATCAGCGCGAGGCTGACCGTCGAACGCCAACTCACCGGGAGTGAAACGCCTGTGGAACCTGAGGTGACCACGCAGTCGCAACCGTCCGCCCAGGGCACCCCGGAGTCGTCCGCCAGCAGCACCGAGCGCGACCACGCGCGTCTGCCCGGCACGGAGGCGGTGGGCCCGGGCCTGCTCGGCCCGACCGGTCGCGCCATGCCGGACTTCCCCGACCCTGCCGCCCTGACCAGCCACGGGCCCGCCCGCATCATCGCCATGTGCAACCAGAAGGGCGGGGTCGGCAAGACGACCACGACCATCAACCTGGGTGCCGCCCTGGCCGAGGTGGGTCGCCGGGTGCTGCTCGTCGACTTCGACCCGCAGGGCGCGTTGTCCGTGGGGCTGGGCGTGCGCGCCAACGAGCTCGACGTCACCATCTACAACCTGCTGGTGGAGCGGGGTCACGACGTCCGTGACGTCATCCAGACCACCGCCACCCACAACCTCGACGTCATCCCCGCCAACATCGACCTGTCGGCCGCCGAGGTGCAGCTGGTGGGTGAGGTCGCCCGCGAGCAGATCCTCGCGCGGGTCCTGCGCCCGGTCATGGACGACTACGACGTCATCCTCATCGACTGCCAGCCCTCGCTCGGCCTGCTCACCGTCAACGCGCTGACGGCGGCGCACGGCGTCATCATCCCGCTGGAGTGCGAGTTCTTCGCCATGCGCGGTGTCGCCCTGCTCGTCGAGACCATCGACAAGATCACCGACCGCCTCAACCCGCGCCTGCAGGTCGACGGGATCCTCGCGACGATGTACGACTCGCGCACCCTGCACAGCAAGGAGGTCGTGCGCAGCGTCGTCGACCATTTCGGCGACCAGGTGTTCCACACGGTCATCAGCCGCACGGTGAAGTTCCCCGACGCCACGCTCGCCGCCGAGCCGATCACCACCTACGCCTCCACGCACGGCGCCGCCGCGTCGTACCGGCAGCTGGCCCGAGAGCTGATCGCCCGTGGTGGGGCGGCCTGACGAGGTGACCGAGGCGGCCACCGCCGTCGAGGGGCCGTCCGCGGGACAGGTCACCCCCGGCGGCGTCATCACCCGTCGCAGCGGCGGTGCCCCCTTCGAGGTGCACCTCGACGTGTTCTCCGGACCGTTCGACCTGCTGCTGGGGCTCATCAGCAAGCACAAGCTCGACATCACCGAGATCGCCCTGGCGAAGGTGACCGACGAGTTCATCGCGCACATCAAGGCGGCCCAGTCCGCAGACACCGAGTGGGACCTGGGGCAGGCCTCGGAGTTCCTCCTCATCGCCGCGACGCTGCTCGACATCAAGTCGGCGCGGCTCCTGCCGCAGACCGGTCCGCAGGACGAGGAGGACCTCGCCCTGATCGAGGCCCGCGATCTGCTGTTCGCGCGCCTGCTGCAGTACCGCGCCTTCAAGGACATCGCGTTCACCTTCGCCGAGCGGATGGCGACGGCCGGCCGCATGACCCCGCGCCAGGCCGGTATCGAGCCCCAGTTCGCCAAGCTGCTGCCCGAGCTCGTCATGGGCATCACGCCCGAGCAGCTCGCCATGGTCGCCGCCCGGGCGATGACCCCGAAGGTGCCGCCGACGGTGGGGCTCGAGCACCTGCACGCCCCCCAGGTCAGCGTCCGCGAGCAGGCAGGCATCATCGGCGGGCGCCTGCGCACCGAGCGCGTCTGCTCGTTCAGGTCGCTGGTGGCGGACGCCGACTCGACCCTGGTCATCGTCGCGCGCTTCCTCGCGCTGCTCGAGCTGTTCCGGGAGGCCGCGATCGCGTTCGAGCAGGCCGAGGCCCTCGGTGAGCTGACCGTCCGCTGGACCGGCACCGACGACGGTGACATCGAGGTCAGCGACGAGTTCGACGAGGGCGACACCGACGCCGAGCCCACCGGCGACCAGGAGGAGAGCACCACTGATGAGTGACGAGCAGCCAGCACCGGACGCCGAGGCGGTACCGGGCGCCGACGCCGCGGTCGAGGCGGTCGCCGAGGCGGTACCGGACGCCGACGCCGCGGTCGAGGCGGTCGCCGAGGAGCAGATCGCCTTCGACGTCAACGACTTCCCCGGCGGTGCCCGCGGCGCGATCGAGGCCGTGCTGATGGTCGTCGACGAGCCGGTCACCGAGATGGCCCTGGCCTCGGCGCTCGAGCTCCCCGTCGACGACGTCCGGGCCCACCTCGAGGGGCTCGAGGCGGAGTACGCCGCGCAGCAGCGGGGGTTCACCCTGCGGTCGGTGGCCGGCGGGTGGCGCGTCTACAGCCGCTCCGACTACGCGCCGGTCGTGGAGAAGTTCCTCCTCGACGGCCAGCAGGCCAAGCTGACCCAGGCCTCCCTGGAGACGCTGGCGGTCATCGCCTACCGCCAGCCGATCTCCCGGTCGCGGGTGTCCGCGGTGCGCGGCGTCAACGTCGACGGCGTCGTGCGGACCCTGGTCAACCGCGGCCTCATCGAGGAGCTCGGCACCGAGACCGAGGGCGGCGCCGTCCTCTACGGCACCACCGCCTACTTCCTCCAGCGTCTGGGGCTCGGCAGCCTCGACGACCTCCCGGCCCTCGCGCCGTACCTTCCCGAGATCGACGTGCTCGACGAGATAGCAGAACAGGGACGCGGATGACACCCCCACGCAGCAGAGACAGCGGAGCCGGATCGGGCCGAGGAGCCGGAGGTGGTCGCCCGGGAGGATCCGGGGCCGGTCGCCCGGGTGCCGGACGCTCCGGCGGCGGCCAGGGCGGCCGCGGCGGTGCCAGCGGTGCCGGCGGCAGGGGCGGTCGCCCCGGTCCGCGCGGCGGCGCGCAGGACCGTCCCGAGCGGCCCCAGCGCGGCAGCTCCGGCACGACCAAGCGCAGCCAGCCCACCCGGGTGCCACGCGAGCTGCCCGTGCCGACGGTGGACGTCCACGACCCCGACGGCGTGCGCCTGCAGAAGCTCCTCGCCGCGGCGGGTGTCGGCTCGCGGCGCGTGTGCGAGAACCTCATCAGCGAGGGCCGCGTCGAGGTCGACGGGCACGTCGTCACCGAGCTCGGTGTGCGCATCCGCCCCGACCAGACCGTGCACGTCGACGGCGTCAAGGTCCAGCTCGACGAGAGCCGCGTCTACTTCGCCTTCAACAAGCCGCTCGGTGTCGTCACGACGATGAACGACGAGCTCGGGCGGATCAGCATCGGTGACTACGTCGGCAACCGCAACGAGCGCCTGTTCCACGTCGGCCGGCTCGACGCGGACACCGAGGGGCTGCTGCTGCTCACCAACGACGGCGAGCTGGCCCACCGCCTGCAGCACCCCCAGTACGGCGTCCTCAAGACCTACCTGGCGCAGATCCCCGGCCCGGTGCCGCGCGACATCGGCAAGCAGCTGCGCGAGGGCGTGACCCTCGAGGACGGCCCGGCGTCGGTCGACTCGTTCCGGATCATCGACTCCCAGCCCGGCAAGGCGCTGGTCGAGGTGGTCCTGCACGAGGGGCGCAAGCACATCGTCCGACGGCTGCTCGAGGCCGTCGGCCACCCGGTGCTGTCACTCGTGCGCGTGCAGGTGGGCCCGATCCACCTCGGCGACACCAAGCCGGGGAAGATGCGCAAGCTCAACAAGGACGAGGTCGGCAAGCTCTACACCGCTGCTGGGCTCTAGGCACGTGGGACGCGGCTCGTCGGTAGCCTTCGCGTCGTGAACCCTCGCGTCCGGATCGTCGGCACCGGCCTCATCGGCACGAGCCTGGGCATCGCCCTGTCCCGCGCCGGGTACGCCGTGGTGCTGACCGACCCGTCGCCCACCGCCACTGCCCTGGCGCGCGACCTCGGTGCCGGGGCCGTGGCCTCCGCCGACGACCCCGCCCCCGACGTCGTGGTGGTGGCGGCCCCGCCGGACGTGGCCGGTCAGGTCGTCGCGCAGGAGCTCGGGCGCTGGCCGTCGGCCGTCGTGACCGACGTGGCCTCCGTGAAGGTGGCCGTCCTCGACCAGGTGCGTTCCCTCGGCGGGGACCTCACGCGGTACGTCGGGTCGCACCCCATGGCCGGTCGCGAGCGCTCCGGGGCGGTGGCGGCCCGCGGCGACCTGTTCGACGGCAGGGCCTGGGTCGTGGTGCCGAGCGACGAGTCGTCGCCGTTCGCCGTCGAGACGGTGCGGGCCCTCGCCGCAGCGGCGGGAGGCACGGTCAGCGTGATGAGCCCGCCCGACCACGACGCCGCCGTGGCCGCGGTGTCACACGTGCCCCAGCTCGCGTCCTCGCTGGTCGCCGGCCGGCTGCGTGAGCTGTCCGACCCCGCCGTGGCCCTGGCGGGACAGGGGATCCGTGACGTCACCCGGATCGCCGCCAGCGACCCCCAGCTCTGGACCCAGATCCTCGCCGGCAACGCCGGTGCGGTCCGTGCGGTCCTCGCCGAGGTGCACAGCGAGCTCGGCGAGGTCATCGCGGCTCTCGACACGCTGACCGACGGCGACGGGGTCGGCGCCCGGGAGGTCCTGGCCCGGGTGGTCTCCCGGGGCAACGCCGGCCACGCCCGCATCCCGGGCAAGCACGGTGCCGCGCCCACGGCGTACGCGACCGTCGTGGTGCTGGTGCCCGACGAGCCGGGCGAGCTCGCCCGGCTGCTGCACGACGTCGGCGACGCGGGTGTCAACCTCGAGGACCTGCACCTGGAGCACGGGCTGGGGCAGCCGTTCGGGCTGGCGGAGGTGTCCGTCCTGCCGGCGGTGGCGGAGCGGCTCGCCGACGAGCTCACGTCCCGCGGCTGGCGACTGCACGGCTGACGGGCGTCGCGGGACGGTCGGTGCTGCCCATAGGCTTGTCGCCCATGAGCAGTGAGCACCTCGTCGTGGCGATCGACGGGCCCTCGGGGTCCGGCAAGTCCAGCGTCTCGCGGGCGGTGGCCCGGCAGCTGGGCATCGGCTACCTCGACACCGGGGCCATGTACCGCGCCGTCACCTGGTGGTGCCTCGAGGAGGGGGTCGACCTCGACGACGAGGCTGCCGTCGAGCAGGCCTCCCGCCACATCCCGCTGGAGATGGGCACCGACCCCTCCCACGCGAGCGTGCTGGTCAGCGGTCGCGAGATCGAGGACGACATCCGCACGACCCGGGTCAGCGAGGTCGTCTCGAAGGTCGCGACCAACACCGGCGTCCGGCCGGTCCTGCAGCAGCTGCAGCGCGACCTCATCGACCGGATCGCCACGCAGACCGGGGGAGTGGTGGCCGAGGGCCGCGACATCACCACGGTCGTCGCCCCCGACGCCGACGTGCGGGTGCTCCTCACGGCCAGTGTCGAGGCGCGGCTGCGGCGCCGGTCCAAGGAGCTCCACGGCCACGACGCCGACCACGCCGTCGAGGCCACCCGGGACCAGATCGTGCGCCGTGACGCCGACGACTCCACCGTGTCGGAGTTCACCGAGGCCGCCGAGGGCGTGCACCTCGTCGACACCTCCGACCTCGACCTCGAGCAGAGCGTCGCCGCGGTCGTCGACGTCGTGCGCCGGGAGGCACCGGCCAAGGTCGGCGTGTGAGTGCGGCGCCCGCCAACCCGGCACCCGCGGCGTCGGCGGGGCCGGCGGTGCCGCCGCAGTGGAGGGTGCGCATCAACATCGTCGTCGGCCGCGTGCTCTTCGGCCTCTTCTACCGGGTCACCACCGTCGGCCGGGACCGCGTGCCGAAGGACGGCCCCGTGCTGTTCGTCGGCAACCACGTGGGCGTCCTCGACGGCCCCATGCTCCCCGCGCTGTCACCGCGGCCCACGAGCATGCTCGTCAAGCGGGAGCTGTTCACCGGGCTGCTGGGGTGGTTCCTGGCCTTCATCGGCCACATCCCCGTCACCCGCAACTCCGGTGACCGCAGCGCGCTGAGCGCGGCCGTGGCGATCCTCAGGGCAGGCGGTGCCGTCGGGATCTTCCCCGAGGGCACCCGCGGGCGCGGCGACGTCTCCGCGGTCCAGCAGGGCGCGGCCTGGCTGGCCCTGCAGGGTGGCGCGGTGGTGGTGCCGGTCGCGTTCCTCGGCACGCGGTCGACGGGCGCCTCCACCGGGTCGCTGCCGAGGCTCGGCACCCGCATGGTCGTCGAGTTCGGCCACCCCGTGCGGCTCGCCGCGGGCACCGACCTCACCGGTCGTGCCCGGCTGGCCACCGCCACGGGACAGCTGCGCGAGCTGCTGGCGACGCACGTGTCCGACGCCTCGGTGCGCCACCAGGTCGCCCTGCCCGAGGACGACGGCGTGGCCGGCCGGTCGTAGGCGGAGCACCGCTCGAAGTGGCGGTGTGGCACCGCGTGTCCGGGGCGCGCGCGAAAGTACGCGACAATGGGCGGTGGCCCCGCGTGACACCGCGCGCCGTGGCCGGACCGCAGACCGACGCAAGGACCTTTTCGTGAGTGAGCACCTGACCGACGACTCGACTGTCGAGCGCGCCCTGCGCGTGGGGCTGGAGGACTTCGACCTCACCGACGAGGACCGCTCGCTCATCGACGGCGACGTCGACGAGGACGGGTTCGTCGTCGGCAGCGGGCCGCTGCCCGTGGTGGCGGTCGTCGGCCGCCCCAACGTCGGCAAGTCGACCCTCGTCAACCGCATCCTCGGCCGCCGTGAGGCCGTCGTCGAGGACGTGCCCGGCGTGACCCGTGACCGCGTGGCGTACGACGCCGACTGGGCCGGGCGCCGCTTCACCCTGGTCGACACCGGCGGCTGGGAGATCGACGCCACGGGCATCCACCTGCGGGTCGCCGAGCAGGCCGAGGTGGCCGTCGACCTCGCCGACGTCGTGATGTTCGTCGTCGACGCGACGGTCGGCGCCACCGACGACGACGAGGCCGTCGTCAAGCTGCTGCGCCGCTCCGGCAAGCCCGTGGTGCTGGTCGCCAACAAGGTCGACGACCAGCGCACCGAGGCCGACGCCGCAGCCCTGTGGAACCTCGGGCTCGGCCAGCCCTGGCCTGTGTCCGCCCTGCACGGCCGCGGCAGCGGTGACGTGCTCGACGCCGTCCTCGAGGTGCTGCCCTCGGTCGCCGCCAACTCCGAGGCCTACCAGCGGGGTGGTCCCCGCCGCGTGGCGCTGATCGGCCGCCCCAACGTCGGGAAGTCCTCCCTGCTCAACAAGCTCGCCGGCGAGGACCGGGTCGTCGTCGACAACGTCGCGGGCACGACCCGTGACCCGGTCGACGAGTACATCGAGCTCGGCGGCAAGACATGGCGCTTCGTGGACACCGCGGGCATCCGCCGCCGCGTGCACCAGACCCGCGGCGCCGACTTCTACGCTTCGCTGCGCACCCAGACCGCGCTGGAGAAGGCGGAGGTCGCCGTCGTCCTCATCGACGCCGAGCAGTCCATCGCCGAGCAGGACATCCGTGTCGTGCAGCAGGTCATCGACGCGGGCCGTGCCCTGGTCGTCGCCTACAACAAGTGGGACCTGCTCGACGAGGAGCGCCGCTACTACCTCGAGCGCGAGATCGAGCGCGAGCTCGTGCAGATCCCGTGGGCTCCTCGCGTCAACATCTCGGCCAGGACCGGCCGCGCGGTGGAGAAGCTGGTGCCGGCGCTGGAGAAGGCGCTCGACTCGTGGGACACCCGCGTGCCGACGGGCCGCCTCAACGCGTTCTTCGGCGAGATCGTCGCCTCCAACCCGCACCCGGTCCGCGGTGGCAAGCAGCCCCGCATCCTCTTCGCGACCCAGGCCTCGACGCGTCCGCCGCGGTTCGTCATCTTCGCCTCCGGCTTCCTCGAGGCCGGCTACCGGCGGTTCCTCGAGCGTCGCCTGCGCGAGGAGTTCGGCTTCGAGGGCACGCCGATCGAGGTCTCCGTGCGCGTGCGGGAGAAGCGCCGGCGCAAGTAGGCCACCGGCGGGAGCCGGTGCACGCCATACCGATTTCAAGCAGCGGTATGGCGTGCGCTAGGGTTTCGTTCGCTCCCGCGGACGTGCTTCGGCGCGATCCCGCACGGGGTGAAAACTCAAGAACGGGCTGTGGCGCAGCTTGGTAGCGCACTTGACTGGGGGTCAAGGGGTCGCAGGTTCAAATCCTGTCAGCCCGACCGAGAGGGCTCGGTCTGCTTCGGCAGACCGAGCCCTTCTGCATACCGGTCCGAAGGTCCCTGCCCCTGTTGCGGCTCCGGTGCCACGCTGGCACCACACAGGGAGGCGCGTGATGACCACGACCAACCGCACCCCACCGACGGGAGCGCACCGCAACAGCACCCGGCACCACGACCTCACGATGGCCTGGGTGGCCGTCGCCTCCATCCCGGTGGCCTTCGTGGTCGCCTTCGCCGTCGGCGAGGGGCTCTACGCGCTGCTGGGCTACAAGCCCGAGGACGCGACCGAGCCGCTGTGGGTCATGCTGGTCGCGGCCGTGCCGGCGATCGTCCTGTTCCTCGTCCCGTGCGTCGCCGCGGTCTGGTACGGCAACCGGGCCCGCGCGCAGGGTCGGCACGTCGCCCTGCTGCCGATGGTCATCGGCGCCGTCCTCGGGGCGTGGATGGTCATCATCAACATCGTGTCGTTCCTGGTCACCTGACGCCCCCACCGGGCCGCTGGCTGGCCGGATGCGCACTGGCGGTGCGAGCCTGTCCCCGTGAGTGCGAAGGGGGAGGTGTCGGTCACCTGGCCACAGGCTCTGGCCTGGCGGATGGGGCGGCAGCTCCTCGACCCGGTCGGCGGGCTGTCCGTCGGGGGCGTGGTCCAGCGACTCGGGGCAGTGCCCGCGATGGACGAGTCCCTGGCCGAGCTGGCCGTGCGCACGCGGCGTACGCGGTCCCACCCCGGTGAGCTGGGCGAGGCGCTGGCCCTGGGCGAGGTCGTCAAGGCCTTCGCGTTCCGGGGCGCGGTGCACTACCTCTCGGCCGAGGACGGCGGTGCCTACCTGGCACTGCGGGCGGCCGGTCGCCAGTGGGAGCGCAAGAGCTGGGTCGACCACTACGGGCTCACGCGGCAGGCCTGGCCGGCGTTCCGCGAGGTGGTGCGAGATGCACTGTCGGACGGGCCGGTGACCATGGCAGAGCTCGGCGCCGCGGTGACCAGCCGCCAGGCCTACCGGCACCTGAGACCGGTCTTCGACGAGGGCGCGGGCACCCTGCTCAAGCCACTGAGCTGGCAGGGCGACCTGGGGTTCGGGCCGCCAAGGGACGGCAGGCCGACCTTCCAGCGGCTCGACGCCGGACCCCGGTGGACGGGCATCCCGGACCTCGATGACGCCGGTCGACACGCGGTCGAGGCCTACCTGCGCACGTACGGCCCGGCGACGAGGGAGCACGTCCACCACTGGCTGGGCAACGGGCTGAGCGCCGGGCGCCGGCGCATCGACGGCTGGCTGGACTCACTGCGGGAGCGGCTCGTGCCGGTGGACGTCCAGGGGACCACGGCGCTGGTCCTGGAGGCGGACGTGGAGGACCTCGTCGCGACGCAGCCGTCGCGGGAGGTGCGACTGCTGCCCGGGCACGACCAGTGGGTGATGGGCCCCGGGACCAAGGACGAGCAGGTCACTCCTGCCTCCAGGAGGGAGCTGGTGACCCGCAAGGCGAACCCGGTCATCGTCGGCGGCGTCGTCCGCGCCACGTGGAGGGTGCGAGGCGGCGAGGTCGTGGTCTCGGGACTCGATGACGACGTGCCCCGACAGGCGCTCGAGCAGGAGGTCACCCGGATCTCGGTGATGCTGGGACGAAGGTCCCTGGCGCAGGTATCCCGGGTGCGGGATACCTGAGTTACGCCTTCGGTAACGGAGGTGGGTTGGCAGGACAGGCAGCTCGTGACCGCGGGGAGACCCACGGTGACCGCCCCGACGAGGCAGCGAGCCGACAGGTCCTGTCAGGGCCAGAACCTCGTCACCTCTGACTGACGGGACCCCGGTGATTCTCGAATCCGCCGGGGCCCCGCCGTGTGCGCCGCCACCGGTGGCGGCCTGTGCCGCGGTGGGTCGCGACTACGCGGGCGCCACCGTCGTCGTCATCACGCAGTGCTTCATGCCCTTGGGGCGCGAGTAGGTGAACCCTGCCTGTTCGAACAGGCTGCGGGTGCCGTTGTAGAGGAACGACGCGGTGACCTTGGCTCCCTCGGTGTCCTGGGGGTACCCCTCCACGACCCCGCCCCCGGCTCGGGCGATGAGGTCGAGGGCTCCGCGCAGGGCGACGGCGGACACCCCTTGGCGCCGGTACCTGCGGTCGACGAAGAAGCACGTGACCCGGTAGTCGGGCGGCTGGCCCATCCCCGCCTCGTACTCCTTGCGGTGGTTGATCCGTGGGAGCTCCTCGGGGGTGCCGTACTCGCACCAGCCGACCGCGACGTCACCGTCGAGGACCAGCGCGGCGTGGGCGAGCCCCTCGTGCACCCAGCGCTCCTTCAGCGCCCGGTTGCCCTCCGCCGTCTGGCCCCGCTCCGCGCAGGGAGGATGGAACCACGTGCACCAGCAGCCGTTCCACACACCGTTGTGCCGCTCCGCCAGGTCGGCGAAGGCGTCCCAGGTCTCAGGGGTGAGCGCCCTGACCGTGAGCTCGCCGGGTACCACCGTGGTCGTCCCCATCGCCCCACGGTAGGACGGACTGCGGACGATCGGCGTCCGGTTCCCGCAGCTTCCGGGCCCATGGCCGCGGACTGCGTGGTTCAATCACCGCGTGGACCTGACGAAGGCGTTCAGCGCCGAGGAGTACGCCGGCGCCCTCGAGTCCTGGGACTGGCTCGACCTCACCGCCGCGACGCCGGTCATGGCGACGCTCTTCGGCGACGTCATCCTCCAGGTCCCGGACGGCTTCGCGTTCCTCGACACCGTCGAGGGCGTCCTCACCACCCCGTGGGCGGACCGGGACGCGGTCGAGGCGAGCCTGCTCTCGCAGGACGGCCAGGACCGCTTCCTCATGGGTGAGCTCGCGCTCGCCGCCGCCGAGCGGGGCATCGTGCCAGGGCCGGCCCAGGTCTTGAGCTTCGTCCACCCGCCGGTGCTCGGGGGAGCGCTGACGGTGGACAACCTCGAGGTGCAGGACTTCGTCGTGGCCACCAACATCTGCGGGCAGATCCACCAGCAGGTGCTGGACCTGCCCCCGGGGACGCCGATCGCCGGCGTGGCCGTCGAGGGCTGAGGCCCGGGGTACGGAGCGCGGGGCGGGCCACGGAGCGGCGCCGGTACCCAGCCGCCGGTTCCCACGCGCTGGTAGTCAGCCGTCCGCACCCACGCGCTGGTACTCAGCCGCCGGGCACCGTGGCGCTGACGCACCACGACGAGGCGGCCACCTCGAAGGGCCCGTCCGGCACCCGCCGACGGCACTCGGCCAGCAACGCCTCGCGGCGCTCGTCGTCCAGCCCGGCCACGTACACCCCCGCCGGCCCGACGCCGAGCAGGTAGGGCTCCCACCACTGCTCGAACGACTCGAAGGGCACGCGGACGGTGAGCACCGACTCCTCGCTGTCCGTCAGGCCGGCCGCGCCGAAGAGCCGTGCGAGGTCGCCCTCCTTCACCCCGGCGTAGTCGCTCTCGCCCTCCTCCTGCGGGTCGACGGCCCGCACGGCCTCCCAGAACAGCGACAGTGGACCGGTTCCTGAGGCGTGGTTCCACACCGCCGCAGCCACGGTGCCTCCCGGGCGGGTCACCCGGGCCATCTCCCGCAGCCCTGCGACGGGGTCGCGCATGAAGTGCACGACCAGCTGCGCCAGGCTCGCGTCGAACGTCGCGTCGGCGAAGGGCAGGTCCTCGGCCGCAGCCACCCTCACCTCCACCCCGGGGAAGCGCGCCCGAGCCGCCTCCACGAAGGGCTCCGACGGGTCCACCGCCGTCACCGAGCCGGCGCCGACCACGTCGACGAGCCGGGCGGTCAGCGCTCCCGGACCGCAGCCGACGTCGAGCGCCCGCTGGCCGTCCCCGAGCCGGGCCACGCCGACGAACTGGTCGGCGAGGGGCTCGGAGAAGCGACCCATGAACCTGCCGTACGCCTGTGCCGGGACGAGGAAGCTCATGCTCGGACTGTAGGACTCCGCCCGTCGCGCGAACAGGCTCAGGCGCAGGTCAGTCGACGGCGACGTGCTCCAGCACCCACTCCGTGAGCGGACGCACCCTGCGCCACGCGTCCCGGACCTCGTCGGCGGCGCGGGGCGTGGACAGCCAGTCGGGGGTGCCCACGCGGCGCAGCGCCATCATCTCCTTGCGCCGCAACAGCTCCAGCCGCGGGTGGTCGGCGTCGTACCCCTTGGGCCGGGTCCTGAGGGCTGCGCCCTCGAGGGAGAACCCGGCCGTCAGCAGGTCGGCGACGATGCGTTCGAGGGCCGGCCCGGAGACGCTGGAGTCGACGGCGGCGCGGTAGCGGGCCGTCTCGGCGGGGGAGTGGGCCCGGAAGCCGCCACCGACGACGAGGCCGTCACCGCCGAGCTGGAGGTACCAGCCCGCGCCCTTCTCGCGCCCCGTGAGGGCGGCCTGGTGCGTCTTGTACGGCGACTTGTCCGCGCTGAACCGCAGGTTGCGGTTGGGGCGGAACAGCTTGCCCGGCCCGAACTCGTCGGACAGCTCCTCGACGAGCGCGCGCATCGGGTCGCGGACGTCGCGCTGCCACCTCTCCTTGTGCTCGGCCCAGAACTCGCGGGTGTTGTCCTCCTCGAGGTCCTGGTAGAACTCGACGCCCCACACGGGGAAGCCTGTGAACGCAGGGTCGGCCATCGGGCCACTGTGCCACGTCGGGCAGCCTGCGCCGTTCGCGCCCGACCGCGCCGTCGCGGCGGCATACTCGCGCCATGAGGTTCACGGCCGAGCTCCAGCGCACCGGTGGCACGACGACCGGCTTCGAGGTGCCACCGGAGGTCGTCGAGGCCCTCGGCGGCGGGAAGCGCCCCCGGGTGACCGTGACCGTCAACGGCGTCAGCTACCGCAGCAGCGTCGCACCGATGGGTGGCAGCAGCTGGGTCGGTGTCAGCGCCGAGAACCGCGCCCTGACCGGTGCCGAGGGTGGGCAGACCTACGAGGTCGAGCTCGAGCTGGACACCGCGCCGCGCGTCGTCGAGGTGCCGCCGGAGCTCGCCGAGGCGCTCGCCGCCGACCCGGTCGCGGCCAGGGCCTGGGAGGCGCTGTCCTACTCCCACCAGCGGCAGCACGCCCTCGCGGTCGAGGGGGCCAAGGCCGCCGAGACCCGCGCACGGCGGGTCGCCAAGACGCTGGAGGCGTTGCGCGCCAAGGCCTAGGACCGGGGCTGCACCGCTGCGGCGATGCGGCCCACCGCCTCGCGCAGGATGGCGGGGGAGGTCCCGAAGTTGAGCCGGGCGTGCCCCGTACCCCCGTGACCGAAGCCCGGCCCCGGGTGCAGGGCGACCTTGGCGCGCTCGCGGAGGGTGGCGGCGGGGTCCGCCCCGAGGTCGTAGGCCGAGAAGTCCAGCCACGCGAGGAAGGTGCCCTCCGGCTCCCGGTAGCGGACGTCGGGCAGCTGTTCTGCCAGCAGCTCGCCGAGCAGGCGGCGGTTGGCAGCGAGCCCGTCGAGCAGCGCGTCGAGCCAGGCCCCGCCGTCGAGGTAGGCCGCGCGGTGGGCGATCACCCCGAGGTGCGACGCGCCGTGCGAGACCTCCTCGGGGATCCGGGCGAGGTCGTCGACGGCGTCCGGGCCGGGGACGGCGACGGCCGCCTTGAGGCCGGCGAGGTTGAAGGCCTTGGACGCCGACATCAGCGACACCGCGCCCGAACCGGCCGGCAGCGACGCCACCGGGGTGAACCGCACGCCCGGGTGGGCCAGCGGCGCGTGGATCTCGTCGGCAACGACGCGCACCCCGAACGCGCTGGCGACCTCGAGCGCGGCGGTGAGCTCGGCGGCGGTGTGCACGGCACCCGTCGGGTTCTGGGGGTTGCACAGCAGGTACGCCGCGCGGCCCGCTCCACGGGTCGCCATGGCGAAGGCGTCCTCGAGCGTCGCGGGGTCGAGGCGTCCCTCGGCCGTCAGGGGAGCCTCGACGACGCGTCGCCCCAGGCTCTGGACGAACTGGAAGAACGGCGGGTAGACGGGCGAGCTGACGACCACGGCGTCGCCGGGGGAGGTCAGCAGCTTGAGCACCTCGACCACCCCGAGCATCACGTCCGGGACCAGCGACATGGTCGCGGGGTCGGGCTGCCACCCCCAGCGGCGGCTCGCGAACGACGCGAGCGCCTCGGTGTAGTCGGGCGCCCAGGGGTAGCCCGTGTCGCCGGCACGCACCGCCTCGACCACTGCCCGCTGCACCGGCTCGGCGGGGACGACGTCCATCTCGGCGACCCAGAGGGGGAGCACATCCGGGCCGTACAGCTGCCACTTCACGCTGCGACGCCCGTGCAACGCCTCCAGACCCGGTCCGTCCAGCGGGTTGCCGAGTGGGTTGTCCAGCGGGTCGTCCATGCCTGCGAACTCTACGGCTGCAACGCCCGTTAGGCTGCGGGCGTGGCAGCCGAGGAGGACCGGGGGACGGGTACGGGCGTGGCCGTGGTCTCCGACCGCGTGCTCACGGTGCCCAACGTGCTCTCCGTGCTGCGGCTGCTCGGGGTCCCGGTGTTCCTCTGGGCCATCCTCGCCGAGCACGACGCGATCGCCCTGGTGACCCTCATGCTGTCCGGGCTCAGCGACTACCTCGACGGCAAGATCGCCCGTCGCTTCGGACTGGAGTCGCGCCTCGGCCAGCTCCTCGACCCGTTCGCCGACCGCCTCTACATCGCGACGACGCTGTTCGGGCTCGCCTGGCGGGACATCATCCCGTGGTGGCTCGTCTGGGCGCTGGTCGGCCGCGAGGTCCTGCTGGCCGCCGTGCTGTGGTGGGTCAAGCGCCACGGCCAGGTCGGCCTGCCCGTGCACTTCGTCGGCAAGGCCGCCACCTTCAACCTCCTCTACGCGTTCCCCCTGCTGCTGCTCGGGCAGGGGACCAGCGGGTTCGCCGAGTGGGCGCTGCCCATCGGCTGGGCGTTCGCCTGGTGGGGGACGGTCCTGTACTGGGTGGCCGGCGTCATGTACATCGTCCAGGCGCGGCAGGTGGTGGCCCTGCGCACGGCCACCGCCCGCTGAGGTGTGCCCGTGACCCCCACCTCGCACCGCGACAGCCCGCCGACGACGCCCACGGGTCGCCGGCCGGACGAGTCGATGACGCTGCTCACCTCGATGATGGAGCGCCCCCTCGACCCCGGGTACGCAGCCGCGGCCGAGCGCCGCGTCGCCGAGGGCCTCCCGGCGAGCACCGGCACGCGGACCGCGACGGTCGCCGTGGCCGCGGTGGTGGCGGGCCTCCTGCTCACCATGGGGGCGATCGCCCTGCGGGCCCCGTCGACCTCGGCTGCCAAGGCCAAGGCCCAGCTCGTCGCCCAGGTGGAGTCGCGCCGCAAGGCCGTCGACCGGCAGGAGGCGTCGCTGCGCACCCTGCAGGCGCAGGTCGAGCAGCTGCGCGGCCAGGCGCTCGCCCAGAGCTCGACGTCCCTGCAGAGCAGGCTGGAGGCCCTCGACGCCGCCTCCGGGGCACAGGCCCTCACGGGCAAGGGCATCGTCGTCGTCCTCGACAACGCCCCGGGCGCCGACAAGAACAGCGCCGACGGCAACCCACGCACCGACGCCGGCAACGACGAGGGCAAGGTCTTCTCCAAGGACATGCAGGTCGTCGTCAACGGCCTGTGGCAGGCAGGGGCCGAAGCCATCTCCGTCAACGGCCAGCGCCTCACGTCGCGTTCGGCCATCCGCTTCGCCGGTGAGGCGATCCTGGTCAACTACCGTCCGCTGGCCCGGCCCTACACGATCACCGTGCTGGGCGACCCGGACAACCTGCAGGTCGAGTTCGCCGACAGCGCCGGTGGCGCCTACGCGCGCGCCCTCAAGGACAACTACGGCATCCGTGTTTCCATTGACGCCGCCAGCAAGCTCACCGTCCCGGCCGCCACCTCGCTCACCGTACGGGCGGCCACCGTCCCCAGGCCCGACCCCAGCTCGACCGCCACCCCCTAGTCGCCGACCTCGGAGAACACACCGTGATACCCCTGCTTGGCCTCATCGGCGGAGTGCTCATCGGGCTCCTCTGGGGCCCGGACGTGCCGCTCGTCCTCCAGCCCTACCTGCCCATCGCCGTCATCGCGGCCCTCGACGCCGTCTTCGGCGCGGTGCGGGCGGTGCTCGACGGCATCTTCAACGACAAGGTCTTCGTCGTCTCCTTCCTCGCCAACGTCGTCGTCGCGGCGTTCATCGTCTTCCTCGGCGACCAGCTCGGTGTCGGCTCCCAGCTGTCGACCGGGGTCGTCGTGGTCCTCGGGGTCCGCATCTTCTCCAACGTCGCCTCGATCCGCCGCCACCTGTTCCGGGCATGAGCGCCACCCCTCCCACCCCAGCGGGCCGACCCGGACCGGGTCACGGCCCGGACGCCGGCGGCGGCGCCCGGGGCGGCGACGCCCCGAGCTCGTGGGTGACCCTCCTGCGCATGGCGCGGCCGCGGGCCACCCGCGCCAACGCCTTCGCGGCCCTGCTCGCGATCGCACTCGGCTTCGCCATCGCCACCCAGGTGCAGCAGACCGACCAGAGCGGGCTCGAGCAGCTGCGCGAGGACGAGCTCGTGCGCATCCTCGACGACGTCAACCAGGAGCAGGGGCGCCTCGCCACCGACACCCGCGAGCTGGAGAGCAGCCGCGACAACCTGCTGTCGGGCGCGAGCTCCAGCTCGGAGGCGCTCAAGTCGGCGCAGGACCGCCTCGACACCCTGGGCATCCTCACGGGGACGACGCCCGCCACCGGCCCCGGGATCGTCGTCACCATCAACGACCCCGACCACAAGGTCACCTCGGCCCGGCTGCTCGACGCCCTGCAGGAGCTCCGCGACGCCGGGGCCGAGGCGGTGCAGATCGGTGACGTGCGCGTCGTGGCGAGCACCTGGTTCGCCGACGTCGACGGCGCCATCCAGATCAGCGGCGAGCGGGTGGCGCCGCCCTACTCGATCAAGGCCATCGGTGACCCCGCGACCATGGCCTCCGCGATGGACATCCCCGGAGGGGTCACCGAGTCCGTCCGGGGCGACGGCGCGACGCCCACCGTGCGGCAGGCCGACACCATCGACATCACCGCGTTGCACAGCCTTCAACCGCCTCGTTACGCTCGGCCCGTCCCGGCGCCGTCGAAGTAGCGCGAGCACCGGACCCCCGGCCACCTGAACCACCCGCCACCCCGCGCCCCAAGGAGCACCATGAGCGAGCTGGAGTACCCCCAGGACCTGCGTTACACCGCCGAGCACGAGTGGGTACGCTCCGGCGAGGACGGGACGGTCCGGATCGGTATCACGGCGTTCGCCCAGGACGCCCTCGGCGACGTCGTCTACGTCAGCCTCCCCACCGTCGGTGACACCGTCGCCACCGGTGACGCCTGCGGCGAGGTCGAGTCGACCAAGTCGGTCAGCGACCTCTACGCCCCCCTCGACGGTGAGGTCACCGCCGTCAACGGGTCGCTCGACGCCACCCCCGAGCTGGTCAACACCGACCCCTACGGCGAGGGCTGGATGTACGAGCTGCGGCCTTCCGACGAGGGCGCCGTCGCGGCCCTGATGGACCCCGCTGCGTACCAGGCGCAGCTCGGCTGAGCGCCGCTGCGACCCCTTGGCAGATTCCGCTGCGCTGGCGTGGCGGCGTCGCCTAGGGTGTGTGCTTTGCTAGAGGGGACTGACGACGACAGAGGAGCGCAGCATCCATGAACGGCAGCGAGATGGACGAGCAGGCGTCGCACGCTCACGAGCCGACGACCATGCGGCTCCCCGGGATCTCCGACCTCGAGCAGGTCGACACCAGCGCCGAGACCGAGGTGTCCCTCAGCAAGGCCGACCAGGCCACCGTCGACGCGCTGCGCCCCGGCACGGCCCTGCTCGTCGTGCTGCGCGGCCCCAACACCGGAGCGCGCTTCCTGCTCGACGACGACGAGGTCAACTCCGGCCGCCACCCCGACAGCGACATCTTCCTCGACGACGTGACGGTCTCGCGCAAGCACGCCAACTTCCGTCGTGAGGGCGACACCTTCGTGGTCCGTGACGTGGGCTCGCTCAACGGCACCTACGTCAACCGCGAGCGGATCGACGAGGCGACGCTGCACACCGGCGACGAGGTCCAGATCGGCAAGTTCCGCCTCGTCTTCTACGCCGGCAGGGCCTGACCAAGGCCGCTGTGACTCCTCGCGGCCCACGTCAGTCCATGACGATCGGGGCGGTGCTCGCGGCCCTGCGTGAGGACTTCCCCGACATCACGATCTCCAAGATCCGCTTCCTCGAGACCGAGGGCCTGGTCACCCCGGCGCGCACCGGCTCCGGCTACCGCACCTACGCGGCCGCCGACGTCGAGCGGCTGCGCTACATCCTCACCGCCCAGCGCGACCACTTCTGGCCGCTCAAGGTCATCCGCGACGCACTCGACGCCCTCGACCGTGGCCTGACCCCGGAGCGGGCGGGGTCCACGGGTATGCCGCGGCCGTCCGTGCCGCAGCCGGCGGCCGACCCGGACGTGCCCACCGCGCAGGCCCTCACCGCCCCCGGGACGCTGCGGCTGACCCGGGCCGAGCTGGTCCAGGCCGCCGGGCTCGACGAGGCGACGATGGACTCGCTGGAGACGTTCGGGCTGGTGCGCCCCGACGACAGCGGCCACTACGGCGACGCGGCGCTGGGCATCGCCCACAGCGCTGCCGCGCTGGCCGCGTACGGCGTGGAGCCGCGCCACCTGCGGCCCTTCCGCACCGCCGCCGACCGGGAGATCGGGCTGGTCCAGCAGGTGGTGACACCCCACCGGGCAGCCTCCGGCAAGGCCGGCCGGACCGGTGCGCAGGCGGACCCGACGCCGGAGGTGCTCAGGCTCTGCATCGCCCTGCACACGGCGCTGGTCAGGGACGGACTGCACCGCGGCTGAACCGGGGTACGGTGGAACGGTGAAGGAGCTCGAGGTCCTCGGAGTCCGGGTCGAGATGCCCACCAACCACCCCATCGTCCTGTTGCGCGAGCGCGACGGCGACCGCTACCTGCCCATCTGGATCGGCGCGGCCGAGGCGACGGCCATCGCCTACGCCCAGCAGGGCATCGAGCCTCCGCGCCCGCTCACCCACGACCTGATGAAGAACGTCATCGAGGGCCTGGGCCACAAGCTGACGCAGGTGCGGATCGTCGAGCTGCGCGACGGGGTCTTCCACGCCGCCCTCGTGCTCGACGGGAAGACCGAGATCTCCTCGCGGTCCTCGGACGCGATCGCCCTGGCGCTGCGCACGGGCACGACGATCGTCGCGGGCGAGTCCCTGCTCGACGAGGCCGGCGTGGCCATGACGGGGGAGGAGGACAAGGACGACGAGGTGGAGCGGTTCCGCGAGTTCCTCGACCACGTGTCGGCCGAGGACTTCGAGACCAAACCGGGTGAAACCGGCCCTGAGCAGTAGCTTTCCACGCTCGGACACTTCACCTCGACCTGAGGTTGATGGTTCGGCGGATCGGCGCGACACGCCGAAACGCCACAGTGCAGTGGTGGTTGACGTCGACTTCTGCGCGGCCGTACCTTCAGGCCAAGACCGGAAATGCGACCCATGTAGTTACACCAGGAGGTGAGCGTCGTGAACACGACCAGTGAGGCTGGCCACGGCCACACGAGTGTGCCCGCCGCGGCACAGGGGCTGCTGTTCACCGACGACCTTCCCGAGCTGCGTGAGGACACCGGCTACCGCGGTCCCACCGCGTGCAAGGCCGCCGGCATCACCTACCGCCAGCTCGACTACTGGGCCCGCACCGGGCTCGTCGAGCCGTCCGTCCGGGGAGCCACGGGCTCGGGCACGCAGCGGCTCTACGGCTTTCGCGACATCCTGGTCCTCAAGGTCGTCAAGCGGCTGCTCGACACCGGGGTGTCCCTCCAGCAGATCCGCGTCGCCATCACCCACCTGCGTGAGCGCGGGGTCGAGGACCTGGCCCAGATCACCCTCATGAGCGACGGCGCCTCGGTCTACGAGTGCACCTCGGCCGACGAGGTCATCGACCTCGTCCAGGGCGGACAGGGAGTCTTCGGCATCGCGGTCGGCCGCGTCTGGCGAGAGGTCGAGGGCGAGCTCGCCGAGCTGCCCAGCGAGCGCACCGAGGACGAGGCCCCGGCCGACCACCCTGGCGACGAGCTGCGCATGCGGCGCCAGGCGCGCCTGGCCTGACCGCCCACCGGCGTCCCCACGGGCGCCCGCCCACGTCGGCACGGGCCGTCGCTCCTTCGGGAGCGGCGGCCCGTGCTGTAGATTGGCACTGCTGAACATCCCGTGCGGGAGAGTCCCCGCGTGCGTCCACCGTGACGCGTGGCGGGGCGCCGAAGGGGCAAACTCCCCGGAACCTCTCAGGCGCCAGGACTGCGCGGGACAGGCACCTCTGGAGCGGCTGCGCCGTGACAGATGGGGAGGCGATCCGAGCAACCCGAGCCTCAGGAGCCTCATGTCCGCCCAGCACGCCAGCACGACGTCCACCACCGGTGCCCACGACCTCCCCGCGTTCGCGGGTCGCCACATCGGGCCCTCGCAGGGCGACGTCGAAGCCATGCTCCAGGTCGTCGGCCACGAGAGCCTCGAGTCCCTGGTCGACGCCGCGCTGCCCGGGGCGATCCGCACCGACGGGCCGCTGCGCGTCGAGCCCGCGGCGTCGGAGTCGGCCGTCGTCGAGGAGCTGCGGGCCCTGGCGCGCCGCAACCAGGTGATGACCTCGATGATCGGGCTGGGCTACTACGGCACCATCACCCCGGCCGTGATCCAGCGCAACGTGCTGGAGAACCCGGCCTGGTACACCGCGTACACCCCGTACCAGCCGGAGATCTCCCAGGGCCGCCTCGAGGCCCTCATCAACTTCCAGACGGTCGTGAGCGACCTGACCGGCCTCGCCACCTCGGGCGCCTCGCTCCTCGACGAGGGGACGGCCGCGGCCGAGGCGATGACGCTCATGCGCCGGGCGAGCAAGGTCCCCGCAGGAGCGGTGCTGCTCGTCGACGAGCACCTCTTCCCGCAGACCAAGGCGGTCATGCAGACCCGCGCGCTGCCGCTGGGCATCGACGTGGTGGTCGCCGACCTCACCTCCGTCGGCTCGGCCACGTCGCTGCGTGCCGCAGCCGGCGACCGTGACGTCTTCGGCGTCATCGTGCAGTACCCCGGCGCCGACGGCGAGGTCCGCGACTGGCGGGCGGTCGCTGCCGCGGCCCACGAGGTCGGTGCGCTGGTCACCGCCGCAGCTGACCTGCTCGCCCTGACCCTGGCCACCGCGCCGGGGGAGTGGGGCGCCGACGTCGCGGTGGGCACCTCCCAGCGCTTCGGTGTGCCGATGGGCTTCGGCG
Source organism: Pedococcus ginsenosidimutans (assembly GCF_039544395.1). Classification (NCBI taxonomy): domain Bacteria; kingdom Bacillati; phylum Actinomycetota; class Actinomycetes; order Micrococcales; family Intrasporangiaceae; genus Pedococcus; species Pedococcus ginsenosidimutans. Next base: position 146,511 of record NZ_BAABLO010000012.1, read on the forward strand.
GTCCGCACGCCGGGTACATGAGCGTGCGCGCCGGCCTCGAGCGGTCGCTGCCCGGCCGCCTCGTGGGCGTGAGCGTCGACACCGAGGGCGCGCCCGCGTACCGCCTCGCCCTGCAGACCCGCGAGCAGCACATCCGTCGCGAGAAGGCGACGTCCAACATCTGCACCGCCCAGGTCCTGCTGGCCGTCATGGCGTCGATGTACGCCGTCTACCACGGTCCGGACGGGCTCACCGCGATCGCCCGGCGCGTGCACGGCCACGCCCGTGCCCTCGCCGACGGGCTGTCCGCCGGAGGTGTCGAGGTCCTCAACGAGAGCTACTTCGACACGCTCACCGTGCGCGTCGAGGGGCGTGCCGACGAGGTCGTGGCCGAGGCGGCCCAGCGCGGGGTCAACGTCTGGCGCGTCGACGCCGACCGGGTATCGGTGAGCGTCGACGAGACCACGGACCTGCGCCACCTCGACGCCGTCTGGTCCACCTTCGGCGTCAGCGGGAGCACCTCGGTGCCGATCGAGGACGTGCAGTGGCCGACCGAGCTGGTGCGCACCAGCGAGTTCCTGACCCACCCCGTGTTCCACAGCCACCGCAGCGAGACCTCGATGCTGCGCTACCTGCGCCGGCTCTCCGACCGCGACTTCGCGCTCGACCGCGGCATGATCCCGCTGGGCTCCTGCACGATGAAGCTCAACGCGACGACCGAGATGGTCGCGGTCACCTGGCCCGAGTTCGCCCACCTGCACCCGTTCGCCCCGGCCCACCAGACCGAGGGGATCCGCTCGCTCATCAGCGACCTCTCCGCGTGGCTGTGCGAGATCACCGGGTACGACGCGGTGTCGCTCCAGCCCAACGCCGGGTCCCAGGGCGAGTTCGCCGGCCTGCTGGCGATCCACGCCTACCACGAGGCGAACGGCCAGTCGCAGCGCCGGATCTGCCTCATCCCCGCCAGCGCGCACGGCACCAACGCCGCCAGCGCCGTCATGGCCGGGATGAAGGTCGTCGTCGTCAAGACCGCCGCCGGTGGCGACATCGACATGGACGACCTGCGGGCCAAGGTCGAGCAGCACCGCGACGAGCTCGCGGCGATCATGGTCACCTACCCCTCGACCCACGGGGTCTTCGAGGACACCATCACCGAGCTGTGCGGTCTCGTCCACGACGCCGGCGGCCAGGTCTACGTCGACGGGGCCAACCTCAACGCCCTGGTCGGCCTCGCCCGGCCCGGCAAGTTCGGCGCGGACGTCTCGCACCTCAACCTGCACAAGACCTTCTGCATCCCGCACGGCGGTGGCGGCCCCGGTGTGGGACCCGTGGCGGTCCGTGAGCACCTGGCGGCGCACCTGCCCAACCACCCGCTCTCGGCTGAGGCGGGTCCGCAGACGGGTGTCGGCCCGATCTCGGCCGCGCCGTTCGGCTCGGCGAGCATCCTGCCGATCTCGTGGGCGTACGTCCGGCTCATGGGCGGCGCCGGCCTGACCCGCGCCACGCAGGTCGCGATCCTCAACGCCAACTACATCGCCACGCGGCTGCGCGAGCACTACCCGGTGCTCTACTCCGGCCACGACGGCATCGTGGCCCACGAGTGCATCCTCGACCTGCGCGACCTCACCAAGCGCAGCGGCGTCACCGTCGACGACGTGGCCAAGCGGCTCGTCGACTACGGCTTCCACGCGCCCACCATGTCGTTCCCGGTGGCCGGCACCCTCATGGTCGAGCCGACCGAGAGCGAGGACCGCTACGAGATCGACCGCTTCTGCGACGCGATGGTCGCGATCCGCCACGAGATCGCCGCCGTGGAGTCGGGGGACGTGGCCGTCGCCGACAGCATGCTCCGCAACGCCCCGCACACCGCCAAGGCCCTGGCCGGCAAGTGGGAGTACCCCTACGAGCGGTCCGAGGCGGCCTTCCCGGTGGGCGTCAACGCTGCCGACAAGTACTGGCCGCCGGTGGCGCGCATCGACGGCGCGTACGGCGACCGCCACCTGGTCTGCAGCTGCCCGCCGCCGGAGGCGTTCGAGGGCTGAGGCCTGACCGACGACTCGGCCCTCGCCGCCTGGGAGTGACTCAGGCTGCGGGGGCCGCTTCGTCGGTGGTCGTGGTCCGGACGGTGGACCCCTGCTCGGTCTTGGTGACGACGACCTGGCTGGAGATGCGCGTCCGCAGCTCGGCCACGTGGCTGACCACGCCGACGGCGCGACCTCCCTCGCGCAAGCCGTCCAGGACGGTCATGACCTGTTCGAGGCTCTCGTCGTCGAGCGTGCCGAAGCCCTCGTCGACGAACAGCGTCTGCAGGTCGAAGCCGCCGGACTCCTCCCTGACGGCGTCGGCCAGCCCCAGGGCCAGGGCCAGTGAGGCCATGAACGACTCGCCCCCGGACAACGAGCTGGTGTCGCGCGCCTGACCGGTCCACAGGTCGAGGACCTCCAGCCCGAGACCGCTGCGGGCGCCGCGGGCGGCGAGCTCGTCGGTGTGGCGGAGCTGGTAGCGGCCGTCACCCATGGTCGCCAGCCGCTCGTTGGCCAGTGCCGCGACCTTCTCGAGCCGTGCCGCCAGCACGAACGCCGAGAGCCGCATGCGCAGGGTGTTGGACGACGAGGTGCCGGAGACCGCGTCGGCCACCTCCCGCAGGACCTCGTGCTCGGCGGCCGTGGTGGCCAGCGACAAGCACCGCTCACCGACCGTCGTGCGGACCCGCTCGACGCCACCGAGGGTCCGCCGGACGAGGGTCTCCGTGGCCAGGGCCGAGGTGTAGGCGGCTCGTGCGGTGTCGGCTGCCTCCTGCAGGGCGTCGAGGTCGGGAGCCTCGGCAGCGAGGGCCGCGGCGACCTCGGGGTCCTCGACCACGGTGGTGGCCTGCAGCAGCTCGGTGTCGCGGGCGGTGATGCGTGACCTCAGGGCAGAGGTCTCGGCAGGGCTGAGCAGGGCCGCCCGCGCCTCGTCGAGGTCGGCGAAGCCTGCCTCGGTGAGCGCGGCCCCGGTCGAGGCGACGACCTGGGTGAGGGCGTCACGGGCCGACTCGAGGGCCCGCGTCGCCTGCAGGTGCTCGCCGAGGTGCCGTAGTGCTGCGTCATGGCGTCGCTGCACCCGGGGCAGCAGGTCGAGGAGCCCGTTGACCTGCTCCGGCGCCAGGAATCCGTCGCCGGCGTCGCCCGCACGGGCAGCTGCAGCTGCACCCGCCTCGCCGAGGCAGGGGCAGCTCTGGGCATGCTCCGCCAAGGCATCGTGCAGGGCCTGCGCGTGCGCAGCGAGGTCGGACTCCAAGGCGGACAGCGTGGTCCGTGCCGCAGTGAGCCCGTCGCGCAGCTCGGCGGCCTGCTCGGCAAGGGTGGCGACCTCGGCCTCGGCCGACTCCACGAGCGCCCGGGTGCGCTCGAGCGCCGCGGCCCGCTCGGTGTCAGCGGCGTGGTCGGCGCGGGCCCGCTCCAACGCCTCGGCGAGGGTCTGCGCATCGCGGGACTCCTCCCCGAGCTGAAGCATGCGCTCCGCCTGCGCAGCCTGCAGGGACGCCAGGCGCGACTGTGCCTCGGCGTGCACCGCCGCTGCGGCCTGCCAGGCTCCCTCTGCCGCCTGGACGGCTTCAGCGGTCACCGCGTCCCCGCCGCCGGCAGGGGCCGGGTGGTCGGGGGAACCGCACACCGGGCACGGCTGCTCGTCCTCGAGGCGCGAGGCCAGCTCGGCGGCCATCCCGTCCAGGCGCGCCTGGCGGAGGTCCAGGTAGGCGTCCCGCAGGTCCGCCGCTGCGGACCGCGCCACGTCGCCGGCCGCTCCCGCCTGTGCGACCTGGACCTCACCGTGGTCGAGGGCGACCCGGGTGCGGTGTGCCGCAGTGAGCTCCTTGACGCGGCCGGCGGCTGCTGCCACCGCGCCGACCGCCTCGGTGCTCGCCGCGAGCTCGCGCCGCGCCGCCGTGGCTGCGTCCCGGCTGCGCCCGATCCTCGTCTCGAGCCGGCCGTGCGCGAGCTCGGCCTGCCGCGCCTGCTCGGCCAGGGACGCATGCTCCCGCGAGCCGTCGCGCCACGACCGGGCGCGACGTCCGGCCTCGTCCAGGTGGCCGCCCGCCACGGTGACCCGCTCCAGTGCGACCTGGAGGTCCTCACCTGCAACCCCCAGCGCGAGGACAGCGGCCGCGGCCCGGTCGACGCGCTCCTGGGACTGCTCGACGGCGTCTGCGGCCCGGTCGTGGGCCGCGAGGTCTCCGGACACCGACCGGGCGCGGACCGCCGCATCGAGCGTGGCGACCGCCGCGTCGTGCTCGGCGCGCCCCGTGGCGAGCCGCTCGATGGTCTCGACTGCCTGCTGTCCCCGTACGCGTCGGGCCGCCACCTCACGAGCTTGGTGCAGGGCGCCCGCGGCGAGGGCATCGGTGGACTTGGCGCGTTCCACCGTGGCAAGCCCTTGGACCGAGGCCGTCTCCAGGGCCGCCCTCACGGCGTCGAGCGCGGCGGGGAGCGCCTCCAGCGGCAGCGCAGACCAGTCCGGCGGCTCGCTGGTCCCGGGCTGGCCCGGCGCGTCGGACTCGGGGCCGTCGGACTCGGGGCCGTCGGGCTCGGGGCCGTCAGGCGCGCTGCCCAGCGCCTCGGCCACCAGTCCCGCAGGTGCGTCGGCCAGCACGTCGGCGAGCACGGCGAGGTCGGAGCGCAGGGCTGCGTGCTGCGACTCCAGACGGGTCGTGGACTCCTTGCGGCGGGCGGCGAACCACTCCTCGACACCGGCGTAGGTGCTGACGTCGAACAGCCTCTCGAGCAGCCCGCGACGCTCCTCGGGAGTCGCGCGCAGGAACGCGGCGAAGTCGCCCTGGGGGAGCAGCACCACCTTGCTGAACTGCTCCAGGCCCATCCCGAGGACGTCCTTGACGACGTCGGCGATCTCGTCGTGACGGGTGCTGAGGGCGTCCCAGCCACCCCCACGGTGCTCCCACAGCACCGCCTTGGCGGGGACCTTCGTCTCGCCGGTGCCCCGGGCCTTGGGCCGCAGGAACTCGGGCGAGCGCTCGATACGGAACCGGCGGCCGGCCGCGGTGAGCTCGAGGGTCACCTGGGGGACGGCGCCGCGCTCGGCGTGGTCGCTGTGGAGGCCCTTCTTCGAGCGGGAGCCGGGCACGTCGGCGTACAGGGCGAAGGCGACGGCGTCGAGCAGGCTGGTCTTGCCGGCTCCCGTGGCACCGCGGATGAGGAACAGGCCACCCGAGGACGCGGCGTCGAGGTCGACGTCGACCGTGCCCGCGAACGGTCCGAACGCCGTGACGGTGAGGCGGTGCAGCCTCATGCTGCGCCCTCCTGCCGGCGGGCGGACGTCAGCTGGCCCTCGTCGTCGTGACCCGCCCGCTCGACCCTGACGGCCTCCACGGCCCGGGCGACGACGTCGCGCTCCTCGTCGCTGGCGGCGTGGCCGCGCACGTGGTCGAGGAAGGTGCAGCAGACGTCGAGCGGGTCCTGCTGCTGGGCACGCTGGGCGTACGACCGCACCGGCACCGGCGCGCCCTGCGGGTCGAACTGGAGGACCAGTGTGTGGGGGAACCGCCGCCGCAGCCGCTCCATCGCACCGGGCGGCCGCGCGGCGTCGGTGAGGGTGACCTGGCACCAGGCGCGCTCGGCCGGCTCGTGGGCCGGGTCGGTGAGGAGCGTCTCGAGGTCACCCCGCAGCACGGCGAGGGGCCGCGCGACGGGGGCGTCGACCGGCTCGACGTGGACGCCGGTGTCGTCGAGGTCGACGAGCCACGAGCCCTTGGTCTGGCGGTGCTCGCTGAACGACAGGGCGATCGGCGAGCCGCTGTAGCGGACGGTGTCGCTGACCCGCTGCCGGCCGTGGAGGTGCCCCAGGGCGACGTAGTCGTGGCCGGCGAACGTGCGGGGGTGCACCGCACCGACGCCGCCGACCGCGATGTCCCGCTCGGAGTCGCTGGTCGCGCCTCCGGTGACGAAGGCGTGGCCCATGACGACCGACCGCCCGCCGCGGGTCAGCCGGTCGGCGTTGACCCTGGCCATGGCCGCGCCGAGCACCCCGGCGTGGGTGCGCTCCGTGGTGCCGAGCGGACCGGCGGCCACCGACGGCTCGAGGTAGGGCAGGGCGTGGACGGCCACGTCACCGACCATGACGGGCGTGCCGACGGAGTCCAGCGAGGACCGGATGTGCAGGCCGGTGCGGGCCAGCAGCTCGCTGGCGAACCCGAGCCTGATGGCCGAGTCGTGGTTGCCGCTGGACAGGACCACGGTCGCGCCCTCGGCCACCAGCCGGGTCACCGCCTCGCTGAGGAGCTGGACGGTGTCGGGGGCCGGCATCGCCCGGTCGTAGACGTCACCGGAGACGAGGACCGCGTCGACCGACTCCGTGCGCACCGTCTCCACGAGGTGGTCCACGAACTGCGCCTGGGCGTCGAGCAGCCCCACCTGGTGGAACGACCGCCCCAGGTGCCAGTCGGAGGTGTGGAGGAAGCGCACGTCAGCAGGCTATGAGACCCCGGTGACAGCCGTTGGCAGGCGCGCCCCGGGCATGGTTAGGTCGTGACACCGAGACTCCACCGGATCCTCGGCGACCACGCACGGCACCACGACTCGAGGGAGGGTCCCATGGGTGAGGAGGTCACCGCCCAGAGCTACACCCGCGAGCAGCGGCAGCAGTACCGCGAGAAGGTGCGCCAGAACCTCGACGTGTTCGAGCGGATGCTGTCCCAGAGCGTCTTCGAGTTCGACCGGCCGATGACCGGCCTGGAGATCGAGCTCAACCTCGTCGACGACGACTACCAGCCCAAGTTCGCCAACGCCGAGGTCCTCGAGGCCATCGCCGACCCCGGCTACCAGACCGAGCTGGCGCAGTACAACATCGAGCTGAACGTGCCGCCACGCCCGCTGCCGGGTGACTCGGCCATCCAGCTCGAGGACGAGCTGCGGGGCTCGCTCAACGCCGCGTCCACGGCGGCCGAGAAGCGCGGGGCGCACATCGTGGCGGTGGGCATCCTGCCGACGATCATGCCCAAGCACTTCGAGGGCGAGTGGATCAGCGCCAACAACCGCTACACGGCGCTCAACGACTCGATCTTCTACGCCCGCGGCGAGGACATCTACCTCGACATCGAGGGACCCACGGGGGAGCGGGTCGCCACCTACTGCAACTCCATCGCGCCCGAGTCGGCCTGCACGAGCGTGCAGCTGCACCTGCAGGTCGCACCCCAGGACTTCGCCGCCCACTGGAACGCCGCGCAGGCGCTGGTGGCCCCGCAGATCGCGCTCGCGGCGAACTCGCCGTTCTTCTTCGGCCAGCGGTTGCACGCCGAGACGCGGATCGAGCTGTTCAGCCAGGCCACCGACACCCGCAGCATCGAGCTCAAGAACCAGGGCGTGCGACCCCGGGTCTTCTTCGGCGAGCGCTGGATCACCTCGATCTTCGACCTGTTCGAGGAGAACGTGCGCTACTTCCCGGCACTGCTCGCCGAGGTCAGCGACGAGGACCCGGTGGCCAAGCTCGAAGCGGGCGAGGCGCCGTCGCTGTCCGAGCTGCGCCTGCACAACGGCACCGTCTACCGCTGGAACCGGCCCATCTACGACATCGTCCAGGGCACTCCGCACCTGCGCGTGGAGAACCGCGTCCTGCCCGCCGGCCCGACGCTCATCGACACCCTCGCCAACGCGGCGTTCTACTACGGCGTGATCCGCAAGCTCGCGTCGGACGACCGGCCCATCTGGAGCAAGATGAGCTTCGCCGCGGCCGAGCAGAACTTCCGCGACGCGGCGCGCGACGGCATCGAGTCCCGGCTCTACTGGCCCGGTTTCGGTGAGGTCAGGGCCGAGGAGCTGGTCCTGCGCCACCTGCTCCCCATGGCCCACGAGGGGCTCGCCGAATGGGGCGTGTCCGCTGCGGTGCGCGAGCGCTACCTGTCGGTCATCGAGGGTCGGTGCACGACGAGCACCAACGGCGCCACGTGGCAGACCGACGCGGTGGCCAAGCTCCAGGCCTCGGGCCTGGACCGGCAGAGCGCGCTGGCGGAGATGCTGCGCCACTACGCGAGGAACATGCACAGCAACGAGCCCGTGCACACGTGGCCGCTTCCGTAGGGGCACCGTGACCGACGCGGGCGAGCATCGACACGACCACGAGCGACACGACCACGAGCGACACGACCACGACCGCCACGACGGCCTCGGCCCCGGTGGCGAGGACTGGGACGAGCGGTACCGCGCGGCCGAGCAGGTGTGGAGCGGGAACCCCAACGGTGCCCTCCTCGCCGAGGCCGCGGACCTCGCGCCCGCACGCGCGCTCGACGTGGGCTGCGGCGAGGGTGCGGACGCGGTGTGGCTGGCCCGCGGAGGGTGGGACGTCACCGCGCTCGACGTCTCCACGGTAGCCCTCGAGCGTGCGGCCCGCCACGCCCGCGACGCCGGCGTCACGGTCCGCTGGGTGCACAGTGGCCTCCTGGAGGCAGGCTTCCCGATGGGGTCGTTCGACCTCGTGTCGGCGCAGTACCCCGCGCTGCCCAGCACCGGGGGCAAGGACGCCGAACGCGCCCTGGCGGCTCTGGTGGCTCCCGGCGGCACCCTGCTGGTCGTGCACCACGCCCACAACCTCGAGACCGCCCACGAGCACGGTTTCGACCCGGCGGAGTACGTCGCGCCGGCGGACGTGGCGGCCGTCCTGGACGGGGACTGGGCGGTGGAGGTCGACGAGGTGCGGCCGCGTGCCGTCCCCGCGAGCGGTGGTGGGACGCACCACAGCCACGACGTGGTCCTGCGGGCGCGGCGCCTGCGCTGAGCCGGCCCGGTGTCGGCGGCACGGTCTACGGTGGCACCATAGACCTTGACGCCCTTGACGGGCGCTCGAGCACCCTGGAGGTTCCCACCCATGTCGCCACGCACCCGCACCACCACCGCGGTGGACGCCCTGACCGAGGCGCTGCGCGAGCGCATCGTGGCCCGCGCCGAGGACCTGCGCGCCTCCGGGCGCACGCTCGACCTCGGTGACGTCGACGAGCTCGCCGACCGGATGGTGGCGGCGCTGCCGACGGTCCACCCGCTCGACCAGCCGCTGGGCCCGTTCTACGACACCTCCGGCCTCGTGGCCTGGCTCGGCATCAGCCGCCAGGCACTGTTCGACCGGGTGCGGCGCGGCACCGTGCTGGCCTGCCGCACGGCCGACGGCCACCTCGTCTACCCCTCGCTGCAGTTCGGCCGCAACGGCGCGGTGCGGCCGGGTGTGGTCGAGGCCGTGGGTGCGTTCACCCGCCGCGGCGTCGACGGGTGGTCGGTCGGGGCCTGGCTCACGACCCCCACCGACGTGTTCGAGGGCCACAGCGCCATCGACTACCTCGTGGTCCACCGGTCCTCGCCCACGGCCGTCCGGCGGGTCGCCGAGGCGGCGGCGTCCGACGCGGCGACCTGGGCGGCATGAGCGGTCGCGAGCAGGTCGCCCAGGGCGGTCCTCCGCCGTCGCTGGCGGGGTTCCCCACGTGCACCCTGAGCACCGGCACGGACCTCTACCGTGCCCATCTCGTCGCCCGTGGTCCGTGGTGGTTCGGCAACGACGGCTCGGGCCGGTTCGACCTGCCGGACCCGCGGGGTGCGTGCTACACGGCCCTCGACCCCGCCAGCGCCCTGCGCGAACGCGTCGGCCCGGTCCTCGCCGCGGCCCGCGCCGTGCCCGAGAGCCTGCTCGAGGACGTCGTCGTGTCGCGGCTGGCCCTCCCGGCGGACCGGGAGGTGGCCGACCTCCAGTCGAGGGCGGCGGGGGAGTACGGCGTCACGCGCGAGCTCGAGACGATGGTCCCCTACGGCGTGCCGCAGTCGTGGGCCCGAGCCCTCGACCGTGCGGGCCACCATGGGGTGCGCTACGGCCCGCGGTTCACCCCGGGTGACTGCAGCGCGGTGGCGCTGTTCGGCGACGCGGGGGAGCGCGACTGGCCGGTCGATGCCACGCCGGTGCCGGCGGCCCTGGTGCCCGGTGGTCCCGCGGTGGTGCGCACACCACGGCGGGCCGACCTCACGGTGGTGCGGCCCCCGCGCACGCGGGTACCCCGCACGTAGTTGTCGCCGGAGGCTCAGGCCTGCTCGGACCGGGGCAGCCGCGGCCCTTGGTTCCAGACCCGGATGGCGGGCTGCTCCCGGTCGTACTGCAGGACGCACACCGACCCCGCATCGAGGAGCAGCTGGGCCCCCATCCGTGGCTCCTGCCGCAGGAAGACCGAGGCGAGGACGCGCAGCGCGTGGCCGTGCCCGACCAGGACCACGTCGCCGTCAGCCAGCGCGGGGAGCACGCGCCGTACGACCCTCGAACCCCTCGCCGCGACCTCCTCGACCGTCTCACCGGGGGTCTGACCGGCAGGCACCCCGTGGGCGAACACGGTCCAGTCCCAGCCCAGTCCGTCACGGATCTGCGAGGTCGTGAGGCCTTCGTAGGCGCCGTAGTCCCACTCGAGCAGGTCGTCGTCGAGCTCGGGGTCGAGGCCGGCCAGCTCGGCGGTGCGGCGGGTGCGCTGCATCGGCGAGCAGAGGGCGAGCGTGAACCGGTAGTCGTCGAGCAGCTTCCCGGCGGCCACGGCAAGCTCCTCACCATGGGCCGTCAGCGGCAGGTCGGTGCGACCGGTGTGCCTGCCCGACAGCGACCACTCGGTCTCGCCGTGGCGCAGGAGCACCAGCCGTCCCGAAGGCGGGGTCACCGGGGTGGGTGGGGAGACGGGCGGGGTCGGCACGGTGCTCGGCACGTCGTCAGTCTGACAGAGTGAGGTCATGCGCCTGACGTACCGGTTGCTCAACGTCTTTGCCCGACCGGGGGACCCGTTCTCGGGCAACCCGCTGGCCGTCGTCCAGGACGCGGCAGACCTGTCCGAGGACCAGATGCAGGGCATCGCGCGCCAGTTCAACCTCTCGGAGACGACCTTCCTGGTCCCGGCCGGCGACGGCGACGGCGCCGACGCCGGGGTCCGGATCTTCACACCCAACTACGAGATGGCCTTCGCTGGCCACCCGACGCTGGGCACGGCGCACGTGGTCCGCGCCCTCGGGCTTGCGGGCGACGCGCTGACGCTCTCCATGCCCGCCGGTGTCATCCCGGTGGCAGCCGACGGTGACACCTGGACCCTCACCGCCAACCCCGGGTCGGTGCAGGCCGACTACCAGGTCGGCGAGATCGCCGAGTGCGTGGGGCTCACGGCCGACGACCTCGTGGGTCCGGTGCAGCAGGTCAGCACCGGCAGCGCGCAGGTGGTCGCGAGGGCAGCCGACGTCGACGCGGTACGGCGCGCCGTGGGGGACGCGGCCGCCATGCGGCGCTTCGCGGGGATGGGGACGCGGGGTGGCGAGACGCTGGTCTACCTGTGGTGCGAGACCGGCGAGGGGCAGGTCGAGGCGCGTGCCCTGTTCACCCAGGGCTCGGCCGCCATCGAGGACCCCGCGACCGGCTCGGCGTGCTCCAACCTCGGCACCTGGCTTGCCGCCCAGGGCAGGTCCGGGCGCTGGGAGGTCAGCCAGGGACAGCAGGTCGGGCGTCCGTCGACACTCGTGCTCACCGTGGCGCCCGAGGGCACCGTGCGGGTCGGCGGGCTCGTGCGCGACCTCGGCGAGGGGTCCTCGACCTGTGAGCGCCGTGGCGTCGCCCCGTGAGGTCGTCGACCGGCTGGCGACGAGCTCCACGGTGGCGTGGGGAGTGCGGCTCCTCGACGCGACGACGGGGCAGGCGCTGGCCTCGCACCGGGCCGACCAGGTGCAACGCACTGCCAGCATCGGCAAGGTGCTCCTGCTCCTGGAGGTGGCCAGGCTCCTGGAGTGCGGGGAGCTCGACGGCAGCCAGCAGCTGGTGCCGAGGCAGGAGGACCTCGTGGCCGACTCCGGCCTGTGGCGACACCTGTCGACCGCCGAGATGGAGGTGGTGGACTGCGCGGCACTCGTGGGCGCGTTCAGCGACAACCTCGCCACCAACGTCCTGCTGCGCCGCGTCGGCGGTGCCCGTGCCGTGGAGGAGACCGCCGTCGCGGCCGGCATCGAGGACGTGGCGCTGCACGGACCCGTCCGCGACGTCCGCGGGCCGAGCGACCCGCCCACCCTGTCGACGGGCAGCGCCGCCGGCCTGGCTGCCTTGGCGGTCAGGCTGCACCGCGGTGAGCTGGTGTCGCCCATGGTGAGCGCCCGCGTGGCCGGATGGCTGTCCCTCAACGCCGACCTGTCCATGGTCGCCTCGGCGTTCGGGCTCGACCCCCTGTGCCACGACGAGCCCGACCGAGGGCTGCGGCTGTGGAACAAGACGGGCACGATCACGGGTGTGCGCGGCGACGTCGGGGTCCTGTCGGGGCCGGCTGGCACCATCGCGTATGCCGTCCTGGCCGAGTGGGACGACCCCGCCGCCCCTCAGGCGCGCGAGGAGGCCCTCGAGGGCATGGCACTGGTGGGAGGCGCAGTGCGCCGGGTCGTGGAAGGAGCCTGAGGTGGGCACGTTCGTGGTCTTCCTGCGCGCGGTGAACGTCGGGGGCCGCACCCTGAAGATGGCCGAGGCTCGGAAGGTGTTGCAGGACAACGACTTCCGTGACGTGGAGTCACACATCCAGACCGGCAACTTCCTCGTGACGACGACGATGCGCAGCATCGCCAAGGTCGAGCAGGCGGTCGGGGGACTCCTCGGTGAGCACGCCGGGTACGACATCGTGGCCATCGCCCGCCGACCTGCCGACCTGCCCGCCCTCGTTGCCGAGGTCGACGCCATTCCCGTTGCGCTGAAAGGAGAGACGTCGCGCTACGTGAGCTTCTGCGCCGCGCCCCCCACGGCGGACCGGGCGGCAGGGCTCGAGGAGTGGGACTCCGCCGGGGAGCGCGCCAGGGTCATCGGGAAGGATGTCCTCATGGAGTTCGCGGTGCCGTTCCACGAGGCGAAGCTCACCGGGCCCCGGATCGAGAAGGTCCTCGGGGTGCCGGGCACGGCCCGCAACATGACCGTCGTCCGCGCACTGGCGCAGAAATGGGGAACGTGATGGCCGAGGAGACCGGCGGCACCGGACTGGGACACCGTGCGATCAGCATGGAGCGGGTCGAGAAGGGTGTGTTCGAGGTGACCAACGCCCGGGGCGGCACCATGCGCATCGCGGGTGGGGACAGTGCCGACTTCACGCCCGTCGAGCTGCTGCTGACGGCCATCGCCGGCTGCAGTGCCGTCGACGTCGACTTCATCACCGTCAAGCGGGCCGAACCGGAGACGTTCCACGTCGAGGCGACGGGGGAGAAGGTGCGTGACGACAACGGCAACCACCTCGAGGACCTGCGCGTGCGCTTCGCGGTGACGTTCCCCGAGGGGGAGGCCGGCGACCGCGCCCGGGAGATGCTGCCCAAGGCCGTCGCCATGTCGCACGACCGGCTCTGCACCGTGAGCCGCACGGTCGAGCTCGGCACACCGATCGACAGCGCGCTGGCAGCCGACTGAGGTCGACTGCGGCGGTGGCTCAGGCGACGGTGTAGCGCAGGAGCACGACCCCGTCGCCGAAGGTGCGCTCCTCGACCAGCCGCAGGTCGAGCCGACGGCCCGTAGGCAGCGCCGGCGTGCCGCCGCCCACGGAGAGCGGGTGCAGGAACAGCGACACCTCGTCGACCAGGCCTGCCGCGAGGGCTGCTGCGGCGACCGTGGGCCCACCGATGCTGAGGTCGGCGGTCGCCTCGTCCTTGAGGCGGCGGACCGCTGAGGGGTCGAGCTCCGGAAGCAGCTCGGTCCGTGGGGTGTCCACGGACGTCAGGGTCCGCGAGAAGACGACCTTCTCCGCGGCCTGCCAGATCTGGCGGTACTCGGCCGACACGGGGGAGCGGTCGGCGTCGGGATCGGTGCCGGCCCAGTAGCGCATGATCTCGTACATCCGCCGGCCGTACAGGTACGTCCCGATCGCCCGCTCACGGTCGTTGACGAACTGGTGCACCTCAGCGCCGGGAGCCGCCCAGTCGAAGCGCCCGTCGGCGTCGACGACGTAGCCGTCGAGCGACGCGATGGCGGAGTAGTGCAGGCGGGCCATGGGGCTCAGGCGACCTTGTCGCGGGCGGCGACGAACGCCGCCACGCAGGCCCGGACGTCGTCCTCGGAGTGTCCCGCCGACAGCTGCACCCGGATCCTCGCCCTGCCCTGTGGCACCACGGGGTAGGAGAAGGCGATGACGTAGACGCCCTCGTCGAGCATCGCGTCGGCGATCTGCGCCGCCGTGCGAGCTCCGTCGGGGCCGGGGAACATCACCGGCGTGATGGGGTGCTCACCGGGGAGCAGGTCGAAGCCGGCCTCGGTCATCAGCGACCTGAACAGCGCGGTGTTGCTGGTCAACCGGGCGCGTGCCTCGGTCGAGCCGGCCGCGATCTCCAGGGCCTTGAGCGACCCCGCGGCCACGCTCGGGGCGACGGCGTTGGAGAAGAGGTAGGGCCGCGACCGCTGGCGCAGCAGGTCGACGATCTCCTGGTGCGCCGCGACGTACCCACCTGACGCCCCGCCGAGGGCCTTGCCCAGGGTGCCGGTGAGGATGTCGACGCGGTCCATGACGCCGAAGCGCTCGGGCGTCCCTCGGCCGCCCTCGCCGACGAAGCCCACCGCGTGGCTGTCGTCGACGAGCACGAGCGCGCCGAACTCGTCGGCGAGGTCGCAGATCTGGTCCAGCGGGGCGAGGAAGCCGTCCATCGAGAACACGCCGTCGGTGACCACGACCGTACGGCGCGCGCCACCGTCCTTCGCAGCCTGCAGCTGGGTGCGCAGGTCGGCCATGTCGGCGTTCTTGTAGCGGAAGCGCCTCGCCTTGCTCAGACGGATCCCGTCGATGATCGAGGCGTGGTTGAGCTCGTCGCTGATGATCGCGTCCTCGGCGCCGAACAGCACCTCGAAGACACCACCGTTGGCGTCGAAGCAGGATGAGTACAGGATCGTGTCGTCGGTCTGCAGGAAGTCCGAGATGGCTCGCTCCAGCCGCTTGTGCAGCTCCTGCGTCCCGCAGATGAAGCGGACGCTGGCCATCCCGAAACCCCACTCCTGCAACGCCTGCGCCGCAGCGGCCTCCACCTCGGGGTGGTCCGCCAGCCCGAGGTAGTTGTTGGCGCAGAAGTTGAGCGCCTCGGCCTTGCGCGTCGTGATGTGCGCCGACTGCGGCGAGGTCAGCTCGCGCTCATGCTTGTAGAGCCCGGCTTCCTCGATCTCGTGCAGGGTCGTGGCCAGCTCGTCCTTGACGGTGCCGTACATCGGTCAGCTCCAATCCATGATGACTTTGCCGCACTGGCCCGAGCGGGCGGCGGCGAACGCGTCCTGCCACTGCTCCGCGGGGAAGCGGTGGGTGATCACCGAGGCGATCCGCTCCCGCAGCAGGGGAGAGGTGCCGAGCATCGAGCTCATCGCGTACCAGGTGTCGTACATCTCGCGGCCGTAGATGCCCTTGATGGTGATCATGTGCGTGATGACCCGGCCCCAGTCGATGGGGAAGTCGTCCTTGGGCAGCCCGAGCATGGCGACGCGACCACCGTGGTTCATGTTGGCGAGCATGTCCTCGACGGCACTGGGCACGCCGGACATCTCCAGGCCCACGTCGAAGCCCTCCTTCATGCCGAGCTCGTCCATCGCCTCCCGCAGGTTGGAGGTGGCAGCGTTGACGACGAGGTCGGCCCCGGCGTGCTTGGCCAGCCCGAGCCGGTAGTCGCTGACGTCCGTCACCACGACGTGGCGGGCGCCTACGTGGCGGGCGAGGGCCGCGGCCATGACGCCGATGGGCCCGGCGCCGGTGATGACGACGTCCTCGCCGGCCATCGGGAACGACAGCGCCGTGTGGGTGGCGTTGCCGAGCGGGTCGAAGACTGCTGCGAGGTCGGGGTCGAGGTCGTCCGGCTGGACCCACACGTTGCTCGCCGGGAGGACTACGTAGTCCGCGAATGCGCCGTCCCGGTTGACGCCGATTCCCTTGGTGTGGATGCACATGTGACGGCGTCCGGCGCGGCAGTTGCGGCACGTCCCGCAGACGATGTGGCCCTCGCCCGAGGCTCGCTGCCCGACGCTGACGCTGGTGACGTCCTCGCCGACCTCGACGACCTCGCCGTAGAACTCGTGCCCGATGGTCATCGGCGGCACGACCGTGGAGGCCGCCCACTCGTCCCACTGCTCGAGGTGCAGGTCGGTGCCGCACAGGCCCGCCCGGAGCACCCTGATCTTGACGTCGGTGGGGCCGGTCTCGGGCTCGGGGACGTCCAGCAGCTCAAGCCCCGGACCAGCAGTGGTCTTCACGAGTGCGCGCACGCGCCCAACATATCGGGCGCCGGCCGGGCCGAGAGCCGCGCCCGGCCCCCCCAGCGGCATACAGTCTGCGCATGGCGAGGTATCTGGACGTGCACCCGGTGGACCCGCAGCCCCGGGCGATCAGCCAAGCGGTGCAGCTGGTCCGCGACGGGGGGTTGCTGGCCTACCCGACGGACTCCGGGTACGCGCTGGGGTGCGCGCTGGGCAACCAGGACGGCAAGGACAGGATCGTGCGCATCCGCCACCTCGGGGACAAGCACCACTTCACGCTGGTGTGTGCCGACTTCGCCCAGCTCGGGCAGCTGGTGCACATCGACAACTCCGTCTTCCGGGCGATCAAGGCGGCGACGCCGGGCAGCTACACGTTCATCCTGCCGGCGACCAAGGAGGTGCCCCGCAGGCTGCTGCACCCCAAGAAGAAGACGGTCGGCGTACGCATCCCCGACGACCGCGTCGTGCAGGCGCTGCTCGCCGAGCTGGGGGAGCCGCTGCTGTCCAGCACCTTGATCCTGCCGGGGGAGACCGACCCGATGACCGAGGGCTGGCTCGTCAAGGAGGAGCTGGACCACCAGGTCGACGCCGTCATCGACTCGGGGGAGTGCGGCACCGAGCCGACGACCGTCGTCGACTTCTCCAGCGGGGCGCCCGAGGTGGTGCGCGTCGGCGCGGGCGACCCCACGCCGTTCGAGTAGGGCGCGCGCCCTACATCTCCTCGTGGGTGTCGGGGTCCCCGCCGAACAGCCGTCCGTCGGGACGTCCCAGCGCGGTGATGGCCGACATCTCCTCGTCGGTGAGCTCGAACCCGAACACGTCCAGGTTGGCCCGCTGGCGCTCTGGCGTGGCCGACTTGGGTAGCGGCATCGAGCCCAGCTGCACGTGCCAGCGCAGCACCACCTGTCCGGGGGTGACCTCGTGGGCGGCTGCAGCCTGCGCCACGGCCGGCTCGGCGAAGGGTGCGTTGCGCTTGCCCATCGGGCTCCAGGCCTGGGTGAGGATGCCGAGCTCGCGGTGCACCTGTCGCATCTGCGGCTGCGGGAAGTAGGGGTGCAGCTCGACCTGGTTGACGGCCGGTGTCACGCCCGTCTCGTCGATGACCCGGCGCAGGTGCTCGGCGGTGAAGTTGCTGACGCCGATGCTGCGGACCAGGCCCTCCTGCCGGGCCTGGACCAGTGCCTGCCACGCCTGGCCGTAGAGGTCGCGGCTGGGGTTGGGCCAGTGGATGAGCGCGAGGTCGAGCTGCTCCAGCCCGAGGCGCTGCGCCGAGTCGCGCAACGACTGCAGGGCCAGGTCCTTGGCGTGGAACCGGCCGGGGATCTTCGTGGCGACGACGACCTCGGCGCGCGGGATCCCGCTGCGGCGCAACGCCTCTCCGACCTCGGCCTCGTTCTCGTAGTTCACGGCCGTGTCGAGGTGGCGGTAGCCGTTCTCGAGGGCACTGACCATCGCCTCGATCCCGTCCTCGCCCTTGAGCGGGTAGGTGCCGAACCCGATCCGGGGCAGGGTCGTCCCGTCGTTGAGGGTCAGGGGAGCGTCGTCGTACCGGTCGTCAGCCATCCGCCCACGGTAGCCCGCAGGTCAGGGGAGTGGCGCGAGCAGGGCCTGGGTCGCACTCGCCAGGTCGCTCGCGCGGGTGACGGTGACCCAGCGGTCGGGCACCGGCGGCTCGTCGGGCCACCCCGGACCACCGAGGACGAGGGCCAGCGGCCACCGGACCTCGCCCAGCACCTCCCAGAGCTTCTCGTCCACGGCTCGGCTGATGGACGCCCACAGGAACAGCCTCGACGGACGGCGGGACAGCAGCAGGCTCTGCAGCGCCTGGGTGGGCACCCGCGCGCCGAGGCCCAGCGCACCCACGCCGTGGCGGGCCAGCTCGGCCTCGAGCGCGAGCAGCGGGAGGTAGTGCTGCTCGTTGTCGGCGCAGGCGAGGATCGCCTCGGAGTCGGCGTTGCGGGGGCGGTTGGCCCTGATGACCGAACGCAGCTCGGTGACGAGGATCTCGCTTGCGAGGTGCTCGGACTCCACGCCGAGGGAGCCCGCGCCCCACTGGTCGCCGATGGCTCGCAGGGCCGGGGCGAACACGTGGGTCCAGGCTGCGACGAGGTCACGCTCCCGCAGCGTCCGCTGGTAGATCTTCGACAGCATGCCCGGGTCCAGCGACAGTGCTGCGGAGCAGATGGCCTCCACGGTGCCGTGGTCGTCGCCGCGGGGGACCTCGGTGGCCTCTTCGTTCCCGGTCTCGATGAGCAGACGGTCGGAGTCCATGGACAGCGCGACGCGTGCGGCACTCTGGGCCGGGACACCGCGTGCGGTGAACCGGGCCATGACCCGGACGCGTCGGATGTCCTCCTCGCTGTACCTGCGGTGGCCGCCCTCGGTGCGCTGGGAGGGTCCGATGCCGTAGCGACGGTCCCACGTGCGAAGGGTGGCGGGGGAGAGGCCCAACCGGTCGGAGACCGCGCCGACGGCCCACTCGACGGCAGAGGGGGAGGTGCCGGACGCGGCCAGGTCCGAGGACTCCTGCGGGTCCTCGAAGACCTGACCCGACCGTTCGCTGTCCATGACCTCTCGTCTCCTGACTGACGTTTGGTGCCCGTTGGCCCGGCGGCGGGTGATGCACCGCCGTCGACCCCTGCCCGGGCATGTCCAACTATAGAACTTCTTCAGACCGCTTGCACTATGAACAAGTTCTGCATAGGTTGTGCATCACTTCGGTTTGCGCCACGAGGAAAGAGATTCCGATGAGCAGCATCAAGCGACTTCCCCGCCCACTGTTGAGCTCCTACGAGTGGCAGACCGAAGGGGCGTGCCGCACCACCGACCCCGACGAGTTCTTCCCGCATGAGGCCGAGCGGGGCAACCGCCGGCTGAGCCGTGAGCAGCGTGCCAAGGCCCTGTGTGCGACGTGCCCGGTGATCCAGCAGTGCTTCGACCATGCGATGTCGGTGCGTGAGCCGTACGGCGTGTGGGGCGGGACGACGCCGGAGGAGCGCCTTGCCATGCAGCGTGGAGTCGCTGTCTGAGCGTTGTCCGTGGTCGTGCACGCGTCAATGATGGCGTAGGCGCCCGCCCGGGGCGTGCATGCAGCGTTCGTGTCACGCGAAGACCCCGTCCTGGTGGACGGGGTCTTCGCATGTCCGGCAGGCGCTGGGAGCCGACGCGACGAGAGCCGTGGTGGCCGTGTGGCTGCCCCGTGGCCCGGCACGGTCGACCGATCGAGGAGGGGGTGCGCCCGCTTCCCTCAACCGTAGAATGACATAATGTTGATTATCGGCGTTATGTGGAGTGCGGTGGTGGGTTCGGAAGTGGTCTGAGATCCCGACTCACTGGAAACCCTTCGTGGCGCGCTTCTGAGCGGACTCGGCGTCGTCGAACGCACCAGCAACCAGCACGGGAACGACTGGCGAGCTGTTGAGGTCCGCGGCGACGTCGACGTCGGCCCCGAAACCCTTGGCAGCCAGCTCGCGTCCACTGGCGCAGTCGTGCAGACGTGTGGCCAGGCGTTCGCGGCCGGCCGTGAACGCCTCGGCTGCCAACGACGCCTCAGGGCTGAAGCCGTCTCCACCGACCAAGGACATCAGGGCCGCCAGGACGGCTCCGGCCCCGAGGAGGTCCTCGATCGCCGGACGCAGCGAGTCGTTCGCGTCCCAGCGTTCTCCAGCGGCGACCACGGCGACGGAGCGGCCGCTCGAGACCAGTGGGGCAAGCCAGAGGGCCACGGCCTGGGCGTTGCGCAGGCAACCGATGGTGACGGTCGTGGCGCCGTCGTCCAGGGCCTGCGCGATCGTCGCGCCGTTGGGTGACGCAAGCACGAGCCGCGGGTAGACCGGCCCGTGCAGCAGCCCGGCCGGTGACAGCGTCGGTGACGAGACCGCGTCGTCCCGGATGGCCTCGAGCCCTCCCACGGCCAGTGCAGCGTCGTTCCGAGCGGCGAACTCGGCCGCCCCGGGTCCCTGCCACCGGTACGGGAACACCCGCATCCCGCGCTCGACAGCCACCGTGACGGTGGTCGAGAAGCTCAGCACGTCGACCACCACTGCCACGTCAGCCCTGGTCGTCTGGGCGCCGGTGGGCCCCCAGTCGAACCGCACGGCGTACTCGCCCTGCCCGAACACGTCAGCCACGGACCATGAACCTAGCCCTCAGGACGTCATGGCCGGCGCTGGGCCTGCCGACCGCGTCAGTGCCTGGGACGCCGACGGGGCGCGTGGCGCCCCGGTGTGTCAGCCGACCGCGGCAGGGCGCGCCGTTCGCAGCGAGGCGACGCGCGTGGCCTCGACCTCGTACCTGCTGACCGTGGCCGCCCCAGCGCGGAAGAACCGGCGGCGCAGCGCTCCGCTGATCTCCACGGTGGCTCCGTCGGCGAGGCGCAGCGCCGAGCGGCGCGTGCGCGCGGTCCAGCAGGCGACGTCGATGGTGTCCACCCGCGCCCCTCCCCCGTGGGCCCCGGCCCGGAGGGGCCGTGGCACCACGACCCGCAGCTGCACGACGGTGTCCCCGCTGGGCAGCTCGCGCTCCTCCCCCGTACCGCTGACGCGCCCAACCAGCCGGACCTCGTTGACCCACTCCCCCATGTCGTCCATGCCCCAACCCTCCCGGGGGCCGGCGTCACGGTCGAGGCCCTGACCCACCCCTGTGGACCGCCGGGGCCGACCCGCGGCACCTGTGGACACGGGAGACGGCGCTGCCCCGGGGGTCCGGGACAGCGCCGTCGACCGTGGCGCGGGGTGGTGCTACGGCAGGTAGTACGTGGGGTTGGGCAGCTTCACGGCCCGGTCGGCGTGGCCGCCGATGAGGTCGCTGTACTGGTCGCCGAAGTTGGCGATGATGTCGAAGCCCTGGGACTCGACGTGGGCGCGCGTCTGCGACTTGTACTCGATCGTCGTGCACCGCGGGGCGATGACGCAGGTCGCGTACGCCGGGATCGGCTCGGTGGAGGTCCACTTGGTGTAGTAGTTCTCCGGGGTGAAGCCGGTGTAGCCGACCTTGGCGAGGTTGCCGAGCGTGGCAGCGCGCTGGGTGGTGTTGCGCCCGGTGAGCCCGACCAGGGTGCACCCGGCGTCGGCGGCGGCGTTGGCGAACGAGACCATCCCGGGCGTGGCCGGGAAGCGCTGCGGCTGCACCCAGTCGCGGTCCTGGACGACCGGGTCGAAGACGAAGTGCATCGCCGAGACCTCCATGTCGTAGGTCCACAGCGTGGTGTCGTCGGCGTCGAGGACGATCGCCGGCTTGTCACCGCGCCGGGCGCCGGCCGCGCACTGCTGCAGCAGACCACGGCTGCGCTGGTCGATCAGCTTGGTCATCTCCGAGATGTAGGGCGAGGACACCTTGTTCGAGATCCCGGTGCCGGGGTCGCCGTAGTACACCGCGATGGTCTTCTTGACGACGTCGATGTTGGGGATGCCCTCACCGCCCTGGGTGAGGCCGCTGGTGCCGTCCGGCTTCATCGTGAAGTGGGTGCGCGGTGCGAGCCGGGGCTGGTCGACCCCGGGCAGGTTGGGCGACGGCAGGTAGTAGGTGGGGTTGGGCAGCTTCAGGTAGTGGTCGGCGTACCCACCCTGGAGGTCGGAGAACTGGTCGCCCACGTTGAGGACCACGTCGTAGCCGAGGTCCTTCTCGAGGTGGCGCCGGGTGCCGGCCTTGTACTCGACGGTGGTGCACTTCGGGTACGCCGAGCACCACGCCGGTGACAGGTAGGACGGCGGGGTCGCGCCGGAGTCGAACTTGGTGAAGAACCGGTCGGCAGGGAAGGCGGTGTAGCCGACCTTGGCGAGGTTGCTGACCGTGTGCGCCTTCTGGCTGTCGGTGCGTCCCGTCAGGCCGAAGACGGTGAAGCCCATCGCCTGGGCGTCGTTGACGAAGTCGACCATCCCCGGCACGGCGGGGAACCGCTCGCCGTCGACCCACGGCTGCTGGGCGGCGGGCGTGAACACGAACTTCATGTCGCCCACCTCCATCTGGTAGGTCCACAGGGTGGTGTCGTCGGCGTCGAACACGATGGCGGGCTTCTCGTGGTGGCGCTTGGCGTCGGCGAGGAGCCGGGGCAGCCGGCGCCGCTCCTGCGACAGCAGGGACGACATCTCGGTGACGTACGGCGAGCTCGTGGGGTTCGCGTTGCCGTCACCCTTGGGGTCGCCGTAGTAGGCGTAGATGGTCTTCTTGACCGAGTCGATGTTGGGGATGCCCTCTCCCCCGGCCGTCAGGCCGCTCGACCCGTCGGCGGCCATGGTGAAGTGGGTGCGCGGCGCGAGTCGGGTGTCGGAGCCGTGGGCGCTGGCGCTGGCGGCGCCGCCCGTGGTGGCGGCGGCCAGGGCGAGCAGGGCCGCACCCGCCGTCACCGCCGTCCTCGTGCTCGTGGCGACCTTGCGGACGCCGTGGGTGCTGTGGACGGGGTGGGGCATGCGCACACTCCTGGAGGGGGACCGCCGTGGGGCCGGATCTCGGCCTGACCGCCGGAGGCTATGCAGCCCATGACCTGCGCGGAAGTGACATTTGTCATGGGTGGCAGACTGCTGGCCATGAGCCCGGCCGACCTGCTGCGACCCATGACGGACGACGACGTGCCGAGGGTCCTCGAGCTCAACCACCGCCACGTGGAGCTGCTGTCCCCGCTGGACGCCGAGCGGCTCTCGCGACTGCGTTCCTGGGCCTCACGTGCCGACGTCATCCTGTGCGACGGTGAGGTCGCGGGCTTCGTCCTGGTCTTCTCCCCCGGGTCGGCGTACGACTCGGAGAACTACCGCTGGTTCTCCGACCGCTACGGCCACGCCTTCGACTACCTCGATCGGATCGTCGTCGACGACGCGTACCGGCGCCGCGGCCTGGCCTCCGCGGTCTACGACGTCGTCGAGGAGGCTGCGGCCGACCGGGGCCGTCTGGCGCTCGAGGTCAACATCGACCCGCCGAACGAGCCGTCGCTGGCCTTCCACCGCGCCCGGGGCTTCGTCGAGGTGCACCAACTCGGCGCATCCGGGCACATCGTCAGCCTCATGGAGCGAACGGGTCGGTCGAACGGCCGAGAGTCTCGCCAGAACGACTGAGGCGCACGGCCCGCAGGCGCGGTTACGGTTCCACGCAGGACATCTGCGGAGTCCACCCAGGGGGGTGGCGGACAGGGAGTGGGAAATCGTGGTCAGGGCCGGCATGCGCGCCGCACTCTCCGGCGCCGCAGTGGTCGTCGGCGTACTCGCCGGGTCGCTCCCGGCACTCGCCTCCACCGTCCCGACCCATGCCGCCCCCACCTCGTCCAAGCCCGGCCCCGCGCCGGCGAGCGCCGGCAGGAGTCCCGACAAGAGCCTCACGCCGACCAAGGCGATGACCACGGCGGCCAAGCGCGCTGCGGCCGCCGAGAAGACGCTCAGCGCCGGCGAGCTCGCCGCCCAGATCGCCCAGGCCGAGGCCCTGACCACCGACCTGACGCGGTCCAACGCCGCGATCGCGGCCTCCGCCACCCGCCTCGACCGGCTGGCCAAGCAGACCAACACGCTCCTGCAGGAGTACGCCACCGCCAGGGACGCCGAGCGCTCCGCGCGGGAGGAGGCCGACCGCGACGTCGCGACGTACCAGTCCCTGTCCACCCAGCTCGGCGAGGACCGCAAGGAGCTCGGCCAGCTCGCCTACCAGGCGTATGCCGGCGGCGGTGGGGACCTGGCGGACATGAGCACCCTGTTGGACGCCCTGAGCCGTCCGGCCGCCGAGGCGAGCGACACCACGGCGCAGCTCGGCTACCTCAACAACCAGAAGGCCTCGGCGTTCCAGCGCGTCCAGGACCGGACCCGCCTGCAGCAGCAGGTCGCCGTGCAGGCGGTCGAGGCGAGCACCCGGGCAGCAGACGCCGCCACGGCCGCCGCGAAGGCCAAGGCCGGTCTCCAGACCGCGATCGCCGAGCAGAAGGCCCAGCTCGAGGCGACGCGGGCCCTGCACGCCGCCCAGGTGCGCAAGGCCGGCCCCATCGCCGGGCTGCTGCTCGGCAGCGAGGACGCCACCGCGCTGGCGGCCACCAAGCGCCTGCGCGCCGCCCTGGTCGTCCCGGGCGTCAAGACCGACGGCTCGGTCAAGGCGTGCAGCACCAACGAGGCCGACTACCCCAACGGCGCGGTGCCCGCCGCAGGGCTGTGCCCGCTGTACGGCGCGCCTGCCCAGAGCCTGCGCCCCGGCGCCGCCGCTGCGTTCAACGAGATGAGCCTCGCCTACGAGAAGGACACCGGCTCCCCCATCTGCGTCACCGACTCCTACCGCTCGCTGGCCGAGCAGGTCTCGGTGAAGGCCGAACGGGGCAAGTGGGCGGCCACCCCCGGCACGAGTGAGCACGGTCGTGGCCTCGCGGTCGACCTGTGCGGTGGCGTCAACGACTTCGGCTCCGCCGCCCACCTGTGGATGAAGCAGAACGCGCCGCTGTACGGCTGGTTCCACCCGGCGTGGGCCGAGCCGACCGGGTCGCTGCCCGAGCCGTGGCACTGGGAGTACGCCGGCTGACACGCGCCGCACCTGGGTAGCAATACGCATCTGCGCCGGGGGCTGCTGTGCCACCCTTCACGCATGACGACTGAGGCGACCACGTCGACGGCGACGTGGCAGGGCAACGAGCACTACCGCAGGTCCTGGTACTGGTACGACTGGGCCAACTCGGCCTACGTCACGACGACCGCGACCGTGCTGTTCACCCCGTACCTCACCGCCGTCGCCGAGGCCGCGGCCTGTCCCGGCCTGGCCGACGGACAGACCTGCCGCACCAACCTCCACGTCCTCGGGGTCGGCATCGCCCCGGGTTCGGTGGCGCCGTTCACCATCACCCTGGCGACCATCGTCTCGGCGGTCGCCCTGATCTTCGTCGGGGCCATCGCCGACCGCTCCCCCAGGCCCGCTCGCCTGCTGGGCGGGTTCGCCCTCGTGGGGTCCATCGCGGCCTGCCTCATGGCGCTGGTGCGGGGCACCAACTGGCAGCTCGGGGTGGTGCTGCTCATCGTGGCCAACCTGAGCCTGGGCGCCTCGCTGGTGGTCTACGACTCGATCCTGTGCCGGATCGCCAGCCCCGACGACCGCGACAAGGTCTCCTCGCGGGGGTGGGCGCTGGGCTACCTCGGTGGCGGGCTGCTGCTCGCGGTCAACTTCCTCATGCTGAGCAAGCCCGACGTGCTCGGCCTCGACCGCGGCGGCGCCGTCCGGGCGAGCATGCTCATGGCGGGCCTGTGGTGGGCCGGCTTCTCGCTCATCCCGGTCATCGGCATGTGGCGGCTGCGAGGCGTCGAGCGGCCCGAGGTGGCCAGGACCGCCGGCATCGTGGGCGGCAGCCTGCGCCAGCTGGCCTCGACCTTCCGGGAGCTGCGGCTGTTCCCCCAGACGATGCTCTTCCTCATCGCCTACCTGTTCTTCAACGACGGCATCCAGACCGTCATCGGCCAGTCCAGCCTCTACGGCCAGCGCGAGCTCGGCTTCCCCGAGACCACCATGCTGACGCTGTTCCTCATGGTCCAGTTCGTCGGCTTCGGCGGCGCCCTGCTCTTCGGCCGGCTCGCCCAGCGGTACGGCGCGTGGCGCACGGTGCTCTGGGGCCTGGTCCTGTGGACCGGTGTCGTCGTCTTCGCCTACTTCGTGCCCGACCGCCAGGTGGTCCCGCTGTTCGTCCTGGGGGTGGCCATCGGCCTGGTGCTGGGGGGTACCCAGGCGCTGAGCCGGTCGCTGTACAGCCAGCTGGTGCCCAAGGACCGCGAGGCCGAGTTCTTCAGCCTCTACCAGGCGATGGAGCGCGGCACGAGCTGGTTCGGGACGCTCACCTTCGGGCTCGTCTACCAGTGGACGGGCTCCTACCGCCCGGCCATCGTCGCCCTCGCGGTGTTCTTCGTCGTCGGCGGGGCGCTGCTCGCCCGGGTGGACATGCGCCGCGGCATCCTGGACGCCGGGAACGCCCTCCCCCACGTGGTCTGACCTGCGGCTTTCGCGGCGCGGGATGTGATCCGTGTCACACGATGCCAACGCGTGCGACGCGCCGGGCGTCGGAACATTGCACGGGTCGATGGCGTTATGCCTAGCGAATCCCGAGCCCCCACCCGAGCGGGCCGGGAACCACGCACCGTTGGGAGAACACCATGGCAGAACGCACCCTTCGCGGAAGCCGAATGGTTTCGCACAGCCTCGAGACCGACGACCACGTCGTCCCGAGCGAACGACAGATCACCGCGTACGTGTGCCCGCTGGGGCACCGCACGGAGCTGCCGTTCTCGATCGAGGCGGAGATCCCTCCCACCTGGGAGTGCCGTTGCGGCGAGGAGGCGCGGCTGGTCGACGGCCCCGAGCCCGAGGCGAAGCAGGTCAAGCACGTCCGCACCCACTGGGACATGCTGCTCGAGCGTCGCTCGATCCCCGAGCTCGAGGAGCTGCTCGAGGAGCGGCTGACCCTCCTGCGCGAGTCGCGTGGCGAGAAGCCGCGCCGCAAGCGCACCGCCTGAGCCCACCAGCACCGGCCGGCCGCCTCCTGAAGGAGGCGGCCGTTCCGCGTTTCCGGCTCGGTGCGGTCAGAGGACCTCGCCCTCGATGATGTCCGGCCCGTTCGAGCCGCCGGGCCCGCGACCTCGTCCACCCGGCCCCCTGCGCCCACCGAACACTCCCCCGAGCAGCCGCCTGGCCACCACGGTCTCGAGCACGGACCGGGCGATCGGCCGGGTCAGGGGCAGGATGAAGAAGAAGCCGACGACGTCGGTGAGGAAGCCCGGGGCGAGCAGCAGCGTGCCGCCCACGAGCACCAGGGCCGCGTCGGCGAGCTCGCGGCTGGGCATCCGTCCCGTGTTGAGGGCGGTGGTCAGCGCGGCCCAGGCCCGGGCGCCCTCCCGGCGCACGAGCCAGGCCCCGAGTGCCGACTCCAGCAGCAGCAGCGCGAGGGTCTGCCACCCGCCAATGACCTTCCCCACCGCGATGATCGTGGCGATCTCCAGGATCGGGACGACCAGCAGCAGGAGGAACACCACCGCGAGCCAGCGTGGCCGGCGGCGGCGTGAGGAGCCCGTTCCCCCTACAGCTCGTGCCACGTGGGTTCCCGGCGCTGGGACAGCCCGCGCAGCTGGTCGGCGCGGTGGTGCACACCCCACACGGTGATGCGCTGCAGCGACTCGCGCATGATGTCGCCGCTCATCTTGGAGTCGCCGATCTCACGCTCGACGAAGGTGATGGGCACCTCGACCACGCGGAGCCCGAGCCGGACCGCGCGCCGGGTCAGGTCGACCTGGAAGCAGTAGCCCTGGGAGGCCACCTGCTCCAGCCCCATGGCGCGCAGGGCGTCCGCGCGGTAGGCGCGGTACCCGGCCGTCGCGTCGTGGACCGGCATGCCGAGCAGGGCGCGCGTGTAGAGGTTGCCACCGACGCTGAGCGCCTTGCGGTGCAGCGGCCAGTTGACGACCGAGCCGCCCTTGACCCACCGCGACCCGATGACGAGGTCGGCACGCTCCAGGGCGTCCAGGAGGCGCTGGAGCTGCTCGGGCTGGTGGGAGCCGTCGGCGTCCATCTCGACTAGGGCGTCGTAGCCGCGGTCCAGGCCCCAGCGGAAGCCGGCGAGGTAGGCCATGCCGAGGCCCTGCTTCGCGGGGCGGTGCAGCACGTTGACCTGGGGGTCGGCCGAGGCGAGCTCGTCGGCGACGTCACCGGTGCCGTCCGGCGAGCTGTCGTCGAGCACGAGGACGTCCGCCCCGGGCACGGCGGCACGGATGCGGCGCACGACCAGCGGCAGGTTGTCTCGCTCGTTGTACGTCGGGATGCACACGAGCACCCGGTCGATCTGGTCAGACAACGACGCCTTCCCTTCGTGTCTCGGCCGACCCTGTCGGGTCGGCGGCGGCCTCGACCCTAGCGGTCCGTCGGCGTGACCACCGACCCGCGGCCAGCAGCAGCAGCGCGGCGAGCCCCGCGGCGTACTCGGGCAGCTGGCCGAGCCGGTCGGCGACGGTCACCTCGGTCCGGACCACCGGTGACCCGAACCGGGCCGCCGGGGTGAACAACGAGGTCTTGTCGACGTACGTTCCGTCGGGGTTGATGAAGCCGCTCACTCCCACCGTCGACACGTGCACGACCGAGCGGCCGTGCTCGATGGCCCGGATCCGGCTGATCGCGAACTGCTGCTCCGACTCCGCGGTGTAGCCGAACGTGGCGTTGTTGGTCTGCACAGCCAGGATGCTCGCCTCCCGTCCCGGCTGCAGCGTGGAGTCGCGCATGAGGCCGTCGTAGGCGACCTCGAAGCAGATGGTGGGGACCACCCAGTAGGGCGCCTGCCCCTTGACCGGCACCTCGAAGGCCCCGGGCCGGTCACCCTTGGTGAAGTCACGCGCGACGAGGTCCACCTTGTCGCTGAAGTTCCGGAAGAAGCTGCGGTAGGGGATGTACTCGGCGAACGGCACCGGGTGCTGCTTGACGTAGCGTCCCGGCTCACCGCCCCCGGGGGTGTAGAAGAGGCTGGCGTTGGACACGTAGGGAGCGGGGCCGTCGAGCACCGCGCCCAGCAGGATCGGCGCCTTGATCGTCTCCACCGCCAGGCGGATGTCGGCAGCGGCGTCGGGGTTGTCGAAGGGGTCGATGTCGGAGGAGTTCTCCGGCCAGACGACCAGCGAGGGTGGCGTGGCGGCACGGCCGGCCGCGGCCACGGTGCCCTGGACGTGGTTGTCGAGGACCTTGCGGCGCTCGGCGTTGAAGTCCAGGCCGGCCCTGGGCACGTTGCCCTGCACGAAGAGCACCGAGACGGGGCGGCCGTCGGTCGGGGGCTTCATGGCGAGGGCCAGCACCAGGGGCGCGAGGCCGAGGACGACCAGCCCCCCGGCCAGGACGCGCCCCGGTCCGGTCCCGGCGGGCCCGTGCACCCGGCGCAGGCGTCGCACGGAGGTGACGGCCAGCGCGCGGCAGGCGACGTGGACCAGGACGCCCAGGGCTGTCACGGCGAAGGTCAACCCGGGCGCACCCCCGAACCGGGCGAAGGGGGCGAGGGGGCTGTCGGCCTGGCTGAACGCGAGACGCACCCACGGGAACCCGCCGAACGGCGTGGCGCCACGCGCCGCCTCCTGGAGGACCCAGCCCAGCGGCACCGCGGCGTACGCGAGCGGCCGCAGCCGGGTGGCGAGCAGGGGCCGCTGGATCCAGGCCACGACGAGGCACATCGCGGCGGTGTAGAGCGCCTCCAGCGTGGACAGGGCCACCCACGGCAGGTTGCCGACGTAGATGCCGGTCCACGAGAGGGTGGGCAGGAAGAAGCCCAGCCCGTGGGCGAGGCCGCCCAGCGCGGCCAGCCGCGGGCGGGCGCCGAACGTCGCCGCGGACAGCAGGGCCACCCCGAGCGGGGCGGTCCACCAGACGTCCTGGGTGGGGAACGCGAGGGCGGTCAGCAGGCCCGACAGCAGTGCCGGGAGGAGGACGGCGCCGGACCGCAGGCCCGGTCGCGTCGGGCGGGGTGGCGTCGTCACGCAACCACGGTAGGACACGTCGCGGCCCGCGCCGCCGTTGGGACCAGCAGGAGGTCGACCGGATGTCGACATCCCGCTGTTGTCTACTGAGCGCGCGGGCCGGACGCCGTCCACCACCGCCTCGGGCGGGAGGCACCAGTAGGGATCGACGTCGCTGCTGGTCAACGGTGGCTGCGCGCGCTAGTCACCGGCAGTACGTCGTGTCCGGTCTGGGTCCCCTCCCCCGGCAGTCATTCGGTGTGACAGCCGTGGGCCAACTTACCCTCGGCGCGGAGCGCGCTGTCAACCCGCCGTCCATGGCGGTTTCTCGCCATCCGGACCGCTTCCCGCCGCGCCACGATCCTTTCGTGCTCAGCAATTCCCTTGCAGCGGCTGAGGATCTTCTCAGTCACCGGCGTGTCGTCGAGGACACGCCGAGCCGGTGTCAGCCCTCGTCGGAGGGAGCGGGGACGACCACCACGCCGCGTGCGGTGGTGGCCACCACCGGGGGCTCGAGGACGTCGGCGCTGGACTCGCCGCGTTCCGGTGCACCCCGGCCGACCACCCGGACCTCGAAGTCCATCTCGCGGCTGCGACGGCCGACGCGCACCAGGGTCGCGCTGATCTCGATGACGTCGCCGGCGCGGACCGGGGCCTTGAACTGGACGTCGGAGTACGACGCGAACAGGCCCTCGTCACCGTCGGTGAGGATGCACATCTCGGTGGCGACGTCACCGAACGCGGCGAGCGAGTAGGCCC
The DNA here is from genome assembly GCF_039544395.1 of Pedococcus ginsenosidimutans. Taxonomy (NCBI): domain Bacteria; kingdom Bacillati; phylum Actinomycetota; class Actinomycetes; order Micrococcales; family Intrasporangiaceae; genus Pedococcus; species Pedococcus ginsenosidimutans. The sequence goes on from NZ_BAABLO010000012.1 coordinate 176,882, forward strand.
CGTCGACGAGGTTGCCCGCGTAGTGCGCGTGGCTGTACGGGACGTAGCGGCGATGGGTGACGGTGCGGCCGACCGTGGCCTGCGTGCCGGGGCTGGAGGTCATGCCTTCTCCTTGGTCGTGGACGGGGCACCCTTGGTCGGGGCGTTCTTGGTCGGGGCGTTCTTGGCCGGGGCGCCCTTGGTCGGGGCCAGGGCGTGGACGAGGTAGCTGGCGACCTCGCCGGGGGTCGTGCCGCGGCCGAAGATCCGGTCGACGCCCAGCCTGGCGGCGGAGCCCTCCTCGAAGCGGGGGCCGCCGACGACGAGCAGCGGGACCTGCCCCGCCGGGTACGCCTCACGGAAGGCCGCACTCATCGTCGTGGTGTTGTGGATGTGCGCGTCGCGCTGGGTGACGACCTGGCTCACCATGACGGCGTCGGCCTTCTCGGCCCTGGCCCGCTCGACGAGTTCGGGCACGAGCACCTGGGCGCCGAGGTTCACGACCTTGACCTCCCGGTAGTACTCCAGGCCCTTCTCCCCTGCGAAGCCCTTGATGTTGAGGATCGCGTCGATCCCGACGGTGTGGGCGTCGGTGCCGATGCAGGCCCCCACGACGACGAGCTTGCGGCGCAGCCGGGACTTGATCGCCTTGTTGACCTCGGTGGGCGTGAGCAGCGGGAACTCGCGCTCGACGACGGTGACCTCGCGCAGGTCGACCAGGTGCTTGGCGCTGCCGTAGACCACGAAGAAGGTGAAGTCCGGACCCATCGCCTTGGCGTGCACGAGCAGCGCGGGCTCGAGCCCCATCTTCGCGGCCAGCTGGAGGGCGGCGCCCTCGGCGCGCTTGTCGTGCGGGACGGGCAGGGTGAAGGACACCTGCACCATGCCGTCGCCGGTGGTGTCGCCGTAGGGCCGGATGATGTCGGGCTGGGTGGACGCGCTCATCGGTCGGAGCCCTCCTCGAGCATCGTCGTGGCCGGGTTGTCGTAGCCGGGGGCGCGCTCGACCACCCCGTCGAGACCCTTGCCGCGGTCGGCGGGACGCTTCATCAGGCCGAAGGTGCCGTCGGCGATCGCCGCCAGCAGCGGCGGGTCACCCGCGGTGTCGCTGTCGTGGACGATCGTGTCGAGCAGGTCGACCGCCTCGCCGAGCACCTGACGGGCCCGGGTCTGGATGAACCCGTCGCGCGGCGGGTGGAAGTCCTCGGTGAGCCCGCCGGCCGCGTTGAGGACGTAGCGCACGTTCTGCAGGGCGAGGTCACGGTCGGACAGGAACGGCGTCACCACGGCCTCGGTCATCATCCCGACGAGCAGGATGCCCTGGCCGGTCATCGCGCCCACGAGGTTGAAGAACCCGTCGAGCAGGTAGCCGCGGAACACGTCGCCCGTCATGTGCTTGGTCGGCGGCATCCACTTCAGCGGTGCCTTCGGGAAGAGCTGGCGCGCGAGCAGCGCGTGCGCGAGCTCCATCCGGAAGCTGTCGGGCAGGTCGGGGTTGATCTCGAAGGCGTGCCCGAGGCCGAGCTGCCAGTCCTCGAGCCCCGCCTCCTTGGCGAAGTACTCGTTGAGCAGCTGGCTGACCGTCACCGTGTGCGCGGCCTCCACGGCGTCGGCGGTGGTGAGGTAGTTGTCCTCGCCGGTGTTGATGATGATCCCGGCACGGGCGTGGATCTGGCGGCTGAACCGCTGGTCCACGAACGTGCGGATCGGGTTGATGTCGCGGAAGAGGATCCCGTACATCGAGTCGTTGAGCATCATGTCGAGCCGCTCGAGGCCGGCCAGGGTCGCGATCTCCGGCATGCACAGGCCCGAGGCGTAGTTGGTGAGCCGGATGTAGCGGCCGAGCTCCTTGGACGTCTCGTCCAGGGCCGCACGCATGAGGCGGAAGTTCTCCTGCGTGGCGTACGTCCCGGCATACCCCTCGCGGGTGGCGCCCTCGGGGACGTAGTCGAGCAGCGACTGCCCGGTGGAACGGATCACGGCGATGATGTCGGCGCCCTCGCGGGCGGCGTTCTGCGCCTGCGGGATGTCCTCGTAGATGTCGCCGGTGGCGACGATGAGGTAGATCCAGGGCCGCTGCTCGGGGTCGCCGTGGCGCTTGATGAGCCGGTCGCGGTTGGCGCGCTGCTTGTCGATGGTGCGTATGCCGCGGCTCACCTCTCGCCGCGCGGCGGACTGCGCGCGGGTGGCCTCGCGGCCCTCGGGGAGCCGGAACTGCACCGAGCCGCTGGCCGCCTTCTGGGCCAGGGTCAGCAGGTCCGGCGCCTCACCCCTGCGCAGGGCGTCGTAGACCGGGGTGGTCACCCCGTGCTCGAGGCCGACCTCGGCCCGGACGGCGTCGACGAGGTGGTTGACCCACGGCACCCGCTCGTGGTCGGCGCCGGCCAGCCCGGCGAGGCGCAGCGTGGCCCGCTCGACGGACACGGTCGTGTGGCTCTGGGCCAGCTTGACGACGGGGCGACCCGCCTTGCGGGCGAGGGCGCGGGCCTGGCGGACGGTGGCGGGATCGAGGTCCAGCAGGGGTTTGGCACGTGAAGACACGGCGCAAATCTAGCAGCGGAGCACAGGATTTCCGGCCAACCCCCCAGTTGGCCGGAAATCCTGTGGGTCTGTGTGTCGAGCTCTCGTCAGGGCTCTCGTCAGGGGCTCTTGACCGAGTCGGACGAGTCCTCGCTGCCCTCGGTCCTCGCCCTCGCCCGCACCACCGCGGGGACCGAGTCGACGACCGCGGGCTGCACGGTCACCTCGGCCCGGCTGCCCGAGTCGGTCTCGCCGAGGTATCGGGCGGTGGCCTCGTCGAAGTAGACGGCGTCGACGTACGCGCCGCGGTACTCCAGCTTCACGGCGTCGTGGCCGGCGAACTGGACCCTCGAGGTCGTGACCTGCGGCAGGCTCCCGAGGAGCCGGATCATGGCGGCGTTGAGGGCCGGCGGGGTCATGCCCTGGGCGAACCGGTCGCTGCAGTTCTCGAAGATGGCCTGGCTCGGGTCGAGGGAGTTGGGGCCGGTGCTGCGGATGTGCGCGTCGAAGAAGGCCCGCAGCCCGGCGGGGTCGGAGGGCCACTGCTGGTAGTCGGCGGGCCGGGTGCCCATGAAGGGGTCGTCGCCGAGGTCGCTCGCCGGGATGCGCTCGTAGGTGGTCCTCGCGGTCGCCGCACGGTCGACGGTCCGCAGCCAGGTGGTGCCGTCGGCGTCGACCCAGGTCTCCGAGGTGGCGTCGACGGCCGGGGTCTGGGCGTCCCGATGTGGCTGCCTGTAGACGACCACCTGGTGGAGGTACTGGCCCGGCCCGACCTCCAGGGTGGGCGCCACGGCCGCGGTGCTGGCCAGCCGCTCCACCGCGTCGGCGCGCGGCAGCGCCCTGGTCGGGGCGAAGACGGTGGTGCCCCCGAGCACGGCCAGGGCGGCCACGGCGGCTGCGGCCACGAGGGCGACCCACCGGCGCCGCGACCTACGCGGCGCCAGGGCCACGATGCGCCCGGCAGGGTCGTCCCGGTCCGCGACCCGGCGCAGGGTGGCCGCCAGGGCTGCCTCGGCCCGGAGCGGGGACCAGTCGGCGGACAGGGCGTCCCCCGAGGGCCGGGCCGCGGTGAGCAGCGTGAGCGGGTCGGGCCCGTCGACGGTGTGGTCGGACAGCTGGTCGATGGTCTTCACGAGATCTCCTGGGCGAGTGCGGCACGGCTGAGGTGCGGGGTACGGGCCGGCTCCCCCGCCGGCGGGACGGTCGAGGGCGCGGCATCCGCGGCGTACGCGGCGCGCAGCCGGGTGCGGGCACGGTGGAGGCGGACGGTGAAGGCGCGCACCGAGCAGTCGGCGACGGCAGCGGCCTCGGCGGGCGGTAGCCCGTCCCAGGCGGTCAGCAGCAGGGCCTCCCGCTCGGCACGGGTGCACTCGCCGAGGGCGCGCAGGACGCTCTCGCGCTCGTGGACCGCCTCGTCCGCGGACGGGGCGGTGGAGGTCCACCCCTCGCGCACTGCGGCGAACCAGACCTGGTCGGCGCGACGCGCGGTACGGCGCTGGTTGGCGATGACGTTGCGGGCCACGACCAGCAGCCACGGCAGCGGTTCGTCGGGCACCTGGTCGGGCCGTCGCCAGGCGACGAGGAAGGTCTCGGAGACCACGTCGTCGCACTGGCTCGGCTCGACGTGGCGGCGGGCGTATGCGTGGACGCGAGGAGCGTGCTGCCGGAACAGCGCGCTGAGCTCGGCGTCCCGGTCGTCGACCGTGTCGACGCGGTTGTCAGGGTGTCTGCTCACACCCTCCTGTGTCCGCTGCTCCCCCCGGATCACGCGCATGGCCGGAATTGTGGCGGTTCGCCAGGGCTGACCGCGGGAGGCTGCGTCGAGTCCTTGAGGGATCCGAGGGGTTCTGGTCCGTCGGATCCCTCAAAGACCGTGCGGTCTCAGGGGGTGAAGGCGCCCGCGTCGAAGACCGTGCGGCCCCGGACGACGGTGCGCAGGCACTCGGGCGCGGGTGCGCCGGGAGACAGGTCCGGCAGCCCGGGGGTGCCCGAGCGGGGGTCGGTGCTCCACGTCTGGATGCGGTCGTCCGGGGCCTGCACGACGAGGTCGCCCACCTTCCAGACCGCGAACGTGGCGGGCAGGCCGAGGTCGAGGTAGCCGCGGTCGTCGAGGCCGGCAGCCCGCCAGCCGCCGCGCGTGTGGGCGAGGAACGCCGAGCGCGCGGAGATGCGCTGGCGCTCGTCGTGGTGCTCGATGCAGGCCCGCACCGCTTCCCAGGGGGCGAACGGCGTCACCGGGGTGTCGGAGCCCAGCGCCACCGTCATGCCGGCGGCCAGCATCGAGGCGAAGGGGTTCATGGGCGCGTCCCCGACGACACGTCCGGCACCCAGCCGCGCTGCGTACATGGCGTCCGGCCCGCCCCACAGGGCGTCGAAGGCCGGCTGGACGCTGGCCCCGACCCCGAGCGCCACGAGTCGCTCGATGGCGGAGCGGTCGACCATCTCGAGGTGCTCCAGACGGTGTCGCGACCGGGCGACCTCTGGGGCCCCGACGAGGGCGGCCGCGGCCTCGAAGCCCTCGACCACCGTGTCGACACCGGCGTCGCCGATGACGTGGAACCCCGCCTGGAGCCCCGCGAGGGAGCAGGCCGCGACGTGGTCCCGCACCTGGGCGACGGTGAGGTAGGCGTTGCCGGTGTGGCCGGCGGCGTCCGCGTAGTCGTCGCGCAGGTGGGCGGTCCGGGACCCGATGGAGCCGTCGACGTTGAGGTCACCGGCGAGGCCACGGGCGCCGTGCAGCGCCGCGAGGTCGCGCGCCTGCTGCTCGTCGGCGGCCAGCTCGGCCCAGTAGCCCATGGTCTGCGGAACGTCACCGCCCTCCCCAGCCGCCAGCACGTCGGCGAAGTCGTCGGCGCTGGAGACGACCGGGCCGCCGTTCTCGTGCACCAGGCCGATGCCGGCCGCGGCGGCCGTGCGCAGGGCGAGGTCGATGTCGGCGCGGCGCTGGGCGGGGGTGACCGCCTGGTTGAAGGCCTCGCGGGCTGCGTGGTGGGCCTCCCGCGTGACCAGGCCGTCGCCTTCCCAGCCGGGCAGGTCGCGGGCGCCGGCTGCCGCCGCGAGCGCCGAGGAGATGACGGCGGAGTGGCCGTCCACCCGCGGTGAGTAGACGACGCCGCCGTAGGTCGCGCGGTCGAGCTCGGCTCCGGTCACCGGCCGGCGCTCGGCCCACAGCCGCTCGTCCCAGTTGGGTGCGTAGACCGGGCGCCCCTGCTGCCGGCGGGCTGCGTCCTCGATTCGCGACAGGGCCTCGGCGGCGCTGCGGGTGGTGGCGACGTCGACCCCGCGCAGGCCGGCGCCGGTCTGCGAGAGGTGGGCGTGGGCGTCGACGAAGGCAGGCGTGACCAGTGCCCCGTCGAGCTCGACGACCCGGTCCACCGCGTCGCCGTGGACGGCTGCGGCGTCGTCGCCACCGATCCAGGCGATGGTGCCCGTCGCGTCGTAGACGACCATCGCGTTGGCGAAGGGGTCGATGGGTGAGTAGACGAAGCCGCCGCGGTAGAGAGTGCTCACGCGAGCACCCTATGCGTCGCCCGTGCGGTCCCTGCCGGCTGCTTCCCGCTACCGCCTACCCGGACTCGTCGCCCAGCAGCGACAGGCAGGCCCGGGCGATCTCCAGCTCCTCGCGGGTCGGGACCACCCAGGCGGGGACGCTGCTGGACCCCGTGGTGACGCGTCGCTCCGGCTCGCCCGCTTCGTTGGCCTGCGGGTCCAGCACCACCCCGAGGGCGCCGAGCCCGTCCAGCACCGCAGCCCGTACCGCCACGCTGTTCTCGCCGATCCCGCCCGTGAAGGCGATGGCGTCCACCCGGCCGAGGGCGACGGCGTACGCGCCGACGTACTTGCGCAGGCGGTACGTCATCACCTCGAAGGCCAGCGCGGCGTCGTCGTCGCCCGCGGCCCGGCGCTGCTCGAGCTCCCGCAGGTCGGAGACGCCGGCCAGGCCGAGCAGCCCGCTGCGGAAGTTGAGTGCCTCGTCGTAGGCCTTCGCGTCGAGGTCGGCGACCCGGGACAGGTAGGCCCCCAGCGCCGGGTCGACATCGCCGGACCGGGTGCCCATGACCAGCCCCTCGAGCGGGGACAGCCCCATCGAGGTGTCGATGCTGCGGCCACCCAGGACCGCGCAGGCGCTGGCGCCGTTGCCCAGGTGCAGCACGATGACGGCGCAGTCCTCCGGGGCGCGGCCGAGCAGCTCCGCCGTGCGGCGGGACACGTAGCGGTGGGAGGTGCCGTGGAAGCCGTAGCGGCGCACCTGGTGGCGCTCGCGCCACTCGGCGGGTACGGCGTACGTGTGCGCCTCCGAGGGCATCGACTGGTGGAAGGCGGTGTCGAAGACGGCGACCTGCGGGACGCCCGGGAACGACTCGCGTGCGCTGAGGATGCCCCCGAGGTTGGCGGGGTTGTGCAGCGGCGCGAGGGGCGCCAGCGAACGGATCGCCTCGACCACGACGTCGTCCACCACGACCGGTGCGGTGAACTCCGGTCCGCCGTGCACGACGCGGTGCCCGACGGCCAGCAGGCCGTCACCCGACAGGTCCGGGCCGTGCTCGCGCAGGGCCTCCCTGGCCGCGCGCAGGGCCTCCCGGTGGTCGCGGCACGTGACCTCCCGCTCGTGAGTCCCGTCGTCGGTCGTGTGCCGCAGGTGTCCCGGCCCGCCGATCCGGTCGACGAGTCCGGACGCAGCCGTGCGGCCCGAGACCGCGTCGAGCACCTGGTACTTCAGCGACGAGGAGCCGGCGTTGACCACCAGCACGGTGCGACCGCCCATCAGGCGCCCGCCTGGATCGCGGTGATGGCCACGGTGTTGACGATGTCGCGCACCAGGGCGCCCCGGGACAGGTCGTTGACCGGCCGGTTGAGGCCCTGCAGCACCGGGCCGATGGCCACGGCGGAGGCGCTGCGCTGCACCGCCTTGTAGGTGTTGTTGCCCGTGTTGAGGTCCGGGAAGACGAGCACCGTCGCACGACCGGCCACCGGGCTGTCCTTGAGCTTGGTGGCTGCGACACCGAGGTCGACCGCCGCGTCGTACTGGATCGGTCCCTCCACGGGCAGCCCCGGCGCCCGTTCGTGGACCAGGGCGGTCGCGGCCCGCACCTTGTCGACGTCGGCGCCCGTGCCCGACTCCCCCGTCGAGTACGACAGCATCGCCACACGGGGCTCGATGCCGAACTGCTCGGCGGTGCGGGCCGAGGAGACGGCGATGTCGGCGAGCTGCTCGGCCGTGGGGTCGGGGTTGACGGCGCAGTCGCCGTAGACGAGCACGCGGTCGGCGAGGCACATGAGGAAGACGCTGGAGACGACCGAGACCCCCGGGGCGGTCCGGACGATCTCGAGGGCGGGCCGGATGGTGTGCGCGGTGGTGGTGATGCAGCCGGCCACCATGCCGTCCGCGAGGCCCTGGTGCACCATCATCGTGCCGAAGTAGGAGGGGTCGACGACCCGGTCGCGTGCCTGGTCCAGGGTCACGCCCTTGTGCGCCCGCAGCGCGGCGTACTCGGCGGCGAAGCCCTCGCGCAGGTCGCTGGTGCCGGGGTCGACGATGTCGGCTGCGTCGATGTCGACACCGAGGCGGGCGGCGTTGGCGCGGACCGCCTCCTCGACGCCGAGCAGCGTGAGCCTGGCGATCCCACGGGCCAGCACCGTGTCGGCCGCGAGCAGGATCCGGTCCTCGGCGCCCTCGGGCAGCACGATGTGGGCGCCGGCCAGCCGCGCCGCGTCGACGAGGCGGTGCTCGAACATCAGGGGGGTGACGGTCCCCCCGCCGGTGGTGGCGACGGGGCCGAGCAGCGCCTCGGCATCGAGGCCGCGCTCGACCATCGCGACGGCGGCCTCGAGCTTGCGGGTGGAGTCGGGCGCGAGACGGCCGCGGGCCGCACCGAGCCTGGTGGCCGTGGTCATGGTGCCGCCGTCGGTGGCGATGACCGGCAGGACGACGTCGAGGCCCTCGATCAGCCGCTCCACCTGCGGGGTCAGGGGGAACCCGCCGTTGAGGACGATGCCCGACAGCGTCGGGAAGGTCTTCGACCGGTGTGCCAGCAGGACGCCGAGCACCACGTCCTCCCGGTCGCCGGGCACGATCACCACTCCCCCGTCGATCAGCCGGTCGAGGACGTGGGGCATGGTCATCGCGGCCACCACGAGGCCCGAGGACTCCCGGTCGAGCCAGGCGGTGTCACCGTGGACCAGCCGGCCCCCGCAGGCGTCCATGAGGTCCTTCACCGTGGGCGCGCGCAGCAGTGGCGTGTCGGGCAGCGACTGCACCGGCACGCCGACGAGCGCCGACACCGCAGCGGTCGTCTGCTCCAGGTCCTCGGGGTGCACCCGGTTGGCCACCACCCCGGTCACGTGGGCGTGGGCCTCCCGTGCCGCCAGCACGGCCATCTCGGCGGCGGTGGCGACCTGTGCCGGGTCGTGGTCTGCGGCGGGCACGACGAGCAGCAGCCGCGAGCCGAGGTTCGCCGCGACGGCGGCGTTGACCGAGAACTCCGTCGGTGCCGACACGTCGGTGAAGTCCGAGCCCACGACCAGCACCACGTCGTGGTCGCGGGCCACCTCGTGGAACCGGTCCACGATGACGCCCATCGCGTGCTCGGGCGAGGCGTGCAGCTCGTCGTACGTGACGCCGCACGCCTGCTCGACGGTGAGGTCACCGGGCAGCTGGGCCAGCAGGGTGCGGACCAGCTCGTCGGGGACGCCGGCCCGCACGATCGGCCGGAACACCCCCACGCGCCCGGCACGACGGGTCAGCTGGTCGAGCAGGCCGACGGCGACCGCCGACTTGCCGGACTGTGCCTCGGTGCCGGCGATGTAGATGCTGGTGGCCACGGGCCGAAACTACCGGCCGTCGCCGTCCACCGCCCCGTGGTCCGCGAGCACCGGGTCCGACGGGAGGCGTGCGGGCGGAGCGGGGTCCGCAGGCGCGTCGTCCGTCGGTGCGTCGTCAGTCGGCCCGGTCCACGTCCAGGTCGCGATGTCCGGCAGGTCCTCGAGGTGCTCGCGGATCCAGGTCTCGTGCTCGGCCAGCCGCCGGTCGCACAGGTCCTTGAGCTCGCGCCACCCCGGTGGGCGGGTGCGGGCCCGGCGCAGCACCTCCTTGGCGAGGTGGAACCGGCTCATCCGGTTGAGCACGACCATGTCGAACGGCGTGGTCGTCGTGCCCTGCTCGCTGAACCCGCGGACGTGGAACCGGCCCGGGTTGGTGCGGCCGTGGATGAGCTGGTGGACCGCGCGCGGGTAGCCGTGGAAGGCGAACACGACGTGGCGCTCCGGGGTGAAGACGTCCTCGAAGTGGCTGTCGGAGAAGCCGTTCGGGTGGTCGTCCTCCGGGATCAGCGTCATGAGGTCGATGACGTTGACGAAGCGCACCTTGAGGTCCGGCACGCCCTCGCGCAGCAGCTGCACCGCGGCGAGCGCCTCCTGCGTCGGCACGTCCCCTGCGCAGGCCAGCACGATGTCGGGGTCCTCGTCGGGGCCGCAGGTGCTGGCCCACTCCCACACGGAGGTCCCCGCCGAGCAGGCCCTGGCCGCCTCCTCGAGCCCGAGGTACTGCAGGTGCTTCTGCTTGTCGACGACGATGAGGTTGACGTGGTCGGTGCCGGAGAGGCAGTGCTCGCTGATCCACAGGGCGGTGTTGGCGTCCGGTGGCAGGAACACCCGGACCACCCCCGGCGCCAGCGGCAGCAGGCAGTCGATGAGCCCGGGCCCCTGGTGGGAGAACCCGTTGTGGTCGTTGCGCCAGCAGGTCGAGGTCAACAGGATGTTCAACGACGACACCGACGCCCGCCACGGCAGCTCCTGGGCGTGCTGGAGCCACTTGACGTGCTGGACCGCCATCGACGCCGACACCATCGCGAACGCCTCGTACGTCGCGAACACCCCGTGCCGCCCCGAGAGCAGGTAGCCCTCCAACCAGCCTTGGCACAGGTGCTCGCTCAGCACCTCCATGACCCTGCCGTCGGGCCCGAGGTGGTCGTCGGTGTCCCGCAGCGGCCCCATGAAGCACCGGTCGGTCACCTCGAACACCGGCTGCAGGCGGTTGCTCGCCGTCTCGTCCGGGGAGAACAGGCGGAAGGTGCCGCCACCGTCGGGGGTGGTCGTCGCCGCGTACAGGTCGCGCAGGAGGCGGCCGGTGGTGATCGTGTTCTCGACGAGCTCACGGCCGCGTGCGGCCGGGTCGACGACCACCTCGTACGCCGAGAGCTCCGGCCTCGGCAGCGGGGTCCGCAGGCGGCCCCCGTTGGCGTACGGCGTGGCCGACATGCGGCGGTCCCCCTCGGGTGCCAGCCCGCGCAGCTCGGGGACGAGCCGGCCGTGGTCGTCGAAGAGCTCCTCGGGGCGGTAGCCGCGCATCCACCGCTCCAGCATCGCCAGGTGCTGCGGGTTGTCGGCCAGCCCGGCGAGCGGCACCTGGTGGGCTCGGTTGGTGCCCTCGACCTGGATGCCGTCGACGACCGCGGGGCCGGTCCAGCCCTTCGGGGTCCGCAGGACGATCGCCGGCCAGCTGTGCCGGACGGCCTCGCTGGGCGGGGCGCCCGCCCCGTCGGCGCCGCCGTCCGTCCCGTCGCCGCGGGCCGCGGCCTGCAACTCGCGGATGCGGCCGTGGGCGTCGAGGAGCGCGTCGAGCAGCGCGGGGAACACCTCCCGCGGGTCGTCGCCCGAGACCACCACAGGGTCCCAGCCTTGGCTGATGAGGTAGGCCTCGACGTCCGCGTCGTCGGCGCGGCCGAGCACGGTGGGCCCGGCGATCTTGTAGCCGTTGAGGTGCAGGATCGGCAGCACCGCGCCGTCGCGCCGGGGGTTGAGGAAGGTCGGGAGCCGCCAGGAGGCCGCCAGCGGCCCGGTCTCGGCCTCGCCGTCGCCGACGATGCAGGCCACGGTCAGGTCGGGGTGGTCGAACGCCGCCCCGGCGGCGTGGACGAGGGCGTACCCCAGCTCGCCGCCCTCGTGGATGCTGCCCGGCGTCTGGACGCTGACGTGGCTGGGCACCCCACCGGGCGTGGAGAACTGCCGGAAGAGGTCGAGCACCCCGTCGGCGTCGTCGCCGATGTGCGGGTAGACCTCGGTGTAGGTCCCCTCGAGCCAGGCGGCCGCGACCAGCGCCGGTCCCCCGTGGCCCGGTCCGGTGATGTAGAGCCAGTCGCTGTCGGTGGCCCGGATGACCCGGTTGAGCAGGGTGTAGACCATCGACAGGCCGGGGCTGGTCCCCCAGTGCCCGAGCAGCCGTGGCTTGGTGTGCTCGAGCCGCAGCGGCTCGCGCAGCAGCGCGTTGTCGCGCAGGTAGATCTGCCCGACCGTGAGGTAGTTGGCCGCAGCCCACCACCGCAGGTCGAGGTCGAGCTCGTCGGGGCCGTACGCGATCGCCGAGGGTGTGCGCATACCCCCGATCGCACCATGGCGGGGGGCGCCGGACAGGGAAGTTGGTCCCTATCGGACCGGCTGCTCCTCGAGCCGTCCCTCGAACAGCCCGCGGACCACCGGGTCGCGCCGCAGCAGGTCGAGGGCGTATGCGGCGTGGCCGGGCACGAACCCGTTGCCGACGAGCATGCGGACGTCGGCCGCCACGCCCTCGGCCCCGAGCGCCGCCGCGGCGAAGCTGGTGGCCATGGAGAAGAAGATGATGGTGCCGCCCTGGGCCGTCGACAGGATCGCCGGCTGCTCGCAGCCGGGCACGTCGACGCAGACCACGGTGACGTCGGCCGGTCCGCCGGCGGCGGCCACGGCCTCGGACAGCCCCAGCGGGCTGCGGGCGTCCGCGACGACAACCTCCTCCGCCAGCCCCGTACCGCGCAGCAGGGCTGCCTCCCGCTCGACCGGCACCACCGCGATGCGCCTCGCGGCACCCGCCTCGGCGGCGGCCGCCAGCGACAGCGAGCCCGACTTGCCGGCGCCACCGAGCACGGCCACCGTCGGGGCGTGCCCGCGCGCGACGTACTCGGCGACGACGCGGTGGACCAGGGCCGGCGCGCCGCACACGTCCATCACCATGAGGGCGAGGTCCGGGCCGAGGTCGTCAGGGAGCTGGGCCGCGATGGAGCGGCCGAAGAGGATGGCGTGGCCCTCGGCGGGCACGCGCTCGGAGCGTCCGTCCCAGCGCTCGAGGCCGTCGGTGAGGACCAGAGGGGTCAGGGACAGGGAGACGAGGGTGGCGACGCGGTCGCCGACCGACAGACCCAGGGGTGACCGCGGCCCGACCTCCTCGACCGTGCCGATGAGCATCCCGCCGGACCCGGTGACGGGGTTCTGCATCTTGCCCCGGGTCGCCACGATGTCGAGGACCTCGGCCCGCACCGCCTCACCGTCGCCGCCGTGCTTCTCCGAGAGCTGCCGGAAGGAGGCCGCGTCGAGGTTGAGGGTCTCGATGGCGATGCGCACCTCGTCCGGCCACAGCTCCGGGCGGGCGTCGAGGCGCTGTGCGGCCTGCGGGAGCGTGGCCCCCGCGGGCTCGAGGACGCGGTGGAGGCCGACCGGCGACGAGGGGGTGTGAGGCACAGAATCTCCCAGCTATGACGACACGAGGTGAAGATCTTGCGGCGAAGGTTCCTGATCGACGCAACCTGTCCCGTATCCTGCCACGTATGAGTGAGTCGATCGAGCAGCCCTACGTCTACCGCCACCGCGAGCTCGTCGAGCCGGACTGGACCCGTTTCCCCGGGTGGCGGGACGTCACGGCGCAGGACTGGGCCAGCGCCCAGTGGCAGCGGGCCCACTGCGTCAAGAACCTCAAGCAGCTGCGCGAGCTCATGGGCGACCTGCTCACCGAGGCGTTCTACGCCGACCTCGAGCGCGACCAGGCCGAGCGCGCCACCATGTCGATGCTGGTGCCGCCGCAGATGATGAACACCATGGTCAGCGAGCAGACCTGGGCCGACGGGTCCATGCCCGCCGCGGGCCTGGAGTTCACCCGCGCCTTCTACGCCGACCCGGTCCGCCGCTACATGCTCCCGGTGTTCTCCGACCGGCGCACCGACTGGCCGAGCCACCCGCACGCCACCCGCGACAGCCTCCACGAGCACGACATGTGGGCGGTCGAGGGGCTGACCCACCGCTACCCCACCAAGGTCCTGGCCGAGATGCTGCCGACCTGCCCGCAGTACTGCGGCCACTGCACGCGCATGGACCTCGTCGGCAACTCCACCGCCGTCATCGACAAGCTCAAGCTCACCGGCAAGCCGGTGGACCGGTACGCCGCGATGCTCGACTACCTGCAGCGCACCCCGCAGGTGCGCGACGTCGTCGTCTCCGGCGGCGACGTGGCCAACATGCCGTGGAAGAACCTCGAGGGCTTCCTCGACAAGCTGCTCGACGTCGAGAACATCCGCGACATCCGCCTCGCCACCAAGGCCCTCATGGGCCTGCCGCAGCACTGGCTGCAGGGTGACGTCGTCGAGGGTGTCGCCCGCGTGTCGGCCAAGGCCCGCTCGCGAGGCGTCAGCATCGCGATCCACACCCACGTCAACAGCGCCCAGTCGGTCACCCCGCTCGTCGCCGACGCCGCCAAGGCGATGCTCGAGGCAGGCGTCCGCGACGTCCGCAACCAGGGTGTCCTCATGCGCGGGGTCAACGACTCCACCGAGCAGCTGCTCGACCTCTGCTTCGCCCTGCAGGACGACGCGATGGTCACGCCGTACTACTTCTACATGTGCGACATGATCCCGTTCAGCGAGCACTGGCGGCTCTCGCTCGCCGAGGCCCAGCACCTCCAGCACTCGATGATGGGCTACCTGCCCGGGTTCGCCACGCCGCGCATCGTCTGCGACGTGCCCTTCGTCGGCAAGCGCTGGGTGCACCAGGTGGACAGCTACGACACCGAGCGCGGGATGTCGTTCTGGCGCAAGAACTACCGCACCTCGATCGAGGGTGCCGACACCGACGCCCTCTCCCGCGACTACGTCTACTACGACCCGATCTACACCCTCCCCGAGGCCGGCCAGCAGTGGTGGCGCGAGCAGGGTGACCACGACGCGGCGCACGCCGTCGCCGTGGACCGGGCCGCTGCCAGCCGCGAGGCCTCCGAGCGCGACATCGCCCTGGTCTGAGCCGTCCCACCTCCCGCGTCGCCCCGTGCCCACCCCGGCACGGGGCGACGCGCGTTGCCGGCAGGTGGGTGTGACGCGGTCGACGTGAGACGTCGGTGTGCGACGGCGCGAGGCTTCGCTAGGTTGCTCCCGTGACTGCCATCGCCCTGCCCCGCAAGCGTGTCCTCGCCGACGTCATCCCGGGCGGTCTCGTCCGTGACGCCGTGCTCGTCCTCGGCGGCGCCGCCTTCGTCGGCCTCCTCGCCCAGTTCGCCATCCCGCTGTCCTTCACCCCCGTGCCCCTGACGCTGGGCACCTTCGCCGCCCTGCTCACCGGTGCCGCCCTCGGCTCGGTGCGCGGCCTGCTCAGCGTCGGCCTCTACATGGTGGCCGGTATGGCCGGGGTGCCGTGGTTCGCCGGCCACGCCAGCGGCTACGGCTTCCCGTCCTTCGGCTACATCATCGGGTTCGTCGCCGCCGGCGCACTCGTCGGCTGGCTGGCCCAGCGCGGCGCGGACCGCACCGTGGCGAAGACCGCCGCGACCATGGTCCTCGGCAACGTCGTGATCTACGCGGTGGGCCTGCCGTACCTCATGGCCTCGACCGGCATGGACCTGTCCACCGGCCTGGCCAAGGGCGTGGTGCCCTTCCTCGTCGGCGACGCCATCAAGATCGCCGTCGCGGCCGGCCTGCTGCCCGCCACGTGGAAGCTCGTGCAGCGCGTCGAGCCGCGCTGACCGCCACCGTCGGCCACCGCTCCCCCGCCACCCGGCGTACCGCGACCCCATGGGCTCCCGTCGTGACCGGTCCGCCGGCACCCCGGCGACCACGGAGCTGACCCGCCGCGGCGTGGCCTTCGGGGTGCACCCCTACGAGCACGACCCGGCCGCGGCCTCCTACGGACTGGAGGCCGCGGCCGCGCTGTCGGTGCCGCCGGGACAGGTGTTCAAGACCCTGCTCGTCGAGGCCGACCGCGGGCTGGCCGTCGGCATCGTGCCGGTCGACCGCAGCCTCGACCTCAAGGCCCTGGCCGCCGCCCTGGGCCTCAAGAAGGTGTCGATGGCAGACCCTGCCGCTGCCGAGCGCAGCACCGGGTACGTCGTCGGCGGCATCTCCCCCATCGGGCAGAGGAAGCGGCTCCCCACGGTCCTGGACCTCGGCGCCAGTGCCTTCGACGTCGTCTACGTCTCCGGCGGACGACGCGGGCTGGACCTCTCGCTGTCCCCCACCGACCTGGTCGCCGCCACCGGCGCGGTGATGGCGGCCATCGCGTGCTGACCGCCATCCGGTCATGACGGCGAAATGTCGTCGTCTTCGCCCGATCCGCGCCCTCGCCGATCTACCGTGGCCGCAGGGGCCCGGGGTCGCCGGGCCCGTCGAGCGGGAGGCGCGAGGTGAGACGACGCATCGTGGTGCCGGTGCTGCTCGGCGTCGCCGCGCTCGTCGCCGGCGCAGCGGCCGGCCCGCGGGCGATGCCGCCGGAGGAGCAGCTCATCGCCGCGCCCGGGTACCGCGCCCAGCCCGCCTATGCCGACAACGGCCAGGAGTCCGCCGACCAGCGCTGGCTGGCGTCCGGGACGGTGCCGGGGGCCGGCACAGGGTGGGAGGACATGGCCCGGTGGGCGCTCGTCGACGTCCACACCCACCTCGAGGCCGACGGCGCCGTCTCTGCCGGGCCCGGCGGGCCGTGGGACCACTTCTGGCCCCGTGACGGGTCGTTCGCGGCGGTCGCGCTGAGTCGCAGCGGCCACTCGCGAGATGCGGCATCGGTCCTCGACCGTCTGGCTCGGCTCGAGTTCGACCCGGCGGTGGGGTTCCAGGCCCGCTACGCGATGGACGGCACGCCGCTCACCGACCGGCCACGCCAGTCGGACGGCTGCGGCTGGGTGCTGTGGGCCGTCGCCGAGGTCCGCCACGACAGCCCCGCGGGGGTCCCGCCGACGGCGTCGGGGCTGCGCGACCGGTGCGTCCGGACGCTGACGACCCTGGTGGACGACGGACGTCGGCTCCCCCCGCCGTCGCCCGACTACTGGGAGGTGCCGGTCACGCAGACCTCGCTGGGCACGGTGGCCCCGATGCTGGCGGGCCTGTCGGCTGCCGCTCGCGACTACGCGGCGACGGGCGACCTCGCCGCCTCGTCACAGGTGCGCTCGACCGTCCGGCGACTGGCGTCGACCGTGGCCCGGGACATGGGCCCGGCCTACCAGCGGTTCGGCGACACCGGCGGGCTCGACGCCTCGCTGGTGGTGCTGCTGCCGCCGTTCACCCCTGAGGGCGACCTGCCCGCGGGGATGGTCCGGGAGGTCGAGCGCGCGGTGGCCCACTACCAGCGCGAGGCGTCCCAGCCGGCCGGCGGTGTCTCCCCGGGCGTGGAGTGGCTCAAGCCGGGCGGGGCCTCCTGGACCCCGCAGACCGCTCTGCTGGGGCTCTCCGACGCGGCGACCGGCCGCGGCGGGGCCGCCGGGGAGCGGCTGGACTGGCTCGACGCGCACCGCACGGCGTACGGCTCACTGCCGGAGAAGGTCACCCGCACCGGGCGCCCTGCCGGCCCCGCTCCCCTGGTGTGGACCTCGTCGATCGTGCTGCTCACCCTCGCCGAGCTCGACGGCACGCCGGAGCCGGGTCCCGGCAGGTCCTGACCCTCCGGGGCGCGACCTGACCGACCTGACCGAGCGGGCTGGCGGCCCGACCTGAGCGACCAGACCGAACGAGCTGGCGGGCCTACTCCCAGGGGGTGGAGAGCACGACGGTGGTGCGGGTGGCGACGTTCGCCGCCGCGCGGACCCTGGCCAGCAGCACCTCGAGGTCACCGGGCGTGCGCACCCGGGCCTTGAGGATGTAGTTCTCCTCGCCGGCCACCGAGTGGCAGGCCTCGAGCTCGGTGATGTCGCGCAACCGGTCCGGGATGTCGTCGGGCGCGGCCGGGTCCAGCGGGGTGATGGAGATGAAGGCCGTGAGCGGCAGGCCCAGCGCGGTGTGGTCGACGACGGCGGTGTACCCCTTGAGCACCCCCCGTTCCTCGAGCCGGCGCACGCGCTGGTGCACCGCCGAGGTCGACAGCCCCATCGCCTTGCCGAGGTCGGTGTAGCTCATGCGGCCGTCCGAGCGCAGCAGCGCGACGATGCGTCGATCGAGGTCTTCCACGATCGACAGCCTACTGAGCAGGGGACCCCCGCGCTGGCAGCATGGGCCCATGAGCTCCGACCCCAGCATCAGGATCAGGCGGGTGGGTCAGCGACGCACCTGGCCCTTCTTCATCCTGCGGGGGGTCTACGACATCGTCATCGAGGACGACGGGCACGAGGTGTTCGCCGGCCGCACCATGACGCCCTCCAGCGTGCTGGTCTCCAAGGGTAGGGTCCACACCACCGACTCCTACGACTGGCTGGGGGCGGCCGACCGAGCCCGCGCGGACGGCGACGACGCGTGGGTCACCGACCCCTATGGAGGGTTCCTGGCATGACGGGCGCCAAGCTCATGCTGCTCGACTCCGCCTCGCTGTACTTCCGCGCGTTCTTCGGCGTGCCCGACCAGCGCAAGGACCCCGCCGAGCCGCCGACCAACGCCATCCGCGGGTTCCTCGACATGGTGGCGTCGCTGATCACGACGCACCAGCCGACCCACTTCGTCGCCTGCTGGGACAACGACTGGCGCCCGCAGTTCCGGGTCGACGCCATCCCCACCTACAAGGCCCACCGGCTCGTCGACGGCTCGCTGGCCGAGGAGGAGTCGCCCGAGGACCTCACGCCGCAGGTGCCGGTGATCCGCGACATCCTCCGGGCGCTGGGGCTGCCCCGCCTCGGCGCCGACGGCTTCGAGGCCGACGACGTCATCGGCACCCTGACCGCACGCCACAAGGCCGAGATGGCCGTCGACGTCGTCACCGGCGACCGCGACCTGTTCCAGCTCGTCGACGACGCGGGCCCGGTGCGGGTGATCTACACGGCGCGCGGCGGCGTGCGCGACCCCGACCTCGTCGACGAGGCGTTCCTGCGCACCAAGTACGCGGTCGCCAGCGGTGCGGCGTACGCCGACATGGCGGTGCTGCGCGGCGACACCAGCGACGGGCTGCCCGGCGTCGCCGGCATCGGCGAGAAGACCGCGGCCAAGCTGATCGAGAAGTACGGGTCGCTCGTGGCCCTGCGCGCGGCCGTGGACGGGGGCGACCCCGAGATCAAGGGCGCGCAGCGGACCCGCCTGGAGGCCGGCGCCGCCTACCTCGACGTCGCGCCCAAGGTCGTGCAGGTCGCCCCCGACGCCCCCGTGCCCTCGGTCGACATGTCCCTGCCGACCGAGGTGGCCGACCCGGTCCTCATGAGCCGGGTGGCGAGCGAGTTCGGGGTCACGAGCTCGATCAACCGGGTGCTCGCCGCACTGCGCATCGAGTAACGGGTCAGGCCCGTCCCTGCTGGTCGCTGCGGCGGCGCAGCCAGACGTCGGCGAGGCTCGCGAGCAGCGACAGCACGACGAGGCCGGTGGCCACCCGGAGCGAGACGGCGGCGGCGTCCGCCGGGTCGTGGCGCAGGTGCGCGAAGAACACGGTGCCGACGAGCGCGATGCCCGCGGCCGTCCCGATGCGCTGCCCGGTCTGCAGGACGCCACCGGCGGTGCCGGCCCTGCGAACGGGTACCTCGGCCAGGGTCAGGGTGATGTTGGGCGAGATCACCATCCCGCTGCCGAGCCCCGCCACCAGCAGGGGCAGCGCGGCCCACCACCCGGTGGCCGGCCCCTGTACGGAGGACAGCACCAGGTCGGTCGCGACGAGCCCGACCACGACGAGCACCAGCCCCCACGTCACGAGGGACCGCCCGAACCGCGTGACGAGCCGGCCGCCGACCGCCGACATCACCGCCGACCCGCCGGCGAACGGGGTCACCGCCAGTCCCGCGAGCAGCGGCGAGTAGCCCAGTCCCTGCTGGAGGTAGACGGTGAGCACGAAGAAGATCCCGGTGAACCCCGAGAAGTAGACGGTGGCGACCACGGCCCCGGACGCGTACCCCGGCAGGGCGAACAGGCCGAGGTCCACCAGCGGTGTGCGGCCCCGGGCGGAGTAGCGGTGCTCCCACAGCACGAACACGCCCAGCAGCCCTGCACCCACGGCTGCGACCCAGCCGGGCACGGTCGACGAGCCGCCGCCGCGCCCGCTCTCCACCAGGGGCAGCAGCAGGGCCAGGACGCCGGCCCCGAGCAGGCCGACGCCCACGGGGTCCAGGTCGGTACGGCGACGCCGCGCCCCGTCTGCCCCTCCCCCGTCCTGCTCCCCCTCGGCACGCGCGTGCGCCGGTATCCAGCGCAGCGCCAGCACGACGGCTGCCACCGCGACCGGCAGGTTGACGACGAAGATCCAGCGCCAGCCCTCGTCGGCGCCGAGGAGGCTGAGGATGACCCCGCCCGCGATCGGCCCGACGGCGGTGGAGATCCCGATCGTCGCCCCGAGCAGCCCGAACGCCTTCGCGCGCTCACGACCGTGGAACAGCGCCTGGATGAGTCCGGACACCTGCGGGTTGAGCAGCCCCCCGCCGATCCCCTGGAGCAGGCGGGCTGCCACCAGCAGGCTGCTGGTCGTCGCGAGCCCGCACAGCAGGCTCGCGACGCCGAAGACCACCACGCCGGCGACGAACATGCGCCGCCGACCCGTGGCGTCGCCGAGCCGGCCCGACGGCACGAGGACGAGGCCGAAGGTCAGGGCGTAGCCCGAGACCACCCACTGCAGGTCGCTGGGGCTCGCGCCGAGGCCCTTCTCGATGCTGGGTAGGGCGACGTTGACGATGCTGACGTCGAGCAGCGTCATGAACCCCGCCACGAGGCAGACCGCGAGCGCTTTCCAGCGACGCGGGTCGGGGCCGTCGGAACCGTCGGGTCGGTGGGAGCCGGAGTGCCGGCCGGTGTCCGACGGTGCGGAGGATGGGTGTGTCACCCAACCATCCTGCGGCCGCAGGGCCCGCGATGCCCTGCCGTGTCCCACGACGCGGGCGGCGGACCGCGGTCAGTCGAGCCGGTCTGCTGCCACGACCCCGCGCATCACGGCGTCGATGGCCCGGCGGGCGGTGGTGGCGAGCTGCGGCTCGGGTGATGCGTCGGCGATCTGGCCCAGGAGGTCGACCACCTGCTTGCAGCGCCGGACGAAGTCACCGGCCGCCATGTCCTGGCCGCGCAGGACGTGGTCGAGCTTCTGGCCCGACGCCCAGCGGTGCATCATCCACGCCATGCCGCCGTCGGGGTCCCCGGTGAGGGGCAGGCCGAGGTCGCGCTCCCGGTCCTCGATGGCGGACCAGAGCCGCTGCATCTCGGTCACCGCCTCGGCGACGTCGTCGCCCGGCATGCGCGGCGACGGGTCCGCCTCGTCGCGCCGCGGCTCGTGGACCAGCGCCGACACGACGCTGGCGAGACCGGCGGGGTCCAGCCGCTTCCACAACCCGAGGCGCAGGCACTCTGCCGCGAGCAGGTCCTTCTCGGTGTAGAGGCGGCGCAGGTTCTCGCCCTGGGGCGTGACCTCGGTGCCGTCGGCGGACAGGTATCCCATCTCCGCCAGCAGCTCGCAGATGCGGTCGAAGGTGCGGGCGACCGAGTTGGTGCGGCCCTCGACCTTGCGCTGCAGGCCGACGGTCTCGCGCTTGAGGCGCCACCACCGCTCCGCCCAGCGAGCGTGGTCCTCGCGGTCGGGGCACTGGTGGCACGGGTGGGCCTTGAGCCGGCGGCGCAGCTCGGCGATCCGCTCGTCCTCGCCCGGCGCGGGTGCGGTGCGCGGGCGCTTCGGCGGCGGGTCGTGTGGCACGGCGATGCGCAGGGACGTGGCGAGGTCGCGACGGGCCTTGGGGCTCTTGGCGTTGAAGTGCGGGGGCACCTTCACCTGCGTGACGGCCTCGACGGGCACCGGGACGTCGACGAGGGTGAGCTTGCGCAGCTGCCGGTCCTCGGTCACCACCGTGGGGGCTGGGGCCTCCCCGCGGAACGACCGCGACGGTTGGACGACCACGGCGTACCCGGCACGGCGTCCGGCGGGGATCTTGATGACGTCGCCGATGCGCAGCGCCTCGAGCGACACGGCCGCCTCGGCGCGCTTGCTGGCCGACCTCGCCCTGGCGCCGTCCTTCTCGAGCCGGGCGATCTCCTGGCGGATGCCGGCGTACTCGGCGAAGTCACCGAGGTGGCACTCCATCCCCTCGGCGTAGCCCTCGAGCCCCTCCTCGTTGCGACGCACGGCCCGGGCGATCCCGACGACGGCACGGTCGGCCTGGAACTGGGCGAACGAGGTCTCGAGGATCTCGCGCGCGGTCTCCCTGCCCACCTGGGCCACCAGGTTGACCGCCATGTTGTAGGTGGGTCGGAAGCTCGAGCGCAGCGGGTAGGTGCGCGTGGACGCCAGGCCTGCCACGGCCAGGGGGTCCAGGCCACGGTTCCACAGCACGAGGGCGTGGCCCTCGACGTCGATGCCGCGCCTCCCCGCGCGTCCGGTGAGCTGGGTGTACTCCGCGGGGGTCACGTCGGCGTGCGTCTCGCCGTTGAACTTCACGAGCTTCTCGAGCACGACGGTCCGCGCCGGCATGTTGATGCCCAGCGCGAGGGTCTCGGTCGCGAACACGGCGCGGATGCGTCCTGCCGTGAACAGCTCCTCGACGATCTCGCGGAACGTCGGCAGCATCCCGGCGTGGTGCGCCGCGAACCCGCGGGTGAGGCCCTCGACGAAGTCCCAGTAGCCGAGCACACCGAGGTCCTCCTCGGCGAGCCCTTGGATGCGCTCCTCGACGGTCCGGCGGATCCGCTCGCCCTCCGCCTCGGGGATGAGGTGCACCCCGTCGCGCAGCAGCTGGCTGACGGCGCCCTCGCACCCGGCGCGGCTGAAGATGAAGGTGATCGCGGGCAGCAGGCCGTCACGGTCGAGGCGCATGACGACCTCGGAGCGGCTCGGCCCTCCCCCGGGCCGGCCACCGCCACCGCCGCCGCCACGGGCCATCCCTCGCCCACCCGGGCCGCCGCCGGGGCCCCTTGGCGCGCCGTGCCCACGGTGCGGCAGCCGCCCGCTGCCGCGACCTCCCCGGCCACCGTCGTCCCAGCGCCCACGCTGCTCGGTGGTCCGGATCGCCTGGAGCAGCTCGGGGTTGACCTTGGTGGCGTCGGCGCCGGTGGTCGGGGCCGCGGCCTCGTCGACGAACAGGTCGTAGAGCCCCTGGCCGACCATCATGTGCTGCCACAACGGGACCGGACGGTGCTCGGAGACGATGACCTCGTGGTTGCCGCGGACCTCCGCCAGCCAGGCGCCGAACTCCTCGGCGTTGCTGACGGTCGCCGAGAGCGACACGACCTGGACGTCCTCGGGCAGGTGGATGATCACCTCTTCCCACACCGCGCCCCGGAACCGGTCGGCGAGGTAGTGCACCTCGTCCATCACCACGAAGCCGAGCCCCCGCAGGGTGGGCGACCCGGCGTACATCATGTTGCGCAGCACCTCGGTCGTCATGACGACGACCGGCGCCTCACCGTTGACCGACGAGTCACCGGTGAGCAGCCCGACGTTGGAGGAGCCGTGGCGCCGGACCAGGTCGAGGTACTTCTGGTTGGACAGGGCCTTGATCGGCGTCGTGTAGAAGGCCTTGCGCCCGGTCGCCAGCGCCAGGTGGACGGCGAACTCGCCCACGATCGTCTTGCCCGCACCGGTGGGGGCGGCGACGAGGACACCCTTGCCGGCCTCGACGGCACGGCAGGACTGCTCCTGGAAGTCGTCGAGCGGGAAGTCGAGTCCCGCACTGAACTCGGCGAGCCGGGGGCTCCGGCGGGCCGACCGTTCGGCAGAGGCGGCAAAACGCTCGGCGGGGGTGGCCATGAGCCGAGGCTACGTCAGCGACCGTGGCCGGGCGCGGAGGATGCGCGCGACCCGGCGGGCACCAGGACGGTGAGCGCGCCGGGTACGACCTCGAGCGTCATGGGCAGCTGGGCGAAACGCTCCCCGTCGGCGTAGGCGACGATGCCATCCGCCTCCAGGGTCACCTGCCGCCCACGCAGGACCTCCACCGCGGGGTGGGAGACGTGGGTGCCCTTGAACACCTTGGGGAACACCCTGAGGAACTCCAGGGTGCTGATCTCCCGGAGCACGAGCACGTCGAGCAGCCCGTCGTCCATCTGCGCGTCGGGGAGCACCTGCATCCCTCCCCCATAGCTCGGGCCGTTGCCCACGGCGACGAGCATGGCGCGGGTCTCGTGGCGGACGCCGTCGACGGTGACGACGTACGGGATCGCCTTGAACAGCGGCAGCTCCCGCAACAGCGCCAGGGTGTAGCGCAGCTGGCCCTTGGGCCACGGCCAGGTGTTGGCCCGCTCGTTGACGACCGCGTCGAACCCGGCGCCCAGGACGCCGCCGAACCACCGCTGGTTGCCGTGCTCGTCGACGTGGCGGATGGCGTCGATGGTGCGGGGCACCCCGGTGGTGACGAGGTCGGCAGCGCGCACCGGGTCGTGCACCGGCAGCCCGAGGCCACGCGCGATGTCGTTGCCCGTCCCGGCGGCGACGAGGGCCAGCGGCGTCTTGGTCTCGGCGGCGAGGTTGATGCCCAGGTGGGCCATCCCGTCGCCGCCGACGACGGCGAGGACGTCGATGCCCTGCGCGATGGCGCCCAGGGCACGGTCGCGGGCGGCGTCGTAGGACTCGTCGGACAGGTCGAGGACCTCGTGCCCGGCTGCCCGCATCCGGGCGGCGACCTCGAGGCCCAGGGCCATGCCCCTGCTCTTGCCCGAGGTCGGGTTGACGACCAGGCCGATGCGCGTGCTCACGGGCGGAGGCTACCGGTGGCCCGGCTCAGAGCGCGGACGCCTCGTCGTCGGACACGTCGACCCAGTCGGGTCGCGACTTGCGCTTGCGCCGCTCGATGAGCTTGCTCACCAGGATGGCCAGGAAGTAGAGCACCGTGAGCGGCACCGCCATCAGGAACATCGTGAACGCGTCCGGCGTGGGGGTGGCCACCGCGGACAGCACGAAGATCCCGAACACCGCCGGCCGCCATGCCTTGAGCATCGCCGACGCCGGCAGGATGCCGATGGCGTTGAGCGCGACGAGGAAGACGGGCAGCAGGAAGGCCGCGCCGAAGACGAGGATGAACCGGGTGACGAAGCTGAAGTAGTCGGCCACCTGCTGGATGTTGGAGGCACCGGCGGGAGTGAAGCCGTAGAGGACCGCCAGCACGGCCGGCAGGACGTAGTAGGCGAGGCCGCACCCGGCGAGGAACAACGGGAAGATGGCGCCGATGAACGCCAGGGAGATGTTGCGTTCCTTCTTGGTCAGGCCCGGGACGATGAACGCCCACACCTGGTAGAGCCACACCGGGCTCGAGGCGATGATGCCCACGAAGATGGCGATGCTCAGCTGCTGCGAGAACGCCGCCGTGGCGTTGCCGAAATTGAGGCTGATGACGCTGTGGGGGTGCGCCGCCTTGTAGTCGTTGAACGGTGCCGCCAGCCGCCCGTAGACCTGCGGGTAGTAGATCCAGCCGAACACTGCCCCCACCAGGGTGGCCACCGCGGAGATGAGGAAACGGCGCCGGAGCTCGCGCAGGTGGTCGCCGAGCGTCATCCGCCCCTCGGGGTTGCGGGCACGACGGAGCGCCATGGTCGGTCAGCTCTCGGCGGGTTCGGCTCGTCTGCGGCGGGCTCGGGGCGTCAGAGGCCGCTGGTGTTGTCCGTGCGGGGGCTGTTGTCCTCGGTGATCGGCGAGGAGGTGGTGGGCCCGGGGGCTGCAGTGGTCCCGCTCGCACCGGTCGTGCCGGACGTCGGTGCGGCGGTGTGGTCGCGGACGGTCTCGCCCTTGACGGTGTCGCTGCTCGCGGCGCTCTTGCCGTCGTTCTTCATCTCGTGCACCTCCGACTTGAAGATGCGCATGGAGCGGCCGACGCTGCGGGCGGCGTCGGGGAGACGCTTGAAACCGAAGAGCACGACCAGCAGGACCAGCAGGACGATGATGTGCCAGCCTTCGAAGAGTCCGCGACCCATGGAATTCAGTCCTCTCGGTCAGCCCCTGTGGGTGACCTTGCGCTCGTGGTGGTGCCGGAGGTGGGACCGACGGGCCCCGGTGTTCCTGCCTAGTCTAGATGGCGGGCCCAGGCAGGGCGGCGTGCCGCCTGCCGGGCGCGCCGCTGCTGCTTCAACGAGGCACGGGTGGCGTCGCGTTCCCGGCGCAGCTCGCGGGGGTCGCCGAAGATCGCCGGCTCGGCCGCGGGGACGGGGTCGCCCAGGCGCTCGGTCTCGGCCTGCAGGGCCGACACCGTCTCCGACGCCCGCGACACCTCGGCGGTGAGCTCCTTGACCTGGCCCCACAGGCCCCACGCACGGGACGCCAGGTAGGCCACCGCGATCACCACGAGCAGCACCCAGATCAGGACCCACCACCACATGTCGTCGACCCTACCGGCCCGGTGCGGGGTCCGGGTCGGTGGCGCCGTACGCCGCGAGGGCCTCCAGCGCGCCGTCGGTGACGGCCCGCGCGAGCTCGGGCGGTGACACGACGATGGCGTGCCCACCGAGGCGCCAGACCAGCCGCCGCAGCCACAGGGTGTCCGCGGTCCGGAGGGTCACCGTGCTCGACCCGTCGGGGTCGGCCTGGACCGAGTCCACGGGATAGTAGTCGGCCACCCACGCGGCGCCGCGCGACAGGCGCAGGGTCACCCGGGTGTCGTCCTCACGGGGGGTGAAGGTGCCGGCGTCGAGGTCGCGCAGCCGCGCGTCCGCAGGCGGGGTGCCGTCGGTGTCGAGCACCTCGAGCGACTCGATCCGGTCCATCCGGAACAGGCGCGTGTCCTGGGCGCGGTGGCACCAGCCCTCGAGGTACCAGCGGGCGTCGAGGTTGACCACCCGCATGGGGTCGACGTCGCGTTCGGTCGACTCGTCACGGCTGGGCACGAGGTAGCGCAGGTGGACCCGGCGGTGCGTCTCCACCGCGCGCCGCGCGTCGGCGAGCAGCTCGGCCTCGACCCCCTCGTCGATGGACACTTCGACGCGAGAAGCGGCCTCGGCACTCGCGCCGGTCGCGGCCTCGAGCTTGGCCATGGCCCGCTCGATGGTGTCGCGCTCCCCCAGCCCCGGCACGGCGGCCAGGGCCCGCAGGCCCACCATGAGGGTCAGGGCCTCGTCGCGGCCGAGGCGCAGGGGTCTGGCGATGGTGTCGGCGTTGCTGACGAAGACCCGGCCGCCCTCCCACTCGGCGTCGATGAGCTCGTCGGGCATCTGGCCGTAGCCGCAGAGGTAGAGCAACCGCAGGTCGGTCTCGAGCTGCTCGACGCTGATGCCGAGGTCGGCGGCCGCCTGCTCGGTGTCGATGCCCTGGCGGTTCACCAGCCACGGCACCATCGTCAGCAGCCGGGCGAGCCGGGCCGTCGCGGTCTCCTGCGTGCTCATGCGGCACCCCCGGTGACGGCGCGGTGGGCGGCGAGGGCACCGCGCAGTCGCGCCACGACGAGGTCGCGCACCTCGGCGGGCTCGACGACGACGACGTCCGCGCCGTACCCACTCACCTCGTCGGCCAGCGCGTCGTCATCGGTGAACGGCACCTGCAACGTGGTCCACTCCCCCTCCACCCCACGGGGCTCACCGCGCCGGCGCAGCGACTGCCCGCGTCCCTCCCGGACCCGCACCGTGGCGGTGCCGGAGAAGTCACGCTCCCCCACGGTGGTCCGGATCATCTCGCGCGCCCGGTGGTCGGACGGGACGACGTACGGTGCCGCACGGCGTACCGGGGACACGGCGCCGTCGATGCGCGAGAGGCGGAAGACGCGCGGGGCGCCGCGGTCGAGGTCGAAGCCGGTGAGGTACCAGCGGCCGTGCCAGGAGGCGAGCCCCCACGGCTGGACACGACGCGTGTTGACCTCGCCGTGGCCGCCGGTGCGGTAGCCGAAGGAGATGGTCTGCTGGGCGACGACGGCGTTCTTGACCGGCTCGAACGCGGGCTCGCTCGTGCCGAGGCGCGGCTCGATGCCGACGAGGAAGTCTCCGTCGCGCTCGATGCCTGCCGCCTTGAGCTTGCGCAGGGCCTGCGCGGCCGGCCCGGCGAGCGAGGCGTGGGCCCAGGTGCGACTGGCCAGACCGAGCACGGCGAGCTCGTCGGGCTCGAACTCGATGTCGGGCAGGGCGTACTCGCGCTGGTCGATCCGGTAGCCCACCTCGTCGTCCCACACGCCACCGATGTCCTCGGTCACCAGCGGGATACCGAGCTCGCGCAGCTCGTCCTTGTCGCGCTCGAACATCCGGTCGAAGGCCTCGTCGCTGGCGGCGTCGCCGTACTGCGGCACGATGTCGCGGATCTTGGACTTCGGCAGGGCGCGCCGCGTGTAGAGCAGGCAGAGCACGAGGTTGAGCAGTCGCTCGGTCTTGGCCGCCGGACCGGTGGGTGAACTCACCCGCCCGACGCTACCGGAGTGGTGCAGGCGCCCCGTGGCTAGTCTGCGTGTCGTGATGCAGTGGCGTGAGGGCACGGTGCAGGAGGTGCGTGGCCGGTGGCCGGGCGCCGTGGAGTACGCCGTGCGCCTCGCCGGCGACGACGGCGAGGTCGTGCGGGCGCTGGCCTACACCGCCCTCGCCGGCGAGCCGCAGGTCGGTGACCGCGTCCTGCTCAACGCCTCGGCGCTCCTGCGCGGGCTCGGCACCGGTGGGCTGGCCTTCGTCGTCGTGGCGCCCGACCGGCTGCCGGCCGACCCGCCGTCGGGCACGGGGCACATCGTCAAGGCTCGCTACACCCCGCAGCAGCAGATGTTCATGGCGGTCGACGAGCAGGACAGCCCGCACCACGCGGCGCTGACCTCCGGGGCCGCCGACGCCGGTGACCTGCTCGGCATGCCGGTCGTCGTGGCGGACCTGCACTCCGCCCTGCCCGCCGTCGTCGCGGGACTGCGGTCGGAGCGGCCGGACGCCCGGGTCGTCTACCTCATGACCGACGGCGGCGCCCTGCCGCTCGCCTTCTCCCGGAGCGTTGCTCGGCTCCGGGACGCGGGTTGGCTGCACGGCACCGTGACCGTCGGCCAGGCCTACGGCGGCGAGCACGAGGCCGTCACCCTGCACTCCGGCCTGCTCGCCGCCCGCCACGTCCTCGGCGCCGACGTCGCGGTCGTGGTCCAGGGCCCCGGCAACGTCGGCACCGGCACCACGTGGGGCTACACGGGGGTGGCCGCCGGCGAGGCGCTCAACGCCACCGGCGTCCTGCGTGGGCGCGGGGTCGCGGCCCTGCGCGTCTCCGACGCCGACCCCCGCGGTCGCCACCGCGGCATCAGCCACCACAGCCGCACGGCGTACGGGCGGATCTGCCTCGCGGTCGCCGACGTCGTGCTGGGGCGGACCGACGACCAGCTCGGACGCCTCCTCGCCGACCAGGCGCGCACCCTCGTCGAGGGGGCCAACGGCGACCTGACCCTCCGCGAGGTCGACGTCGACGGCCTCGACCAGGCCCTGAGGGCCACCCCGGTCAGGCTGTCCACGATGGGGCGCGGGCTCGACGAGGACCACGCGGCCTTCCTCCAGAGCGCGGCAGCCGGGCGGTGGGCGGGCCGCCTGCTCGCGGGCTGACGCGCACCCGGGCCCTCACCCCTTTGGGGGTCGTCCCCTGGCACCGCGGGCGCGAGACCTTCAGCGGGTTCCTCACGCAGAGCTGTGGGTTCACCGTCACGGTCACCGACACCGAGCGCGACACCGTGGTCGACAACGGCACGGTCTTCGTCCTCTCGATCCACATCACCGCCGACGTCGTCGGCAACGGGCACCGCATCATGCTGCGCACCCTGGACGACGGGACGACGGTGTTCCACCCGGCGTTCCCCGTGTTCGACCTGTGCGACTACCTCCGGTGAGCGGCTGACCGACCGGGTACGCGACGAGGGACGCCCACCGGGGTGGGCGCCCCTCGTCGCGCCGGTCCGGGTGCCCGGAGCGGCGTCAGGTCCTCAGCGGACGTCGACCAGGTCGACGACGAAGATCAGGGTCTCCCCCGGCTTGATCGCGCCGCCTGCGCCGCGGTCGCCGTAGGCGAGGTGCGCGGGGATGACGAGCTTGCGGCGGCCGCCGACCTTCATGCCGACGATGCCCTCGTCCCAGCCGCGGATGACCTGGCCGACACCGAGGCGGAAGTCCAGCGGGCCGCCACGGTTCCAGGAGGCGTCGAACTCCTCGCCGGTCGAGTGCGCGACGCCGACGTAGTGGGCGAAGACGGTGTCGCCGGCGCCGGCCTCGCGCCCGTCGCCCTCCTTGATGTCCTCGATGACGAGCTCGGTGGGGGCTGCGTCACCGGGGAAGTCGATCTCCGGCTTGGTGGTGTTGGGGTCGAAGCCCATGGGGATGCTCCTGTCGTGGGGTGGGGGTGGTCAGTACGCCGCGAGGATGTCGACGACGAAGACGAGGGTGTCGGTGCCGCTGATCTTGGGCGGGCTGCCGGCCGCACCGTAGCCGTCGGCCGGCGGGACGACCATGAGGACCCGGCTGCCGACGGTCTTGCCGACGAGCTGGTTGTCCCAGGCCTTGATGACCTGCTGCTTGCCGATGACGGTCTCGAAGTAGCCCTGCGGCGAGCTGGCCGAGGAGTCGAAGACCTTGCCGTCCTTGTAGAGCGCGCCGGTGTAGCTGACGCGGATGGTCTGGCCGGCCTGGACCTTGGCGCCGCTGCCCTCGATGAGGTTCTGGCCCACCGTCTTGGTCGGCGGCTTGGTGCCCTTGGGGATAGTGATCGCCGCGGGCTTGCCCGGGGTGACCTTGACGGTCGGGAGGCCCTTGGCCGGAGCCACGGCCTTGCCCTGCGCGCTCGGCAGCGGCTTGGTCACCGACAGGACGTCCATGAGGAACAGGACGGTGTCGGTGGCGCCGACCTTGATGTCGGTGTTCCCCTGGGCGCCGAAGGCGTCCTTCGGGGGGACGGCGACCAGGACGCGGGAGCCGACCTTCTGGTTGGCCAGGCCCTTCTTGAGCCCGGGGAGCAGGTCGGCGGTGCCCAGGCTGAGGCCGAGGTTCTGCTTGCCGAAGTTGGTGTCGAGCACCGAGGCGTCCTTGCCGTTGAGCAGGACGTACTTGACGCTGACGATCTCGTCGTTCTGGACGACCGGGCCGTTGCCCTGCTTCAGGACGCGGGTCGTGGTCTCCTTGACGCTCAGCGGCTTGGGCTTGACGGTGACGGTCGGTGCCGTGGTCGCGCTGCCTCCCGTGACGCTCACGTCGTCGAGGACCGACTTCTTGGTGTCGGAGGAGCCGCCGCCGCAGGCGGACAGGGCCAGGACGGCGGTCAGTGCCGCAGCGGCCACGGAGAGTGGACGGCTGGGCCGGGCATGGGTACGGAGCAAGGACACGGTGGGGACTTTCGCTGGGGGCGGTGGACCAGCAGCCACCATAACCGTGGACTCTGGCAATGCCCGAAACGTCCGGTGCGCGACCGCGCCCGGCTCAGCCGCGCATACCCTCGATGAGGCGCTCCACCCGCGCGTCCACGGCGGCGAACGGGTCCTTGCACAGGACGGTGCGCTGCGCCTGGTCGTTGAGCTTCAGGTGCACCCAGTCGACGGTGAAGTCGCGACGGTGCTCCTGCGCGGCCTTGATGAAGTCGCCGCGCAGCTTGGCCCGCGTCGTCTGGGGCGGCACGGTCTTGGCCTCGAACACCTCCGGGTCGGTGCAGACCCGAGCAGCCCGCCCGTGCTTCTGCAGCAGGTAGAAGAGCCCGCGGCGCCGGTTCACGTCGTGGTAGGCGAGGTCGAGCTGGGCGATGCGCGGGCTGTCCATCGGCAGGTCGTGCTTGGCCATGTAGCCGGTGATGAGCTTGTGCTTGATGACCCAGTCGATCTCGGTGTCGACCAGCGACAGGTTGCCGGTGTCGATCGCGGTGAGGGTGCGCTCCCACAGGTCGAGGACCTGCTTGTGGATCGGGTCCTCGAGGCCCTCGCGGTCGGCGTACGCCTGGGCCCGCTCGAGGTACTCCGACTGGATCTGCAGGGCCGACAGCTCACGGCCGTTGGAGAGCCGGACGGTCTTGCGTCCGGTCATGTCGTGGCTCATCTCGCGGATGGCGCGGATGGGGTTCTCCAGGGTCAGGTCGCGCACGACCATGCCCGACTCGATCATCCTCAGGACGAGGTCGGCCGAGCCCACCTTGAGCATCGTGGTGGTCTCGCTCATGTTGGAGTCGCCGACGATGACGTGCAGGCGCCGGTACTTCTCGGCGTCGGCGTGCGGCTCGTCGCGCGTGTTGATGATGGGGCGCGACCGGGTGGTCGCCGAGGAGACACCCTCCCAGATGTGGTCGGCGCGCTGGCTCACGCAGAAGGTCGCGCCCTTGGAGGTCGTGACCACCTTGCCCGCGCCGCACGTGATCTGGCGGCTCACGAGGAACGGGATGAGCACGTCGGACAGCTGCTGGAACTCCCCCGCCCGCCCTACGAGGAAGTTCTCGTGGCAGCCGTAGGAGTTGCCCGCGGAGTCGGTGTTGTTCTTGAAGACGTAGATCTCGCCCTCGATGCCCTCCTCCGTGAGGCGCTCCTGCGCGTCCGCCACGAGGCCCTCGATGATGCGCTCGCCGGCCTTGTCGTGGATGACGAGCTGCCGGACGTGGTCGCACTCGGGGGTGGCGTACTCCGGGTGCGAGCCGACGTCGAGGTAGAGCCGCGAGCCGTTGGACAGGAACACGTTGGACGAGCGGCCCCACGAGACGACCTTGCGGAACAGGTAGCGCGCGACCTCGTCGGGGGTCAGCCGCCGCTGTCCCTCGAACGTGCACGTGATGCCGTACTCGTTCTCGATCCCGAAGATTCGGCGCTCCATGAACCCACTCTAGGCTTGAACTGCTCTTGGGCCGATGGAAACTCGCGCCGTGGAAGGATGCCGCCATGCCCGACGCCCCTCCCGCCGACACCGGGACACGTGCTGCGGGTCCGGCGACCACCCAGGTCGGGGACCTGACGCGGCACACCCAGTCGATCCTCGAGCGCGCGCAGGCGTACGCCGACGCCGTACGAGCCGAGTCCGACCAGGCCCTGGCCGCGGCCAGGGCCGAGGCCCAGCAGCTGGAGGCGAGGGCACGTGCCCTGCTCGAGGACGCCCAGCGCCAGCACGCCGACGCCGTCGACGACCGCGAGCAGGTGGGCAGGACGCTCAAGGAGGCGCGGCGCGAGGCGGAGTCCCTCGTCGCCGACGCCGCCGACCAGGCCTCGATGCTCACCCAGTCGGCGACACGGACGAGCGAGGAGGCGGTCGCCTCCGCCCGCGCCGAGGCGCAGGCGCTGACCGAGGACGCCCGCGCCCGGGCCCGGGAGCTCGAGGCAGCGGCCCAGCACGACTACGACGCCGCCATGGCCGGGTACGCGGAGCACGAGCAGGAGCGGGACGCCGCCTTCCGCGAGGGCGTGGCCACGACGGAGGCCCACTTCGCCGAGCGGGAGGCGCAGCAGCAGGCCGCCCACGCCGCGCTGCTGGCGACTGCCCGCGACGAGGCGGCTGCCCTGCGGGCCGAGGCGCAGGAGGAGGCGTCGCGCACCATCGCAGCAGCCGCGCTGGCCGAGCAGGAGGCCGCCGGGCGCGCCGCGGCCGTGCTCGACGAGGCGCGGGCCGAGGCCCGGGGACGGTTGGACCTGGCGCACGCGGAGGCCGCGGCGCTCATGCGCCAGGCAGAGGACCACCTGCGCTGGGGACAGGACACCGTGCGCCGGATCCTCGACGAGACCGAGGCCGAGGTGTCCCGCCAGCGCCGCGACACGCACCGGGCGCTCTCGGAGCGGGTCCGGTCCCGCCGCCAGCTGATCCAGACCGCCCTGGCGCAGGCTGCCCACCGCGCCCGCTCCGAGCGCGAGACGGCGCGGGCCGAGTCCGAGCGCCTGCGGGCGCAGGCGGAGGCCGTCATGACCGCGGCGCAGGCTCAGGCGGAGCGCACGACGACCCTGGCGCGCGAGGAGACCGACCGTGCGCGACGCGGTGCCGAGGAGGCCGAGAAGGCTGCGGCGGAGCGCGCCGGGCGGCGCCTGGAGGAGGCGGAGCGTGCCGCGAGGCTGGTGCGCGAGCGCACCGCCCAGGAGATCGAGCGGCTCCAGCGCGAGACCCACGAGTCGCACCGCGCGGCGCGCGAGGAGCTCATCACCACGACCGCCCAGGCGCGGGCCGACGCCGACCGCGTCCGCGACGAGGCCCGGGCCATGCTCGACCGGGCGCGCGCCGAGGTGGCCGCGCTGGCCTCCCGGCGTGAGGACATCACCAAGCAGCTCGGCCACCTCTCCGGGGTCATCGACGCCCTGGCGGTCCCCGAGCAGCGGACCACCGACGACCACTCCGACATCCATGGCACGCACGAGACCCACGACATCGACCCCCGCCCCGAACACGAACGGAACGACCATGAGTGACACGACCTCCTTCCGCAGCGTCCTGCGCGGCTACGACCCGGCCCAGGTGGACCAGTGGCGGGCCGACAACGCCGGCGCCCTCGAGCAGGCCCGTCAGGAGGCTGCCGAGCGCACCGTGGAGGTGAGCCAGCTCAAGGCGGCGATGGCCCGCCTGCAGGAGGAGGGCAGCCAGACAGCCCAGGAGCTGCAGGCGCTCAAGGACGAGCAGCGCAAGGCTGCCGCACCGACCTTCGCCGACCTCGGTGAGCGCATCGGGGCCATCCTGACGATGGCCGACGAGGAGGCCACGGAGATCCGCAACGCGGCGCAGGTGGAGGCCCAGACCCTCGCCGGCACCTCTCGCCTGGCGGCGGACCAGGCCCGGGCCGACGCCGACCGCTACGCCGAGGACGTCCGGACCGGCGCCGACGCCCAGGCGGCGCAGGTCGTCGAGAAGGCCAGGCAGCAGGCCGACGCGATCCTCGACGACGCGGACCGCGAGGCCTCCGCCCGCCGTGAGGAGGCCGAGGCGTTCTACGAGCACCAGCGCGCCCGCGCGGCAGCCTCCGCGGCGGACTTCGAGGCCACCCTCGGCCAGCGCCGCGACAAGGCGGCTGCCGAGTTCTCGGCGCAGATGGCGGCCCACGAGAAGGCCCTCGCCGAGGCCCAGGACCGCGCGGCCTCCCTGGCCGCCGACAGCGAGCGCGCGCACGCCGACGCGGCGGCGGAGTCCCGGCGCACGCTGGAGTCGGCCAGGGCGGAGGCCGAGGCGCTCGTCACCTCGGCCCGCGAGCAGGCCGAGCGGATCCGTCGCGACTCCGAGCGCGAGCTCGCGGCCGCGACGGCACGCCGCGACAGCATCACGGCGCAGCTGAGCAACGTGCGGCAGATGCTGGCGACGCTGGGCGGCGGCGCCATGGTCGGGATGGACGACCACACCGATGAGGCGCAGGTCGGCCCGGCCGTCGATCAGGCCTCACCCGCCGCGTCCGGAGGATCCGAGGCCGGCGACGCGGCGGCCGTCGACGCCACCGTGGTGCAGGCCGAGGACGCCGCTGAGGACGCCCCTGAGCACGGGTCCGAGACCGCCGAGCAGACCGACGAGCAGACCGACGAGACGGACGCCGACACCGCCTCGGTGGACCAGGAGGCTCCGCGCAAGGGGTCGGCGAAGCAGCCGACCCGGGCCTGACGGCCGGCACCGGCAGCTGCCGCGCATGAACGTCCTCGTCCTGGGTGGCACGGCGTGGCTGGGCCGGGAGGTGGCCCTGGCCGCCCTGGCGGAGGGCCACGAGGTGGTCGCACTGGCTCGTGGCGAGTCGGGCTCCGTACCCGACCCGGTCGAGCTCGTCCGCGCCGACCGCGGTGAGGCGGACGCCTACGACGCCGTCGCCCGCCGCGACTGGGACGTGGTGGTCGACGTCGCCCGGCAGCCCAGCCACGTGCGCGGGGCGGTGGCCGCGCTGGGTGGCCGCACGGGCTCGTGGGTGTTCGTTTCGTCGTGCTCGGTCTACGCCCGGGACGACTCCCCCGGTGACGACGAGTCCGCGGCCCTCCACCCAGCCCACGCCGAGGACGACGACGGCGGTGAGACGTACGGCGCGCGCAAGGTCGCGTGCGAGTCCGCGGTCCTCGACGCGGTGGGTGACCGCGCCCTCGTCGCCCGGTCGGGGCTCGTCGCCGGTCCCGGCGACCACACCGACCGCACCGGCTACTGGCCGCTGCGGTTCGCCCTGCCCGCGACCTCCGACGGTGCCGTGCTCGTGCCCGGCGCCGACCTCGCCACCCAGGTCGTCGACGTGCGCGACCTGGCGTCCTTCCTCGTCCGCGCCGGCACGGGCGCCGCGACCGGCGTGGTCAACGTCAGCGGCCCCGTGGTGCCGCTGGCCACCCACCTGGACACCGCCCGCGAGGTCGCGGGACACACCGGTCCGGTCGTCGAGGTCACCCAGGAGTGGCTGGTCGAGCACGAGGTCCAGCCGTGGTCCGGCCCACGCTCCCTGCCCCTGTGGCTCCCACTGCCCGACTACGCCGGCTTCATGGCCCGCGACACGACGGCGGCCCGGGCACTCGGCCTGCGCACCCGGCCTCTGGCCGAGACGCTGGCCGACACCCTGGCGTGGGAGCTGCGCCAGGGGCCGGGACGCCTGCGCAGGGCCGGCCTCTCGCCGGCCGAGGAGGCCGAGCTCCTCGACGCCACGGGCCGCCACCGCACGTGACCGCACCTTCTCGCTGCCGTCGGGCGGTGCTCACCACACATCCCTGCCCGCGGGAAGTGGGAGCCCACGCCATAGGGCTCGCACCACCGGCTGCGTAGCGTCGATGTCCCCGGGGACCGCGGGTCCCCGGGGCACCGGTGCCGCGCGCGGTGGCGCCGCGGGCCGGGTACGGCAACGAGAGGGGTACGGGTGCGACCGCTGACCGAGCGGGTGGCCGTGGAGGGCGGCGAGCTGACCGTGCACCACCTGTCCCGCGCGCCCGAGGACGCCCCGACGGTCGTGGCCCTGCACAGCATCTCCTCCAACGCACTGGCGTGGGTGCCGGTCGCCGAGGCGCTGGCGGGCCGGGCGACGGTGCTCGCGCCGGACATGCGGGGCCGGGCCGAGAGTGCGGGGCTTCGCTCGACGGGGCTGGCCGACCACGTCGCCGACGTCCACGGGGTGGTGGCCCACTTCGGGCTCGACCGGCCGGTCCTGGCCGGGCACGACATGGGCGCGTTCGTCGCCGCCCTGGCCGCGGCCACGCACCCGCAGGAGGTCGGTGGGGTCGTCCTCGTGGACGGCGGGCTGGCGTTCCCCTCGCCCGGGTCGTTCGACGTCGACGAGGTCCTGCACAGCATCATCGGGCCGGCCATGGACCGCCTCTCCATGACCTTCGAGGACGAGGACGCCTACCTCGACCACTGGCGCGCCCACCCGGCGCTCGGCCCGCACCTGTCCGGTCCCCAGGGCGCCGCCCTCGCGGCATACCTGCTGCACGACCTGGCCGGCCCGCGAGGGGCCATGCAGTCGACGTCGTCGCTGGAGTGCGTGCGGGCGGACTGGGCCGACCTCATGAGCGACCCCGCCACGCTCAGCGCGGTCCACACGCTGCAGTGCCCGGCCCGGCTGCTCCACGCCGCCCGTGGACCGCTCGGCCAGCCCGAGGGCCTGTACACGCGAGGACGCGTCGACGCGGCGCACCTGCACGCGGACGTCGTCGCCACCGAGCTCGCGTCCGACCACTACGGGCTGCTCCTCGACGACGCCAGTGTCGCGGCGGTGGCCACTGCGGTGCTGGACGTGTCGCTCCCGCCCGGGACCCGCACCCCGGTCGACGCGCCGGTGGAGACGGTTCCACGATCCGGACGGGCTATCCACACTCCGGTCAAGTCACGGCATGTTATGTGAGACCAAACACCGCGTTACTCCACCCGAGGAGCCTCCATGGCCACGCTGCGACTGGGCGACGACGCCCCTGACTTCACCGCCGAGACCACGGAGGGCCGTCTCTCCTTCCACGAGTGGAAGGGCGACGGCTGGGCCGTGCTGTTCAGCCACCCGGCCGACTTCACCCCCGTCTGCACCACCGAGCTCGGCCGCGTCGCCCAGCTCAAGGACGAGTGGGCCCGGCGCGACACCAAGGTGTTGGCCGTCTCGGTCGACGGCCTCGACGACCACCAGGCCTGGAAGTCCGACATCGAGGAGGTCGCGGGCACCCCGGTGACCTACCCGATCGTCGCGGACGAGGACCGCCAGGTCGCCGAGCTCTACGACATGATCCACCCCGGCGCCGGGGACACCTCGCCGGTGCGCTCGGTGTTCCTCATCGACCCGGCCGGCAAGGTCCGCCTCTCGCTGACCTACCCCAAGAGCGCGGGCCGCAACTTCGACGAGATCCTGCGGGCCCTGGATGCGTTGCAGGTCAACGATGCCGGCCCGTTCTCCACGCCGGTCGACTGGAAGGTCGGTGAGCGCGTCATCGTCGCACCCACCGTCTCCACCGAGGACGCCCGGGCGCGGTTCGAGGGTGTCGAGGTCGTCAAGCCCTACCTGCGCTACGCGGACGCGCCCTCCGCCTGAGGGGCACGGGCAGGCCGCGCGCCCTACGTTGGGGGACATGGCACACACCAGCTCCCCCGAGGTCTTGTCCATCGAGGTCGACGGCGGCTCCATGCCCGCCGACCTGCACCTGCCCGGGTCCGGTGACGGCCCGGGCATCGTGCTGTACCAGGAGATCTTCGGCGTCACCGACTACATCTCCTCACGCGCCCGCGACCTGGCGGCGCTGGGCTACGTCGTCCTCGTCCCGCACCTCTACTGGCGCCTCGGCGATCCCGTGGTCGAGGAGGGTGGCGACGGCCTGCCGCAGGCCATGGAGCTGATGAGCCGGTTCGACTGGGAGCAGGGCGTCAAGGACGGCGTGGCAGCCCTCGAGGCCCTGCGCGCCCGCCCGGAGGTCCGCGGACCCGTGGGGGTGCTCGGCTTCTGCTTCGGCGGTGGCATGGCCTTCAACGTCGCCGCCGCGGCCGGTGCCGACGGGGCCGTCCCCGACGCCCTCGTGAGCTACTACGGCTCCGCACTGCCCACCCTGCTCGGTATGGCGCCCCGGGTGACC
The DNA here is from genome assembly GCF_039544395.1 of Pedococcus ginsenosidimutans. Lineage (NCBI taxonomy): Bacteria > Bacillati > Actinomycetota > Actinomycetes > Micrococcales > Intrasporangiaceae > Pedococcus > Pedococcus ginsenosidimutans. The sequence continues at coordinate 215,297 of NZ_BAABLO010000012.1, forward strand.
TCGCCGAGCCTGCACCACTTCGGGCTCGCGGACGACTACATCCCGGTCGAGACCATCCGTGAGATCGAGGCAGCGGTGACCGCTGGCAACGACGACGTCACCTTCCTGACCTACGAGGGGGCGGGCCACGCGTTCGACAACCCGTCGCCGCTGTTCCACCACGCCAAGGCGTCAGGCCAGGCCTGGGTGGCGACCGAGAGCTGGCTGCTCGAGAAGCTGCCCGTCTGACGCTGCGACCCGCCCAGCGCGAGCGGCCGCCGACCTCGGGGCGGCCGTTCGCGCGTGCTGGAGGCGTGGCTACTCGGTCGGCCGCTGCGTCTGCGGGTTGGTCGACTCGTCGCGCGGCGACTCGCCGGTGAGCGTGTCGTGGCGTCCCGGCGTGGGGTCGTCCTCGGCGGGGATGTCGTGGGTGGGGTCCTCGGTGCTGAGCAGCGCGTCCAGCAGTCCCCCACCGATCCGGCGGAAGGTGCGGCGCGGCCGCTCGCGGTCGAGCACCGCCACCTCGAGCTGGCCCGCACCCAGGCTGCGGGGCGTCCCGCCGGCCGGGTCCTTGGCCAGCAGGTCGACGGCCAGCCGCAGGGCGTCGCCGAGGGTCAGCCCCGGCTGCCAGCGCTCCTTGAGCCCCGTCTCGATCGGCTCGGCAGCACCGCCCATGGCCACGAACCCGCGCTCGTCGGCCACGGAGCCGTCGTAGGTGAGCCGGTAGATCTGGTCCTCCTCGGCCGACCCGCCGACCTCGGCGACCACGATCTCGACCTCGTAGGGCTTGGACTCCTGGGTGAAGACCGTCCCCAGCGTCTGCGCGTAGGCGTTGGCGAGTCCCCGGGCCGTCACGTCGGTGCGGTCGTAGGAGTAGCCGCGCAGGTCGGCGTAGCGGACGCCGGCGACCCGCAGGTTCTCGAACTCGTTGTACTTCCCGACGGCGGCGAAGGCGATGCGGTCGTAGATCTCGGAGACCTTGTGCAGGGCCCGGGACGGGTTCTCGGCGACGAAGGCGATGCCCTTGTCGTAGCCGAGGACGACCACGGACCGGCCGCGCGCGATTCCCTTGCGCGCGTAGTCGGCCCGGTCCTTCATCAGCTGCTCGGGCGAGACGTAGAACGGCATGCTGCTCATCGCGCACCTCCCGGGTTGCCCTGGCGTGCGGCGATGACGGCCTCGACCGCCCCGCGCAGCTCGTCGTCGGTGCGGAACGCGACGCCCTGGGCGCCGACCACGGCCACGGTGGGCCAGATGCGGCGACCGACGTCGGGGCCGCCGGTGGCGGAGTCGTCGTCGGCGGCGTCGTAGAGCGCCTCCACGGCGAGGCTCACCGCGTCGTCGGCGGACAGCTCCGGGCGCCAGAGCTTCTTCATGGCCCCGCGGGCGAACAGCGAGCCCGAGCCCACACTGTGGTGGTCGTGCTCCTCGTAGCAGCCGCCGGTGACGTCGTAGGAGAAGATGCGCCCGACCTGGCGGTCGAGGTCGTAGCCGGCGAAGAGGGGCACGACCGCGAGCCCCTGCATGGCCATGCCGAGGTTGGCCCGGATCATCGACGCGAGGCGGTTGGCCTTGCCCTCGAGGGACAGCAACGTGCCCTCGATCTTCTCGTAGTGCTCGAGCTCCACCTGGAAGAGCTTGACCAGCTCGATGGCGATGCCTGCCGTGCCGGCGATCCCCACGGCGGAGTACTCGTCGGCGGCGAAGACCTTCTCCATGTCGCGGTTGGCGATGATGTTGCCCATCGTGGCCCGGCGGTCGCCGGCCATGACGACGCCGCCGTCGTAGGTCACCGTGACGATGGTCGTGCCGTGCGGGGCCTCGAGCGTGCTGCCCGGAGGCAGGGCTCGGCGCGACGGCAGCAGGTGGGGGGCGTGCGCGCCCACGAAGTCGGTGAAGGAGGAGGAACCCGTGGCGAGGTATGCCGCGGAGAGCCTGCCTGCGTCGGCTCCGGTGGTCACTGGCCGCCCTTCTGGACGAAGCCGCGGACGAACTCCTCCGCGTTGGACTCGAGCACGCCGTCGATCTCGTCGAGCACGCTGTCGATGTCGGAGTCGAGGTTCTCCTTGCGGGCGCTGGCCTCGGGCGCGGCGGGGGTGGGCTCGGGTCCCTCGTCGGGGGCGTCGTCCCTGCGCTGGGGGCGGCTCTGCTCCTGGCTCGGCATGTCCGTGACCTCTCGCTCGATGCTGCTGAGATGCGTGGGCGGGCCGCGGGCGACCCGTCCTCACTCGACCCTAGTCGGAACCTGACGTGATGCCGAGGCCAACTCGCGCAGCAGGGTGGCGGCGTCCGGACTGCGGTCCAGGAGGCCGCCGACGCTGGCCCGGGTGCCCCGCAGTGGCTCCAGCATCGGCACCCGTTGGAGCGACGCCTGGCCGGGGACGTCGAAGATCACCGAGTCCCACGAGGCGGCCGCGATCTGGTCTGGGTACTTCTCCAGGCACTTGCCCCGGAAGTAGGCGCGGGTGTCCACAGGGGGTTCGTGCACGGCGTCGAGGACCTCGGCGTCGGTCACCAGCTCCTCGAACCGCCCAGCCTTCCGCAGCCGGTGGAAGATGCCCTTGTCGTGGCGCACGTCGGACCATTGGATGTCGACCGCCTTCAGGCGCGGGTCCGACCACTCGAGGCCGTCACGGTCGATGTAGCCCTCGAGCACCTGCTGCTTGGCCACCCAGTCGACCTCACGGGCGGCCTCGGCCGGGTCGCGCTCGAGCTTGTCGAGCACGGTCGACCACCACCGCATGACCTCGACGGTGTCGTCGTCGCGCTCGGCGCCGTACCGGTCCTGCAGGTAGCGCTCGGCCAGCTCGTGGTAGCGCCAGAGCAGCTGCACCGCGGTGAGCTTGGTGCCGTCGCGCAGCTCCACGAGCTGGCGGCAGGTCGGGTCGTGGCTGACGGCCTGCAGCGTCGACACCGGCCTGGTCACGGTGAGGTCGACGTCGATGGCCCGGTCCTCGACCATGGCCAGGACCAGAGACGTCGTGCCGAGCTTGAGCAGGTTGGCGACGTCGCAGTGGTTGGCGTCGCCGATGATGACGTGCAGCCGCCGGTAGAGGTCGGCGACTGCGTGCGGCTCGTCGCGGGTGTTGATGATCGGGCGCTTGAGGGTGGTCTCGAGGCCGACCTCGACCTCGAAGAAGTCGCTGCGCTGGCTCAGCTGGAAGCCGTCACGGCGGGAGTCCACCCCGATCCCCACGCGGCCCGACCCCGTCATCACCTGGCGCGCCACGAAGAACGGGACGAGGTGGCGCACGATGTCGGTGAACGGCGTCTCGCGGCGCATGAGGTAGTTCTCGTGGGTGCCGTAGGACTGGCCCTTGCCGTCGGTGTTGTTCTTGTAGAGGTTGACTCCCGGCGGCACCTGCGAGAGGCGCCGCACCGACTCGGCCATGATGAGCTCGCCCGCGCGGTCCCAGGTCACGGCGGCGCGCGGCGACGTCACCTCGGGCGAGGAGTACTCGGGGTGCGCGTGGTCGACGTAGAGGCGGGCGCCGTTGGTCAGCACCACGTTGGCGAGGGTGGGGTCCTCCTCGTCGGTGAGCTGGCTCGCGTCGGCGAAGGCGCGGCCCACCTCGAACCCGCGCGCGTCGCGCAGCGGCGCCTCGTCGGCGTAGTCCCAGGAGGCGTGGGCCGCCCTGATGCCCTGCGCCGACGCGTACGCGTTGACCACCTGCCCCGACAGGAGCATGGGGTTGGCCGCCGGGTCGCCCGGCACGGAGATGCCGTACTCGGTCTCGATCCCCATCACGCGGCGCACGGTCATGGCGCCGACCCCACGACGGCGGGTGCTGCGGTGTCCCGGCTCATGTCCTCACCCTAGGTGAGTTAGTTTCAGCCCATGCGCCACTCCCCCAAGGCCATGTACCCGCGGACCGCCCTGCTGACCGCGTTCCTCGACCACGTGATGCGACGGCGGCCGGTGGAGAAGTGCTCGGTCGAGGAGATCGTCGCGGGCCGGGGCGTGGTCACCCCCGACCGGCCGCCGTTCTCCTGGGTCACGGGGGCGGTGGACCCCTCGGTGGGCATCACGTTCGGGACCGCGCCGGCGCGGGACGGCTACGAGATCCCCTTGCGCGTCTACCGCCCTCGTGCGGTGCGGGACAAGGACACCGACGTCCCCGTGGTCGTGTTCATCCACGGCGGGGGGTTCGTCCAGGGCAACGTCGTCATGTACGACCCCCTCTGCAGCCACCTGGCCGCGCGGGTCCGGGCCGTCGTGGTCAGCGTCGACTACCGGCTGGCGCCCGAGCACCGGGCCCCGACCGCCGCCCACGACTGCGTCGACGCCGTCACCTGGCTCGAGCAGCACGGCGACGTCCTGCGCGCCGACACGACCCGGATGGCCGTGTGCGGAGACAGTGCCGGCGGCAACCTCGCCGCCGTGACCGCCCAGGTGCTGCGCGACCGCGGCGACTCCCCCATCCGCCACCAGGCCCTGATCTACCCGGCCACGGACATGACGCTGGCGTCGCCGTCCATCCACGACCTCGCCGGCGCCCCGATGCTGACCCGGGCGAGCATCGTCGCCTTCCGCGAGCACTACCTGCCGCCGGGCTCCGACCACGCGGACCCGATGGTCTCGCCCCTGTTCGGCCGGCTCGACGGCCTGCCGCCGGCGCTGGTCCAGACCGCCGACCTCGACCCGTTGCGCGACGACGGTGCGCGCTACGCGGCCGCCCTGGAGGCCGCCGGGGTGCCCGTCAGGCTGACCAACTACGTCCGGGTGCCGCACGGCTTCGCCTCCATACCGGGCGTGGTGCCCACGAGCGCGCAGCACCGGGCCGAGCTCGTCGAGGAGCTGGCGTCCCACCTGTACGGCGACGGGCCGGCCGAGCCGTCTCACCCCGCTGACGTGGAGGTCCCGCTCGCGGCCCCCGGCCGTTAGTCTCGTCCTGGATCATCGGTCGACCGAGGAGCGTCATGCGGGACATCGTGGTTTTCTCCGGGAGCGCCCACCGGGTCCTGGCCCGCCGCATCTGTGACGGCCTCGGCGTGGAGCTGTCGCCGGCCGACATCACCCGGTTCAGCAACGACTGCCTCCAGGCGCAGCTGCTGGCCAACTGCCGCCAGCGCGACGTCTACATCGTCCAGCCCCTGGTGCCACCGACCCAGGAGCACCTCATGGAGCTCCTGCTCATGGTCGATGCGGCCCGGGGCGCCAGCGCCGCCCAGATCACCGCCGTCATCCCGCACTACGCCTACGCGCGCTCGGACAAGAAGGACGCCTCCCGCATCTCCCTCGGCGGCCGCCTGGTGGCCGACATGCTCGTGGCGGCCGGCGTCGACCGGGTCCTCACAATGACCCTGCACGCTCCGCAGGTGCACGGCTTCTTCTCGGTGCCGGTGGACCACCTCACCGCCATCGGGGTGCTGGCCGACCACTTCCGCGACGGCGACCTGTCCAACTCGGTCGTCGTCTCCCCCGACCTCGGCAACGCCAAGACCGCCACCCAGTTCGCCCGGCTGCTCGGCCTGCCCGTGGCGGCCGGGTCCAAGCAGCGGCTCGCGGACGACCGGGTCATCATCGACTCGATCGTCGGCGACGTCACCGGCAAGCGGGCCATCGTCCTCGACGACGAGATCGCCACCGGCGGCTCCATCGTCGAGCTGCTCGAGCGCCTCGACAGCCTCGGCTGCACCGGTGCCGACGTCGCCTGCACGCACGGCCTGTTCGCGGGCAAGGCCGTCGAGCGGCTGCGTGGGCACCGCATGGTCGGTGAGGTGGTCACCACCGACACCGTCCCGGCGCCGGGGCACTGGCCGGAGCTGCGGGTGCGGTCGGTGGCGCAGCTCTTCGCCGAGGCGATCAAGCGGATCCACGCCGGCGAGTCGGTCAGCAGCCTGTTCGACGGCGTCGACCCCACCCTCTCCCCACCGCAGGCGACCCTGTTCGACCGGGTCCACGCGTGAGGCGAGCCGTCCCGGCGCTGGTCCTCGACGCCCTGTCGGTGCTGCTGTTCGCCACGATCGGGCGCGCCAGCCACGCGGAGGGGCTCACGCTCGGGGGCGTGCTGGAGGTCGCCTGGCCGTTCCTCGCGGCCCTGGCCGTCGGGTGGGCGCTCGTGCGCGCCCGCGGGGACTGGCCGGTAGCGGTCGGTGCCGCGGTCCCGGTGTGGCTGGTGACCGCCGTCCTCGGCCTGGGCCTGCGCGTCGCCTCCGGTGGCGGCTTCGCGTGGAGCTTCGGGGTCGTGACCCTGGTCGTGCTGGGCCTGTTCATCGTGGGCTGGCGCTGCGCCCGGGAGGTCGGACGGTTCGCGGTCGACGGGGTGGCCCGCTGGAAGAGCGAGCAACCCCCGCGGGTCAGCGGCGACCGGCCTTCTGGGGACGGGCCCTCAGCACGTCGCGCAGGAGGGCGCCGAGCAGGAACGCACACACCGCCAGGGCCACCGCAGCGCTGACGCTGCCTCCCTCACGGCCCAGCCGGTCGACGAGGAACACCACGCGCGAGACGAGGAAGGCGAGCACGATGAACTCCACGGCGTTCAGCCGCCACCCACGCGCCCGGCCCTTGGCCAGCAGCCCCACCAGCCACTCCATGCCCGCCAGTCTGCCTCCACGCGCACCGGCCCGAGGGCGAACCGGGAGGCGCCTCGGCTGAAGGGACGACCGGTCGTTTTGAGTTTGGTAAGGCTTACCTAATACGGTGGTCGCGTGGTCCTGCCTCCCCCCGCCCCCGCCACCCGGCCAACCCCTCCCCTCCTCGCGCCCGACGGTTCTGTGCGCGAAGGCTCCGCGCCCCACGGCCCTGTGTCCCCAACCTTCGCGCCCCTCACAGCCCGTCCCGCGCACGCGGTACCCGGCTTCGTGGCCTCGCTGCGCTCGCGCGGGCAGGCCCCCGCGGTGCACACCGCCACCCGGAGCCTGACGTACGCCGCCCTCGCCGACCTCGTGGACGAGGCGGCGGTCACGCTCGGCGCCGGCCGGCGCCTGGTGCTGCTGGCCTGCGACAACACCCTCGACACCCTGGTGACCTACCTCGGCGCCCTGGCCGGGGGCCACGTCCCGCTGCTGGCCCCCGGGGACCGGCTGCACCACCTCGACGCGCTCGTCGCGGCGTACGACCCCGACGTGGTCGCCGGCCGGGGCGACGAGGGCTGGCGGGTCGTGACGCGTCACGAGGACCGCACGCGCGGTGAGGGCCCGCACGACCTGCACCCCGATCTCGCCCTGCTGCTACCCACGTCGGGGTCCACCGGCTCCCCCAAGCTCGTCCGCCTGTCGCACACCAACCTCGACAGCAACGCCACCGCCATCGCCGAGGCGCTCGGCATCCGCCCCGACGACCGGGCCGTCACCAGCCTCCCCCTGCACTACTGCTACGGCCTGTCGGTGCTGCACAGCCACCTCGCGGCCGGGGCCTCGGTGGTCCTCACGGACCTGTCGGTGGTCGACCCGTGCTTCTGGGAGCTGGCCGACCGGGCCGGGGTGACGACCCTGGCCGGCGTGCCGCACACCTTCGAGCTCCTCGACCGCAGCGGGTTCGCCGACCGCCACCACCCGACGCTGCGCGCCGTCACCGCGGCCGGTGGCCGCCTCGACCCCGGCACCGCGTCCCGGTATGCCGAGCTCGGCGCCCGCCGCGGGTTCGACCTGCACGTCATGTACGGCCAGACCGAGGCCACCGCGCGGATGGCGGTGCTGCCCCCGGAGCTGGCGGCGACCCGCCCCGGCACCGTGGGCCGTGCGGTGCCCGGCGGGACGTTCAGGGTCGACCCGCTGGGCGAGCTGGACTGCGGCCTCGGTGAGCTCGTCTACTCCGGACCCAACGTCATGCTCGGCTACGCCACCACCCCGGCCGACCTGGCCCGGGGCCGGGACGTCCACGAGCTGCGTACCGGTGACCTCGGCCGGATCACGGCAGACGGCCTCGTGGAGGTCGTGGGCCGCCGCAGCCGGTTCGCCAAGGTCGTCGGCCTGCGGATCGACCTCGACCACGTCGAGCGCGACCTGGCCGACGAGGGGCACGACGCGCACTGCGTCGACCTCGGCGACGCCATCGGCGTGGTCCTGCCCGAGCCGGGCACCGGCCCGGCGGCCACCGAGGTGCTGCGCCGCCGCCACGGCATACCGGTCGGCGCCGTCGTCGCCCTCGACGGCCAGAGCGCCCCGCGACTCTCGACGGGCAAGCCGGACTACCCCGGCATGGCCGAGCTCCTGGGCGCCCACCGCGAGGAGCAGGACCACGCCACCGAGCCGCCCTCCGGCGACCGGCTGGAGGCGGTCGTCGCCCTCTACCGCGAGCTCCTCGACACCCCGCGGGCCGGTGCCGGCACGAGCTTCGTGGACCTCGGTGGTGACTCACTGTCCTACGTCGAGGTGTCGCTGCGCCTCGAGCGGGTCCTGGGCACCCTCCCCGCGGGGTGGCACCTCCTCGCCCCTGCCGAGCTGGTCGCCGCCGCCGACCGGGCGCCCACCCGTTCGGGTTCGCGCCTGCACCGGGTGGAGACCAGCGTGGTCGTGCGCGCGGTGGCGGTGCTGCTCATCCTCGCCAACCACACCCACCTGTCGTTCGTCCCCGGGGGCGCGCACACCCTGCTGGCCCTGGCCGGCTACAACCTGGCCAGGTTCCAGCTCACCGACCGGCCGCGGGCAGCGCGGGCCCGGGGCATCGCCCGCAGCGCCCTGCGCATCTGGGCACCGAGTGCAGCGTGGATCGGGGTGGTGGCGCTGGTGGCCGGCACCTACGACTGGCGCAACGTCCTGCTGCTCAACCAGGTCCTCGGCGACTGGGCCCGGTGGTCACCGCACTGGCACTACTGGTTCATCGAGGCCCTGGCCGCGCTGCTGCTCGGGACGGCGCTGCTCGTGGCCGTGCCCGCGGTGGACCGCTTCGAGCGGCGCCACCGGCTCGCCCTGCCCCTGGCGCTGGTCGCGGTGGGCCTGCTGACGCGGTACGACGTCGTCGTACCGGACGCCGGACCGTACCGGGGTGCGAACGCCTACGTGCTCATCTGGCTCTTCGCCACCGGCTGGGCGGCCGCCCGGGCGAACACCTGGCCGCAGCGCCTGCTCGTGTCGGCGATCCCGGTGCTGACCGTCCCCGGGTTCTGGCCGACCATGCCCACGCGTGCGGCCACCGTGTGCCTCGGGCTGCTCGTGCTCATCTGGGTGCCGACGGTGGCCCTCCCGGCCTGGCTCGGGCGCGCCGCCTCCCTCGTGGCCGGCGCCAGCCTCTTCGTCTACCTGACCCACTTCGTGGTCTACCCGCACCTGATGGCCTACAGCTCGGTCCTGGCCATGGCTGCCTCGGTCGCCGTCGGGGTCGCCTACTGGCAGCTGTGGCTGCGGGTGGAGGCCGCGGCGGGACGTGCCGCCCACCGGGCGGCCCGGGTGGCCCGGCTGCTGCGCCGGGCCACCTGAGCGGTCGGGCTCAGAGGTACTGGCCGGTGTTGGCGACGTTGTCGATCGACCGGCCCGGCTCGGTACCGCTCTTGCCGGTGATCAGGGTGCGGATGTAGACGATCCGCTCGCCCTTCTTGCCGGAGATGCGGGCCCAGTCGTCGGGGTTGGTCGTGTTGGGCAGGTCCTCGTTCTCCTTGAACTCGTCGACGCAGCTGGCGAGCAGGTGGTCGACCCGGATGCCCTTGGCCCCGACGGTGAGGAAGTCCTTGATCGCCATCTTCTTCGCCCGGTCCACGATGTTCTGGATCATGGCGCCGGAGTTGAAGTCCTTGAAGTAGAGGACCTCCTTGTCACCGTTGGCGTAGGTGACCTCGAGGAAGCGGTTCTCCTCGATCTCGGAGTACATCCGCTCCACGGTGGCCGTGATCATCGCGTCGACCGTCGCCTGCGCGGAACCGTCGTGCTCGGACAGGTCGTGCTCGTGCAGCGGCAGGTCGGCGGTGAGGTACTTCGTGAAGATGTCACGCGCGCTCTCGGCGTCCGGGCGCTCGATCTTGATCTTCACGTCGAGGCGGCCGGGACGCAGGATGGCCGGGTCGATCATGTCCTCGCGGTTGGACGCCCCGATGACGATGACGTTCTCGAGCCGCTCCACGCCGTCGATCTCGGACAGCAGCTGCGGGACGATCGTCGTCTCGACGTCGGAGGAGACGCCGGAGCCGCGGGTGCGGAACAGGCTGTCCATCTCGTCGAAGAAGACCACCACGGGCGTCCCGCCGGATGCCTTCTCCCTGGCCCGCTGGAAGATCAGGCGGATGTGGCGCTCGGTCTCCCCGACGTACTTGTTGAGCAGCTCGGGGCCCTTGATGTTGAGGAAGAACGACTTGCCGACCGGCTTGCCCTCCTTCTCGGCGACCTTCCTCGCCAGCGACGACGCGACCGCCTTGGCGATGAGGGTCTTGCCGCAGCCGGGCGGGCCGTACAGCAGCACACCCTTCGGGGGCTTGAGCTGGTGCTCGGTGAACAGGTCGGGGTGCAGGTAGGGCAGCTCGACGGCGTCGCGGATGGCCTCGATCTGGCCTGCCAGCCCACCGATGTCCTCGTAGTCGATGTCGGGGACCTCTTCGAGGACCAGCTCGGCGACCTCGGCCTTGGGGATGCGCTCGTAGACGAAGCCCGACCGGGGCTCGAGCAGCAGGGCGTCGCCCACCCGGATCGGCTCCCCCTCTAGGCTGTCCGCGAGGCGGCAGACCCGCTCCTCGTCGGCGTGCGCGACGATGAGCACCCGGCCCTCGCCGAGCAGCTCCTTGATCATCACGACCTCGCCGACCCGCTCGTAGCCGCACGTGGCGACGACGTTCATGGCCTCGTTGAGCCGCACCTCGCGGCCGCTCGACAGCTCGGCCGGGTCGACGGCGGGGCTCACGGCGACGTGCATCTTCCGCCCGCCGGTGAGGATGTCGACGGTGGCGTCGTCGTAGGACTCCAGGATCACGCCGTACGCCGCCGGCGGCTGGGCCAGCCGGTCGACCTCGGACTTGAGGGTCACGATCTGCTCGCGCGCCTCCTTGAGGGTGCGCACCAGTCGTTCGTTCTGGGAGGAGATGGTCGCGAGGTTGGACTGCAGCTGCAGGACCTTGGTCTCCAGCTCGCGCGAGCGCACGGGGGCGTCCGCGAGCCGTTGCCGCAGGGCAGCGACCTCCTCGGACAGGAGCTCCGCCTGGCGGCGCTCCTCGGGGCTGTCGTGGTGGTGGCTCTGGTCGGTCATGTCGACTCCCTCGGTGGCGAACCTCGGTCATCGACCGTGCGGGGACGGCCGATGACCCAACCTAACCCCGAACTACTCCGTGGGTTCGGAGGTTTGCGTCACAGAACGGCGAACCCGCCGGATCTTCTTGTCTGATGGGACACGCTCGCCGATGTCCTCGGGCGTGAACTCGCCCTCCCGGCCGAAGCCACTGTCCTGCACGGGCACTCCGTCACCGTCGACCGAGCCCTTGGCGGGGCGGCGCTTGCGCAGCGGCGGGGTGACCCCCGGGGCGAGCCGGCGGGTGGTGATGAGGAACCCGGTGTGGCCGTGCATCCGGTGCTGCGGACGGACCGCGAGGCCCTCGAGGTGCCAGCCCCGCACGAGCGACTCCCAGGCCTCGGGCTCGGTGTAGCCGCCGTGCTCCCGGACCCCCTCCGCCACGCGGGACAGCTGGGTCGCGGTCGCGACGTAGCAGATGAGGACGCCGCCGGGCACCAGCGCGTCGGACACCGCGTCGAGGCACTCCCACGGCGCCAGCATGTCGAGGACCACGCGGTCGACCGAGCCCGGCTCGACGTGGTTCGGCAGCTCCTCCACGAGGTCGCCGACGGTGACCTGCCAGGCCGGGTGGTCCTCGCCGAAGAACGCCCGGGCGTTGCCCCTGGCGATGTCGGCGAAGTCGGCGCGACGCTCGAACGAGTGCACACTGCCGGCCTCCCCCACCGCGCGCAGCAGGCTCATCGACAGGGCACCGGACCCGACGCCCGCCTCGACGACCCGGGCCCCCGGGAAGATGTCGGCCATGGTGACGATCTGGCCGGCGTCCTTGGGGTAGACCACCGCAGCGCCACGGGGCATCGACATGACGTAGTCGGACAGCAGCGGGCGCAGGGCGAGGTACTCGACACCCGCGGTGTTGCGGACGACGGAGCCGTCGGGCGCACCGATGAGGTCGTCGTGCAGCAGGCGCCCGCGGTGGGTGTGGAACTCCCGGCCCGCCTCGAGGGTGATGGTGTGCAGGCGGCCCTTCGGGTCGGTCAGCTGGACCCTCTCCCCCTCCGAGAACGGCCCTCGCCGCAGGTGGGCGCCGGTGGCGCGGGGCGTGGTCTGCTCGGGGGCGCTGCTCATGGGCCGCGAGTCTAGTTGCGGCCGAGCGCCTTCCCGATGTCGGTGGCGTGCACGACCCCCACGACCCGTCCGCCGTGGACGACGGCCCCCACCGCGATGCCGAACTCCTGCAGCACGGCGATGGCCGGCATGACGTCACCCGCGGGGTCGGCAGCGACCACCCAACCCGGGTGCTGGTGGCTGGCCACGGCGCTGACCGGGGTGTGCGGCCGCGCCTCCGGGGGCACGGACGCGAGGTGCTCGCCGTCCACGTACGCGGTGGGGCGACCGTGCTCGTCCACGACCACCACCTCCGAGCCCGGAGTGGTGGGCAGCTCGGACACCGCCGCGTCGGCCCGGACGGCGAAGGCGGGGTGCATGACCTGGCCGAGCCGCAGGCGCCCGATCGTGGCCAGGGCGTGGCCACGGCGGATGGACTCCGTCGCCCCTCCCCACAGGACCGACGCGATCACCAGGACCCACAGCAGGCCGAACCCCACGGTCTGCCCGGACGCGACCGGGCGGACGAAGAACCACAGCACGAGCAGCACCGTCAGGACCCGACCACTCCAGCCGGCGACGACGGAGCCGCGGTTGCGGTCGCCGGTCGCCTTCCAGACGAGGCACTCGAGCACCTGCCCGCCGTCGAGCGGCATGCCGGGCAGGATGTTGAGGACCGCGAGGGAGCCGTTGATGATCACCAGGCCGTAGACGAGCCGGTTGCCCACGTCGCCGGTGACGACAGGCAGCGCCGCCCACGCCAGCAGGGCGAACACGGCGTTGGCGGCGGGCCCGGCGGCCGCCACGAGCGCCATCCGCCCCGGTGTGGTCCGCACGGCCTCCATCGACGTGTGGCCGCCCCAGACGTTGGCCACGATCCGCACGACCGGCATCCCGAACCCGCGCGCGACGGCGGCGTGGGCTGCCTCGTGGACCAGGACGCAGGCGAGCAGCGCCAGCGCCTGGGTGACCCCGATGGCCACCCCCATGAGCGGGCGGGTGGGCAGGAGCGGCGCAGCCACGATGGCCGTGATGACGACCGCGATGACGAACCAGCTCGGCGCGAGGTAGACGGGGATCCCCGCCACCCGCGCGATCCGCACCCCCAGACCGCGGTCGTCGGGGGCCTCGTCCCCGTGCCCCGGGGCCTGGTGCCCGGGGGCTGCCGCTGTCATGACACGACACTACGTGAACGGCGCGCTCGCCGGACGACCCCCCCGGGCCATACTTGGACGGTGTCCGACTCCTCCACGTTCCAGCCCGATGCGACCGACGAGCTGAGGGCCGCCCTCACCGAGCGGATCCTCGTGATGGACGGCGCCATGGGCACGATGATCCAGCGCGAAGGGCTCAGCGAGGAGGACTACCGCGGTGAGCGCTTCGCCGACTGGCCGAGCGACCTCAAGGGCAACAACGACCTGTTGTCGCTGACCCAGCCGGACATCATCTCGGGCATCCACACGGCCTACCTCGAGGCGGGCGCCGACCTCGTCGAGACCAACACCTTCAACGCGCAGAAGATCTCCCTCGCCGACTACGGCATGGAGGACCTCGCCTACGAGATCAACCTCGAGTCGGCGCGCCTGGCCCGCAGGGCCTGCGACGCGATGAGGCAGCGGACCCCCGACCGGCCCCGCTGGGTGCTCGGCGCCCTCGGCCCCACCAACCGCACCGCGTCCATCTCCCCCGACGTCAACGACCCGGGCAAGCGCAACGTCACCTTCGACGAGCTCGTCGACGCCTACGGCGAGCAGGCCCGCGGCCTCGTCGACGGCGGCGCCGACGTGCTCATCGTCGAGACCATCTTCGACACCCTCAACGCCAAGGCCGCGATCTTCGCGCTCGAGACGCTGTTCGAGGAGCACGGCCGCCGGTGGCCCGTCATCATCTCCGGCACCATCACCGACGCCTCCGGACGCACCCTCTCGGGTCAGGTCACCGAGGCGTTCTGGAACTCCGTGCGCCACGCCCGCCCGCTCGCGGTGGGGCTCAACTGTGCGCTCGGCGCGGCGGAGATGCGTCCGTACGCCGCGGAGCTCGCCCGCGTGGCCGACACCTTCGTGTCCTGCTACCCCAACGCCGGCCTGCCCAACGCCTTCGGCGAGTACGACGAGCTGCCGGACCAGATGGCCGCCGTCGTGGGCGAGTTCGCCGAGGCGGGGCTGGTCAACCTGCTGGGGGGATGCTGCGGCACCACACCCGAGCACATCGCCGCCATCGCCAAGGCCGCCGGTGACCAGTCGCCGCGCGTCCCCCCGGAGGTGTCCCCCGCCCTGCGCCTGTCCGGCCTCGAGCCGCTGACGGTCACCGAGGAGTCGTTGTTCGTCAACGTGGGTGAGCGCACCAACATCACCGGCTCGGCGAGGTTCCGCAAGCTCATCCAGGCCGAGGACTACGGCACCGCGCTCAACGTCGCGCGGCAGCAGGTGGAGGCCGGCGCGCAGGTCATCGACATCAACATGGACGAGGGCATGATCGACGGCGTCGCGGCCATGGACCGCTTCGTCAAGCTCGTCGCCAGCGAGCCCGACATCTCACGGGTGCCGGTGATGGTCGACTCCTCGAAGTGGGACGTCATCGAAGCCGGCCTCAAGTGCGTGCAGGGCAAGCCGATCGTCAACTCGATCTCCATGAAGGAGGGCGTCGAGCCGTTCGTCCGCCACGCTCGGCTCTGCCGCAAGTACGGCGCGGCCGTGGTGGTCATGGCGTTCGACGAGGACGGCCAGGCCGACTCCCTCGAGCGGCGCAAGCAGATCTGCCGTCGGGCCTACGACATCCTCACGCAGGAGGTCGGCTTCCCCGCCGAGGACATCATCTTCGACCCCAACATCTTCGCGGTGGCCACGGGCATCGAGGAGCACGCGGCGTACGGCACCGACTTCATCGAGGCGACGCGCTGGATCAAGGAGAACCTGCCCGGGGCGCTGGTCTCCGGTGGGGTCTCCAACGTCTCGTTCTCCTTCCGTGGCAACAACCCCGTGCGCGAGGCGATCCACGCGGTCTTCCTGTTCCACGCCATCCGGGCCGGCATGGACATGGGCATCGTCAACGCCGGCGCCCTCGTCGTCTACGACCAGGTCGACCCGGACCTGCGGGAGCGCATCGAGGACGTCGTCCTCAACCGGCGCCCGGACTCCACCGAGCGGCTGCTCGAGGTCGCCGACTCGTTCAACACCGGCGACACCAAGCAGGAGGCCATCGCCGAGGAGTGGCGCTCCCTGCCGGTCGGCGAACGCATCACCTACGCCCTCGTCAAGGGCATCGACGAGCACGCCGAGTCCGACACCGAGGAGCTGCGCCAGGAGATCAGCGCCCGCGGCGGGCGGCCGATCGAGGTCATCGAGGGACCGCTGATGGACGGCATGAACGTCGTCGGCGACCTGTTCGGCAGCGGCAAGATGTTCCTGCCGCAGGTGGTGAAGTCGGCCCGCGTCATGAAGAAGGCCGTGGCCTACCTCATCCCGTTCATCGAGGCCGAGAAGACCGAGGCCGAGGTCGCCGAGAACCGCAGCAAGGGCAAGATCGTCCTCGCGACCGTCAAGGGCGACGTCCACGACATCGGCAAGAACATCGTCGGGGTGGTGCTGCAGTGCAACAACTACGACGTCGTCGACCTCGGCGTCATGGTGCCCGCGCAGAAGATCATCGACACCGCCAAGGCCGAGAACGCCGACGTCATCGGCCTGTCCGGGCTCATCACGCCGAGCCTGGACGAGATGGTCGGGTTCGCCTCCGAGATGGAGCGCCAGGGCCTGCACCTGCCCCTGCTCATCGGCGGCGCCACGACCTCACGGGCCCACACGGCCGTCAAGGTCGACCAGCAGTACCACGGTCCCGTGGTGTGGGTGAAGGACGCCTCGCGCTCGGTCCCGGTGGTCTCCCGGCTCCTCGCCGACGACCAGCGGGAGGCGCTGCTCGAGGAGGTGCGGGCCGACTTCGAGAGCCTGCGGGCCCGCCACGCCGCCAAGTCCACGGAGCGCCCCCTGGTCTCCCTCGAGGCGGCGCGCGAGAAGGCGACGCCGATCGACTGGACCACCTACCGCCCCCCGGTCCCCCACCTCGTGGCCGCCCAGGAGAAGGAGCTGCTGCGCCTGCAGTCCGGCCACCGCAGCGGCACGCCGACCCAGTTCGTGCGCACCTTCACCGACTACCCCATCGACGAGCTGCGCGACTACATCGACTGGGGCCCGTTCTTCCTCGCGTGGGAGATGAAGGGCCGGTTCCCGGACATCCTCAACAATCCGGCGACGGGCGAGGCCGCGACCAGGCTCTACCAGGACGCGCAGCAGATGCTCGACCGCATCGTCGAGGAGCGGTGGCTCCGCGCCAGCGGCGTCCTCGGCCTGTTCCCCGCGGCCTCCGTGGGTGACGACATCGAGGTCTACGGCGACGAGTCGCGCGAGGTGGTCCTCACGACGCTGCACAGCCTGCGCCAGCAGGGGCAGCACCGCCCGGGCGTGCCCAACCGCGCGATGTCCGACTTCATCGCGCCCAGGTCGTCGGGGCTGCGCGACCACATCGGCGCGTTCGCCGTCACCGCCGGCCTGAACGCGCAGGACAAGGTCGCCGAGTTCAAGGCGGCCAACGACGACTACAGCGCCATCCTCCTCGAGTCGCTCGCCGACCGGCTGGCGGAGGCGTTCGCCGAGCGCCTGCACGAGCGGGTGCGCCACGACTTCTGGGGCTACTCCCCCGACGAGCACCTCGGGAACGCCGACCTCATCGCCGAGCGCTACACCGGTATCCGGCCCGCGCCCGGCTACCCGATGTGCCCGGACCACACCGAGAAGCAGCTGCTCTGGGAGCTCCTCGACGTCAAGGAGCGCACGGGTATCGAGCTCACGGAGTCGATGGCGATGTGGCCGGGAGCGGCGGTGTCCGGCTGGTACTTCTCCCACCCGCAGTCGCAGTACTTCGTGGTCGGCCGGCTCGGGCGCGACCAGGTCGAGGACTACGCCGAGCGCAAGGGCTGGACCCTGCGCGAGGCAGAGCGCTGGCTCAGCCCCAACCTCGGTTACCAGCCCGACGACTGACCGCCGACTCACCCAGCGACTGGCCGACGACTGACCCGGCGCCCTCGGGTCACCGACCCGTGCCCGACCTGAGGACAGCCCGGACGCCGTCCACAGGCACGGCGCGGGAGTCGCGGCGGTGTCGGCCGTGGCGCCTAGAGTGCGTCGCATGGTCCCAGCCCTGTCCCCGAGCCGCGCGTCGGACTTCAAGCAGTGCCCGCTGCTCTACCGGTTCCGGACGATCGACAAGCTCCCCTCGCCGCCCAGCCCTGCGGCGGCCCGGGGCACGCTCGTCCACGCCGTGCTCGAGAGGCTGTTCGACCTCCCTGCCGACCAGCGGACCCCCGCCGCGGCCCAGTCGCTGCTCGGGCCCCAGTGGCAGGCCCTCGTCGAGGAGGAGCCCGAGCTCGCCGCGATGATCGCCGACGACGAGCGGCTCACCGAGGACGGCTGGTTCGACGACGCGCAGGCGCTCATCGAGACCTGGTTCACCCTGGAGGACCCCACCCGGCTCGAGCCCGCCGAGCGCGAGCTCTACGTCGAGACCGAGCTCGACGGCCTCGTCCTGCGGGGCTACGTCGACCGCCTCGACGTCGCGCCGGATGGGGCGATGCGGGTGGTCGACTACAAGACCGGTCGCTCCCCCAGCGAGCTCTTCGAGGGCAAGGCGCTGTTCCAGATGAAGTTCTACGCGCTCGTGCTGTGGCGCCTGCGCGGGGAGATCCCCCGCCTGCTCCAGCTGGTCTACCTCGGCAACGGCGAGGTCGTCCGCTACGCCCCCGACGAGCACGACCTGCTCGGGCTCGAGCGCAACCTCAAGGCCGTCTGGACCGCCATCGAGCACGCCGCGACCACCGGCGACTGGCGCCCCAAGACGTCGCGGCTGTGCGACTGGTGCGACTTCCGCGAGTTCTGCCCCGCCTGGGGCGGCACGCCTCCGCCGCTGCCCGAGGGTGCGGCCCTGCTCGCCCTCGACCCGGCTGTCTCGGGACAGGTCGACCCGGCCGACGAGTAGCCGGCGGGCCCGGCCGTGCCCTACTGGCGCGTGCCGTCGAAGACGGTGCGCAGGTCGGCCGGCGTGATGCCACGCAGGCTCGGGAGCTGGACGGCCCCGACGGTCACCGGCACCGGCACGACGTGGGGCACGGCGATGGTGGGCACCCCGGCCGCCACCGCCGAGCGCACCCCGGTCGGGGAGTCCTCGATGGCGACGCAGTCGCCGACCTCCACGCCGAGCGCCCGCGCGGCCGCGAGGTAGGGCTCGGGGTGGGGCTTGCCGTGCTCGACCTCGTCGCCGGTGATGACCGCAGAGAACGTGTCGTCGGGCAGGGCCGCCAGGACCGCGTCGGCGAGGGACCGCCACGACATCGTCACCAGCGCGCTCGGCACGCCGGCGTCCCGCAGGGCGGTGAGCAGGTCCAGGGCGCCGGGACGCCACGGCACGTGCTCGGCCACCTGGGCCACGACGCGCCTCAGCAGCTCCTCGATG
Source organism: Pedococcus ginsenosidimutans (assembly GCF_039544395.1). Lineage (NCBI taxonomy): Bacteria > Bacillati > Actinomycetota > Actinomycetes > Micrococcales > Intrasporangiaceae > Pedococcus > Pedococcus ginsenosidimutans. Next base: position 233,976 of record NZ_BAABLO010000012.1, read on the forward strand.
ATCTCGACGGGGTCGAGCTCGACCGGGCTGTTGTCGCGGATGAACTGCGCGGAGACCATGAGGTCGTTGCCGACGAGCTGGTGGGCGTACTCGTCGCTCCAGGTGCCGCCCGCCTCCTCGACGATGGCGTGCTCGGCGTTGATCCAGTAGGGCTCGGTGTCCACGAGGGTCCCGTCCATGTCCCACAGCACTGCGGCCGGCAACCGGTCGGAGGACGTGGTCGGCGACGGGGACGACGACGAGGACATGGCGGTGGGGCTCCGGCGGGTCAGGGGGCTGGGGTGGCGCGCTACGGGAGACGGCGCGCCCGACTATACGCAGGCGGCGGGACCGGGCAGCACCGCGGACCGTAGGCTGGGAGGACTGGCGTGCCACGGGGCACGGGCGAGGAGGAACGGTGATCGAGCTCGAGGACGTGCCGGAGCTGAACAACCCGGTCGTCATCGCGGCCTTCGAGGGCTGGAACGACGCGGGCGAGGCAGCCACGGCCGCGATCGACCACCTCGTCGACGTCTGGGGTGCCGAGGCGGTCGCCGCGCTCGACCCCGAGGACTACTACGACTTCCAGGTCAACCGGCCACGCGTCGTGCTCGACGAGGGGCGCCGCCGCATCCACTGGCGCACCACCCGGATCCTCGTCGCCAGCAGCGAGTCGCTGCAGCGCGACGTCATCCTCGTCCAGGGCATCGAGCCGTCCTTCCGCTGGCGGGCCTTCACCATCGAGCTGATGGAGTTCGCCCAGCAGGTGGGCGCGTCGACGGTCTTCACCCTCGGTGCCCTCATGGCCGACGTCGCCCACACCCGACCCATCCCGGTCACGGCGACCTCCGACGACGAGGACGTCCTGCACCGCTTCGACCTCGAGCCCAGCCGCTACGAGGGCCCGACCGGCATCGTGGGCGTCCTCGCCGACGCCGCCACGCAGTCGGGCATGCAGTCCATCTCGCTGTGGGCCGCGGTCCCGCACTACGCCGGCCACTCTCCCTCCCCGAAGGCGACGCTGGCACTGGTCTCCCGGCTGGAGGAGCTCCTCGACGCCCCCATCCCGCACGGCGACCTCGCCGACGGCGCCAAGGCCTGGGAGCGGGGCATCAACGAGCTCGCCGAGACCGACGAGGAGGTCGCGGAGTACGTCCAGTCCCTCGAGGAGGCCCAGGACACCGCCGACCTCCCGGAGGCCAGCGGTGACGCGATCGCCCGCGAGTTCGAGCGCTACCTGCGCCGGCGCGGCCAGGACGGTCCCGGGCCGCTCGGCTAGCGGAGTCGCGGCTCCGGGACGAACGCTGGCGTCAGACGCGGACGCCGAGGATGGCGTCGAGGGCGCGGGCGAGCACCCCTGCCGACGTCGGGTCGCCACCGCCGCGGGTCAGGCACTCCTTCGCCCAGCGGTCGACCGCGGCGAGGGCACCCGGGGTGTCGAGGTCGTCGGCGACGTGGCGGCGCACCTGCTCGACGACGTCCTCGGTGTCCGGGGCGCCGTCGACGGACAGGGCCGACCGCCAGGTCTCGAGCCGCTCCTGCGCCTGCGCGAGCAGGTCGTCGCTCCAGGACCACTCGGTGCGGTAGTGGCGCGACAGCAGGGCGAGACGGATGGCCATCGGGTCGACACCCTCGGCCCGCAGCGTCGAGACCAGCACCAGGTTCCCCTTGGACTTGCTCATCTTCTCGCCGTCGAGGCCGACCATCGCCTGGTGGGCGTAGGTGCGGGCGAAGGGACGCTCACCGGTGAGCACGACCGCCTGGGTGGCGCTCATCTCGTGGTGGGGGAAGACGAGGTCGGTGCCGCCGCCCTGGACGTCGAAGGTCATCCCCAGGTGGTCCAGGGCGATGGCCGTGCACTCGATGTGCCAGCCGGGACGACCTGCGGGCAGGCCGTCGACGTCCCACGAGGGCTCGCCCTCACGGGCCGAGCGCCACAGCAGCGGGTCGAGGGCGTCGCGCTTGCCCTCACGGTCGGGGTCGCCTCCGCGCTCGGCGTAGACCTCGAGCATCTGCTCGCGGGTCCAGCCGGAGACGCCGCCGAACCCCTCGTCGCTGGTGAGGTCGAGGTAGACGTCGTCGCCGTCGGACTCGGCGGTCGGCACCGAGTAGGCGGCCCCGGAGTCCACCAGCGTGCGCACCGCCTTGGCCACCGAGTCGATGCTCTCGACCACCCCGACGTAGTGGTCGGGCGGGACCACGGCCAGGGCCGTCATGTCCTCGCGGAACAGGGCGATCTCGCGGGTGGCGAGGTCCTCCCACCGCACGCCGTCGCGCTGCGCGCGCTCGATGAGCGGGTCGTCGACGTCGGTGATGTTCTGCACGTAGACGACCTCGTGGCCGGCGTCGCGCAGGGCGCGGCCGAGGACGTCGAACGTCACGTAGGTGGCGGCGTGGCCCATGTGGGTCGCGTCGTACGGCGTGATGCCGCAGACGTACATCCGCGCGGTCGGCCCGGGGGTCAACGGGCGCACGACACCGGAGGCGGTGTCGAAGACCTGGACCGGGTGGCCGGTGCCGGGGACGGCGGGGAGGAACGGGGTCGGCCAGGAGATCACAGCGGAACTCTACGGTGGCCGGTCAGAGCGGCGGCCACGGGATGGCCGGCCACTGCCCGGAGGGGACGGGGTAGGCCCTGCGGTCGAGCAGCCGGCGGCCGCGGCCGAGGAGCGCGGCGACCTCGCGGAGGGTGAGGAGGGAGTCGAGCTCGGCACGCAGCGACGCCTGCTCGTCCTCGACCTGCTCGACCACGGTCGCGATCCGGGCGAGGTCGTCGTCGGCGATCGGCTCCCCCGCGAAGCCCCAGAGCACCGTACGCAGCTTGGGCTCCTCGTGCAGGCTCACGCCGTGGTCGAAGCCGCGCAGCCTCCCGGCCTCACGCACCAGGTGGGAGCCCTTGCGGTCGGAGTTGTTGATGAGGGCGTCGAAGGCCGCGACGGTCCGGGCGGCCGGGGAGTCCTCGTGGACGACGACGACGGGCTCGCCCAGCTCGTTCTCGCCGCGCAGGACGGGCAGCCAGCCCGACGGGACGTCCCTCGGGCCGACGAGGTCCACCGGGTGCTCCGGCTCGTCGCCGGGGTCACCCACCCAGCGCTGGACCGAGCCGATGCCGTGCGGCCCCGAGCGCAGCACCGTCGGCGGCACGACCTCGAACCCCCCTGCGGCACTGATGAGGTAGGCCGCGACCTCGCGCCCGGCCAGGGTGCCGTCGGGGAAGTCCCACAGCGGCCGCTCCCCCATCACCGGCTTGTAGACCGCGAAGGGACCGCCCTCGCCGGCGCGGACGAGCACCGCGAGGTTGGAAGCGTCAGCGATCCGCCCGAGGACCTCGAGGTCCTCGCGAGTGAGGACCTCGAGCAGGTCGGCGTCGCCGGGCTGGCTCGGGCTCAGCGCTTGTAGCCGTTCGCGCGAGGGCAGATGTGGCCCTCGACCTCGAGCGGACCACCGCAGAACGGGCACGGCGGCCTCCCGGCAGCCACGATCGACTGGGCACGCCGGGCGAACGCCCTGGCGCGGGCCGGGCTGAGGACCACGCGGACCTGGCGCGGCTCGGTGGTGAGCACGTCCGGGTCGAGCGATGCCTCGGGGTCGTCGGGGTCGCGGTCCAGGGCCTCGATGATGATGACCTGCCGGTCCTCGTCCCATGCCAGCGCGAGCGTGTTGACGCGGAACTCGTCCTCGATGGGGGTGTCGAGCGGGGCGTTGTCGACGACCTCGGCCGCGACGTGGTCTGCCCCGGCACCGCCGGCGTAGCTGTCGAGCAGGTCGTTGATGCGCGTCGCGAGGACGTCGACCTGCTGCTTCTCGAGCGACACGCTCGTGAGGCGGCGGCCCTCGCTCGCCTGGAGGAAGAAGGTGCGCTGTCCCGGTGGCCCGACGGTCCCGGCGACGAACCGGTCCGGCGGGTCGAACTCGTGGAGCGACATGGACAAAACTCTAACCGGCTCCGCCGCCGACCTGCGCATCCCCGGTCGGTGCGGCGTCGGTCGCCGTCGGGGTCTCCCCCGCCGGCGGGGCGTCGGCCGGCGGCCGGAACCTGGCCAGGTCCGGGGCCAGCTCGTTGGCGGACAGCAGGAACGTGTGGCGCTCGCCGTAGCGGATGGCGCACACCGACGCGGGGTCGGCGGTGTAGCGCTGGAAGTGCCCGAGGCCGGCACCCGTGGCATCGGCGAGGACCGCCTTGACCAGGTCGCCGTGGCTGACCGCGACCCACACCGCGCCGGGGCCGTGCTCCTCGCGCACCTGCGCGTCGTGGCGCCGTACGGCCTCCACGACGCGGTCGCTCATCTCCTGCAGGCTCTCGGCGGCGTACTCGTCGTGGTCGGGGAAGCGTGCGCTCGCGGGGTCGTCCTGCACGGTCGACCAGAGCGGCTCCTTGGCGAGCTCGCTCAGCTTGCGCCCGCTCCACGCGCCGTACGCACACTCCTGCAGGCCGTCGTCGACGACGACCTCGACCCCGGCCGCGGCAGCCAGCGGCTGGGCCGTCTCGAGGCAGCGCTCGAGCGGGCTGCTCACGACCCGCACCACCTGCGCGCCGGCGAACCGCTCGCCGAGGGCCGCAGCCTGGCCGCGGCCGCGCTCGGTGAGGTGGACGCCGGGGAGCCGGCCGGCGAGGATCCCCTCGCCGTTCGCGCTGGAGTGGCCGTGGCGGACGAGCAGGAGGGTGGGCACGCCCGCACTCTACGGCCGGTCGCTCGCCCCGGCCGCGGGGGACGTGGTGGAGTAGGGCCGTGATCGTCGACCAAGCCATCTACCGGGACGGCATCCGGGAGCCCTGCGGGGACCTCAGCGACGCCCTCGAGGCCCTGCGCACCGGGCAGGACCCGCACGCGTTCCTCTGGATCGGGCTCAAGGACCCGACCGACGCCGAGTTCGACCTCGTCAACGACGAGCTCAAGCTGCACCCGCTCGCCGTCGAGGACGCGGTCAAGGGCAACCAGCGGCCCAAGGTCGAGCTCTACGACAACACGATCTTCGTGGTGCTCAAGACGTTGCGCTACGTCGAGGCGACCAGCGACGTCGAGACGGGCGAGGTCATGCTCTTCGTCGGCGACCGCTTCGTGGTCACCGTCCGCTACGGCGACGCGAGCCCGCTGGCCACGGTGCGCCAGCGGCTCGAGGGCATGCCCCAGCAGCTGCGCCACGGCGAGGTCAGCGTCCTGCACGCCGTCATGGACGCCATCGTCGACAACTACGTCGCCATCGACGCCGAGCTCCAGAACGACCTCGAGGAGATCGAGGCCGCGGTGTTCTCCGGCGCCCGCGACACCGACTCCGGGCAGATCTACCGACTCAAGCGCGAGGTGCTCGAGTTCCGGCGTGCGGCGAACCCGCTCGCCGCGCCGCTGAGCATGCTCCACGACGGCTCGCGGAGCCCGGTCAGCGTCAAGGAGATGCGGCTGCTGTTCCGCGACGTCGCCGACCACCTCCTGCGCGTGATCGACCACGTGGAGTCGTACGACCGCCTGCTCACCGACGTGCTCAACGCGCACCTGGCGCAGATCTCGGTCCAGCAGAACAGCGACATGCGCAAGATCTCGGCCTGGGTCGCCATCGCCGCGGTGCCCACGATGATCGCCGGCATCTACGGCATGAACTTCGACAACATGCCCGAGCTGCGGTGGTCCTACGGCTACCACGTCGTGCTCGGGGTCATGGCCGTGGCCTGCCTGGGCCTGTACCGGGCGTTCCGCCGGTCGGACTGGCTCTAGATCGTCCCCGCGCGCCCGCACCGGCGCGCCCTCCCCCGGCCCCCGCGCCGACGTGGCTATGTTCCATGGCCGGCGGGGGTTCGTGGCGGTTTGTGCCGATGGCCCGCCCTCGGACGCCGAACCAGGGAGACAGTCGATGGTCAACGTGATGCTGGCGGGCGGCATCGCCCTGCTCGTCGCCCTCTTCGGGACACGGCTGGTCATCCGGTTCCTCGTCCGCCGCGGCTACGGCCAGCCGATCCACGACGACCTGACCCTGCACCACGTCAAGCGCGGCAAGCCGACCATGGGTGGCGGCGTGATCATCGTCGCCGCACTCGTCGGCTACCTCGGCTCGCACGGCGTCCTGCGGGTCATGGAGGGCAGCAGGGCCGGAGTGGTGACCCACAGCAGCGTCTCCGTCAGCGCCCTGCTGGTCCTGTTCCTCCTCGTCGGCCTCGGCGTCGTCGGGTTCCTCGACGACTACACCAAGATCCGTGCCGAGCGCAGCCTCGGGCTGACCTCGCGGCAGAAGCTCGCCGGCCAGGCCCTGGTCACCGTCGCCTTCGTGGCCCTGGCCCTGTGGACCCACGACGCCGACGGGAACGCGCCGGCGTCGACCGCGGTCTCGTTCGTGCGCGACACCAGGCTCGACCTCGCCTTCGCCGGGCCGGTGCTCGGCGCCCTGCTGTTCCTCCTGTGGTCCAACCTGCTCATCACCGGCGCCTCCAACGGCGTGAACCTCACCGACGGCCTGGACGGCCTCGCGACCGGGTCCTGCGTCATGGTCTTCGGGGCCTACACGATGATCAGCCTCTGGCAGCACAACGAGAGCTGCTCCGTCTCGCCGGGCCCGCACTGCTACCCCGTCGCGGACGCCCTGGACCTCGCGGTCGTCGCCGCCGCCGTGGCAGGCGCCTGCTTCGGGTTCCTCTGGTGGAACGCCGCCCCCGCGGCGATCATCATGGGCGACACGGGGTCGCTGTCCCTCGGCGCAGCGCTGGCCGGGCTGGCCATCCTCACCCGCACGGAGCTGCTCCTGGGCCTGCTCGGCGGCCTCTTCGTCATCATCACGCTGTCGGTCATCATCCAGGTGGCCAGCTTCCGGCTGGCCGGGAGACGCGTCTTCCGGATCGCCCCGCTGCACCACCACTTCGAGGTGGTCGGCTGGCCCGAGGTCACCATCGTCGTGCGCTTCTGGATCATCGCCGGCATCTGCGTGCTCGCCGGGCTCGGCCTCTTCTACGGCGAGTGGGTCGTCAGCTCCTGAACCCGGCTCAGGTCGCGGTCATCCAGCCTGCAGCGAGCACGACGACGAGCGCCGCACCCAGCGCCACGCGGTACCAGACGAACGCCGTGATCTTGTTGCTGCTGACGAACTTGAGCAGCCACGCGATCGAGGCGTAGGCGACCACGAAGGACACCACGACGCCGACGACCATCTGGCCGACACCGAGCAGCTTGAGGTGGTCCGCCTCGCTCGCCAACTCGAACAGGCCGGCGGCGGTGAGGGCCGGGATCGCCATGAAGAAGGACAGCCGCGTGGCGGTGACACGGTCGATGCCGCGGAACAGCCCGGCGGAGATCGTGGCGCCGGAGCGGGAGACACCCGGCACCAGGGCCACGCACTGGACGAGGCCGATGACGATGCCGTCGCGAAGCGTGACGTCGCCCTCGTGGCGCTCCTCCCCGCGGCGGGCCAGCGCGGCGTGCCGGGTCTCGGCCAGCCACATGACGGCGCTCCAGAGCACCAGCGCGAACGCGACGACCCAGAGGCTGCGCAGCGGACCGCTGATGAGGTCCTTGGCGAGGAAGCCCACGACGGCGACCGGGACGGACCCGACGATGACCGCCCAGGCGAGCTGGTAGTCGTGGTGGGTGCGACCCTGCGCGCTGCGCAGGCCCGCCACCCACGCCACGAGCAGGCGCACGATGTCGCGGCGGAAGTAGAGCAGCGTCGCCACGATGGCCCCGAGCTGGATGACGGCGGTGTACGCCGTGACGCCGGGGTCGTCCACCGTGAGGCCGAGCAGCTTCTCGGTGATGGTCAGGTGCCCGGTGGAGGAGACGGGGAGGAACTCGGTGAGTCCCTCGACGATGCCGAGGATCACGGCGTCGAGGTAGCTGAGGGTCACGGCACTGCTTTCAGGTCGAGGGCGCGAGGTCGGTCGGCCCGGGGCGAGGTGCGCGGGGTGGGGCGAGGCAGCCGGTCAGCCGACAGTCTCGCGCATCACCTCCGCCATGGTCCGGACGACATGCAGGCGCTCGTTGAGGCCACCGGCGAACGGGGCCACCGACAGCGTGCCCACGCCGGCGTCGGCATACCGCCCGATCCTGGCCGCGATGCGCTCCCGGGGCCCGATCAGGGAGGTGGCGTCGATGAGCTCGAAGGGCACCGCGGCGGCGGCGTCGCGGTGCCGGCGCGCGAGGTACAGGTCCTGGACCCGGGCAGCCGCGTCCTCGAAGCCCATCCGGCACGCGAGCTGGTTGTAGAAGTTCTGCTCGCGCGAGCCCATGCCCCCGATGTACAGGGCGGCGTAGGGCCGGACGGCGTCGGCCGCGGCCTCGACGTCGTCGCCGATGACCACGGGCACCGACGGCGCGATGTCGAAGCCGTGGAGCGGGTCGTCCCCGGTCCCACGTCCCGCCCGCCGGCGGCCGGTCGCGACGCTCTCGACCTGCTCGTGGGAGTGCTCCGGGCTGAAGAAGATCGCGTGCCAGCCGTCGGCGACCTCACCGGCGAGCTCGAGGTTCTTCGGGCCGACCGCGGCGAGGTAGATGGGCAGGTCCGGACGGGGCGGGTGGATCGTGAGGCGCAACGCCTTCCCGGGGCCGTCGGGCAGCGGCAGGGTGAAGTGCCTGCCCTGGTAGGAGACCGTCTCCCGGCGCAGGGCCATCCGGACGATGTCGACGTACTCCCGGGTGCGACCGAGCGGAGCGGCGAACCGCACCCCGTGCCAGCCCTCGCTCACCTGCGGTCCGCTGACCCCGAGGCCCAGCCGGAACCTGCCCCCGGACAGGGTGTCCAGCGTCGCGGCCGTCATCGCCGTCATCGCCGGGGTGCGCGCCGGCACCTGCATCACCGCCGCACCGAGGTGGATGCGCTCGGTCAGCGCCCCGATCCACGACAGCACCGTGGGGACATCCGACCCGTACGCCTCGGCCGCCCACGCCACCGCGTAGCCGAGCCGGTCCGCCTCCTGCGCCACCGCCACGTTGTCCTGGTCGACACCCATCCCGAAGTAGCCGAGGTTCACACCGAGTTCCATGGGACGGAGGCTATCGGCGGGCCTGCCCGGTGCGGGGCCGACGCGGCGGCTACGGTACGGGACCATGCGCCAGCGACGAATGGGGAGCTCGGGTCTGACGGTGTCGCGCCTCGGCCTCGGCACGATGACCTGGGGACGGACCACCGACGAGGAGGCGGCGCGTGAGCAGCTGCGCACCTTCGTCGACGCCGGCGGCAACCTCGTCGACACGGCCCACGGCTACTCCGACGGCGCCTCCGAGGAGATCATCGGGCGGCTCATCGAGGACGAGGTGGACCGCGACGACCTCGTCATCTGCACCAAGTCGGGCATCTCGCGCCGCTCGGGCCACCGCGTCGTCGACACCTCGCGCCACAGCCTGCTCAGCCAGCTGGACACCTCCCTCGAGCGCCTGGGCACCGACCACGTCGACCTCTGGCTGGTGCACACCTGGTCAGACGAGGCGCCCCTGACCGAGACGCTGTCAGCGCTCGAGTGGGCGGTCAGCACCGGCCGGGCCCGCTACGTCGGCGTGTCCAACTTCAGTGGCTGGCAGACCGCGCGCGCCCTGTCGCTGCTCGAGCAGGCACGGGTGCCCCTGGTGGCCAACGAGGTCGAGTACTCCCTCGTCAACCGCTCCCCCGAGCCGGACCTCCTCGCGGCCTCGCAGGCCCTGGGCTTCGGGCTGCTCCCCTGGTCGCCGCTCGGCCGCGGCGTGCTCACCGGCAAGTACCGCCACGGCGTACCGGCCGACTCCCGGGCAGCCTCGCGCGACTTCCCCCGGTTCACCGCCCGCTACCTCGACGACCGCAGCACCGGCATCGTGGAGGCCCTGGCCATCGCGGCCAAGGGCCTCGAGGTCACCCCGGCGGAGGTCGCGATCGCCTGGGTGCGCGACCGCCCCGGTGTGGTGGCCCCGGTCATCGGCGCCCGGACCACCGCGCAGCTGCGGACCTCACTGGCCAGCGAGGCCCTCGAGCTCCCCGAGGAGCTCGTGGCAGCCCTCGACGAGGTGTCGGCCTGACCCGAGCCGGGTCGCGTGCGGTGACGGCTCAGCGGCGGTCGTCGTCCTCGTCGCCGTCGTCGTAGTCGGCGTCGTCGAGGCCCGAGTAGACCGCGCCGTCGCCGTCCTCGTCGGAGTGGTCGTCGAGCTCCTCCTCGTCCTCGTCGTCGTCCTCGTCGTCGTCCTCGTCGTCACCGTCGTAGATGTCGAGCGGGGTCATCTCCCCGTAGGCCTGCAGCAGGGTGTCGTCGTACGCGGCGAAGGCGTCCGCGAGGTCGTCGTAGGCGGCGATGACCGTGGGGTCGTCCTCACCGCGCTTGGAGGCCGAGGCCTCGAGGTGCCGCTCGAAGGCGGCCACGAGGTCGGCCAGCGCGCCACGCGGGTCTGCGGTCATGTGGAGACCGTAGCGGGTTCCGGGTACAAATGGCGGTGATGGTTGAGTACGAGTACCGCGTCCTGAGCTTCGCCCGAGGCGACTCCCGGTCCGACATCCGGCGGACCCTCGCCGACCATGCCGAGTACGGGCACTGGGAGCTCCACCGCACCCGCATCTACCTCGGGGGCGTGCAGCGCACCTGGTTGCGCCGCAAGATCATCCGCGTCCCGCGCGCGCACTGAGCGACCGGGCGCGGCGGCTCAGCAGGAGGCCGAGCCACAGCAGGCCGGACCCGACCGCTGCAAGAGGCACGAAGTCGCCGCCGGTGAAGGCCAGCCGACCCGGCAGGGCCGACGCGGCACCGGGCCGGTCGCCGGCCGCGGGTCGCGACGGGCCTGACCCCGCGGGTGCCCCGGCGGGGGTGTGGGACGTGGCCGCACGCGGGCACGGGACGACGAGGCGCTGGAGCGGGACCCCGGCCGCGGTGAGCTCACGGATGACGTCGTGGTCGAGCACCACGAGCGTCGTCTGCAGGGGCACGACCTGGCGCGTCACCCGCACGCAGGCGCCGAGGAGCCCCTGGACGGCGGCGTCCAGCGACGCCACGTGGTCCCCGGCCGGCACCGCACCGGCAGGGCACGGAGCGAGGGCCTGGGGGAACTGCCGGACCAGCGGGGAGGACAGGTCCACGCCCGCGGCGCGCAGGTCGACCTCGACCGCGGGTGACGCCCCCCGGGACGGGATGAGGCAGGCGGTCGCGGCCGGGGTGTCGGCGACGACGCCGTCCCCGGCCGGACGGCTCTGCGCGGAGGTGGCGGAAGGGCTGGTCGCCGAGGACCGCGGCGAGCCCGCACCGCGAGAGCCGCCCGACGCAGTGCTGCCGGACGCAGTGCTGCCGGACGTCGATCCGGCCGCCGGGTGGGAGGGCGTCGTGGTGGAGCCGGACGGGGCGGGCGTGGTCGACCCCGGGACCGGGAGACCCAGAGAGCCCGTGGCACCCGTGACGGTCGACGTCACGCCGCCGACGCCGGTGGCCACCGGTTCGGGCAGCATCAGCGCCTCACACGTCGTAGCGCCCGCGCCCAGGAGGGCGGCGGCGGCCCCGAGGGCGGCGACGAGTCGCAGGGTGGACGTGTGCTGGCGACGCCTGGTCATGGTGGCTCCTTTGCCGGACAGAGGTCGGGGTCCTCTGCCCGGTCAACGACCGCGGAGCGCGGAGGCTACGGGCCGGTACCCAGGCGGTTGCCGGTCAGCAGGTGGCGACGAACCGCTTCAGCACGCGGGCCCCGAACTCCAGCGCCGCCACCGGCACCCGCTCGTCGATGCCGTGGAACATCGGGGCGAAGTCGAGGTCGGCCGGCAGCTGCAGCGGCGCGAACCCGTAGCCGGTGATGCCGAGGGTGCTCAGCGCCTTGTTGTCGGTGCCTCCGGACAGGCAGTAGGGCAGCACCTGTGCACCCGGGTCCTCGGCCAGCAGCGCTGCGGTCATCGCCTCGACGAGCGGGCCCTCGAACGGTGCGTCGAGGGCGATGTCGCGGTGCACCACCTGCACCTCGACGTGCTCCCCCGCGAGCTCGCGGATCGTCGCGAGCAGGTCGTCGTCGTGGCCGGGCAGGAAGCGGCAGTCGAGCGCGGCACTGGCGCTCTGGGGGATGACGTTGTGCTTGTACCCGGCCTCGGCCATCGTGAAGTTGGCGGTGTCCTGCAGCGTGCCGCGCACGAACCCCTGCGCTCCCCCCAGGTGCTCGAGCAGCTCGTCGAGGTCCTCGTCCGACCAGCTCGTCCCGGTGAGGTCGCTGAGCCCGTTGAGCAGCTCGCGCACCGAGGCGATGTACTCGCGCGGCCACTTGTGCGCGTTGATCCGGCTGATCGCCTCGGCGAGGTGGACGATCGCGTTGTCCGGGTTGGGGACCGAGCCGTGGCCGGCGCGACCGGTGGCCACGAGCCGCAGCCAGAGGATGCCCTTCTCCGCGGTCTGCACGAGGTAGGCACGGGTCTCGTCGCCGCCCCGGGTCGGCACCGTCACGCTGTAGCCGCCCACCTCGCTCACCGCCTCGGTGACCCCCTCGAAGAGCTCTGGGTGCGTCTTCACGACGTGGTGGGAACCCTTGACCCCGCCCGCCTCCTCGTCGGCGAAGAACGCGACGACGAGGTCGCGGGGCGGCTTGGCACCGCGCCGGGCGAGGTCGCGGACCACGGCCAGGATCATCGCGTCCATGTCCTTCATGTCGACGGCACCGCGGCCCCAGACGCAGCCGTCACGGAGCTCGGCGCTGAACGGGTCGACCTGCCAGTCCGCCGCGTTGGCGGGCACGACGTCGAGGTGGCCGTGGATGCACAGGGCGGGCCGGTCCCGGTCCTCGCCCTCGAGGCGCACGACGACGCTGGTGCGCCCCGGGTCGCTCTCGACCACCGTCGGGCCCAGCCCCACCTCGCGGAGCTGGGCCACGACGTACTCCGCCGCCTCCCGCTCCCCGGGCCCGCTGCCGTCGCCGTAGTTGGTGCTGTCGATGCGGATGAGGTCGCGGCAGATGCGCACGACCTCGTCGGCGGGCCCGGTGGCCTCGGGGTCGGCGGTGGCGTCCGGCGTGGGGTTGGCGGTGGCGCTCATGGCCTCCACCCTAGGCGCGCCGGCGCTGCGGCGGACGGGTGGCGACGCGTGGGGGCCACCCGTTCCACGGCCCGTTCCGACCCCCCATTTCCTTGCCACAGGGGCGGTTTGGGAGTTGCGGCTCCCGCCGTGTATCGTTCCGGGTCGCAGCAGGCGCTCCTCCCGGAGGCCCGCTGGACACCCTGTCCGGGTGGCGGAATGGCAGACGCGCTAGCTTGAGGTGCTAGTGCCCTTTATCGGGCGTGGGGGTTCAAGTCCCCCTCCGGACACCACACCAGAAGGACCCCGACACACACCGTGTCGGGGTCCTTCTTCGTGTGCGGTTCGCCGGGGCGCTCGCCGTCCGTCAGAGGTCGACGCGGCTCCCCCTCCCGACACCAGTGACGGGGCGTGGCCGACCGAGCGAGGGCCCGAGCGCGGACGGAGATCCCTGCGCCATGCGGGACCAAGGCCTCTCCTGCTCCACGGCGCCGCACGGTGGAGTGATCGCGGGACCTGCAGGGTGCAGGCCGCGAGAGGAGCTCCCCATGCACGCCGTCGTCTACCACGGACCGGGCCGCAAGTCGTGGGAGGAGGTCCCCAAGCCCTCCATCCAGGACGACACGGACGCGGTCGTCAAGGTCGACTCGGTGACCATCTGTGGCACCGACCTGCACATCCTCAAGGGCGACGTCCCGGCAGTGACCGAAGGCCGCATCCTCGGGCACGAGGCAGTGGGCACCGTCGAGTCGGTCGGCTCGGGCGTCAAGAACCTCTCCCCCGGTGACCGCGTGCTCGTCTCCTGCATCACCGCCTGCGGCTCGTGCCGCTTCTGCCGAGAGGCCCGCTACGGCCAGTGCCTCGGCGGCGGTGGCTGGATCCTCGGGCACCTCGTCGACGGGACGCAGGCGGAGTACGTCCGCGTGCCGTTCGCCGACACCTCGACCTTCGCGATCCCTGCCGGCGTCACCGACGAGGAGGTCCTCATGCTCGCCGACATCGGCCCGACCGGCTACGAGGTGGGCGTCCTCAACGGGCACGTGCGCCCCGGCGACGTCGTCGCCGTCGTCGGCGCCGGCCCCATCGGGCTCTCCTCGATCATGGGCGCCAAGCTGTTCAGCCCGGCGCACGTCGTCGCCATCGACCTGGCCGAGTCCCGTCTGGAGGCCGCCAAGCGGGTCGGCGCCGACGTCGTCGTCAACGCGACGCACGACGACGCCCTCGAGGTCGTCCGCGGGCTCACCGACGGCCTGGGCGCCGACGTCGCGATCGAGGCCGTGGGCGTCCCCGGCACGTTCGAGCAGTGCGCCGCCCTCGTGCGGCCGGGCGGCACCGTCGCCAACGTGGGGGTCCACGGCAAGCCGGCAACCCTGCACCTCGAGGACCTGTGGATCAGGGACGTCACCATCACCACGGGCCTGGTCGACACCTACTCGACGCCCACGCTGCTGCGCCTGCTCGCCAGCCGGCAGCTCGACCTGGGGCAGCTCGTGACGCACCGCTTCGGGCTCGGCGACTTCATGCAGGCCTACGAGGTCTTCGCGAACGCCGCCGACACCCAGGCCCTCAAGGTCGTTCTCAGCGCGCGGTCCTGAAGGAGGCCGGACGCCGTCAGGTGCCTCGTCGCCCGCACCCCGAAGCCTGCACCCCGACGCCTGCACCCGTCCGCACCCGACGCCTGCCGGAGGAGCCACTACGTCGGAGGGACGACCTCGGCACCCCGAGACGCCAGCACAATCGAGGCACGGTGGCTCGACGGAGGGGGCAGCAGGTGCAGTCAGAGGGGAAGACCCTGGCACGGCCCCACGGTGGCACCCTCGTCGACCTCGTGGTGGCCCCCGATCGGGCTGCCGAGCTCGAGCGGCGCGCCGTACGGTGGCCTGCGCGGCACCTCACCGAGCGCCAGCGCTGCGACCTCGAGCTGCTGGCCTGCGGGGCGTTCTCGCCGCTGACCACGTTCATGGGCCCCGAGGACCACGACTCGGTGTGCGAGGGCCTCCGGCTCGCGGACGGCACCCTGTGGCCGATGCCGGTGGCGCTCGACGTCGACGAGCAGACTCTCCGCGCCGCGGAGGCCCGCGGCCACCTGGCCCTGCGGGACGCGGACGGCGCCTTGCTCGCCGTCCTCGAACCCCGACGGGCCTGGCGGGTCGACCCCTTGGCGGAGGCCACGGCGGTCTTCGGCACCGACGACACCGCCCACCCGAGCGTCGACGCGCTGGTCCACCGCACCGAGCCCTGGTACGTCACCGGGCCGCTCGAGGTGCTCCCGCGGGCCGTCGCCCCACCCGGGCGGGACGACCAGGACCTGCGGTTCACCCCCGCCGCGCTGCGCCGGCACTTCACCGAGCTCGGCATCACGCGCGTGGTGGCGTTCAACACCCGCAACCCGATGCACCGGGCCCACCACGAGCTCACCGTGCGGGCCGCGCGCGAGACCGGGGCGCACCTGCTCGTCCAGCCCGTGGTCGGGCCCACCAAGCCCGGCGACATCGATGTGCCGACGCGGGTGGCCTGCTACCGCGGCCTCATGCCCAGCTACCCCGCCGGCCAGGCGACCCTGGCCATCCTGCCCCTCGCCATGCGCATGGGCGGGCCGCGCGAGGCGCTGTGGCACGCGATCATCCGGCAGAACTTCGGCGCGTCGCACATGATCATCGGGCGCGACCACGCCGGGCCCGGACCGGACAGCCACGGCCGCCCCTTCTACGGCGCGTACGCCGCGCAGGAGCTCGTCCGGCAGCACCAGCACGAGCTGGAGGTACGGATGGCGTCCTTCCCGCAGCTCGGCTACGTCGAGGACACCGACAGCTACGAACCGGTCGACCAGGTGCCGCCGGGGACGCGGGTCCGGACCGTGTCGGGCACCGAGGTGCGCCAGCGCCTGGCCCGCGGCGAGGCACTGCCCACGTGGTTCACTCCCCCGGCGGTCGCGGCCGTCCTGAGGGACCGGTTCCCCCCGCTCACGGCGGCCAGCGCCTGACCCGACAGCGCCTGACCCCTTCTTGACCCGCCGCTGACCTGCGCTTTGCCGGTGGTTGACCGGCGCCACACCCCCGCCGGGCTGTCCGGTCCGACGTCCCTCGGCCGAACGGTCGCGATGCGGCCTGTCGCCGCCTGGGTGGGGCCGCGCCACCGTACGGTGCCGTCGGACCGCCACCCCCATCACGGTTCACTGCGCCGGCACCCGGATCCGGCGCGCCGGTGGTCTGCCTCCCCGGGCCCGACGCACCCCCCAGGACCACCGTGAACGCATCGACCCTCTCCCGTCGCCTCGCCCCCTCCCTCGTCCCCACCCTCGCCGCCGCGCTCGGGTGCACGCTGCTCGTCAGCGCCCCGCAGACCGCGACAGCGGTGACCTGCAAGGCCACGCCGACCCTGCTGTCCAGGACCCCGAGCACGACCACCCTCACCGGTGGCCTGTCCGTCAAGGTCTGGGACACGGGCGCGACCCCCAGCAACCCGCAGGCGGCCACCCGCATCGCGGTCGTGAAGGTGCCGGCGTCGTCCAGCCTGAACCCCCGCGTCCACGCGTCCTCCACGCTGACCAGCTCGCACATCCCCTCGACCTACCTCAACTACGCCTCGAACGCGGCCGTCATGGTCAACGGCGGGGTCTTCAACCTCACTCGTGGCGCCCTGCCGGACCTCCCGCAGATGACCGCGGGTCGCGTGACCAAGGCCCGCAACGTCCAGGACCCCGTCATCGCGGTCGGTCGCGCGGGCGAGTCCTCGCCGAGCCGGCTGTGGCTCAGCGGGACGGCGACGGCCAGCGGCCGCGGCTACCAGGGGATCTCGGGTCTCAACTGGGAGTACGTCACCGGCGGCATCAACGTCTACACGCCCGCCTGGGGCTCGCAGTCGCGGCCCTACGGCGTCGTCGACATCGTCCTCGTCTCCGGCAAGGTCGCCGGCATCCGCTACGGCGGCTACCGCGGCAAGGCCCCTGCGGCCGGCCAGACGATCCTCACGGCCAACGGCACGGCGGGCACCTGGCTCACCAAGCTCCCCGTCGGCACCCCGGTCTCGGTGAGCTACGCGGCCCACAGCGACGCCAAGTTCATCATCTGGGAGGCCGTGGGCCGGGGGGCGAGGTTCCTCAACGCCGGCGTCAAGAACGGCGGCACCTGCGGCAGCCGCGACGAGGAGCTCCGCCCGCGCACCGCCATCGGCTGGACGAAGACCGGCGACCTGCTCTTCGTCACCGTCTCCGGACGCGCCACGATCAACGGGGTCCGCTACGGCGGCGCGACCATCCACCAGATGGCCGACTACATGCAGCAGCTCGGCTCCTACAACGCCACGAACCTCGACGGTGGCGGCTCGACGACGATGCTGGGACGCCTGCCCTCCGGCACCGTCGTGCGCCTCGACCGCAGCCTCTCCGAGGCCCAGCGCCCCGTGCCGAACGTGTTCAGCGCCGGCTGACCCGCACCGTTCGACACCCGCGCCGAGGGCGGGACCGGGAGATCTCCCGGTCCCGCCCTCGTCCGTTCGGCTGGTATCCGGTGGGCCACGGGGACGACCTGCGGCGCGGCGCCGAATCTGCCTGGCGCCACAGGCCTACCGTCGAATCGTGAACAGCCGCTCGGCCCACCGGTCCTCCTCCACCCACCACCCCCGCGTCCTGCGCTCCCCGCAGGGCGGCTGGGTCTGGGCCTGCTCCTGCGGCGGGGCGTCCTGCCGCACGAGCCGGGACGTGACCCCGTGGCGAGTCGCCCTCATCGGCGCCCTCAACCACTCGGCCGCCATCGCCCCCTGACGCCTCCTGCCCGGGTGGGTGGTTGCTCCCTCCACCATCCAGCGGTTGGCACCGGGCCGTGAGTCCGCCATTGTTCGAGGACCACGCCGAACGATGGAGGAGCGTCACATGAAGGTCGGGATCCCCCGCGAGGTCAAGAACAACGAGTACCGCGTCGCCATCACCCCGTCGGGCGTGCACGAGCTCGTCGTCCACGGCCACGACGTCTACGTCGAGAAGGAGGCCGGCGTCGGCTCCTCGATCCTCGACGCCGACTACGTGGCCGCCGGCGCCACGATCCTCGACACCGCCGACGACGTGTGGGGCACCGGTGACCTGATCCTCAAGGTGAAGGAGCCGATCGAGCCCGAGTACCACCGGATGCGTGAGGGCCAGACGCTCTTCACCTACCTCCACCTCGCCGCGGACCGCGCCCTCACCGAGGAGCTGGTCAAGCGCAAGGTGACCGGCATCGCCTACGAGACCGTCGAGCTCCCGGACCGGTCACTCCCCCTGCTCGCGCCGATGTCCGAGGTCGCCGGGCGTCTCGCCCCACAGGTGGGCGCGCACACCCTCATGCGCGCCCAGGGCGGCCGGGGTGTCCTCATGGGCGGGGTGAGCGGGGTCTACGCCGCCAAGGTCGTCGTCATCGGGGCCGGGGTGTCCGGCATGAACGCCGCCGCCATCGCCCTCGGGATGCAGGCCGAGGTGCTGCTGCTCGACCGCGACATCGCCAAGCTGCGCCACGCCGACGCGATCTACCAGGGCCACTGCCAGACGGTCGCGTCCAACGCCTACGAGGTGGAGCGCGCGATCAGCGACGCCGACCTCGTCATCGGCGCGGTGCTCGTCCCCGGCGCCAAGGCGCCCAAGCTCGTCACCAACGAGCAGGTCTCCCGGATGAAGCCCGGCTCGGTCCTCGTCGACATCTCCATCGACCAGGGGGGATGCTTCGAGGACTCCCGTCCGACGACCCACGCGGACCCCACGTACGAGGTGCACAACTCGGTGTTCTACTGCGTCGCCAACATGCCCGGCGCCGTCCCCCACACGAGCACCTACGCCCTCACCAACGTGACGCTCCCGTACGCGGTGCAGGTCGCCAACCGTGGCTGGCGCGAGGCGCTGCGCGCCAACCGCCCGCTGGCCCTCGGCCTCAACACCCACGACGGCCACGTGACCTACGCCCCGGTCGCCGAGGCGCACGGGCTGGAGTCACGCGACCTCGAGGACGTGCTCGCCGGGTCGTGACGGGGGTAGGACGTCGGGGCGGACGGTCGGGGCACGCTCGTCGGAGGCGCCTGTCGGAGGCGGCGGATAGGTTCGGAGCGTGCTCCTTGCCGACGTCGTCGCCGCCTCCCGCGCCGCCTCCGCCACCCGCTCACGGCTGGCCAAGACGGCCGCGGTCGCGGAAGCCCTGCGTGCCGCCGGCCCGGACGACGCCGCGACGGTGGCGGCCTACCTGTCCGGGGTGCTGCCGCAGCGCCGCATCGGGGTGAGCTGGCGGGGCCTCGCCACCCTGCCGGATGCCGCCGCTGAGCCGACCGCCACAGTGGCGGAGGTCGACCGGGCGCTCACCACGATCGGCGCTGTGAGCGGCTCCGGCTCGGCGGCGGCGCGGGCCACCGCGGTCACCGAGCTGTTCTCACGGCTCACGAGCGACGAGCAGGACTACCTGCGCGCCCTCGTCACCGGCCAGGTCAGGCAGGGCGCGCTCGACGGCGTCATGCTGGCCGCGGTCGCGGCCGCGGCCGACGTGCCCGAGGCGGAGGTGCGGCGCGCGGTCATGCTGGCCGGCCACACCGGTCCGGTCGCGGCTGCCGCCCTGGCCGGCGGCCGCGAGGCGCTCGCGCAGATCGGTCTGGAGGTCGGACGGCCGCTGCGGCCCATGCTCGCCGCGTCGGCACCGGACGTCGACGCCGCCTGGGAGCAGGCCGCGGTGGAGGGCCAGGGCGTCGTGGTCGACGGCAAGCTCGACGGCATCCGGCTGCAGGCACACCGCGACGGCGACGACGTGCGTCTCTTCACGCGCTCCTTGGACGACATCACCGACCGCCTGCCGGAGGTCGTGGAGGCCGTGCTCACGCTGCCCGCCCAGCGGCTCGTCGTCGACGGTGAGGCGATCGCGCTCGACGGCGCGGGTCGCCCGCGCCCGTTCCAGGAGACGGCGTCGAGGACGATGAGCAGCACCGGGGTGGACGAGCTGCGCGCCACCGTCCCGGTCACGCCCTACTTCTTCGACCTGCTCCACGTGGACGGCGAGGACCTCCTCGACCTCCCGGCCACCGAGAGGTTCGCCCGGTTGGCCGACCTCGTGCCGGAGCCCTGGCTGGTGCCGCGGACCACCGCCTCGTCGGCGACGCAGGCCGCCGAGTTCTTCCACCAGCTCGTGGCCGACGGGCACGAGGGTGTCGTCGTGAAGTCCCCCACCGCGCCGTACGCCGCGGGCCGGCGCGGGGCGGGCTGGGTCAAGGTGAAGCCGCGGCACACCCTCGACCTCGTCGTCCTGGCCGTCGAGTGGGGCAGCGGCCGGCGCGAGGGCTGGTTGTCCAACATCCACCTCGGGGCCCGCGACCCGGGCACCGGCGACTTCGTGATGTTGGGCAAGACGTTCAAGGGCATGACCGACGAGGTCCTGGCCTGGCAGACGGCTCGGTTCCTGGAGCTCGAGACGAGCCGCAAGGGCCACGTCGTCCACGTCCGTCCCGAGCAGGTCGTCGAGATCGCCTTCGACGGCATCCAGACGTCCTCGCGCTACCCCGGCGGGATGGCGCTGCGGTTCGCCCGGGTCATCCGCTACCGCGACGACAAGACGGCAGCCGAGGCCGACACGGTCGACACCGTCAGGTCGCTGCGCGGCTGAGGGTCAGCGCGCGACCGGCGCGCCGAGCGCCTTGAGCGCCGCGTCGGCATGGCGGTCCATGCTCCACTCGCTCTGGACGACCTCGGTGATGCGGCGGTCGGGGGCGATCACGAACGTCGCCCGCTTTACCGGTGTGAGGTACTTGCGGCGGACGCCGTACGCCGTCGCCACGGCACCGTCAGCGTCGGACAGCAGGGGCATCCCCAGCGACTCCTTGCCGTCGAACCGTGCCTGGGCCTCGACGCTGTCCATGCTGATGCCGACCGGCTGGGCGCCGACCGCGGCGAGCTCGGCGCGCAGGTCGCGGAAGTGGCAGGCCTCCTTGGTGCAGCCGGCACTGAGCGCCGCCGGGTAGAAGAAGAGCACCACGCTGCCCTCCTCCAGCAGGGCGGTGAGGCTCCGCATGCAGCCGGTCTGGTCGGGCAGGGCGAACTCGGGTGCGAGGTCTCCGGGGCGGAGCGACTTCATGGGTGCCTCCTGCTGGCAAGGGTGTGGGCGCGCGACGGCGGAGCCGCGTGACGGTCTCACCACACCTTCGGGGCGGAGGAGGCGCCGGATTGGTTTATATAGCCAACCTATGTAATATGGAGCCGTGCAGAACATGGAGACGAGGGAGGCGGTCGCCAACGACCTGCTGCGAGCTGCCGCCCGGCTGTCGCGATGGGCCTCCCGGCTCGCCTCCTTCGACGTGCCGTTCGCCCAGGCCCGGCTGCTGGCCCTGCTCGACGAGCTGGGCCCCGCGCGGGTCAGCGTCCTCGCCGAGGCCGACCACTGCAGCCAGCCCACGATGACGACGGCGCTGCAACGCCTGGAGTCCGCCGGCTGGGCGCAGCGCGTGCCCGACCCGAGCGACGCGCGGGCGAGCCTGCTGTCCCTCACCCCGGCGGGACGCGACACCCTCGAGGCGATCCGCGACGCCCGGGCCGCAGTCCTCTCCCCCACGCTCGCCGGCCTGGACGAGGACGAGGTCGAGCGGCTGCGTGACGCCGCCGCCGTCGTGGAAGGCCTGCTCCAGCGGGTCGCCCCTCCGTCGCAGGCACCCACCCCGCAGACCACCCCACAGACCACCCCCAGCACCCCCACCCGAAAGGACGTCTGAGCTCCTCATGTGGCGCCAACCCAAGACCGTCTGGTCCGTCGCCTTCGCCTGTGTCATCGCCTTCATGGGCATCGGCCTCGTCGACCCCATCCTCAAGCCCATCGCCGACGACCTCGGCGCGAGCGCGTCCCAGGTGTCACTGCTCTTCACGAGCTACATGGCCGTGATGGGCGTCGCGATGCTCATCACCGGTTGGGTGTCCAGCCGGGCCGGCGCCAAGCGGACGCTCCTGCTCGGACTGCTCGTCATCATCGTCGGCGCGGGCCTCGCCGGTGCCCAGGACTCCGTGGGCGGCATCGTGGCGTTCCGCGCGGTGTGGGGCCTCGGCAACGCGCTGTTCATCGCCACCGCCCTGGCCACCATCGTCAGCGCGGCCCGCGGTTCGGT
Organism: Pedococcus ginsenosidimutans; assembly: GCF_039544395.1. Taxonomy (NCBI): domain Bacteria; kingdom Bacillati; phylum Actinomycetota; class Actinomycetes; order Micrococcales; family Intrasporangiaceae; genus Pedococcus; species Pedococcus ginsenosidimutans. The sequence continues at coordinate 255,952 of NZ_BAABLO010000012.1, forward strand.
CGGCCAGGCGATCATCCTGTACGAGGCCGCCCTCGGTGTCGGCATCGCCGCCGGCCCCCTGCTCGGTGGCTGGCTCGGCGGGCACTCCTGGCGCTGGCCGTTCTGGGGCGTCTCGGCACTCATGCTCATCGCCTTCGTCGCCATCATCGCGACCCTGCCCGCGACCCCGCCCACCGGCCGGCGCAGCAGCATCAGCGCCCCGTTGCGGGCCCTGTCCCACCGCGGGCTGCTGACCGTCGGGCTCACCGCACTGCTCTACAACTTCGGCTTCTTCACGCTCCTGGCGTTCACGCCGTTCCCGCTGGCCATGGGCGCCCACCAGGTCGGCCTGATCTTCTTCGGCTGGGGCCTGCTGCTCGCCTTCACCTCGGTGGTCGTCGCCCCCCGCCTGCAGCGCCGCTTCGGCACGCTGCCGGGCATCATCGGCGCCCTGCTCGGGTTCGCCGTCATCCTCGCGGTGATGGCCATCGGCACCGAGCACAAGCCCGTGCTCGTCGTGGGCGTCATCCTCGCCGGTGCGTTCCTGGGCATCAACAACACCCTCATCACCGAGACCGTCATGAAGGTGTCCCCCGTGGAGCGCGGCGTGGCGTCCGCGGCCTACAGCTTCGTCCGGTTCGGCGGTGGCGCGATCGCGCCGTACCTCGCGGGCAAGCTGGGCGAGCGGTCGGTGCACGTGCCCTTCTGGGTCGGTTCGGGCGCCGTGGTGCTGGCCGTCCTGGTCCTGCTCACTGCCCGCCGCGAGGTCCAGGCGACCGACACGGAGCACGGCCACGGCACGCAGGCCACCACCGAGGAGCGCGACCTCGAGGCCGAGGCCGTCACCGTCGGGGACGCCTGACCGACACCGCCTCACCCGCAACCGCTGCACCGCCCCCTAGGCTGGCGCGCGTGCTCGAGCAGATCACGGCGACCCGGTACGTGACCCCCCTCAAGGAGGGCGGGTCACTTCCCGGCATCGTCGAGGCCGACGACCTCGGCACCTACGTCCTCAAGTTCCGCGGTGCCGGCCAGGGGCTCAAGGTGCTCGTCGCCGAGGTCCTCGTCGGCGAGTTGGCCAGGGGGCTCGGGCTCGACGTGCCCCGGCTGGCGGTGGTCGACCTACAGGCGCCCATCGCCAAGTACGAAGCGGACGAGGAGGTCCAGGACCTGCTCACCGCGAGCCTCGGCCACAACCTCGGCATCGACTTCCTGCCCGGCTCCTTCGGGTACGACGGGTCGCGGCCGCCAGCGGCGGACGTCGCCGCCGACATCCTGTGGCTCGACGCGCTCACCGCCAACGTGGACCGCACGTGGAGCAACCCCAACCTGCTGGTGTGGCACCGCAGGCCCTGGCTCATCGACCACGGCGCGGCGCTCTACTTCCACCACGGCTGGCCGAGCCGCGGGGCCGATGCGGAGCGGTTCGCCGCCCAGCGCTTCGACGCCAGTACCCACGTGCTGCGCGACGTCGCCTCCTCCCCGGCGGCGGCGCACGAGCGGCTCGCCCCCGCGCTCACGACCGAGCTGCTCGACCGGGTCACCGCCCTGGTGCCGGACGAGTGGCTCGAGCCCGCTCCGGGCCTGGAGTCATCCGAGAGCCTGCGCACCGCCTACCGCGAGCACCTGCAGGCCCGCGTCGCCAACCCGGCCGCCTGGCTGCCCGAGGACGCCTCGTGACGCGCCACGGCTACCAGTACGTCACCCTGCGCTGCGTACCCCGCGTGGAGCGGGAGGAGTTCGTCAACGTCGGCGTCGTCCTCTACTCCCAGGGCGCAGACTTCCTCGAGGCGGCCTACCGCGTCGACGAGGACCGGCTGCGCGCCCTGTTCCGCGGCCTCGACGCCGGTGCCGTGGCCGACGCCCTGGAGACCATCTGCCAGGTCTGCCGTGGCGTGACCGGTGGCGGCCTGCCCACCCTCGGCGGCCTCGGTCGCAGGTTCGGGTGGCTCAGCGCGCCGCGCAGCACGGTGATCCAGCCCGGGCCGGTCCACGGCGGGCTCACCGACGACCCGGCGTCCACGATGCAGGCCCTGCTCGACCGCCTCGTCGACTGAGTGGTCGCGGCGCGCCGGCCGGGTTAGGTTCACGGCATGAGTCTCGAGCGCCCACTGGCCCCCAACCCGTACGACCTGCTCCCCGAGGTCCCGCCGCTCACCGTCACGAGCACCTCCTTCGAGGACGGCGACGCGCTGCCACAGGCCCACGTCTTCGACGACTGGGGCTTCACCGGCGGCAACACCTCCCCACAGCTCTCGTGGTCCCCGGGCCCGGAGGGCACGAAGTCCTACGTCGTCACGTGCTTCGACCCGGACGCCCCGACGCCCTCGGGGTTCTGGCACTGGGTGGTCGTGGGCATCCCCGCCGACGTCACCGAGCTCGCCGAGGGCGCGGGGGCCGAGGGCGGCTCGAACCTGCCCGAGGGCGCGTTCCACGTCACGACCGACTACGGCACCAAGGCCTTCGGCGGTGCTGCGCCGCCGGAGGGCGACCGCCCGCACCGCTACCTGTTCGCCGTGAGCGCCCTGGACACCGACGACCTCGGCATCGACGACTCGGTCAGCCCCGCGGTCGCGGCGTTCAACACGGGCTTCCACACGCTCGCCCGCGGGGTGCTCACCGGCATCTACCAGAACTCATAGGGGCGCCCAGAACGGTCGCAGCCGCATATTCTGTGCAGAAACACGCCATACCAGCGGTAGATAGTTGCAAGGGGGCTTATAGGGTCACGGCATGACCGTTCCCGCCACCGGAGCCGGGGCCGCCGGACGCAGGGGGGCCTGGGTGGCGCTGGCCTACCTCGTCCCCGCCCTGGTCGTCTTCGGCGTCTTCGTCTTCTGGCCGCTCGTGAAGTCGGTGCTGCTGTCGGTCCAGGGCACCGACATCCTGGGCAACCCCAGCGGCTACGTCGGCTTCGTCAACTACTCCAAGCTCTTCTCGGACCCTGACTTCCTCACGGTGCTGTGGGTGACCTTCGCGTTCACCGTCCTGACCGTCCTGCCGAGCATCGCCATCGCCCTGTTCATCGCGCTGCTGCTGCAGACCCGCATCCGGGGAGTGCGCTTCTTCCGCACGGCGTTCGCCCTGCCCTTCGCGTTCTCCGTGGCCACGGCGTCGGTGATCTTCGGCGTCCTGTTCAACCCCGCCTCGGGTGTCCTGAACGGGCTGCTCTCCCACCTCGGCGTTGGCAAGGTCCAGTGGCTCACCAACCCCGACCTCGCCCTCTGGTCGGTGTCGGGCGCGACCGTGTGGATGCAGATCGGCTACAACCTGCTCGTCATCTCCGCGGGACTCGGCGCCCTCCCCGAGGACGTGCTCGAGGCGGCCCGGCTCGACGGTGCGTCGGGAATGCGGCTGCAGCGCTCGATCGTCATGCCGCTGATTACTCCCCAGCTGTTCTTCCTGGTGGTGGTCGGCACGATCCACTCGCTGCAGAGCTTCGGCCAGATCCGTATCCTCACCGTCGGCGGCCCCGAGGGACGCACGACCACGCTCGTCTACTCGATCTACGAGCAGGCGTTCGCCAACAACAACTCCAACTACGGCTACGCCTCGGCGCAGGCGATGGTGCTGCTGCTCATCGTGCTCATCATCACCGCGGTCCAGTTCGGCGTCCTCGAGCGGCGGGTGTTCTACCGGTGAGGTCACGACGCGGCGGCAACCTGGTCACCTACCTCGTCCTGGGCGTGGTCTTCCTCGTCGTGCTGTTCCCGGTCTACTACGGCCTGGTCGGCTCGTTCATGGGAGAGCGCGACACCAACAGCTTCCCGCCGGCCCTGTGGCCGACGCACGGGCTGCACCCCGACAACTACTCGAGCGCCCTACGGATCATCCCGCTCGGCAGCCAGTACCTCACCAGCGTCGGGCAGACCCTAGGCATCATGGTGGGCCAGCTGGTGACGAGCATCCTCGCGGCCTACGCGTTCGTGTTCCTGCCGCTGCGCTGGCGCGGGTTCTGGTTCGCGGTGTTCCTGTCCACGATGATGATCCCGTTCGAGTCGATCATCATCCCCAACTACCTGCTGATCTCCAGCCTGGGGCTCAAGGACACCATCGCCGGGCTGACACTGCCCTTCCTCGCAACGGGATTCGGCACCTTCCTGCTGCGCCAGTCCTTCCTCTCCTTCCCCATGGAGCTCCGTGACGCGGCACGGGTCGACGGCGCCGGGCACTTCCGGTTCCTCTTCTCGATCCTCGTGCCGCTGAGCCGCCCGAGCCTCGCCGCGCTCGGCATCTGGTCGGCCCTGTCCGCGTGGAACATGTACTTCTGGCCGCTGCTGGCCACCGAGGACCCGAGGCACCAGACCATCCAGATCGGCATCAGCCAGCTGCAGTCGTCCGACGGCGACTCCCCCGGCATGGTCCTGGCCGGCGTGATGCTCGCCCTCTTCCCCACCTTGCTGCTCGTCATCTTCGGGCAGCGGTTCATCGTCCGTGGGCTCACCACGGGTGCGGTCAAGTGACAGACAAAGGAGCACGAGACGTGTTGACAACGAAGACAACCACGGGACGGTTGAGGGGACTTCGGTATGCCGTCCCGGCCGGCTTCGCAGCCGTGTCGCTCGTCCTCGCCGGCTGTGGCGGGGGCGACGGCGGCAGCTCCGCGGACGGTGCCAAGGCCCCGTCGGCGGATGCCCTGAAGAAGGCCGACGGCGTGACCACGGTGTCGTTCTGGCACGCCATGGACGGCAAGAACGCCGAGGTCCTGACCAAGCTGGTGGCCGACTTCAACGCCGCCCACCAGGGCAAGATCCAGGTCAAGGCGACCTACGCCGGCAAGTACGACGACGCGATCACCAAGTACAAGGCCGCGATCCAGAGCAAGTCGACGCCCGACGTCATCCAGACCTACGACATCGGCTCGCGCTTCATGATCGACGCGAAGCAGACCGTGCCGATGCAGTCGTTCATCGACCGCGACAAGCTCGACGTGTCGGACCTGCAGCCCAACATCACCGGCTACTACTCCATTGACGACAAGCTCAACTCGATGCCGTTCAACACCTCGATGCCGGTGCTCTACTACAACAAGACCCTCTTCAAGAAGGCCGGCCTCGACCCCGAGAAGGCGCCGCAGGACCTCGCGTCCATCCGCGCCGCCGCCGAGAAGCTGTCGAAGAAGAACGGTGGCCCGGCCGACTACGGCTTCGGCGCCGCCATCTACGGCTGGCTGCTCGAGCAGTTCATCGCCACCGACGGCAAGGAGTACTGCGACCAGGGCAACGGCCGGGACGGCAAGGCCACCAAGGTCCAGTTCGACTCCCCCGAGTCGGTGCAGGTGGTCACCTGGTGGCAGAAGCTGGTGAAGGACGGCCTCGCCGCCAACACCGGCCGCGACACCAAGGCCGCGCAGGCTGCCTTCAAGTCCGGGCAGCTCGCCATCAACCTCGAGTCCACGGGCCAGCTCGGCGGCTACAGCGAGGCGGCCAAGGAAGGCGGCTGGGAGCTCGGCGCCGCGCCGTACCCGCACATCACCGCGGGCACCACGGGTGGCCCGATCATCGGCGGTGCCTCGCTGTGGATCGACGGCGTCAACCACAAGGACGCCAACAAGGAAGCCGCCTGGCAGTTCGTGAAGTTCCTGGCCGACCCCAAGTCGCAGGCGACCTGGCACACCGGCACGGGCTACTTCCCGATCAGCAAGGGTGCGCTCGACGACCCGGTGGACGTGGCCTACCGCAAGGCCAACCCGCTCTTCGACGTCGCGGTCAAGCAGCTGCAGGACACCAAGCTGAGCAAGGCGACCCAGGGCTGCCTGCTCGGCGTCATGCCGCAGGCGCGCAAGGCGTCCGAGGACGGTCTCGAGTCTGCGCTCAACGGCGCCGACCCGCAGGCGGCGATGACGAAGGCCGCCAAGTCCGTCGAGCCGCAGATCAAGTCCTACAACGACTCGACCAAGTAGCTCGAGGAGATCAGTCCCGTTGCGGCGGGCGCAGGGCCCACGCGGCCACTGCGCCCGCCGCAGCCACGTTCAGGGAGTCCACGCCGCCGGCCATGGGGATCGTCACGGTGAGGTCGGCGGCCTCGAGGGTACGGCGCGAGAGCCCGTCCCCCTCGGTGCCCAGCACGAGGGCGAGCCGCTCGGGTGGGTGAGCGGCCAGCTCGTCGAGGCTGACCGCGTCATCGGCCAGGGCGAGCGTGGCGACGGTGAACCCGAGGGTCCGCAGCTCGTCGATGCCGGCCGGCCACGGGTCGACCCGTGTCCACGGGACCTGGAAGACCGTGCCCATCGAGACGCGGATCGACCTGCGGTACAACGGGTCCGCGCAACGCGGGGTGACGAGCACGGCGTCGACGCCCAGGCCGGCGGCGCTCCTGAAGACGGCGCCGACATTGGTGTGGTCCACGATGTCCTCGAGCACGAGGATGCGCCGGGCGTCCCGGGTCACCTCGGCCAAGGAGGGCAGCTCAGGGCGCTGCATCGACGCCAGGGCACCCCGGTGCAGGTGGAACCCGGTCAGCTGCTCGATGACGTCGTGCTCACCCACGAAGACCGGCGTGCCGTCGGCCTCCGCCTCCTCCACGAGGTCGGCCAGGTCGGTGAGCCACCGCTGCGCCATGAGGTAGCTGCGCGGCCGGTGGCCGGCCGCCAGGGCCCGGCGGATGACCTTCTCCGACTCCGCGATGTACAGCCCCCGCTCGGGCTCGGTACGGCGCCGCAGCGCGACGTCCGTGAGCGAGACGTAGTCGGCGAGCCGCTCGTCGTCGGGCGTGGTGATGGCGATGGGCACGCCGTGCAGGCTAGAACACCAGGGCGCGCACGATCACACTGACGCCGGCGACGACGCAGAAGACCAGGACCGCCCGGCGCAGCCGCTCACGGTCGAGGTGGGCACGCGCAGGCGCCGCGGCGGCGTACCCGGCCACGACGAAGGGCACCCACGCGAGCCCGGCGAGCAGCTGCTCGCGGCTGAACTCCCCCGCCAGCGCGAGCCCGACCACGGCCATCGAGGTGCCGACGAGGAAGAACGCCGCGAGGGTCGCCCGCAGTCGCTCCGGCCGCTCGTGCTGCAGGACGAGGGCGAGGTAGGGGCCGCCGATCGACGAGGCCGTGCCCGCGACCCCGGCCACGGCGCCGGCCGCCGCCGCGTTGCGGGGCGTGGGTCGCAGGTCGAGCGCGGAGACCGACGCGGCGACCGTGACGAGGATGAGGGTGCCGACGACGACGGAGATCGCCCGCACGGTCAGCAGGGCCACCACCGCGACGCCCACGGGCGTGAGCAGCAGGCGCGCGCCGAGGGCCCAGCCGAGCGGTCGCCAGGCGATCTGCTTCGGCCCGTGCAGCAGCTGCACGACTGGCAGCGAGAAGCTGGTGACGAGCAGGGCGCCGGGCATCAGCGACGGCGTCGCCATGACGAGGAACGGCGCGGCCACCACGGCCATGCCGAAGCCGATCGACGACTGGACGAACGCCCCGGCGAACAGTGCGGCCCCGAGGAGCAGCACGGCCGTCCAGTCCATCAGCTGAACCAGACGATCTTGGCGATCCCCACGAGGCCGACCACGATGATCACGCCCCGCAGCACCACGGGCGGGAGGCGTCGGCCGATCTTCGACCCGACGAAGCCCCCGGCCAGGGCGCCGATCCCGATGAGGAGTGCGACCAGCCAGTCGACGTCGTCGCGGGCCACGAGGATGAAGGTGACGGCCGCGACGGCGTTGACGATCGTGGCGAGGACGTTCTTGTAGCCGTTGAGGCGCTGGATGGGCTCACTCGACAGGGCGCTCATGAGCCCCATGAGGATGACGCCCTGGGCCGCCCCGAAGTAGCCGCCGTAGATGCCGGCGACCAGGGTCCCGGCAACCAGCGCCGGGCCGTGCCACGCGACCGACGGTGCGATGCCCTGCTCGCGTCTCAGCGCGGCCCGGCGGTTGAGCTTGGGGCCGAGGACCACGAGCACCAGGCCGAGCCCGATGAGCACCGGCACGATGGCGGTGAAGGCCTCCGGTGGCAGCACGAGCAGCAGCACCGCACCGATGACGCCGCCGAGCAGGGAGGCCGGGGCGAGCCGGCGCAGCGTGGGGCCCGAGCCACGCAGCTCGTCGCGGTAGCCGTGGACGCCGGTGATGCCACCAGCCACCAGGCCCACCGTGTTGGACACGTTGGCCACCACGGGCGGGTAGCCGAGGAACAGCAGCGTCGGGAACGTGATCAGGGTGCCTGAGCCGACGATGGTGTTGATGGTGCCTGCACCGAGCCCGGCCAGCAGGATGCCGAGGGCTTCGAGGAGGGACACCCGAGCACCCTAGCGACGCGACGGTGAGGGCCGTCGTCCGGCCCTCACCGTCGTGGGGGTGTCGCTGCGCTCAGGCGCCCGGCGACCGCGGGCCGTCGTCGGGTGCCACCGGCGGCGGCGGGACCGGGGCGGTGGGCTCCTGCGGCGGCGCTGTCGGCTCGGGGGCCGGCTCCGGTGCCGCTTCCGGCGCGGGCTCACGGGTCGCGAACAGCTCGGGCTCGGGCACGGCGTCGGCCGGTCGACCGATCGGGGGCTGGACGCGCGAGACGGGTGCCGCGTGCTCGGTGGCCTCCTGGCTCGCCTTGCCGGCGAGGCCCCGCGCCTCGGCGAGGGCCTGCATCGGGTCCTCCAGGACCGTCTCGTCGAAGGCATCCTGGAGCTGGCCCGGGTCGACCCACTCGTCCTCGCCACCGCCGTCGGGTCCGTTGCCCTTGTCGGTCGCGCCCAGGGCGCCGCCGATGCCGCGCAGCGCGTCGGTCAGCTCGCTGGGGATGATCCACATCTTGTTGGAGTCTCCGCGGGCGATCTGCGGGAGCACCTGGAGGTACTGGTAGGCGAGCAGCTTCTGCGTGGGCTTCCCGCGGTGGATGGCGTCGAAGACCTGCTGGATGGCACGGGCCTGGCCCTGCGCCTCGAGGATCCGCGCCTGCGCCGAGCCCTCAGCCCGGAGGATCTGGCTCTGCTTCTCACCCTCGGCGGTGAGGATCGCCGACTGCTTGGTGCCCTCGGCGTACAGGATCTGCGCGCGCCGCTCGCGCTCCGCCTTCATCTGCTTCTCCATCGACTCCTGCACCGACATGGGCGGGTCGATGGCCTTGAGCTCGACGCGGTTGACGCGGATGCCCCACTTACCGGTCGCCTCGTCGAGGACACCACGCAGCTGGGCGTTGATCTGGTCACGGCTGGTCAGGGTCTGCTCGAGGTCGAGGGAGCCGATGACGTTGCGGAGCGTGGTGACCGTCAGCTGCTCGATGCCCTGGATGAAGTTGGCGATCTCGTAGACGGCGGACTTCGCGTCGATCACGGAGTAGTAGATGACCGTGTCGATGTTGACGACGAGGTTGTCGGACGTGATCACCGGCTGCGGCGGGAACGACACCACCTGCTCACGCAGGTCGACGTTGGCCCGCACCTTGTCGACGAAGGGCACCAGGAAGTGGATGCCACCCTCGAGCGTGCGCGAGTAGCGACCGAGCCGCTCGATGATCAGGGCCGTCTGCTGCGGCACGATCCGGACCGTCCTGATGATGACGATCGCCGCGAAGACGACCAGTAGCACCAGGACGATGAAACCTGCACTGAAGTCCATCCGTCACTCCCCTGTCTTGTCAGACGCCTGTTGGCCTGACACACCGTCCACGAAGGCGGTTGCCCCCTGGATGGACACCACGCGGACCTGCTCCCCCGGGCTGAACCGGTCGGCCGCCTCGGCGACCCGCGCGGACCACGTCTCGCCCCCGAGCTTCACGCGGCCCTCGGTACTGGTCACGGTCTGCAGCACGTATGCCGTGCGACCGACCAGCCCCCGGGCCCCGATGGTGTCGGCGGCGTAGTTCTCGTTGAACTTGCGCTTGAGGTAGGGGCGGACGACGAACAGCAGCACGACGGCCACCACGACGCCCACCACGATCTGGAGGGCGAACCCCGCACCCATCGCGGCCGCGACCGCCGAGGCCAGGGCCCCGGCCGCCAGCATGATGAACACGAAGTCGACCGTCGCGGCCTCGATCGCCCCCAGCACCAGCGCCACACCCAGCCACGCGAGCCACGGGCTGTCACCGATCCAGTTCATGCGTCCCCTCCTGATCCAGTGAGCTCAACCCTAGGACGTCGGGGACGTCCCGGACGTTCCTTCGCCGCTGCGCAGGCGCGCCGTCCAGCGGTCACCGCGCCGCTCGAGCTCCAGCGGCATGCCGAACGTGGCCGAGAGGTTCTCCTCGGTCAGGGTGATCTCGACCGGCCCCTGCGCGACGACCTTGCCGTCGCGCAGCAGCAGCACGTCGGTGAAGTTCGGCGGGATCTCCTCGACGTGGTGGGTGACCAGCACCAGGGCCGGGGCGTCGACGTCGGCGGCCAGCTCACCCAGTCTTCGGACGAGGTCCTCGCGGCCCCCGAGGTCGAGGCCGGCGGCGGGCTCGTCGAGCAGCATGAGCTCGGGGTCGGTCATGAGGGCGCGGGCGATCTGGACCCGCTTGCGCTCCCCCTCGGAGAGGGTGCCGTAGGTGCGGTCGGCGAGGTGGTCGGCGCCGAGCGCCTGGAGCAGCTCGAACGCCCGCGCGTGGTCGAAGGTCTCGTACGCCTCGCGCCAGCGGCCGACCACGCCCCAGGACGCGGTCACGACGACGTTGTGCACGATCTCGTCGCCCGGGATGCGCTCCGCGAGGGCGGCCGATGCGAGGCCGATGCGGGGTCGGAGCTCGAACACGTCCACCGCGCCCAGGACCTCCCCCAGGACGCCTGCCACTCCACGCGTGGGGTGCATGCGGCCGGCGGCGAGCTGCAGGAGCGTCGTCTTGCCGGCGCCGTTGGGTCCGAGGACGACCCAGCGCTGCCCCTCCTCGACCTCCCACGTGAGGTCGTCGAGCAAGGTCGTGTGGCCCCGGACCACACTCACTCCGGCGAACTCCAGGACGTCACTCATGGCACCGGACCCTATCGGCTTAGCATTGTCGGATGCCTGAACTGCCTGCGTCTGTGCGCCTTTCGCTGTGGACCACCCACGCGTGGGCGACGGGCTCCGCGCTGGAGGATGCGGTCCGGCGGGCACTGCCGGACGTGGACCACGTCGAGGGCGACCTGGACCGCCTGTCCCTGTGGCACGACCTCGGCGAGCGGGCCCTGCTCGTGGCGCTACCCGCGCCGGGCGACCTCGTCGGTATGCCGCGTGCCGCACCGGAGGTCCTCGCTGCCGCGGCGGACGGGGGCGAGTGCGTGTTCGTGCCGGCGCTGGGTGGCCTGCTCGTCCCGTCGATCTCCTCCTTCGGCAACGACGCGCGCGGCGGCCTCGATGTCGGGACGCGCGTGGACTGGACGGCGTTCGACGCCGAGCCCGTCCCCCAGCACCGCGTGGAGGCTCTCGAGGCGTCCCAGCTCGAGCGGCACCTGCGTGAGGAGCTGCGTACGGCGACCGAGCACCTCGACGCCCTCGGCGGGCAGCCGTTCGGGGCGTCAGCCGCTCGAGAGCTGGCCGATGCCGCCCTCGGCGGACGCTGGGGCCTGCCGTCCGGTCTACCCGCGCGGGCCGCCAGGGTGATCGCCCTTGCCGGGACCGTCGGCCACGTCGTCGACGTCGCCCTGGCTGCCGGAGACGGCGCCCTCAACGCTGCGACTGCGGCCTCCCGCCACTCACTCCTGCTGCGTCTGCAGCGGGCGGCCGACCACGCCCTCGCCGACGCCACCAACGCCGCGTGTGCTGTTCTCGCCGGGTGGCGCCCGGCCTGAGACTCACACGCCCGCGACGAACTCGTCTCTGCCACAACGTAATTCGCTGTGGACAACCTTCCTTTGTCGTTCGAACACCTGTACGATTGAGGTGTGTCGACCAGCCCGCTCGCGCAGTCCCGGCACCGCCGGCAGCAGGAGCTGTGGGCGCGCACCGCGGCGGTGGCGGGGCGGTTGAACCGCGCGCAGGCCGAGCTGGTCGACATCGCTGCCGAGCTGATCGAGGACCGGCACTGGGGTGACGGCGGGTTCAAGACCCCCGAGCACTACCTGGTCGTGCGGGCCGGGTTGTCGCCGGCGCACGCCGCGGATGTGGTGCGGGTCGCGCGGCGTCGGTCCGAGCTGGTCGAGGCGTCGGCTGCGCTGGAGGCGGGTGAGCTGTCGTTGGACCAGGTCGCGGTCATCGCCCGCGCCGTCCCGGCCCGGTACCAGGCCTCGGTCACCGCTCTGGCCCGTGAGGCCACGGTGCCGCAGCTGCGCCGCGCCGTGGCTCGGCACGCTTTCCCCGCCCCGCCGGCTCCCGACCCGGCCGACAGCCCCGCTGAGGACGATGCCGCCACCGATGGCGAGCCGCAGTTGGTCCCGGCTGACACCAGGTCGGCGTCAGAGCAGCGGGCGTGCGCGAAGCCGGAGCTGTCGATGGGCTACGACGCCGACGGCCGGTTCCAGCTGCGGTACTCCGCCCCCGCCACCATCGGCGCGCTGGTCGAGCAGGCGGTGAAGGAAGCCAAGGACGCCCTGTTCATCCGCCGCCGCGGCGCCGCGGCTGCCGACACCGTTGTCGACCACGTCGCGGTGGACGACCGGCACGCGGGGCTGCCCACGTATGCGGACGCGTTGGAGGAGATGGCCAACCGCTCCCTCGCCTCCGTCACGTCGACCAGCCGGGCGGCGCACTACCGGGTGTACCTCCACTTGGACACCGACGGCGCCTGGGTGTCCGGTGGACATGTGATCCCGCTACGGCTGCTCGGCCGGTTCCTCAGCGACGGCACGGTGCAACCCGTCTGGGAGACCGAGGGCACCCCGGTGTCGGTGGGCCGGGCGATGCGGATCCTGCCCGACCGCACCCGACGCCTCATCCACGACCGCGACCGCGGGTGCCGGTTCCCCGGCTGCACCACCACACGCTTCACCGAGGTCCACCACCTCACCCCCTGGGCCTACGGCGGACCCACCGACCTCGACAACCAGGTCCTGCTCTGCACCACCCACCACGACGGCATCGACCGCGGCGACCACACCATGACCGGCGACCCCACCCGCCCCGACGGCCTGGTCGTCACCAACCGCTACGGCCTCCCGATCCACCCACCCCGACCCCACGAAACCGCACCACCACCGGACGGCGACTCCTAACCACCCCCAGGCACCTACCGCCCGCCCAGCGGCGGACCCATCACATGGGCCGACGTCGAGCTCCCACCCGACACCGACCTCGGCCGACGACACCTCGCCGCGGTGCCAGCACCCGAACCTGAGGGCGAACCCGAGTACGTGTCCCGGCTCGACGACCCCGCCAACCCCGACCGCGGCCTGGTCCGCGTCCTCTGAGGCTGCCCTCAGCCGGCGGTCGGGCGCTCCAGGACCTCGCGGTAGACGGCCAGGGTCTGCTCGCCGATGCTCGCCCACGAGAACGACTCGACGGCCCGCTTGCGACCGGCCAGCCCGAACCGCTCGGCACGCTCCGGGTCGCTCACCGCGTCGTTGAGGGCCGCGGCGAGGTCTGCGACGAACTTGTCGGCATCCAGCGGGATGCCGCTGCCGTCCTGCCGCTGCTCGATCGGCACGAGCCACCCGGTCTCGCCGTCGACGACGACCTCGGGGATCCCACCGGTCGCGGTCGCGACCACGGCGAGCTCGCACGCCATCGCCTCGAGGTTGACGATGCCGAGTGGTTCGTAGATCGAGGGGCACGCGAACACCGTGCCGGCAGAGAGCAGCGCGATGACCTCCGCCCGGGGCAGCATCTCCGGGATCCAGACGACGCCCTCACGGGTGGCCCGCAGCTCGGCCATGAGCCCCTCGACCTCAGCCAGGATCTCCGGGGTGTCCGGTGCGCCGGCGCACAGCACCAGCTGGACGTCCGGGGGCAGCTGCGCCGCGGCGCGCAACAGGTAGGGCAGCCCCTTCTGCCGCGTGATGCGACCCACGAACACGACCGACCTGCCGTCCGGGTCGACACCGTGCCGGCGCACGACGTCGTGGTCGTCGTGTCGCTGCCACATCTCGGAGTCGATGCCGTTGTGCACGACCTTGACCCGGTCGGGGTCGACCGTCGGGTAGGCCCGCAGCACGTCCTGGCGCATGCCCTCGCTCACCGCGATGACCGCGGCGGCTCCTTCGAAGGCGGTGCGCTCCATGTAGGACGAGAGCGCGTAGCCGCCGCCGAGCTGCTCCGCCTTCCACGGCCGCATGGGCTCGAGGCTGTGCGCGGTGACCACGTGCGGGATCCCACCGAGCAGACCGGCGACGTGGCCACCGAAGTTGGCGTACCAGGTGTGCGAGTGGACGACGTCCGCACCGTCGCAGTCACCGGCCATGGAGATGTCCACACCCATGGTGCGCACGGCCGCGTTCGCGGACGCGAGGTCCGGCAGGTCGGCGTACCCGGTCGTGCCCTCCTCCTGCACCGGCACACCGAACGCGCGGACCCTCGTGTCGACGTCCCCACGCTCACGAAGTGCCCTCACGAGCTCGGCCACGTGGACCCCGGCGCCGCCGTAGATGTTGGGCGGGTACTCCTTGGTCAGGATGTCGACTCTCACGCCAGCGAGCGTAGTGGCGGGACGCGTTCGCGGACAGGGCTCGCCACTTCGCCGACCATTCCCTAGGGTCGGCTCTATGCCGTACCGTCGCGGAGTCCCGAAGGTTCTCGCCATCGTCCTCGCGGGTGGGGAGGGAAAGCGGCTGATGCCGCTCACCGCGGACCGCGCGAAACCCGCCGTCCCGTTCGGCGGGATCTACCGCCTCATCGACTTCGCGCTGAGCAACGTCGTGAACTCGGGCTACCTCAAGGTCGTCGTGCTGACGCAGTACAAGTCGCACAGCCTCGACCGCCACGTCACCAAGACGTGGCGCATGTCCAACATGCTCGGCAACTACGTCACGCCGGTGCCGGCGCAGCAGCGCATCGACAAGAACTGGTACCTCGGCTCGGCGAACGCGATCTTCCAGAGCCTCAACCTCGTCCACGACGAGAAGCCCGACATCGTCGTGGTGGTGGGCGCCGACCACGTCTACCGCATGGACTTCTCCCAGATGGTGGCCCAGCACATCGAGACCGGCGCCGGCGTGACCGTCGCCGCCATCCGCCAGCCGATCTCGCTCGCGGACCAGTTCGGTGTCATCGAGGTCGACGACTCCGACCGACGCAAGATCGGCGCGTTCCTGGAGAAGCCGACCGACGCCAAGGGGCTACCGGACTCCCCCGACGAGGTCCTGGCCTCCATGGGCAACTACGTCTTCGACGCCGACGTCCTCATCGACGCGGTGACCCGCGACAACGACCGGCCGGGCAGCAAGCACGACATGGGTGGCGACATCGTGCCGGCATTCGTCGACGAGGGCCGTGGCTACGTCTACGACTTCAAGGACAACGTCATCCCGGGTGCCACGGAGCGCGACCAGGCCTACTGGCGCGACGTCGGGACCATGGACTCCTACTGGGAGGCGCACATGGACCTCGTGTCCATCCACCCGGTCTTCAACCTCTACAACTACGACTGGCCCATCTACACCGACTACGGTCCGTTCGCGCCCGCCAAGCTGGTCCACGGCGCCGCCGGCAAGTTCGGTGAGGCACACAACTCCGCCGTCTCCCCCGGTGTCGTCATCTCGGGCGCCACGGTGACCAACTCGGTGCTGTCACCCCGCTGCCACATCCACAGCGGCACCACCATCGACGACAGCGTCCTGCTCGACGGCGTCGAGGTCGGACGCGGCTGCGTCATCAGGCGCGCCATCATCGACAAGGAGGTCTTCGTGCCGGCGAACACCACCATCGGCGTCGACCCGGACCGCGACCGAGAGCGGGGCTTCATGGTGACCGAGTCGGGGCTGACCGTCGTCGCCAAGTCGCAGGAGGTCGTCGCGTGACCGGTGAGGCCCACCCCATCCGCATCGGGGTCCAGCTCCAGCCGCAGCACGCCGACTACGCGTCGATCAGGCGCGCGGCCGCCGAGGCCGAGGAGATCGGCGTCGACGTGGTCTTCAACTGGGACCACTTCTACCCGCTCTACGGGCCGCCGGACGGCGCCCACTTCGAGTGCTGGACCATGCTCGGGGCCTGGGCGGAGGCCACGGAGCGCGTCGAGATCGGCGCGCTGGTGACGTGCAACAGCTACCGCAACCCGCAGCTGCTCGCCGACATGGCACGGACCGTCGACCACATCAGTGGCGGCCGGCTGATCCTCGGCATCGGGTCCGGGTGGTTCGAGCGCGACTACGACGAGTACGGCTACGACTTCGGCACGGCGGGCGGCAGGCTCGACGCCCTCGCCCGCGACCTTCCCCTGATCCGCGACCGGTGGGCCCGGCTCAACCCGCCACCGACCCGGGACATCCCCGTCCTCATCGGCGGCGGTGGCGAGCGGAAGACGCTGAGGATCGTCGCCGAGCACGCGAGCATCTGGCACGGCTTCGGCGACCCCGAGACCGTCGCCCACAAGCACGCGGTCCTCGACGAGTGGTGCGCCAAGGTCGGACGAGACCCGGGCGAGATCGAGCGTTCGGCCGGCGTCTCCCCCAAGCCCGGACGGCTGCCCGAGGACGTCGCCGACTACGCGGCCGGCGCACAGGCGTTGTACGACGTCGGCACGCGCCTGTTCACCGTCGGGGTGGGCGGACCGCGCTACGACCTCGGACCGCTGCGCGACCTCGTCGCGTGGCGGGACTCCCACCCCCAGGGCTGAGCGCGCACCGAGCCGGGACCTTCGCCCCGTCCACCACCCGACACCGCCGCCGAGCATGGTGCTGCGGGCACCGTGCCCGGGGAGCGAGGCGGAAATGGGCGCGCAGGCACGACGAACAGCCGTCTGGCTGGCCGTGGCGAACGGGGCGACGTCCTTCGCTGCGGGGGCGTGGACCCTCTGGGACCACGGGCTGCTGGGCGGTCCCGCGGCCATGCAGGGGTCGGCCCGCGGCACCTCGCTCGTCATCGTGGTCGTGGCGGTGCCACTGCTCCTGGCGTCGGTGGCCGCTGCGCTGCGCGGCTCTGCCGTGGCCCTCGCCGGGTGGGGCGGCTCGACCCTGTACCTCGTCTACAACGCCGTGCTGCTGCTGTTCCTGACACCGTTCAACTCGGCCTTCCTGGTCTATGTCGCCATGCTCGGCACCGGTGTCTGGAGCGCCGCAGCCCTGGCGTTGACACCGCAGGTCCGGGATCTCGGCCAAGCCGTCGCGCGGGACGCACCCGTACGCGGCGTGGCCACCTACGTCTGGGTCGTCGCCGGCCTCAACACCCTGCTGTGGCTGGGCACCGTGGTCCCGGCCCTGGACGACCCGTACCCGTCCCCGATGCTGGCCGGCACCGGCGTGGCCACCAACGTGATCTACGTGCAGGACCTCGCCGTGTGGCTGCCGCTCATGGCCGTCGCGGCCGGCTGGCTCTGGCGACGTGAGGCCCGAGGCGCCGTCGTCGTGCCCGCCGGGCTCGTGCTGTGGGTGGTCGAGGCGGTGAGCATCGCGGTCGACCAGACGTTCGGTGCGGCCGCCGACCCCAGCTCGACGGTGGTCTCCACGGCCCTGGTGGGACCGTTCCTCGTGCTTGCCGCCGTGGGTCTGGTGCCGCTGTGGGTGCTCCTGCGCCGACGGCAGGGGCCGGCAGGCACCCCAGAACCGGCGGTGACCCAGCACGTCACCCGAGGGCGACACACCCTGCACCACACGCCCTGACCAAACCTCGGCCGGGGTCGGATGGCGAGACTCCCCACGGGGACGTCGACGTACGTCGATATCGTCGAGCAGTGCCCGACGTGACCGCGCAGACCCTCCTCGTGACGATCTCGGGAGAGGACCGCCCGGGTGTCACCAGCACCTTCTTCGACGCCATCGCCGACGTCGGTGCGGAGGTCCTCGACCTCGAGCAGGTCGTCGTGCGGGGGCACCTCACCCTCGCCATGCTGCTCGTGTCCGGCGACACCGAGGCGCGCCTGCGCGAGGTCCTGCTCGCCGTCGGCGAGGAGCTCGACCTCAAGGTCAAGATCAAGAAGGGCACCGGTGACACCCGCCGCCGGCGCACGGGGCGGGCCGCGGTCGTCGTCCTGGGCGCCCCCCTGCGAGCCAGCGGCGTGGCCGCGGTGACGGCCCGGATCGCCTCGCACGGAGCCAACATCGACCGCATCCGCCGCCTGTCCCGGTACCCCGTGACCACCGTCGAGCTCGACGTGTCCGGCGCCGACGTGGACCGGCTGCGGCGCGAGCTCGCGCTCGAGTCCAGCGTCCACGGGCTCGACATCGCCGTCGCCGCAGGCGGCCTCGCGCGGCGCGGCCGACGGCTCGTGGTGATGGACGTCGACTCGACGCTCATCCAGGACGAGGTCATCGAGCTGCTCGCGGAGCACGCAGGTCGCCAGGCGGAGGTGGCCGCGGTCACCGAGGCCGCGATGCGGGGCGAGCTGGACTTCGCCGCCAGCCTGCGCCAGCGGGTCGCGGCCCTCGAGGGCCTGCCCGTCTCGGTGCTGGACGAGGTGCGCGCGCGCATCCAGTTCACCCCCGGGGCCCGGACCCTCGTACGGACCCTCAAGCGCCTCGGCTTCACGGTCGCGGTCGTGTCCGGCGGCTTCATCGAGATCGTCGAGGACATCGCCCGCGAGCTCGACATCGACCACGCGCACGCCAACCGCCTCGAGGTGCGCGACGGGCGGCTGACCGGTCGCGTCGTCGGGGAGATCGTCGACCGTGCCGGCAAGGCGCAGGCGCTGCGTCGCTTCGCCGCCGAGGCGGGGCTGCCGCTGTCCCGGACGGTGGCCATCGGCGACGGCGCGAACGACCTCGACATGCTCGAGGCGGCCGGGCTGGGCGTGGCGTTCAACGCCAAGCCGGTCGTGCGCGAGCAGGCCGACACTGCCGTCAACGTGCCCTACCTCGACGCGGTCCTCTACCTGCTCGGCATCACGCGCGAGGAGATCGAGGAGGCCGACGAGGCCGACGGCACGCCGACCCCCGCTCCTCCGGTCGCGCACCCCTGACTCCTAGGCTGTCGCAATGGCCCCACCCCAGCGTCGACGCAGACCCACCCTCCTGATCATCGGTGGTGCCGAGGACCGCGTGGGCAAGGCGACCGTCCTGCGCCGGTTCGTCCGGCTCGCCGGCGGACGCAAGGCCAGGATCGTGCTCATCCCGACGGCCTCCTCCTTCCAGGACGAGGTGACCGACGCGTACACCGAGGTGTTCACCCGCCTCGGCGCCCCGGCGCCGTCGGTCGTCAACCCCCAGACCCGGCAGGACGCCGCCGACGAGGCCGCGGTCGCCCTGATCGACGAAGCGACGGGCGTCTTCATGAGCGGGGGCAGCCAGCTCAAGCTGAGCCAGCGATTCCCGGGCACCCCGCTCGGCGACGCCCTGCACCGCGCCCACGAGCGCGGAGCGGTCATCGCGGGCACCTCGGCCGGGGCCTCGATCATGAGCCAGTTCATGATCTCGATGGGTGACGAGGGGATCACCCCTCGCCAGCGGCACAGCCAGCTGAGCGCCGGGCTCGGCCTGCTCGAGGGCGTCATCATCGACCAGCACTTCGCCCAGCGCTCCCGCTACGGGCGGCTCATGTCCATGGTGGCCGCCTCCCCCAGCCTCATCGGGATCGGCATCGACGAGGACACCGCGATCGAGGTCCGGGACCGCAGGGTCTTCACCGTCCACGGCTCCGGCGCGGTGTTCGTCCTCGACTGCCGCGAGGCCGCCTCCGACGCGCCCGACGCCCGCCGGGGAGCACCCCTGATGGTCTCCGGTGCGGTCGTGCACTCCCTGCCCGCAGGCGCTACGTTCGACCTCGCCGAGGTCCAGCTCGTCGACTTCGTCGAGAAGCACGCGGACGCCGCCGTCGCGCTGGCCTCCGCCAAGGCCTGACGACCACCCTGCACTGCCCGACCGCAAGGAGAACCCATGGCCGACCGCCCCACGCCCACCGGGCCCGCAGCCCCGGAGCTCTCGATCGTCGAGTCCCGGGTCTACCGCGGCGGCAACATCTGGTCCTACAGCCCCGCGATCCACCTCGTGGTCGACCTGGGCGTGCTGGAGGGCTACCCCACCGACACCCTCGTGGGCTTCACCGACCAGCTCGTCGAGCTGCTCCCGGGCCTGGAGAACCACACCTGCTCACGCGGCGTGAAGGGCGGCTTCATCGAGCGCCTGCGTGAGGGCACCTGGGTCGGCCACGTCGCCGAGCACGTCGCCCTGCAGCTGCAGCAGGAGGCCGGCCACGACCTGCGCCGGGGCAAGACCCGTGCGGTCAAGGGCCAGCCGGGGCGCTACAACGTCATCTACGACTACGCCGACGAGACCGTGGGCCTCGCGGCCGGCACCCTCGCCGTACGGCTGGTCAACCACCTCGTCGAGCCCGAGGAGGGGTTCGACTTCCGCGAGGAGCTCGACGTGTTCCTCCGGCGCGCCCAGCGCTCGGCGTTCGGGCCGTCGACGGCGGCCATCCTCGAGGAAGCCGTCGCGCGCGACATCCCCTACATCCGCCTCAACAGCGCCTCGCTGGTACAGCTCGGGCAGGGCGTCCACGCCCAGCGCATCCGCGCGACGATGACGTCCAAGACCGGCGCCCTCGCGGTCGACATCGCCAGCGACAAGGACATGACGACCCGGCTGCTCGCCTCGGCCGGGCTGCCCGTGCCGAAGCAGGAGACCGTGCGCACCGCCGACGGTGCCGTCACCGCGGCTAGGCGCATCGGGTTCCCGGTCGTGGTCAAGCCGCTGGACGGCAACCACGGGCGCGGGGTCTGCCTCGACCTCACCTCCGACGAGGCGGTGCGGGAGGCGTTCGCCGTCGCCGAGGGCGAGTCCCGGCGCGGCTACGTCATCGTGGAGTCGTTCGTCACCGGCCGCGACTACCGGTGCCTCATCGTCGGCGGCCGCATGCAGGCCATCGCCGAACGGGTCCCCGCGCACGTCATCGGTGACGGCACCCACACCGTCGCCGAGCTCGTCGAGATCACCAACGCCGACCCGCGGCGCGGCGTCGGCCACGAGAAGGTGCTGACCCGCATCAAGGTCGACGACGCGGCCATCGGCCTCGTGCGCGACCAGGGCTTCGGGATGGACGACGTGCCGCCCAAGGAGCAGATGGTCAAGCTCGCCCTCACCGGCAACATGTCCACCGGCGGCATCTCGGTCGACCGCACGTTCGACGCCCACCCGGATAACGTCGAGATCGCCGAGGAGGCGGCCCGCATGATCGGGCTCGACGTCGCCGGCATCGACTTCATCTGCCCCGACATCGCCTCACCGGTCCGCGAGACCGGTGGCGCCATCTGCGAGGTCAACGCCGCACCCGGGTTCCGCATGCACACCCACCCCACGGTGGGCGAGCCCCAGTACATCGCCAAGCCGGTCGTGGACCTGCTCTTCCCGCCGGGGTCGCCCTCGCGGGTGCCGATCGTGGCCGTCACCGGGACCAACGGCAAGACGACGACCTCGCGCATGATCGCCCACATCTTCAAGGGGATCGGCCACAAGGTCGGCATGACGTCGACCGACGGCATCGTCATCGACGAGCGGCTCGTCTACAAGGCCGACGCCTCCGGGCCCCGGTCCGCGCGGATGGTCCTGCAGAACCCGCGCGTCGACTTCGCCGTCATGGAGGTCGCGCGCGGCGGCATCCTGCGCGAGGGCCTGGGCTACGACCGCAACGACGTCGCCGTGGTCACCAACATTGCCCCGGACCACCTCGGCATGAAGGGCATCGACACCCTCGAGCAGCTCGCCGACGTGAAGGCGGTCGTCGTGGAAGCCGTGCCGCGCAACGGTTTCGCGGTCCTCAACGCCGACGACGACCTCGTCCGCCGGATGCGGCGCAAGTGCTCCGGCGGCATCGTCTGGTTCTCGCTGCAGCCCGCCGGCAGCAAGGTCCGCGAGCTCATCGAGGACCACTGCCGTCGCGGGGGCCGGGCCGTGGTCCTCGACCACACCGACCGCGGCGACATGATCGTCATCAAGCACGGGCGACGGTCGATGCAGCTCGCGTGGACGCACCTGCTCCCGTCCACCTTCGGCGGGACGGCGAAGTTCAACGTCGCCAACGCCATGGCCGCCGCCGGCGCCGCGTTCGCGGCAGGGGCAGGCCTGCACGAGATCCGCCAGGGCCTGCGCACGTTCACCACGAGCTACTACCTCTCCCCCGGTCGCATGAACCTCGTCAACGTCCACAACGTCGACGTGTTCGTCGACTACTGCCACAACGCCCCCGGTATGCGGGTGCTCGGGGAGTTCGTCGACGGGTACGCCGAGCAGAAGGCCGGCCAGTCCGACCTCGGCAAGGTCTCGCGCATCGGCATGATCTCGACCGCGGGTGACCGGCGCGACGACGACATGCGTGAGCTCGGCGCCATCGCCGCTCGGCACTTCGACGTGGTCGTCGTGCGCGAGGACGAGCGCAAGCGGGGACGTCCCGTCGGCGAGACGGCCGCGCTGGTGGCCGAGGGCGCCAAGGCCGAGATCGGCAAGGAGGGCGTCCGCTGCCGCCAGGTGGAGACGGTGCTCAACGAGGTCGAGGCCGTCCGCCACTGCATGGCCCGGGCCAACCCCGGCGACATCGTGGTGCTGTGTGTCGACCAGCACGCCGAGGTGCTCGGCGAGCTCGAGCAGATGACGCAGCACGCCCAGGCCGGGGCGCACAACAAGCAGGGCATCGGCGACCCGGACCTCGACCCCGTGGAGATGCAGAGCGAGGCCCAGGCCGCCGGTGACGAGGCGGCCGCCGCCGAGGCCGCCGAGGTGGAGCCGGCGACCTGACCCTCGCCTGAGGTCCGCCCGACCCTTGCCCGGACCAGGCTCGACCCCCACGGGTACCGAGCTCGCGACACCAGCGCCGCGGACGGCCGAGACCGTCCGCGGCGCTGTGCGTCTAGGGGGTGTAGCGGGTGGCGAAGGTGCCCCAGTTCGAGTTGGTGTCACGCGGTCCCGGGATGTACTCCGTGGCCATGACGATCGTCGAGGCGTCCTGCGCGACCGCGGCCGAGTAGTCACCCCAGCGGCAGGCTCCGTCGCTGTAGGGCGGGTAGCAGGTGAACCCGTCCGCGGGCGCGGCACCGATCCCGTTGGCGTGCACCGAGCCGCCGGCTCCGGAGGCCATCGTGAACCCGGTGTAGGCGGCGCTCGGGTAGTAGCCGGCGCCGCTGAGCGTGAAGACCATGGCGCCGGCGCCGGAGGCGTTGACCGCGATGGCCGGGAAGACCACGCTGCCACCGTCCACGGCGACGTACCCCTGGCGGGCGACCGTGCCGGTGACACCGCCACCGGACGTGGCACCCGGTCGCACCACGAACCACGCGATGCCGTCACGGCTGGCCGTGCGCCCGGTACCGATCCCGGTGTTGAGTGCCGAGGCGAGCATCCCGCCGTTGTAGACGACCTGCTGCATCCGGTCGTCGTTGCTCTCGATGCGTGGCAGGGGCTCGTTCTGGCTGGCGCCGAGGGGGTGCGGGCCGGAGCGCTGCCGCGCGGGGACGGGAGGTGCGTACGGCTGGCTGGGCAGCATCGCGTGCGTGAGGGTCACCCGCGGTGTCGCGGTGCCCAGGCTGGAGGTACCGGTCAGCGCCCACAGGACGACTGCGTGGGCGCCCTGTCCGCCCATCGTGGCGAAGCCGTTGAAGTCCGGCGTGTTGAGGAAGTACTCGGTGTCCGGCGCGTAGCTGCCACCGGGCGGCGTCTGGGCGGGCTGCAGGGCGTTCGCCGGGTGGCCGTCGACCTTCGTGGCGCCCACGTGGATGCTGACCACCGGTGGCATGGCACCCGAGCCGGAGGCCGCTGCGGCCAGGCCGGTCTTGGAGACGGCGTAGAGACCGCCACCGTTGCTGTCGAAGAGACCCTGGATGGGGTAGATGTCCGTGCTGACGTAGATCCCGTTCGCGTCGGCACCGAGTCTCGGCTGGTCGCCGAAGCACGGGCAGTTCGCCAGGCGGGGGCCGCCACCCTTGCCGTTGTCCGTGGTGTCCACGGCGAAGATGGCGTAGTCACCGGTCGGGTCGCTCGTCGCGCTGACCGCGATGAGCAGGGACGAGTGGCGTCCCAGGTCACCGGTCCGCGCGTTGACGTCGATGCTCAGGACGGTGGAGTACCACCGGCCGGTCTGCGCGTCGTGGTAGCAGCGCGGGTCGGACAGGAAGGGGCCGTAGCGCTTGGTCGCGGGGTCGTAGGGCGCGGCCTGCCCGAAGAACGCGTTGAGGGACACCGGGCGGGTGAGCGCGGTCCCACGGTCGGTGTAGACCCGTACCGCGAGGTTGACCTGCTCCATGACGGTGCCCTGGTAGGCGCACAGACCCTGGTCCGGCGGCTCGACGTCGAACCCGTTCAGGCGGCCCGACTGCACGGCGTTGAGGCCACTGAAGCCGGTGGCGCCGGCGTGCAGCCTCGTCACCGGGACGGTGGCAGGGTCAGGGAGGGCGACGGATGCCTGCTGCGCCTGCTTGTCGGCCTCGGGCCGGGCCCGGACTCCCGCCTGCGGCACGGTCGCTCCGGGCAGCCCTCGGAGGTTGACCGTGCCGACGCGCTGGAGTCCCTGGATGCTGCCACCGGATCCGGCCGTGGAGGCAGCGACGGGGGTGAGTGGGCCGACCAGGCCCGCAGCCAGCAGGCACAGGGCGCCTGCCGCGCTGAGCAGGGGTGTGGGACGTCTCATGACAGCTCCTCATCGACAGTGAAGGGATGTCTTCGAGGCTAGGAGCCGCCCCGTGCGAGGGCTTCCACAGTTCGGATTAGTACAGGTTGCCCCGGTGCACGCAGATCGCGCCGGCCCAGTGCGCCGGGATCAGGCGTCGCGCAGCTGGGTTGCGTACGCGTGCAGCGCCCGCTGGTAGCTCAGGGCGTCCTCGTCGCCGGCGTGGTGCAGCAGCATGTCGATGAGGTCGGCCACCGCCTCCCGGGCCCGGCCTGTGTCCACCGCGGCGAGGGCGCGGAAGGACTCCACCGCCACGCTGCCCGGTCGCTCGTGCGAGAGCTCGGTCAGCAGGGAGTGGGCCAGCTCGGCCTGTCCGGTGACCCGCAGGCTGGAGGCGAGCTGGATACGTGCGCGGTGCCGGTGTGGCTCGCGCAGCCCGCCGGCCAGGGCCTTGCGGTAGAGGTCGATCGCGTCCTCCTCGCGGCCGGCCGCGTCGAGCGCCGACGCCAGCTCGTGCACGAGCCTCGCGTCGCCCGGGCGTGAGGCCTGCAGGGACTGCGCGCACTCCACGCGGGAGGCGTCGTCGGACAGGTCCCACATGGCTGCGATCTGGCTCTCGAGCTCGTGCTCCCCACGGGCCGAGACGACCTTGCGCCGGATGTCCTCCGGGCCGTCGGCCGTGGCCCCCTGCGCCGCGAGCCACGCGGCGACCTGCGCGCGCTCCGCGTGGCACATCAGCGCGACGACGTCACCGTCGGCTGCCCCGGGGACCAGTGCCTGGAGGCCGCCGAGCTCGGTGTCGTAGGAGTCGATGTCGGAGACCCCCGCGCGCGCCAGCCCGACCCGCAGGTGGCTCTCGAGCTCTGCCATGGTGCGCCCGCGCAGGTAGTGCGCCTTGTGCGCCGCGACGACGCGGTCGGCGCGCAGCCCCGCCATCTCACCGATGGACTCCAGGAGGTCGTCCGTGCGGTCGCCGGCCAGCCCCAGGCCGAGGTGGACCTGCCCACCGGGGACCTTGAGCCCGTGGGCGACGTCCATGAGCGCCTCGAGGCCTGCCTCGTTGTGCGCGAGGTCGACGATGACGGTGATGGCCGACCCGTCGTCGCGTCGCAGCGTGTAGGTGTTCATGCGCCCCGGGTTGAGCCGGTCGTCGGGCACGAACGTGCGCAGCCCCTCGATCACGGCAGCCCGCGGCAGGCCCAGCCCCAGGGCGGCCGCGGCGCCGGCGAGGGCGTTGGCGATGTTGTGCACCGACAGCCCCGACATGGTGGCGGGCACGTCGAGGATGCTCACCAGCCGGTCGGGGTCGCGGCCGTTCTCGAGCACGGCGATGTCACCGTCGAGGACGGTGATCGCCCGGCCACCGGCGTCGAGCGCCTCGCGCACGGCCGGGGCGTCGGCCCGCAGCGCGAACACCCAGGGGCGGCCCCGCGAACCGGTGCGCATGGCCCACACGCGGGGGTCCTCGCCGTTGAGGACGGTCCAGCCACCGACGCGGGTCGCCTTGGTGACGATGGCCTTGACCTCCGCGAGCTGGTCGACGGTGTCGATGCCCTGCATCCCCAGGTGGTCGGCGGAGACGTTGGTGACGACGGAGACGTCGTTGTGGGCGACGCCCATGCCCTTGAGCAACATGCCCCCGCGCGCCGTCTCCAGGATCCCCAGCTGCACACCGGGGGCGCTGAGCACCCCGCGGGCACCAGCGGGCCCGGAGTAGTCGCCAGGCTCCACGACCTCGCCCTGGACCACGACGCCGTCGGTGGACGACCAGGCGGTGCGCAGCCCTGCGGTCATGCCGATGTGGCCGAGCAGCCGGGTCGTGGTGGTCTTGCCGTTGGTGCCCGTCACGGAGGCGACGGGGATGGTCGGCACCAGCACGGAGGGTCGGTCCCCCTCAGGGGCCGCAGCCACCTGCGCGCCGAGCTCGGCGATGTCGTCCCTGCCCTCGAGCCAAGCCTGCAGGACCGGTGCCACGCCCTCGCCGAGCGCGCGGGCGCGACCGCGCCGACGCCACACGAACGCGACGACCACCTGGTCGGGCCGGCTCCCGGGACGCGTGCGGACGCCGAGCCGGGTGGTGCCGCTCGCCGCAGCGAGCCTCCGGGTCGCGCGTTCGACCAGGCGCATCACGAACCGCTGGCGCTGCTCGGTGCCGGGCGAGCCCGGCCGGGGGCTGCGCAGCCCGACGGCGCGCGCGATGTCCTTGAGGACCCCTTCGTCGGCGGCGAGGTAGCCCGGCAGCTCCAGGCTGACCTTGATGGCCGGCTTGGCGAAGTAGAGGTTGGGGCCCTCCAGGACCCGTACCTCCGTCACGGCGACGGGGGTCTCGGACGTCATGCGGGGAGCCTAGTGGCGCCCCGCCGCGGCGGCAGAACCGGCGGTCACTGCCCCATCGCGTGGACGCCGCCGTCGACGTGGACGATCTCGCCGGTGGTGGCGGGGAACCAGTCGGACAGCAGCGCGGCACAGGCCTTGGCCGCGGGCACCGCGTCGTTGACGTCCCACCCGAGCGGCGCGCGCGTGTTCCAGGTCTCCTCGAACGTCGCGAAGCCCGGGATGCTCTTGGCGGCCGTGGTGCGGATGGGTCCGGCGGCCACGAGGTTGCAGCGGATGCCCTTGGGCCCGAGGTCGCGGGCGAGGTAGCGGTTCGTCGACTCGAACGCCGCCTTGGCCACACCCATCCAGTCGTAGACCGGCCAGGCGAACTTCGCGTCGAACGTCAGCCCGACGATGCTGCCGCCGTCCTGCATCAGGGGAAGGGTGGCCACGCCGAGGGCCTTGAGGGAGTAGGCCGAGGCGTGCATCGCGGTGGACACGTCCTCGAAGGTGCCCTCCATGAAGTTGAAGGCGCCCTGGGGGGCGAAGCCGATGGAGTGCAGCACCCCGTCGAGGCGGTCGACGTGCTCCCCCAGCCGGCCGGCGAGGCTGTCGAGGTCCTCAGGGTTGGTGACGTCGAGCTCGACGACCGGTGGGGTCGTGGGGAGCCGCTTGGCGATCGTCTGGGTGATCTTGAACGTGCGGCCGAACGACGTCAGGACCACCTCGGCGCCCTGCTCCTGCGCGATCTTGGCCACGTGGAAGGCGATCGAGGAGTCCATGAGGACACCGGTGATGAGCAGCTTCTTGCCCTCGAGCAGCATGGGCGGTTCTCCGATCTGGTGGTGGGGGTGGTGCGGCCGGGCGTCGTGGGGGCTCAGTGCCCCATGCCGAGGCCACCGTCGACGGGGAGCACGGCGCCGGTGATGTACCCCGCCTCGTCGGAGGCGAGGAAGCGCACCGCGGCAGCCACCTCCTCGGTCCGCCCGAAGCGTCCGGCGGGGATGCTCGCCTGGTAGGCCTTCTTGCGGTCCTCGGGCAGGACCTCGGTCATGTCGGTCTCGATGAACCCCGGGGCCACGACGTTGGCGGTGATGCCACGACCGCCGAGCTCGCGGGAGATGGAGCGCGCCAGCCCGACCAGGCCCGACTTGCTCGCGGCGTAGTTGGTCTGCCCGGGCGAGCCGTAGAGGCCGACGACGCTGGAGATGAAGATGATCCGGCCGCGGCGCAGGCGGATCATGCCCTTGGAGGCGCGGCGGGCGCAGCGGAACGCACCGGCGAGGTTGGTGTCGACGACCGAGTCGAACTCCTCGTCGCTCATCCGCATGAGCAGCTGGTCGCGGGTGATCCCGGCGTTGGCCACGAGCACGTCCACGGGGCCGCCGAGCAGCTCCTCCGCCTCGGTGAACGCCCGGTCGACCGAGGCCGAGTCGGTGACCTCGCACCGTACGCCCTGCAGGCCCTCCGGCGGCTCACCGGAGCGGTGGGTGACGACCACGGAGTGACCGGCCTCGAGGAGGTCCCGGGCGATGCTGAGCCCGATCCCCCGGTTGCCCCCGGTGACCAGGACGTTGCGGCCTGCCATCGATTCCTCCGTGTCGTCCGTGCTCGGTTGGCGTCTGCGCGCGACCCTATCGACTACCGATGGGTACACCGCATCGCAGGCGGCTTATCGTGGACAGGTGCCCCGTTCCCGCCGCCACCGCCCCGACGAGCCCGTCGTCCAGTCGGTGACGTCGGCGCCGGCCAACATCGCCGACGAGCAGGCCGGCCGGATCCGCCGCTACCTCGTCACGATGGGCATCCGCACGGCCTGCTTCATCGGGGCGGTCCTCACCGCCACCGCCGGCGCGCCGTGGTGGGTGTGGGGTTCCCTGGCCGTGCTGGCGGTCGTGCTCCCCTACATCGCCGTGGTCATGGTGAATGCCGTCGCCCCCCGCGGCGCCGGACCGGGTTCGGCCCCCGTCACCCCTCGTGGGGACGGGCCCACCCAGATCGGCCGTTGATGGACGGCATGGTCTGCAGCGCCAAGGGCTGCCGTCGGCCCGCGACGTGGGCGCACCTGTGGAACAACCCCAAGCTGCACGACGCCGACCGCCGCAAGGTGTGGCTGGCCTGCGAGGACCACCGGGTCTCCCTCGGTGAGTTCCTGTCGGTGCGCGGCTTCCTCGTCGAGACGGTGGCCGCCGACGCCATCCCCGCCGGGGCGGGCTGAACGACCCTCGCGGCCCGGCGGGTGCCGCCGTGCGGCCTCAGCCGCCGATCGCCGACATCGGGCGGACGGGCTGCACGAAGTCGCTGGTGCCGATCCCGTGGCCGGGGGCCTTGCGCCACATCTCGCCCTGGATGAGCCGGGCGAGGTCGTCGTCACTCGCCCCGTCGCGCAGCGGGCCGCGCAGGTCGGTCTCCTTCTGGGAGAACAGGCAGTTGCGGACCTGGCCGTCGGCCGTGAGCCGGGTGCGGTCGCAGGCCGCGCAGAAGGGCGCCGTGACGCTCGCGATGATGCCGACGGTGGCGGGTCCGCCGTCGACGAGGAACCGCTCCGCCGGCGCGCTACCCCGGTCCTCCTGCGGCAGCGGCGTCAGACGGAACCGCTCGGCGAGGCGCTCGTGCAGCTCCTGCGAGGACACCATGGTGGAGGCGTCCCAGCCGTGCTGGGCGTCCAGGGGCATCTGCTCGATGAAGCGCAGCTCGTAACCGCGGTCGAGGCACCACTGGAGCAGGTCGGTCACCGACTCGTCGTTGATCCCGCGCATCGCGACGGCGTTGACCTTGACGGGCACGAGCCCGGCCGTGGCGGCGGCCTTGAGGCCCGCCTCGACGTCGTGGAGCCGGTCCCGCCGGGTGAGGTCTGCGAACTCCTGGGGGTCGATCGTGTCGAGGCTGACGTTGACCCGGTCGAGGCCTGCGTCGGCCAGCGGCTGCGCCAGCCGGTCGAGCCCGACGCCGTTGGTGGTCATCGCGATGCGCGGGCGCGGCTCGAGGGCGGCTACACGGCGCACGACGTCGACGAGCGACCGTCGCAGCATGGGCTCTCCCCCGGTGAGACGCACCTGGCGCACACCGAGCCGGACGAACACCCCGATGACCCGTACGAGCTCGTCGTCGGTCAGCATCTCAGGCTTGGCCAACCACGGGAGGCCCTCGGCGGGCATGCAGTAGCGACAGCGCAGGTTGCACCGGTCGGTGACGGACACCCGCAGGTCCCGGGCCACCCGCCCGTAGCGGTCCGGCAGGTCCACGGTGCCCTCAGGAGGGCCGCCTGCAGCCTCCAGCGCGGTCGATGCGCCGCGCACGGTCGGGAACGGGAGGCCGGTCATGGTCCCCAGCCTAGGCCGGGTACCGTGATGAAGTGCTCAGGGTTCTCATATCGCGGCGTTGGCTGGGAGCCCTGGCAGCCGCCACCGGCTTCGCCGTGGCCGCGTTCTTCCTCGGCCAGTGGCAGTGGCACCGGTACGAGGCCAAGGCTGCGAGGGCCGACCGGATCAACACGCACTACTCCGCCCAGCCCCGGTCGCTGACCGAGGTGCTCGGCACCACCCCCATGCCGCTCTCGCAGGAGTGGACCCGGGTGAAGGCCACGGGAAGGTATGCCGTGGACAGGACCCTGCTCGTGCGCAACCGTCCGTACCAGGGCACCTACGGCTACGAGGTCCTCGTGCCGTTCACCGTCTCCGGGGGCGGCACCGTGATGGTGGACCGGGGCTGGGTGGTCAACGCCAAGACCGCGGAGTCCGCACCGTCCGTCCCGGCCGCCCCGACGCAGCAGGTCACGATCACCGGGTGGCTGCGGCGGTCCGAGCCGTCGCTGGGCAAGTCGATGCCCCAGGGGCAGCTCGCGAGCATCAACCTCGGCGAGGCGAGCCGGCAGGTCGGCAGCCCGGTGCTGGGCGCCTACGTCGACCTCGAGGTGGAGCGGCTCGCCGATGGCACGGCACCGCCGCGACCGACGGCTTTGGAGGCCCCGGACACCGACCTCGGGCCGCACCAGGCCTACGCGTTCCAGTGGTGGATGGGCATGGTCGGCGGCTTCGTGCTCGTGTGGTTCGGCGCCCGGCGTGAGTACCGCGAGGGGCTGCCCGAGCCCGGCGAACCCACCTCGACGGCAAGGGTTCCCCGCCCCAGGCGCACACGGATCTGGGACGAGGAGGACGGCTGACCCCGTCCCCTGCCCGCAGGTCGCGTCAGGCGGGGACGTCGGTCTCCTGGTCGGCGAACTGCGTCGTGTAGAGGTCGCGGTAGACCCCGCCACGGGTCATGAGCTCGCGGTGGGTGCCGCGCTCGACGATCCGGCCGCCGTCGACCACGAGGATCTGGTCGGCACCCCGCACCGTCGACAGCCGGTGGGCGATGACCACGGCGGTGCGCCCGCGCAGCGCCGTGTCGAGCGCGCGCTGGACCGCCGCCTCCGACTCGCTGTCGAGGTGCGCGGTGGCCTCGTCGAGGACGATCAGGCCCGGGCTCTTGAGCAGCAGGCGGGCCAGGGCGAGCCGCTGCTTCTCCCCACCGGAGAGGCGGTGCCCGCGGTCACCGACGACCGTGTCGAGGCCCTCCGGGAGGGCGCTCACCAGCGGCCAGACCTGGGCGGCCTTGAGCGCGGCCACCACCTGGTCGTCGGTCGCGTCGGGGGCGGCGTAGGTGAGGTTGGCACGGATGGTGTCGTGGAAGAGGTGTGCCTCCTGCGTGACCATGCCGACGGTGGCCGCCACCGAGGCGGTCGTGGCGTGGCGCAGGTCGAGGCCGTTGACGCGGACCGTGCCGGCGGTCGGGTCGTAGAGCCGGGCCAGCAGGGCGGTGATCGTCGACTTGCCGGCACCGCTGGGGCCGACGAGGGCCACGAGCTGTCCGGGCTCGACCTCGAAGTCGACGTCACGCAGCACCAGGCCCGAGCCCTTGCGGTCACCGGCCGCGACGCTCTCCAGGGAGGCGAGGGAGACCTCGTCCGCCGACGGGTAGCGGAACGCGACGCCCTCGACCTCGATGCGGACGGGCCCCGCCGGGATGGGCTTCGCGCCGGGCAGCTCGGTGACGAGCGGCTTGAGGTCGAGGACCTCGAAGACCCGCTCGAACGAGACCAGCGCGGTGAGGACGTCGACGCGCACGTTGGACAGGGTCGTCAGCGGGCCGTAGAGGCGCGCGAGCAGGGCCGTGAGGGCCAGCAGCGTGCCGACGCTGAGCGAGCCGCCCACCGCCATCAGGCCGCCAACGCCGTAGACCATGGCGGTGGCGAGCGAGGCGACCAGGGTCAGCGCCACGAAGAAGACGCTGCGGTTGAGGGCGATCTTGACCCCCATGTCACGCACCTGGCCGGCCTGCTCGGCGTACTGGCTGTCCTCGCGGCGGGGGTCGCCGAAGAGCTTGACGAGCAGGGCCCCCGCGACGTTGAAGCGCTCTGTCATCCGCGAGCCGAGGTCGGCGTTGAGGCCCATCTGCGCGTGGGTCATGCCGGCCAGGCGCCGGCCCATCACGCGGGCGGGCACGAGGAAGAACGGCACCAGCGCGAGCGAGGCGAGGGTCAGCTGCCACGACAGCGACGCCATCGCGACCACGATCAGGGTCACCGACACGATGTTGCTGACGACGCTGGAGAGCACCGAGGTGAACGCCTGCTGCGCGCCGATGACGTCGCTGTTGAGGCGGCTCACCAGCGCCCCGGTCTGGGCCCGGGTGAAGAAGGCGATCGGCTGCCGCAGCACGTGGTTGAAGACCTCTGTGCGCAAGGAGTAGATGAGGCCCTCGCCGATGCGGCTGGAGTACCACCGCTGCACCAGGGTGAGGGCGCCGTCGGCCAGCGCCAGCGCCGCGACGATGAGCGACAGCTCGATGACCACCGAGCGGTCACGGGCCGTGATGCCCCTGTCGATGAGCTGCTTCAGCAGCAGTGGTGTCGCCACGACGAGGGCGGCGCTCACGACCACGAGCACGAGGAAGACGACGATCTGCCGGCGGAACGGGGCGGCGTAGCCGAGCACCCTGCGCGCGGTTCCAGGGGCGAGCTTGCGGTCCTTGACGGAGTCGTCCCTCGCCAACGAACGCATCGCTGCCCATCCGGACATGCTCACAGTGGTCCTCCTCCAGTCACGCCGTGGAACGTCGTGGAGAGCCCACGGCATTCCCCATGGTCGTCGTGACCACCGACAGTGGGTCCGGCGGGGTACCGGTCGACGCCGTGCGCGGGCGGGGCTAGCGCGCGGCGAGACCCTTGAGGAGCCGCGCCTGGGCCTCGCGCTCCGCTGCGAGCTGGGCGTCGCGGTCGAGGACGGCGGCCGAGCGGAGCAGTGGCTTCAGCTCCAGCAAAGCGGCCTCCGGCGCCGCGAGCAGCGCAGCGACCAGGTCGGCGGTGGTGGCCGCGAGGTCCGCCCGCGGCACCGCGACGTTGGCCAGCCCCGTGGCCACGGCCTCCTGCGCCCCCACGAACCGTCCCGTCGCACAGATCTCGAGGGCGCGGGCCGGGCCGACGAGCCGGACCAGGGGCCCGGTGCCGCCGAGGTCCGGCACCAG
The DNA here is from genome assembly GCF_039544395.1 of Pedococcus ginsenosidimutans. Lineage (NCBI taxonomy): Bacteria > Bacillati > Actinomycetota > Actinomycetes > Micrococcales > Intrasporangiaceae > Pedococcus > Pedococcus ginsenosidimutans. The sequence continues at coordinate 289,249 of NZ_BAABLO010000012.1, forward strand.
CCCGAGCGAGGTCTCCCGCATCGCGAGCTGGACGTCGTCGGCCACGACGCGCAGGTCCGCCGCGAGGGCGAGCTGGAAGCCGGCACCGATGGCGTGGCCCTGGACCGCGGCCACCACCACGGCGGGCACCTCACCCCACGCGGTGAAGCCGCGCTGGAACCGGGCGATGACCTCCGCGACCGCGGACTCGTCGTCGCCGAGGGCGAGGAGGTCCGGCTCGCCGTCCGCGCCCCCGGGTGCGAGGACCGACCGGTCGAGCCCGGCGGAGAAGGACGGCCCCTCTCCCCTGAGCACCACGACGCGGACCTGCGGGTCGAGCCCGTCGGCGACCTCCGCGAGGGCGGTCCAGAGGCTGGGTACCTGGGCGTTGCGCCGCTCGGGGTTGGTGAGCGTGACGGTGAGCACGGCCCCCTCCCGGGAGACGCGCAGGTGCGGGTGGGGTGTGCTGGCGGCCTCGGTCACGCGGGCAGGCTACCGGCGCGCTCCAGGACCAGCTGAGCCATGGCGCCGGTCTGTGCGAGGGCCCCGGAGACCATGGTGACCCCGGCGCGTCCGCAGTGCTGGGCCATCCGGTCGCGCAGAATCCCCTCGGCGACCATGAACGGCACGGCGACGGTGCGCTCGACCTCGTCGGGCATGATCCGGAGGACCTGCTCGAGGGTCGCCCCGCCGTCGAGCGCCGCCACGCCCCAGAAGCCCCAGCCGGTGCGGGGGTGCGCGGCGATGGTCTTCCCCACCGTGGCGACGGCGTCACTGTCGCTCGACCCCGCCGCGTAGAGGACGACGGCGGTGGCCGGGTCCGGCAGGACGCCCTCCGCCGCGAGCAGCTCCTCGGCCGCGTCGAGCAGCAGCCGGTGCGGGCCGAGCGCCGGGGCCACGCCGACCTCCGAGCCCGAGCCGGAGGCCATGACGCCCACCGCTGCCGGCACGTCGACCCTGGCGTGGAAGGCCGGCGTCAGCAGCACGGGGACGACGATCGCGCGGGTCCCGAGGCCCACGGCGGCCTCCTGCGGCGACGGGGCGTGGTGGTCGAGGTATGCCGTGTGCACCGGGCGGTGGGGCGCCAGGGTGCGGACGTGGTCGGCCAGGGTCTCGACCCCGCGCGCGTGCCGCGGGTCGGGCGACCCGTGGGCCAGCAGGACGATGTCGGGCTCGGTGCTCACCGGGTGGACGCTACTCCCCCGACAGGTCGCCGAGCCTGTTGCGCACCGACACGACGTCACCGACGACGACGACGGCGGGCGCCCGCACCCCCGCGGCGAGGGCGTCCTCGGCCGCACGCTCGAGCGTCGTGACGGTGGTGCGCTGCTCGGGGGTCCAGCCGCGTTCGACCAGGGCCACCGGCGTGTCGGCACGACGGCCCGACCGGATGAGGGCCCGCGCGGTGTCACCCAGGCGGGTCACGCCCATGAGCAGCACCAGCGTGGCGTCCGGTGCCGCGTCGGACGCGGCACGCAGGACCGCGTCGGCGCCGTCGTGGGCCGAGGCGACCACGAAGCTGGCGGTGATGCCACGGTGCGTCACCGGGATGCCGGCCGCAGCCGGCACGGACACGGCGGAGGTCACGCCGGGCACGACCTCGACGGGGATGCCGTGCTCCGCGCAGTGCAGGGCCTCCTCGCCACCGCGCCCGAGGACGAAGGGGTCGCCACCCTTGAGCCGGACGACGCGCTTGCCCAGGGAGGCGTGGTGCACGAGCAGCTCGTTGATGCGCTCCTGGCTGACCGGGTGGTTGCCCGGCGTCTTGCCCACGTCCACGACCTCGACCTCCGCGGCCAGCGTGCCGAGCAGAGACCGGGGCCCGAGCCGGTCGGTCACGACGACGTCGGCCTCGGCGAGCAGGGCGCGACCGCGGACCGTGATGAGGTCCTCGGCGCCGGGCCCTCCACCGACGAGGGCGACCCGCCCGGTCGCCGGCGCGTTGGGCGGCGTGGTCTGGCGAACGCGGCGTACGGGGAGGGTGCCGCTGTCGAGGGCCGCGAGCACGCCGTCGCGCACCGCGGCGGCCCGGCGGGGGTCGCCGCCGGCGGTCACGGCGACCGTGAGGCCCTCGCTCGCCCGACCCACGCGGCCCCTCGCCACGGCGGGCGTCCAGGCCGAGGATGCACCGGCGTCGTCGGCGCGCACGCACCAGATACGCGCCGCGTCGGCCTCAGCCGCCACCTGGGCGTCGACCAGCGGGTCGCCGGTCGCCGTGTGGACGAGCCACGCAGCCTCGGGGAGAAGGAGGTCGCCGGAGACGAACTCCCGCTCGTGCCAGACGATCTCGCCACGCGTGGCCAGGCTGACCACGTCCTCGCACACCCACGGCGCGACCAGCTCCACCGCAGCGCCCGCCTCGAGCAACCCGCGCGCGCGACGCGCTGCGACCGGCCCGCCGCCCACGACGACCACACGGCGACCGGCGAGGTCGAGCGTCAGGGGGTAGGCGGGGGCGCCCATCAGATGCCCTCGCCCACGCTGCGGTCGGGCGCGTCGGCCATCCCTGCCGCGAGCGTGGAGCCGTCTGCCTCGTCGATGAGGAGGAAGGCCCCTGTACGGCGCAGCGACCGGTAGTCGTCGATCGGTACGTCCTCGGCGAGTCGGATGCGCACGCGCCCGATCGCGTTGAGTGCCAAGCCGTCCGGGGCCGGCCGCTGCTCCATGGTCTCGATGTCGAGCTGGTCCACGACGTCGTCGACGATTGCCCGGACCGTGCGGGTGCCCACCCGCAGCAGCACGCGGTCGCGCTGCCGCACGGGCCGGTCGTCGACCACGGCAACCGTCCCGGACAGGGAACGCGTCACCAGGCCCGGCTCGTCCGCGGCGGCGATGAGGTCGCCGCGCGACACGTCGACGTCATCGGTCAGGCGCAGCACCACCGACTGCGGCGCGAACGCCACGTCGAGCTGCTCGAGCCGGCCGTCGGGCCCGGAGCGGTCGATGCCCGCGATGCGGCTGCGACTGCCCCCGGGCAGCACGACCACCTCGTCGCCGGGGCGGACCACGCCGCTCGCCAGCCGGCCCGCGTAGCCGCGGTAGTCCCGGCTCTCACCGCGCTGGGGCCGGATGACGTACTGCACCGGCACCCGCAGCGGCTGCGCTGACGGGTCGGTGCCCACCGGCACGGCCTCCAGGTGCTCGAGGAGCGTCGGCCCGGAGTACCAGGGCGCGCGGTCGGAGCGGTCGACGACGTTGTCGCCGAACAGCGCCGACACAGGGACGGCGACGACGTCGTCGATGCCGAAACGCGTTGCGTGGCGGGAGAACTCGGCCACGATCGAGTCGAAGCGCGACTGGTCCCAGTCCACGAGGTCCATCTTGTTGACGGCCACCGCGATGTGCCGCACCCCGAGCAGGCCGGTGACGGCGAGGTGGCGACGCGTCTGCTCGACCACCCCGTGCCGGGCGTCGATGAGGATGAGGGCGAGCTCGGCCGTCGAGGCGCCGGTCACCATGTTGCGGGTGTACTGGACGTGGCCGGGCGTGTCCGCGAGCACGTAGGAGCGCGTGGCGGTGGAGAAGTAGCGGTAGGCGACGTCGATGGTGATGCCCTGCTCCCGCTCGGCGCGCAGGCCGTCGGTGAGCAGCGCGAGGTCGGCGGCGTCGAGGCCACGCTCCCGGCTCACGCGCTCCACGGCGTCCAGCTGGTCGGCCAGCACCGACTTGGTGTCGTAGAGGAGACGTCCCACGAGCGTCGACTTGCCGTCGTCCACGGACCCTGCCGTGGCCAGCCTCAGCAGGTCGTGCCGGTGGGTCGTCCCCGGCGCTGCGTGGTCGGTGGCGGTCGGTGCGCTCACGGTGGCCTCGCTGTCGTGGGTGGAGAGGTCGCGGGAGGAGAGGTCGCGGGTGGTGGCCTGCGTCGTCGTCATCAGAAGTAGCCCTGCTTCTTGCGGTCCTCCATGGCGGCTTCGGACATGCGGTCGTCGGCCCGGGTGGCACCGCGCTCGGTGAGGCGCGACCCGGCGAGCTCGAGGATCACCCCGGCGACGTCGGTGGCGTCGGAGTCGACCGCGCCCGTGCAGCTCATGTCACCGACGGTGCGGTAGCGGACCTGGCGCGTCTGCACCTCCTCCGACGGCTTGGGGCCGCCCCACTCCCCCGCCGACAGCCACATGCCGTCGCGCGCGAACACCTCACGCTCGTGGGCGTAGTAGAGGTCCGGCAGCTCGATCCCCTCGCGCTCGATGTAGCGCCACACGTCGAGCTCGGTCCAGTTGGACAGGGGGAACACCCGCACGTGCTCACCCGGGGCGTGCTTGCCGTTGTAGAGGTCCCAGAGCTCGGGGCGCTGCCGCCGCGGGTCCCAGGCGCCGAACGAGTCGCGCAGGCTGAAGACGCGCTCCTTGGCGCGGGCCTTCTCCTCGTCGCGACGGCCGCCACCGAAGACCGCGTCGAACCTGTTGGCCTCGATGGCATCCAGCAGCGGCACCGTCTGCAGCGGGTTGCGGGTGCCGTCGGGCCGCTCACGCAGCCGGCCGTCGTCGATGTAGTCCTGCACGTGGGCGACCACGAGGCGCACCCCGAGTCGCTCGACCGTCTCGTCGCGGTAGCGGAGCACCTCCGGGAAGTTGTGCCCGGTGTCGACGTGCAGGAGCGAGAACGGCAGCGGCGCGGGCGCGAACGCCTTGAGCGCCAGGTGCACCATCACCACCGAGTCCTTGCCGCCGGAGAAGAGGATCACCGGCCGCTCGAACTCGCCCGCGACCTCGCGGAAGATGTGGACGGCCTCCGACTCGAGGTGGTCGAGGTGGTCGAGGGTGTAGTGGGCGGGCAGCGCCCGCGCGGCAGTCGTCGTCATGTGTGCAGCCCGCATTCGGTCTTGTCCTTGCCGGCCCAGCGGCCGGCCCTGGGGTCCTCGCCCTCGGCGACGGGGCGGGTGCAGGGCGCGCAGCCGATCGACGCGTACCCCTCCTGGCGCAACGGGTTGAGGAAGACCCCGTGCTCCTCGACGTAGCGGTCGACGTCCTGGTCGGTCCACCCTGCGATGGGGTTGAGCTTGACCATGTCGCGGGCGGCGTCCCAGCCGACGAGCCCGATGTCGGTGCGTGTCGGGGCGTCCACCCGACGCATGCCGGTGACCCAGGCGTCGTGGGTCGACAGTGCCCGGTTGAGCGGCTCGACCTTGCGCATGGCGCAGCAGGCGTTGGGGTCGCGGTCGTGCAGCTTCGCGCCGTACCGCTCGTCCTGCTGCGGCACGGTGAGCAGCGGCAGGATCGTGCGGATCCGCAGTGGCAGCATGGCCTGGTAGGCGTCGCGCGTCCCCAGCGTCTCGGCGAAGTGGTACCCCGTGTCGAGGAAGAAGACGTCGGCGCCGGGGACGGTCGTGCCGACGAGGTGCACGAGCACCTCGTCGCCCATCGACGACGCCACGGTCAGCCGGTCGCCGAAGGTGTCGGCCGCCCACCGCAGCACCTCCCGCGACAGCTCGACCTTCTCCTCGTACGACGCCCGGGCGCCTTGCGCCTCGAGGGCGGCGAAGCGCTTCTCGGCCCGTGCAGCGAGGGCCCGCAGCTCGTCGGCGCCGGCGGAGCTGTCCACGTCGCGGGTGTGGGTGGTGGCTGCGGTCATGACGGACCTCCTCGGTGGAGCTCGGCTTCCTCCCGGACGCGGCCCGGGATGCGGGTGGTGTCGAGGGAGGCCATCTGGACGGTGAAGACCCGGGCGCAGGCGTTGCAGCGCCAACCGCCCCGGGGCTCCTCGACGGGGCGCAGGTCCTCCTCTGCACAGAACGGGCAGTAGTAGATGACGCTCGCGCGGGGGCTGTCGCTCATCGCAGGTCGTCCTCCTCGGCGCGGTGTGCCCAGTGGGCGAAGGACTCGCCGTCCTCGCGCTGCTCCAGGAACCGGCCGGCGAGCCGCTCGACGTAGTCGGGCAGGTCCACGGCCCGGACCTTGAGGGCGCGGGTCTTGCGGGCCAGCTGCGGCTCGGAGCCGAGCCCGCCCCCGAGGTGCACCTGGAAGATCTCGACGAGGTTGCCGTCGTCGTCGGTCTGGACCATGCCCTTGAGCCCGATGTCGGCCACCTGGGTGCGCGCGCAGGAGTTCGGGCAGCCGTTGATGTGCAACGAGAACGGCACGTCGAACTCGGGGAGCCGCCGCTCCATCTCCGAGATGACGGTGGCCGCCCGCGCCTTCGTCTCGACGAGGGCGAGCTTGCAGAACTCGATGCCGGTGCAGGCCATGAGCCCTCGTCGCCACTCGCTCGGGTCGGCGGGCAGGCCCAGCTCCGCCAGACCCGCCTGGAGCGCGTCGGCGTCCTGCGGTGGCACGTCGAGGACGAGGAGTTTCTGGTGGGCCGTGAGCCGCACCCGGCCGGACCCGTGCCGCTCGGCCAGCTCCGCCACGCCGTACAGGGTCGTGCCGCTCACCCGCCCGGCGACAGGGGCCACGCCCACCCAGACGTTGCCGTCCTTCTGCTGGTGGACGCCGACGTGGTCGCGGCGGTGGCGGGAGGGCTGCGACGGCGGGGGGCCGTCGACCAGCTTGCGCCCGAGGTAGTCGTCCTCGAGGACCTGCCGGAACCGCTCCGGACCCCAGTCGGCCATGAGGAACTTGAGGCGGGCGCGGTTGCGCAGGCGGCGGTAGCCGTGGTCGCGGAAGATCGACACGACGCCCTTCCAGACGTCGGCCACCTCCTCCAGCGGCACCCAGGCGCCGAGGCGCTGGGCGAACATCGGGTTGGTGGAGAGGCCGCCGCCGACCCACAGGTCGAACCCGGGACCGTGCTCAGGGTGCTCGACCCCGACGAACGAGATGTCGTTGACCTCGTGGGCGACGTCGAGGCTCGGCGACCCCGAGATGGCGGTCTTGAACTTCCGCGGCAGGTTGGAGAACTCCGGGCTCCCGATGTAGCGCTCGAGGATCTCCCGCACCGCGGGCGTCCCGTCGAGCACCTCGTCGGCAGCGATGCCGGCGACCGGGGAGCCGAGGATGACGCGCGGGGTGTCGCCGCACGCCTCCGCGGTCGTCAGCCCCACGGCCTCGAGGCGGCGCCAGATCTCCGGGACGTCCTCGATGCGGATCCAGTGGAGCTGGATGTTCTGGCGGTCGGTGATGTCGGCCGTATCGCGCGCGAACTCGGTGCTGATGCGGGCGACCGTGCGCAGCTGCTCGCCGGTGAGGGCACCGCCGTCGCTGCGCACGCGCAGCATGAAGTGCTCGTCGTCGAGCTCGGCGGGGTCGAGCGTCGCGGTCTTGCCGCCGTCGATGCCGGGCTTGCGCTGGGTGTACAGGCCCCACCAGCGCATCCGCCCCCGCAGGTCCTCCCCCGGGATGGAGCCGAAGCCCTCGCGGGAGTAGACCTCCTCGATGCGGGCCCGGACGTTGAGGCCGTCGTCGGCCTGCTTGAACTCCTCGTTGGCGTTCAGTGGGGTGCGGTCACCGTCGGCCCAGGCTCCGGTGGCCTTGCCGGCCTGGCGTTGAGGACGGGTGGAGGTCTGCGTCACCCGTCCATTGTCGCGCTTCGGTTATGGATTGCATAACCGTCCATTATCCGACCCCATCGCCTACCGAACCGGTAGGACTTCCGGCCTGATCCACGGGTCCTGCGACTTCTTGCCCGTACGGTGCGCGAACGGGCCTGACACACCCGCCGGGCGGTGCCCTACGGGCAAGAAGTCGGGAGGGAGCGCTCAGGCCAGGGAGATGAGGTCGAGGTAGTCCTGGCCCCAGTGGTCCTCGATGCCATCGGGCAGCAGCAGGATGCGCTCGGGCTCCAGCGCCTCCACGGCCCCCTCGTCGTGGGTGACCAGCACCACGGCCCCCTTGTAGGTCCGCAGTGCCCCGAGGATCTCCTCGCGCGAGGCGGGGTCGAGGTTGTTGGTGGGCTCGTCGAGGAGCAGCACGTTGGCGGACGAGACCACGAGCATCGCCAGCGACAGGCGGGTCTTCTCGCCACCGGAGAGCACTCCGGCCGGCTTGTCGACGTCGTCACCGCTGAACAGGAACGAGCCGAGCACCTTGCGGACCTCGGTCTCGCCGAACGAGTCGGGCGCCGCCGACTTCATGTTGGCGAGCACCGAGCGGGAGACGTCGAGGTTCTCGTGCTCCTGGGCGTAGTAGCCGAGCTTGAGCCCGTGGCCGGGCTCGACCTGCCCGGTGTCAGGGGTGTCGGCGCCGGCGAGCATGCGCAGCAGGGTGGTCTTGCCGGCACCGTTGAGCCCCAGCACGACGACGCGGGAGCCGCGGTCGATGGCCAGGTCCACGTCGGTGAAGATCTCCTGGCTGCCGTACGAGCGCGACAGCCCGCTCGCGCGCAGCGGCGTGCGGCCGCACGGGGCCGGGTCGGGGAAGCGCAGCTTGGCCACCTTGTCGGTGGTCCGCTCCCCCTCGACTCCGGCGAGCATGCGCTCGGCGCGCTTGATCATGTTCTGCGCCGCGACGGCCTTGGTCGCCTTGGCCCGCATCTTCTCGGCCTGCTCCATGAGGGCGGCGGCCTTCTTCGTGGCGTTGGCGTACTCGCGCTTGCGGGCCCGCTCGTCGGTCTCCCGCTGCTGCAGGTAGGGCTTCCAGCCGACGTTGTAGAGGTCGAGCTCCCCACGGTTGGCGTCGAGGTGGAAGACCCTGGTCACCACCGCGTCGAGCAGCTCGACGTCGTGGCTGATGACCACGAGACCACCCTGGTAGCCCTTGAGGTAGTCGCGCAGCCAGCCGATGGAGTCGGCGTCGAGGTGGTTGGTGGGCTCGTCGAGCAGCAGCGTCTGCGCTCCGGAGAACAGGATCCGCGACAGCTCGACACGGCGGCGCTGCCCACCGGACAGCGTCGACAGCGGTTGACCCAGGATGCGCTCCTCGAGCGCCAGGGCGCTGGCGATGGACGCGGCCTCGGACTCCGCGGCATACCCGCCCGCGGCGGTGAACTCGCCCTCGAGCCGGGAGTAGCGGCGCATGGCCTTGTCGCGGGTCTCGTCGTCGGCGCTGGCCATCGCCCCCTCGGCCTCGCGCATCTGCCGGATGATCCGGTCGAGCCCGCGGGCGGACAGGATCCGGTCGCGGGCGAGCACGTGCAGGTCCCCGGTACGCGGGTCCTGCGGGAGGTAGCCCACCTCACCGCTCGCGGTCACCTGGCCGGCGGCCGGCTGGGCCTCGCCGGCCAGCACCTTGGTCAGGGTCGTCTTCCCGGCACCGTTGCGGCCGACGAGGCCCACGCGGTCACCGGGCGCGATGCGGAACGTGGCGCCGTCGAGGAGGAGGCGGGAGCCAGCGCGCAGCTCGATCCCACTGGCGGCGATCACAGACGTACTCCAGACATGGTCAGGTGGGTGCAACAGGAGGCTCGGGTAGTCCAGCCCCGCCGGGGACGGACCCCTGGCATCGGTGCCGGACGGTCCGCGCGCTCGGCCCGGCAGCGCGCCCTGCACAGGTTGCGCGGGCGCCGCGCAGCGGCTGAGATCACTAGTCTACCGACGTCGCTCGACCTCGAGTGCACGCCCGATGCCGTGGAGGGCAGATGAGCTTCAACGACGACGTGCAGCTGGACACCTCGCAGGTGGGTTCCGGCGGCAGCGGCGGGGGTCCCGGCGGCATGGTCGTCGGCGGTGGCATCGGCGGCATCATCCTGCTGATCATCGCGCTGGTCTTCGGCATCAACCCCGGCTCGCTCCCCGGCGGCACCGGCACCGACCCCGGCACGGGGGGCACCGGCCAGGTCGAGCCGGGCGGCTCGCAGGACCCCAACGCCTTCGCCCAGTGCAAGACCGGCGCGGACGCCAACCGCGACGACACCTGCCGGGTCATCGCCACGGTCAACTCCGTGCAGGCCTTCTGGAGCGAGGAGCTGCCTCGCTACCAGCGCCGCTACACGCCGGCGAGGACGATCCTCTACAACGGCACCACCCAGTCGGCGTGCGGGACCGCCTCCAACCAGGTCGGCCCCTTCTACTGCCCGCTCGACAAGCAGGTCTACATCGACGCGAGCTTCTTCCAGATACTCACCGAGCAGTTCGGCTCCAGCGGTGGCCCGCTGGCCCAGGAGTACGTCGTGGCGCACGAGTACGGCCACCACATCCAGGACATCCTCGGCCTGCTCGACCGCGCCCAGCAGGACCCCCAGGGAGAGCAGAGCGGTGGCGTCCGGGTCGAGCTCCAGGCCGACTGCCTCGGTGGCGTCTGGGCCAACCACGCGACGCAGACCAAGGACGCGAAGGGGACGACGTTCCTCAAGCCCCTGACGCAGAAGGACATCGACGACGCCCTCTCCGCGGCGGCCTCGGTGGGCGACGACCGGATCCAGCAGAAGACCCAGGGGCGTGTCAGCCCCGAGTCGTGGACGCACGGGTCGGCTGCCGCCCGGCAGAAGTGGTTCACCACCGGCTACCGCAGCGGCAACCTCAACGACTGCGACACCTTCAGCGTCGCCAACGTCGAGTAGTCGTCGTGCGTGTCATGGCAGTGACGGCCAACCTGACCGTCCCCGACCTGGAGGAGGCCAAGGGCTTCTGGTCCGGCCTCTTCGGCCTGTCCACCGAGATGGACCTGGGCTGGGTGGCCCGCCTCACCGACCCCGTGACCGGGGCCCACGTACAGCTCGTCACCCGGGACGCGACCGCGCCGGAGGACTCGGCCCTCACGGTGAAGGTCGACGACGTCGACGAGGCGTGGGCGCAGGTGCAGGCGGCGGGGGTCGAGGTCGTCCACCCTCTCGTCACCGAGGAGTGGGGAGTACGCCGGTTCTTCGTCCGGGCACCCGGCGGGACCGTGGTCAACATCGCCCAGCACCACGTCTAGCCGACCTCAGGCCCGCGGCCCGGCCAGGTCCTCGATCGTCACGCGGACGGCCCGCGCCCGTTTGAGGGCCTCCTCGAGGACGGCGCGGCGGGGGTCGGGGAGGTCGTAGAGGTCGCGGCGCGGCAGGCCGTCGAGGTGTGCCAGCCGCGGGTCGTCGAGCACCGCCCGGACGAGCGCCTTGTCGCCGCCGACCACGAGCCCCTCCACCGAACCCGACGGAAGGATCCGCAGGGTGTGCTCCGTGACGGCGCGGACGAGCTCGTCGGCCTGGTTGCCACGCCGGCGGGCGAACCGCTGCTGGGACCAGCCGCCGGCGGCCGTCCGCGACTGGACGTGCCGGGTGCCGACCTTCGAGTCGGCGAACGCGGCCCCGCGAGCCAGCCCCACGGCATACCCACCGCGACGGATGAGCAGCACCCCCAAGGGGTCGTGGGCGAAGTCCTCGCGACCCGAGATGCGTTGCCGCGCCTCGGGTCCGGGGTTGTTGGCGGCGAACCGCTCGAGCCAGCCATCGAGGCGTTCCGGGGACACCTCGACGACGCGGCTCACGGCTGTGGCGGCGTCGTCGAGGTGGCGGGGTGGGTCAGAGGTTGAAGCCGAGGGCGCGCAGCTGCTCGCGGCCGTCGTCGGTGATCTTGTCGGGACCCCACGGCGGCATCCAGACCCAGTTGACGCGGTAGGACGCGACGAGGCCCTCGAGGGCCTGGGCCGTCTGGTCCTCGATGACGTCGGTCAGCGGGCACGCCGCAGAGGTGAGGGTCATGTCGAGGACGGCGTGGCGCTGCGCGTCGACGGTGATGCCGTAGACGAGGCCGAGGTCGACGACGTTGATGCCCAGCTCGGGGTCGACGACGTCGCGCATGGCCTCCTCGACGTCCGCGACGTTGGGGGTGGCGGTGGTCGTGTCGCTCATCGTGTGACTTCCTTCGTGGTGTCGGCTGCGGAGCTGGTGCCGGCCGTGGTGCTGGTGTCGATGCCTGCCTGGTGCAACGCGTCGGTGAACGCCATCCATCCCAGCAGAGCACACTTGACGCGGGCGGGGTACTTCGCGACCCCGGCGAAGGCGACGCCGTCGCCGATGACGTCCTCGTCGCCGGCGTCCTCGCCCTTGGAGGTGAGCATCCGCCGCATCGCCTCGTGGGTCGTCATGGCCTCACGGACGGAGCGGCCGATCACCTCGTCGGCGAGGACGCTCGTCGAGGCGGTCGAGATGGAGCAGCCGAGGGCGTCGTAGGACACGTCGCGCACGACCGCCTCGGGGCCCTCCCCCTCGACGTCGACGCGCAGGGTGACCTCGTCGCCGCAGGTGGGGTTGACGTGGTGGACCTCGGCGCCGAACGGCTGCCGCAGGCCCGCGTGGTGGGGTCGCTTGGAGTGCTCGAGGATGAGCTCCTGGTAGAGGTCCATCAGCTGGCCACCCCGAAGACGTCGGGCACGCGGTCGAGCGCCACGAGCAGCGCGTCGACCTCCGAGGGCGTGGTGTAGGCCGCGAGGCTGGCCCGCGTCGTGGCCGTCGCCCTCAGGCGGCGGTGCAGCGGCCAGGCGCAGTGGTGGCCCACGCGCGCCTCGACACCCTGGTCGTCGAGCACCTGGCCGACGTCGTGCGCGTGGACACCGTCGACGACGAACGCGACGGCACTCCCCCGGTCGGTGCCGTCGACCGGGCCGACGACCCGGACCCACGAGCGCTCGGCGAGCCCGGCGAGCAGGCGCTCGGTGAGGGCGTGCTCGTGGGCGTGGACGCGGTCCATGCCCAGCTCCTGCAGCCACTCGATGGCGGCCGCGAGCCCGATGGCCTGCGCGGCGTTGGGCGAGCCCGCCTCGAAGCGCTGCGGCGGGGCCGCGTACGTGGTCCCCTCCATCCGCACAGTCTCGATCATCGAGCCGCCGGTGATGAACGGCGGCATGGCGGCGAGGAGCTCGTGCCGGCCCCACAGGACCCCGACCCCGGTGGGCCCGTACATCTTGTGGCCGGAGAACGCCGCGAAGTCGACACCGAGGTCGGCGACGTCGAGCGCGAGGTGGGGGGCCGACTGGCAGGCGTCGAGGACGGTCAGCGCGCCGACCGACCGGGCGGCCTCCGTGAGGCGGCGCACCGGGTTGACGGTGCCCAGCACGTTGGAGACGTGGGTGAACGCGAAGACCTTGGTGCGCTCGGTGAGCAGTTCGCCGAGCGCCGGCCCGTGGGTGCCGTCGAGGTCGAGCCGACCCTCGTCGGTCACCCCGACCCAGCGGAGGGTCGCCCCGGTGCGGCGGGCCAGCTCCTGCCACGGCACGAGGTTGGCGTGGTGCTCCATCTCGGTGATGAGGATCTCGTCACCGGGCCCCAGGTCCAGCTTGGGATCCTTCGCCTGCCCGGCGACGGACCCGGAGAAGCCGTAGGCGACGAGGTTGAGCGACTCCGTGGCGTTCTTGGTGAACACCACCTCGTCCGCCGCGCCGCCCACGAACCCCGCCACGACGGCGCGTGCGCGCTCGTAGCGGTCGGTGGCCTCCTCGCTCAGCTGGTGGGCGCCACGGTGGACCGCGGCGTTGACCTCCTCGCTGAAGGCCCGCTCGGCGTCGAGCGCCCCCGCGTACCGCTGTGACGTCGCGCCCGAGTCGAGGTAGACCAAGGAGCGACCGTCACGGACGGTCCGGGACAGGATCGGGAAGCCGGCCCGGATGCGGGCCAGCTCCTCGTCGCTGAACATGGGGGTCGAGGACATCGCAGCGGTGGGGGTCGTCGTCGTGGCCGGGTCGGCGGTCAGGCCGAGGCGCCGACGTAGCGGTCGTAGCCCTCGGACTCGAGGCGGTCGGCCAGCTCCGGGCCACCCTCCTCGACGATCCTGCCGTCGACGAAGACGTGGACGAAGTCGGGCTTGATGTAGCGCAGGATCCGCGTGTAGTGCGTGATGAGCAGCACGCCCACGTCGGTGCCGTCCTTGACGCGGTTGACGCCCTCGGACACGATCCGCAGCGCGTCCACGTCGAGGCCTGAGTCGGTCTCGTCGAGGATGGCCACCTTGGGCTTGAGCAGCTCCATCTGGAGGATCTCGTGGCGCTTCTTCTCGCCGCCGGAGAAGCCCTCGTTGACGTTGCGCTCGGCGAACGCCGAGTCCATGCGCAGGTCACCCATGGCGGCCTTGACGTCCTTGACCCAGGTGCGCAGCTTGGGCGCCTCGCCGTCGATGGCGGTCTTGGCGGTGCGCAGGAAGTTGCTCACCGTCACGCCGGGGACCTCGACGGGGTACTGCATCGCCAGGAACAGGCCCGCGCGGGCGCGCTCGTCGACGCTCATGGCGAGGACGTCCTCACCGTCGAGGGTCACGGTGCCCCCGGTGACGGTGTACTTGGGGTGGCCCGCGATGGAGTAGGCGAGCGTGGACTTGCCCGACCCGTTGGGGCCCATGATCGCGTGGGTCTCGCCGGACTTCACCGTGAGGTCGACGCCGCGGAGGATCTCCTTGGTGCCGCTCTCGGTCTCGACGGTGACCTGCAGGTTGCGGATCTCGAGTGTGGACATGCTCAGCGCTCCATGTTCTGGGGGGTGGTGGCGACGTACACGTCGTCGCCGTCGATCTTCACGGGGTACACGTTGATCGGGACGATCGCGGGCGGGCCCGACGGCTCACCGGTGCGGATGTCGAACCGCGAGCCGTGCAGCCAGCACTCGAGGGTGCACCCGTCGAGCTCGCCCTCGGAGAGCGAGACGTTGGCGTGGCTGCAGGTGTCGTCGACCGCGTGGACGCTGCCGTCCTTCGCGCGGACGATGGCCACGATCGTGCCGCCGATGTCAGCGGCGGCGACACCGACCTCGGGCAGCTCGTCGAGCCGGCAGACGCGGACGAAGTCCTCGTCGGGGACGAGCTCTGCGGCTGCGCTCACTGCGCCGCCTCGACCAGGTCGGCCGCGTCCTCGTCGAACGCCGCCTCCGGCGCGCCGCCGAGCTCGACGTCGATGGCCTTCATGAGCCGCTCGGAGACCTCGGGGACGCCGATGCGGGCCACGACGCTGGCGAAGAAGCCGCGCACGACCAGGCGCCGGGCGACGTCCTCGGGGATGCCGCGGGCCTGCAGGTAGAACAGCTGCTCGTCGTCGAAGCGGCCGGTCGCCGAGGCGTGCCCGGCACCGACGATCTCGCCGGTCTCGATCTCGAGGTTCGGGATCGAGTCGGCGCGGGCGCCGTCGTCGAGGATGAGGTTGCGGTTGAGCTCGTAGGTGTCGGTGCCCTCGGCGCTCGCGCGGATGAGGACGTCACCCACCCAGATCGTGTGGGCGGTCTCGCCCTGGAGGGCGCCCTTGTACTCGACGTTGGAGTGGCAGTGCGGCGCCTCGTGGTCGACGAAGAGGCGGTGCTCCTGGTGCTGGCCGGCGTCGGCGAAGTAGACGCCGAGGCCCTCGAACGAGCCACCCGGACCGGCGTAGCGCGCGTTGGTCGAGATGCGGACCAGCTCGCCACCGAGGGTGACCACGATGTGCCGCAGGTGCGCGTCACGACCGATGAGGGCGTCGTGCTGCGCCAGGTGGATCGCGTCGTCCTCCCACTCCTGCACGCTGACCACGGTGAGGTCGGCGCCGTCGCCGACGCGCACCTCGATGCCCGCGGTGTGCTGGGCGGAGCCGGAGTGCTGGAGCACGACCGTGCCCCGGCTGTGCCGGCCCGCCTCGATGACGGTGTGGCCGTTGCCACGACCCGCGCCCGTGCCGGTGAGGCGCACGAAGACCGGCGCCGCCAGCTCGGCCTCCGCCGGGATCCCGACGTAGAGCGCACGCTCGGTGCCCGCCCACGCGGTCACGGCGGCGCGGTCGGCCGGGCGGTAGGCGGAGCCGACGCGCGCGTCGTCCATCGGCAGGTCGAGCAGCTCGACGCCCTCGGGCGCCTCGGAGTCGACGACGAGCGCACCCTCGGTGCTGCCCTCCTCGGCGAACAGG
Organism: Pedococcus ginsenosidimutans; assembly: GCF_039544395.1. Taxonomy (NCBI): domain Bacteria; kingdom Bacillati; phylum Actinomycetota; class Actinomycetes; order Micrococcales; family Intrasporangiaceae; genus Pedococcus; species Pedococcus ginsenosidimutans. Next base: position 304,869 of record NZ_BAABLO010000012.1, read on the forward strand.
CCCTTGAGCCGGTCGACGGGGGTGAACCGCCACTCCTCCTCGCGGCCACCGGGGACGGGGAAGTCCGCGACGGCGTACGAGGTCCTGCGCTCGGCCCGCGACTGGTCGGGGACGAAGGCGGCGGCGGAGTCCGTGTGGGCCCCGTCGGTCGCCTTGGGGTTCTTCTCGGCCAGAAGGCTCATCAGCCGACGGCTCCTTCCATCTGCAGCTCGATCAGGCGGTTGAGCTCGAGGGCGTACTCCATGGGCAGCTCGCGCGCGATGGGCTCGACGAACCCGCGCACGATCATGGCCATGGCCTCCTCCTCGGTCAGGCCGCGGGACATGAGGTAGAACATCTGGTCCTCGGACACCTTGGAGACCGTGGCCTCGTGGCCCATGGTCACGTCGTCCTCGCGGATGTCGACGTAGGGGTAGGTGTCGGAGCGGCTGATGGTGTCGACGAGCAGCGCGTCGCAGACCACGCTCGAACGGGAGCCGTGGGCTCCCTCGAGGATCTGGACCAGGCCGCGGTACGACGTGCGGCCACCACCGCGGGCCACCGACTTCGACACGATCGTCGAGGAGGTGTTGGGGGCGGCGTGAACCATCTTGGCGCCGGCGTCCTGGTGCTGGCCCTCGCCGGCGAAGGCGATGGACAGCGTCTCGCCCTTGGCGTGCTCGCCGAGGAGGAAGACCGCCGGGTACTTCATCGTGACCTTGGAACCGATGTTGCCGTCGATCCACTCCATCGTCGCGCCCTCGGCGCAGGTCGCGCGCTTGGTGACGAGGTTGTAGACGTTGTTGGACCAGTTCTGGATGGTCGTGTAGCGGACGCGGGCGTTCTTCTTCACGACGATCTCGACGACCGCGGAGTGCAGCGAGTCCGACTTGTAGATTGGTGCGGTGCAGCCCTCGACGTAGTGCACCGAGGAGCCCTCGTCGGCGATGATCAGGGTCCGCTCGAACTGGCCCATGTTCTCGGTGTTGATGCGGAAGTAGGCCTGCAGCGGGATGTCGACGTGCACGCCCGGCGGGACGTAGATGAACGAGCCGCCCGACCAGACCGCGGTGTTGAGGGCCGCGAACTTGTTGTCGCCGGCGGGGATCACCGAGGCGAAGTACTCGCGGAAAAGGTCCTCGTGCTCGCGCAGGCCGGTGTCGGTGTCGACGAAGATGACGCCCTTCTCCTCCAGGTCCTCACGGATCTGGTGGTAGACGACCTCCGACTCGTACTGCGCCGCGACACCCGCGACCAGCCGCTGCTTCTCCGCCTCGGGGATGCCCAGCTTGTCGTAGGTGTTCTTGATGTCCTCGGGGAGCTCGTCCCACGTGGTGGCCTGCTTCTCCGTCGACTTCACGAAGTACTTGATGTTCTGGAAGTCGATGCCGGTGAGGTCCGAGCCCCAGCTGGGCATGGGCTTCTTCCCGAACAGGCGCAGCGACTTGAGCCGCAGGTCGCGCATCCACTCGGGCTCGCTCTTGCGGCCGGAGATGTCGCGGACGACGTCCTCGTTGAGGCCACGCTTCGCGGTGGCGCCGGCACTGTCGCTGTCGGCCCAGCCGTACTCGTAGCGGCCCAGGTCCTTCAGACCCGGGTTCAGCTCCTCGATGTGGGTGGTCATCGCGTGGACCCTTCTGTTGGTGTGACAGCGGTGGTGGTGTCGGACGGGGTGGTGGTCTGGGGGCTCGTGCCGGTGGGCACGAAGGTGGTGCACACGTGGTCGCCGTGGGCGAGCGTGGCGAGCCGCTGCACGTGGACGCCCAGCAGCCGCGAGAACGCATCAGTCTCAGCGTCACAGAACTGGGGAAATTCCCGGGCCGCGGTTTGGACCGGGCAGTGGCCCTGGCACAGCTGGATACCGGTGAAGGGAGTCGCGCTGCCCTGCTCCCCCACCGGCCGCGCCGAGGCGGCGAAGCCGTCACGGGTGAGGGCGCCCACCAGGGCGTCCACCCGCGCGGCCGGGGACGCGCCGGCAGCGGCCAGCTCGACGGCGTAGCGCTGCTCCAGCTCTGCCACGCGCTGCTCGGCGAAGCGGCGCACCGCGCCGTCGCCGGCCTCGTCGGAGAGGAAGCGCAGCGCCTCCATGGCGAGGTGGTCGTAGTCGGACTCGAGGGCCTGGTGGCCGGCGTCGCTCACGACGTAGGCCCGGGCGGGGCGCCCACGCCCGCGGTGGCCGGCGGACGGTCCCTGCTCACGCTCGACGATGAGGCCTGCCTCCTCGAGGTTCTCGAGGTGGCGTCGCACGGCGGGGACGGTGAGGCCGAGCTCGTCGGCCAGGGTCGCAGCGGTCACCGGACCGCGCTCGCTGATCACCTGCAGCACCCGGTCGCGCGTGCGCGACTCGAGCACCTGGGGGGCGACAGCGATATTCACAACGCCGATGTTACGTAATTGCGGTGACGGTGCGAAAGCAAGGCCACCCTTACCCGGGGCCGGCGGCCGCCGGGCTCAGTGGAGCAGGCCGCGCTCGCGGGCCACGGCCACCGCCTCACCACGGCCGGCGACCCCGAGCTTGGCGAGGATGTTGGAGACGTGGACGCTGGCGGTCTTGGCGCTGATGAACAGCTGGGTGCCGATCTGCCGGTTGCTGCGGCCGAGCGCCACCAGGGCCAGGATCTCCTCCTCGCGCGCCGTCAGCGCCTCCCCCAGGCGCGAACCCGCGCGGGCGGCGACGGGCCGCGCCGCGCCGGTCGCGCGGATCTCCGCACGCAGGGGCTCCGCGCCGAGCCGCTGGGCCTCGGCGAGCGCCGTCGACAGCTCGGTGGACCCACGCGGGTCACCGGCCGCCTTGAGGGCGATGCCGAGCCGGGCCCGCGACCGCGCTGCCTCGTAGCGGTGGCCGTACGCGTCGAACGCCTCGACCGCGGCCTGCCACAGGTGGGCCAGCTCGGCGGGGTCGACGTCGTCGCCGCCGAGCCAGCGCAGCCTCAGCGCCTCGGCCCGGGAGCGCGCCAGCCACGCCGTGGACTCCGGCCCGTCGTTGCCGGGGCGCTGGACCGCCTGGTCCCAGACGCGCTGCGCCGTGTCGGCCAGCTCCGCGCCCCGGGCGAGCAGCCCGGCGCGTCGGGCCGACGGCGCGTGCTGGACGTGGCTGCCCAATTGGCCGAGCAGGAGGGTGTCGAGACGCAGCTGCCCCTGGAAGAGCGGGTGCCACACACGGGTGAGCGCCTCCACGACCTCGTCGTGCACCGCGACCGCCCGGTCGAGGTCGCCGGCGTGCCCGAGCAGGTCGACGGCAGCGCTGCCCGTGAGCAGGGCGACGAGGCCCTCGTGGTCCCACCAGGGCCGCGCCGCGGCGTACCCCTCCACCGCCTCGGCCTCGCCACGGGCCGCCGCGACGTACATCCGGGCGCCGAGCAGCAGCGAGCCGGCCGGCTCCGGCGGCACCTCACCGGTCACGTCGAGGATCTCCAGCGCCTCGTCCCACCGGCCCCGCTCATAGGCCGCGACCCCCGCCAGCAGGCGCCCGTCGAAGGCGTACGGAGCCCACTGGCGGCCGCCCGCGCGGGCCCGCTCCACGCCGCGCCGGTAGACGTCGACGGCCTCGTCGAGGCGTCCGGCGCGGTGGTGGAGCCAGCCGAGGTGGTGGTAGGCGCGGACCTCAGCGGGGTCGCCCGGGGTGTGCGAGGCCGCGATGAGCGCCTCGAGGGTGGCCCGCGAGCCCTCCGGGTCGCCCGCACGCTCGGTGATGCGGGCGGCGACCACGCGCACCTCGTCGGCGAGGGCGGGCTGGCGCGTGGCGTGGGCGGCCTCGACCGCCTCCCCGACCGACGACAGGGCCTCCTCGTCGCGGCCGCGGTCGGCGAGCGCCTGCACCCGGGCGGCGAGCAGCTGCGCCCGCACGGTGGGGTGGTCCTCCCCGACGCGCTCGAGCAGGCCGAGGCCCTCCTTCGTGGCGGCGAGGGTGTCCAGGGTGCTCTCGGTGATGCGGGCCGTGGTCGCCAGCGCTGCGAGCAGCTCGGCCCGGCCCGCCGGGTCGGCGTCGACCGGGCGGCGTGCCAGCCGGTCCTCGATCAGGTCGAGGGCCTTGAGCGCCCGCCCGGCAGCGGTCGCGGCCGTGGCCGCCTGCAGCGTGACGGCGTCGAGGTCACGCGCGGTCGCGTCCTCGGACACCAGCGCCAGGGCGCGGCTGAACTGGCGGTAGGCCTCCTCCGGGCCGGCCATGCGCAGGGCGGACTCCCCCGCACGGATGCTGGCGTCGCGGGCGACGTCGCGCAGGCCGGCCGCATCGGCGTGACGGGCCAGCTCGGCCCACGTGCCGAGCGTGCGGTCGTCGGCGAGCGCCGCGGCATACCGCTCGTGGGCCCGCACCCGCTCCCCCGGCAGCAGGTCGTCGTAGACGGTCTCCCCGAGCAGGGCGTGGCGGAAGGCGTAGCCACCGGCCTCGACCGGCACGAGCACGTGGTGCTCGACGGCGTCGCGCAGGCCTGCGTCGAGCTCGGCCTCCCCCAGGCCGGCGACAGCGGCCAGGGCGCGGTGTGACACGTGGCGACCGGCTGCGGAGGCCATCCGCACCACGTGCTGGCCGGCCGGCCCGAGCTGGTCGAAGCGCACGAGGAGCAGGCGGGACAGGTCGTCGGCCACCGCGGTCCGGCCCATGGACGACGCGGCCACGAGCTCCTCGGCGAAGAAGGCGTTGCCCTCGGCCCGCTCCACGACCTCACGGACGTCGCGCTCCGGGAGGGGGCGGGTCTGCAGCGCGTGGACCATCTCGCGCACCGCGGAGTCCGGCAGGGGCGCGAGGTCGAGCCGCCCCACGTCGCCCAGGCGCGACCAGTGCGCGAGCGTGGCGCGCAGCGGGTGCCGGCGGTGGAGGTCGTCGCTGCGGTAGGAGGCCACCACGCTGACGGGTGAGGTGAAACCCCGCGTGAACAGCAGGGTGAGCAGGTCACGGGAGGACTGGTCGGCCCAGTGGACGTCCTCGACCACCAGCAGCACCGGCCGGTGCGAACCGAGGTCCTCCAGCGCGGCGTGGACGGACTGCACGAGGTCTCCCCGGTCCGCGGCACCGTCGGCGGGCTCGTCTCCGAGCTCGCCGCGCCGGCCGGGGACCAGGCGGGCCAGCCCCGGGTGGTTCTCCACGATCCGGTCGACGGCCTCGGGGTCGGCTCCCTCGAGTCGGCCGAGCAGCTCGCTGAACGGCAGGTAGGGCAGCGACCTGCCGGTCTCGCCGAGACAGTGCCCGACGAGCACGAGCCAGCCGGAGGCGCGGGCCGTGGCGACGGCCTCGGACAGCAACCGGGTCTTGCCGATGCCCGCGTCGCCCGACAGCACGACGCTGCCATGGCGTGTCCCGCCAGCGGGCGGCCCGCCGACGCCGAGCAGCTCGACGAGCCGCGTGACCTCGGCCTCGCGGCCGACGAACAGGCCGTTGCCGGCAGCCTCGAGACCCACACCCGCGATTATGTCGGAGGGCACCGACGTCGCGGGGTGGGTCCGGGGGACGGCCTGGACGGCCCGGACGACCATGTCAGGCCGTGCGGGCGACGCCGTGGCGGTGGTGCAGGCGTGGCGCCCGCTCGAGCAGGGAGAGGACGGCGCCGTGGTGGCGACGGCTCTTGCCGGCCGTGGGGAACCCGGCGGTCAGGCGCTCCCGGCGGTAGTTGACCTCTGCGGTGACGAACAGCGGGTCCGATGCGATGCTCATGACGTTTCTCCTTCGTGGTGGTGCTGGTGGCTTGCGGTGGTTCCACGCTGCGGCCCTGAGGTGCCGCAGCACATGGGGCAGGTGCCTTATCCGGTGGGTGCGCGCGGGCCGGGTACCTCAGACGGGACGGGTGCCTCAGACGGGCCGCGGGGTGTGGCGCGGCCGTCGCGCGGTGAGCCGGCCGGCGAGCCGGTGCCAGGGCCCGCGCGTCCGGGTGGTGGCGCCGGTCGCACGCGCGCTGGTGCCCCGTGCCCGGTTGGCACCGGCGAGGTTGTCCTGCTTCCAGCTGAGCTCGGCGAGCACGGCGTAGGGGTGGGCGGTGAGGTTCATGGCCTTCTCCTCCGGTGGGGCGTCCCGGGGGTGGGGCGCTGAACTCGAGGCTGCGCGCCTGAGGCCCCCCGGGGCATGGGGCAGACGCCTCGTCGTGGGGCGCCACCCGCGGCACTGAGGTGCCTGCACCGCGCCTAGACTCGGTGCGTGCCACCAGCAGTCGCCGTCCACGGCCTCGCCAAGCGCTACCGCGACGTCGTCGCCCTCGACGGGGCCTCCTGGACCGCCTCGGCCGGACAGGTGACCGCGGTGCTGGGCCCCAACGGCGCCGGCAAGACGACGATGGTCGAGTGCTGCGAGGGCCTGCGACGACCGGACGCGGGCGAGGTCCGCGTCCTCGGGACGGACCCGTGGCACGCCCCTGCCGACCACCGGGCCCGGGTCGGCGTGATGCTCCAGGACGGCGGGCTGCCGAACGCCGCGCGGCCCCTGCCCCTCCTGCGCCACCTGAGCTCCCTGTACGCCACCCCCGCCGACCTCGAGGGCGCGGACGGACTGGTCGCCCGCCTGGGCATCGGTGCCTTCGGTGCGACGTCGGTGCGCCGCCTGTCCGGCGGCCAGCGGCAGCGGGTCGCCCTCGCGGCCGCACTCGTCGGTCGCCCGGAGGTCGCGTTCCTCGACGAGCCGAGCGCCGGTCTCGACCCGCACGCCCGGCTCGACGTCTGGGACCTCGTCCGCGAGGTCGCCGACGCCGGGACCGCCGTCGTCCTCACCACGCACTCGTTCGAGGAGGCGGAGCGCCTCGCCGACCACATCGTCGTCGTGGCCGCCGGTCGCGTCGTGGCGGAGGGGACCCTCGCCGAGGTCACTGCCGGGCAGCGGCTCGAGGACCGGTACTTCGCCCTGACCCGGAAGGCGGTCGCGTGACCACCGCGGCTGCCCCGGCGCGGACCCGGGTGCTCTCGCAGGCGCGGTTCGAGGCCCTCACCCTCCTGCGCAACGGCGAACAGCTCCTCGTGGCCTTGGTCCTGCCCGTCGCCGTCCTCGTGGGATTGGTGTCCGCCAAGGGGATCTCGGTGGGCAGCGGCCGTCGCGTCGACCTCGTCGTGCCGGGCGTGCTGGCCCTGTGCGTCATCTCCTCCGCCTTCACCGGCCAGGCCATCTCCGTGGGCTTCGACCGTCGCTACGGCGTCCTGCGGCTGCTCGGGGTGTCGCCGCTGGGCCGCACCGGGCTGCTCGCGGCCAAGGCCACCGCGGTGCTGTCCGTCATCGGCCTCCAGCTCGTGGTGCTCGGTGGTGTCGGGCTCGCGCTGGGGTGGGCCCCGGCGTGGTCCGGCGTGCCTGCGGCGGTGGTGTCGGTGCTCCTCGGCACGTGGGCGTTCGTGGCCCTGGCCCTGCTGCTCGGCGGCACCCTGCGCGCCGAGGGCGTGCTGGCGCTGGCCAACCTCGTGTGGCTGGCCCTGCTGGCCCTCGGCGGAGTCGTCATCGCCGGTAGCGAGCTGCCCGACCGCTTCGCCCCGGTGGTGGCCCTGCTCCCCTCGGCGGCCCTCGGCGACAGCCTGCGGGTCGCGCTCGTGCACGGTTCCGTGAGCCTCTCCGACTGGGGGGTCCTGGTCGTCTGGGGCGTCGTCGCGACAGCGCTCGCCAGACGACTGTTCCGGTGGAGCGACTGAGCCGACAGCTCCCGGCGAAACCCGATCACGGTCCCGCCCAGGGCACCGGCGCCCACCAGCCACACGGCCTCGCGGGCGACGAGCCACACCGGCTCCGTCGGCTGGGGTCCGTCCGGCGGGATGTGCCACGTCGCGAGCGCGACGGCCACCGCGACGTGGGCCAGCATCACCGCGCTGCCCAGCAGGGCCGGGCCCAGCAGCCAGGCTCGACGGACGAGCCTGCCCCGCCGCTGGTGCGGTCTCAGCAGCCAGGCCGTCACCGCGCCCCCGAGGCACAGCACGACGGTCAGCAGGTCCGCCACGACCGCAGCCGGCGCAAGGCCGGCCGTCGCGGCGCCGTACCCGGCAGGAGCCGGTCGGCCGGCTGGTCCGAGGGCCCACACGAGGTGTTCCCCGGCGAGCAGGACCATCGCCGCGACGGCCGGTCTCCACGCGTGCTGCGTCATCCCCCCAGTCAGGCAGGGCGGTCGTGCCCGCACCATCGGGCGTCTCCCCCATGCACCTCGGGGTTCCACCTGAGACGTACCCTCGTGGCGTGACCGCAGCACCCGTCTCGACCCCCGGCCCCACCACGATGGCGGCGGCGCCGGGGACCACCTGGCTCCCCCGGCTCCTCCTTGCCAACCTCGTCGTCGAGGTGCTGATCGTCGTCACCGGCGGACTCGTCCGGCTCACCGGAAGCGGCCTCGGGTGCCCGACCTGGCCGCAGTGCGTCCCCGGTTCCTTCACCCCGGTGCCCCACCAGGCCGAGGGCTACCACCGCTACATCGAGTACGGCAACCGCACCCTGACCAGCGTCGTCAGCATCGCCGCGCTGCTCGCCGTCGTCGCCGTCTGGCGCTGGGCCGACCGGCGCCGCGACCTGCTCGTCCCCGCGTTCGTGGTCCTCGGCGGAGTCGCCGTCCAGGCCGTCCTCGGCGGCATCACCGTCCTCACCGGGCTGAGCCCGCTGACCGTGGCCGCCCATTTCCTCGTGTCGATGGTGCTCGTCGCCTCGGCCGCCTTCCTCTACTTCCGCGCCCAGGAACCCGCCGGACCCCGGCAGCTCCTCGTCCACCCCCTGGCGGAGCGCCTCGGCTGGGCCGCCTGCGCGGTCGGCGCGGTGGTGCTCGCCCTCGGCACCGTCGTCACCGGTTCCGGCCCGCACTCCGGTGACGCCAAGGAGCCCGCCCGGTTCGGCTTCGACCCGAGGACCGTGTCCTGGCTGCACGCCGATGCGGTCATGCTCTTCGTGGGTCTGGTGCTCGCCGCGTGGGTGGCTGCCCGGCTGACGGGTACGGGCGCCGCCCCTGCCCGCGCGTGGGCCGCCGTCGCGGCCGTCACCGTGGCGCAGGGAGTCGTCGGCTACACGCAGTACTTCACCGGCCTGCCCTGGCCCGTCGTGGTCCTGCACATGCTGCTCGCGACCCTCCTGGTCGTGGCCCTCACCCGGGCCGTGGTGCGGCAGCGCGCCACCACCGGCGACGCCTGACCACGTCACGCACCCCGAGAGCCTGTCCCCGTCGCGGACGCAGGTGCATACTCCCTGCATGGGGACCATGAGGGGGACCATCAACCGCAAGGTCGCGCTGCGCCTGGCCCTGGCCCTCGTGGCCGGGTGGGCGTTCTGGCAGGCCGCCCAGCCCACACCCGACTGCACGCGGTGGGGGGCCGGCAACGCCGTCGAGGCCGCCATGCCCGCCACGGGTCTGGTCCAGGCACCGGTGAGTTGCCAGCGCTGACCACATTGCACAAGCGCTCTTGTGCAATGTGGGTTGTACAACTACTCTTGTCGTATGCCCACTGAACGCGACGGCGTACGCCGCATCACCGAGGCCCAGGCGCTCTCCGCCATGGCCAACCCGTTCCGCGCACGGATGATGGACGCGCTCAAGGTCGACGGGCCGTCCACGGCGTCGGGCCTCGCCCAGCGCACCGGCCAGGCCGTCGGCAGCGCCAGCCACCACCTCAAGGTGCTCGCCGAGGCAGGCCTGGTCCAGGAGGCGCCCGAGCTCGCCCGCGACCGCCGCGAGCGCTGGTGGCGCCTGGTCGACCCCGGCACCCGCTGGTCCCGCGCGGACTTCGCCGACGACACCGCCGCCGTCACCGCTGCCTACGCCGCCGAGGCCCTGGCCCTGCAGCGCCAGTTCGAGCGGACGCAGGAGTGGAACGCCAACGCCGCCTCCGTCCCGGAGTGGGACGCCGCGGCGTTCGCCACCCAGAACTGGATGCGGCTGACCCCGGACGAGCTCGACGAGCTGTCGCGCGAGATCGTCGACGTCCTTGTGCGGTGGTCGCGGCGCGAGGTCCCCGACGACGGGCAGGAACGCGAACCCGTGTTCGTCTTCGCCCGAGGGTTCCCGGCCCAGCCATGACGACCCGACCCGCACCGGTTGCCGCAACCCTCCCCCTGCGCCGCAACCGGGACTTCAGCCTGCTCTGGTTCGGCGAGGGCGTCAGCGTCCTCGGCAACGCGACCACCTCCGTCCTGCTGCCGCTGCTCGCCGTCGTGGCGTTCGACGCCGGCCCCGGGTGGATGGGGCTGCTCACGGCCGCGGCGTGGGCGCCCTGGCTCGTCATCGGCCTGCCCGCAGGGGCCTGGGTCGACCGGCAGCCCGCCCGTCGCGTCATGGTCGCCAGCGACCTCGTCGCCGCCGCGGTCCTGGCCAGCGTGCCGCTCGCCTGGGCGCTCGGTCGCCTCACCCTCCTCCACGTGGTGCTCGCCGCCCTCGGCAACGGGGCGTGCACGGTCTTCTTCCGCGCCGCGTACCCCGCCCTCGTGCGGCGGGTGGCACCGCAGGCGCAGCAGGAGCAGGCGTTCGCGCGGCTCTTCGGCACCGAGTCGGCGATGCAGGTCGCCGGGCCGGGGGTCGGGGGCCTGCTCGCCCAGCTGGGCTCTGCGGCCCTCGGCCTCGCCGTCGATGCGGCCAGCTTCCTGGTCTCCGCGGTCTGCCTGGCGAGACTGCGGCTGCCCCCGGCGCCACCGGCGGACACCCTCCCGGTCGCCCCGCTGCGTACGCGCATCCGGGAGGGCGTGGACTACATCCGCGGCGACCGGCTGCTGCGCTTCTTCACGGTCCTCGGTGGGGTGTCCAACTTCGGGCTCACCGGGTACGGCGCGCTGCTCGTCCTCTTCCTGGTGCGTGAACTCCACCTCGCGCCGGCGGCGGTCGGGGCGGTCATGGCGACCGGCAGCATCGGTGGGTTCCTCGGTGCGGCCGTCGCCACCCGCGTCTCCGCCCGCCTCGGGAGCGCCCGTGCGCTGGTCTGGCTGCAGGTCCTCGCGGGGCCCACCGCCCTGCTGCTCCCCCTGGCCACCCGGGGTGCAGGGCTGGCGCTGTTCGTGCTGGGCCAGCTGCTCGTCGGCACCGCGGTGGTGGCGGGCAACGTCATCCGTGGGGCTTGGCGCAACCGCTACGTGCCCGAGTCCATGGTCGCCCGCCAGGTCACCACCGCGCAGGTGGTCAACCTCGGCACCATGCCGCTGGCCGGCCTCGCCGCCGGCTGGCTGGGCACCGCCGTGGGGCTGCGGCCCACCATCGCGCTCATGGCGGCCATCCACGCCGTCGCGTGCCTGGCCATGCTGTGGGGACCGCTGCGTGGGCAGCGGGACCTGCCCGAGAGGGCGGGTCAGCCGACGGGCAGGTGGAACAGCGGGTCGAGCGCGACGCCGAGGAACAGGATCCCGACGTAGGTGATCGAGAAGTGGAACAGGCGCATCGGGCGCAGCACCTGGGGCCCCTCGCCTGCCTTGGCGGCCCGCAGGAGCCGGTGGGCCTCGGCGAGGAAGAGCGCACCGGTGACGACGGCCGTGACGAGGTAGAGCCAGCCCATGGGGTGCACCCACACGAGCAGCAGCGACGCGGCGACCATGGCCCACGAGTAGGCGACGATCTGCCGGGCCACGACCACGAACTTCTCCACGACGGGGAGCATCGGCACGTGGGCGGCGGCGTAGTCGTCCTTGAACTTCATCGACAGCGGCCAGTAGTGCGGCGGGGTCCAGAAGAAGATGACGAGGAACAGCATCACGGCCGACCACGAGAGCGAGTCTGCGACGGCGGACCAGCCGATGAGCACCGGCATGCAGCCGGCGGCGCCGCCCCAGACGATGTTCTGCGCCGTGCGGCGCTTGAGGACCATGGTGTACCCCACGGCGTACATGAGGATCGCGCCAAGGGACAGGGCGGCCGAGAGCCAGTTGACGAACACCGCGAACCAGACGGTCGACGCCACGGTGAGGACGGCACCGAAGACCAGTCCCTCGCGCGGCGTGACCTCGCCGGTGACCATCGGCCGGTTGCTCGTGCGGTGCATCTCCGCGTCGATGTCGCGGTCGTAGACGCAGTTGAAGGTGTTGGCCGCACCGGCGCTCAGCGCACCGCCGACGAGCGTCGCCACGATGAGGAGCAGCGAGGGCACGCCGCCCTGCGCGAGGAACATCACCGGCACCGTGGTCACGAGCAGCAGCTCGATGATGCGCGGCTTGGTGAGGGCGAGGTAGGCCGCGGCCTTGCGCCGCCGGGGCGGTGCGGGGGACGCGGGGATCCGGGCAGTCGGATCGAGTGCGGTCACGGCGTCCTTCGCGGGTGCTGCTGGGGGTTTGGCGGGCGCGCCCAGTCTATCCCCGGCCGGACGGTGCCGACCGACGGGACTGGATGCGACGCGGCTCACGCTCAGGACTAGTCTCGGATCCGTTGTCGTGCGACGCCTGCAGCTCAGTGTGAGGAGAACCATCCGTGCCCACCGCATCCCGTTCCGCCAAGGCCACTCCCCCGAGGAAGCGCAGCAGCTCGCTGCGCCGGCCCGTGGCCCGCAAGGCCGGCTGGACCGACCTCGACGTGCGCGCGGTCGACACCGCCCGCCTGCTCGCCGCAGACGCCGTGCAGAAGGTCGGCAACGGCCACCCCGGCACCGCGATGAGCCTCGCGCCGGCGGCGTACCTGCTCTACCAGCAGGTGATGAACCACGACCCGAACGACGCCGCGTGGCTGGGCCGCGACCGCTTCGTGCTGTCCGCCGGCCACTCGAGCCTGACGCAGTACGTCCAGCTCTTCCTGTCCGGCTACGGCATGGAGCTGAAGGACCTCAAGGCGCTGCGCACGTGGGGTTCCATCACCCCCGCGCACCCCGAGGTGCACCACACCACCGGCATCGAGATCACCACGGGCCCACTGGGTTCGGGCTTCGCCTCAGCCGTCGGCATGGCGATGGCGCAGCGCCGCCAGCGGGGCATGCTCGACCCCGAGGCCAAGCCCGGTGAGAGCCCGTTCGACCACCACATCTGGGTCATCGCCTCGGACGGCGACCTCATGGAGGGGGTCTCCGCGGAGGCCAGCTCGCTCGCCGGCCACCAGCAGCTCGGCAACCTCACCGTCATTTACGACGCCAACCAGATCTCCATCGAGGACCAGACCGACATCTCGTTCTCCGAGGACGTCGCCGCGCGCTACCGCGCCTACGGCTGGGACGTCGTCGACGTCGACTGGCGAGGCGACGGTGACGGTGCGGCTTACCTGGAGAACGTCGACGCGCTCTACGCCGCGCTCGAGAAGTCCAAGAAGGCCAACCGCCCCACCCTCGTCCAGCTGCACACGATCATCGCGTGGCCGGCACCGACCAAGCAGGACACCGGCAAGTCGCACGGCTCGGCCCTCGGCGACGAGGAGATCGCGGCCACCAAGGAGCTGCTCGGCTTCAACCCCGCGAAGACGTTCGAGGTCGAGCGCCCCGTCCTCGCCCACGCCCGTCAGGTCGCCAAACGCGGCAAGGCCGCCCACAAGGCCTGGGACAAGCGGTACGCCGCGTGGCGCAAGGCCAACCCTGACCGCGCGACGATGCTGGACCGCCTCGTCGCCGGAGAGCTGCCCGACGGCCTCGACGCCGCCCTGCCGGTCTTCCCGGCAGACACCGCCAAGGGCATGGCAACCCGCGCCGCGTCCGGCAAGGTGCTCAGCGCCCTCGCCGACGTCATGCCGGAGCTGTGGGGTGGCTCGGCCGACCTGGCCGAGTCCAACAACACCACCATGGAGGGCGAGCCGTCCTTCATCCCGCGCAACCGGCAGACCCGTGAGTGGAAGGGCGGGCCCTACGGCCGCACGCTCCACTTCGGCATCCGTGAGAACGGGATGGGAATGATCCTCAACGGGATCGCGCTCGAGGGCCTCACCCGCCCCTACGGCGGCACCTTCCTCGTCTTCTCCGACTACATGCGCCCGGCGGTCCGCCTCGCGGCGATCCAGCAGCTGCCGGTCACCTACGTGTGGACGCACGACGGCATCGGCCTCGGTGAGGACGGCCCGACCCACCAGCCGGTCGAGCACCTCGCCTCCCTGCGCGCAATCCCCGGCCTCGACGTGGTCCGTCCCGCGGACGCCAACGAGACCGCCGTCGTGTGGGGCCAGGTCCTGCGCAACGCCAAGACCGCGGCGCTGGCCCTGACCCGCCAGAACGTCCCCGTGCTCGACCGCACCGTCGTGGCGAAGGCCTCCGGGGCGGCCAAGGGCGCCTACGTGCTCATCGACGGCGGCAAGGACGGCAAGGGCGCGCCCGACGTCATCCTGATCGCCACGGGCTCCGAGGTCGCGATCGCCCTCGAGGCCCGGGAATCTCTGGAGCGCCAGGGCGTTGCCACTCGTGTGGTGTCCATGCCGTGTCGCGAGTGGTTCGAGCAGTCCGGCAAGGCGTACCAGAACCGGGTCCTGCCGCCGGACGTGCGGGCCCGCGTCAGCGTCGAGGCCGCCGTGTCGATGGGTTGGCACGACCTGGTCGGCGACGCCGGGCGCAGCGTGAGCCTCGAGCACTTCGGTGCCTCGGCCGACTACAAGACCCTCTACCGGGAGTTCGGCATCACGCCGGAGGCCGTCGTCAAGGCGGCCAAGGACTCCCTCAAGGACGCCCGGACGACGGCGCGCAAGAGCGCGGCGCCCTCCGTCAACCAGACCCGGCCCCGCGCCGCGGTCTCGCCGACCAAGACGACGGACACCACGACCAAGCGCAGCGCCGCCACCAAGAGCGCTGCATCCAAAGGGAAGTGACGCACGTGACTGACAACGCACTCAAGGCACTCGCCGACCAAGGAGTCTCCGTCTGGCTCGACGACCTCTCGCGCGAGCGGGTCGAGACCGGCAACCTCCAGGAGCTCATCGAGAAGGGGGTCGTCGGGGTCACCACGAACCCCTCGATCTTCCAGGCCGCCCTCGCCAAGGGCGACCGGTACGACGCCGACCTGCGCCGTTTCGCCGGTGAGGGCAAGAACGTCGACGAGGTCGTCTTCCACCTCACCACCGAGGACGTGCGCAACGCCTGCGACGCGTTCCTGCCGCTCTACGAGTCGACCCACGGGGTCGACGGCCGCGTCTCCATCGAGGTCGACCCCCGACTGGCCAAGGACACCGGCCGCACCGTCGAGGAGGCCAAGAAGCTGCACGAGGCGGTGGGACGCCCCAACGTCCTCATCAAGATCCCCGCCACCGTCGAGGGCCTGCCCGCGATCTCGCAGGTGCTGGCCGAGGGCATCAGCGTCAACGTCACGCTGATCTTCTCCCTCGACCGCTACCGCGGCGTCATGAACGCCTTCCTCACCGGCCTCGAGCAGGCCCGCGAGAAGGGCAAGGACCTGTCGACGATCCACTCCGTCGCCTCGTTCTTCGTCTCCCGCGTCGACACCGAGGTCGACAAGCGCCTCGACGCGATCGGCACCGACGAGGCCAAGGCCCTCAAGGGTCGCGCCGCCGTCGCCAACGCGCGACTGGCCTACCAGGCCTTCGAGGAGGTGTTCTCGACCCCCCGGTGGAAGAACCTGCAGGACGACGGCGCCCACGTGCAGCGTCCCCTCTGGGCGTCCACCGGCGTCAAGGACCCGGCCTACGCCGACACCCTCTACGTCACCACACTCGTCGCGCCCAACACGGTCAACACCATGCCGGAGAAGACGCTCGACGCGGTCGTCGACCACGCGGACATCACCGGTGACACCGTGACCGGCGCGTACGCCGACGCGGCCGAGGTGCTCGACGCGCTCGAGGGGCTCGGCATCTCCTACGCCGAGGTCACCGCGCAGCTCGAGCGCGAGGGCGTCGACAAGTTCGAGGTCGCCTGGGGCGAGCTGCTCGACGAGGCGCAGAAGGACATCGACCTCGCCCGCGCCGACGTGGAGCAGGGCGACAAGTGAGCGCACTCGGTGTGGTCGCCTCCGGCCCCGCCGCGGACGCGATCGCCGTTGCCGTCCCGGCCCTGCTCGAGGCGCAGTTCGCGAGCAGGCTCTTCGCCCAGGACGCGACGCTGTGGGGCGAGGAGGCCGAGTCCGAGTCGGCGATCCGCCTGTCCTGGGTCAACCTCGCCCGCACGTCGCGTCCGCTGCTCGGCGAGATCGCCGCAATGCGCGACCAGCTGCGCGGCGAAGGAGTCGACCGGGTCGTGCTCTGCGGCATGGGCGGGTCCTCGCTGGCCCCCGAGGTGATCTGCGCGACGGCCGGGGTCGACCTCGTCGTCCTCGACTCCTCGCAGCCCGACATGGTGCGCTCCGCACTGGTCGACCTCGAGCGCACCGTCGTGGTCGTCTCGAGCAAGTCCGGCTCCACCGTCGAGACCGACTCGCAGCGCCGCGCCTTCCGGGCAGCCTTCGAGGAGAAGGGGATCGACCCGACGGCCCGCATCGTCGTCGTCACCGACCCGGGGAGCCCCCTCGACGAGGAGGCGCGCTCAGGCGGCTACCGCGTCGTCAACGCCGACCCCAACGTGGGTGGGCGCTACTCGGCGCTGACCGCCTTCGGGCTCGTCCCCTCTGGCCTCGCCGGGGCCGACATCGAGGCGCTGCTCGACGACGCGGAGGCCGTGGCCGACGTGCTGAGCGCCGACGACGACGGCAACCCGGGCCTGCGCCTGGGTGCCGCCATGGCCGCCACCGACCCCCTTCGCGACAAGCTCGTCCTCGTCGACGACGGCTCCGGCATCGTCGGGTTCCCCGACTGGGCCGAGCAGCTCATCGCCGAGAGCACCGGCAAGCAGGGCACCGGCATCCTCCCGGTCGTGGTCGGCTCGACCGACGACCCCGAGGCCGCCTGGCCCGACCCGGACGTGACCGTCGTGCGGCTCACCGGTGACGACGACACCGAGCCCACCGACGAGGTCGTCAGGGCCGACCGGTCCGAGATCGCGGTGAGCGGCCCGCTCGGCGCCCAGCTGCTGCTGTGGGAGGTGGCCACCGCCGCCGCCGGCCGGCTGCTCGGGATCAACCCGTTCGACCAGCCCGACGTCGAGAGCGCCAAGAAGGCCGCGCGCACCCTGCTCGACCAGGGCATGGGCTCCTCCGACGAGCCCGCGGCCACGGACGGCGCGGTCGAGATCCGCGCCCTCGGCGGTACCTGGCTCGGCGGCGCGACCACGGTCCCGCAGGCCCTCGAGGCCCTGTTCGGGCAGCTCGACGCCGACCGCGGCTACCTCGCCGTGATGGCCTACCTCGACCGGCTCGCCGACGCCGACCTGGCCTCCGTGCGGCCCGGGCTGGCACGCCGTACCCACCGCCCGGTGACCTTCGGCTGGGGTCCGCGCTTCCTGCACTCCACCGGCCAGTTCCACAAGGGTGGACCCGCCACCGGGGTCTACCTGCAGGTCACCACCGCACCCCACGAGGACCTCGCGGTGCCGGGACGCGAGTTCAGCTTCGGCGACTTCGTCGCGGCCCAGGCCGCCGGCGACGCGCAGGTGCTGGCCGAGCACCACCGCCCGGTCCTGCAGCTCCACCTCACCGACCACGACGCCGGACTGGCCCAGGTGCGCGAGGCCCTCTCGGCCCCCGCTGCGGGCCCGGACGCGAAAGGCAGTGCATGAGCCCCACCCGCGTGACGCAGGACCACAACCCCCTGCGCGACCCGCGTGACAAGCGCCTCCCCCGGATCGCCGGTCCCTGCGGCATGGTGCTGTTCGGCGTGACCGGCGACCTCGCCCGCAAGAAGCTGATGCCGGCGATCTACGACCTGGCCAACCGCGGGCTGCTGCCGCCGGGCTTCTCGCTCGTCGGCTTCGCCCGCCGCGACTGGGCCGACCAGGACTTCGGCAAGATCGTCTACGACGCGGTCAAGGCCCATGCCCGGACCCCGTTCCGGGAGAGCGTGTGGCGCAACCTGGCCGAGGGTTTCCGGTTCGTCCCCGGCACGTTCGACGACCCCAACTCCTTCGACCTGCTCGCCGAGACGGTCAAGCTCCTCGAGGACGAGCGCGGCACCGGCGGCAACCAGGCGTTCTACCTGTCCATCCCGCCGGGGTCGTTCTCGACGGTCTGCGAGCAGCTCGAGCGCTCCGGTCTCAGCCGTCCCGAGGGCGACTCGTGGCGCCGCGTCGTCATCGAGAAGCCGTTCGGGCACGACCTCAAGAGCGCCCGTGAGCTCAACGACATCGTCGAGGGCGTCTTCCCCGCCGACTCGGTCTTCCGCATCGACCACTACCTCGGCAAGGAGACGGTCCAGAACCTGCTGGCCCTGCGCTTCGCCAACCAGCTCTTCGAGCCGGTCTGGAATGCCAACTACGTCGACCACGTGCAGATCACCATGGCCGAGGACATCGGCATCGGTGGCCGCGCGGGCTACTACGACGGCATCGGCGCAGCCCGCGACGTCATCCAGAACCACCTCCTGCAGCTGCTGGCGCTGACGGCGATGGAGGAGCCCGTCTCCTTCGCCGCCGAGCACCTGCGCGCGGAGAAGGAGAAGGTCCTCTCGGCGGTGCGCCTGCCCAAGGACCTGTCCAAGGCCACCGCGCGCGGGCAGTACGCGCCGGGCTGGCAGGGCGGCGAGGAGGTCATCGGCTACCTCGACGAGGAGGGCGTGGCCAAGGACTCGCGCACCGAGACGTACGCCGCGGTCAAGCTGGAGATCGACTCCCGCCGCTGGGCGGGCGTGCCGTTCTACCTGCGCACCGGCAAGCGCCTGGGCAAGCGGGTCACGGAGATCGCGGTGGTCTTCAAGAAGGCCCCGCACCTGCCGTTCAACGACACGGCCACCGAGGAGCTCGGGCAGAACGCCATCGTCATCCGCGTGCAGCCCGACGAGGGCATCACGATGCGGTTCGGCGCAAAGGTCCCGGGCGCGCAGATGGAGGTGCGCGACGTCACGATGGACTTCGGCTACGGCCGCGCCTTCACCGAGTCCAGCCCGGAGGCCTACGAGCGCCTCATCCTCGACGTCCTGCTCGGCGACCCGCCGCTCTTCCCTCGCCACGAGGAGGTCGAGCTGTCCTGGCAGATCCTCGACCCCGTCGAGGCGTTCTGGGCGAAGCAGAAGACCGCCCCCGAGCCCTACCTCTCCGGCGGCTGGGGCCCGGACAGTGCCGACGAGATGATGCGCCGCGACGGCCGCGTCTGGAGGATGCCTTGACCACCCCACTCAGCTCGCCCACGCAGAGCGTGGGACCCGCCCCGCTGCGCTCCTCCAACACTGATCGGGGACCCCGGTGATCATCGACCTGCCCAGCACGTCCACGGTCGCGATCAGCAAGAAGCTGGTCGCGCTGCGCCAGGACACCGGCGCCATGGCGCTCGGCCGCGTGCTGACCCTCATCATCGTCGTCGACGAGCAGGACGCCGACGAGGCCATCGAGGCGGCCAACGACGCCAGCCGGCAACACCCGTGCCGCATCATCGCCGTGGTCATCGGCAACAAGCGCGGCGCCTCCCGCATCGACGCCCAGATCCGCGTCGGCGGCGACGCCGGGGCCAGTGAGGTCGTCGTGGCGCGACTGTACGGGCCCCTCACCGAGCACGGGCGCAGCGTCGTCATCCCGCTGCTGCTGCCCGACTCCCCCGTCGTGGCGTGGTGGCCCAGCGAGGCTCCCGCGAACGTGTCCAAGGACCCGATCGGCTCGATGGCCCAGCGCCGCATCACCGACGCCGCCGAGTCCAAGAACCCGCGCAAGGCACTGCTCAACCGGGCGGCGACCTACGCCGGTGGCGACACCGACCTCGCGTGGACTCGCATCACCCTGTGGCGCGGCCTGCTCGCCGCAGCCCTGGACCAGCGCCCCTTCGAGGCGGTGACCGAGGCCACCGTCACGGGTGGCACGGACTCCCCCTCGACCGACCTGCTCGCCGCATGGCTGGCAGAGACCCTGCGGTGCAAGGTCACCCGGGCCCGCAGCCGTGCGGGCACCGGCATGATCAGCGTCCGCCTTGAGCGACGCAGCGGTGCGGTCGACCTGGTGCGGCCGGACGGCACCGTCGCCACCCTGACGCAGCCCGGCCAGCCGGTCCGTCGGATCACCCTGGCCCGTCGCGCCACCGCCGAGTGCCTGGCCGACGAGCTGCGCCGACTCGACCCCGACGACATCTACGAGGAGACGATCCGCAAGGGCCTGACCCGGATCGGTCGCTCGAGCCCGACCGCGAGCGAGGCCGTCCGCGAGGGCGACGCCCCGTCGCCCAAGGAAGCCGAGGCGGAAGCCCGCCGGATCGCCCGGACGCAGCCCAAGGCCGGCAGCTCGGCCATGGTCGCGGCCGCCGATCCCGAGCAGTCCCCCGGCACGACCACGACGGTCAAGAAGGCTGCCGCCCGCAAGCTGGCGGAGGCCAAGACCGCGCGCGCGACGACGACTGGTTCGGCGAAGGATGCCAAGCCGGCCAGGGCCGCGCAGGAGTCGAAGCCGGAGAAGGCCGCCAGGACGACCAAGACCGCAAAGCCCGCCAAGGCGTCGAAGCCCGCTGCCAAGGCGACCGCGGGCAAGGCCGCGGCCAAGGCGACCGCTGGCAGCGCTGCTGCGGGTGGGTCGGGCTCGTGACCTCGGCTCCCGTGGTGCTGGTCCACGCGACCAAGCAGCTCCTCTCGGACGCCTCGGCGGCCCGGCTGGTCACGGCCCTCGTCGATGCCCAGGCCGCCAAGGGACAAGCACACCTGGTGCTCACGGGCGGCTCCATGGGCTCGGCCATCCTCGCCTCGGTGGCCGCCAGCGGCGCCCGGGACGCGGTCGACTGGTCGCAGGTGCACGTGTGGTGGGGCGACGAGCGGTTCCTCCCCGCCGGCGACCCCGAGCGCAACGAGACGCAGAACCGTGAGGCGCTCCTCGACGCCATACCGCTCGACCCGGCCAAGGTGCACTCGGTCCCCGGGCCGGACGGCCCGGACGGTGACGACGTTGCCGCGGCCGCACGGCGCTACGCCGACGAGCTCGCCGCCGCAGCGGGGGCAGGCGAGGAGTCGCCCGTCTTCGACGTCCTCCTGCTCGGCGTCGGGCCGGACGGCCACGTCGCGTCGCTGTTCCCAGGGCACCCCGACCAGCTCGTCGCCGGCGTCGCCGCGGCCCCGGTGCACGACTCCCCCAAGCCGCCGCCCACCCGCGTCACCCTCACCTTCGAGGCCCTCGCCCGGGCCGAGCGCACGTGGTTCCTCGTCGCGGGCGCCGACAAGGCGCACGCCGTCAAGGTCTCCGTCGCCGGGGCGGGTCCCGAGGAGTCCTCGGCCGCCCAGGTCAAGGGCCGCCAGGAGACGCTGTGGCTCCTCGACGCCGACGCGGCGTCCGAGCTCGGCTGACCTCCGAGCCCGACTGACGTCCCCGGCTGGCCTCCGGTCGCCGCCATGTCCCTGCGCGCCCCCTGTGCTCAGGGACCGGCGGCGGCCGCCTCGGCCTCCGCCGCCCCCACCTCGGCGGTGAGCTCGCGCAGGTAGGTCGCGAACCCACCACCCACCCGCCCGCGCCGGCGGCTCGCCGTGCGTGCGCGCGTGGCATCGGTCGCGAGCCACGGGGCACCGGAGGCCTTGACCGCCTCGGCCAGCAGGACGTCCTCGTGCAGCGGTACGGCGCAGAAGCCCCCGGCCGCGAGGTAGCGGCTCGCCCGGACCCCGAGGTTCGCCCCGTGCACGTGCGGATGTCCTTCGCGCAGGTGGTGGCGCTGCGTCCACGCCTGCAGCACGCGCGACTCGAGGTCGTGCGGGACGACGGTGCCGAGGACCAGGTCAAGGCCCTGGCCGGCCAGCTCGACCTGTGCGAGCAGCCAGTCGGCGGGCACCACGGTGTCTGCGTCGGTGTTGGCGAGCCACGTGGTCGCCGGGTCGCCCGGGCCCTGCAGGGCCACCGAGACCCCGGTCGCCCTGGCCGCGCCGACGCAGCCGTGGGTGGACACCACGCCGTGCACGTCCGCACGCCCCGCCACCACGGCGGCGGACGCGTCGGTGCAGCGGTCGAGGACGACCACGACCTCGACCCGCACCTCGGGTCGCCGCTGTGCCAGGACGCGTCGAGCCACCCGCAGCGAGTCCAGGCATACAGGCAGCAGGCGCTCCTCGTCGCGGGCGGGCACGACCACCACGACCCGGTCGACGACGATCACGCCAGTCCCTCGGCGACCGCGGGTGAGATCGACCCCGGGCGTGCGAGCACGTCGACCCGGAAGTCCTGCTCGACGTGCGTCACGACCGGCTCCAGCGCCTCCAGCCGTCGTGCGACCGCGTGCACGGTGTCGCCGTCCAGCGGCCAGCCCTGCACCGGGTGCCGCCAGTGGCACAGCACCACGACGCCGTGGGGGGCCAGGGAGCCGACCGCCCGGGCGAGGGCCTCGTCGAGCTCGTCCGGCTGCCAGAAGTACCCGATCTCCGACAGCACCACGACGTCGAACTCGCCACTGGGCCACTGCTGCGGTGCACGCAGCCGCTCCACCTCCACGCCGGGCAGGTGGGCCAGCCGGCCACGGGCCCTCGTGACGGCTTCGGCACTGACGTCGGTGGCCACGACCGACGTGGCCCGGGCTGCGAGCTCGCTGGTGAGGACCCCGGTGGAACAGCCCACCTCGAGGACGCGCCCCAGCCGGGCCGGAGGGAGGCACGAGAGGGTCACCGCGCGCTTGCGCTGCTCGTACCACGAGCTCTCGAACCCCCACGGGTCGTCGGTCCCCTCGAACATGGCGTCGAAGACCCGGTCGCCGTCCCGCGTGGGCGTGCCGGTGTCGTCCCGCGCGTCACCGAGGTGCTCGTCGTCGGGACCGGCTGCGGCCGGCTCGGCGACCTGCGGCTGCGGTCGCGTGGACAGGAACACCTCGAAGGGGCGGGCGAAGTGGGCCAGGAAGGACGGTGTCAGCAGCGCCTCGTCACCGGGTGACGGCGACAGCGCCGAGGTCTGCGACCCGTGGCACGCCAGGGCATCGGCCTTGGTGCGGCGCAGCTCCGGGTCGAGGTCGAGGCACACGACCCCTGCACCGGCCAATGCCTCCGGGCCACCCCAGTGCCAGAGCCAGACGGGGTACTCGAGCAGCCGGGCACCCGCTGCCGCCGCGACGCGCGCAGCGACGCGGCCGGCCGACTCGTGGTCGGTGTGGCCGTCCCTGCGCCACGGCGCGACCACCAGCGTGCGAGGCCCCACGAGAGGCGCCAACGCCTGCGCCAGCGCGTCCTCCCGCTGGGCCAGGTGGCTGTCGGGCAGGCCCAGCAGGAGCAGCTCCGCAGCGGGGTGCACCCGCATCACCGCGCGCCGGACCTCGTCCTCGCGGATGGCGGCCAGCCGGTCGGGACCGTGCGTCGGCGAGTCGGGGTGCGACGCCTCGCCGGAGGTGGCGACCACCACGGTCGCAGGCAGCCCCGACCGCCCCGCGGCAGCGAGCAGCCCCGCGGCTGCCAGGGTCTCGTCGTCAGGGTGGGCGGCGACGACGACGACCTCGGTCGAGGTGCCGAGCAGCTGCTCCGGCCCGACCCGGGCGCCCCGGGTCCACAGGTCGGTGAGCCACTGGGCCTCCGGGGTGCCCTCGGCGTGCGGGTCGAACCCCGCCTCGCGTCCCGCGGCAGGGACGGTACTGCTCACGGTCGGTCCCCGTCCACGGCGAGGACCTGTGCGCCCAGAGCTGCCTCGTCGCGCTCGGCGTGGTGCTGACGCAGGTAGACGGTGAGGTCGGCGACCCGTGCCGCGTGGGCGCCGTCGGCGGTGAGCGGCCCGGGTCCGAGAGCGTGGCCGACCCGGGCCAGCACCTCCTCGGCGGCCGAGGCCACGACGGTCCGGACGCGCGCGGCGAGCAGGGCACCCACCGACCCGTCGGCCTCCCCGGCGTCCACGGCGGCTGCCGCCTCCGCCAGCACGGCTCGTGCGGCGTGCAGCCGCGCGTCCACCGCCCCGAGGTGCATGAGGGCCACCTGGTCCGGCTCTCGCCGCGCTGCTGCTGCAGCCAGGGTGCGCCCGAGGGCGACGGCCGCGCCGTACCAGCAGGCGGCCACGCCCATGCCGCCCCAGGCGAACCCGGGCCGCGAGAGGTACCAGTCGTCGTCGCCGACCGGGGTGGCCGGCACGCCGTCGTAGTGGGTGGCGACGGAGACGACGTCGACGAGTCCGCGGGAGACCCACCCGGCCGCGTCGTCGTGCCGCACGCCCGGGTGGCGGAGGTCGACGGCGAACGCACGCCTCGCGGTCCCGGACGTGTGTGCCGTGACGACGGCGTGGTCGAGGTGCTGGCCCAGCGAGCACCAGGGCTTGGTGCCGTCGAGGCGCCACCCGCCGTCGTCCGTCGGCGTCGCGTCGGTACGGGTCGCGTCCAGCCGGCTTCCCGGGGCGTGGGCGGCCCACACGCCCCAGGTCGTGTCGGCCGGCGGGGGTGCGACCCCGGCCTGGTCGAGGATGGCCAGGGCGTCGAGGTGGGGTTCGACCACGCGGGCGACCGTGAGGTCGACCGCGGCCAGCGAGGCCAGGACCTCCCACAGCCGCAGGGTGGCACCGCGCCCCGGCAACGGGGTGCCGTCCAGGCGCGGCAGCAGGGCCAGCGCCGCTGCGACGTCACCGGCAGCCTCCTGGGCCGTGGCGAGGAGCGTGGCCGCCTCGGGTGTCGGACTGCCCGGGGCGTCGGCGGCGCCGTCGTTGGCACGACCTGGCCCGAGCGGGACCCAGCGTGGGGTCGGGGCTGGGGGCGGGGTGGCCACGGGCACTCTCCTCGGGTGGTGGGCAGGCCGGACTGGGGAGCGGCGGACCGCCCGCGACGTGTCTGCCCGGTCGGCGGCGGTCCCAAACGTGGGTGGGAGCCGCCCTGTCCACGAGACGCGCGAAGGGCGCCGCGGACCGTGGTCCGGGCGCCCTTCGGCGGTGGTGCTGGGTGCTACTGGATGAGCTTGCGGTCGCGCAGCGTGGCCAGCGCCTCGTCGAGGATCGCCTTGCCGTCCGCGTCCGAGCGACGCTCCTTCACGTAGGCGAGGTGCGTCTTGTAGGGCTCGACCTTCGGCGGTGCGGGCGGGTTGGCCTCGTCCTGGCCGGCCGGGAACCCGCAGCGCGGGCAGTCCCAGGTCTCGGGGACCGCAAGGCCCGGCTCCTCGGCGAAGCTGGGCCGGGTCTGGTGGCCGTTGGCGCACCAGTAGGACACGAAGACGCGGGGGGCCGCCTCGCCGCGCTCGGCCTCACCCATGGGGCCGGCGCCGACTCGGCTGCCGCGGATTGCGTTGCCACCTGCCATGTTGGAAGTACTTCCTCTCGGGTCAGGCGGAGAAGCGGTCGATGAGACCGATGCCGACGATGCACGCGAACCACACGATGCCTACCGCGACGGTGAAGCGGTCGAGGTTGCGCTCGGCCACGGACGACGAGCCCAGCGAGGTGGACATGCCACCGCCGAACATGTCGGACATACCGCCACCCTTGCCCTTGTGGAGCAGGATGAGCAGCGTCAGGAACAGACCACCGATGACCAGCAGCACCTGCAGGCCAATACGTACGGCTTCCACGGTTCACCCATCTTCGTCGACAACAGTCCGCCACCGAAAAGGCAGCAGCGGTCAGGATACCTGTTCGCCGCGCCGGGCTGAACCGGCCGCGCCGGGAGCCGCGGCGCCGGACCTCACGCGGTCTTGTGGTGGTCGCGGTAGCGACAGATGGAGGAGAACTCCTCCGGCACGATCGAGGCCCCGCCGACGAGGGCGCCGTCGACGTCCTCCTGCTCCATGATCGCGGCGACGTTGGCCGCCTTGACCGAACCGCCGTAGAGCACGCGGACGGTGTCGGCGAGGCTGCCGCTGTAGAGCTCGGCCAGCTTGGTCCGGATCGCCGCGCACACCTCCTGCGCGTCCTCGGGCGTCGCCACCTCACCGGTGCCGATGGCCCAGACGGGCTCGTAGGCGACGACGAGCGTGGCGGCCTGCTCGGCGGTGACACCGGCCAGGCCGGCCTCCACCTGGGCGAGCACGTGCTGCACGTGCTCTCCGGCCTGGCGCACCTCGAGCCCCTCGCCGACGCAGAAGATCGGCACGAGGCCGTGGCGCAGGGCCGCCTTGACCTTGGCGTTGACCACCTCGTCGGTCTCGGCGTGGTACTCGCGGCGCTCGCTGTGGCCGACCACGACGTAGCCGCAGCCCAGCTTGGCCAGGAACGCCCCGGAGACCTCACCGGTGTAGGCGCCGGTGTCGTGGGCGGACAGGTCCTGGGCGCCGTGGCGCAGCTGCAGCCGGTCGCCGTCGATGAGCGTCTGCACCGAGCGCAGGTCCGTGAACGGCGGGATCACCACGACCTCGACGGCGGCGTAGTCGTGGCGGCCGTCGCGCAGGGTCCAGTCGAGCTTCTGCACGAGGTGGGTGGCCTGCAGGTGGTCGAGGTTCATCTTCCAGTTGCCCGCCATGAGGGGCGTGCGACCGGCGGTCTTGGGTGCCATCAGGCGTGGTCCTCCGTGCTGTCGCTGCCGCCGGTGGCCCCGCCGGTCTCGTCGAGCACCGTCAGGCCCGGGAGCTCCTTGCCCTCGAGGTACTCGAGGCTGGCGCCGCCACCGGTGGAGATGTGCCCGAACTGGTCGTCCTCGAAGCCGAGCTGGCGCACCGCGGCGGCCGAGTCACCGCCCCCGACGACCGTGAGCGCTCCCTTGGCGGTGACCTCGACCAGGGCCTTGGCCACGGCAGCGGTGCCCGCGGCGTACGGCTCCATCTCGAACGCTCCCATCGGGCCGTTCCAGAAGACGGTCCGGCAGTCGGCGAGCTTCTCGGCGAACAGGACGCCGGACTCCGGTCCGATGTCCAGCCCCATCCGGTCGGCCGGTATGGCGCCTGCGGGCACCACGTCGTGCTCGGCGTCGGCGGAGAACTCGGTGGCGGCGACGATGTCGACGGGGAGCACGATCTCGACACCCCGCTCCTTGGCCTGGTCGAGGTAGCCCTTGACCTTGTCGACCTGGTCGGCCTCGAGCAGGCTCTTGCCGACCTCGTAGCCCTGCGCGGCGAAGAAGGTGAAGACCATGCCGCCACCGATGAGGAGGCGGTCGGCGGTCTGCAGGAGGTTGTCGATGACCCCGAGCTTGTCGGAGACCTTCGCACCCCCGAGCACCACGGCGTACGGGCGCTCGGGGTCCTCGGTGAGCCGCTTGAGCACCCCCACCTCGGTCTCCACGAGTCCCCCGACGGCCGACGGCAGGAGGCGGGCCACGTCGTAGACACTGGCCTGCTTGCGGTGCACGACCCCGAACCCGTCGGAGACGAAGACGTCGGCGAGCCCGGCGAGCTGGCCCGCGAACTCGGCGCGCTCCTCGTCGGTCTTGGCCGTCTCCCCCGCGTTGAACCGCAGGTTCTCCAGCAGCACGACGTCGCCGTCCCGGGCGGAGTCGACCGCCGCGCGGGCGCTCTCCCCCACCGTGTCGGTGGCGAACGTGACGTCGCTGCCGAGCACCTCACCGAGGCGCGCGGCGACCGGGGCGAGGGAGTACCTGTCCTCCGGGGTGCCCTTGGGCCGGCCGAGGTGGGCGCACACGATGACGCGTGCGCCCGCCTCGGACAGGGCCTTGATGGTCGGCGCGGACGCGCGGATGCGCCCATCGTCGGTGATCGTGCTCCCGTCGAGGGGCACGTTGAGGTCAGACCGGACGAGGACGCGCTTGCCGCGCAGGTCGCCCAGCTCGGAGATCGACTGCATGGTTCGGCTCAGTCCGTTCGGTCCGGCGTGGTCGGGTGGGGTCGTGCAGGGGTCCGTCAGAGCGACGAGCCGACGAGCAGCACGAGGTCGGCGAGGCGGTTGGAGTAGCCCCACTCGTTGTCGTACCAGCCGACGACCTTGACCTGGTTGCCGATGACCTTGGTTAGGCCGGCGTCGAAGATGCAGGACGCGGGGTCGGTCTCGATGTCCTTGGACACGATCGGGTCCTCGGTGTAGACGAGGATGCCCTTGAGCGGTCCCTCGGCAGCAGCCTTGACCGCGGCGTTGACCTCCTCGACGGTGGTCTCGCGGCTGGCCTCGAAGGTGAGGTCGGTGGCCGAGCCGGTGGGCACCGGGACGCGAAGCGCGTAGCCGTCGAGCTTGCCCTTCAGCTCGGGCAGCACGAGGGCGACGGCCTTGGCCGCACCCGTCGTGGTGGGCACGATGTTGAGGGCGGCGGCGCGGGCACGGCGCAGGTCCTTGTGCGGGCCGTCGTGCAGGTTCTGGTCGCCGGTGTAGGCGTGGATGGTCGTCATGAGGCCCTTGACGATGCCGAGCTCGTCGTTGAGGACCTTCGCCATGGGCGCGAGGCAGTTCGTCGTGCACGAGGCGTTGGAGATGACCGTGTGCTTGGCGCTGTCGTAGACGTCGTCGTTGACACCCATCACGATCGTGACGTCCTCGTTCTTCGCGGGCGCCGAGATGATGACCTTCTTGGCGCCGTTGTCGACGTGCACCTTGGCCTTGGTGGCGTCGGTGAAGAAGCCGGTCGACTCGATGACGACGTCGGCGCCCAGCTCGCCCCACTTGAGGTTGGCGGGGTCGCGCTCGGCGAAGACCTTGAACGCCTTGCCGTCGACGGCGATCTCGTCCTCGGTGGAGGTGACGTCGCCGGCGAGCCGACCGAGGATCGAGTCGTACTTGAGCAGGTGGGCCAAGGTGGCGTTGTCGGTGAGGTCGTTGACGGCCACCACCTCGATGTCGGCGCCGGACGCCTGCACGGCGCGGAAGAAGTTGCGGCCGATGCGGCCGAAGCCGTTGATGCCTACGCGAACAGTCACGATGCCTGGTCCTTCTCAGATGGGGACGGGTATGCCGCGAGGCGCGGCACGAGTGTTCGTCCCCGACCCTATTGGATCTGGTGGCAAGGTCGACAGCGTGGTCCGGTGTACGGGCCGGTAACCGGCGGTCGGGTCAGGAGTCGCCGCCGTACAGGTCCCGCGTGTAGACCTTGTCCTCGACGTCACGCAGCTCCGCCACCATGCGGTTGGCCACGATGACGTCGGACTCGGCCTTGAACTGGGCGAGGTCGCGCACCACCCGCGAGCCGAAGAACCGCTCACCGGTCAGGCCGGGCTCGTAGACGACGACCTCGACGCCCTTGGCCTTGATCCGCTTCATGATCCCCTGCACGCTGCTGGACCGGTAGTTGTCCGACTCGGACTTCATGATGAGCCGGTGGATCCCCACCACCTTCGGTCCGCGGCGCAGGATGTCGGACGCGACGAAGTCCTTGCGCGTGGTGTTGGCGTTGACGATGCCCTCGATGAGGCTCTGGGGCACGTTCTGGTAGTTGGCCAGGAGCTGCTTGGTGTCCTTGGGGAGGCAGTAGCCGCCGTAGCCGAACGACGGGTTGTTGTAGTACTGCCCGATCCGGGGGTCGAGGCCCACGCCGTCGATGATCTGTCGTGAGTCGAGACCGTGGGTGGCGGCGAAGGTGTCGAGCTCGTTGAAGAACGCCACCCGCATCGCGAGGAACGTGTTGGCGAACAGCTTGATCGCCTCCGCCTCGGTGCTGTCGGTGAGCAGCACGGCCACGTCGTCGTCCTCGGCCGCCTCGAGCAGCAGGTCGGCGAACCGCTGGGCCCGCTCGCTGCGCTCCCCCACGACGATCCGCGACGGGTGCAGCAGGTCCCACAGGGCCTTGCCCTCGCGCAGGAACTCGGGGCTGAACACCACGGAGTCCAGCCCGAGGCGGCCCGACACCTCCTTGGTGAAGCCCACGGGCACGGTCGACTTCACGACCAAGGTTGCCGAGGGGTTGCGGCTCGAGGCGTCCTTGAGGACCGACTCGACGCTGGAGGTGTTGAAGTAGTTGGTGTCCGGGTCGTAGTCGGTGGGCGTCGCGACCACGACGAACTCCGCGTCGGCGTAGGCCTCGTCGGGGTCCGTGGTGAAGGCCAGGTCGAGGCCACCGGCCTCGAGGAACCGGCTGATGTCGGCGTCGTGGATAGGGCTCTGCCCACCCCGGAGGGTCTTGACCCGGGCCTCGTCGATGTCGAGGGCCACGACCCGGTGCCGCTGGGCCAGCAGCACGGCGATCGAGAGGCCGACGTAGCCGGTGCCGACGACCGCGACCCGCGTCGGGGCCGGTCCCTGCTGCGCGTCGGCGCTCACGCGTCGAGCATGTCGGGCGTCAGGTTGGCCTCGGTCCCGGGGATGCCGAGGTCCTGGGCCCGCTTGTCGGCCATCGCGAGCAGGCGCCGGATCCGGCCGGCCACGGCGTCCTTGGTCATCGGCGGCTGCGCCAGCTGGCCCAGCTCCTCGAGGGAGGCCTGCTTGTGCTGCAGGCGCAGCTCGCCCGCCTCCCGCAGGTGGTCGGGGATCTCCTCGCCGAGGATCTCCATGGCCCGGTGGACGCGGGCCCCGGCCGCCACCGCGGCGCGTGCCGACCGGCGCAGGTTGGCGTCGTCGAAGTTGGCGAGGCGGTTGGCCGTGGCGCGCACCTCGCGCCGCATCCGGCGCTCCTCCCAGGCGAGGACCGCCTCGTGGGCGCCGAGGCGGGTGAGCATGGCCCCGATGGCGTCGCCGTCACGGATGACCACGCGGTCGACGCCGCGCACCTCGCGGGCCTTGGCCTGGATACCCAGCCTGCGGGCGGCCCCGACGAGCGCGAGCGCCGCCTCAGGACCGGGGCAGGTCACCTCGAGGGCCGACGAGCGGCCGGGCTCGGTGAGGGAGCCGTGGGCGATGAAGGCACCACGCCAGGCGGCCTCGGCGTCGCAGGCCGAGGCGCTGACCACCTTTGGCGGCAGGCCGCGCACGGGACGTCCGCGGGAGTCGATGAGGCCGGTCTGGCGGGCCAGCGCCTCGCCGTCCTGCACCACGCGGACGACGTAGCGGCTGCCCTTGCGCAGGCCTCCCGCGGCGAGCACGAGCACCTCGCAGGGGTGGCCGTAGAGGTCGCCGATGTTCTTGCGCAGGCGGCGGGCGGCGTTGGCGGTGTCGAGCTCGGCCTCCACCACGATGCGGCCGCCCACGATGTGCAGGCCGCCGGCGAAGCGAAGGGTGGCCGCGACCTCGGACTTCCGGCAGCAGGGTTTGGTGACGTCGAGTCTGCTCAGCTCGTCCTTGACCCGCGCCGTCATCGCCATGCCGTCATCCTGCCATCTCGCCGTACCGGGCCGGTGCAGTTCCGACCGCCGCTTTCGTCCTGCCTGACCCGGGTGCCACCGCCCACCGGGGCGTCACCCGAAGAGGTCACGGTACGCCGCCGCGAGCCGCAGCGAGTCGTGGTGCCCCGGAGCGCCCCGCTGGGCGACGGGGGCGATGACCACCTCGGCGCCCAGGCGCCCCGCGGCAGCCCGCAGCTCGTCGACGTCGTCCACCGCGACCGGGTCGGCGAGGACCACGTCGAGGCGCATCCGCGGAGCGTGGTCGGCCAGGGCCTCGACCTGGCGGGCGCAGCTGAAGCCGGCGGTCTCCCCGGAGTGCTCGAGGTTGAGGGTGAGCAGCCGCCGGGCTGCCGTGTCGTGCAGGGCGTCGCGCAGCCCGGGGACCAGCAGGTGGGGCATCACCGAGGTGAACCACGACCCCGGGCCGAGGATGACCCAGTCGGCCGCGTTGACCGCCTCGATCGTCGCCGGCGCCGACGGCGGGTCGTGGGGCTCCAGGGCGATGCTGCGCACCTGCCCGGTGGTCGAGGCCACGGCCACCTGCCCGCGCAACGTCTGGACCCGGGACCTGTCCGCCGGGTCGAGCCCCTCCACCTGCGCCGTGATCTCGAGCGGGACCGCTGCCATGGGGAGCACCCGCCCGCGGGCGTTGAGCAGCCGGCCGACGAGGTCGAGGCCTGCCACGGGGTCGCGGTCGAGGTCCCAGAGGGCGGTGATGAGCAGGTTGCCCAGGGCGTGGCCGCCGAGGGGCCCGTCGCCGGGGAACCGGTGCTGGAGGACGTCGCGCCAGGTGTGGCCCCACTCCGTGTCGTCGCACAGCGCGGCCAGGGCCATCCGCAGGTCGCCCGGCGGCAGCACGTCGAACTCGTCGCGCAGCCGTCCCGAGGAACCGCCGTTGTCCGCCACCGTGACCACGGCGGTGATGTCGTCGCAGACGAGCTTCAGCGCCTCCAGCGAGGCGGCGAGGCCGTGACCGCCCCCCAGGGCGACGACCGCCGGACCCGTCACTCCTGCCCCAGGTCGCGGTGGACGACGAACGTCGCCACGTCGGCGGTGGCCAGGCGGGCGCGCAGGGCCTCGGCGACGGCCACGGACCGGTGCTTCCCGCCGGTGCACCCGACGGCGAGGGTCGCGTAGCGCCGGCCCTCGCGGACGTAGCCGGCGACGACCGGCTCCATGAGGGCGGCGACGCGCTCGACGAACTCGGGCGCCCCCTCCTGGCCGAGCACGAACTCCGACACCTGCGGGTCCTGGCCGGTGAAGCTGCGCAGCTCCGGGATCCAGAACGGGTTGGGCAGGAAGCGCATGTCGAAGACGAAGTCGGCGTCCAGCGGCACGCCGTACTTGAAGCCGAAGGACATCACCGCGATGCGCACCTTCGGCCCCACCCCCTCGCCCGCGAAGACGGGGTGGACCTTCTTGGCCAGCTGGTGGACGTTGAGCCCCGAGGTGTCGATGACGACGTCCGCGACGGAGCGCAGGTCGGCGAGCATGTCGCGCTCGCGGACGATGCCGTCGAGCAGGCGGCCCTCGCCCTGCAGGGGGTGCGGGCGCCGCACGGACTCGAAGCGACGGACCAGGGCCTCGTCGGTGGCGTCGAGGAACACGAGGTTGGGGTGCCAGTCGCGCAGCCGCAGCTCGTTGAGGGCGGTCTGCAGGTGGGCGAAGAACCCCCGGGCCCGCACGTCGACCACCGCGGCGATGCGGGGCAGGTGCGCCGACCGGCCGTCGCCGTTCGCGAGGTCGGCGAGCGAGACCAGCAGCTGGGGCGGGAGGTTGTCCACGACGTACCAGCCGGAGTCCTCCAGCACGTTAGCCGTCGTCGAGCGGCCGGCACCGCTCATGCCGGTGACGATCACCAGCTCCGGCCGCTCCCCCTGCTCGTGGTGCTCCGCGCTGTCCCCTGCGGTGTTCACTGCGCTGCCCCGTCCTCGTCGATGATCTCGCCGGTCATGAGGTTGACGGCCGGTGTGGCCGGTGCCTCGCTGGACAACTCTGCCGCAATCGTCGCCGCGAGCGCAGGGCCGATGCCCGAAACGGCCACCAGCTCCTCGACCGAGGCGGCCCGGACCTTCTTGACCGACCCGAAGTGGCGCAGCAGGGCCTTGCGCCGCGTCTCCCCCAGCCCGGGGATGCCGTCGAGCGCACTGGCCGTCATCGCCTTGGACCGGCGCTGGCGGTGGAAGGTGATGGCGAAGCGGTGGGCCTCGTCGCGGACCCGCTGGAGCAGGTAGAGCCCCTCGCTCGTGCGGGGCAGGATCACGGGGTGGTCCTGGCCGGGCACCCACACCTCCTCCAGCCGCTTGGCGAGCCCGACGACCGCGATGTCGTCGATGCCGAGCGAGGTCAGCGCGGCCTTCGCCGCGTTGACCTGTGGCAGGCCACCGTCGACGACGACGAGGTTGGGCGGGTAGGCGAACTTCTTCGGCTTACCGGTGTCGGGGTCGATGCGCTCCGGTCCGGCCTCGGGGTCGGGGCCGAGCTCCACGTCGGAGGACTGGTCACGCTCCTCGAGGTAGCGGCTGAACCGCCGCGTGAGGACCTCGTCCATGGCCGCGGTGTCGTCGACGTCCTCGCCGCGGATGACGAAGCGGCGGTACTCGGACTTGCGGGGCAGGCCGTCCTCGAAGACGACCATCGACCCGACGACCTGCGAGCCCTGGATGTGGCTGATGTCGTAGCACTCCACCCGTAGCGGCGCGTCGGCCAGGTCCAGGGTCTCCTGCAGCTCCTGCAACGCCTGGCTGCGCGCGGTGAGGTCACCGGCCCGGGCCAGCTTGTGGCGTGCGAGCGACTGCTTGGCGTTGCGGTGGACGGTCTCGAGGAGCGTGCGCTTGTCACCGCGCCGGGGCACGCGCAGGTCGACGTTCGACCCGCGCAGCGCGCCGAGCCACGCGGACACGGCCTCGGGGTCGTCGGGCAGCACGGGCACGAGGACCTCGCGCGGCACTCCCTCGCCGGACTCCCCGCCGTACACCTGCTGCAGGAGATGGCCGACGATCTCGGGGACGGACTCGGCGTCCATCTCCGCGACCCAGCCCCGCTGCCCGCGGACCCGGCCCCCGCGCACGTGGAAGACCTGGACGGCGACCTCGAGCCCGTCCTCCTCGAGGGCGAACACATCGGCGTCCGTGCCGTCTCCGAGGACGACCGCGGACTTCTCGAGCGCCTTTCCCAGGGCCACCAGGTCGTCGCGCAGGCGGGCCGCCTGCTCGAACTCCAGCTCCTGGGAGGCAGCGGCCATCTCGCGCTCGAGCCGCTTGACGAACCGCGTCGTGTTGCCGGCCATGAAGTCGCAGAAGTCGTCGGCGATGGCCCGGTGCTCCTCCGGGCTGACCCGGCCGACGCACGGCGCCGAGCACTTGTCGATGTAGCCGAGCAGGCACGGGCGCCCGACCTGGCCCGCCCGCTTGAAGACGCCCGAGGAGCAGGTGCGGACCGGGAACACGCGCAGCAGCAGGTCGAGGGTCTCGCGGATCGCCCAGGCGTGCGCGTAGGGGCCGAAGTACCGGGTGCCCTTGCGCTTGGCGCCCCGCATCACCTGGGCGCGGGGGAACTCGTCCCCCATGGTCACCGCGAGGTACGGGTAGGACTTGTCGTCGCGATACTTGACGTTGAAGCGGGGGTCGAACTCCTTGATCCAGGAGTACTCGAGCTGCAGCGCCTCCACCTCGGTGGACACCACGGTCCACTCGACGCTCGCCGCGGTCGTGACCATGGTGGCCGTCCGCGGGTGCAGGGCGGACAGGTCCTGGAAGTAGGACGACAGCCGAGGGCGCAGCGACTTCGCCTTGCCCACGTAGATGACCCGTCGGGCCGAGTCGCGGAACCGGTAGACGCCCGGGTCGACCGGGATCTCCCCCGGCGCTGGGCGGTAGGTCGACGGGTCAGCCACGGGTCCACTCTATGGATCGGCACCGACGCCTCCCTGTCGAGGGTGCGCCCGGCGGGGGCCCGCCGGGCGCACCCCGGCCGACGCCGTTGTCGGCCTCGGGGACGTGGAGGTCGTCAGGTGACGGTGATGCCGTCGCCGCTGATCGTGACCTTCTTCTCCGGCAGCGGCGAGGAGGCCGGGCCGTTCTTGACCGCACCCGTGGTGATGTCGAACTTGCTGCCGTGGCACGCGCAGTTGATGGTGCCGTTGGCGACCTCCGCGACGATGCACGACTGGTGCGTGCAGACCGCGCTGAACGCCTTGAACTCGCCGGAGGTCGGCTGGGTGACGACGACCTTCTGGTCGGCGAAGATCTTGCCCCCACCGACAGGCACGGTGGCCTTGGAGATCGCGTCCTTGACGGCGTTGGTCGCCGAGCTGGCGACGTCGCTCGCGGCCTGGCCGGCGTCGCCGCAGCCGGCGAGGGTGACGGCACCGACGGCGATGGTGCCCGCAGAGGCCAGGACGACCCGGCGGGAGGGGCCCTCGGGGGCTCGGTCTTCGGGGGCTCGGTCTTCGGTCTGGGTCATGGTGCGCCTTTCGGTGGGGGGCCGCGCGAGCGGTCTTCCGGTGCGGTGCGAGGGCCCGAGTATGCCGCCCGCACCCGGTAGGACGAACGGGGCCCGGCGAGAGTTCACCGGACCCTTTCGGCGGTCGCTGCCCGGGATGTGCCGTTTGGTGAGACGCGTGGTAACGACACGGTCACGCCTGAGACCAAGGTCCCCCCATTCCGCGCGGACGGAGTCATAGTCTCCACAACACCCCGTCCGGGGTGACCGTGGGTGCTGCTCACCGCCGCCTCCACGAGCACCAAAGTGACTTCAGGAGGAGTCTTGCGTTCCGTCTTCAAGATTGGCGCGCCCGTCGTGGCTGCTGCCCTCGCACTGAGTGCCTGTGGTGGCACCACCAACGACGCCGGCTCCGGCAGCGGCGGCAAGGCGTGTGACCTCAAGATCGGCTTCTTCGGTGCACTGACCGGAGACGCCGCCAACCTCGGCATCAACATCAAGAACGGCGCCGAGCTCGCCGTGACGCAGTACAACGAGAAGCACGCGGACTGCAAGGTCACGCTCACCTCGTTCGACAGCCAGGGCGACCCGTCCATCGCCCCCGGACTGGCCCAGAAGGCCGTCACCGACAAGAAGCTCGTCGGCATCG
Source organism: Pedococcus ginsenosidimutans (assembly GCF_039544395.1). Classification (NCBI taxonomy): domain Bacteria; kingdom Bacillati; phylum Actinomycetota; class Actinomycetes; order Micrococcales; family Intrasporangiaceae; genus Pedococcus; species Pedococcus ginsenosidimutans. The sequence goes on from NZ_BAABLO010000012.1 coordinate 340,740, forward strand.
TCGGCCCCGCCTTCTCCGGTGAGTCCAAGGCCGCCGACCCGATCTTCGACAAGGCCGGCCTCAACATCATCACGGCCTCGGCCACCAACCCGGCGCTGTCCGAGAACGGCTGGAAGACCTTCCACCGCATCCTCGGCAACGACGCCACGCAGGGTCCGGCTGCCGCGAAGTACATCAAGGACATCCTCAAGGCCCAGAAGGTGTTCGTCTCCGACGACACCTCCGAGTACGGCAAGGGCCTGGCCGACATCGTCAAGAAGGACCTCGGCTCGGCCGTGGCCGGAAGCGACGAGACGGCTGCCGACGGCAAGCAGGACGACTTCTCCCCCACCGTCACCAAGGCCAAGGCGTCCGGTGCCACCGTGTTCTTCTACGGCGGCTACTACTCCAACGCCAGCAAGCTCGTGAAGCAGCTCAAGTCGGGCGGCTTCACCGGCACCTTCGTCGCCGCTGACGGCGTCAAGGACGACGGCTTCATCAAGGGCGCCGGCGCGGCTGCCGAGGGCGCGATCCTCACCTGCCCGTGCCTGCCCCCGGACAAGGCTGCCGACTTCTCGGCCGCCTACAAGAAGGCGTACAACTCCGACCCCGCGACGTACTCGGCCGAGGCCTACGACGCCGCGAACGTGTTCCTCGCCGGCATCGCCGCAGGCAAGACGTCCTCGGCGGACATGAACGCCTTCATCGCCTCCTACAGCGCGAAGGGCGTCACCAAGAACGTCAAGTTCGACGCCAAGGGCGAGCCCTCCGAGGTCTCCGTCTGGGCCTACAAGGTCACCGGCGGCAAGATCGTCCCGGACCAGGAAATCAAGTAGCACCACGCATAGCGGCCAGGGCTCTCTGCAACGAGGGTCCTGGCCGCTACCGTGTTCCCGTCCGGACCCGGACCCCAGGTGCTGACGCGCCGAGGTCCCCCAACACGGAGGTCTGATGGATCTTCTGCTCAACCACTTCTGGGAGTTCACGATCACCGGACTGGCCTTCGGGGCCGTCTACGCGCTGATCGCCCTCGGCTACACGCTGGTCTACGGCGTGCTCAGGCTCATCAACTTCGCCCACTCCGAGGTCTTCATGTGGGGCAGCTTCGCCGCCGTGTGGGTCCTCACCGCGCTCGGTGCGAGCAAGGCCAGTGGCCTCGGTGTCGTCGGGTTCCTCGTCATCGGCTTCGCCGCGGCCATGGTCACCTCGGCACTGGTCGCCCTCGGCCTGGAGTTCGTGGCCTACCGGCCGCTGCGCAAACGCAACTCCCCACCCCTCATCGCGCTCATCTCCGCCATCGGCGCCTCGTTCGTCCTCTCCGAGGCGATGGGCCTGCGTGACAAGCCCTTCAAGTGGTTCGGGCTGGACACCGACCTCGCCAGCTACGTGGGCCGCCCCCGAGAGGCGTCCCCGCTCCCGCTGAACATCGACACCGTCCGGCTGTTCCGCGTGTTCGACTACCGGGTCTCCAACATCGACCTCATCGTGCTCGGGTCGGCCATCGTCATGATGGTCATCCTCGACCAGTTCGTGAAGCGCTCCCGCCTCGGCCGTGGCATCCGCGCGGTCGCCCAGGACCCCGAGGCCGCGGCCCTCATGGGCGTCAACCGCGACCGCGTCATCCGCCTCACCTTCGTCATCGGCGGCGCCATGGCCGGTGCGGCGGCGATGATGTACCTGCTCAAGATCGGCGTCACGCGCTACAACGCGGGCTTCCTGCTCGGCGTCAAGGCGTTCACCGCGGCCGTGCTCGGCGGCATCGGCAACCTGCGCGGAGCGCTGCTGGGTGGGTTCGTCCTCGGCGTCGCCGAGAGCTACGGGTCGGCGATCTTCGGCTCGAACTGGAAGGACGTGGTGGCGTTCACCCTCCTCGTCGTCATCCTGCTGTTCCGACCCACCGGCCTGTTGGGTGAGTCCCTCGGAAAGGCCCGCGCATGAACGCCGTCTCCTCGTTCTTCCACGGCATCGGTGACCGCTTCCGGGCCCTGCCCCGCTGGGCCAAGATCGTGCTCGCCATCGCCGCGGCGGTCATCGTCTACCTGCTGCCGATCATCAACCCGCCGCTCATCACGACGACCGACTCCGACTTCGGCGCGGTCCTGTTCCTGTGTGCGCTGTACGCCCTGGTCGCCATCGGGCTCAACATCGTCATCGGCTACGCGGGGCTGCTCGACCTCGGCTACATCGGCTTCTTCGCCATCGGCGCCTTCACGGTCGGCATCCTGGGCTCCAACCACGCCAAGCTGCCGCTGCTGCTGTGCATCCCGATCGCCATGGTCGTCACGCTCGTGTCGGGCATCGTCCTGGGCGCCCCCACCCTGCGCGTCCGCGGCGACTACCTCGCGATCGTGACGCTCGGGTTCGGTGAGATCGTCCGCCTGATCCTGGTCAACGCCGACAGCCTGACCGGCGGCTCGCGAGGCATCTCCAACATCCCGACCCCGCCGGACCTCGACCTCTTCGGGATCCCCCACCTCGTGTGGGACGGCTTCGTCGCCAAGGTCGACCTGTCCAACCAGACCCGGTTCCTGCAGTTCGGCGTGACCGACTCGATCCCCTACTACTGGCTCGCACTGACCCTCGTGTTCATCGTGCTCTTCCTCGACTGGCGCATGCAGAACTCGCGCGTCGGCCGGGCCTGGGAGGCCACCCGTGAGGACGAGGACGCCGCCGAGCTCATGGGTGTGCCGACGTTCCGCTTCAAGCTGCTGGCGTTCGCGACCGGTGCGGCCATCGGTGGCCTCTCGGGTGCGCTCTTCGCCACCAAGCAGCAGTTCATCAACCCGGACAACTTCACCATCCTCTACTCCGTGCTCTTCGTGGCGATGGTCGTCGTCGGCGGACAGGGCAACCGCTGGGGTGTCGTGGTCGCTGCGGCCCTGCTCACCTGGGCGCCCGAGAAGTTCCGCTTCCTCGCCGACGCCCGCTTCCTGCTCTTCGGCCTCGCCCTCATGGCGCTGGCCATCTTCCGGCCACAGGGCCTGATGCCGCCGCGGAGGTCGGTGCGGGCCAAGAAGGCCGCCGAGCAAGAACCCGACCAGCTCGACGTGGAAGGAGCCGCTCGTGTCTGACACCGCCCCCACCCCGGACCAGCACGACAGCGCCAAGGAGACCAGGGGCACCCGGGTCGACGACGACACCGTGCTCGCCCCCGACACCGAGGCGACCCCCGACACGTCGGTGGACATCTCCGTCGACGAGGTCGCGGACCTGCCGAAGGGCAAGATGCTCGAGGTCGAGGACGTCACGCTGAGGTTCGGTGGTGTCACCGCGCTCGACGGCGTCTCGTTCCACATCAACACCGGCGAGATCCTCGGCCTCATCGGCCCCAACGGTGCCGGCAAGACCACCTGCTTCAACGTCATGACCGGCGTCTACCAGCCCACCTCGGGCGGGGTGCGGTTCATGGGCGAGCCCCTGGGCAAGCGCCAGAAGTTCCAGATCACCAAGCTGGGTATCGCGCGCACGTTCCAGAACATCCGGCTCTTCCACAACATGACGGCCCTCGAGAACGTGCTGGTGGGCGCCGACGCGCACCACTCGACCGGTATGTTCTCCGCCCTCCTGCGGCTCCCCAAGCACCACGCCGAGGAGTCCGAGGGCATGGACCGCGCCTACGAGCTGCTCAAGTTCATGGGGCTGGACAAGCGTGCCGACGAGCTCGCGCGCAACCTCCCGTACGGCGACCAGCGTCGCCTGGAGATCGCGCGTGCGCTGGCCACCAACCCCAAGCTGCTCTGCCTGGACGAGCCGGCCGCCGGCTTCAACCCGGCCGAGAAGGCGCGGCTGATGGAGCTCATCCAGTCGATCCGCGATCAGGGCTACACCGTGTTGCTGATCGAGCACGACATGAAGCTGGTCATGGGCGTGACGGACCGGATCGTGGTGCTGGAGTTCGGCAAGAAGATCGCCGAGGGCCTGCCCGCCGAGATCCAGGACAACCCTGCGGTCATCGCCGCCTACCTGGGAGTTGATGAAGATGCTTCTTGAGGTCGACGACCTCTGCGTCAACTACGGACGCATCGAGGCGATCCGCAACGTCTCGTTCACGGTCGGCGAGGGCGAGGTCGTCACGCTGATCGGTGCCAACGGCGCCGGGAAGACGACCACGATGAAGACGGTCTCCGGCCTGCGCCCGGTGCGCCAGGGCTCCATCCGCTTCGAGGGCCAGGACATCACCGCCGTCCCCGCCCACGAGCGGCCCGTGCTCGGGATCGCGCAGTCCCCCGAGGGCCGTGGGTGCTTCGTCGGCATGACGGTGCAGGAGAACCTCGACATGGGTGCCTACGCGCGCCCCGACCGCAGGTCGCCCAAGATCGGTGAGGACCGCGACCGGGTGTTCGGCCTCTTCCCCCGGCTGGCCGAGCGGCGTACGCAGGTCGCGGGCACCATGTCCGGCGGCGAGCAGCAGATGCTGGCCATCGGCCGGGCGCTGATGGCCAACCCGAAGCTGCTGCTGCTCGACGAGCCGTCGATGGGGCTGGCGCCCAAGCTCATCCAGCAGATCTTCGACATCATCACCGAGATCAACCAGCAGGGCACCACCGTGCTGCTCGTGGAGCAGAACGCGGCGCAGGCGCTCAAGCGCGCGCACCGCGCCTACATCCTCGAGACCGGTGAGATCGTGCGCGAGGGGTCCGGCGAGGAGCTGGCCAACGACCCCGCGGTCAAAGCCGCCTACCTCGGTGGCGACATCTGATCAGCCCCGTCTGAACCGGCACGTCTGAGCCGGCCTGAACCGGCACCTTCCCGCGGCCTGACGGGGTCGTGGGTCGCGAGAGGGGTGTGGTGCCACCTGGCGCCACACCCCTCTCGCACGCCGGGCCACGGCTCGCCCGACCTCCGGTCACTGCGGGACGACTGCCACCCCCTGGTGCAGCACGCCGTTCACGGTGGTGAAGTCCCCTCCCACCACCAGCCCCGCGGGCAGCGCGCTGACGCTCCAGACGCCCATGGGGCTGTCGAACGTCGGGGAGCCGCTGACGAGGGCACCTGTGGTGGACGTGAAGGCGGCGAAGCGTGGTCGGGCGAGCTTCGTCGCGCTGCCCGGGCTCGCGGCGCAGGAGCTGCCGTGGGTGCCGTAGTAGAACCGGCCCGCCACCTCGAACGCGCCCTGCATGCCGCCGTTGCACCAGGTGCGCCACAGCAGGCCGGTCGGCCGCGTGGGCGTGCTCAGGTTGTAGGCGTCCCACTGGTAGATGTTGTCCGGGCAGACGTCCCCGCCGTAGAGGCGCCGGTTGTCCGAGCTGAGGTACAGCCGTGTTACCCACGGGCCGGCGCCGGAGCAGCGGGCGACGCCGCCGAGCTGCCGGGGGTGGAGGGCTCCGGTGGTGCCGTAGACCACGGCGATGCCGGCCGGCATGGTGGTCCCGTTCACCGTGGTGAAGGGACCGCCCAGGTACACCCGTCCCGCATCGCTGCTGACGGCGATGGACTGGACCATGCCGCCCGACCTCAGCACCCCGGCGGGCCCGACGGTGTCGGCGTGGAACGTGCTCAGCGCCCCGCTCGAGCCCCAGAGCTTGGCGACGTGGCGTCGGGTCAGGCCGTTCACCGTGGTGAACTGGCCCCCGGCGAAGAGCCATCCCTGCGCGGTGGCGATCGACAGGACGTTGTCGTTGACGACCGGCTTGAACACGCCGTCGACGGAACCGGTGGAGGCGACGACCGACGCCAGGCGTGGGCGGCTGACCCCGCGGACGGTGAGGAAGGAGCCGGCCAGGAACAGGCGGGTGCGGTCGGTCGACAGGGCGAGGTCGAGGACCTCGTTGTCGGTGTCGGCGCTGAAGGTCGGGTCGAGCTGTCCCGTCGTGGCATCGAGCGCCGCGACTCCTCTGCGCACCTGCCCGTTGACGCTGGTGAACTCCCCGCCGAGGTAGACCCGGCCGCCGTCGGAGACGGCCAGCGTGTTGACCCGGTCCCCCGGCGTCGGGTTCCAGGCGGTGAGGGCGCCGCCGGCGGTGAGGAAGGCCGCTGCGTCGTGCCGGGTCGTGGCGCCGGACCGGCCGAAGCGTCCGCCCACGTACAGCACGCCGTCACGGACCTGCAGGACGGCGACCTCGGGCGAGCAGGGCGGGTTGCTGTGGGCGTAGCCGGTGGTGTGCCGGATGTTGCAGCCTGACAGGAGCGGGTTGAAGGCCGTCACCGCACCGTCCGCGCCGACGGCGGCGATGCGTGCACGGCTCACCGCGGACACCGTGCCGAAGGTGCCTCCCGCGTAGACCGTGCCGGTGTCGGGGTCGACGGCCAGCGCCCGCACCGTGCCGTCCGAGGCCGGGGCCCACGCGGTCGGGACGCCGCCGTCGGTGGTGAAGGCGGCGAGGCGGCTGCGCGCGACCTGGCCGCTGGGGCCGGACACCGAGGTGAAGGTGCCGCCGGCGTAGACCACCGACGCGTCCGGCGAGAGGGCGACCGCCTGGACGGCACCTCCGGCCGCCCCGGCGAAGAGCGGGTCGACGGACCCCGTCAGCGCGTCCAGCCGCACGAGGGCGGAGTGTGGCTGGTCGTCGACGGTGGTGAAGTCCCCTCCGGCGTACAGCGCACCACCGGCGCCGACCAGCGCCCGGACCGTGGCGTTGGTGGAGGCGCTCCAGGTCGTCACCACTGCGCCGAGTTCGGGGTCCACCGCGGCGAGGTGGGCTGCGGGCATGCCGGCCAGGCTGAGGAAGTCACCGCCGAGGACGATCCCGGCCGGGGTGGCGGCGATGGCCCGGACCTGGCTGCCGGGGCGCGGGTTCCAGGCCGTCACGAGGCCGTCCGCCGTGATCCGTGCGGCGCCGGGACGGTAGGCGGTGCCGACCCGCTTGAACCGGCCCGCGACGTACCAACCGCCCGAACCATCGGGGACGGTCACGTCCACCGGCCCGTCGATGACCGGCCAGGCGGCGCGCACCCCCGTCGCGGTGTCGACCGGGACGCCGTACCCCGTCGTGGGGCCGACGTAGTCGAAGCCGCCGGCGAGGTAGACCCGGTTGCCGGAGACGAGGGTGTCACTGACCCGCCCGTTCGTGCCCCACCACGACGCAGGGTCCGCCGTGGTGGTGGTGGTGGTGGTGGTGGTGGTGGTGGTGACGGTCGTGGTGGCGGCGGTGGTCGTGGTGGCGGCGGGGACGACCGAGGCCGGCGCGGGGGTGGCGGTGGCCCACACCGAGGCGAGCGCGACCGCGGACGCGGTGAGCACAGCGGGCCAGGGGCGCACGACCAGCCTCCTCGGGAGGGAACGCGCCGCTGTCGCGGCGTCCTCCCCCATGAGACGCCCGTATCCCTGTGCCCGGATCGTCCGGCAGGGGCAGGAGGGCCTACCGCAGCCTACGGAGGACGTGGCCGTGTTTGGCTGCCGTTGCGTCCGGGTGTGACGCGTGTGTCGCGAGTGCTGCGAGTGCCGCCTCAGGACAAATGCCGCGGCCCCCGCCGGTGGCGGGGGCCGCGGTGTGATCCCTGGTGAGGATCGTGGACGTCAGGCGCGCTTGCGGGTGGTGCCCCTGGCGGCTGCCGTCTTCTTCGCCGGCGTCGCCGCGCCCGCGCCCTTGGCGGCAGCAGCCTTCGTCGCGGTCTTGGTCGCGGTCTTGGTCGCCGTCTTGGTGGCTGCGCCCTTCCGGGCCGACGTCGCCTTGGTGCTCGCGGTCGCCGTCGTCTTCGCGGTCGCCTTCTCGGCCGCCGCGGTCCGCTTGGTCGCGCGCGTCACCGCAGCGGCCTTGGCGGCACCAGCCCGCGGCACCTGCGCACCGGTCGGGCGGTGCGTCGACCTCGCACTCTTGGCGAGCACGGGGGCGAGGAACCGACCCGTGTGGCTCGCCTCGACCTCGGCCACCTCCTCGGGCGTGCCCTCGGCGACGACGAGGCCACCGCCGTTGCCACCCTCGGGGCCCATGTCGACGATCCAGTCGGCGTTCTTGATGACGTCGAGGTTGTGCTCGATGACGATGACCGTGTTGCCCTTGTCGACGAGCCCCTGCAGGACCTCGAGCAGCTTGCGGATGTCCTCGAAGTGCAGCCCGGTCGTGGGCTCGTCGAGGACGTAGACGGTGCGGCCGGTGGAGCGCTTCTGCAGCTCGGAGGCCAGCTTGACGCGCTGCGCCTCACCACCGGACAGCGTGGGTGCGGGCTGGCCGAGGCGGACGTAGCCGAGGCCCACGTCGTTGAGCGTCTTCATGTGCCGGGCGATGGCGGGCACCGCGGCGAAGAAGTCGGCGGCCTCCTCGATCGGCATGTCAAGGACGTCGGCGATGGTCTTGCCCTTGAAGTGGACCTCGAGCGTCTCGCGGTTGTAGCGGGCGCCGTGGCACACCTCGCACGGGACGTAGACGTCCGGGAGGAAGTTCATCTCGATCTTGATGGTGCCGTCGCCGGAGCACGCGTCGCAGCGACCGCCCTTGACGTTGAAGGAGAACCGGCCCGGCTGGTAGCCGCGGATCTTCGCCTCGGTCGTCGTCGCGAAGAGCTTGCGCACCGCGTCGAAGACACCCGTGTAGGTGGCTGGGTTGGACCGCGGGGTGCGGCCGATGGGGCTCTGGTCGACGTGCACCACCTTGTCGAGGTGGTCCAGGCCCTTGACGGTCTTGTGGCGGCCGGGGACGTGCCGGGCGCCGTTGAGCTTGTTGGCGAGCACGTTGTAGAGGATGTCGTTGACCAGCGTGGACTTGCCGGACCCCGAGACACCGGTGACGGCCACGAGGTTGCCGAGCGGGAACGACACGTCGACGCCGTGCAGGTTGTGCTCGCGGGCACCGACGACGGTGACCTCGCGACCCTTCTCCTGCGGGCGGCGCTGCAGCGGGGTCGGGATCTCCAGCCGGCCCGACAGGTACTTGCCGGTGACCGAGTCCGGGTGGTCGAGCAGGCCCTGCACCGGTCCGGAGTGCACGACGACGCCGCCGTGCTCGCCGGCACCGGGGCCGATGTCGACCACCCAGTCGGCCGTGGCGATGGTGTCCTCGTCGTGCTCGACGACGATCAGGGTGTTGCCCAGGTCGCGCAGCCGCGTCAGCGTCTCGATGAGCCGGTGGTTGTCGCGCTGGTGCAGGCCGATGCTGGGCTCGTCGAGGACGTACAGGACACCGACGAGGCCCGACCCGATCTGGGTGGCGAGCCGGATGCGCTGGGCCTCGCCACCGGACAGCGTGCCGGCCGGGCGGTCGAGCGACAGGTAGTCGAGGCCGACGTCGAGCAGGAAGCCCAGCCGCGCGTCGATCTCCTTGATGACGCGCTCGGCGATCTGCCGCTCACGGGGCGTGAAGTCGACCTCCTTGAGGAAGCTCGCGCACTCGGCGATGGCCAGGGCGCAGATGGCCGAGATGCTGTGGCCGCCGATGGTCACGGCGAGCGACTCGGGCTTGAGGCGCGCACCGCCGCACTCGGGGCACGGCACCTCGCGCATGTAGCCCTCGTAGCGCTCCCGGCTCCACTCGGAGTCGGTCTCGGAGTGGCGGCGCTTGACGAACGGGACGACGCCCTCGAACCCGGTCGTGTAGGAGCGCTCGCGGCCGTAGCGGTTCTTGTAGCGGACGTGGACCTTGTAGTTCTGGCCGTGCAGCAGGGCCTCGCGGGCCCGCGCCGGCAGGGCGTGGAACGGCGCGTCCATGGAGAACTTGAGGTCGTGGCTGAGAGCCGTCATCACCCGCTGGAAGTACTCGGCCGAACCGCTCCCCTGCGCCCAAGGGGCGATCGCGCCCTCGGACAGCGACAGGTCCTCGTCGGGGACGAGCAGCTCGGGGTCGACCTCGAGCTCGGTGCCGAGGCCGCTGCACTTCGGGCAGGCGCCGAACGGGCTGTTGAAGGAGAACGAGCGCGGCTCGACGTCGTCCATCGACAGCGGGTGGTCGTTGGGGCAGGCCATCCGCTCCGAGAAGCGGCGCTCGCGCTCGGGGTCGTCGGCGTCCTTGTCGACGAACTCCACCACGAGGACGCCGCCGGCCAGGCCGAGCGCAGTCTCCACGGAGTCGGTGAGGCGGCGCTTGGCCCCCGCGTCGTCGCCCTTCGCCACGAGGCGGTCGACGACGACGTCGATGGTGTGCTTGATCTGCTTCTCGAGCTTGGGCGGGTCGGTCAGCGAGACCACCTCGCCGTCGACCCGGGCCCGGGAGAAGCCCTTGCTCTGCAGCTCGGTGAACAGGTCGACGTACTCCCCCTTGCGGGCGCGCACGACGGGCGCCAGCACCTGGAAGCGGGTGCGGTCGGGGAGCTCGAGGAGGCGGTCGACGATCTGCTGCGGGCTCTGGCGGGTGATGGGCTCACCGCACACGGGGCAGTGCGGCCGGCCCGCCCGTGCGAAGAGGAGGCGGAGGTAGTCGTAGACCTCGGTGATGGTGCCGACCGTCGACCGCGGGTTGCGGTTGGTCGACTTCTGGTCGATCGAGACGGCCGGGGACAGGCCCTCGATGAAGTCGACGTCCGGCTTGTCCATCTGACCGAGGAACTGCCGCGCGTAGGCGGACAGCGACTCCACGTAGCGGCGCTGCCCCTCGGCGAAGATCGTGTCGAACGCCAGCGACGACTTGCCCGAGCCGGACAGGCCGGTGAACACGATCATCGAGTCCCGGGGAAGCTCGACCGAGACGTCCCTGAGGTTGTGCTCGCGGGCGCCCCGGACGACGAGCTGGTCGTGGTTGGGGCGGACGGGGGGCGTGGTGGGGTGCACTGCGGTCACGCGCTTCATGCTAGGTGCCTGCACTGACAGCCGCGTCACCAGCGCCTACCGTGACCCCATGACGACGCCCCGCCCCGGCGCATGACGATGCCTCCCCCGAGCACGCCGATCGAGGAGTACGCCGTGCTCGGCGACACCGAGACGGCGGCGCTGGTCAGCCGCCGCGGGTCCATCGACTGGCTCTGCCTGCCGCGGTTCGACTCCCACGCGTGCTTCGCCGCCCTGCTCGGGACCCCCGAGCACGGCCGGTGGCTGCTGGGCCCCATCAAGGAGGCGAGGAGCACCCGCCGCTACCTGGAGAACTCCTTCGTCCTGGAGACCGTGCACGAGACCGACACCGGCTCCGTACGGGTGCTCGACCTCATGCCCATCGGCGACGGGCGCGCGGACATCATCCGCACCGTCGAGGGCCTGCACGGCAGCGTCCGCATGCGCCACGAGTGGGTCGTGCGCTTCGACTACGGCACGGTGCGGCCGTGGGTCTCCAGGGGCGTCGGTCACCGGCTGGACAGCGACGTCATCACGGCCGTCGCGGGCCCGGACATGCTCATCCTGCGCGGCACCCGGCTGCCGACCGCGGTCGACGGGCACCACGTCGACGAGTTCGAGGTCGCGGCCGGCCAGGTCCAGACCTTCTCCACCACGTGGTTCCCCTCGTACGAGGCCGTGCCCGCCCCGCTCGACATCGACTCCCGCATCGAGGAGACGATCACCCGCTCCAACGAGTGGGCGGGGCTGTGCAGCTACCAGGGCCCCTACAGCGACCAGGTGGTCCGTTCGCTGCTCACCCTTCGCATGATGACGCACTCGCGGTTCGGCGGGATCGTGGCGGCCCCCACGACGAGCCTGCCCGAGGACTTCGGCGGCGAGCGCAACTGGGACTACCGCTACTGCTGGCTGCGTGACGCGTCCCTCACCCTGCAGGCGCTGGTCAACTCGGGCTACCTCGAGGAGGCCCGCCTCTGGCGCAACTGGCTGATCCGCGCGGTCGCCGGCGACCCGGAGGACCTGCAGATCATGTACACGATCGACGGTGCCCGCCGGCTGCCGGAACGCACCCTCGACCACCTGCCCGGCTACGCGGGGTCCACACCGGTGCGGATCGGGAACGGCGCCGTCGATCAGCGGCAGTCCGACGTGCTGGGCGAGGTCATGATCGCGCTCGACGAGGCGCGCGAGAAGGGGCTCGAGGTCTCGCGGCAGGCCTGGGCCATGCAGCGCACCCTCGTCGACCACCTCGCCAAGCACTGGGACGAGCCCGACAACGGCCTGTGGGAGATCCGCGGCCCGCTGCGCCACTTCACCCACTCGCGGGTGATGGTGTGGGCCGCCTTCGACCGGGCGGTGCGCGGCGTGGAGCACTGGGGTCTCGAGGGACCGGTCGACCGGTGGCGCGAGCTGCGCGACCAGGTGCGCGCGGAGATCCTCGAGCACGGCTGGTCCGCCGAGCGCGGGACGTTCACGCAGCACTACGACACCGACGCGGTCGACGCCTCGCTGCTGCTCATCCCGCAGGTGGGCTTCCTCCCGCCGGACGACCCCCGCGCGCTCGGGACGGTCGCCGCGGTGGAGCAGGACCTCATGCGTGACGGGTTCCTCATGCGCTACCGCACGGAGACGAAGGTGGACGGGCTCGCCGGCGACGAGCACCCATTCCTCGCCTGCTCGTGGTGGCTGGTCACGGCGTACTCGTTGTGCGACGACCTCGAGAAGGCCCGCCCCCTGATGGACCGGCTCGTGGGTGTCATGAACGACGTCGGCCTGGTGTCGGAGGAGTACGACCCCGTGGGGAGGCGCATGGTCGGCAACTTCCCCCAGGCGTTCTCCCACTTGGCCTTCATCGGTGCCGCGCACGCGCTCGCCGACGCGGAGGCGCGAGGTGCCGCATCGGCGGGGTCCCGGATACCGTGACGCGAATGAGGAGCGAGCTGACCGTCCTGGCCGACCACACCGAGCGCCTGCTCACGACGGCCCGTGGCCTCGGTGACGCCGGGGCCCCGTCGCTGTGCGAGGGGTGGAGCCGCGGGCACGTCCTCACGCACGTCGCCCGCAACGCCGAGGCCATCGGCCGGCTCGCCTCGTGGGCCGTGACCGGGGAGCGCCAGGAGATGTACCCCGGTGGCCAGGAGGTGCGTGACGCCGACATCGAGGCGGGCGCCGACCGACCGCTCCCCGAGCTGGTGCGCGACCTGGCGGACACGGCGGCCGACCTCGTGCCCCGGCTGGAGCTGCTGGACGGGCCGCTGGCGGCCGAGGAGGTGGAGATGCGCGGCGGTATGCGTGTCCCCGCGACGGGTCTGCCCTTCCTGCGGCTGCGCGAGGTGGTCTACCACCACGTCGACCTCGACGCCGGGTTCGGCTTCGACGACGTGGAGCCCGAGCTGCAGCGCAGGTTCGTCGCCGACGCCGTGCACCGGCTGGGCCTCGGCAGCCGGCCGCCGGCCGTGGTCGTACGCACCGACGAGGGCGACGTGTGGACCGTGGGCGCCGGCACCACGACCGTGACCGGCCCGCTGTCGGGGGTCCTGCTCTGGCTCGCCCGGCGGGACAGCTCCCGGGTGCAGGCCGTCGACGGCGAGCTCCCCTCGCTCCCCCGGGGCGCCTAGACCTGTCGGGCCGTCCCTGTCTGGGCCCCAGTCCCGTCGGGGCCGGCCCCGTCGGGGCGGAGCCTTCCTCAGCCGGTCAGCACCGTCGGGCCGGTGACGCCGGCCCGACGGGCGATGGCCACGGCGGCGAGCGCCGAGTGGACCTTGAGCTTGTGCAGGATGCTCTGGATGTGGGTGCGCACCGTGTTGGGCGACACGTGGAGCAGCTCACCGATCTCGGTGCGGCTCATGCCCTCGGCCAGGCAGGCCAGGACCTCGAGCTCGCGGGTCGTCAGCTCGCCGATCCCCTGCACGTGCTCCAGCGGGGCGCGCTGGCCCCTGGACAGCGACACCAGCACCCCGGCGAGCAGGTCGGCGGGGATGCGCGTCTCCCCGTGGGCGACGCCGCGGACTGCCTCCACGAGCTCGTCGGGGGTGGCGGTCTTGGTGACCCAGCCACGGACCCCGCCCTGGACCGCCTCGACGATCTGGTTGCCCGATTCGAGGCCGGTGACGATGACGACCCCGACGTCAGGGCGCCTTTGCAGGGCCTCGACGGCCAGTGGGAGCCCGTCGACCCCGGCCAGGTCGAGGTCAAGGACCATCACGTCGAACGACCCCTGCTCGAGCAGGGCCTCCCCGCCCTCGAGGGTCGTCGCCGTCCCCACCACCGTCAGGTCCTCGTAGTCCGCGAGGCACACGACGAGGGCATCGACGAAGACCTCGTGGTCGTCGACGACGACGACGCGAATGGGGGCTGGCATAAGCGCAACCATGCCGTGTGGGGCCCATGCCACCCACCGACCCGTGCTGGAGAAGCCCCTACGTCAATAGGGTGATCTTCCGGACGAGCCCCTCGAGGGGACGGTGGGGAGCACGTCCGCGGGGCTCCCGCACCGGCCGTGGCCGGCGCAGGAGCCGTCGCGGATCTGGGCTCAGCGCAGGTGCACCGGCCACGAGTCCAGGGACCCGTGGGCGGACATCAGCGCGGCGGCCTGGAGCCGGGAGTGGACACCCAGCTTCGTGAGGAGGTTCTGGACGTGGGTGCGGGCGGTGCTCCGCTGCACACCCAGGGCCTCGGCCATCTCCTCGGTCGTCTGGCCCTCCATGATGCAGCGCATCACCTGCCACTCACGGTCGGTGAGGAACTGCAGGGCCCAGAGCGGGTCCTCGGTCGACTTCTGCGGGCGCAGCGCGCGCTGCAGGAGCGCCGGCTCGACCGCGAGCTGACCGCGGACCGCCCGGTCGAGCATCTCGACGATGTCGGCGATCGGCTTCTCCTTGCCGACGTAGCCGGAGGCGCCCTCGACGATGGCCCGGCCGACGATGGCGTGGTCCGCCTCGGCCGAGAGCATCACGACCTTGGTCTCCGGGGAGACCTCCCGGATCTGGTGGATCGCCATGACCGAGGTGCCGCTGGGGAAGTTGACGTCCAGCAGGCAGACATCCGGCTTGTGCATCTCGACCGCCGCGATGGCCTCGTCGGGGTTGCCCGCGAGCGCGACGACCTCGTGACCAGAGGCGCCCAGCGCGAGGCCGAGGGCCTCGAGCAGGAGGAGGTGGTCGTCGCAGACGACGATCCTCATGACGCCACGGACCTGAGGCCGGTGCCGGCGAGGGTGATGTCGGCGACGACGCCGCCCTCCTCGGCCGTCCAGATGCGGAACGAGCCGTGGCACGCCGCGACCATCGCCCGCGTCGTGGTCAGGCCCAGCGAGGTGCGGGAGCTGATGAGCCCCAGCCCCGGGCCGTCGTCGCGCACCGTGAGGTGCACCCCGGCGGCGTCGCTGTGGACGGCGACGGCCACGTGGCCGCCGGCACCCGCGGCCCGCACCGCGTTGTCCAGGACGCAGGCCAGGGCCCGGCTCAGGGCCACGGGACGAGCCCAGGCCTGGAGCGGGGTGTCCGCGTCGAGGGTGATCACGCAGGCGGCGGTCGCCTGCGCCCGGTCGACGGCCGACGCGGCGACCTGCACCACGTCCGTGCCGACGACCTCGTCGTCGTGGGCCTCGCTGAGGACGACCTCCACGAGGTCGGCCAGCCATCGGGCCTGTCCGGCGATCCCATCCATCTTGCGTCCCACGTCGCCACCGGCGGTCCCCGACAGGAGGAGGATCGCAGCGAGTGGTTGACGCAGGTCGTGCAGCAGTGCCCTGACCGTGTCCATCTCCCCACCAGCGACGGGTCGCTGGTAGTCCTGAATCTGTGCAGCCATGTGTTCCCTCACCAACCCGCGGACGGAGACCTGCACCCCCTGTGAGCTCTCCGTCTGTCCGCGACCGGTCAAACGTAGGACGGCCAAAAGAACGACAGCAATAGTCATTAGGGACTAAGCGAGTTCGCGGAGTCATGCCGTTTGCCTACCCTCGTTGCAGAATGCATGACATGCCCTACGACGGACACGCCACCCCATCCGCACGAGGTACGGAAAAGGTCCTGGAACATCTCAGCATCCGGAAGATCCCCGTCTCCGAGATGGACAACAACGCCTACCTCCTGCGGTGCCTGTCCACGGGCGCACAGCTGCTCGTCGACGCCGCCGACGACGCGCCACGGCTGCTGGGCCTCGTGGCGGAGGGGGCCGGACCGCTCGAGACCGTGGTCACGACCCACCAGCACTGGGACCACCACCGCGCCCTCGAGGCAGTCGTCCGGGCCACCGGCGCGACCATGGTGTGCGGTGCCGACGACGCCTCGGGAATGCCCGTCCCGCCGGACCGCACGGTCGGCCAGGGCGACCAGGTCAGGTTCGGCGAGGTCGTCCTCGACGTCGTCCACCTGCGCGGCCACACCCCCGGCTCGATCGCCCTCGCCTACGACGACCCACACGGCCACACCCACCTGTTCACGGGGGACTCCCTGTTCCCCGGCGGGGTCGGCAACACCAAGAACCCCGGCCAGTCGTTCGACTCGCTCATCCAGGACGTGACGACACGGGTGTTCGACATCTACGACGACCGGACGTGGGTCTATCCCGGCCACGGCGCGGACACGACCCTCGGCGCCGAGCGGCCGTACCTGCAGGAGTGGCGCGACCGGGGCTGGTGACGACGCCCCATACAGTCACGGGCATGTCGTCGAGCCGGGCACCCGCTCCTCCCCTGCTGCTCGTCCTCACCGCGGTGGTGTCGGTGCAGTTCGGGGGTGCCCTCGCCGCCACGCTCGTCCCCCAGATCGGAGCGGCCGGGTCGGTGACCCTGCGGCTGCTGTTCGCCACGGTCATCCTGCTCGTCATCGCCCGGCCGAGCCTGCGTGGGCACCGGGCAGCTGCCTGGCGCACCGTGGTCGCCTTCGGCCTGGCGCTTGGCCTGATGAACCTCGCGTTCTACGCCTCCCTCGCGCACCTGCCCATCGGGGTCGCCGTCACGGTCGAGTTCCTGGGCCCGCTGACCCTGGCCACGGTGCTGGCGAGGCGCGCCCGCGACCTGCTCGCGGTCGCGGCGGCGGCCGTGGGCGTCGTCCTGATCTCCCGCGCGCTGCAGGTGCCGCTGGCCCAGATCGAGTGGACCGGGCTGGGGCTCGCGGCGCTGGCGGGGGCCTGCTGGGCGGGGTACATCCTCGCCAGCGGCCGGGCCGGCACCGAGTTCGCCCAGCTCGACGGGCTGGCCCTCGCGATGACGGTGGCGTTCGTCGTGACCCTGCCGCTGGGGCTGCGCACGGTGCCGTCGTGGACCGGGGAGTCGGTCGCCAAGGGGCTCGGCATCGCGGTGCTGTCCTCGGTGCTCCCCTACTCCCTGGAGCTCGCCGCCCTGCGGCACCTCACCGCCCGTGTGTTCGGTGTGCTGCTCAGCCTGGAGCCCGCCGCCGCCGCCGTCGCGGGCTTCCTGGTCCTGCACCAGCGCCTCACGCCGCTGCAGCTCACCGGTATGGCGCTCGTCGTCCTGGCCAGCGCGCTGGTCATGGGTGGTGCCGGCCAGCGGCGCGACCCGGCCGCACAGGGGGCGTAGCGGCGCCCGGTGGGCCCCCGTGGGGCCCCGGTGGGCCCCGGTCGGCCGTCGGGTCAGGAGGATGCGGCGGCCTGCTCGTCGCGACGCGTCTTGAGCAGGCTCGCGACGGTCGTCACCCCGAGGATGACGACGATGGCTGCGAGCGACACCGAGATCGGGATGTCCGGAGCCGCCTCGACGTGGTGGCCACCGTTGATGAACGGCAGCTCGTTCTCGTGGAGCGCGTGCAGGACCAGCTTGACGCCGATGAAGGCCAGCAGGACCGCCAGCCCGATGCTCAGGTAGACGAGCTTCTTCAGCAGGCCGCCGATGAGGAAGTACAGCTGCCGCAGCCCCATGAGCGCGAAGAGGTTCGCGGTGAGCACGAGGTACGGCTCCTTGGTCAGGCCGTAGATCGCCGGGATGGAGTCGAGGGCGAAGAGCAGGTCGGTGGTCCCCAGCGCCATGATGACGATGAACATCGGCGTGGCGAGCTTCTTGCCGTCGATCTTGGTGAACAGCTTCGCGCCGTCGTACTCCTGGGTCGCCGGGAAGCGCCGCTCGACCCACTTCATGAAGCGGTTCTCCTCGTACTCGTCGTCGTCACCCTCGCCCTCACGGGCCAGCTTCACGGCGGTGTAGATGAGGAAGGCGCCGAAGATGTAGAAGACCCAGGAGAACTGGTTGATGGCCGCTGCCCCGACGGCGATGAAGATGCCACGCAGGATGATCGCGATGATGATGCCGATGAGCAGCGCCGACTGCTGCAGCTTCTCGGGCACCCCGAAGCGGGCCATGATCAGCAGGAAGATGAACAGGTTGTCCACCGACAGGGAGTACTCGGTGAGCCAGCCTGCGTAGTACTCCGTCATGAACTTCGCGCCGGCCTGGTCGTGGGTGAACCACCACACCCCGAGCCCGAACACGACGGCCGCGCCGACGTAGAGCGCCAGCGCGCCGCTGACCTCCTTGGTCGTCGGCACGTGGGGACGACGGGCGATGACGAAGACGTCGAAGAGCAGGACCGCGGCCATGAGGCCGACGGTGAGCCACCAGACCCAGGTGGGCACCTGCATCTGCGTCGAGGTGGTGTAGGCGAGGGAGGTCAAGACAGAGCCTTCCGGTCACGGATGTGGCCGGAGGTCTCTCCCGCCCTGGTGTGGCGGACCGGTTCCCCGGGCGGACGGGGCGCGGCCGGGGCCACGCGCCGATGGGCCGTGATGACGAGGAGACCGCGTGGGGATACTCCCCTCCGAGTGGTCAGCATCAGACTGTACCCGCCGCCCGGGGTGTGCCCCGACCCGTGTCCGGGTAGGAAGACGTCCATGGCTGAGAACACGTCGCAGAAGAAGTCAGGGTCGCGCGGCAAGGGTGACCCCGGGCCGAGCGTGAAGGACCCCGAGGTCTACGAGGCCCTGAGGGAGGACGGGGCGTCGAAGGAGAAGGCGGCCCGCATCGCCAACGCGGCAGCAGCCCGCGGCCGCTCGGCGGTGGGTCGCACGGGCGGTGAGCACGGCGACTACGAGGACTGGACGGTGAAGGACCTGCGTCACCGCGCCGCAGACCTCGACATCGAGGGGCGCTCGTCGATGTCGAAGTCGCAGCTCATCGACGCCCTGCGCAACCACTGACCCCGCGACGGCCTACTGCGTCGCGGCCGACATCTGCCGCAGCTCCTTCTTGAGGTCGCCGATCTCGTCGCGCAGTCGGGCTGCGAGCTCGAAGTGCAGGTCGGCGGCAGCCTGGTGCATCTGCGTCGACAGCTCCTGGATGAGGTTGGCCAGGTCGTTGGCGGGTAGGTTGCGCAGCCGGTCGGACGCCACACCCGCGTCGGCCTGCACCGCGCCCCGGCCACCGCGGGAGGCGTTCTTGCCGCGCGACTGGCTGCGGCCGGACCCGATGAGGGCCTCGGTGTCGGCGTCCTCGCGCTGGAGCAGGTCGGTGATGTCCGCGATCTTCTTGCGCAGGGGCTGGGGGTCGACCCCGGCCTCGAGGTTGTAGGCGATCTGCTTCTCGCGTCGCCGGGTGGTCTCCTCGATCGCCTCCTGCATCGACGGCGTGATCTTGTCGGCGTACATGTGGACCTGGCCGGACACGTTGCGGGCCGCACGACCGATGGTCTGGATGAGCGACCGCGCTGACCGCAGGAAGCCCTCCTTGTCGGCGTCGAGGATGCTCACGAGCGAGACCTCGGGCAGGTCGAGGCCCTCGCGCAGCAGGTTGATGCCGACCAGGACGTCGTACTCCCCCATCCGCAGCTCGCGCAGGAGCTCGACGCGGCGCAGGGTGTCGACCTCGCTGTGCAGGTAGCGGACGCGGACCCCCTTGTCGAGCAGGTAGTCGGTGAGGTCCTCGGCCATCTTCTTGGTCAGCGTGGTGACCAGGACCCGCTCGTTCTTCTCGGTGCGCAGGCCGATCTCGTGCAGCAGGTCGTCGATCTGGCCCTTGGTGGGCTTGAGCACCACCTCGGGGTCGATCAGGCCCGTGGGGCGGATGATCTGCTCCACGACCCCGCTGCTCTGCGCCAGCTCGTAGGGGCCGGGCGTCGCCGACAGGTAGACGGTCTGGCCGATGCGGTCGAGGAACTCCTCCCACCGCAGCGGCCGGTTGTCCATGGCCGACGGCAGGCGGAAGCCGTGGTCGACCAGCTGGCGCTTGCGGGACATGTCGCCCTCGTACATGGCGCCGATCTGGGGCACCGTTACGTGGGACTCGTCGATGACGAGGAGGAAGTCCTCGGGGAAGTAGTCGAGCAGGGTGTTGGGGGCAGACCCACGGGACCGGCCGTCGATGTGCATCGAGTAGTTCTCGATGCCGGAGCAGGAGCCGACCTGCCGCATCATTTCGATGTCATAGGTCGTGCGCATGCGCAGGCGCTGCGCCTCGAGCAGCTTGCCCTGCTTCTCGAACGCCGCTAGCTGGTCGGCGAGCTCGAGTTCGATACCGCGGATCGCGCGCTCCATGCGCTCGGGACCGGCGACGTAGTGGGTCGCCGGGAAGACGTACATCTCCTGCTCCTCGCGCATGATCTCGCCGCTGACGGGGTGCAGGGTGTAGATGCGCTCGATCTCGTCGCCGAAGAACTCGATGCGGACCGCCAGCTCCTCGTAGACCGGGATGATCTCGACGGTGTCACCCCGCACCCGGAACGTGCCCCGTGTGAAGGCGAGGTCGTTGCGGGTGTACTGCATCTGGACGAACCGGCGCAGCAGCTCGTCACGGTCGACCTCCATGCCGACCTTGAGCCGTGCCATCCGGTCGACGTACTCCTGAGGCGTGCCGAGGCCGTAGATGCAGGACACCGAGGCCACGACCACGACGTCGCGGCGGGTCAGCAGCGAGTTGGTCGCGCTGTGCCGCAGGCGCTCGACCTCGTCGTTGATCGAGGAGTCCTTCTCGATGTAGGTGTCCGTCTGCGGGATGTAGGCCTCGGGCTGGTAGTAGTCGTAGTACGAGACGAAGTACTCGACCGCGTTGTTGGGCAACAGCTCCCGGAACTCGTTGGCGAGCTGGGCAGCCAGCGTCTTGTTGGGCGCCATCACCAGCGTCGGTCGCTGCACCTCCTCGATGAGCCAGGCGGTCGTGGCCGACTTGCCGGTGCCGGTGGCGCCGAGGAGCACGGTGTTCTCCTCCCCCGCGCGGACGCGCCGGGCGAGGTCGGCGATGGCGGCCGGCTGGTCTCCGGCGGGCTGGAACTCGGAGACCACCTGGAACGGGGCCACCGTGCGCTGCAGGTCGGTCGTGGGACGCATGGGTCAACCGTATGCCCCGCCCCCGACAACGCACCTGTCGCAGGGATGTCGGCGCCCCGCGCTACGGTGAGCGGCCCGCTCGCGACACCCTTTCCGACACCCTTCCCGACCCCCTTGGAGGCCACCCGTGCCCGCCCCGGCGACGACGTCCCGACTCACGCGCCGCGGCATACCGGTCGACCCCCGTCTGCGGGTGCTCGCGCTGGGCACGTTCGTCAACCGCGCCGGTGCCGGGGCCACCCTGACGACCTTCGCCCTCTACTTCACCCGCGTCGTCGGGCTGTCGGCGGGCCAGGTCGGGCTCGCCCTCTCGGTGGCCGCGGTGGTCGGGATGCTCGCGCAGGTCCCCCTCGGCCACCTGGGCGACACCCGGGGTCCGAGGGAGGTCATGTCCGTACTCACGGCCGCGTTCGGCGCGGTCGGGCTCCTCTTCCTCGTGGTCCGCGACTTCTGGACGCTCACGCTGGTGCTGGCCGTCGTCACCGCCCTGCAGAACGGCGGTGGCGCGGTGCGCAACGGCTACATCGGCCGTGTCGCCGTCGGCGGGTCGGGGGTGGCGTTCAAGGCCTACCTGCGTGCGGTGACCAACCTGGCCATGTCCCTCGGGGCCGCCCTCGGTGGCGTGGCGCTGTGGGTCGACCGCCCATGGGCCTACCTGGCGGTGTTCGCCGTCGACGGCGTCACGGGCATCGTCGCGGGGCTGGTCAGCCTCCGGCTCCCGCACCTGTCCCCCGCCCCGGCGCGGGGAGCCGGTGAGCCCCGGCTCGCGGTCCTGCGCGACACCCCCTACGTCGTCGTGACCCTGTTGACCGGCATCGTCGCCATGCACTTCGTCGTCATGGAGATCGGCATCCCCCTGTGGGTCAGCCAGCACACGAAGGCCCCGACCGCGATCGTCGCGGTGCTGCTCGTCCTCAACACCGTCGCCGTGACGCTCTTCCAGGTGCGGATGACCCGAGGTGTGGACGGCGTCGTCGAGTCCTCGCGCGCCATGGTGCACGGTGCCCTGTGGATCGCCGCGGCGTTCGTCGTGATCGCGACCTCGGGTTGGCTGGGACCTGTCGGTGCCGCTGCGGTGCTGGTGGTGGGCGCCGCAGTCCACGTGGTCGGCGAGATGCGTTCCAGTGGTGGCCAGTGGGGTGTCCAGATGGGCCTGGCCCCGCAGGAGCGGCAGGGCCAGTACCAGGGCTTCGCCGGCCTCGGCTTCTCGCTGTCCAACGTCGTGGCGCCGACCCTCATCACGCTGCTGTGCATCGAGTGGGGCTGGCCGGGCTGGCTGGTCCTGGCCGCGCTGGTGCTGGGCGCCGCCCTCGCGCTGCGGCCGGTCACCGCGTGGGCGCAGCGGACGCGCGAACGCTACGGCGCCCTCTCGGCCACGGGCTGAGACATCGCTGCGAGCGCCCCGCTGCCCGCGTTGACTGCGGGGGTGGACACAGCTGCCGTCGGAGAGACCCGGCGGTGGGCGATGCTGCTGGCCAGCACCCTGGCCCAGGCAGCCTCGGCGACCGCCCTGCACGGACCTGCGTTCCTCATCCCGGTCCTCGTGCGTCGCCTGGGCCTGTCGCTCGCCGAGGCCGGCCTGGTCAGTGCCGCACCCGTGGTCGGCGTGATGCTCACGCTGGTCGCGTGGGGCCTGCTCGTCGACCGCCGTGGTGAGCGGCTCGTCCTCGTCACCGGCCTGGCGCTCACCGCGCTGGCCTGCCTCGCCGGCACCGTCCTGCACGGCGCGGTCGCCCTGTCGCTGGCCCTGTTCCTCGCGGGCGCGGCGGCCGCGTCGGCCAACGCCGCGAGCGGTCGCGTCATCGCTGGGTGGTTCCCACCCCACCGTCGCGGCCTCGCCATGGGGATCCGGCAGATGGCCCAGCCCCTCGGCGTCGGGGTCGCGGCGGTCACCATGGCCGTGCTGGCCGCCGACCACGGCATCGGCGCGGCCCTGTGGGTGCCCACCGCGGCAGCTGCCGCGGCTGCGGTCCTCGTGGCCGTGGTCGTGGTCGACCCGCCTCGGCCCTCTCGACGCGCCGTCCGGGCCGACAACCCCTACCACCGGGACCGCTACCTGGGCCGCGTCCACGGCGTCTCGATGCTGCTCGTCGTGCCCCAGTTCGTGGTGTGGACCTACACGCTGGTCTGGCTCGTCGACGACCGCGGCTGGTCCCCGGGCGCGGCCGGAGCCCTGGTCGCGCTCACCCAGGTCGCGGGGGCGCTGGGACGCATCGCCGTGGGGCACCTCTCCGACCGGGTGGGCAGCCGGATGCGGCCCCTGCTTTGGGTCGCCCGCGGCGCGGTCCTGGCCATGCTCGCCCTCGCGCTCACCACCGGCCTCGGCTGGGGACTGGCCGTGGCGGTGCTCGTCGTCGCCTCCGTGGTCACCGTGGCCGACAACGGACTCGCATTCACGGCGGTGGCCGAACGGGCCGGACCGTTCTGGAGCGGGCGCGCCCTGGGGGTGCAGAACACCGGCCAGTTCCTCGTCGCGGCCATGGTGCCGCCGCTCGCCGGGCTGGCGGTGGTGCACGCCGGGTACGCCGTGGCGTTCGCCCTCGCGGGCGCCGTTGCCGCGGCCGCCCTGCCCCTCGTGCCCGTGCGGGCCGAGGAACGGCTCACCTGAGCCAGAGGCTCACCCCGACTGCCGCACCCCCCACCGCGCAGAGGACGGTCACGGCCAGCACGAGCGTCATGGGGGTGTACGGGGAGTAGCCGCGCGTGTCGTCGCCGAGCTGCCCCAGCCGCCGGTGCACCGACCACACCAGGACCCCGCTCACGGCCATCGCCGCGGCGGCTCCCACGGCCACCGCGGTCACGTGCGTGCGCAGGGCCACGAACACCAGCGGCACGAGGCACACCAGCGCGGTGACGGCGGTCCGCTGCCACGCGAGGGCGGTGCGTTCCGGTTGGAGGGCCTCGCGTCCCGGGACGTGACCCGCCGGTCCGCTGCGCCCCCGGTGGAACGGGCCACGTCCAGCCGGCTGCCCCGCAGGCGGGCCGGGCAGCCTCATCAGTGGGTGAGCTCGACGACGGAGAGCCCGAGCGTCAGCACCGCCAGGGCGACCACGCCGGCTGCCAGCATGGCCAGCGCCCTGGGCGCCGGGAGCGGGAGCCGCAGCCGCAGCGCGCGCTCCACCCGGGCCCAGGCCGAGACCGAGCGCAGGGCCAGCGCGCCACCGCCGAGGCAGGAGGCCGCGCCCACGAGCGGGGCCCAGCCGGGCATGCCCGCGAGGCTCGACAGGGAGACGACGGCGACGCCGCCACCGACGAGCGCCAGCGCGGTACGCATCCACGCCAGGGCGGTGCGCTCGTTGGCCATCGAGAAGCGCGGGTCGGGCTCCTCGCCCACGCCGTACACCCTGGCCGGGCGCCGCGTGTCGTCGTGGTCGCCGTGCGCAGCGGGCTGCTCAGCCACGCCCCGGCTCCCAGCCACTGTGCACGGCCCACGCCTGCGCCCGTTCGTGCACCGAGTCGAACCACGGTTCCTTGGCGTCCGCGTACTCCCTGAGCGACGCACCACGGCCGGCGAGGCGCTGCTTGTCGGCGGCGTACTCCGCGCGCGCTACCGGGTCGGCACGCATCCAGTCGCGGAACTGCAGAGCCCAGCGCCACCCGGGGCCGCCCACCTCGCGCACGTGCACGTTGACCTGACGACCGGGGTCGGCGCCGGCGAGGAACCGCTTGGGCCAGGCGGTCCCGTCCTTGGCGTGGTCCTCGGCAGTCTGCTCGGGCCGCGGGAAGCCCGCGTCGTCCAGGGCCGCCACGACGGAGGGGACGTCGACGTCCTCGAGACGTCGCACGCCGAGCTGGAGGTCGACGACGTCCTTGGCGACGAGTCCCGGCACCGCGGTGCTGCCCACGTGATCGGCAGTCACGACGACGTCGCCGAGCACCCGCTGCAACCGGGCGAGCTGTCGCGCCGCCTGTGCCGGCCACGTCGGGTCGGGGTCGTGCAGGACCACCTGATCGGGCCGCTCGGCGCGTACCCGGTGCCTCACGTTGGCCTCGAAGGGCACGAGCCGCTGGTGCCAGAGCATGTCGACCTGGGACAGCAGGGCGTCGCGGGGACCGTCGTTGTCGAGCCAGACGTCGGCTGCCGCACGGCGCTGCTCGTCGGTCGCCTGCGCGCCGATCCGGCTGCGGGCGTCGGCCTCGGTCATGCCCCGGGTGGCCGCGAGGCGCCGCAGGCGGGTCTGCTCCGTCGCGCCGACCACGAGCACGAGGTGGTAGCCGGGGCCCATGTGCTTCTCCACGAGCAGGGGCACGTCGTGGACGACGACGGAGTCGGCGGGAGCGGCGGCGAACAGCTCGGCGGTGCGCCGGGCGATGAGGGGGTGCGTGATCGCCTCGAGGTCGCGTCGCGCCCGGTCGTCGCCGAACACCAGGGCGCCGAGGGCCGGGCGGTTGAGGGTCCCCTGATCGTCGAGGACGCCGTCCCCGAAACGCTCGACCACGGCCGCGAGACCCTCAGACCCCGGTGCCACGACCTCCCGGGCCAGCACGTCCGCGTCGACGACGACCGCACCGAGCTCCGCGAGGCGCCCCGCCACCGTGGACTTCCCGGACCCGATGCCCCCGGTGAGGCCCACGCGCAGCATGGCGCCACCCTACCGAGGCGACGCCTCAGAGGACCGGCGCCGCCGCCGGACCGGCGTAGTGGCACGCCACGCCGTGGTCCGCGTCGAGCGGCAGCTGGGCCGGCACCTCCTCGACGCACCGCTTGCGCTCCTGCTCGGTCAGCTCCTCCCGGAACCGCGGGCACCGGGTGTGGAAGACGCAGCCGCTCGGCGGGTTGATCGGCGACGGGAGGTCACCGGTGAGCAGGATCCGCGCCCGCTTGTTCTCCTTGCGTGGGTCGGGCAGCGGCACCGCGGACAGCAGGGCCTGGGTGTACGGGTGCAGGGGGTCGCCGTACAGCTCGTCGCGGTCGGCCATCTCCATGATCTTGCCCAGGTACATGACCGCCACGCGGTCGCTGATGTGGCGGACCACCGACAGGTCGTGGGCCACGAAGACGTAGGTGAGGTCGAAGTCGTTCTGGATGTCCTCCAGCAGGTTCACGACCTGGGCCTGGATGGACACGTCCAGCGCCGACACCGGCTCGTCGCAGACGATGAGGGAGGGGCGCAGCCCGATGGCCCGGGCGATCCCGATGCGCTGGCGCTGGCCCCCGGAGAACTCGTGCGGGTAGCGGTTGTAGTGCTCGGGGTTCAGGCCGACGCGTTCCATGAGCCGCTGGACCTCGGCCTTGACCCCGCCCTCGGGGTCGATCCGCTGGATGGCGAAGGGGGCCCCGACGATCGAGCCGATGGTCTGCCGGGGGTTCAGCGAGCCGTACGGGTCCTGGAAGATCATCTGCATCTCCAGCCGGAGCATCCGCAGGTCGTGCCCCGTGACGCCGGTGATGTCGCGTCCCTTGTAGCGGATGGTGCCCGCGGTGGGGGGCAGCAGCTGCAGGATGGTGCGGCCCGCGGTGGACTTGCCGCAGCCGGACTCCCCCACGACCCCCAGGGTCTCCCCCTTGCGCAGGCGGAACGAGATCCCGTCGACGGCCTTCACCGGGTCGGCCGGTCGTCGGAAGAGGCCGGAGGTCTTCATCGGGAAGTACTTCTTGAGGTCCTCGACCTCGAGCAGGACCTCCCCGAGCTCGACGCGGTTCCCGGTCTCCGTCCTGCGCCCGCTGAAGCGGCGGCGTCCGGGCGGCCCGGCAGTACTCCCCTCGTCGGGCCGCGCCCCGGGCGACACCCCGGAAGGCACCTCCGCCGGCCGACCGGACGGCACCTCGGGGGACGGGGTGGCGTTCACAGCGAGGGCCTGATCTGCGTCTGGAAGGTGCGGGTCCGCTCGTCCCGCGGGATGAGGCACCGTACGGGGTGCGGCGCGTCCGCCTCGAAGCCGGGCTCCACCTGGGCGCACCCGAGACGGGCGTCGTCCCTGAACGTGCAGCGCGGGTGGAACGCGCAGCCGGAGGGCGGCGAGATGAGCGAGGGCGGGTTGCCCGGGATGGGGCGCAGCCGCTCGATGCGCAGCCGGTCCATCCGGGGCATCGACTGCAGCAGGCCCCACGTGTACGGGTGCTCGGGGGCGTAGAAGAGCTCCTCGGCCTCGCCCCGCTCGACCGCGCGGCCGGCATACATCACGAGGATCTCGTTCGCCATCTCCGCGACCACGCCGAGGTCGTGAGTGATGATGATGATCGAGGAGCCGAACTCCTTCTGCAGCCCCACGAGCAGGTCGAGGATCTGCGCCTGGACGGTGACGTCCAGGGCGGTGGTCGGCTCGTCGGCGATGACCAGGCGCGGGTCGTTGACGAGCGCCATGGCGATCATGGCCCGCTGTCGCATCCCGCCCGAGAACTCGTGGGGGTACTGGTCGATCCGCTTGGCCGGGTTGGGGATCCCGACCCTGTCGAGCATGTCGATCGCGCGCTGCCGGGCCGCCGCCTTGGTCGTGTCGTGGTGCACCCGGTACGCCTCCACGACCTGGTTGCCCACGGTGTAGTAGGGGTGCAGGGCCGAGAGCGGGTCCTGGAAGACCATCGCGACGTCCTTGCCCCGTCGACGACGCAGGTCCTCGTCGGCGAGGCCCAGCAGGTCCACGCCGTCGAAGGAGATCAGGCCCGAGATCTCGGCCCGCGTCCCGCGGTACAGCCCCATGATCGCCTGGCTCGTGACGGACTTGCCCGACCCCGACTCGCCGACGATGCCGAGGGTCTCCCCCTGCCTGAGATCGAAGCTCAAGCCGTCGACCGCCTTGACCAGGCCGTCCTCGGTGGGGAACCGCACGCGCAGGTCACGCACCGACAGCAGCACGTCGCCGCGCGGTAGCCTCTCCTCGCTCTCGACGCTGAGCGCAGTACTCATCGACGACTCACCCCTCCCCTGCTCGCCGGGCACATCAGCCGAGCCTCACGCGCGGGTCGATGAACGCGTACAGCACGTCCACGATGATGTTGGCGGTGATGACGAAGAACGCGGCGACGATGACGATGCCCACGTCGACCGGCAGGTCGAACGTCGTCGACGCCTGCACGGCCAGCTTCCCGAGGCCGTCGTAGTTGAACACCGTCTCGGTGACGATGGCGCCCGCGAGCAGCCCGCCCAGGTCCAGCCCCGCGATGGTGGCGATCGGGGTCAGGGCCGCGCGCATGGTGTGCTTGAGGAGGATCTTGCGCTTCGGCAGGCCCTTGGCCACCGCGGTGCGGATGTAGTCCTCCCCCATCGACTCGATCACGAAGGCGCGTGTCAGCCGCACGTACGCCGCCATGAAGAACAGCGCCAGGGTGAGGCCGGGGAGCACCAGGCCCATCAGCCACGACGCCGGGCTCTCGCTGAAGGGTGTGTAGACCGGCACCGGTGTCAGCTGCCACTTGATGGCGACGTAGATGTACAGCGTCAGGCCCACGAAGAACGTGGGGAAGGCATAGAAGACCAGGGAGGTGCCCACGAGGGCGCGGTCGGTGAACCGCCCCTTCCTGAGCGCCGCGATGACCCCGCCCGAGACGCCGAGCACCATCCACATGATGAAGGCGGCGAAGGCCAGTGAGGCCGTGACCGGCAGCTTGCTCATGAGGATGGACGTGACGTTGTCGTTCATCAGCGGCGAGTAGCCGAGGCACGGTGCCGGGCACTTCGCGATGGTCTGCGGGGCCGTCTTCTTGAGGGCGGGGTCGTCGGGGAACTCGCGACCGACGAAGACGCCCTTGACGAAGTCCGCGTACTGCGCGACGACCGGCTTGTCGTAGCCCAGCGCCCTGCGGTTCTGCTCGATGAGCTCCGGGGTGCAGTTCTTGCCACAGGTGAAGCGGGCCGGGTCGGCACCGCCGGAGAAGAACAGCAGGTACGTGACGGCCGACATGACGAAGAGCATCACGATGCCGGTGACCACGCGACGGACGACGTAGGCGAACACAGCACCCCCTCACTCGGTGGGCGGGACCGTGGGAGGGCGGGCGCCCTCCCACGGGTGGTGCTACTACTTGGTCTTCACCCCGATGGAACCCAGCTCCGGGTAGCCGTTGGAGGCGGGCGTCTGCATGTAGTTCGTCACGCCCGACCCGTGGAGGAAGAAGAAGCGGTCGACCGACAGCGGGACGTACGCGACGTCCTGGCCGAGGAGGTCGTCGAGCTTGTTGAGCACCGCCGCCGCCGACTGCACGTCGGGCTTGGCGGCCGCCTCGTCGATCAGCTTGTTCGCCGCGTCGCTGCTGTAGTTGCCGTAGTCCTGCCCGTTCGACTTCGGAGTGAGGTTGATCCGGGCGTCGAACAGCGGTGGCGTCACGGTCGCCTGAGTGGGCCAGTCAGCGCCCCAGCCGCCCCACATCACGTCGGACTTGTTGTTGGACGGGTTCTGGATGACGTCGTAGTAGGTGTCGGTCAGGGCGTCCAGGGTCACCTTGAAGCCGGCCTTGTCCCAGCCAGCCTTGAGCGCGGCGGCCGAGTTGTCACTGGCCGGGGTGCCGCCCTGGTAGGTGTAGGTGATGGGGTACGGCATGGGCACACCCGCCTGCTGCAGAAGCTGCTTCGCCGCGGCCGGGTCGCCGGTGGGTGGGGCGGTGAAGTTCGGGTTGTCCTTGTAGCCGATGAGGACCGGGTTGACGATGGACTTCGCCGGGCGCCCGTACTTGTCGCCACCGCGCGCGGTGATGTAGCCCTGCCGGTCCGTCGACATCTTCAGGGCCTCGCGGACCTTGAGGTTCTTCACGCGGTTGAAGTTGGGCAGGACGTAGTCGACGAACGGCGCGTCGACCAGGGTGCTGCGTGCCTTCACGGCCGGGTTGCTGTCGACCTGGCTGTAGAACGCCGGCGGGACGTTGCGGTCGGTCACCGCGTACTTGTCGTTGCCGCTGTCCGCGATCAGCCGCTGCGCGATGATCTCCTCGGTCAGGCCCTCGATGAAGACGATCTTGTCGGGGAGCGCCTTGCGCAGGGTGTCCTCCTTGGGGTCCCAGTTCGGGTTGCGCACGAACGTGCCACCGACGCCCTTCTTCCACGTGCCCTGGATCATGTAGGGCCCGTCGGAGAAGATCGCGTAGTTGGACTGGTCGCCCTTGTCCTGGTCGGCCCGGTAGGGGGCGAAGCTGCGCAGCGACGCGATGGCGAGCGGGAAGTCGGCCCACGGCTTGTTGAAGTGGTAGGTGATCTTCTTGCCCTCGCAGGTCACGGCCTTGTCGAACTCCGCCTGCCCCGCCTTCTTGTACGGCCCGTTGTAGACCGGGAGACCGTTCTTGTTCGGCACGTCGAGGTAGGCCAGCGCATAGTTGGGTCCACCCGTGATCACGTCGGTGGCGAAGCCGCGGGAGAAGCCGTACTTGAGGTCCTCACAGGTGATCGGCTTCCCGTCCTGCCACTTGACGCCGTCCTTGAGCGTGAAGGACCACACCTTGCCGCCCTCGGTGGAGGTCCCGGTGTCGGTGGCGAGGTCGGGTACGGGCGTGGTGCCCTTCTTGACGTCGGTCTCGATCGGGAACGACACCAGGTCGCGGTAGAAGAGCCGGTTCTCGTTGGCCAGGTCGCGACCGATGTACGTGCGCTGGGGGTCCAGGTGCTCCGCGGACCGCTTGGTCAGGTAGTAGAGCGTGCCCCCCTTCGCGGTGCCGGCTGCTCCCCCGCTGCCGCTCGACGACGGGGCGGTGGTGCCACTGCAGGCAGCCATGGCAAGCACCGAGCCGGCGGCCAGGAGTGTCAGCGCACCATTCCTCGTGATCATCATGTGCTCTCCTTAGATCTCTGCACCGATCGTGTCGATGCGCTCGGCCCGCGCCGGCTCAGCGCGAGAAGTGTTGGGGCGCAACGCGTCCCGTGTTGGGTTTCACCGTCCGGCCTTCGGGTCGAAGGCATCCCGAAGCCCGTCGCCCAGCAGGCTGAACGAGATCACCAGGACCGCGATGGTCAGGGCGGGGTAGAAGAAGAAGGTGAAGTCCGCCGGGGCGTAGTTCACCGAGTACTTCAGGATGTTGCCCAGCGTGGGGGTGGGCGGTTGGATGCCCACCCCGAGGAAGCTCAGGGTGGCCTCCGCGGAGACGTTCACCGGCAGGAGCAGGGTGAAGTAGACGAGGATCGGGGCCCAGAGGTTCGGGACCAGCTCCTTGACGTAGATGCGGCCGTTCCTGGCCCCGAGGCTCCGGGCCGCCTCGATGAACTCGCGCTCGCGCAATGAGAGCACCTGGCCCCGGATGATCCTGGCGATGTACGGGATCGCGAAGATCCCGAGCACCAGGATGATGTAGAGCCCGTTGCTGGGGTTGCCCGCCGGCACACCGAGCGACGTGAGCCGCTGGATGAACATCCCCGACAACGCCAGGAGCATCAGCGTCTGCGGGAAGGACAGCATCATGTCGATGAAGCGGGTGATGAAGAAGTCCGACTTGCCCCCACGGAACCCTGCCACGACCCCGAGGGCGGTGCCCCCGACGATCGAGATGACGGTGGCCGAGAGCGAGACGATCATCGAGAAGGTCATCCCGAGCAGGATCCGCGACAGGACGTCGCGCCCCGTCCCCGGCTCCAGGCCCAACGGGTGCGACAGGCTCATCCCCCCGGGCGTGCCCGACTTCGGCAGGCCACCGGTGTTGGGGTCGATGAGCTCGCCGTGGAACGAGTTGGGGTCGAGGACCCCGAGCCTGGACAGCAGCGGCGCCACGACGGCCACGACGACAGCCAGCACCACCACCGTGAGGACTCCCATGGTGATCTTGTCGCGCCCCAGGCGCGCCCGGGCGAGCTGGGCGGGGGTTCGCCCTGCGATGGCCTTCTCCGCGGTCTCGGCCCGGATGGCCAGGTCGGAGTCCAGGGTGTCGACCGGGGCGTCACGCTGGGGTCCGGTGTCCCTCGGGTGGTCGGTCATCTGACGACCAGCGAAGTCCGATCCACGGCCGGAAGCCCGCGCCGAGGACGAGTCCTCGCTGTGTTGCGGCCGTGGTCAGGAGCCATGGGACACCATCTCCTCTACCCGCAGTCTCGACCCGCCCCTGACCACGGTCAATGACCCCTGGGTCTCGATTCGGCCGCGGTAAGGACACGCCGAGACCTCGGTCGCGAGGAGGCGCGGTCGACGAAATGCCAGCAGGCGCAATGCTTTTGGCGCGAGAGGTGGAGAGCGCCCCTATTTGGGCGAGTTGCGAGGTCCGTCCAGCGGACTACGAGCACCGCGGGGGCAGGGACCGGCACCGGCCCCTGAGGACTACGAGGAAGTCAGCTGTCGGCGAGGTGCGCGGGGA
The DNA here is from genome assembly GCF_039544395.1 of Pedococcus ginsenosidimutans. Taxonomy (NCBI): domain Bacteria; kingdom Bacillati; phylum Actinomycetota; class Actinomycetes; order Micrococcales; family Intrasporangiaceae; genus Pedococcus; species Pedococcus ginsenosidimutans. The sequence goes on from NZ_BAABLO010000012.1 coordinate 372,830, forward strand.
AGCCGCCGGTGGCGACCGGCCCCCACCGCGTCGGGGTGACGCGCAACAGCGACTTGTCCTGGGTCACCATGGCCTGGCGGTACTCGTCCCAGTCGGGGTGCTCGCCCGAGATGTTGCGGAAGTACTCGACGAAGGGCTCCACGTCGTCACGGGCGTCGATGACCTCAGCGTCGCCGTCCACCTGGACCCAGGCACCGCCGAAGTCGTCCGACAGTACGAGGACACTCGCCTGCGGCCGCTTGCGGAGGTTGGCGGTCTTGGCCCGCTCGCGGTAGCTGGAGATGACCAGCCGTCCGCTGTCGTCGACTCCCCCGGTCACGGGCGAGGACTGCGGCCGTCCGTCGGCACGGGTCGTGATGAGGACCATGTGGTGGCGGGGCCGGACGAACTCCAGCAGCCCCTCGAGGTCGACGTCGGTGTTGGTCGCGATGGTTCGAGCCATGGCCCCATCCTCACACGCTGACGGCGCTGCGCACCGCCCGGCGCCGACGCAGGCGCCACCAGCCACCCGAGGCCACCACGGCCGCCACGGCCGTGAACCCCACGGCCCGCGTGAAACCCAGGAACAGCGCGTTGACCAGGTGCGCGTGGCTGGGCACCTCCAACGCCGTGAGCCCGGTGCACAGCAGGACGGGGAGGGCCACTGCCGTCACCCGGACCAGGGCACGCTCGCGAGCAGACAGCACCGCGGTCGCATCGTGCACGGGTGCTGCGCGCTGCAGGACGACCCACGCCCAGACCACGAGGACCGCCATGCCGACCAATCCCGACGCGTCCTGCAGCACCGAGTACGCGGGCTGGGCCCCCAGCAGCGGCTCGTCGAGGGCCGGCACCCTCCGGACGACCCAGCCGTCGTGGTGGGTGAAGGCGTCCCACGCGACGTGGGTCAGGGAGCCGGCGAACAGTCCCACGACGACCCACGGCCAACGGTCCGGGGACGGGGGTCCCCACACCGGGACGCGCGCCCGCCACGGCCGTGGGAGCACGTCACGGAACGCCGGTGCCACGAGGCCCCACCACGCGACCAGGACGGCGAGGCCGATGGCCGGGTCGAGGGTGAGCAGACCGGTGAGCGAGTGCGACAGCGGGCGGACCCACCCGATGGGCGTGAAGTACACGAGGTCGGGAGACATCGACCCGACGACCCACGCGGCGGGGACCACGTACCTCGCGCGTCGGCCCACGACGGGCAGGACCGCGGCGACGTGGGCAGGCGTGAAGGGCACTGCCGCACCCTAACCGGACACCACGTGCCCCGGGTACGCCGAGAGGCCCGGCTCCCCCCAACAGGGGAACCGGGCCTCTCGGAGCCGGTACGTCGCGCACCGTGGTGCGCGCCGTACGTGGGCCTCAGTTGCCGGTGAGCTTCTCGCGCAGCGCGGCGAGGGCCTCGTCGGAGGCCAGGGTGCCCTCGGAGACCGGAGCAGCCGGGCGGCTGCTGCCCGAGTCGCTGTCGGACGAGGACGAGCCCGAGTCGGACGAGTAGGACGTCGCAGCACCAGCGTTGGCCGCAGCCTCGGCGTCGGCCTTGGTGGCCTCCTCGACCTGGGCCTTGTGGGCCTCCCAGCGGGCGTGGGCCTCGGCGTACTGCTTCTCCCACTTCTCGCGCTGGGTCTCGTAGCCCTCGAGCCACTCGTTGGTCTCGGGGTCGAAGCCCTCGGGGTACTTGTAGTTGCCCTGCTCGTCGTACTCCGCGGCCATGCCGTAGAGGGTCGGGTCGAACTCGGCGACGGGCGCGCTGTCGTCGTTGGCCTGCTTGAGGCTCAGCGAGATCCGGCGACGCTCGAGGTCGATGTCGATGACCTTGACGAAGATGTCGGAACCGACCGTGACGACCTGCTCCGGCAACTCCACGTGGCGCTCGGCCAGCTCGGAGATGTGGACCAGGCCCTCGATGCCGTCGTCGACGCGCACGAACGCACCGAACGGGACGAGCTTGGTGACCTTGCCCGGGACGACCTGGCCGATCGCGTGGGTCCGGGCGAAGTGCTGCCACGGGTCCTCCTGCGTCGCCTTGAGCGACAGGGAGACACGCTCGCGGTCCATGTCGACGTCGAGCACCTCGACGGTGACCTCCTGGCCCACCTCGACGACCTCGGACGGGTGGTCGATGTGCTTCCAGGACAGCTCGGAGACGTGGACGAGGCCGTCGACCCCGCCGAGGTCCACGAACGCACCGAAGTTGACGATCGAGGACACGACGCCGGAGCGGACCTGCCCCTTCTGGAGCTCCTTGAGGAACGTGGTGCGGACCTCGGACTGCGTCTGCTCGAGCCAGGCACGGCGCGACAGGACCACGTTGTTGCGGTTCTTGTCGAGCTCGATGATCTTGGCCTCGATCTCCTTGCCCACGTAGGGCTGGAGGTCGCGGACGCGACGCATCTCGACGAGGGACGCGGGCAGGAAGCCACGCAGGCCGATGTCGAGGATGAGGCCACCCTTGACGACCTCGATGACGGTGCCGGTGACGACGCCGTCCTCTTCCTTGATCTTCTCGATCGTGCCCCAGGCGCGCTCGTACTGCGCACGCTTCTTGGACAGGATCAGGCGACCTTCCTTGTCCTCCTTCTGGAGGACAAGGGCCTCGACCTCGTCGCCGACGCTGACGACCTCAGAGGGGTCGACGTCGTGCTTGATGGAGAGCTCGCGCGAGGGGATGACACCCTCAGTCTTGTAGCCGATGTCGAGCAGGACCTCGTCCCGGTCGACCTTGACGATGCGACCCTCGACGATGTCGCCGTCGTTGAAGTCCTTGATGGTCGCGTCGATGGCGGCAAGGAGGTCTTCCTCAGAGCCAATGTCGTTGATGGCGATCTGAGGGGCGGTCTTCTCGACCGTGCTGGCAGTCATGTAGTAGGAACTCCGATGATGGACAGTGAATAGAAGTGGGTGTTGTGTGCGCGCACCGGGCGCCCCGCGAACGGCGGCACGACGAAACCCGCACACGGATGTGCTCCCCCACACTACCGAGGCGGTCCCCGCACGGTCAAAACACGAACGGAGCAGCCGTGGACGAGTTTGCGCAGGTCAGCCGCCGGGAGGCGGGAGCGGAGGAGACTGCCGTCGCGAACCGGTCCTGGTGGGACGCCGAGGCGGGCGGGTACTACGCGGAGCACGGCAGCTTCCTCGGTGACACCGAGCTCGTGTGGGGCCCCGAGGGCTGGCGCGAGGACGAGCTCACCCTGCTCGGCGACGTGGCCGGAAGGCAGGTGCTCGAGATCGGGGCCGGTGCCGGCCAGGGGTCGCGCTGGGTGGCGCGGCACGGCGGCCGCGTGGTCGCCACCGACCTGTCCGCCGGGATGGTGCGCCAGGGCCTCGACCTCAACCTGAGGTCGACATCGCCCGGAGGCCCCGGCCCCGTGGCCGTGCCGTTCGCCCAGGCCGACGCCGTGGCCCTCCCCTTCGCCGACCACGCCTTCGACCTCGTGTTCACCGCGTACGGCGCCGTGCCCTTCGTGGCCGACACGGCCCTGCTCATGCGGGAGGTGGCCCGCGTCCTGCGGCCCGGTGGCCGGTTCGTCTTCTCCACGACCCACCCGGTGCGGTGGGCCTTCCCCGACGACCCCGGTCCCGACGGGCTCACGGCGACCCAGTCCTACTTCGACCGCACGCCGTACGTCGAGAGCGACTCCGACGGGGAGGCGACGTACGTCGAGCACCACCGCACGCTCGGGGACCGGGTGCGCGAGCTCGTCGGCGCCGGGCTGTTCCTCGTCGACCTCGTCGAGCCGCCGTGGCCCGAGCGCAACGAGCAGTCCTGGGGCGGCTGGTCGCCCCTGCGCGGACGGCTGCTCCCGGGCACGGCGATCTTCGTCTGCTACCGCCCCTGACCTGCCTCTTCGCCGGAAACGGGTGCGCTGCTCGACGTGCGAGTTGTCCCGGTTGGTTCTAGCGTCGATGCGGCGCTCCACCTGACCGGTGGTGGCGCGACGTCGACTCAACGAGGAGGAACCTGTGGCGTCAGACGTCGAGACAGGACGCATCACCACCGACATCCCCGCGAGGCTGGACCGCCTCCCCTGGGCCCGGTGGCACTGGATGGTCGTCATCGGGCTGGGCACCGTGTGGATCCTCGACGGGCTCGAGGTCACCATCGTCGGGTCCATGTCCGAGGCCCTCAAGCCGGCGAACACCGGACTCGGCCTGAGCAGCTCCGACATCGGCCTCGCCGGTGCCGTCTACGTGGCCGGCGCGTGCCTGGGAGCACTGCTCTTCGGGCAGCTCACGGACCGCTTCGGTCGCAAGAAGCTCTTCCTGCTGACCCTGGGCGTCTACATCTTCGCCACGGTGCTCACGGCCTTCTCCCCCACGCCGCTGTGGTACTTCGTCGCCCGGTTCATCACCGGCATGGGCATCGGCGGGGAGTACGCCGCCATCAACTCGGCGATCGACGAGCTGATCCCCAAGAAGTACCGGGGCCGCGTCGACGTGGCCATCAACGGCTCCTTCTGGATCGGCGCCGCGATCGGCTCCCTCCTCACCATCCCGCTGCTCGACCCGAAGGTGCTCGACCCGGCACTCGGGTGGCGCCTGGCCTTCGGCCTCGGCGCGGTGCTCGCCGTCGGGATCCTCATCGTGCGACGCCACGTCCCCGAGAGCCCGCGGTGGCTCTTCATCCACGGCCGTGAGGAGGAGGGCGAGAAGATCGTCAAGGACATCGAGCACACCGTGCACGAGGAGTCCGGTCACGAGCTGCCCGCCGTCGGCGACGAGCCGATCACCATCCGCCAGCGCCGCACGATCTCCATCCCGGAGATCGCCAAGACCGTGTTCACGCTGTACCCGAAGCGCACCATCCTGTGCTTCGCCCTCTTCGTGGGCCAAGCCTTCCTCTACAACGCGTTCTTCTTCACCTACGGCGACAGCCTGACCACCTTCTTCGGGGTCAAGCAGACCGGGTGGTACATCGCGGTCTTCGCCGTGAGCAACTTCGCCGGTGCCCTGCTGCTCAGCCCACTGTTCGACTCCATCGGCCGGGTGCGCATGATCGCCGGCACCTACATCCTCTCCGGGGTGCTGCTGGCCATCGCGGGCTTCAGCCTCGGCGGCCTCAGCGCCGTGACCCTGACCGTCTTCGGCGTCGTGATCTTCTTCTTCGCCTCGGCCGGGGCCAGTGCCGCCTACCTCACCGCCAGCGAGGTGTTCCCGCTCGAGACGCGCGCCCTGTGCATCGCGTTCTTCTACGCCATCGGCACTGCTGCGGGTGGCATCAGCGGTCCCCTCCTGTTCGGCAAGCTCATCGACAACGCCTCCGCGTCCAAGGACATCACCGGACTCGCGGTCGGGTACTTCCTGGGCGCGGCCCTGATGGTCCTCGGCGGTCTCGCGGAGGCCTTCCTCGGCGTCAAGGCCGAGGGCCAGTCGTTGGAGAGCATCGCCCAGCCGCTGACCGCGGAGGAGGCCCACGAGGGCGGCAACGCCGAGACGGGGCGCACCCAGCCGTCGCCGTCGCCGGCCTGACGTAGCTCCGCCTCATCGGCGCCGCCTGACCCCCACGCAGGGGGTGGGCGGACCGGGAGACGAGGAGAGGGCGGTCCCGAACGGGACCGCCCTCTCTCGTGCGTTGCCTCAGCCTGTCAGGCCCTCAGCCCTCCAGGCCCTCGGCCCTGACCTGCGTCAGACGAACCGCCGGCGGAGGAAGGCGGCGCCGCCCGCGAGCCCGAACGCGGCAACCGCGCCGAGGCCGCGACCGACGTTGCGGCCACCCTCACCGTCGGCGCCGGCGAGCTCGTAGGAGTACGCCGTGTTGCCCACCGCGTCGGCCGGGGCGCCGTACGCCATGCCCTCGGTCTTGGCGCGCTCGGCGCCGGCCACGATGAGGGCGTACTTCTGGCCGTAGTCGGCAGCGGTCGACTTGCCGGCGGCGACGAGCTTCTTGGTGCCCTCGTCGGACAGCTTCTGCGCACCGTCCTTGAGCTTCGGGGCACCGCCCGCGGCCTGCTTCAGGCCGTCCGCGAGCTGGCTCGAACCGTCGGCTGCGTCGCCCAGACCACTGGAGAGCTGGTCCGCACCCGTACGGAGGTCACCCGCACCGGCGTCGAGCTTGCTCGCGCCCGCCCGAGCCGTCCCGGTCCCATCCGCGAGCTGCCCTGCGCCGTCCGAGAGCTGCTTGGCTCCGTCGTCGAGCTGACCCGCGCCTGCGGAGAGGTCACCGAGGCCCGAGTCGAGCTGCGCCGCGCCACCGGCGAGCTGGTCGGCACCGGCCGCCAGGTCGTCCGCTCCCGTGGACGCCTCACCGAGGACTCCGGAGAGGCTGTCCGCGATCCCGGCGACGAGCTGGTCGATGCCCGCCGCGACCAGGCCCTGGACCTGATTGATGCCGCAGGGGTTCTTGGTGTTGGTCGGGTCGTCCAGCTTGCAGTTCGGGTTGCTGATACCGAGCTTGACCTTGTCCAGCCCTCCGCTGATCTGGTCGAGGCCGTAGAGCAGCGTGCCGTCCGTGGACTTGTCACCCACACCGGCGACGAGCTCGTTCAGCGCGTACAGGGCGGTCTCACCCGGGACGTCACGCGAGCCGATGTTGTCGAGGATGGTCTTCAAGCCGTAGAGGGCGGTCTGGGCTGCAACATCCTGCGAGCCCAGGCCGGCGCGCAGCTTCGACAGGGTGACCTTCGCCTGAACAGCTTGCATAACCTTTGGGTCAGCCACCGTGGGAGCGATCACGGTGCACAAGTCCGTGAGACTGCTCGGAGTTGTGTTCTGGTTGTCGGGACATCCCAGGGCCCCCTGCAGAGCGATGATCGCCTGCTTGCCTCCAATGTCAGTCGGGGAGGCAGGTGGGGCAGCGTGATCAAGGTTGTAGAGGATGGCGGTAAGGGCCTGCTTGGCGCCCGGAGCCGTCTGGCTGTTCGTGTCGAGCTTGTCGAGGAGCTGGTTGAGGACCTGCTTGACGCCACCGGGGTCCGTCGGGCCGAGCGCGCCCTTGGGGTGGTCGAGACCGGCCGTCATCGTCCCGGCGCCGTCCTGCATCTGGGCGATGCCCCAAAGGATCGTGCCGGTCTGAGTTGCAGAACCGATGCCCTTCTGGACCGCGGTCAGCGCGTCCTTGAGTTGGGCGACGCCATCCGCGACGTCCGGGTTCTCCGGCAGCTTGGCGACGCCGTCCTGGATGAGGGCGAGGCCGTCGGCCAGCTGCGCCGACCCGTCGGCGACCTGGTTGGCGCCGCCGGCCACCTGCGCCGAGCCGTCCTTCGCCTGCGCGGCGCCCGACTTGAGCTGGCCCGCACCCCCGGAGAGTGCCTTCGAGCCGTCGGCCAGCTTCTTGGCCCCGTCGTCGAGCTGGCCCACGCCACCGCTGAGCTGGCTGGTGCCGTCCTTGAGCTGGCCTGCGCCGGCGGCCAGCGCCTTGGCGCCCGGGGCTGCCTGACCGGTGAGGCCGGTGTTGAGCTTGTCGGCCCCGTCGCGCAGCTTGATGAGCCCGGCGAGCAGGTCGCCGGCGCCGTCGCGCAGCTTGAGCAGGTTGGCGTCGATCTCGGTCGCACCCGCGGTGAGGGTCGAACCGGTCTCCGCGCCGCCCTTGTACGAGTCGGCACCGCCCTTGAACGACGGGCTGTCGAGGGGGCTCACGGGCAGGGCCGAGATGGAGGCCTTCGGCACGACGCCGTCGGTGATCTTCGCCTCGTAGCCGAAGGTGGCCTGCGGCTTCCCGATGGGCCCGAAGAGGGTCATGGTGAACGACATCTTCGTGCCGCCGCGGCCGTCACCGGCGATGTTGGCCTCGGCGGACTTGACGTCGGTGAAGGTCGAGGGGAGCACGGTGGACAGCGAGCCCACGATCGGGATCACGACCTCCTCGCTCGCCGACGTGGTCTTGCCGGTGCCGTCGTCGAAGGACACCGTCTGCGTCTGGCCCGTCATGTTGGTGACGGTGTACTGGACCTTGAGGATGCCGCTGCGGCCGACGACGTCGCCGGGCTTCACGGTCTTGCCGTCGAGCGTGTAGGTGACCTCGACCTTGAGCGGCAGCTTCTTGGTGTAGTCGCTGACCGAGCGCAGGCGCTTCTCGCCGTCGACGGTGTAGGTGCCGACCATGTTGCCGTTCTTGACCTGGAAGCCGCCGAAACCGTCGAGGTTGCGCAGCCCGTTGGTCTCGACCGGGTTGGACAGGTCGACCGTGCCCTTGCCCTGCATGGCCACCTGCTCGTAGACCCGCGAGGTGTCCACGTGTCCGCTGGCGTCGAGGTAGGCCTGGATGGTCTCGGTGTTGGAGACCAGCACGTCACCGGACGAGGCGGCGAACGCGGGCTGACAGGCGAGCACCAGGGCAGCGGGCACCGCGAAGAACGCAGCTCCGGTGCCGACGATCGTCTTCTTCTTCAGCATCACTTGGTCTCCCCTGCGAAGAGGCCGTCGAGGCCTTCGGAGTCGTCACGTGCGGTGGTGGCGGCGGGCGCCGAGGCTCCCAGCCCCTCGGCGACCAGCGACGTGGCCAGGTAGCCGAGGGCCACGGCGAACAGCACGGTCGTCGCGGCCGTCGGGGCCTCCTTGAGGAACTGCGACGGGGCGTTGGTGTAGGTCTCCTCGTAGGCACCGACGATCGCTGCCGCACCCAGCAGGCCGCTCCACAGCGGGAGGCGTCCAGCGCTCACCGAGCACGCGACGGCGACCAGCGCCACGACGAGGAAGGCCGCCACGGCGCGTCCGGCGGCCGAGTCGGGCAGCAGCGCAGCGCGCAGTGCGAAGCCGATCCAGGCCAGGACGAAGCCGACGGCGAAGCCGCCCAGCCTGCCCAGGGCGTGGGGGTGCGGCACCAGGCCGAGCACACCGCCGAGGGCGGCCCCCATCAGTGCCACGTGCTGGAGGTCGAGCCCGAAGAGCTCCCCCAGACCGATGATCAGGGCCGCAAACACGGCCAGCACAAGCCCGGCGATCAGGCTCCGTCGCATGTCCACCTCACAGTAAAAGCACCCGGCGTCCGTTGGCGGGTGCGAATGGTTACCGAAGAGTAGACGGGACGGTTGGCCACAGGTGGTGCATTCGCGAAATTCCTGTATGGCGCGTCGGCGCCGCCCCCGGGACGGAAACAGCCTCCCTGCCCGCGCCGGCCGCCCCCCAGCGGTGCCTCAGCGACCGTTCAGCGCCCCCTCAGGGTCCCGTCAGTGGGCGGCGTCGTGCCAGGACCGGCCGACCCCGACGCTGACCTCCAGCGGCACGTCCATCTCGACCGCGCCGCCCATCTCCCGGCGCACCAGGGCCTCGACGTCGGCGGCCTCCCCCGGGGCGACCTCCAGGACGAGCTCGTCGTGGACCTGGAGCAGCTGCCGGGACCTGGCCCCTGCCTCGGCCAGGGCGCGGTCCACGCGCAGCATGGCGATCTTGATGATGTCGGCGGCCGAGCCCTGGATCGGGGCGTTGAGCGCCATCCGCTCCGCCATCTCGCGCCGCTGGCGGTTGTCGGACGTCAGGTCGGGCAGGTAGCGCCGCCGGCCGAGCATGGTCTGGGTGTAGCCGGTGCCGCGTGCCTCGGCCACCACCTCCGTGAGGTAGTCGCGGACGCCACCGAAGCGCGCGAAGTACTCGTCCATGAGCCCCTGCGCCTCGCCCGTGGAGATGGTGAGCTGCTTGGACAGCCCGAAGGCCGACAGGCCGTAGGCGAGCCCGTAGGACATCGCCTTGACCTTGGAGCGCATGGCCGGCGTGACGTCCTGCGGCTCCACCGAGAACACCCGCGAGCCGACGAAGCGGTGCAGGTCCTCCCCCGTCCGGAACGCCTCGATGAGGCCCTCGTCGCCCGACAGGTGGGCCATGATGCGCATCTCGATCTGGCTGTAGTCCGCGGACAGCAGCGACTCGTAGCCCTCACCCACGACGAACACCTCGCGGATGCGACGTCCGGCGTCGGTGCGGATCGGGATGTTCTGCAGGTTGGGGTCGGTGGACGAGAGCCGACCGGTCGCAGCGATGGTCTGCTGGTAGGTCGTGTGGATGCGGCCGTCACCGGCGACGGACTTCTGCAGGCCCTCGACCGTGACGCGCAGCCGCGAGGCGTCGCGGTGGCGCAGCAGCGCCTCGAGGAACGGGTGCTCGGTCTTGGTGAACAGGTCGGTCAGGGCGTCGGCGTCGGTGGTGTAGCCGGTCTTGGTGCGGCGCGTCTTGGGCAGGCCGAGGGTCTCGAAGAGCACGACCTGGAGCTGCTTGGGCGACCCGAGGTTGATCTGGTCGCCGCCGATGGCGTCGTAGGCGTCCTGCTGGGCCTCGCGCACCTTGGCGGCGAAGTCCTTCTCGAGCTCGTCCATGACAGCGGTGTCGGCGGCGATGCCGGTGCGCTCCATCTCCGCGAGGACCCGCTCGAGCGGCAGCTCCACGTCACGCTGCAGCTCGGTGCCGCCGGTGGCCTCGAGCTGCTCCTCCAGGGCCGCCCCCAGGTCGAGCACTGCCCGCGCCCGGATCATCGCCTCACGAGCCACGGCGTCGTCGTCGGCGGCGAAGTCGAGCAGCCCCTGGCCGGAGTCGGGGGTCTCGGCCCGCAGCTCCCGGCCGAGGTTGCGCAGCACGAGGTCGCCGAGGTCGTACGAGCGCTGGTCGGGGCGCACGAGGTAGGCGGCGAGGGCGGTGTCCATGACGACCCCGCGCAGCTCGAGGCCGCGCTCGGCGAGGGCCTGCAGCTGCCACTTGGCGTCGTGCAGGATCTTGGGTGCGTCGGGGTCGGCGAGCCAGGCGGCGAGCGCCGCCTCGGTCGCCGGGTCGGCGGTCGTGAGGTCGAGGTACCCGGCAGGCCCCTCGCCCGGGGCCACCGCGACGGCCAGTGCCTCCCCCGCACCTGCCCGGTAGTGACCGGTGACCGCGAGCCCGGCGGGCAGCCGCTTCCCGTGGACGCCGTCGCCGAAGAAGGCTGCACCGGTGTCGGCGTCGAGCACGCTGCCCTCGACCTCGAACCCGTGGTCGGCCTCCTCCTGCGGGGCCTCGAGGTACTCGAACAGCCGGTCGCGCAGCACCCTGAACTCGAGGCTGTCGAAGACGGTGTGCACCTGCTCGCGGTCCCAGTTCTGCCGGGCGAGCTCGTCGATGGTCACCGGGAGCTCGAGGTCGCGAAGCAGGTGGTTGAGGCGGCGGTTGCGCAGCACGCCGTTGAGGTGCTCGCGCAGCGACTCCCCCGCCTTGCCCTTGATCTCCCCGGCGTGGGCCACGACGCCCTGCAGGTCGCCGTAGAGGCCGAGCCACTTGGCGGCCGTCTTCGGGCCGACACCCGGCACGCCGGGGAGGTTGTCGCTGGTCTCACCGACGAGCGCAGCGAGGTCGCTGTAGCGCTCGGGCGCGACGAGGTACTTCTCCTCCACGGCCTTGGGGTCCATGCGCCAGACCTCGGACACCCCGCGCACGGGGTAGAGCAGCGTGACCTTGTCGGAGACGAGCTGGAAGGCGTCGCGGTCGCCCGTGCAGATGACGACGTCCATGCCCTGCGCGGTGGCCTGGGTGGTCAGCGTGGCGATGACGTCGTCGGCCTCGAAACCGTCGAGCTGCACGTGGCGGATCTTGAGGGCGTCGAGCACCTCGCGGACGAGGGCGACCTGGCCTTGGAACTCGCTCGGCGTGGCCGACCGCGTTGCCTTGTAGTCGGCGTACTCCTCGCTGCGGAACGTCTTGCGGCTGACGTCGAACGCCACGGCGACGTGTGTCGGCTGCTCGTCGCGCAGGACGTTGATGAGCATCGACGTGAAGCCGTAGACGGCGTTGGTGTGCTGTCCGGTGCTCGTCGAGAAGTTCTCGACGGGCAGCGCGAAGAACGCCCGGTAGGCAAGGGAATGACCGTCGAGGAGGAGGAGTCGACTCACGCATGGCAGCCTATTGCCCGTGACCGACACCAACGACTTCGCCTCGACCCTGCAGGCCATCGCGGACCTGAACCCCGACTCGCTGCTGCACCGCATGCACATCGAGGTGCTCGAGGGGACGCCGGAGCGTGTCGTCGGCCGCATGCCCGTGGAGGGCAACACCCAGCCCTACGGCCTCCTGCACGGTGGGGCCTCGGTCGTGCTGGCCGAGTCGCTGGGCTCCATCGGCGCGGCCCTGCACGCAGGTCCCTCCCGCATCGCCGTCGGCCTCGACATCAACGCCACGCACCACAGGGCGGCCCGCTCCGGGTACGTCACGGGCACGGCGACCGCGCTGTCGCTGGGGGGCACCCTGGCGAGCTACGAGGTCGTCATCACCGACGAGGAGGACCGGCGCGTCTGCACGTGCCGGATCACCTGCCTGATCCGCGACGCCGCTCCGGGCGCCTGAGGTCGTCGGCCGTCAGCCCGCGAGGCGGTTGGCCGACGCGGCAGCACGCGCCCGCAGCGAGCGGCGGCGGTGCAGCAGGGCGTCCAGGCTGTGCTGGCGCTGCTCGTCGGCGGCCCCGAGCCTGCGGCGCAGGGCCGAGACCGTCGTGATGCGACGGACCACCTGCGAGCTGAAGCCGAGGCGGGCGAAGAAGCGGTTGGCGTCGCGGTCCTGGGCCGGCACGTTGCAGCCGATCTGGTCGCAGCCGCGCGAGTCGGCATACAGGCTCACCGCGCCCATGAGCTGCTTGGCGACGCCGTGCTTGCGGGCCTCGGGCACGACGTAGAGCTGGTCGATGGTCACGCAGGGCGCCTCGGTGAGTGCCGAGAACGGGCTCGTGGCCGCGACGGCGAAGCCCACGGGGCGGCCGTCGGCCACGGCGATGTAGGCCCGCACGTCCTCACGCGTCAGCGCGGCGGCGACACGGCCCTCGGACGCGGCCCGGGCGGCGACCTCGGGGCTGGCCCCGGCCTCGACCCGGGAGGACATCCACAGCTCGGTGAAGGAGCGCTGCTCGTCGTCACGCACACGTCGGACACTGATCGCGGGACGGCTCACCGGTTCCTCCATCGTCGACGGTATGACTCCTGTGTGCGCGGCTCCCCCGAAGACCGCCGGCGGGTTTCGCAACCCGCCAGACGTAGGACTCTAGGGCCATCGCCGCGAGTTCGTGAAGACTTCAACAAGACTCGCCTCCCGATGTGAATGGGCTTGCCTGCGACAGCCCGTGTTTCGGCCCGACGAGCAGTGCCGCGGGGGTGCCGGCAGCGGTCACAGCCCCTGCTCGTAGACGTAGTCGTCCTCGTAGCGGTCGCCCACCAGGAAGCGCTTGGTGCCCACCCGTTCGAAGCCGCTCTTGGTGTAGAAGCGCTGAGCCCGGGCGTTGAGCTGGTTGACCCCGAGCCACGCCCCGAGGGAGCCCCGGCGGCGGGCGGCGTCGAGGCAGGCCTGCATGAGCAGGTGGCTGGTGCCGGCGCCGTGCCGGTCCGGCAGCACGTAGATCTTGCTCAGCTCGGACGTGGGGTGGTGGCGCACCGCGGCGCGCACGTCCGGGTCGGCGGGCTCCCCCGTCACGAGCATGGCGTACCCGGTGGCCTCACCGGCGTCCTCGGCGAGGAAGAGGTCGCGCTGCGGGTCGGCGAGGTAGCCCTCGAAGCACTCCTGCGACAGGACCGTCGCGATGAACCTCTCGATCGAGGCCTGGGTGGTGTGCGGCGGGCACGCCAGAGCGAACGTCGCCGCGGCCACGCGGGCCAGCGTTGATGCGTCGGCCGCAGTGGCCGACCGCACCTGCACCGTCACCGCTCAGGCCTTGTCCATGCCGCTGACGACCGCGTCGGCGACCTCGCGCATACCCAGCCGGCGGTCCATGGCCGTCTTCTGGATCCAGCGGAACGCCTCGGCCTCGGACACCTTGAGCTTCTTCATGAGGATGCCCTTGGCCCGGTCGACGGCCTTGCGCGTCTCCAGGCGCTCACCGAGGTCGGCGATCTCGCTCTCGAGCGCCTTGACCTCGGTCCAGCGGTGCCGGGCGATGTCGATGGCAGGGGCGAGGTCGGAGGCGGTGAACGGCTTGACGATGTAGGCCATCACGCCGGCGTCGCGGGCGCGCTCGACGAGCTCGGTCTGGCTGAACGCCGTGAGCATGACGACCGGGCAGATCTTCGCGGCGCCGATCTCCTCGGCGGCGGTGATGCCGTCCATGACGGGCATCTTCACGTCCATGATGACGAGGTCGGGGGTGAGCTCCTTGGCCATCTCCACGGCCTGCTCGCCGTTGCTCGCCTGGCCGACCACCTCGTACCCCGCCTCGGCGAGCATCTCCGCGAGGTCGAGCCGGATGAGGGCCTCGTCCTCGGCGACGAGGATGCGGGTCGACTTCGTGGTCGGCGTCTGCGCTTCGGTCTGGCTCACGGTGACGAGCATAGGAGACGCACGTTAACGGGACGTTGCCCGGTCGGGCGCCGTCCTCGTGCACTCGCGGGTCGGGGCCCGCGGGGTGGCGCACTTCCGGCGAACGACGTACCTGACCTGCGGGAAACAGCCGATTCGGTGGTGGTGGCCCCGTGGGACGGTGCGTGGGTCCGGTCAGTGACGTTCTCATCGGGGGTCGAACATGCGACATGGACTCGGGGTGGTGCTGCCCGTCGCGGTGCTGGCGTCGCTCGCTGCATGCTCCGCCGGCACTGCGGACCACGGGACGACCACGGTCACGGTCACCCAGGGCCCACCGACGACCTCCACCGTCACCCCGTCCACGCCGACGACCAGCACCAGCGTCGCCACCTCGCCCAGCAGCCAGCCCCCGACGCTGAAGTCGGCCTTCGCACGGGTGCGGAGCGGGGTGGTGCGGATGGAGGTCGCGACCTGCGAGGGCGCGAGCCAGGGATCAGGGTTCGTCGTCGGGGAGCGGCTGGTCGCGACGGTCGCCCACGTCGTCGAGGGCGCCCAGGTCGTGCGGGTGATCGACGGCAGCATGTCCACGTCCGGCACGGTCATCGGACTCGACGCCCAGGCTGACGTCGCCCTGGTACGGACCTCGGTCGACGTGCCGGGGAAGCCGCTGTCATGGTCCTCGGACAGCCCTGAGGTCGGCGACGAAGTGGCCGCCCTGGGCTTCACCCGCGGCGAGCCGCTGTCCTTCAAGCCGGGATCGGTCAACAGCCTGGACCGGAAGCAGACCATCGAGGGCGTCACCAGGCACGGCCTGCTGGAGCTCGACTTCGCCGCCAACCACGGCAACAGCGGCGGGCCCGTGATCAACGCCCGGGGCCAGGTCGTCGGCCTGGTGGACGCGCAGACGGACTACGTGAACGACCAGGGGGCCAAGTCGGGAGAACAGCAGGGTGACCGGCTCGCGGTCGCTGCCGCGACTGCGCAGGAGAGCGTCGACCGGTGGACGTCGAGCCCCCGGTCGACCACGCCCCCGGACTGCTCGGACGTCACCGGACCCGACGGCGAGCAGATGCCCGCGGACCAGTACCCCCAGGACATCGCCCAGCAGGCGTTCCAGACCCTGCGGATCTACTTCGCGTCCGTCAACAACGGCGACTACCCGACTGCCCTGGCCCAGCTGGCCCACCCGGTGTCCGTGGAGGAGTTCGCCAAGCGGGTTAAGAGTGCCGACGACACCGACTTCGAGGTCGGAGACGTCTCCCTGGACGCGGCCGGGGAACCGGTGGTCTGGCTGAGGTTCCAGAGCCAGCAGGATGCAGGGGACGGCCCGGCGGACCGGCCGGAGGAGACGTGCACGAGGTGGTCTCTGGACTACCGGTTCAGCAAGGTCAACGGACTCTGGCTGATCGACCGGGCACGCGCCCACGACCACGAGCCAGCCGACCAGCCCTGCAGCTGACCGGTCCTGCGGGGCAGGTGGTCCCCGAAGCGGTGCCGAAGATGGGACTCGAACCCACACGCCCTTGCGAGCAGAGCATTTTGAGTGCTCCGTGTCTGCCATTCCACCACTTCGGCGCACGCGCCGGACGGGCCGGCGGACGGTGCGGGACGAGCATACAAGCGCCGGTGGGTCGGCTCAGTCGAGGTCCTCGTAGGCGGGGGCCACCTTGTTGACGGCGTCACCCATCTTGTGGACCCGCAGCGCGTTGGTGGACCCGGGGATGCCGGGCGGCGAACCCGCGACGATGACCACGAGGTCGCCCTCCTTGACCCGGCCGGAGGCGAGCAGCGACTTGTCGACCTGCTGGGCCATCTGGTCGGTGTGCCGCGCCATCGGCACGAGGAAGGTCTCGATGCCCCAGGCCAGGGCCAGCCGCGAGCGCGTGTGCGGCTCGGGCGTGAACGCCAGCATGGGGATCCGCGGCCGGATGCGGGACATGCGCTTGGCCGTGTCACCGGACTGGCTGAAGGTGATGAGGTACTTGGCGCCCAGCAGCTCACCGATCTCGACGGCCGCCGCGGACACGGCGCCACCCATGGTGTGGGGCTTGGTGCCGAGCGGGCGGATGCGGTCGAGGCCGTGCTCCTCGGTGCTCTCGATGATCCGGGCCATGGTCTCGACGGCCCTGATGGGGTACGCGCCCACGCTGGTCTCCCCCGACAGCATCAGTGCGTCGGCCCCGTCGAGCACCGCGTTGGCGGCGTCGGAGGCCTCGGCGCGCGTCGGGCGCGGGTTCTCGATCATCGACTCGAGCACCTGCGTCGCGACGATGACGGGCTTGGCGTTGGCGCGCGCGATCTCGATCGCGCGCTTCTGGACCAGCGGCACCTCCTCGAGGGGCAGCTCCACCCCGAGGTCGCCGCGGGCCACCATGACACCGTCGAAGGCGCCGATGATCTCGACGAGGTTCTCGACGGCCTGCGGCTTCTCGATCTTGGCGATGACGGGCAGCCGGACGCCGACCTCGTCCATGACCTCGTAGACGTCGTCGAGGTCCTTGGCCGAACGGACGAACGACAGGGCGATCATGTCGGCGCGCAGCCGCAGGGCCCAGCGCAGGTCCTGCTTGTCCTTCTCGGACAGCGCCGGCACGGAGACCGCGACGCCGGGCAGGTTGATGCCCTTGTTGTTGGAGACCGTGCCGCCAACCGTGACCTTGCAGCGCACGTCGGTGTCGGTGACCTCGACCGCCTCCAGGGCGACCTTGCCGTCGTCGATGAGGAGGGCGTCGCCGGGCCGGACGTCACCGGGCAGGCCCTTGTAGGTGGTGCCCACCTCGGTGGCGGACCCGTCGACCTCGCGCGTGGTGATGGTGAACTCGGCGCCGTTGACGAGCTCCACCGGGCCGTCCTTGAACCGGGCGGTGCGGATCTTGGGGCCTTGCAGGTCGACGAGGATGCCGACCGCGTGGCCGGTCTCGTCGCTCGCCGCACGGATGGACCGGTAGATCTCCTCGTGCACGGGGTACTCGCCGTGGGAGAGGTTGAGCCGGGCGACATCCATCCCTGCGACGACGAGCTCACGGATGCGCTCGGGGCTGGAGACAGCCGGGCCGAGCGTGCAGACGATCTTGGCGCGACGCATGTCGTCGAGCCTATCGCCCGGGCTCACACCGACGTGACGGCGGTCACCCTGCGGACACGGTGCGGCTCAGACGACGAGGGGGCGGTCGTTAGGGTTGATGGGGCGCGGCAGGGCGGTCTCACCGGTGAGGTAGCGGTCGACCCCCGCGGCCGCGGAACGGCCCTCGGCGATGGCCCACACGATGAGCGACTGGCCACGGCCGGCGTCACCGGCCACGAACACCCCGGGCACGCTCGACATGTAGTCGCGGTCGCGCCGGACGTTGGAGCGCTCGTCGAGCTCGACCTCGAGCTGCTCCACGACCCCCAGCTTCTCCGGGCCGAGGAACCCCATGGCGAGCAGGACGAGCTGCGCCGGGAGGACGCGCTCGGTGCCCTCGACCTCGTCGAACCCGGTGTCACCGCGCTTGACGTCGACGACGCGGATGCCGCTGACCTTGCCGTCCTCGCCGAGGATCTCCTTGGTGGACACGGCATACAGACGCTCGCCGCCCTCCTCGTGGGCGGAGGCGACGCGGAAGAGCATGGGGTAGGTCGGCCACGGCTGGCCGGCGACACGCTCCTCACCCGGCTGGGGCATGATCTCCAGGCTCGTGACGGACCTCGCCCCCTGACGGTGGGAGGTGCCGATGCAGTCGGCGCCGGTGTCGCCACCGCCGATGACGATGACGTCCTTGCCCTCGGCGGTCACCTGGCCCTCGACGGCCTCGCCGAGCGCCGCGCGGTTGGCGGGGGGCAGGAAGTCCATCGCCTGCATGACGCCGTCGAGCTCTCGCCCGGGCACCGGCAGGTCGCGGGGCACGGTCGCCCCGATCGCCAGCACCACCGCGTCGTAGCGGTCGCGCAGCTGGCGGCCGGTGACGTCCTCGCCGACGGCGACGCCGCTGCGGAAGCGGGTGCCCTCAGCCTCCATCTGGGCGATGCGCCGGTCGAGGACCGACTTCTCCATCTTGAACTCGGGGATGCCGTAGCGCAGCAGGCCGCCCGGCTTGTCGGCGCGCTCGTAGACGGCGACGGTGTGACCCGCTCGGGTCAGCTGCTGGGCGGCGGCAAGGCCCGCGGGCCCGGAGCCGACGACCGCCACGGTCTTGCCCGAGAGCCGCTCGGGAGCCTGCGGCTGCACGTACCCGGCGTCGAAGGCACGGTCGATGGTGGTGACCTCGACCTGCTTGATCGTCACGGCCGGCTGGTTGATGCCGAGCACGCACGCGGTCTCGCAGGGCGCCGGGCACAGGCGACCCGTGAACTCCGGGAAGTTGTTGGTGGCGTGCAGGCGCTCGATGGCCTCCCGCCAGTCGCCCTTCCAGGCCAGGTCGTTCCACTCCGGGATGAGGTTGCCCAACGGACAACCGCTGTGGCAGAACGGGATCCCGCAGTCCATGCAGCGACTGGCCTGTCGCTGGAGCTGCCCGAGCTCCTGCTCCTCGTAGACCTCTTTCCAGTCCTTGATGCGGACGGGCACGGGTCGCCGGGTCGGCAGCTCTCGCTCGCGCGTCTTGAGAAAGCCCTGGGGGTCAGCCACGGGAAGCCTCCATGATCCGCTCCCACACCTCGGAGCCGTTGATGTCGAGTCCCTCCGCCTCGGCGGCGGCACGCACGTCGAGGACGCGCTGGTAGTCACGCGGCAGGACCAGGGTGAACCGTGTGCGTGCCGTGTCCCAGTCCTCGAGGAGCTGGGCCGCGACGGCCGACTCGGTCCACTCGACGTGCCTGCCGAGAAGCTCGCGGACCACGGTCTCGTCGTCGGGCCGCAGGGGCGAGAGGTCGACGAGCTCGCGGTTGACGCGGTCGGCGGCGAGGTCGAGCACGTAGGCCACTCCCCCGGACATGCCGGCCGCGAAGTTGCGGCCCGTAGAGCCGAGGACGAGGACGGTCCCACCGGTCATGTACTCGCAGCCGTGGTCGCCGACTCCCTCGACGACAGCGGCCGCACCGGAGTTGCGGACGGCGAAGCGCTCGCCGACCTTGCCGCGCAGGAAGAGCTCACCGGAGGTGGCGCCGTAGCCGATGACGTTGCCGGCGATGACGTTCTGCTCCGCCTGCAGCGGGGCGGCGCGGTCCGGGCGGACCACCACCCGGCCACCGGACAGGCCCTTGCCGACGTAGTCGTTGGCGTCGCCGAACAGGCGCAGGGTCACCCCGCGTGGCAGGAACGCCCCGAGCGACTGGCCGGCGGAGCCGCGCAGCGTGAGGTCGATCGTGTTGTCCGGCAGGCCTTCGGGGTGGGCCTTGGTCACCTCGTGGCCGAGCAGGGTCCCGATGGTGCGGTTGACGTTGCGCACGGCCACCTCACCGGTGACCGGGGTGCCGTCGTTGATGGCCTCGCGGGCGATCGCGATGAGGTGGTGGTCCAGGGCCTTCTCCAAGCCGTGGTCCTGGGTCGTGGTGTTGCGGCGGGGCGAGCCGTCGGGGCTCTGCACGTCGGCGAAGATCGGGCTCAGGTCGAGCCCGGCCGCCTTCCAGTGGGCCACGGCCTTGGTGGCGTCGATGGCCGAGACCTGGCCGACCGCCTCCTCGACCGAGCGGAAGCCCAGGGCGGCGAGGTGCTCGCGGACCTCCTGCGCGATGTACTCGAAGAACGTCTCGACGAACTCGGGCTTGCCGGAGAACCGCTTGCGCAGCTCGGGGTTCTGGGTGGCGATGCCGACCGGGCAGGTGTCGAGGTGGCAGACGCGCATCATCACGCACCCGCTGACGACCAGCGGCGCCGTGGCGAACCCGAACTCCTCCGCCCCCAGCAGCGCCGCGATGACGACGTCGCGACCGGTCTTCAGCTGGCCGTCGCACTGCACGACGATGCGGTCGCGCAGGTTGTTGAGCACCAGCGTCTGCTGGGTCTCGGCCAGGCCGATCTCCCAGGGGCCGCCGGCGTGCTTGAGCGAGGTCAGCGGTGAGGCACCGGTGCCGCCGTCGTGGCCGGAGATGAGCACGACGTCGGAGTGCGCCTTGGAGACACCCGCGGCGACCGTGCCGACCCCGATCTCGGAGACGAGCTTGACGTGGATCCGGGCCTCGGGGTTGGCGTTCTTGAGGTCGTGGATCAGCTGGGCGAGGTCCTCGATGGAGTAGATGTCGTGGTGCGGCGGCGGGCTGATGAGGCCGACGCCCGGCGTCGAGTGCCGGGTCTTGGCCACCCACGGGTAGACCTTGTGGCCGGGCAGCTGGCCGCCCTCGCCGGGCTTGGCGCCCTGGGCCATCTTGATCTGGATGTCGCCGGACTTGGTGAGGTAGAGCGAGGTCACGCCGAAGCGGCCCGACGCCACCTGCTTGATGACCGAGCGCCGCTCGGGGTCCATGAGGCGGTCGACGTCCTCGCCGCCCTCGCCGGTGTTGGAGCGCGCGCCGAGGCGGTTCATGGCGACGGCCAGCGTCTCGTGGGCCTCGAGGCTGATCGAGCCGTAGGACATCGCCCCCGTGTTGAACCGCTTGACGATCTCGCTGACCGGCTCGACCTCGTCGATCGAGATGGGCTCGCGCGGGTTGGCGCCCCCGAGCTCGAACAGGCCCCGCAGCGTCATCAGCCGCTCGGACTGCTCGTCCACGCGTTGGGTGTACTGCTTGAAGATGTCGTAGCGCCGCTGGCGGGTCGAGTGCTGCAGCCGGAAGACGGTGTCGGGGTCGAACAGGTGCGGCTCGCCCTCGCGCCTCCACTGGTACTCCCCACCCACGCCGAGCTTGCGGTGCGGGAGCCGCACGCCGTCCGGCGGGTAGGCCGCGGCGTGCCGGGCGGCCGTCTCGGCCGCGACGACGTCGAGGCCGATGCCTCCCAGCTGGCTCACCGTGCCGGTGAAGTAGCGGTCGACGAGCTCCTGGGACAGGCCGATGGCCTCGAAGACCTGCGCACCGCGGTAGGACGCCACCGTGGAGATGCCCATCTTCGACATCACCTTGAGGACACCCTTGCCGAGCGCCTTGATGAGGTTCTTGACCGCCTGCTCCGAGCTCACGCCCTCGATCGCGCCGGAGCGGACGAGGTCCTCCACCGACTCCATGGCGAGGTAGGGGTTGACGGCGGCGGCGCCGTACCCGATGAGCAGCGCGACGTGGTGCACCTCGCGCACGTCCCCGGCCTCGACCACGAGGCCGACCAGCGTGCGGGTCTTCTCGCGGATGAGGTGGTGGTGCACGGCGGAGGTGAGCAGCAGCGACGGGATGGGCGCGAAGTCGCGTCCGGAGTCGCGGTCGGACAGCACGACGAACCGGGCGCCGTCGGCGATCGCCTGCGACACCTCGGCGAAGATCTCCTCGAGGCGCGCCTGCATCGCGGCCGCGCCGCCGGTGACGTCGTAGAGGCCGCGCACGACGTGGGTGGCGTAGCCGGGGAGGTCGCCGTCGGCGTTGACGTGCACGATCTTGGCGAGCGCGTCGTTGTCGATGACGGGGAACGGCAGGACCACCTGGCGCGCGTGCGCCGGCGTCGCCGCGAGGGCGTTGCCCTCGGGGCCGATGACGGTACCGAGCGAGGTCACCAGCTCCTCGCGGATCGCGTCGAGCGGCGGGTTGGTCACCTGCGCGAAGAGCTGGGTGAAGTAGTCGAAGACCAGGCGGGGCCGGTCGGAGAGCACCGCGATCGGGGTGTCGGTGCCCATCGAGCCGAGCGCCTCTCCCCCGGTGCGGGCCATCGGCGTGAGCAGGATCTTGAGCTCCTCCTGCGTGTAGCCGAAGGTCTGCTGGCGTCGGGCGACGGAGGCGGCGGTGTGCACGACGTGCTCGCGCTCGGGCAGGTCGTCGAGGTGGATGAGCCCGGCGTGCAGCCACTCGTCGTAGGGGTGCTGCGCGGCCAGGGACGACTTCACCTCGTCGTCGCTGACGATCCGGCCGTGCTCGGTGTCCACGAGGAACATCCGGCCGGGCTGGAGGCGGCCCTTGCGGACGACGTGGGTCGGGTCGAGGTCGAGGACCCCGGCCTCGGAGGCGAGCACGACGAGGCCGTCGTCGGTCACCGAGTAGCGACCCGGGCGGAGGCCGTTGCGGTCGAGCACGGCGCCGATGAGGGAGCCGTCCGTGAACGTCACACAGGCCGGGCCGTCCCACGGCTCCATGAACGTCGAGTGGAACTCGTAGAACGCGCGCCGGGCGGGGTCCATCTCCTCGTGGTTCTCCCAGGCCTCCGGGATCATCATGAGGACGGCGTGCGGAAGCGACCGCCCGCCGAGGTGGAGCAGCTCCAGGGTCTCGTCGAACGACGCGGAGTCCGAGGCCTCGGGGGTGCAGATCGGGAACAGCCGCTCGAGGTCGCCGGGGATGACGTCGGAGACGAGCTGGCTCTCGCGGGCCCGCATCCAGTTGCGGTTGCCCTTGACGGTGTTGATCTCGCCGTTGTGGGCGATGAGCCGGTAGGGGTGGGCGAGCGGCCAGCTCGGGAAGGTGTTGGTGGAGAACCGGGAGTGCACGAGCGCGAGCTGGGTCGCGAACCTGCGGTCGGACAGGTCCGGGAAGAACGGCTCGAGCTGCCCGGTGGTCAGCATGCCCTTGTAGACGAGGGTGCGACACGACAGGGACGGGAAGTAGACCTCGGTCTCGCGCTCGGCCCGCTTGCGCAGGCAGAACGCGAGGCGGTCGAGACCGATGCCGACCATGCGCCCCGAGGCCGAGGCGACGAAGAGCTGGCGGAAGAACGGCATGCAGTCGCGGGCCGTCTGGCCGATGAGGTCGCTGCTCACGGGGACGTCGCGCCAGCCGAGGACGCGCAGGTTCTCCTCGGCGGCGATCGCCTCGATCCGCGCGACCGCCTCGGACCGCTCGGCCTCGTCGACGGGGAGGAAGGCAAGGCCGACGGCGTAGGCCCCGGCGACCGGCAGGTCGAAGTCGACCACCTCGCGCAGGAAGGCGTCCGGCACCTGGGTGAGGATCCCGGCCCCGTCGCCGACGAGCGGGTCGGCACCCGTGGCGCCACGGTGCTCGAGGTTGCGCAGCGCGGTGAGCGCGTGGTCGACGATGTCGTGACCGGCGCTTCCCCTCATCGTCGCCACGAGAGCCACGCCGCAGGCGTCGTGCTCGTGCTCACGGCGGTAGAGCCCGGTGTCGGCGGGCTGGGCGGAGAAGCGCGCAGGAGTCACGTTCGGGTCACCGTCCTAGAGGGGTCGTGGTGCGTCGGAGGTGACCTGGTGGACACCTCTGGACACGCGCGTGGACGGCCTTGGCCACGGCTGCGACGAGAATACCGGGAACCCCTCTCGTCCCAGAACGTGAGCCGAGCTATTCCGAATCGTGAGATACGGGCTCGGCCACCACGCGCTCGCGGCGCTCCGGGAGCGCCACCGGACGGTTCCTCCCCGCCCACACCAGGAACACCCCGAGCAGGAAGACCAGGATGCTCACCCAGACGTTCACGCGGACCCCGAGGATGTGGTTGGCCTCGTCGCTGCGCATGAGCTCGAAGACGATGCGCCCCACCGGGTAGCCCGCCACGTAGAGGCCGAACAGCTGCCCGCGGCGCAGACGCCTGCGGCGGTCGACCACGACGAGGAAGAGCGCGAGGAGCAGGCACCACAGCGACTCGTAGAGGAAGGTCGGGTGGAAGGTGCCGAGCACGACGGCCTTGCCGCTCGCGTCGCGCACCGCGTGGCCCGCCGCCTGGTCCCACTCGTGGATGGTCAGGCCCCAGGGAAGGTCGGTGCGCCCGCCGTAGAGCTCGTTGTTGAACCAGTTGCCCCAGCGGCCCAGCGCCTGGGCCACCGCCACGCCGGGCACGGCCGAGTCGACGAAGTCGTGGAACGACACCCCGTGCCGCCGCGCCCCGAGCCACGCACCGAGCGCGCCTAGCGAGATCGCCCCCCAGATGCCGAGGCCGCCCTGCCAGATGAACAGGGCGCGGACCGGGTGACCGCCCGCCCCGAAGTAGGGCTGGGGCGTGGTGATGACGTGGTAGAGCCGACCGCCGACGATGCCGAACGGCACGGCCCAGGCGGAGATGTCGACGGCCTTCTCGGCGGCGTGCCCACGGTCCACCAGCCGGCGCCCGGTGATCCAGACGGCGAGGACGATCCCGGCCAGGATGCACATGGCGTAGGCGCGCACCGGGAACGGGCCGAGGTGCCACACCCCCGACGTGGGGCTCGGGATCGTCAGCGGCACCGTGGCCGGCAGCGCGAGGACCGTCGTGGCGTCACTCACTTCGTGGCGGCCTTGACCTGCGCCGCGAGCGACTCGGCGGTGAAGCCCTGCAGGTTGAGGGTCTTGCCGTTGAGCTTGAGCGTCGGGGTGCCGTTGACGCCGTCCTTCTCGGACTGGGTCTGCACCGACACGACGTACTGGTTGTGGGCCTTGGTGTCGTAGCACTGCTGCCACGTCTGGAGGGCCGCCCCCGTGATTCCGGCCTTCTGCGCGAACGAGCGGAGGTCGGCGTCGGTGTAGCCGGCTCCCTCCTTGAGCGGCTGCCCGCCGAAGTTGGCCGAGTGGTAGGGCAGGAACTTGCCCTGGTCGGCGGCGCAGGCGGCTCCGTTGGCCGCGCGGATGCTGGAGTCGTTGCGCAGGTTGTCGTCGAGGAAGCTCAGCGTGTGGACCACGAGCCGGACCTGGTTCTTCTCGGCGAGGGACACGATGTCCGCGCCGAAGCGGTGCTCGAACTCCGCGCAGATCGGGCACTGGAAGTCCTCGTAGAGGTCCAGCGTGGGCACCGTGCTGGGGGCCTGCGGGTTGACCAGGATGCCGGCGCCCATGGCGGAGGCACCCTTGGGCAGCGACGACCCGCCGGCGGTGGTGGCCTGCTTCTTGTCCTGGCTCCCGAGGACCACGGCGGTGACCACCGCGGCGATGACCACCACCACGACCACGGCAGCGACCACGGCCCGGTTGGCACCGTTGCCGCCCGCTCGGCCCTTGGGCGTCGCCGCCTCGATCTTGGCCTTGCGGCTGGCGCTGCTGCTGGTCATGCGTGGACCCTCTCTTCGTAGCCTGCGGGGAACAGGAGCCGCTCCAGGGCCAGCGCCGTCGTCGGGCGCTTCACGAGCCACGCCGCACAGAGCAGCAGCCCGAGGTCGCGGGCGATCTCCTGGGGGTACTGCGTCTGGGCGGCCGCGATGGTTCCCCCCTTGCCGAAACAGCCGCAGTCGATGCTCAGGCCGCGGGCCCACGCCGAGGCGATCCCGGCGATGAACACGACCATGAGCACCCCGGAGACGAAGGCGCTGACCCGGGTGAACAGCCCCAGCACGAGCAGCACCCCGAGGGCGACCTCCAGGATGGGCAGGCCGTAGCCGATGACCCCGGCGAGGTCGTAGGGCAGGAGCTGGTAGGCGCGCACGGCACGGGCCGAGGTCTCGAGGTGCCCGACCTTCAACAGGCCCGCGACGAGGACGACGCCACCGAGCAGGAGCCGGGCCACCAGGCCCACGACGTCCCGGTGGCGCGGGTCGGGCAGGACGGCCACGTCAGCGACCGCTCCGGACGCCCTCGGCCAGGTCGGCGACGAGGGCACGCAGTGCGGTGAGGCCGGACTCGAGGTCGGGGGCCTCGGTGAGGCAGCGCACCAACGCGGAGCCGACGATGACACCGTCGGCGTAGGCCGCGACCTCGGCCGCCTGGGCCCCGTCGGAGACCCCGAGGCCGACGCAGACGGGTAGGTCGGTGACCGCCTTGGTGCGGCTCACGATGACCGAGGCGGCGTCGCCCATCGAGGTCCGTGCCCCCGTGACGCCCATGTGGGAGACGGCGTAGACGAAGCCGCGGCACTGGTCCGTCACCGCGGCGATGCGCTCGTCGGTCGAGCTCGGGGCGACCAGGAAGATGCGGTCGAGGCCGGTCTCGTCGCTGGCCGCGATCCAGTCGCCCGCCTCGTCGGGGATGAGGTCGGGGGTGATGATCCCGGCTCCCCCGGCCTCGGCGAGGTCGGTGGCGAACTGCTTCGCCCCGTGCCGCAGGATGAGGTTCCAGTAGGACATCACCAGCGGGGGTGCGCCCGCGTCACGGACCGCCCGGGTGGCACGGAAGGCGTCGTCGACCCGTACGCCGTGCTTGAGCGCCTGGTCGGCGGCGTAGGCGATGACGGGGCCGTCCATGAGCGGGTCGCTGTAGGGGATGCCCACCTCGACGATGTCTGCCCCGGCCTCGACCATGGCCACCATGGCGGCCACCGAGCCCTCGACGCTGGGGTAGCCGACAGGCAGGTAGCAGACGAGCGCCGCTCGGCCCTCCTCGCGGCAGCGCTGCAGGACCTCGCTGACACCGATGCTCACAGCTGGGTCCTCCCGTCGCCCTCGGCGCGTGGTTCGTCGGCGGTGCCGGAGGGGGTGGCCTCGCCGTCGAGGAGGCCGAAGTACTCCGCCGCCGTGTGCATGTCCTTGTCACCGCGGCCGGAGAGGTTGACCAGCAGGAGTGCGTCCGGCCCGAGCTCACGGCCGACCTCGAGCGCGCCGGCGAGCGCGTGCGCCGACTCGATGGCCGGGATGATGCCCTCGGTGCGGCAGAGCAGCTCGAACGCCTTCATCGCCTGGTCGTCGGTGGCGTAGCGGTACTCCGCCCTGCCGGAGTCGCGCAGGAACGCGTGCTCCGGCCCGACGCTGGGGTAGTCCAGCCCGGCGGAGATGGAGTGCGACTCCAGCGTCTGCCCGTCGTCGTCCTGCATGAGGTAGCTGAAGGTGCCGTGCAGCACCCCGGGCGAGCTCGCCGCGAAGCGGGCCGCGTGGCGGCCGCCCTCGACGCCCTCTCCCCCGGCCTCCACGCCGATGAGGCGCAC
The DNA here is from genome assembly GCF_039544395.1 of Pedococcus ginsenosidimutans. Lineage (NCBI taxonomy): Bacteria > Bacillati > Actinomycetota > Actinomycetes > Micrococcales > Intrasporangiaceae > Pedococcus > Pedococcus ginsenosidimutans. The sequence goes on from NZ_BAABLO010000012.1 coordinate 399,747, forward strand.
GCCGGCGTCGTCGATGAACCGGTGGAAGATCCCCATCGCGTTGGAGCCCCCGCCGACGCAGGCGATGACGGCGTCGGGCAGGCGTCCGGCGAGGTCGAGCACCTGGCCGCGGGCCTCGACCCCGATGATGCGGTGGAAGTCGCGCACCATCTCGGGGAACGGGTGCGGTCCGGTGACGGTGCCGAGGATGTAGTGGGTGTCGGCGACGTTGGTCACCCAGTCGCGCAGGGCGTCGTTGATGGCGTCCTTGAGCGTGGCGCTGCCGGTGGGCACCGCCTTGACCTCCGCGCCCAGCATGCGCATTCGGGCGACGTTGAGCGCTTGCCGCTCGGTGTCGACCTTGCCCATGTAGATGACGCAGTCGAGCCCCATCAGGGCCGCAGCGGTGGCTGTGGCCACGCCGTGCTGCCCGGCGCCGGTCTCGGCGATGACCCGGGACTTGCCCATCCGCTTGGTCAGCAGCGCCTGGGCCAGCACGTTGTTGATCTTGTGGGACCCGGTGTGGTTGAGGTCCTCACGCTTGAGGACGATCCGCGCCCCGCCGGCGTGCGCCGCGAACCGCGGCACCTCGGTGATGATGCTCGGGCGCCCGGTGTAGGTGCGGTGCAGCAGCTCGAGCTCGCCGAGGAAGGCCGGGTCGACCATCGCCTTGCGGCGGGCCTCGTCGAGCTCCTCGAGGGCGGGGATGAGCGCCTCGGGGACGAACCGCCCGCCGAAGTCGCCGAAGCGCCCCGGCCGGGCCAGGGGTTCGGGGGTCAGGTCGGTCATGACTGGGCTCCCGCCGCGATGAGGTCGTGTGCTGCCCGGCGCGGTTCGGCACCGCGCACGAGGGCCTCGCCGACGAGTACGGCGTCGGCGCCCTCCCCCGCGTAGCGCGCGGCGTCCGCGGGCCCGGACACGCCGGACTCCGCCACCTTCACGCACGAGTCGGGGACGAAGGGGGCCAGGCTTCCGAAGGTGTCGGGGTCGACGGCCAGGGTCTTGAGGTTGCGGGCGTTGACGCCGATGACCGAGGCCCCAGCGTCCACGGCGCGGGCGGTCTCGGCCTCGTCGTGGACCTCGACGAGGGCGGTCATCCCGAGGTCACGGGCGAGCGCCTGCATGCGGACGAGGTCGTCCTGCTCCAGCGCCGCGACGATGAGCAGGATGATGTCGGCGCCGTGGGCGCGGGCCTCGAAGAGCTGGTAGTCCTCGACCATGAAGTCCTTGCGCAGCACGGGGATCCCCACTGCACGCCGCACCGCGTCGAGGTCGTCGAGCGAGCCACCGAAGCGGCGGCGCTCGGTGAGGACGCTCACCGCGGTGGCGCCACCGGCCTCGTAGTCCGCCGCGAGGGCGGCAGGGTCGGCGATCGCGGCGAGGGCGCCCTTGCTCGGGCTGGACCGCTTCACCTCGGCGATCAGGGACAGGCCGGGGCGTCGCAGCGCCGCCTCGGCGTCGAGCGGCGGTGCCGCCGCGCGGGCCAGCCGCTGGACCTCGGGCAGGGGTGTGGCCGCGACGGCGTCCGCGAGGTCCTCACGGACGCCCGCGACGATCTCGTCGAGCACGGTTGCCATGTCCCACAGGCTAACCAGCGACCGGGCCCGCGCTCCCGTCAGGGTCGGAGAACGGACAGCGGCGGCAGCAGTCGCAGCACCCCGAAGACGACCAGTCCGGCGGCCCAGACCGCGGCGACCACGGTGGCGTGGGCCGACAGCCAGGCAGTGGCGCAGGCGCCGGCACGACCTCCCCACCAGCGGTCGGCACGGGGGGCACCCACCCGCGAAGCCAGCCACGCGGCGTACGTGCCGACGCACAGTACCGCGGTGAGCACCGCCCAGGCGTTGCTCGAGAGGGCGGCCACCACGTCGCCGGTCATCAGGTCGTGCACCGCGCGGAGCCCGCCGCACCCGGGGCACGGGACACCGGTCAGGGCGAGGAAGGGACAACGAGGCCACGCCCCCGGCTGGTCCGGGTCGCGCAGGAGGAGGGCGGCGGCGAGGGCCACGCCGCCTGCGCCGACCAGCGCCGGCGCCCGCAGCGACGCGGTGCGAGAGGCGACCGCGACGCCCATGGCGTCAGCTGACGCCGGAGGTCTTCGAGCTGTGCGAGGTCACCGGAGGGACGTCCTTGGCGCCGTACCCGGCCATGCCGAGGACCTTGCCCGCGACCACGCCGACCACGCAGATCACGGCACCGATGACGAAGATCGGGACACTCGTGACGACGACCGACCACGCCATCACGGCGGAGCCGACGAGGAGCACCGTGACGGCCGTCCACGCGGCGACGCTGTGGCCGTGGTCTTCGTGGATCTCGTGCTCTGCCATGGTGGGGCGCTCCTCCGGAGGTGTCTGGTGGCGGCCGGGACGCACCGGCTCACGACCCATTCTGTCAGGTGCCCCGGGGTGCGTCGCCCGTCAGGTCCCGACCTGGGTGCGCGGTCCCTCAGCCGGCGCCGGGCTGGTCGCGGTCGGTCGGGTCCTCCCCCGCGTCGAGGCGGTCCCAGTCGCTGGCGACGCGCTGCCCCCGCGCCCCGGCGGTGGCGCCCGGGGCCTCGTACCGGGCCCCGAGGCCGCGCCAGCCGCGTGCCCCGAACCAGCCACCGACCGCGGCCAGCAGCAACAGCACACAGGCGGCCAGGGCGACCCACGGCCACGACGTGGCACTCGCATGCGTCTCCAGGGTCCCCGTGCGGCCCAGCGAACGTGCCGCCTCCCGCCCGAGCGCCTCCTGCGGCGAGAACGCCACCCGCGCGGCCACCCACGCCTCACCGGCCGCGGCGAGCGCCAGCACCACCACCGTGATGCGTCGCACGACCGGGCCGCTCGTGGTGCTCGCCAGCGCCGCGGCGGCAGCCACGAGCGCGAGGGCGACGACCCCGGAGGCCACCTGGCTGCCGGTGCCCGTGACGCGGCTCGCGCCCAGCACCGGGTCGTCGACCGTGCCCGTCACCCAGGTGCGGCCGCCACTCGCGAGCAGGGTGCCGGCCCCGAGCAGGGCGAGCAGGATGACGCTCACCTTGGACGTCAGCCGGATCCTGTTCATCGGACGGTCCGCAGCGCCGAGGCCGTGGCGACCGCGCGCAGGGCGGCGGCGGCCTTGTTGACCGTCTCCTCGTACTCCGCGGTGGGCACCGAGTCGGCGACGATCCCTGCCCCCGCCTGCACGTGGGCGGTGCCGTCCTTGATGACGGCGGTGCGGATGGCGATGGCCATGTCGAGGTCTCCGTGGAAGTCGAGGTAGCCGACGACGCCGCCGTAGACCCCGCGGCGGCTGGGTTCGTAGTGCTCGATCAGGCTCAGGGCACGCGGCTTGGGCGCCCCGGAGAGCGTGCCCGCGGGGAAGGTCGCGGCGAGCACGTCGTACGCGGTGCGGCCGGGCGCGAGGTCGCCCACCACCGTGGACTCGAGGTGGGTGACGTGGGAGTAGCGGCGCACCTGCATGAACTCCACGACGTCGACCGTCCCCGCCTCGCACACCCGCTGCAGGTCGTTGCGCCCGAGGTCGACGAGCATGACGTGCTCCGAGCGCTCCTTGGGGTCGGCGAGGAGGTCCTCGGCCAGGCGCCGGTCGTCCTCGGGGGTCTTGCCCCGCGGCCGCGACCCGGCGATCGGGTGCGTGATGGCCCGTCGACCGGTGACCTTGACCAGGGCCTCGGGTGAGGAGCCCACGACGTCGTAGGCGGTGCCGTCCTCGAGGGGAAGGCGCAGGAGGTACATGTAGGGGCTCGGGTTGGAGGTCCGCAGGGCCCGGTAGACGTCGAGCGCATCGGCCTCGCAGGGCGTGGAGAAGCGCTGCGACAGGACCACCTGGAAGACCTCGCCGGCCCGGATGTCCTCCTTGGCGAGCTCGACCATGTCCTCGAAGTCGGCCTGCGCGTAGTTGCTGCGGACCTGCCCGCGCGCCCGGTCGAAGGCGTCACGGTCGACGGTGGCGACGGTACTCGGCGCGGAGGCGGCGAGGGCAGTGGTCATGGTGTCCAGCCGCCCGACCGCGTCGGCCCAGGCCTCCTCGACCCGCTGGTCCGTGTCGTCGAAGTTCACGGCGTTGGCGACGAGCAGGACCGACCCGTCGGCGTGGTCGAGGACGGCCAGGTCGGTCGCGAGCATCATGGTGATCTCGGGCAGCCCCAGCTCGTCGGGGACGGTCGAGGGCACCTTCTCCCAGCGCCGTACCGCATCGTAGGTGATGGCGCCGACCATGCCACCGGTGAGCGGCGGCAGGCCCTCGATGGGCTCGGTGGCCAGGGCGGCGACGGTGTCGCGCAGCGCGTCGAGGGGGTTGCCGGAGGTGGGCACGCCCACGGGTGGCTCCCCCACCCAGTGGGCCTGCCCGTCGCGCTCGGTCAGCACCGCACCGCTCGCGGCCCCGACGATGGAGTAGCGGGACCAGACCCCACCGTGCTCCGCGGACTCCAGCAGGAACGTGCCGGGGCGGTCACCGGCGAGCTTGCGGTAGAGCCCCACCGGCGTCTCGGCGTCGGCCATGAGCCGGCGCACCACGGGGATGACCCGCCGGTCCTGCGCGAGCAGCTGGAACACCTCGAGGCTCGGCCAGGTCGAGCCGAAGCCGAGGTCCGGGGCCGGGTCAGCCACGGGACACCAGCGCGCCGAGGTCGCCGGCGTCGAAGCAGGTGCGGTCGCCGGTGTGGCAGGCGGCCCCGACCTGGTCGACCCGCACGAGCAGCGCGTCGCCGTCACAGTCGAGCGCGACCGACTTGACCAGCTGGACGTGGCCGCTGGTGTCGCCCTTGCGCCAGTACTCCTCGCGGCTGCGCGACCAGAACGTCACGCGCCCCTCGGTGAGCGTGCGGCGCAGGGCCTCGTCGTCCATCCAGCCGAGCATCAGCACCTCGCCGGTGTCGTGCTGCTGGACCACGGCGGCGACCAGGCCCTGCTGGTCACGCTTGAGCCGGGCGGCGATACCGGGGTCGAGGGCTGCGGGAGAGGTCACTCGCCCCATTGTGCCGAAGGTGGCGCCGGAGCCGCGGTGCGGGTCGCGGGTCGACCTCCCCGGCGGGGCTGCCCGTCACAACGGCTGCACCGCCACGCCGGCGCTGGTGACGTGGACGACGTGGTGGTCGGGGACCTCGTCCCAGCCGGGGGTGTCGTCCGGCTCGCTCGCGACGAGGACCCCACGCTCCCCCTCGCGCACCCACAGGGTGTCGCCCCACCTCGTCGCCAGCAGCTCGTCGCGCGAGAGCAGCAGCAGGTTGAGGCGGGCAGCAGGGTCGGCGGCGGCCACGGCGGCCAGGGTCTCGCCCACCCTGTGCGGGCCGTCGGCCACCACCCGGGCCGCGAGCAGCGCTGCGTCGCAGGCGGACTCGGCAGCCAGGCTCGCACCCACCGCCTCGCGCTCGACCCGGCCGTTGTGCGACACGAGCCACCCGTCGTGGAGGAACGGCGCCGCGGCCGTCGCGTCGGCCGGCATCCCGGCGCTGGCGGACCGCACCGCGGCGACGACCCTGCTGGCCACGAGCAGCGGCGCGACGGACGCGAGGTTGGTGTCGGACCACATCGGCTTGTCGGAGCGCCAGCGCGCGGGCGCGCCACCTCCGTCGGGGTGCAGCCCGACCCCCCAGCCGTCGGCGTTGACGGTGCCGTGCGCCTGCCGTCGGGGCGCCCAGGACTGGGTGAGCAGGCCGTGCTCCGGGCGCAGAACCAGGTCGGCGACGCTCGTGGGCTCGCCGAACCAGGCGAGGTGGCGACACACCTCAGGCGTCCCAGGCCAGGCGCACACCGGTGAAGATCTGGCGGCGGAACGGGTGGTCCCAGTTGCGGAACGAGGGACGGACCGTCGAGGCCGCGGTCGCCCAGGACCCACCGCGCAGGACGCGGTAGGCGCCGCCGAAGAAGGGGGCGCTGTACTGCGCGTAGAGCATGGGGCTGAACCCCGGCCAGGGCTCGAAGCCCGAGGACGTCCACTCCCACACGTCGCCGACGAGCTGTTCGACGCCGTACGCGGACGCGCCCGCGGGGAAGGCCCCCACCGGTGCGGGGCGCAGGGCTCCCCCGCCGAGGTTGGCGTGGTCGGGGGTGGGCGCGGCCTCGCCCCATGGCCAGCGGCGTCGGCGACCGGCAGCCGGGTCCCAGGCGCAGGCCTTCTCCCACTCGACCTCGGTGGGCAGCCGGGCGCCGGACCAGCGTGCGAACGCCTCGGCCTCGAAGTGGGTGACGTGCTGGACGGGCTCGTCGCCGGGGATCTCCTCGACGACACCGAACCTGGTGCGGCTGCCGTCCTCGTGCCAGGCCATCGGCCGCTCCAGACCGGCCTCCCGGCGGTGCTCCCAGCCGCGCGTCGACCACAGCTCCGGCCGGGTGTAACCGCCCGCCTCGACGAACGCCTGCCACTGCGCGTTGGTCACCGGCACACGGCCGATGCGGAACGCGGGGACGTCGACCACGTGGGCCGGGCGCTCGTTGTCGAGGGACCTCGGCTCCTGCAGCGGGTCGACGCCCAGGACGAACTCGCCCGCCGGCACCAGGACCGAGTCGCGGGGTACCGGCCGGCCCGGCGGCAGGGCACGCGTGGGGGCGAGGACGGGGCCACCGGCGCGCAGCTGGATCGTCGCGAGCATCGTCTCGTCGTGCTGCTCCTCGTGCTGGACCACCATGGCGTAGGGGAAGACGTCGGTCGCCCGGTCCAGGCCGTCGAGCACCCGCCCCCGCACCTCGCGGCCGTAGCGGCGCGCCTCGACCGGCGGCAGGAGGGGCAGGGTCGGACGGATCGCGCGCGGCTGGGTGAACGCGTCGTACAGCGCGTCCACGCCCGGCGGGAGCAGGCCGGGCCGCGTCGCGTCGCCGCCCCGCACGAGCCAGAGCTCCTCCTGCTGGGAGATGTGGGCGAGGTCCCACACGAGCGGGCTCATGATCGGGCTGTGCTGGGCGAACAGCTCCTGCTCGTCGAGCTCGGTCAGCCAGGTGGTCCGGGCGCGGGCCAGCTCGAGGTCGCGGGCGACCTCGGTGGCGGACAGGGGGGTCGGCTCAGGCATGGGACATCTCCTCCAGGACCGCGGCAGGGCCTCTCCTGCGCAGCTCGTCGGTGACCAGGGTGCCGGGGCTGCGGCCGTCGGCGGCGAGGTCCGCGAGCTCGGCGACGGTCTCGCGCACCGGCTCGGGGACGAGGTCCGCCACCGCCCGCAGGCAGGTCGTGGCGGCTTCCCGCAGCACGGGGTCGGCCAGGCCGTCCCGGGCAGCGGCGTGCGTGCGGTCGGCCGTCCGGGCCACGACGGCGTCGACCACCGGGTGCAGCGGCTCCTCGTCCATCCAGGCCGTGGCAGCGGCGGCCACCGCCGGCCACCACCGGGGCGGCAGCACGTCGAGGCAGCGCAGCTCGAGCCAGCCACGCAGCCGCACCGGCGGGAAGAGCGTGGTGAGCTGGCGGCGCACGTCGGCGACGGTCGCAGGCGGCCAGGAGCCCGGGGCGGTCAGCCACTCGCGCAGGCTGCGCCGCTCGTCGGCAGCCACCAGGCCACCGCCGGGCGTCGGCACGAGGACGACCTCGGCCTCCAGGGCCCGCTCGGCCCACGCCCCCGCCGGGTCCGGCCGTTCGGGCAGCGGGCCGGCGCGCAGCGCACCGAGACCGGCCCAGGCCCGTTGGCGCGCCGAGTGCCACCCCGTGTCGCGACCGGCGAGGAAGGACGACGACCCGCTCAGGGCGGTGAGGAGCGGCGCGAGACCCTGGGCCCGGTGGACCCGCGCGGCCCACTCGTCGGACGGCCCGGCCTGCAGGTTGAGCTGGAGGGCAGCGGTGGAGCACATCATCGTCGCGCCGGGGACGCGGGTCTCGGGCGCGGCGGAGAACCACGACTCCATGGCGGCGTAGCGCTCGCCGGGGTTGACCCGTCGCGGCGGTCGGAGCGGGTCGGCGCCGAGCAGCACCCACCCGAGGCCCTCCTCGGCCAGCGCCGCACGGACGACCGCGGTGTCCTGCTCCATGGCGTCGAGGGCGCTGGCGACGTCGGGGTGCGGTGCCGACGAGACCTCGAGCTGCCCGCCCGGCTCGAGGGTGGTGCGGCCCCCACGGGGCAGGACGGCGTGGCGTGCGGCCACTGCGGCGAGGACGTCGAAGGGCGGAGCCGCCGCCACGTCGTCGCGGACGACCGTGTGTCCCTCCACCTCCAGGCCGACGGTGCCCACCGGCTGGTCGGAGAGCGCCAGCGACCTCACCAGCTGTCGAGCCTCGTCGAGGCCGATGACCTCGCCGTCGGCGCTCGCGACGCCATCGGCGCTGCCCGGGCCGGACCCGGCTGCCGACGGGTCACCGGACGGGTGGTGCCGTGGGTGGCCGGCACGGTGGTCGGTGGATGTGGTGGTCACAGGTGCTGCCCCTCGCGGTCCGGGCCGGATCCACTGGGGATCCGCGGGTCATCGGGGCGACCGGGCTGTCAGGACCAGGCCGTCCGTGGACCATCATGCAACAGCCCACCGACAGTGACCTGTCGGGCGCCCCACGGAGCCGTGCCGGCGGACGCGGCCGGCGCCCGTGGTGCCGGGTCCAGGGACCGCCGCGTCAGCCGCGCTGCTGCCAGTACCGCGGCGTCAGCCGCGCTGCTGCGCCGACCACGAGGCGTACAGCGCGGAGTACACGCCGCCCGCCCGCACCAGCTCGCGGTGGGGTCCCCGCTCCACGATGCGCCCGCGGTCGACGACGACCACCTCGTCGGCGGCCTCGGCCGTCGAGAGCCGGTGGGCGATCGCCACGGAGGTGCGCCCGCGGGTCAGGCCCTCGAGCGCCCGCTGGAGGCGGACCTCGGTGGACGGGTCGACCGCCGAGGTCGCCTCGTCCAGCACGAGCAGGTCGGGGTCGGCGAGGTAGGCGCGCGCCAGGGCGACGAGCTGGCGCTCTCCCGCGGACAGCGACTCACCGCGCTGGCCGACCTCCGTGGCCAGTCCCTGCGGGAGCCCTGCGAGCCAGGCGTCGAGGCCGAGCTCGGTGATGGCCAGGGTGATGTCGTCGTCGGTGGCGTCGGGCCGGCCGAAGCGCACGTTCTCGCGCAGGGTGGCGTCGAAGAGGAAGCCCTCCTGCGGCACGAGGACCACCCGCTCCCGCAGGGACGAGAACCGCACCTCGCGCAGGTCCACGCCATCGATGCGCACGGTTCCCGAGGTGGGGTCCATGAGCCGCGTGAGCAGCTTGGCGAGGGTGGACTTGCCGGACCCGGTCTCGCCGACGATGGCGACACGGGACCGAGGCGCGATCGAGAGGTCGACGTCGTGGAGGACGGTCTCGCCGCCGGGGTAGGCGAACGAGACACCCTCGAAGTCGACGGTGATCGGTCCGCGCGGCAGCACCTGGCCGGCGTCGCCGGGGTCTGCCACGTCCGCCCGGGTGTCGACGACCCCGATGACGCGCCGCCAGCCGGCGACGGCGTTCTGGAGCTCGTTGAGGATCTCGGTCGCCTGCTGCACAGGCTGGGTGAACAGGTTGACCAGGAAGAGGAACGCCAAGAGCTGGCCGAGGGTGAGGTCGTCGTGGACCGCCTGGACCGTGCCGACGACCAGGACCACGGCGAGCGTCAGGCCGGCGACGAGCTGCCCCGAGGAGAACGCGACCACCGACCGCACCTGCGCACCGATGGCCGCCGAGCGGTGCCCCTCGATCGCTGCGTCGATCCGCGCGGCGGTGCGCTCCTCCACGCCGTACGCCCGGATGGTCGCGGCGCCGACGACCGACTCGGAGACCGCGGCGAGCAGGTCGCCGACGCGCTCGCGCACCCCGGTGTAGGCGCGGCCCACGATCTTCTGGAACCGGCGGATGACGAACAGCAGCGGCACGAAGCAGAGCCACACGACCGCGGTGAGCAACGGGCTGTAGAAGACCATCAGCGCGGTGGCCACGGCGATCTGGCCCAGGCTGAGGATGAGGATGATCCCGCCGAACTGCACGAACTGCGAGATCGTGTCGACGTCGGAGGTCACCCGGCTCACCATCGACCCGCGGCGCTCGGTGTTCTGGGTCAGCGTGGACAGGTCGTGGATGTGCCGGAAGGCCCTCAGCCGCAGCGACGCCAGGCCTGCCTCCGACGCCCGGAAGAGGCGCACGTTGACGGCGTAGGCGGACAGTGCGGTGGCGACGACCGCGATGAGGGCGAGCAGGACGTAGCGGGTGACCAGGGCGGGGTCGGGACCGTTCCTGCCGAGCAGCCCGTGGTCGGTCGTCTGCTGGACGACGAACGGGACCACCACCCGGCCGACGGTGGTCACCGCCGCGAGGGCCAGCGTGACGCCGATGCCCCGACGGAGCTCGGGTGACAGCTCGAGGCCGCGGCGCAGCGTCGCCACGGTGCCGAGCCCCGAGGTGGTCTCGATGGACGTGCTCATCGGACGACCTCCTCCTCGTCGGCCGCGACCGCGGCACGCTCGGCGGCCTCCCGCGCGTACGCGGTGACCAGGCGTTCGTAGCCCGCGCACCGCGCCTGCAGCTCGCGGTGGGTGCCGTGGTCGACCACGCGCCCCTGCTCGACGTAGACGATCTCGTCGGCGAGGGTGATCGTGGACATGCGGTAGGCGACGACGAGCACGGTGGTGCCGCTGCTGGACCGTCGGAGGCCGGCCAGGATCGCCTGCTCCACGGCCGGGTCGACGGCGCTCGTCGCGTCGTCGAGGACGAGCAGCTGCGGTGTGCGGATGACGGCGCGGGCCAAGGCGATCCGCTGGCGCTGGCCACCGGAGAGGGACGCGCCGCGCTCCCCCACTCTCGTGTCCAGGCCGGCGGGGAGGGCCGAGACGAACGTGTGGGCCTGGGCGACCTCGAGGGCGGCCCACACCTGCTCGTCGGTGTAGTCGAGCCCAAGGGTGATGTTGCCGCGGACGGTGTCGTCGAACATGAACGTCTGCTGGGGCACGAGCGCCGCGACCGACGAGACGCCGCCCCGCGCGACCTGCCGCAGGTCGGTGCCGTCGAGGGTGACGTCCCCGCGGTCGGGGTCGACCAGCCGCAGGGTGAGGTTGGTGAGCGTCGACTTGCCGGAGCCGGTCGGGCCCACCAGGGCCACCGTGGAGCCGGCAGGCACGTCGATGCTGACCCCGTGGATCGCCTGGAAGCGGGACTCCTGGCCGGCCTCGTCGACGATGTCGTAGGAGTAGTCGACCGAGCTCAGCCGCGACCGGGCGGCCCCCGAGGGCTTGAGCTCCTCGTCGCCGAAGGCCAGCTCGCCGCGCGCCTTGAGCACGGCATCGACGCGGTCCCAGCCCACCACGGTGCGCGGCAGCTCGCCGAGGACCCAGCCGAGGGCCCGGACCGGGAACGCCAGCACGGAGATGAGGTAGGCGACCTGGACGACGGCAGCCGGCTGGAGGGCTCCCACGGCCACCTGGTGGGTGCCGACCGCGAGGACGGCGAGGGTGCCGATGGTGGGGATGGCCTCGATGACGGGGTCGAAGGTGCCGCGGGTGCGGCCGACCTCGACGTTGGCCGCCTGCAGCCGCCGGGTGACCTCCTCGAACCTTGCCGCCTCCTGCTGCTCGCGCCCCATCGACTTCACGACCAGCGCGGCCTCGAAGCTCTCGTGGGCGACCTCGCTCACCTCGGCGCGCAGCTGCTGCGCGCGCGACACGCGCGGCGACATGGACCGCTGGAACACCAGGTTGGCGAGGAAGAGAGCCGGGAACACGGTGAGCCCGATGACCGCCATGACGGGGTCGACGAGGACCATCTGCACGATGCCTGCCACGAGCATGACGAGCACCCCGAGCGCCATGGGCAGCGGGGCGAACACGTTCCAGGTCGCCTCGACGTCGGCGTTGGCGTTGGACAGCAGCTGGCCCGACGGGTGGCGGTGGTGCCACGACAGGGGCAGGCGGAGGTACTGGCGGGTGACCTCGCGACGGTAGCCCGCGGCGACGTTGTACATGGTGTAGCCGGCGGCGATGCGCCGGATGACCACGCCCACGACGTTGAGCAGCACGGCCCCGGCGACCCAGGCGAAGATCGTGGCGAGCTGCGTGCCGGTCACGGCGCCCGCCTTCACGGCCGGCTGGATCTGCTCGCGCGTCACCTTGCCGATGGCGGAGGCGGTGAGCACCGTCATCACGCCGTAGAGGGTGCTCCCGGCCACGGCGAACGCGAACCAGCGCGGCTCGCGCCGGATCCCGACCCCGACGATGGCGAGGCTCCGGCGCAACGACGGCGCGGCGTCGACGGACACGGGGTACCTCCGGTGGAGCACGGGTGGGATCGGGTGTCACCCTCTCACGCGCCGCCGACGCCCACGCGCCGGGCCGGGGGCGGGGCGACGCCCGTGACGCGACGGCCGGATGCGCCGGCCACGGACGCGACGGGCCGAGGGCGCGGCGCCCCTGCATGATGGGGACCATGACCCACCTGGCCCGGTCCGAGCGCGACGCCTTCTGCGACACCCTCCTCGCCGTGGGGCCCGGCGCGCCCACCCTCTGCTCGCCGTGGAGCGCCGCGGACCTCGCCGCGCACGTCGTCGTGCGCGACCGCCGCCCGGACCTCGCCCCGGGCATCTGGCTGCCGCCGCTCGCCCAGCGCCTCGAGGACGGCCAGGCCGCGTATGCCGCGAGGCCCTTCCCCGAGCTGGTCGACCTGGTGCGCTCCGGTCCCCCGGTCTGGTCGCCGGCCCGCCTCGCGCCGGTGGACGACCTCGTCAACTTCGTGGAGCTGTTCATCCACCACGAGGACGTGCTGCGCGGCGACGAGCAGCGCGGCCCGCGGCGGGTCCTGTCGGACCGTGAGTCGCGCGCCCTGTGGGGTTCGCTGTCCCGGCTGGCCAGGGTGTTCTTCCGGCGCAGCCCCGTCGGGGTGGTCCTGCGCACCCCGGACGGACGCTCCATCCACGCGCACGGCACCACCGAGCTCGGCACGGTGGTCCTGCAGGGACGCCCCGAGGAGCTGCTGCTCACGGCCTACGGGCGCCGTCGCGTCGCCGAGGTCGAGGTGACCGGAGGGTCGGAGCCGGTGGCCGCCCTGTGGGACGCCCCGCTCGGGCTCGCCTGACGGGACGGGCCGCACCCGCCCGTGCGGGCACCCACGACCGGGCCATGCTGACGGTGGTGCGGCCTAGCCTGTGCCCATGGGCGAGGAGGTCGAGTTCACCGCACCGTTGTGGGAGTGGGGGGCCCGCGACAGCTGGTACTTCGTCACCCTCGACGAGGAGGCGAGCGCCCTCGTCGACGAGCGGCCGCGCCCACCGCGGGGGTTCGGGTCGGTGCCCGTCCGGGTGAGCGTCGGCACGACGACGTGGCGGACCTCGGTCTTCCCGGAGTCGGCCAGCGGCCGCTACGTCCTCCCGGTGAAGAAGGCGGTACGCCGCGCGGAGCACCTCGAGGAGGACGAGCCCGTCACCGTGCGGCTGGAGGTCCTGGACTGAGCGGGGTCAGCGGACGGTCAGGCCGTCGGCACGCAGGGCGTCCTTGACGTCACCGATCGACAGCTCGCCGAAGTGGAACACGCTGGCAGCCAGCACCGCGTCGGCGCCGGCGCGCACGGCGGGGGCGAAGTGCTCGACCCGGCCGGCGCCACCGCTGGCGATGAGCGGGATCGCGACCTCGGGGCGCACGAGCCCGATGAGCTCGAGGTCGAAGCCGTCCTTGGTGCCGTCGGCGTCCATCGAGTTGAGCAGGATCTCCCCCGCGCCCAGCTCGGCGGCCCGGGCGCACCACTCCACCGCGTCGACACCGGTGCCGCGTCGACCGCCGTGCGTGGTCACCTCGAACCCGGGCACCGTACGGCCGGAGTCGTCACGGCGACGGCGCACGTCGGCCGACAGCACGAGGACCTGGGAGCCGAACCGGTCGGCGATCTCCGCGATCAGCTCGGGCCGCGCGATCGCCGCGGTGTTGACCCCCACCTTGTCCGCGCCCGCGCGCAGGAGCCGGTCGACGTCGTCGGGGGTCCGGACGCCGCCGCCCACGGTCAGCGGGATGAACACCTGCTCGGCGGTCCGGCGCACCACGTCGTAGGTCGTCTCCCGGTCGCCGCTGCTCGCGGTGACGTCGAGGAACGTGAGCTCGTCGGCACCCTGCTCGCCGTACGCCTTGGCCAGCTCGACCGGGTCCCCGGCGTCGCGGAGGTCCATGAAGTTGACGCCCTTGACGACTCGGCCGGCGTCGACGTCGAGGCAGGGGATGACCCGGGTGGCGAGGCTCACCGGCTCAGGCTAGCGACCTAGGGTGGGGGCCATGCAGGTCGACCCGGGCGAGGACCCCAGCGCCGATCTCGTCGCGCACCTCACCGGGCTCGTGCTCGCCGCACCGCCCCGAGCGGGCTCGACCAGGCTCGTGGCCGTCGACGGCCCCAGCGGGGCCGGCAAGACGACCCTCGCCGACGCGCTCGCCACCCGGCTCGGGGCGCCGGTGGTGCACATGGACGACCTGTACCCGGGGTGGGACGGCCTGCGCGAGTCGCGCCTGCGCGTCGCGGACTGGGTCACGGGCCCGCTGCGGGACGGGCGCCCGCCGCGCTACCGGCGCTGGGACTGGGCGCGCTCGGAGTACGGCGAGTGGGTGCAGGTCGAGCCGTCCGAGGTCGTGGTGCTCGAGGGCTGCGGCTCAGGGGCGCTCGACACCGCTGACGCGCTGTCGCTGCTCGTGTGGGTGGAGGCCGAGGAGCCCGTCCGCCGGCAGCGGGGGCTGCGCCGCGACCCCGGCTACGCGGACTTCTGGGAGCGCTGGAGTCGGCAGGAGCGCGAGGTGTTCGCGCAGGACCGGACCCGGGAGCGGGCGGACGTCGTGGTCGACACGACCCCGGACGACGCGGGCGGCCATACTCTCCGCATGGCTGGGCAGCCGCAGGACGGGCAGGCGCAGGACGGGCAGGCGCACGACGGGCAGCGCGTGAACGGGCTGCCCGGGTGAGCCCCGCGACCTCGCCCCTGGGTCGCGCGCGGGCGCTCGTGGCCCGCACCCGCTCGCCCCGCCCTCCGACAGCCGACGACCTGGCCCGTGCCGCGGACCGCTCCCGCCGGGAGGCACGGGCCAGGACCGCCCGGCTCGCCAGCCGGATCGCGTTCATCGTGCAGTGCGGGCTCGGCGCGGCGGTGGCCTGGCTGGTCGCCACCGACGTCCTGGGGCACGCCCGGCCCTTCTTCGCCCCGGTCACCGCCATCGTCTGCCTCGGGATGTCCTACGGGCAGCGGCTGCGCCGCGTCGGCGAGGTGATGAGCGGGGTGGCCGTCGGGGTGTTCGTCGGGGACGCCTTCGTGCACTTCTTCGGCTCCGGCGCCTGGCAGATCGTCGTGGTCGTGGTCATCTCGATGAGCGTGGCCGCGCTCCTCGGGGCAGGCATGCTGCTGACGACCCAGGCCGGCGTGCAGTCGGTCATCGTCACGACCCTCGTGGCCGGACCGGGCCAGGGCTTCACCCGCTGGCTGGACGCCGTGGTCGGCGGGAGCGTGGCGCTGCTGTTCACCCTCGTGGCCCCGGCCGCGCCGCTGCGCCGACCACGCCAGCAGGCCGCCCTGGTCGTCGAGGAGATCAGCGCCATCCTCACCGACACGGTCCGCGCGGTGCGCGAGAAGGACTCCGACCTCGCGTCGGCGACCCTGGCGCGCGCCCGTGACTCCGAGGGGATGCTCACCGAGGCCAGGGCGCTGTCCGCCGAGGGCATCGCGGTGGTGCGGTTGTCGCCGCTGCGGCGCCGCCACCTCCCGGGCGTGCAGGCCATCGCCGACCTCCTCGAGCCGCTCGACCGCGCCATCCGCAACCTGCGGGTCCTCGTGCGGCGCGCGGCCATCGCGGTGTGGCGCGACGAGCCGGTGCCGAGCGCCTACCTGCGCCTGCTCGAGGCGCTCGCGGAGACGACGACCGACATCGCACGCGAGCTCTCCGAGCGCCGGCTCCCCACCCACGCCCGCGTCGGCCTGCACCGCATCGGCGAGGCCAGCGCGGTCATCGACCCGTCCTCGGGCCTGTCCGGGGAGGTCATGCGCGCCCAGATCCGCTCGATGGTCGTGGACCTGCTCATGCTCACCGGGATGCCGCTCGACGAGGCCCGCGAGATGGTGCCCGAGTCGATGACCCACACGCCGGAGGACGGCTGACCCCTGCGAGACTGGCCGCGATGACCTCGCGACGCCACCTCCCGCCCCTCTGGCTCATGGCCCTCGGTCTCGTCGCCGTGGCCGTCAACCTGCGGACCGCGATGGCGAGCGTGCCACCGGTCGTGCAGACGATCGGCGCCGACCTCGGCCTGTCCAACGCCGCCCTGGGTGCGCTGACGACGCTTCCGGTGCTGTGCATGGGGGTCTTCGCTCCGCTGGCCCAGCGCGTGGCGGCGCGGATCGGCGCTGCCGGGGCGATCGAGGTGTCCGTGCTGTGCGTCGCCGCCGGGCTCGCGCTGCGCCTCGGCGGGGGCCACGTGTGGCTCCTGTACGCCGCCACGTTCGTCGCCGGCGTGGGCATCGCCATCGGGGGCACCTTGCTGCCCGGGCTGGTCAAGGAGCTGTTCCCGCCGGAGCGGGCCGGGCTCGTCACCGGCCTCTACATGCTCGCGATGATGGGCGGCGCGGGTGCCGCGTCAGCCCTGTCGGTGCCGTTGCAGGAGCGTCTCGGGTCGTGGGAGGCCTCGCTCGGGTCGTGGTCGGTGCTGGGGGTGGTCGGGGCCGTGGCGTGGGTGCCGGTCTGGCGGGGCCACACGCGCCACCGCGCGGCCAACCCCCACGTCGTCGCGCCGGCCCGCCTGCCCTGGGGCCACCTCACCGCCTGGCTCGTCGCGGCCTACCTCGCCGTGCAGTCCGTGGAGTTCTACTCCTCGCTCGCGTGGATCGCCCCCACCTACCGGGCCCGCGGCTGGGACCCCACGCACGCGGGGTACCTCCTGAGCGCCTTCACGGCCGCCCAGCTCGTCTCCGGCCTGCTGGCACCGGCCCTCACCGACCGGGTCCACGACCGGCGGGTGCTGCTCGTGGCCTCGTCCGTCCTCGGCCTCTTCGGCCAGGCCGGGCTGTGGCTGGCCCCCGGCGGCGCCCCGTGGGTGTGGGCGGCGGTGCTGGGCCTGGGGCAGGGCGCGGCCTTCGCGCTGGGCCTGGTGCTCATGGTCGACTACGCCGCCAGCCCGGCGGCCAGCTCCAGGCTCGCCGGTATGGCGTTCCTGTTCAGCTACGGGCTCGCCTCGCTCGGCCCGGCGACCATGGGGGCGATCCGTGACGCGACAGGAGGGTTCGACGCCGTGTGGATGTCGTTGACCCTGCTGATGTCCGCGCAGGTGGCCCTTGCGTTCGTGCTGCGGCCGGGACTGCGCAAGGTCGACTGAGCGCGGTCGTCACCGGACGGCCTCGTCCTCGAGCAGGGCGGTGAGCGTGCGGTGGGCCGTCTGCGACATCACCGGGTTGGTGTGGCGGTAGTAGGCGTGGCAGCCGATCGCCTGCGCGAAGGCCCAGCCGCGACCGCGGTCCCACAGCGCCTCGTCGGCGCCGAGCCGCTCACGGAACGCCTGCCGGGACGAGGCGTCGAGCAGGTTCCAGGCCGGCATGAGGTCGAGCGCCGGGTCGGCCGGACCGACGCCACCGACGTCGAGCACCGCGGCCAGCCGGCCGTCGCGGACGAGGAGGTTGCCCGGCATGAGGTCACCGTGGGTCGTGGTGTCGGGCTCGCGCCGGTCCGCGGTGCGAAGATCGGACCACAGCGCCGCGAGGGCCTCGGTGTCGATGAGGCCGGCGCTGCTGCGCAGCCCGCGTGCGACGTAGGCGTCGTGGTCAGTGAGTCGCCCCCCACGCCCATCGCCGGCGAAGGTTCGCCCACCCGTGCCGACCTCCCGCACCGCGAGGACGAACTCGGCGAGGTCCGTACCGAGGTCCTCGGTCGTCGCACCCCCTGGGGTGGCGCCGGGCAACCAGCGGTAGACCGACCACGCCAGGGGGTAGCCGGGGCCGGGGCGACCCGTGGCGACGGGCTCGGGCGTCGGGACCGGCACCCTGCCGAGCAACGACCGGGCCGCCTCGACCTCCTGGGCCACCTGCGCGCAGACGGCCTCGGGATCGCCCTCCTGCATCGGCAGCCGTGCGACGAGCTCGTCGCCGAGCCGGAAGAGGAGGTTGACCGTGCCGTGCGAGGCGACCGGGGTCACCGGGAGGTCGGCCCAGTGCGGGAACTGGTCGGCGACCAGCGCCCGGACCGTGGAGTCCGCGACGTCGAGCTGGTCCTCATGCATCCGCACCCGCGACAGTCTCGCCACGACGGTGCTGCGGTGCGAGCGAATTTCCGCCGGGCGGATCAGCCCGGGGTGACGTCCGGGCTGGTCGCCGACGGGCCGAGAGCCTGCACGAGGGCGGCGAGGCGGCTGGCCTCCGAGCGCGCGACCTCGGCGTCGGCCTTCTGGATCGCCATGACGGCGATGGTGTCGGTGTCGTCGAGCTCGATGGTGACCCACGGGTCACCGCCGCCGAAGCGCACGTCGACGACGGACCGCCACGAGATGACCCTGGTGGTGAAGAGGTTGCGGACCGTGAGCGACTCCCGGGTCGGCAGCGCCCGGATCGAGGCGAACCGCCACAGCAGGACCGCGATCGCCACCCCGACGGCCGCGAAGAACACCCTGTCGCCGGCCCGCCACGTGCCGCCCTGCTCGGGACCGGGCAGGACCACCGCGATGACCCCGAACACCACCAGCGTGGCGGCGGCGAAGGCGTAGGCGACGGTGCGCCCGCGGCGGGGGTGGAACGGTGCGAAGGCCTCGACGTCGTCGGGAGGCGCTGACCCCGTGCCGCCGGAACGGGGAGTCACAACCGGCACGCGGCGATGTCGGTGACCAGGATCGCGCGGGCCCCGAGGTCGTAGAGCTCGTCCATGATGGCGTTGGTCAGGTGGCGGGGCACCATGGCCCGCACCGCCGCCCAGTCCTTGTTCTGCAGCTGGGACACCGTCGGGGACTCCAGGCCGGGCGTGATCGAGCAGGCGTCCTCGACGAGGTGGACCGGGACGTCGTAGTCGAGCATGACGTAGTGGCGCGCGGTGATGACGCCGGTGAGGCGGCGGCGGAGCACCTCGACGGCGGACGTCTCGCCGGACCCCTCGCGGCGGATCAGCACGGCCTCGCTGCGCAGGATCTCCTCGCCGAAGACCTCGAGGCCCTGCTGGCGGAGGGTGGTGCCGGTCTCGACCACGTCGGCGATGACGTCGGCGACACCGAGGGTGATCGCGGTCTCCACCGCACCGTCGAGGCGCACGACCTCGGCACTGATGCCCTGGCCGGCCAGGTGCTTCTCGACCAGTCCGGGGTAGCTCGTCGCCACCCGGCGCCCGGCGATCTCGTCGACGGTCGCGCACGTGCCGGGCCGCGCGGCGTACCGGAACGTGGAGCCCCCGAAGCCGAGCGGCATGACCTCGATGGCGGCGCTGCCGGAGTCGAGGAGCAGGTCGCGACCGGTGATGCCGCAGTCGACGGTGCCCGAGCCGACGTAGACGGCGATGTCACGCGGGCGCAGGTAGAAGAACTCGACGTCGTTGTCGCGGTCGGTGACGATCAGCTCCTTGCTGTCGCGGCGCACTCGGTAGCCCGACTCGCGGAGCATCTCCACTGACGACTCGGACAGGGATCCCTTGTTGGGGACGGCAATTCGCAGCATGGCGGTGGTTCCTAGAGGTGGGTGTAGACGTCGTCGAGACTGATGTCGGAGGCGATCATGAGCACCTGCAGGTGGTAGAGCAGCTGGCTGATCTCCTCGGCCGTGCGCTCCTTGCCCTCGTGCTCGGCAGCCATCCAGACCTCGGCGGCCTCCTCGACGATCTTCTTGCCGATGGCATGCACGCCGGCGTCCAGCTCACGGACGGTGCCCGACCCCTCGGGGCGGGTCACCGCCTTGTCGGCCAGCTCGGCGTACAGCTCGTCGAAGGTCTTCACGCGCCAAGGGTACGGGTGGGGGCCGTGCGGCCCGAAAACGGACCGCCAGCCGGGACCCCACGAAGGAGGTCAGACGTGCAGGTCCCGCAGGGTGACGGCGGTGGCGACGGCGGCGGTCGCGGCCTCGTGCCCCTTGTCCTCGCTGGACCCCTCCAGTCCGGCGCGGTCGAGGGCCTGCTGCTCGTCGTCGCAGGTGAGCACCCCGAACCCGACGGGTACGCCCGTGGTCACGCTCACCTGGGTGAGGCCGTTGGTGACACCGGAGCAGACGTAGTCGAAGTGCGGGGTGCCGCCGCGGATGACGACCCCCAGGGCCACGAGGGCGTCGTGGGTCGGGGCCAGCCGGGCGCAGGCGACGCTCAGCTCGACGGTGCCGGGCACCCGCACCACGGCGGGGTCGTGGATCCCGGCGTCGGCGAGGCCGCGCAGGGCACCGGCGACGAGCCCGTCCATGACGACGTCGTGCCAGGAGGCGGCCACGACGGCGACCCGCAGGCCCGACCCGTCGACCGCGATGGTGGGTGCTCCGTGTCCGCTCATGCCGAGGCTCCGTGGTCGGTGTCGAGGAGGAGGCGGTGACCCATCCGGTCCCGCTTCGTGCGCAGGTAGGCCTCGTTGGTGGGCAACGGGGTGATGCTGATCGGCTCCACCGCGGCGACGTCGATGCCGTGCTCGCGCAGGGCGTTCACCTTGAGGGGGTTGTTGGTCAGCAGGCGTACGGCCTCGACGCCGAGGTCGACGAGCACCGCAGCGCCGGCGGCGTACTCCCGGGCGTCGATCGGCAGGCCGAGCTCGACCTGCGCGTCGACGGTGTCGAGGCCCTGGTCCTGCAGCGCGTAGGCCTGCAGCTTGGCGACGAGGCCGACGCCGCGGCCCTCGTGGCCGCGCAGGTAGACGACGACACCGCCCTCGGCGGCGACCCGCTCGAGGGCGCGGTCGAGCTGGGCGCCGCAGTCGCAGCGCTGGGAGCCGAGGACGTCGCCGGTGAGGCACTCGGAGTGCAGCCGCACCAACGGTGCCCGGCCGCCCATGCCGCGGGGGCTGACCAGCGCCAGGTGCTCCGCACCGGTGACGACGTCGCGGTAGCCCAGGGCCCGGAAGGTGCCGTGGGCCGTCGGCAGCTCGGTGTCGGCGAGCCGCTCGACCCGGTCGTGGCGCTGCCGCCACGCGATGAGCTGGGCGATCGTGAGGACGGGCAGGCCCTCACGGCGGCCGGTGTCGACCACCTCGGGCAGGCGCATCATCGTGCCGTCGTCGTTGACGAGCTCGCCGATGGCGCCCACCGGCTCCAGCCCGGCGAGGCGGCACAGGTCGACCGCGGCCTCGGTGTGGCCGGGGCGCTCCAGTACCCCACCGTCCCTGGCGCGCAACGGGATCACGTGCCCGGGGCGGACGAACGAGTCCGGCGTCGCCGACGGGTCGGCGAGCAGCCGTATGGTGCGCGCACGGTCGGAAGCACTGATCCCGGTGGTCACTCCCCCGGCCGCGTCCACGGTCACCGTGTAGGCGGTGCGGAGCGGGTCGCGGTTGTCGGCCACCATCAGCGGCAGGCCGAGTCGGTCGGCGATGGCCCCGGTCACCGGCGCGCAGAGGTAGCCGCTGGAGTGGCGGATGGTCCAGGCCAGCCACTCGTCGGTGAGGGTCTGCGCCGCGAGGACGACGTCACCCTCGTTCTCGCGGTCCTCGTCGTCGGTCACCAGCACCGGACGCCCGTCACGCAGCGCCTGCAGGGCCTCCTCGACCGACGCCAGCCCACGAGCGGCCGGCCCGGGTAGCCCGGTCACGCCGACACCTCGGCCAGGTCGCGCTCGGGCACCGCCTCGGTGCGGGACGCCTTGAGCCAGACGAAGAAGCCGTAGAGGACCAGGGCGCCGTACACGGCGTAGAGGACCGCGGAGGGGTAGAAGCGCGAGTGCCACAGCAGCGGCACGCCGACGAGGTCGACCGCGATCCAGGCCAGCCAGAAGTCGTTCCAGCCGCGGGCCATGGCATACGTCGCGACCATCGAGCCGACGAAGATCCAGGCGTCGCACCAGAAGTACCACCGGGGCGCCGCCCAGAAGGGTCCGCTGCCGATGGCCGCGAAGACCCACTGCATGACCACGACGCCGGCGACCCAGGCGCCGACGTAGGCGGTGCGCTCGCGCACCGTCGCCCACCGCGGCGTGATGGCCGGGGAGTCCTCACCGGCGTGGGCGCGGCTGCGCAGCTGCTGCCAGCGCCACCAGCCGTAGACGCTGGTGATGATGAAGAAGACCTGACGGCCGGCCTGCCCGTAGAGGGTCTCCTGCTGGGGGTTGGAGAACGCGACGCCGAAGAACACCGTGAACAGCAGCGCGTTGCCGATGATGCCGACCGGCCACGCCCACACCCGCCGTCGCATGCCGCCGATGGCGGAGGCGAACCCGAAGACGTTGCCGACCACCTCCCGCCACAGCAGCGGGTGCCCCGCCACCTGGAGCTGGGCGTTGAAGATCGTCTCGAGCCAGTTCATGCCTGCGTCTCCTGCTGGGTGGGGGTGGTGGGGGTGGGGGTGGATGGAGGTGCGGTGGTGGAGGTCGATGTGGGGTTCGGGGTGCCGCTTGGGGCCGGGGCCGCGGTCGTGCCCTGTGCACCGGCGGCCATGAGGCGCTCGACGTACTTGGCGATCACGTCGACCTCGAGGTTGACCGGGTCGCCGACGCCCTTGTGCCCCAACGTGGTCAGCGCCAGCGTGGTCGGGATCAGCGACACCGTGAACGAGTCCGCCCCGACACCGGCCACCGTGAGGCTGACGCCGTCGACGGTGACCGAGCCCTTCTCGACGACGTAGCGCGACAGCGACTCGGGGAGCGAGAGCTCGACCACCTCCCAGCGGTCGCCCGGTGTCCGGCGGAGCACCGTGCCGGTGCCGTCGACATGGCCCTGCACGACGTGGCCGCCGAACCGGCCGTCGGCAGGCATCGCGCGCTCGAGGTTGACCGGGGAGCCCGGCGCGAGCGCGCCCAGGCTCGACCGGCGCAGCGTCTCGGCCATGACGTCGACGGTGAACTCCTCGTCGCCGTGCTCCACGACGGTGAGGCACACGCCGTTGACCGAGATCGAGGCGCCGTGCACGGCGTCGGAGGTGACCAGCGGACCGTGGACGGTCAGGCGGGCGGAGTCGGCGCCGGGTTCGAGCGCGACCACGCGCCCGAGCTCCTCGACGATGCCGGTGAACATCAGTGGCTCTCCTTCAGGCAGGCCGTGACCCGTACGTCGTGGCCGATCAGGGTGATGTCGGTGGGCTCCAGGCGCAGCGCGTCCGCGATGGTGGTGATGCCCAGGTCCCCGACCGACGGCCTGCCGCGCCCGAGGAACACCGGGGCGATGTAGGCAACCACCTCGTCGACCAGGCCCTCCGCGAGGAACGCCGCGACGATGGTGGGGCCTCCCTCGAGCCACACGTGGTGGATGCCTGCCTCGGCGAGGGCGGTGAGGACCTGCTTCGGGTCGCGGGTGCGCAGGTGCCACGTCGGTGCCGCGTCGTCGAGCACGTGGGCACCGGCGGGCAGGTCGCGCTCTCCCATGACGACCCGGACCGGCTGGACGTCCATGAGCGAGCCGTCGGGTCGCCGCGCGGTGAGGTACGGGTCGTCCGTGAGCGCCGTACCGGTGCCCACGAGGACCGCGCCGCACTCCGAGCGCAGCCGGTGGACGTCCTGGCGGGCGGCCTCGGAGGTGATCCAGCGGCTCGTGCCGTCGGCGGCGGCGCTGCGGCCGTCGAGGGTGGTGGCGAGCTTCCAGGTCACCCACGGGAACCCGGTCGTCGCGAGGTGGGTCCAGGTGCGGTTGAGCGCGGTGGCCTCCTCGGCCAGCACCCCGCCGCGCACCTCGACGCCGTGCTCGCGCAGCCAGTCCGCTCCCCCGGCCGCCACCGGGTTGGGGTCGGTCTGCGCGTGCACGACCCGGGTGACGCCGGCAGCGTGCAGGGCCTGCGCGCACGGTCCCGTACGTCCCGTGTGCGCGCAGGGCTCCAGGCTCACATACGCGGTCGCGCCCCGGGCAGCGTCACCGGCGGACTCCAGTGCGGCGACCTCCGCGTGCGGGGTGCCGGCACCGCGGTGCCAGCCCTCGCCGACGACCTCGCCCTGGGGCGAGACGACGACGCAGCCCACGCGCGGATTGGGGTCGACCTGCGGGCCGCGGGCGGCGAGGTCGAGGGCGCGACGCATCCAGCGCTCGTCGGGGTCGTGCCCCTCCGGCGTGCTGTCCCGCGAACCGTGCCAGTCCTGCATGTCCTGCCCTCGTGCTCTAGACCAAATCGGGTCGAGCTCCGGGGGGACGTACGGGTCGGGCACCACGGCTGCACGGCGTGCGACGACGGCCTGATCGACCGTCAACACCGCACAGGACGCGGAGTCCTGCCTTGCTCGTGCTGCCTACCATCCGGACTTTCACCGTCGGTCCTGGAGTTCCACCAGGTCAACCGGCCGCTGGCTGCGGTCGGGTCGCGGACTGTCACCGCCGGTTCGGAGTTGCACCGACCCCGGAGCACGTGGCTCCAGTATGCCGCCTACCCACGGGAAGACGCAGCACCGGTCCGCGTGACGGTCCTCACCGGGGGGTCAGTGCTGGTGGCGGGTGGCGAGCTCGCGCAGCTCGTCCACGGCGCGGGCGGCGTCATCCGCGCCGTACACGGCAGACCCGGCCACGAACACGTCCGCGCCGGCCTCGGCGCACTGCTCGATCGTCGTGGCGGACACCCCGCCGTCCACCTGGATCCACACCTCGCCGCCGTGGCGCCGGACGGCCTCCCTGACCTGGGCGACCTTCGGCATCTGGTCTGCCATGAACGACTGACCGCCGAAGCCGGGCTCGACCGTCATCACCAGCACCATGTCGAGCTCGGGCAGGAGCGCCTCGTAAGGGGGGAAGGCCGTGCCGGGCTTGAGCGCCATACCGGAACGCGCCCCGGCGGCGCGGATGGACCGGGCGACCTCACGCGGGTCGTGGGCGGCCTCGACGTGGAAGGTGACGGATGACCCTCCGGCCTCGGCGTAGCGCGGCGCCCAGCGGTCCGGGTCCTCGATCATGAGGTGGCAGTCGAGCGGGATCGGGCTGACCTTCGCGAGGGCCTCGACGACGGGCAGGCCGAGGGTCAGGTTGGGCACGAAGTGGCCGTCCATGACGTCGACGTGGGCCCAGTCGGCGTTGCTGATGCGCTGGAGCTCCGACTCGAGGTTGGCGAAGTCGGCCGACAGGATGCTGGGCGAGATCTGCACGGCGCTCACCCTAACGGTCGGCCGCGACCGGTCCGGGACGGGCCGAGCCCTGTCGGGTCGTTGCCGGCTCGGGCCCGTCAGGACTTCCGCAGGAGTGCGAGGAACATCCCGTCCGTGCCGTGCAGGTGCGGCCAGAGCTGGACCGTCGGCCCGGTCCCGGGCACCGGCAGGGGTTCCCCCGAGGCGTCGAGCAGGAAGGGCCGCGCGTCGAGCAGCTCGACGTCGCCGCGCTTCTTGGTCACGTCGCGCACGACGAACTGGGTCTCGGCGAGGTGCGGGCTGCAGGTGGCGTACGCGATGACCCCACCGGGGGCCGTCGCCTCGATGGCCGACGCGAGGAGCTCACGCTGGAGCGCCCCGAGGTCGGCGAGGTCTGCGGGCGTACGGCGCCACCGGGCCTCGGGCCGACGGCGCAGGGCACCGAGGCCGGTGCACGGCGCGTCGACGAGCACGCGCTGGTAGCGGCCGGGCTCGTCCTCCCCGACCGTGCGCCCGTCACCGGTGCGGACCTCGATGGACCGTCCGAGGTGGCCTGCCTGGAGCAGCGCGGGCCGCAGCGTCTGGCGCACGAGCTCGGTCCGGTGCTCGCTGACCTCGTTGGCGGTGAGGTCGGCTCCCGCCTGGAGCGCCAGTGCGGCCAGCAGGCCGGCCTTGCCGCCCGGACCCGCACACAGGTCGAGCCACTGCTCGGGGCCGTCGGCCACGACGGGCACCGCGGCGAGGGCCAGCGCGAGCAGCTGGGAACCCTCGTCCTGCACGGCGGCACGACCCTCGCGCACGGCGGTCACGGCGCCGGGGTCACCGCCCGGGAGCACCGCCCCGACCGGCGACAGCGGTGACGCCTCGGCGCCCGACTCGACGAGCTCCTCGACGCTCGCGAGCCCCGGGCGGGCGACCAGCGACACCTTGGCGGCGGCGTTGTCGGCGGTGACCAGGGCGGTCAGCTGGGCGTCGACGGTCTCAGGCGTCGCGGCACCGTGGCCGAGGAGTGCCGCGCGCAGGGCCCGCACCACCCAGTCGGGGTGCGACTGCTCGACCGAGAGCCGGGCCACGAGATCTCCGTCGACGGGCACGACCTCGGAGAGCCACTCGTCGAGGTCGCGCTCGCTGATGCGGCGCATGACTGCGTTGACGAAGCCGGCCGCGCCGGCGCCGTTCACCTTGCGCGCCAGGGCCACGGTCTCGTCGACCGCCGCGTGGGTGGGCACGCGCATGCCGAGGAGCTGGTGCGCCCCGAGCCGCAGGGTGTCGAGCACGTTGGCGTCGATCTTGGACACGGGTCGACCCGCGGCGACGGCGATGACGGGGTCGTAGAGCCCGTGCATGCGGATGGCGCCGTAGACCAGCTCGGTGGTGAAGGCCGCGTCGCGGCCGCGGATCTGCTTGTCCCGCAGCTCGCGTGGCAGCTCGAGGTTGGCGTAGGCACCGGCCGCCACCGCCCGCAGGACGGTGTAGGCGGCGAGGCGCTGGGGGTCGCTGGTGCGGCCTCGTTCGCTCGGTCGCTGGGCCGAGCGCTGCTGTCCGCCGTGGACGCGCTCGGGGCGCTGACGCCCCTGGGCGTTGCGGCGCCCGCCGCCACCGCGCTGGTTGCCACCGCCGGCGCCGCCCTGTCGGTCGTCGCCTCGGCGGTGGTCGCCTCGGCTGTCGTCGCTACGGCCGTCGTCGCGGGCGGGGCTCATGCTGCTCCTCCGTCGGTGGCCCGGTGGGAGGCGGGCTCGTCAGCCGGGGAGCCTGTGAAGCGCTCGCCCGCGCTGATGCGTACGCCGCGCGCCCAGTCGGCTGCCGCCATCTCCTTCTTGCCGTGCGGGCGGACCAGGGTCAGGCGCACCGGCGTGGTGGCCGTGCCCACCCAGACGTCGCGCTTGCCCGCGTGCAGCTCCCCCGGCGCGAGGTCCGGCACCGGTGCCTCCTCGCCGAGCAGCACCGGCGCCAGCTTGAGCCGCTCCCCCCGCAACGTCGTCCACGCTCCGGGCGCCGGCGTGCAGCCGCGCACCAGGCGGTCGACCGCGACGGCCGGCAGCTCCCAGCGCACCCTGGCGTCGGCCACGTCCAGCTTGGGAGCCAGCGAGACCCCGTCGGAGGCCTGGGGCACCGGCACGAGCGAGCCGTCCTCGATGCCGTCCATCGTGGCGACCAGCAGACCCGCGCCGCCGTCGGCCAGCCGGCCGAGCAGGTCACCGGCGGTGTCGGTGGGCCGCACGCGCTCAGTCATCACGCCGTACACGGGGCCGGTGTCCAGGCCCTCCTCGATGAGGAAGGTCGAGGCGCCCGTCACCTCGTCGCCGGCCATGACCGCGTGCTGCACCGGGGCGGCGCCCCGCCAGGCAGGGAGCAGCGAGAAGTGCAGGTTCACCCAGCCGTGCGTGGGGATGTCGAGGGCCGCCCGGGGCACGAGCGCACCGTACGCAACGACGGGGCAGGCGTCGGGAGCGAGCTCGCGCAGCCGGTCGAGGAAGGCGGGGTCGCGAGGGGTCGCCGGCGCGAGGACCTCGAGGTCCCTCTCCTGCGCCCACCGGCGCACGGGTGACTGGGTGACGGCGCGACCGCGCCCGGACCGCGCGTCCGGCCGGGTGACCACGGCCACGACCTCGTGGCTGGAGGCGTGCAGCGCCTCGAGGGCCGGGACCGCCACCTCGGGGGTGCCGGCGAAGACGAGCCGCACGTCACATACCCCGGCCGAAGGTGGCGTGGGGACTGACCCGCACCGTGGGGGTGGCCTCACCCGACCACTCGGCCTCGCGGATCGCGCGCATGGCGAGCTTGCGCTGCTCACGGTCCATGCGGTCGATGAACAGGATGCCGTCGAGGTGGTCGGTCTCGTGCTGGATGCACCGCGCCATCAGCTCCGAGCCCTCCAGCACGACGGGCTCACCGAACTGGTTGAAGCCCTTGGCCACGACGCTCAGGGCCCGGGGGGTGTCGAACCGCAGGCCCGGGAAGGACAGGCAGCCCTCCTCGCCGTCCTGCATCTCGCTGGACAGGTCGAGGTCGGGGTTGACGAGGTGGCCGAGCTCGCCGTCGATCCAGTAGGTGAAGACGCGCAGGCCCACGCCGATCTGCGGCGCGGCGAGGCCGGCACCGGGCGCGTCCATCATCGTGTCGGTCAGGTCCTTGACGAGCTGGCGCAGCTCGCGGTCGAAGTCGACCACGGGCGCGGCCTCGGTACGCAGCACCGGGTCGCCGAAGAGGCGGATGTTCTGGATCGACACGGCCACAGTCTAAGTGGGCCGCCGGACGCTGCTGCCCACGCCGTGACGGTGGCGGCGGTTTGCCGGTACAACCGGCGTTCGACAGGCGGAGGCCCGGGCCCTAGGGCCCTGTCCTCCACCCTCGCCCCCCACGGACACTGGGGTCGGAGGCAATGGGGATGGCTGAGAGTCGGGGTGTCGCGTTGAGCACCGACCCGCCAAGGGGTGCCGTGAAAGGCCAACCTCGACGGATGGCGATGTCGGCCGCGGGGGTCATGCTGGCGACACTCATGGCGGCCGCACCGGCGTCGGACGACGTCACCTTGGACATCGGCGACACGGCGACCATGGTGGCCCGCGGGGTGGCGCTGAACGTCCCCGTCACCTACAGGTGCACGGTGCCCTATCCCGACCTGTACGTGCACGTCATCATGCTGCACGACAAACGAGCCGTCTGGTTTGAAGGCGGTGCCACGCCAGTGTGCGACGGCACCTCCCGTTCGGTGCTGGTGCGGGTCCGGGTCCTTTCGGGGGACGAACGATTCCGGCCTGGGGCTGGTCTGGTGCAAGCCGACCTGTACTGGTGGCCGGGAGGCCGACTCACCGCTTCACAGGAGGTCCGCATCGTCCGCGGTCCTTGAACCCGAACGCTCTGACGAGACCCGTGCGAGCTGACGCTGCCAATCTGACTCGCCCAGGTCGGATGTCAGTGCGGCAAGAGCCCTCGATGACCTGAGGTGGGGGCAGCAAGTAGAGAAGGAAGGAAAGAGCCATGGAATCGCGTATCAGAAGGCTCAGGGTCGCAGCCGCAGGAGCAGTGCTGGTAGCCACGATGGCGGCTGCACCAGCACTGGCAGACACGGCTTTGCACATCGGCGCGAAGGGCACGCTCGTCGCTCGGGGCGTGGCCGTCGACGTGCCGGTTAGATACACCTGCCCACCGCCGGGGTGGGTTAACCCGAGCAGCATGTGGATAGATCTCTCGCAGGCGCAGGGAAGAAGAGTCGTCGTCGAGTCGGCATCCTGGCTCCCGGTCTGTGACAACCAACCTCATTCCCGCACGGTGCGGGTCCATGTCTCCTACGGGACCGCCTTCAAGCCCGGCACGGCCTTGGCCGAGCTCTTCCTCTACCAAGAGGACAGTCAATACACGTCCAGTCAGATCTCCGTCTCCCGCGAGATCCGGCTGGTCCACTAGCCCGGGCAGACGGACGCGGCCCTAGGAACGGCGTCCACACGGCCGGGTAGCGGCCGGCGCCCCCAGCAAGCATCGCGAGGAATCCGCGCGTTCACGAGGCTGGGTCGGGCGGGTCGACCCGCACCTGCACGCTGACGGGCTCCTTGCGGGCGCTGCGCACGGCCCTCATGGCGGTCAGTGCCGACGTCGCGGCGGCGCGGCGGTCGAGCGGCACCCGCACGAGCACGCGGACGGCGTCGTCGCCCAACGGCAGCGGACCCAGCCGCTCGACGTCCTCGTCGAACCTGGTCTGCGCCACCGCAGCCTCGACCGCACGCCGCTCCCCGCTGACCGCAGCCATGACGACGGTCGGCGGGAGCGAGAGGGCCGCTCGGTCGGCGAGCTCACGCTGCGCGAACCAGGCAGGGTCCCAGCGCACCAGCGCCTCGACCGCGGGGATCGTCGTGTGGCCCGGCGCGCCGCACAGCACGACCTGACCGCCTACGGCGGCTCCCCGGGTCAGCGCCGCGGCCGCGAGCCAGCGCCGCAGGGCCTCCTCCCCCGCGTCGAGCGTCGGGCGGTCGAGCGAGGCCCACGCGTCGAGCAGGAGCGTGGCCGCATAGCCGCCCTCGGCCACCGGCTCGGCACCCGGCGTCGAGATGACCAGGGCCGAGGTGGCCGCGACGGTGTCGAGCACCGCGCCGGCCCCGGACGTATGCACGGGAACCCCGGGGAACGCACGCCCGAGCTCCTCGGCGGTACGGCGCGCACCGACGACGGATGACCGCAGCTCCCGGCCGCCGCACTGCCGGCACTCGAAGCGGCCGACGCCCCGTCCGCACCACCGGCAGGCAGGCTCGGCCGCCCGGCCGCCGACCGCCAGGGGTCCGGAGCAGTGTGTGCAACGGGCAGGGGTGCGGCAGGTCTGGCAGGCCAGGGACGGCACGTAGCCGCGGCGGGGCACCTGCACCAGCACCGGACCGGACTCAAGTGCCGCCTTCGCCGTGCGCCAGGCGATGGAGGGAAGGTGCGCGCTGGCAGCCGCCGGGTCGCGGTCGAGCTCGTGGCCCTCCCCTGCGACACGGACGCGGGGAACGGCACCGCGGACCGACGCCGCCGCGATCGGGCGCAGGGACCCGTCGTCGACCAGCTGCTGGACGGCGACGGTCCGCGCGAAGCCTCCGGACAGGACCGCGGTCCCCTCCACCCGCGCCCTGGTGAGCAGCACCTCACGAACGTGGGGGTACGGCGCGCGCGGCTCGCGGTGCAGGTCGTCACCGTCGTCCCACCAGGCCACCAGGCCGAGGTCGCGGACGGGCGCGAAGGCCGCGGCGCGGGTGCCGACCACCACCGAGACGTGCCCCCTCAGCACCTTGAGCCACGCGGTGTAGCGCGCCTGGGGTCCCTGGTCGGCGGTGAGCCGGACATGGCGCCCCTTGCCCAGGGCAGCCGTCAGCGCCCCGTCGACGCGGGCAACGTCGCGGTGGTCGGGGACGACGAGGACGGCCCCACGCCCCCCGGCGACGGTGGCGGCGGCTGCGGCAGCGAGGGCTGCCGGCCAGTCGGACTCGGGTTCGGTCGTGGGCAGGGCCAGCCACGAGGCCGCTGGCGACTCCCCCGCAGCCAGGCGTGCGACGTACGCGGGGCCGGCCGGGTAGCGGCTCCACGCAGGGCCGGGGCCGTCGGCGGCCGGCAACGGGTCGGGGACGGGGGGTTCGAGGGAGAGCGCCTTCTCCGCGGCGGCGTGGCGCGGGGGCACCGCGAGGCGGAGCACGTCGCCCAGCGTGCCTGCGTAGCGGGCAGCCACCTGCGTCGCGACCTCCAGCAGGGCCGGGGTGAGGACCGCCTCCGGGGACACCACACGGCGCAGCGGGGCGAGCCGGCCCTCGTGGTCGGCTGCCGCCTTGCGCTCGACCACGAACCCGTCGAGGTCCTGGCCCGCGAACCGCACCTTGACCCGGGCCCCGGGCACGGCCGTGTCGGCCAGCGCCTCCGGCACGAGGTACTCGAACGGGCGGTCGAGGTGCGCGAGGCCGGTGTCGACGACGACGGCGGCCACGGGGTCGCTCGCCGCGGCTGCCTCGCCGGCAGCCTTGGCGGCGCGGGGGGCCTTGGGCAGCGCGGTGCGGATCAGCTCCAGCTGCTCGGACCCCGCGTTCTCGCTCACACCGGGAAAACTAGTCGACCCGGCCGACACCCCTGCTGGGCAGGGCGTCGGCCGGGTCGGCTCGTGCGGTCTCGCGGGTGCGGCAGCGCCGGTCAGCCCTTGACGGCGCGCTGCAGCTGCTCGACGCGGTCGATGCGCTCCCAGGTGAACGCGTTGTCGACACCGGCAGCCGAGGTGCGGCCGAAGTGGCCGTACGCGGCAGTCGCCTTGTAGATCGGGCGCAGCAGGTCGAGCTGGTCGACGATCGCGCCGGGGCGCAGGTCGAACACGCTCGTGATGGCGGCCTGGATCTTGTCGACCGGCTCGGTCTCGGTGCCGAAGGTCTCGACGTAGAGGCCGACGGGCTGGGCCTTGCCGATGGCGTAGGCGACCTGCACCTCGCAGCGGCGGGCCAGGCCCGCGGCCACGACGTTCTTGGCGACCCAGCGCATGGCGTACGCAGCCGAGCGGTCGACCTTCGACGGGTCCTTGCCGGAGAACGCGCCACCACCGTGGCGGGCCATGCCGCCGTAGGTGTCGACGATGATCTTGCGGCCGGTGAGCCCGGCGTCACCCATGGGGCCGCCGATCTCGAAGCGCCCCGTGGGGTTGATCAGGCTGCGGTAGGCGGAGGTGTCGAGGTCGGTGCCGGTCTCGGCCAGCTCGGCCAGGACGGGCTGGATCACGTGCTGCTCGATGTCGGGAGCCAGCAGGTCGTCGAGCGAGACGTCGGGCGCGTGCTGGGTCGACAGGACGACGGTGTCGAGCTTGACCGCCTTGTCGCCCTCGTAGGCGATGGTGACCTGGGTCTTGCCGTCGGGACGCAGGTAGGCGACCTGGCCGGACTTGCGGACCGCGGTGAGGCGCTCGGCCAGCCGGTGGGCGAGGTAGATCGGCAGCGGCATCAGCTCGGGGGTGTCCTCGCAGGCGTAGCCGAACATCAGGCCCTGGTCGCCGGCACCCTGCTTGTCGAGCGGGTCGACGCCGCCGGTGCGGTTCTCGTGGGCGGTGTCGACGCCCTGGGCGATGTCGGGCGACTGCTCGCCGATGGAGATCGAGACACCGCAGGAGGCACCGTCGAAGCCCTTCTCCGAGGAGTCGTAGCCGATGCCCTTGATGGTGTCGCGCACGATCTTGGGGATCGGCACGTAGGAGCGGGTGTCGACCTCGCCGGCCACGTGGACCAGGCCGGTGGTGACGAGGGTCTCCACCGCGACGCGGCTGCTGGCGTCCTGCTCGAGCATGGCGTCGAGGATCGAGTCGGAGATCTGGTCGCAGATCTTGTCCGGGTGGCCCTCGGTGACGGACTCGGACGTGAACAGGCGTGCGGACACTCAAATCTCCTTCGAGGAAACGGCGCGGACTGCGAGCCCGCGAGCCACGGCCGCACGGACCTCGCGAGTGTACCTAGGTCACAAGATCTGCTGCACGGCGTCCCACACCGCAGCTGCGACCTCGTCCTTGGGCGCGGGACCTGCGTCGATGACGTGGCTGGACCCCTGCCGCAGGATGTGGATCGTGTTGTCGTCGCGGCCGAAGGTCTTGTCGGTCCCGACCTCGTTGACGACGAGCAGGTCGCAGCCCTTGCGGGCGAGCTTGGCGCGGGCGTGGTCCAGGACGCTGCCCTCGTCGTCGCCGGTCTCCGCGGCGAAACCGACGATCACGGGACTCGCCTCGTCGCCGCGCCGCTCCACGAGCCCGGCGAGGACGTCGGGGTTGCGCACCAGCTCCACGACAGGAGCGGCGTCCGGGTCGGCCGGGTCGTGCGACTTCTTGATCTTGGCGTCGGCGTAGTGGGCGGGCCGGAAGTCGGCGACGGCGGCCGCCATGACGACGACGTCGGCCCCCTCGGCGGCCTCCTCGACGGCGGCCTTCAGCTCCAGGGCCGTGGACACCGGTACGACGCTCACCCCGGGCGGCGGGGCCAGCTCGGTGTTGGCGGACACGAGCACCACCTCGGCGCCGCGGCGCGCAGCCACGGCCGCCAGGGCGTACCCCTGCTTGCCCGAGCTGCGGTTGCCGAGGAAGCGCACCGGGTCCAGGGGCTCACGGGTGCCACCGGCGGAGACGACGACAGTGCGGCCCTCCAGCCCTCCCGGCACCGGGTCGGCTCCGGCCGCGTCCGGGTCCGCAGCGCGAACGGCATGTGTGAAGGCGACTGAGCCATGGGCCGCGTGGGCGAGTATCCGCTCGCACACGGCGTACAGGTCGGCAGGCTCGGGCAGGCGCCCGGGACCGGTGTCGGCGCCGGTGAGCCGGCCGGACACCGGCGGGATCACGTGCACCCCCCGCTCCATGAGCGTGGAGATGTTGGCCTGGGTGGCCGGGTGGTCCCACATCTCGGTGTGCATCGCCGGGGCCACCACGACCGGGCAGCGCGCGGTGAGCAGGACGTTGGTGAGCAGGTCACCGGCCAGGCCGTGGGCGGCCTTGGCGACCAGGTCGGCGGTGGCGGGGGCGACGACCACGAGGTCGGCGGACTGGCCCAGCCGGACGTGGGGCACCTCGTGCACGGTGTCCCACACCCCGGTCGAGACCGGACGGCCGGACAGCGCCTCCCACGTGGGGGCACCAACGAAGCGCAGCGCCGACTCGGTCGGCACCACGGTCACCTCGTGGCCGGACTCGGTGAACAGGCGCAGCAGCGAGCAGGCCTTGTAGGCCGCGATGCCACCAGCGACACCGAGGACGATGCGCGCCACTGCGCTGTCGCTCCCCCGCTCCCTGCTGGGCTCAGCTCTCGATCGGCTCGGAGGTGACCAGGCCCTCGTTGATCTCACGCAGCGCGATGGACATCGGCTTCTCGTGCACCTGGCTGTCCACGAGCGGCCCGACGTACTCGAGCAGGCCCTCCTGCAGCTGGCTGTAGTAGGCGTTGATCTGACGCGCGCGCTTGGCGGAGTAGATGACCAGGGCGTACTTGGAGTCAGCCTTGGTGAGCAGGTCGTCGATCGGCGGGTTGGTGATGCCGATCGGGTTCGCGACGGTTCCAGACACGGGGGAGATCACTCCTGTTGTTGGTTCGGGGGCATGCGTCGTTGAGGTCGCATCAATGATACGAGTTCTTCGGCAGCCCGACGAACATCGTCGTTGACGATGGTCACGTCGAACTCGTCCTCTGCCGCCAGCTCGACCTTGGCGGTCTCCAGACGGCGGGTGCGCTCCTCCTCGTCCTCGGTGCCACGGCCGACCAGCCGGCGCACCAGCTCGTCCCAGCTCGGCGGGGCGAGGAAGACGAACAGCGCCTCGGGCATCGAGGCCCGCACCTGGCGGGCGCCTTGGAGGTCGATCTCGAGCAGGGCCATGCGCTGGTCGCGCAGCGCCTGCTCCACCGGCCCGCGAGGGGTGCCGTAGTGGTTGCGGCCGTGCACCACGGCCGACTCGATGAGCTCGCCGTCGCGCTCCATCCGGGCGAACTCGTCCTCGTCCACGAAGTGGTAGTGGACGCCCTCGGTCTCGCCGGGTCGCGGCGAGCGGGTCGTCGCGCTCACCGAGAGCCACACGTCCGGGAAGTGGTCACGGACGTAGGCGGAGAGGGTGCCCTTGCCGACCGCGGTGGGTCCGGCGAGGACGACGAGCCGCGTCGGGCGGTCCTCGTCGACGGGGGTGGGGCGGCTCACGCCTCGTCGAAGCGGGTGAGCAGCGCCGAGATCTGGTTGGCCCCGAGACCGCGGACCCGGCGGCTCTCGGAGATGCCGACCTCCTCCATGATCTGGCGGGCGCGCACGCGACCGACCCCGGGCATGGACTCCAGCAGGGCGGAGACCTTCATCTTGCCCACGACGTCGTTGTCCTTGCCGTCCGCGATGACCTCCTTGAGGGAGCCCTGCGCGTACTTGAGGCGGTTCTTGACGGCGGCGCGCTCACGACGGGCCACTGCGGCCTTCTCCAAGGCCGCTGCTCGCTGCTCGGGCGTCAACGGGGGAAGTGCCACGGTGTTACTCCTTGTGGGCGCGCGGGTTTCGGTGCACGGGGGGGTCGTTCACTGTTCACTTCGGACTCTAGCAACCGTTCGCCGGTGTTTCTCGGCGAGGTGCGACATACCGGGGCAGCTCGCCCGTATGCCACGGGGTGGGCCGCCGCGGGCGCCCGCCGCGACACCCGCGTCCGGCCCCGTCAGCGCAGGATCTCGGCGAGGTTGGCGCTGGTCCGCACCGCCTGCTCCCGCAGGGGCTCGACACCGGGTCCGGCGGACAGCACGTCGCGGCTCGAGGAGGGCAGGACGTTGGGCAGGGCGTCGCCGAAGACGCGCCGCAGGTCCTCGCTGGTGCCACCCTGGGCGCCCACGCCGGGGGCCAGCAGGGGGCCGTTGCAGGCGGCCAGGTCGAGCCCGAGCTCCTGGACCGCGGAGCCCACCGTGGCGCCCACGACCAGGCCCACCGACCCGAGCCGGCCCTGCGACCGCGCCTGCGCGTTCTCCGCCTCGGCGCCCCGGACCATGGTCTCGGCGACGCTCACGTCGCGGAGCCGGGCGTGCTGGACGCTGCGCCCCTCGGGGTTGGAGGTGAGGCCGAGGACGAAGACGCCGCGGCCGGTGCCGGCGGCGAGGTCCAGCGCGGGACGCAGCGCCTCGAACCCCAGGTAGGGGCTCACCGTGAGCGCGTCGGCCGGGGCCACCGCGTCGTCGGCGAGGTAGGCCTCGGCGTAGGCGGCCATGGTCGAGCCGATGTCGCCGCGCTTGCCGTCGAGGACCACGAGCGTCCCCGACTCACACAGCGCCAGCACCGCGCGCTCGAGGACCGCGACGCCACGGGAGCCGAACACCTCGAAGAACGCCGACTGCGGCTTGACCACGCCCACGTGCCCGGCGAACGCCTCGACGCAGGTCTCGGTGAACCGGGTCAGGCCGTCGACGTCATACGTCAGGCCCCACGACTCCACGAGCGACCGGTGCGGGTCGATGCCCGCGCAGAGCGGCCCGAAGGAGTCGGTGGCAGCACGCAGCCGCTCCCCGAAGGTGGTCGTGGTCACAGCACTCGTCATGCGCGCGCCAGCCTCTCGTGTGCGATGCCCACCACGTCGGCGAGCCGGGCGAATCCCTTGTCCTGCAACAGCCCCGCGAGCTCTCGACCGACGCGCACGGGAGCGGAGGGGTCGTTGAACGTGGCGGTGCCGACCTGGACCGCGCTGGCGCCCGCGGCGACGAGCTCGAGGGCGTCGCGGCCGGTGCGCACTCCCCCGACGCCGATGATCGGGACGAACGGCAGGCGTCCCTCGAGCATCGCCGCCCGCGTCTGCCAGACGGCGCGGACCGCGACCGGGCGCACGGCCGGGCCGGACAGGCCACCGGTGACCCCGGCGACCTGCGGCCGCAGGAGGTCGGTGTCGATGACCATGCCCAGCAGGGTGTTGATCATGGTGAGGCCGTCGGCGCCCGCCTTCACGCAGGACTGCGCGACGGTGACGATGTCGGTCACGTCCGGGGTGAGCTTGGCGAACACGGGCACGTCGCGCGGGAGCTGTTCGCGCACCAGGGCGATGACCTTGGCCGAGGCCAGCGGGTCGCAGGCGAAGACGAGCCCGCGGTTGGCGACGTTGGGGCAGGAGATGTTGACCTCGACACCCACGACGGAGTCGAAGGCGTCGCTGGCCCGCAGCGTGGCGGCCACGTCGGCGAACTCCCCGCTGGTGTTGCCGGCGATGGAGACCAGCGTGCGGGCCCCGGACCTCTTCAGCCAGGCGAGGTCGTTCTCGACGAAGGAGGAGATCCCCGGGCCCTGGAGCCCGATCGAGTTGAGCATCCCGGACGGCGTCTCTGCCATGCGCGGGGTGCCGCGCCCGGACCGCGGGTCGGCCATCACGGACTTGGTGACGAACGCGCCGAGCTCGGCGACGTCGAAGAAGCGCCCGAGCTCGCGGCCGTTGGCTGCGCAGCCCGAGGCGGTCATCATCGGGCTCGGCAGGCGGCGGCCGGCGAGATCGACGGACATGTCCACGGCGGTGGCAGGCGTCGGCGCGGCGGTGTCGGTGGAGATGAGCGTCATCAGTGACCCCCTGCCCTCGGTGCACCGACCGCGTCGTCGGGCACGCGGCACCACCCGTCGGAGAAGGCGTCCCACCGCACGCGGTCCCCGCGGAACACCGGGCCCTCGACGCACGAGCGCACCATCCGCGTGGTGCCGTCCTTGCCGACGACGGGCATGACGCAGGTCATGCAGACCCCGACGCCGCAGGCCATCGACTCCTCGACCGCGACCTGGGCGACGGCGCCCTCCGCGGCGGCCACGTCGGTGATCGACCTGAGCATCCCCATCGGACCACAGCCGTAGACCACGGCCGCGCCGGTGCGGCGGATCACGTCTGGCAGCACGTCGGACACCCAGCCCCGGGTGCCGGCCGAGCCGTCGTCGGTGGTGACGGTGACGCCGTCGGCGTGCCGGCGCGCCTCCACGACCCCGAACAGCCTGGACTCGGTGGCGGCACCGAGGACCATCTCGACGTGGCAGCCGCGCTCGCGCAGCGCCTCGGCGAGCCAGAACAGCGGTGCGCTGCCGTAGCCGCCGCCGACGAGGACGCACGGCACGGGCTCCTTGGGGAGCGGGAACGCCCGGCCGAGCGGGCCGACGATGTCGACCTCGTCGTGGGCGCGCAGCTCGGTGATCCACGTGGTGCCCGGGCCGTGGGCTGCGACGACGACGTCCACGGTCCCGCCGTAGGTGCCCGACGGGCTGACCTTGTGGATCGAGAAGCAGCGGCGCAGCAGGTTGGCACTGGTGGGCCCGCCGACGGCCAGGGCCACGAACTGGCCCGGCCTCGCGAGCTCGGCCAGGCCCGGGGCCACGAACGTCAGGTGGTGGTAGGCACCCACGCGGCGGGTGGCGATGAGCTCACCGGTCACCTGCACCACACCGCTGCCCGCACGCGTACCGTGCGTGGTCGCCCCGCTCACGCGGCACCCCCGGCGAGGTCGGCCGGCGTCCGTCCGTAGAGGTCGAGGTCGCGGGCGTGCTCCTGCAGCGGCTTGACCGTGAACTCACCACGCATCTGGGCCTCGATGCCCTGCACCGCTGCCGCGAGCTCCTGCACGGTCGTCACGATCGGCCGGTCCATCGAGGTGGTCGCCGCGCGGATGGCGTAGCCGTCGGCCCGGGCGTTGGGACCGCTCGGGGTGTTGACGACCATCGCGATGCCGCCGGCGAGGATCAGGTCGACGATGCTCTCCTCCTCGAGCCCGCGCTCGCTGACCTTGTGCACGACCTCGGACGCGATCCCGTTGCGGCGCAACACGTCCGCCGTGCCGGTGGTGGCGACGATGGTGAACCCGAGGTCGGCCAGGCGCTTGACCGGGAAGATCATGGCGCGCTTGTCGCGGTTCGCGACCGACACGAAGACCTTGCCCTCGCGCGGCAGCCCGCTCCCCGCGGCGAGCATCCCCTTGGCGAACGCCGTCCCGAAGTCGTCGTCGATCCCCATGACCTCACCGGTCGAGCGCATCTCCGGGCCGAGCAGGCTGTCGACGACCTGGCCCTCGCGGGTGCGGAACCGCTTGAACGGCAGGACCGCCTCCTTGACCGCGACCGGGGCGTGGCTCGGCATGGTGCCGCCGTCGCCGTACCGCGGCAGCAGTCCCTCCTCGCGCAGCTCCTTGATGGTCGCGCCGAGCATCACCCGGGCGGCCGCCTTGGCCACCGGCACCCCGGTCGCCTTGGCGACGAAGGGCACCGTGCGGGAGGCACGCGGGTTGGCCTCGAGGACGTAGAGGACGTCCTGGGCCAGCGCGAACTGCACGTTCATGAGGCCGCGGACCCCGATGCCCTCCGCCAGCTTGAGCGTCGCCTCACGGACGCGCTCGAGCTCGGCGACGCCGAGGGTCACCGGCGGGAGGGTGCAGGCTGAGTCGCCGGAGTGGATCCCGGCCTCCTCGATGTGCTCCATGATCCCGCCGAGGTACATGTCGGTGCCGTCGTAGAGGGCGTCGACGTCGATCTCGATCGCGTCGTCGAGGAACCGGTCCACGAGCACCGGGTGCTCGGGGCTGGCGATGGTCGCCCTGGTCACGTAGCCGGACAGGGTCTCGTCGTCGTACACGATCTCCATGCCCCGGCCACCGAGGACGTAGGAGGGGCGCACGAGGACCGGGTAGCCGATCTCCCGCGCCACCTCGACGGCCTCCTCGGCGCTGTACGCGGTGCCGTGGCGCGGCGCGGGGAGCCGCGCCTCGTGCAGCACGCGGCCGAATGCGCCGCGGTCCTCGGCGAGGTCGATGGCCTCGGGGCTGGTGCCGACGATCGGCACGCCCGCCTCCTTGAGCGCCTTGGCGAGACCGAGCGGGGTCTGGCCACCGAGCTGGACGATGACGCCGGCCACCGGGCCGGCCTGCTGCTCGGCGTGGACGACCTCGAGGACGTCCTCGAGCGTGAGCGGCTCGAAGTAGAGGCGCGAGCTGGTGTCGTAGTCGGTGGAGACGGTCTCGGGGTTGCAGTTGACCATCACCGTGTCGTAGCCGGCGTCCCGCAGGGCGAAGCTGGCGTGCACGCAGGAGTAGTCGAACTCGACGCCCTGGCCGATGCGGTTCGGGCCGCTGCCGAGGATGAGGACGGCCGGCTTCTCGCGCGGCTGCACCTCGGTCTCCTCGTCGTAGGAGCTGTAGTGGTACGGCGTCTGCGCGGCGAACTCCGCCGCGCAGGTGTCGACCGTCTTGTAGACGGGTCGGACGCCGAGCGCGTGGCGCACCCCGCGGACGACCGCCTCGGGCATCCCGCGCAGCGAGGCGAGCTGGGTGTCGGAGAAGCCGTGGCGCTTGGCCAGCCGCAGCAGCTGCGGCGTCAGCTCCGTGGCCCCGGCGACCTGGTCGGCGACGGCGTTGACGAGCTCCATCTGGTCGAGGAACCACGGGTCGATGCCCGTCGCCTCGTGGACCTCCTCGACGGACAGGCCGCCACGCAGGGCCTGCTGCACGGTGACGATGCGGCCGTCGGTCGGGGTCTTCGCGGTGTGCAGGTAGGTGCGGGCCTGCTCGACGCTCGGCCGCGGACCGTCCCAGTGGAAGGTGCTGCCCTTGCGCTCCATGGACCGCAACGCCTTCTGAAGCGCCTCGGTGAAGTTGCGGCCGATCGCCATCGCCTCGCCGACCGACTTCATCGTCGTGGTCAGCGTGGGGTCGGCCGCCGGGAACTTCTCGAAGGCGAACCGCGGCACCTTGACCACGACGTAGTCCAGCGACGGCTCGAACGACGCCGGCGTCTCGCGGGTGATGTCGTTGGGGACCTCGTCGAGGGTGTAGCCGATGGCCATCTTCGCGGCGATCTTGGCGATCGGGAAGCCGGTGGCCTTCGACGCCAGGGCGCTGGACCGGGAGACGCGGGGGTTCATCTCGATGACGATGATGCGGCCGTCGGCGGGGTTCACCGCGAACTGGATGTTGCAGCCGCCGGTGTCGACACCGACCTCGCGGATGATCGCGATGCCGAGGTCGCGCAGGCGCTGGTACTCGCGGTCGGTGAGCGTCAGGGCGGGGGCGACGGTGATGGAGTCACCGGTGTGCACGCCCATCGGGTCGAGGTTCTCGATCGAGCAGACCACCACGACGTTGTCGGCGTGGTCGCGCATGACCTCGAGCTCGTACTCCTTCCAGCCGAGGATCGACTCCTCGAGGAGCACCTCGGTGACCGGGCTGTACTGCAGGCCCGCGCCACCGATGCGGCGCAGGTCGGCCTCGTCGTAGGCGAAGCCGGAGCCCAGGCCGCCCATGGTGAACGACGGGCGCACCACGACGGGGTAGCCCAGGTCGTCGGCGGCCGCGAGCAGCTCGTCCATGGTGTGGCAGATGAGCGAACGGGCCGACTCGCCACCGCAGCGCTCGACGACGCCCTTGAACTTCTCGCGGTCCTCGCCGAGCTGGATGGCCTCGACGTTGGCACCGATGAGCGGGCAGCCGTACTTCTCCAGCACCCCTGCCTCGTGCAGCGAGATCGCGCAGTTGAGGGCGGTCTGGCCCCCGAGCGTCGCCAGCACCGCGTCGGGGCGCTCACGGGCGATGATCGACTCGACGACCTCGGGGGTGATCGGCTCGACGTAGGTCGCGTCGGCGAACTCCGGGTCGGTCATGATCGTCGCCGGGTTGGAGTTGACGAGGATGACGCGGATGCCCTCCTCCCGCAGCACGCGGCAGGCCTGGGTGCCGGAGTAGTCGAACTCGCAGGCCTGGCCGATGACGATCGGCCCGGAGCCGATGACGAGGACGCTCTTGATGTCTTCCCGCTTGGGCATCAGGCGCGGTTTCCCTTCTGCTGCATGAGGTTCACGAACCGGTCGAAGAGGTAGGCCGCGTCGTGTGGACCGGCGGCCGCCTCCGGGTGGTACTGCACGGAGTAGGCGGGCAGGTCGAGGCACTCCAGCCCCTCGACCACGTCGTCGTTGAGGCAGACGTGCGAGACGCGCACGCGCCCGTACGCCGTGCCGTCGGCGTCCGCGGGCGCGGTCACCTCGCCGTCGAGCGGGGCGTCGACCGCGAAGCCGTGGTTGTGGGCCGTGACCTCGACCTTGCCGGTGGTGCGGTCCATCACCGGCTGGTTGATGCCGCGGTGGCCGTACTTCAGCTTGTAGGTACCGAACCCGAGGGCGCGCCCGAGGAGCTGGTTGCCGAAGCAGATGCCGAAGAACGGGATGCGCGCGTCGAGCACCTGGCGCAGGACGGCGACCTCCGCGTCGGCGGTCGCGGGGTCACCGGGACCGTTGGAGAAGAAGACCCCGTCCGGCCCGTCTTCGCCGACGGCCCGGATCTGCTCGAAGGTCGACGTCGCCGGCAGCACGTGCACCTCGATGCCCTGCTGCGCCAGCAGCGCAGGCGTCATCGCCTTGATGCCGAGGTCGAGGGCGGCCACGGTGAAGCGCTTCTCCCCCACCGCCGGCACGACGTACGCCTCGGGGGTGGTGACCTCGGCGGCCAGCGCGGAGCCAGCCATGAGCGGCGCCTGCTGCACGAGCGAGGTGAGCTGGGCGACGGGCTGCTCCGCCTCCCCGCCGGAGAAGATCCCGACCCGCATGGCCCCGCGTTCGCGCAGGTGGCGGGTCAGGGCGCGGGTGTCGATGCCGCTGATCCCGACGACACCCTGCTCGCGCAGGTCCTCCTCGAGCGAACGCTGGGAGCGCCAGTTGGAGGGGCGCAGGGCGGGGTCGCGCACGACGTACCCGGCGACCCAGATCTTCCGCGACTCGTGGTCCTCGTCGTTGACGCCGGTGTTGCCGATGTGCGGGGCGGTCATCACCACGACCTGCCGGCGGTAGCTCGGGTCGGTGAGCGTCTCCTGGTAGCCGGTCATGCCGGTGGAGAAGACGGCCTCGCCGACGGTCTGGCCGGTGGCTCCGTAGGCCTCCCCGCGGAACGCCCGGCCGTCCTCGAGGACCAGGACGGCGGCTTCGCGCGGGGCGAGGTGTGCGGGAGTGGTCATGACGGGGGATTTCCTTCTGTCGCAGGGGAATCGGTCACAGGTGTCGTGGGTGCGGCGTCGCCGGTGGAGGTCTCCCCCGTGTGCCACCAGAGCGCGGTCTCGACGCGCTCGACGTCGGCCTTGTAGCGAGGGAGGAAGCCGGTCTCGTAGAGCGCGCCGTCGTCGGCGCGCCACTGCAGCACGAGCATGCGGTTGCTGCCGACGAACTTGCCCACCATGCCGCGGTCGCGGCGCACCGAGACCAGCCGGGCGGCGGTGACGACGACGGTCGACTCGCCCTGCCGCTCGATGCGGACGAGCTCCTCCGGGTTGCCGCGGGTGACCCGCAGGGTGGCCCGGGCGCGGTTGCCCAGGCCCTCGACGGTGACGCGCTCCAGCCGGCTCACCGCGGTGGTGGTGCTGACGTAGGTGCCCTCCACGACGAGCTGTCCGACGGCGCTGCTGTCGCGCGCCCCGGTGTCAGCCGAAGCGGCGGCGACCGCCGCCGAGGTGTGCCGCCGCTGCTTGCGCAGCCACGCGACGTACAGGAGGCCGTAGATGAGCCCGAGGGCGACCAGCAGGACGCCGACGGCCTGCAGGCGGGTCATGCGAGCGCTCCCTTCTGGGCGGTCACGCGGCCGCCGAACACCGTCGCGTGCACGGCGCCCCGCAGCGTGCGCCCGTGCCAGGGGTTGTTGCGCGAGAGGGAGAGGCTGGCGCCGCGGTCCACCGTCAGCTCGGCGGTCGGGTCGACCAGCGTCAGGTGGGCGGCGTCGTCCACCTCCAGCGCACCTCCGTGCGATGCGAGACCGGCGATCCGGGCAGGCGCCTGCGACATGACGCGGGCGACCCCGGCCCAGTCCAGGAGACCCTGGCCGACCATCACGTCGCTGACGACCGCCAGGGCCGTCTCGAGCCCGAGCATCCCGAAGGCCGCGTCCACGAACGCGTGCTCCTTGTCGTGCCGGGCGTGCGGTGCGTGGTCGGTGGCCACGGCGTCGATGGTGCCGTCGGCCAGTGCCGCACGCAGGGCGTCGACGTCCTCCTGCGGCCGCAGCGGGGGGTTGACCTTGAACGTCGGGTCGTAGCCGGCGAGCAGGTCGGTGGTGAGGACGAGGTGGTGCGGCGTGACCTCGGCGGTCACCGCGATGCCCTGCGCCTTCGCCCAGCGGACCACCTCGACGGTGCCCGCCGTGGAGACGTGGGCGACGTGCACCCGCGAACCGGTGTGGCGGGCCAGCATGACGTCGCGGGCGACGATGGACTCCTCGGCGATCCCGGGCCAGCCGGGGA
This sequence comes from Pedococcus ginsenosidimutans, assembly GCF_039544395.1. Taxonomy (NCBI): domain Bacteria; kingdom Bacillati; phylum Actinomycetota; class Actinomycetes; order Micrococcales; family Intrasporangiaceae; genus Pedococcus; species Pedococcus ginsenosidimutans. The sequence goes on from NZ_BAABLO010000012.1 coordinate 443,945, forward strand.
GTCCGAGCCGTCCGGACAGCTCGCCCTCGTGGGCGCAGGCCTGCGGTCCGGCGAGGTGCGGGTCCTGCGCGTGCTGGGAGACGACGCCCCCGAACGCCCGGACGTACTCCAGCGCCCGGCGCATCACCCGGGCGTCGTGCACGCACCTGCCGTCGTCGGAGAAGACCGTGGTGCGGGCCCGCGACCGGTACATGAGGCCGAGCTCGGCGAGCTCCTCCCCCGCCAGGCCCTTGGTGACGGCCCCGACGGGAACGACGTCCACGAGTCCGGTGGCCCGCCCCAGGTCGAGGATGCGCTCGGCGGCCTCGGCCGTGTCGGTGACGGGGTTGGTGTTGGCCATCGCGAGCACCGCGGTGAACCCGCCGACCGCCGCGGCGGCCGCGCCGCTGGCGATGGTCTCGGCGTCCTCGCGGCCGGGCTCTCGCAGGTGGGTGTGCAGGTCGACGAGGCCGGGCAGGGCCACGAGCCCGGAGGCGTCGAGCACGTCCGCACCGCGGGCCGAGCCGATCGACCCGACCTCGGTGATGACGCCGTCCTCGACGAGCACGTCCTGGGCGCCACGGCCCAGCAGGTCGGCCCCGGTGATGAGCAGGCTGGGCATCAGCTGACCTCTCCCTCGTCGTTGCCCGCGAGCAGGTGGTAGAGCACGCTCATCCGGACCGCGACACCGGCGCTCACCTGGTCGAGCACCAGGGAGGAGGCGGCGTCAGCGGCGTCCGGGGAGATCTCCAGCCCGCGGTTCATGGGTCCGGGGTGGCAGATGACGGCGTCGGCGTTGGCCGTCATGAGCGCGTCGAGCCGCGGGCGGGTCAGGCCGTAGCCGACGGTGTACTCGCGCGGTGTCGGGAAGAACCCGCCACTCATCCGCTCGCGCTGCACCCGGAGCATCATCACCGCGTCCGCGGTCGGCAGCACGGCGTCGAAGTCGTGCGACAGCTCGAACCCGTCGGCCTTCGCCCAGGCGCCGATGCCGCTGGGCATCAGGGTGGGCGGGGCGACGAGCGTGACCCGGGCACCGAGCGTGCGCAGGGTGATGAGGTTCGAGCGCACGACACGGGAGTGGGTGAGGTCGCCGACGATGACGACGTGGCGCCCCTCGAGGTCCCCGAGCCTGCGCTCCATCGTGTACGCGTCGAGCAGGGCCTGCGTGGGGTGCTCGTGGGTGCCGTCGCCGGCATTGACCACGTGGGCGTCGACCCACTGGCTGACCTGGTGGGCGGCGCCGCTGGCGTGGTGGCGGATGACCAGGGCGTCGACGCCCATCGCCGCGACCGTCAGCACGGTGTCGCGCAGCGACTCGCCCTTGGAGGTCGACGAGCCCTTGCCGCTGATGTTGATGACGTCCGCGGAGAGCCACTTCCCGGCGATCTCGAACGAGCTGCGCGTGCGGGTGGAGTCCTCGAAGAACAGGTTGACGACCGTGCGCCCGCGCAGCGTCGGCAGCTTCTTGACCTCGCGCTGCTGGACCCCGTGCATCTCCGCGGCCGTGTCGAGGATGGCCCGCACCTGGGTGCGGTCGAGGTCGGCCGAGGACAGCAGGTGCCGGCGCACCCTGCGGTGCGGCGGGGCGAGGAGGTGGGGGCTGGTGCTCATCGGCTCTCTCCCGCCGAGATCGTGACCTGGTCCTCGACACCGTCGTGCTCGAGGAGCCGCACGGAGACGCGCTCGGTGCTGGCCGTGGGCAGGTTCTTGCCGACGTGGTCGGCGCGGATGGGCAGCTCGCGGTGGCCGCGGTCGACGAGCACGGCCAGGCGTACCGCGCGGGGCCGCCCGAGGTCCGAGAGTGCGTCGAGAGCCGCACGCACCGTACGGCCGGAGAAGAGGACGTCGTCGACGAGCACCACGACCTTGTCGTCGATCCCGGGCTCCGGGATGTCGGTGTGCATGGGGCTGCGCGTCGGCTGCCGGCGCAGGTCGTCGCGGTGCATCGTCACGTCGAGCGCGCCGACGGGGACCGGGCGGCCCTCGACGCTCTCCATGACCGCGGCCAGCCGCTTGGCGAGCGCCACCCCGCGGCTCGGGATGCCGAGGATGACGAGGTCGGCGCCGCCCTTGTTGTGCTCGAGGATCTCGTGGGCCACCCGTCGCAGGGCGCGGGAGACGTCGCTGGCCGAGAGCACGGTGCGCGAGGGGGCGGGCTGGGCGGGGGTTGTCACGGGAGCCTGCGAGGAGGCGTCGACCGGACGGGGTACGGCTGAGTCAGGACGCACGGGCGTCAGGACCTCCTTCCCTGCCTCACAGGACAGGTCGTTAAAGGATGTCGAACGGTCTCCACTGTAGCGCGTAGTCCTTCGGCATGATGACGCGCCACCCCTCGGGGAGCACCGTGGGACGTGGACTGCCCGCGGTTGCAGGGGTACGAGCGATCCGGCCCAGGTCGCCGCACCGACCTCCCTCCAAGGTCAGGAAAACACCACCATGCACGTGAACGTCATACCCCGGCGGCTCGCCCTCCTCATGGCCGGCCTCGTCGCCCTCGCGCTCCCCGTCGCCTTCGGCCAGTCGGCCACGGCGTCGACCCCCTCCCCGGTCACCTGGCACGTCCGGGTCGGCACCGAGACCCCCGACATGGCCGTCAGCGCCATGTCCTTCCTCCCACGGCAGGTGTGGATCAACCGCGGCGACACCGTCCACTGGACGGCGGGAAGCGCCGAACCGCACACCGTCACCTTCCTGGCGCCCGGCACGACCCTGCCCGACTTCAACCCCTTCGACACCACCCAGACCACCGCCCAGGGCACGCACCGGTATGACGGCACCGCGTACACCAACTCCGGGATCATCGCGACGCAGCCGATCTTCACCTTCACGAAGCCGGCCGCGTCCTACGACCTCAAGTTCACCAAGACCGGCAACTTCACGTACTACTGCCTGCTGCACGGCGTGATGATGAAGGGCGTCGTGCACGTGCGTGCTGCCGGCACCGCGTACCCGTACACCCAGGCGGACTACAACCAGGTCGGGCACCAGCAGGGCCAGGTGCTCCTCGCCCGCGGCATGCGCGCGTGGCAGGAGGCCAAGGAGGCCCACCCCGCCACCGGTGGTGCCGTTCAGGTCGGCATCGACGGCATGGGCTTCTCGGTGATGCGCTTCATCCGCACCCACGCCACCGTCCACGTCGGCCAGTCGGTCAGCTTCGCCGTCGCGGGGCCGGGTGCGCCGCACACGGTGACGTTCGGCCAGGAACCGCCGATCCCCGCCGTCCTGATGCCGTCGGGAGACCCGACGCACTACGCCGGCGGTGACCTCAACAGCGGTGTGATCGCCCCCGGGACCCCGTTCGTGGTGACCTTCACCAAGGCGGGGAAGTTCTCCTACATCTGCGCCATCCACGACGGCATGGGGATGGTCGGGGACGTCACCGTCCTGCCCTGACCCGTCACGCAGTCGCCCCCTCGCGGACACCGAGGGGGCGACTCGCGCCGTCGGGCAGGTCGCGCCGGAGCTTTCGGCCACTTGCCCGAGACTCCGCGTCCAGCTCGGCACACCGCGCTGAACTTTCGGCCACTCGCCCGAAATCCGGGCTCGGGGCGGCGTACAAGGCCGCCTCCCCTCAGAGGGGGCGCACCATCGCGACCCGGGTGCACGGGGCGGGTCAGGCGAGGGTGGGCTTGACCTCGGCGAGCCGGGCCAGCAGGCCGTTGACGAACTTCGGCGAGTCGTCGGTCGACAGGCTCGTGGCCAGGTCGACCGCCTCGGCGATGGCGACGCCCTCGGGGACCTCGTCGGAGTAGAGCACCTCGAACGCACCGAGGCGCAGGATCGCGCGGTCGACGCTCGGCATGCGCTCGACGGTCCAGCCCTGCGAGTAGGTCGCGAGGAGCTCGTTGATGTCGGTCCAGTGCGCGACGACGCCCTCGACGAGGTCGGCGGTGTACTGGTTGAGCGGCGCCTCGGTGACCGGGTTCGCGAGCCGCTCGGCGAGCAGGTCACGGGCGTTCAGCCCGCGCTGCTCGGCCTCGAAGAGGATGTCGACGGCGCGCTTGCGCGCCTTGGAGCGAGCAGCCACCTCAGCTCACGCGGCCGAGGTACGAGCCGTCGCGGGTGTCGACCTTGACCTTGGTCCCCTGCTCGAGGAAGAGCGGGACGTTGATCTGGGCGCCGGTCTCGAGGGTGGCGGGCTTGGTGCCACCGGTGGAGCGGTCGCCCTGCAGGCCCGGCTCGGTGTAGGTGATCTCGAGGACGACCGAGGTCGGCAGCTCGACGTAGAGCACCGCACCGTCGTGCGTCGCGACCTGCGCGGTCTGGTTCTCGAGGAGGTAGTTGGCGGCGTCGCCGACGGTGGCCTCGGGGATGCTGATCTGGTCGTAGGTCGTGCCGTCCATGAAGACGTAGTCGGACCCGTCCTTGTAGAGGTACTGCATGTCGCGACGGTCGACGTTCGCGGTCTCGACCTTGACGCCCGCGTTGAAGGTCTTGTCGACGACCTTGCCGGAGAGGACGTTCTTGAGCTTGGTCCGCACGAAGGCGGGGCCCTTGCCCGGCTTGACGTGCTGGAACTCCACGACGGACCAGAGCTGGCCTTCGAGGTTGAGGACCAGGCCGTTCTTGAGGTCGTTGGTCGATGCCACGTGTCAGTCGCTTTCGATGAGCCGGTACTGCGCGCTGCGCAGGCGCGCGCGAGTGCTCCGGAAGTGTTCGGGGTGGGAGTCGCCGGACAGTCTAACCGTGCGGGCGGGTGTCCCCCGAATCGCTGCGGGAGCCCACCGACCCGGTCCCGCCCCGCGCGCCGACCTAGGGTTGGGGCATGAGCGACATGGAGTACCGACCCCTCGGCGGCAGCGGACTGATGGTCAGCGCGGTCGGCATCGGCTGCAACGCGTTCGGCCGACGCGTCGACCAGCAGGGACTCGACGACCTGCTCCGCGCCGCCCGCGAGACGGGAGTGACCCTGCTCGACACCGCCGACATCTACGGCGGCCACCCGGGCCAGAGCGAGGAGATGCTCGGCGAGGCGCTGCTCGGCCAGCGGGACGAGTTCGTCGTGGCCACCAAGTTCGGGATGGACATGCAGGGCGCCAACGGCGAGGACTTCGGCGCCCGCGGCTCGCGCCGCTACGTCCGGCGCGCGGTGGAGGCCAGCCTGCGCCGGCTGCAGACCGACCACATCGACCTCTACCAGCTGCACCGCCCCGACTCCCTGACCCCCATCGCCGAGACGCTGGAGGCCCTCACCGACCTGGTCCGCGAGGGCAAGGTCCTCTACGTCGGGTGCTCGAACTTCGACGGCTGGCAGGTCGCGGACGCGTCGTGGACGTCGGCGACCGCGGGGCTGGCCTCGTTCGTGTCGGTGCAGAACGAGTACTCCCTGCTCGACCGGACCGTCGAGGTCGAGGTGACCCCCGCCTGCGAGCGCTTCGACCTGGGCCTTCTGCCGTTCTTCCCCCTCGCCCGGGGACTGCTCACGGGCAAGTACCGCCGCGGCGCGGCAGCACCCGAGGGTTCGCGGGCCGCCCTCGAGGCGGACCGGGCCGGCTGGCTCGACGACGCGGACTGGGACCGCGTCGAGGCGCTGCAGTCGTTCGCGGACGAGCGCGGGGTCGACCTGCTCGACGTCGCGATCGGGGGCCTGGCCGCCCAGCCGCAGGTGGCGTCGGTGATCGCAGGGGCAACCTCCGCCGCCCAGGTCGAGCGCAACGCCCGCGCCGTGGCGTGGACGCCCACTGCCGACGACCTCGTCGAGCTCGACGCGATCTGACCGTGCCGGCAGCCGATGGCCGGGTTGCCCTCAGAGGCTGATGGCGCCGCCGGGACGGACGTCGGCGCCGATCTCGGCGTACGCCGCCTGGAGCAGCGCCGGGTCGGGACCCTCCAGCCGCGTGGGCCGCGCGAGACCGGAGAGCACCACGAAGCGCAGCAGCGAGCCGCGCGACTTCTTGTCGCGCTTCATCGCGTCGAGGAGCTGTGGCCACCGGTCGGACCGGTAGGTCACGGGCAGCCCCAGGCCGGTCAGCACCGACCGGTGCCGGTCCACGAGCGCGTCGTCGATCCTGCCGGCCAGGCGGGCCAGCTCGGCGACGTAGACCATGCCGATGGAGACGGCCGCTCCGTGCCGGAACGCGTAGCGCTCGACGTGCTCGACGGCGTGCCCGAACGTGTGCCCGTAGTTGAGCACCTCGCGCAGCGAGGACTCCTTGAGGTCCTGGGCGACGATGTCGGCCTTGACGCGCACGGCCCGCTCGATGAGCTCCCTGACGTGGGTCCCGGCGGGGGTGCGCACCCCCTCGGGGTCTGCCTCGACGAGGTCGAGGATCACCGGGTCGGCGACGAACCCGCACTTGACGACCTCGGCCAGCCCGGCGGTGAAGTCGTGCACCGGCAGCGTCTCGAGGGTCGCGAGGTCGCACAGCACCCCGGCCGGCGGGTGGAACGCGCCGACGAGGTTCTTGCCCTCGCTGGTGTTGATCCCGGTCTTGCCGCCCACAGCGGCGTCCACCATCCCGAGCAGCGTCGTCGGCACGTGGACGACCCGGATGCCACGCAGCCAGGTCGCCGCGACGAAGCCGCCGAGGTCGGTCGTGGCTCCCCCACCCACGGTGACGATCGCGTCCGAACGCGTGAAGCCGGCCTGCCCGAGGACGCCCCAGAGGAACGCGGCGACCTGCGCGGTCTTGGCCTCCTCCGCGTCGGGGACCTCGGCGGCATACGCCTCGAACCCCTTGGCTCGCAGGTCCTCCCGCACGGCCTCCCCGGTCGTGGCGAGGGCACGCGGGTGCACCACGAGGACGCGCTGCACGCCCTCCCCCACCAGGCCGGGCAGCTCGTCGAGCAGCCCTGTGCCGATGACGACGTCGTAGTCGCCGCCGACGCTGATCCGTGTCGCGTCGCTCATGCCCGGTCCTCCGCCACCCGCTCCTCGGTCGACCGCCCCAGGGCGGCCACGACCTCCGCCACGATCTCAGCCGGCTTGCGCCCGGCCGTGTCGACGCGGACCGTGGCCAGGCGCTCGTACGTGGCGCGTCGCTCGTTCATCATCTTCGTCCAGCTCGCCCTCGGGTTGACCATGAGCAGCGGGCGGTTGCCCTCGAAGCCGATCCGCCGCGCGGCGTCGGCGATGCCGACGTCGAGGAAGACCACCGTGTGCCCTCGCAGCAGCTCCTGCGTCCGCGGGTCGAGCGGCGCTCCCCCACCCAGCGAGACGACGACGTCGCCCTCGGCGAGCGCCCGGGCCACCTCGTCGCGCTCGAGGGCGCGGAAGTGCTCCTCACCGTGGTCGACGAAGAGGTCGGAGATCGACGAGCCCTGCGCTGCCTCGATGGCGGCGTCGGTGTCGTGCCAGCGCACCCCGAGCGCGGCGGCGAGCCGGCGACCGATGGTGCTCTTGCCCGCCCCGGGCGGGCCGATGACGACGGCGAGCGGGCGCGCCGAGGCAGTCCCCGCCGTGGAAGGGGTCACCACGTCCGCATCTCCTCCGGGATCGAGGAGAGGTAGGCCGCGTGGTTGCGGGAGGTCTCGGCGACCGAGTCACCGCCGAACTTCTCGACGCAGGCCTGCGCCAGCGTGAGTGCCACCATGGCCTCGGCCACCACCCCCGCGGCGGGTACGGCGCACACGTCGGAGCGCTGGTGGATCGCCTTCGCGGCCTCCGCGCCGGTGGTGTCGATGGTGTCGAGCGCGCGCGGGACGGTGGAGATCGGCTTCATCGCGGCGCGCACGCGCAGCACGTCACCGGTGGACATGCCGCCCTCGGTGCCACCCGCCCGGCCGGTGCGGCGGTGGATGGTGCCGTCGGGACCGCGTTCCATCTCGTCGTGCGCGGCCGACCCCCGACGGGCCGCGGTGCGGAAGCCGTCACCGACCTCGACGCCCTTGATCGCCTGGATGCCCATGAGTGCCGCCGCGAGCTGCGCGTCGAGCCGCCGGTCCCAGTGCACGTGCGAGCCGAGGCCCGGCGGCAGCCCGTAGGCCAGCACCTCGACGACACCGCCGAGGGTGTCGCCGTCCTTCTTGGCCGCCTCGACCTCGGCCACCATCGCCGCGGAGCCGGTAGCGTCGAGGGTGCGGACCGGGTCGGCGTCGATCTGCTCGACCTGGTCGGGCGTGGGCAGCGCGGCGTCCTCGGCGACACCGGCGGTGCCGATGGCCACGGTGTGCGAGACCAGGCGGATGCCGTAGGCCTGCTCCAGGAAGCGCGCGGCGACCTCGCCGAGCGCCACCCGGGCGGCCGTCTCGCGGGCCGAGGCTCGCTCGAGCACAGGGCGCGCGTCGTCGAACCCGTACTTCTGCATGCCCACGAGGTCGGCATGGCCGGGGCGCGGGCGCGTGAGCGGACGGTTGCGAGCGACCTCCTTCTCCGCGTTGACGTCGTCGGAGGCGGCGAGGTCCTCGGCGGACACCGGGTCGGGGGCCATCACGGTCTCCCACTTGGGCCACTCGGTGTTGCCGATCCGGACCGCCACCGGCGACCCCATGGTCACGCCGTGGCGCACGCCACCGAGGAACTCGACCTCGTCCTGCTCGAACTTCATCCGCGCACCCCGGCCGAAGCCCAGGCGGCGGCGGGCCAGCGCGCCGGCGACGTCCTTGGTCGTCACCTCGACACCGGCCGGCAGGCCCTCGAGGGTCGCGAGGAGCGCGGGGCCGTGGGACTCACCTGCAGTCAGCCAGCGGAGCATGGGCCGATCCTCCCATGCACCAGCGAGGCCCCTTCCGCTAGGCCACCCACTGGTACTCGACCACGAGGGCGAGGAGCGCACCGACGAGCATGGCCGGACCGAAGGCGATGTGGGAGCGCAGCCCCACCCTGCGACCGGCGAGCATGGCGACGGCCGTGACCCCGCCCACGAGGAAGCCACCGAGGACCCCCATGACCAGCTGCGGGATGCCGATCCACCCCAGCAGCAGACCGATCAGGCCCGAGAGCTTCACGTCGCCGAAGCCCAGGGACGCCGGCGACAGCAGGTGCATGACGAAGTACACGGCGTAGAGGCCCGCGAGGCAGGCCAACGCGCGCCACAGCTGGGTCCAGTCCCCCAGCCCGGCCGTGGCCGCGACCACGAGGGCGAGCAGCGCGGGGTACGCGGGCAGCACGAGTCCGTCGGGCAGGCGGTGGACGTCGGCGTCGATCCAGACGAGTGCGACCGTGAGCCAGGCGAAGAAGAGGAAGGCAGGCATCGCGGCCCACCCCGCGTAGTCACCGATGCGCCAGCCGACCACGGCCCAGAGCGCGGCGAGCACGGGGGCCGGCCACCACCAGACGCGCGGCAGGCCACCGGCGTCGTCGGACTCGACGCGGTAGCCCCCGTCGGAGAGCGCCCGGCCGGTGAGCGCCCCGAGCACCGCCCCGGCGACGCCGAGGAGGGCCAGCACCCAGACGGGCAGGTTCGTGCCCGTCGCGAGGACGATCACCGCGCCACCTCGCCACCGTGTCCGAGGGCCGCGCGCCCGGCTGCGAACATCGCCTCGACCGGTGCCTCACGACCGGTGAAGAGCCGGAACTGCTCGGCGGCCTGGTGCACCAGCATGTCGAGGCCGGAGACGACCGTGAACCCGGCACGGCCGGCCCCACGGGCCAGGGGCGTCGGCCAGTCGGCGTAGACGACGTCGAGCAGGGTGGCTCCCCCGGAGGGCAGGTCGGCCGCAGCAATGGCAGCGCCGGCCCCGGCACTCGCCGCGGGAGGAAGGGTCGAGACGACGAGGGCCGTCCCCGTGGCGGCCCACTGCTCCAGCGGCACGACGACGGCCCGGGCGCCCAGGCCCTCGAGCAGGGTCGCCACCTCGGCCGCCGACGCGGCGTTGCGGGCGGCGACGCGTACGTCCTGCACCCCGAGCCGCACCAGGGCCATCGCCGCCGACCGCGCCGTGGCCCCGGAACCCAACACCGTCGCCGTACCGGTGTGGACCACGCGCGCGAGGGCGCCGACGATGCCCGCGACGTCGGTGTTGTGGGCGTCCCAGCCCAGGTCCTCCCGGCGCACCAGGGTGTTGGCCGCGCCGGTCAGCCGGGCCGTCTGCGAGGTGCTGGTCGCCAGCGCGAGCGCGGCCTCCTTGAGCGGCATGGTGAGGCTGAGCCCGCACCAGGACGCGTCGCGCTCCCCCACCCACGCGGGCAGCTCAGCGGTGCCGATGTCGTGCGCACCGTACGCCCAGTCGTCCATGCCGAGGGCACGGTAGGCGGCGGAGTGCAGCAGCGGGGAGAGCGAGTGGGCGACGGGCCGCCCGAGGACGGCGGCGTTCAGCACCGGTCGGCGTGGCCGCGGCACCAGGCCTGGAACTCCTGGACGTTGCGGGCGTGCTCGGCGGCGGTGGTCGCGAACTTGGTCTCGCCGGTGTCGGGGTCGACCGTGACGAAGAAGAACCAGCCGCCCGGGGTCGGTGCCGCGGCCGCCTTGATGGACGCTTCCCCGGGGCTGTTGATCGGTCCGGGCGGCAGGCCGGGGTGCTTGTAGGTGTTGTAGGGGCTGGTGCTGCGCCGGTCGGCGTCGCTGGTGCCGGCGCGGCCGCGCTTCTGGACGGCGTAGTGGACCGTGGAGTCCATCTGCAGGTAGCCGTTGGTGGGCGGCCCGCTGGTCTTCAGGCGGTTCTCGATGACCCGGGCGACCTTGCCGCGGTCCGCGTCGCCGCTGACCTCGCCCTCGACGATGGACGCGACGGTGAGGGTCCGCTCGCGGTCGGCCGCCGGGACCCCGGCGGCGTCGAGCTCGCTGACGGTCTTGGCGACCATGGTGCGCAGCTGCTCGCCGGCCGTGGCCTTCGCGGGGAACTCGTAGGTGGACGGGAAGAGGTAGCCCTCGAGGTTGCCCTTGGCGGCGGCGGGCAGTCCCAGCGACCCCGGGTCCTTGGCCGCCGCGACGTACTGCGCGAGCGGCACCCCCGTGGACTTGGACAGGGCCGCGAAGACCTCGTTCTTCCACAGTCCCTCGCGGATCGTGACCCGCGGGACCGAGCGGTTGGCGGGGTCGACCAGGGTCGCGAGGGCGCCCTTGGCCGACATCTGCTTCTTCAGCGTGTAGGTGCCGGGCTGGATCGCCGCGGCGCGGGAGTCGCCGGACGCGGCGTCGAGGAAGGCCTTCGCGGACTTCACGACTCCGGCCTTCTGCAGCGTGGCACCGATCGCGCGTCCCGAGTCGCCGTCGTTGACGACCACCTGCACGCTGCCCGAGCCCGGGCCCGGGTAGTCGTTGCTCTCGAGGAACCCGTCGACGACCGGCCGCAGCACCGTGTAGGCGGCGAAGCCGGCGACGGCGACGATGGCCAGGGCCACGACCAGGATGCCGCGGCGGCGTCCGCGGCCACGACGGCGACGCGGCGCGGCCGTGCGGCCACCGCGGGCCTGCGCCCGCGTCTGCGCGGCCCCGTGGACCCCGTCCACGGGCTCGTCCTGGTGGCCCCCGAAGATCGAGTGCTCCAGGTGGGGCTCGGTCATCGGTTCCTGTCCTTCGTCCGGGGCTTGCGCCCGTCGGTCCTCACCAGCTCCCCGGGCGGGCGCCCGGAGCCACGCTCCGTGTCGAGGGCGACCTGCAGGATCAGGACCGCCGCCGCCTGGTCGACCACCGCGCGCTGCCTGCGGCCGGCGACCCCGCTGTCGCGGAGCGAGCGGTGTGCGTCGACCGTGGTCAGCCGCTCGTCGACGAGCCGGACCGGCACGGGCGCGACACGGGCCGCCAACCGCCCAGCATACGTGCGTGCGGTGTGCGCAGCGGCACCTTCGTCCCCCGCGAGTGTCCGGGGCAGGCCGACGACGACCTCGATGGCCTCGCGCTCGGCGACGACCGCGGCGACCTCCTCGAGGTCGGCGCCGCCCTCGACGTCGCGCGCCACGGTGCGCACCGGTGTCGCGAGCAGCCCCGAGGGGTCGCTGGCGGCCACGCCGACCCGGACGCTGCCGACGTCGACGCCGACCCGCACCCCGGTCCTCGTGGCCGCCTGTGTCACCGCTGGGTCACCCGGTGACGCCGGCGGCCTCGCGGACCGCGGCGTCGATGCGGCCGAGCGCGTCACCCGTCCGGGTGGCGTCGGTGCCGCCGCCCTGGGCGAGGTCGTCCTTGCCCCCACCGCCCCCGCCGAGGGTCTGGGCCGCGACGCGCACCAGCGCGCCCGCCTTGACCCCGCGCTCACGGGCGCCGGCGTTGGTCGCGACGACCACGCCGGGGCGGCCCTTGGCCACACCGGTGAGGGCCACGACCACAGGTGCCGCGTCGCCGAGGCGGCCGCGCAGGTCCAGGGCCATGGTGCGCAGGTCGTCGGCGCTGGCGCCCTCCCCGGCGTCGTGCGTCAGCAGGCGGATGCCGTCCAGGTCGCGGGCGTACTCGACGAGCTTGCCGGTCTGCGCCTGCACCTGCTCGCGGCGGACCTTCTCCAGCTCACGCTCCGCGTCGCGGACCCGGGCCACGAGGGCTGCCACCCGGTCCTTGAGCTCGCCCGGCTGCACCTTGACGATCTCGCTGAGCTCGGCCACGAGCGCGCGCTCCTTCGCGAGGTAGCGCAGGGCGTCCATCCCGACGAAGGCCTCGAGCCGGCGCACGCCGGACCCGACCGACGACTCACCGGTGATCGACAGGGCGCCGATCTGCGAGGAGTGGCCGACGTGGGTGCCACCGCACAGCTCGCGCGACCAGGGGCCGCCGATCTCGATGACGCGCACCTGCTCGTCGTAGGTCTCACCGAACAGCGCGAGCGCCCCGAACTCACGGGCCTGCGGCAGGGTCATGTACTGCGCGGACACCGGGAGGTCCTGGCGGACCGCGAGGTTCGCCACCTCCTCGATCTCGCTGCGGGTCTCCGGCGACAGGGCCTGGCCCCACGCGAAGTCGAGCCGCAGGTAGCCGGGCTTGTTGTAGGAGCCAGACTGCAGGGCCGAGGGGCCGAGCACCTGGCGCAGCGCCGCGTGGACGACGTGGGTGCCGGAGTGCGCCTGGCAGGCACACACGCGCCACTCGGCGTCGACCTCGGCCGACACCTCCTGCCCCGCGCGCAGCGGCCCGGTGAGCACCTCGACGGTGTGGGCGACGAGGCCCTTGACCGGCCGCTGCACGTCGACGACCCGCAGGTGCGCGCCGTCCGCGACGATGACTCCCTCGTCGGCGACCTGGCCACCGGACTCGGCGTAGAACGGCGTGCGGTCGAGCACGACCTGACCCCGCTGGCCGGGCTCGAGCTCCTCGACGCGCTGGCCGTCGACGACCAGGCCGAGGACCTTCGCCTCGGAGGTCAGCTCGGAGTAGGCACGCCAGTCGGTCGCCCCGAGCGAGCGCAGGTCGCGCCACACCTCGGTGTTCGCGTGGCCCCCCTTCTTGGCCTTCGCGTCGGCCTTGGCGCGCTCACGCTGCTCGGTCATGAGCCGGCGGAACCCGTCACGGTCGACCTCGAGGCCCTGCTCCGCGGCCATCTCGAGGGTCAGGTCGATCGGGAAGCCGTAGGTGTCGTGGAGCTGGAACGCCTGGTCGCCCGCGAGCGTGGTGCCGCCCTGCGACTTGGTCCGCGTCACCGCGGTGTCCAGGATGGTCGTGCCCGCGGCCAGGGTGCGCCGGAACGCCTCCTCCTCCGCGTAGGCGATCTGCGAGATGCGGTCGAAGCCGGTCTCGAGCTCGGGGTAGGAGTTCTTCATCCGCTCGACGGAGACCGGCAGCAGCAGCGGCAGGCTCGGCTCGTCGAAGCCCAGCAGGCGCATCGAGCGCACCGCCCGGCGCAGCATCCGGCGCAGGACGTAGCCGCGGCCCTCGTTGCCCGGGGTCACGCCGTCGCCGATGAGCATGAGCGAGGACCGGATGTGGTCGGCGACCACGCGCAGGCGCACGTCGTCCGGGTGGGACTCGCTCGCCGCGTGTCCGGAGTGGGCGCCGTACCGCTTGCCGGTGAGCTCGGCCGCGCGGTCGAGGACGGGGTAGACCTCGTCGATCTCGTAGAGGTTGTCGACGCCCTGGAGCAGGGTCGCCATGCGCTCGAGGCCCATGCCGGTGTCGATGTTCTTCTTGGGCAGCTCCGAGGCGATGTCGAAGTCGTCCTTGGCGCGGACGGCCGACAGCTCGTACTGCATGAACACGAGGTTCCAGAACTCGAGGTAGCGGTCCTCGTCGACGGCCGGGCCGCCCTCACGGCCGTACTCGGGGCCGCGGTCGAGGTAGAGCTCGCTGCACGGTCCACCGGGGCCCGGGACGCCCATGTGCCAGTAGTTGTCGAGCTTGCCGCGCCGGGTGATCCGCTCGGCCGGGACGCCGATGGTCCGGTGCCACAGCTGGTAGGCCTCGTCGTCGTCCTCGTAGACGGTGGGCCAGATCTTGTCGGCGTCGAGGCCGTAGCCACCCTGGTCCTGGGGCGTCGTGATGAGCTCCCAGGCGAAGCGGATGGCACCTTCCTTGAAGTAGTCCCCGAAGGAGAAGTTGCCGTTCATCTGGAAGAACGTGCCGTGGCGGGAGGTCTTGCCGACCTCCTCGATGTCGCCGGTGCGCACGCACTTCTGCACGGAGGTGGCGCGGTCCCACTGCGGGGTCTGCTGCCCGAGGAAGTAGGGCTTGAACGGCACCATGCCAGCGTTGACGAACAACAGGTTGGGGTCGTCGTAGACGAGCGGTGCGGACGGGACGACCGTGTGCCCCTTGCTCTCGTAGAACGAGAGGAAGCGGCGCCTGATCTCGGCGGTTTCCATGAGTTGATCAGTCCTTAGCGCATGCCCTCGGGGGGTGGGCGGGCATGACGAATCGTACGGGTAGTGAACGTCGTGGTGGGTCGGGGCGAGCGCGCCGGGGCGCGGCGCCCCTACCGAGCTCGGTGCGCGCCTTCGCCGCGACGGCCGGTCGGGTCGTCGAGCAGGGCCCGCGCCGAGGCGGCGTCGAGCCGTGCCGCGCCCGCCTCCGGGTCGTCGGCCGTGCCTGCGTCGATGCCCAGGGCCAGCCTCAGCTCGCCCTCACGCTCGGCCATGCCCTCGCGGACAGCCGCAGCCAGCTCGCGCAGGCCGTCACCGAAGTCCGAGAGCCCGTCGGCGACACCGGCCGGCGTGTAGGCCTGCGCCGCCTTGCCGACCTTGCGCACCGCGTAGACACCCGCGGCGGCGCCGAGCGCGACCCAGAAGAGCCGTGCCACCGGGATCAGCCCCGGCGGCGGCGACGGCCGCCGGTCGACTTGGAGCCCGCGCCGCTGAGGGCCGAGCGGACGCCGTACGTGAACGCCGCGACCTTGACCACCGGGCTGCCGAGCGTGGCGGCGAACAGGGCCGTCAGCGCACTGGCGTTCGTGGTGATCGCGGAGACGTTGGTGGTGATGCCGTCGACCCGGGCCAGCTGCTCGTTGGTCAGGCTGACCGTGTCGGTGAGCTTGAGCAGGGTGGGCTGGACGTTCTCGGTGGTGGTCCGCAGACCCACCCGCGTCTCGTCGAGAATCTTGCCGGCCTTGCCGATCACGCTGCCCAGTCGGAAGACCAGGAACGCGAACGCCAGAGCCGCGATCATGCCCGCGATGTCGCCCAGACTCACATCCATGGCGGCAACCCTACCCCGATGCCGGGGGCGGACCCGGCCAGTCCGTCAGGACCTGCGGATGCGGCCCTTGAGCCAGGTCCAGCGGGGGCCGAGGCGCTCCTCGAACCCGCGGTCGGTGGGCCGGTAGTAGTCGGTCTGGCCCTGCAGGTCCTCGGGCAGGTAGTCCTGGCGCGCGACGCCATCGGGCTCGGAGTGGGCGTAGACGTAGCCGTCCCCGTGGCCGAGCCGCGCGGCGCCGGCGTACCCGCTGCCACGCAGGTGGGGCGGCACCGCTCCCCCGCGCCCGGCCCGCACGTCCGCGATCGCCTCGTTGATCGCGGTGTACGCGGCGTTGCTCTTGGGTGCGAGCGCGTTGTGGACCACCGCCTGGGCGAGGATGATCCGCGCCTCTGGCATGCCGATCTGCGCCACGGCGTGCATCGCGGCGACGGCCGTCTGGAGCGCCGTGGGGTCACCCATGCCGACGTCCTCGCTGGCCGAGATGACGATGCGGCGGGCGATGAAGCGTGGGTCCTCACCCGCCTCGAGCATCCGCGCGAGGTAGTGCAGCGCCGCGTCGACGTCGGAGCCGCGCATCGACTTGATGAGCGCCGAGGCCACGTCGTAGTGCTGGTCGCCGGTCTTGTCGTAGCGGACGCTGGCGTGCGCCACGGCCTGCTCGGTGTGGGCGAGCGTGATCTCCACCGGGCCCTCGGCGTCGGACCCCGGGGCGACCTCGTCGAGGGCCACCCCGGCGGCGGCCTCGAGCGAGGTCAGGGCGCGCCGGGCGTCACCACCGGCGATGCGCACGAGGTGGTCGCGGGCGTCGTCGGCGAGGCTCATCTCCCCCGCGAGGCCGCGGTCGTCGGCCACGGCCGAGGCCAGCACCTCGGCCACCTCCTCGTCGGTGAGCGAGCCCAGGGTGATGAGCATCGAGCGCGACAACAGCGGTGCGATCACCGAGAACGACGGGTTCTCCGTGGTCGCGGCGACGAGGATGACCTGGCGGTTCTCGACACCGGGCAGCAGGGCGTCCTGCTGGGCCTTGGTGAAGCGGTGGATCTCGTCGAGGAACAGCACCGTCTGCCGGTCGTACAGGTCCCGGTCACGGGCCGCCTGGTCCATCACCTGCCGCACGTCCTTGACGCCGGCGGTGACCGCGGAGAGCTCGACGAACCGGCGGTCGGCCGCGGTGGCCACGAGGTGGGCCAGGGTCGTCTTGCCGGTGCCGGGCGGCCCCCAGATGATCGCGGACAGGGGGCCCGCGGCGCCGGCCGAGCCCTCGATGAGGCGCCGCAGCGGGCTGCCGGCACGGAGCACGGAGCCCTGGCCACGCACCTCCTCCAGCGACCGGGGGCGCATGCGCACGGCGAGGGGTGGCAGGGCGGCGCCCGTGGGCATGCGGTCACCCGAACGCGACCGCGATGCCTCAGCGAAGAGGTCGTCGCCGTCACCAGTCACCACGGATGGCAGGGTATCTCCCGTGACCGACGCGCCAGACCACCCCGACCGGGCGGCCTCCGCCCTCCCCCACCTCGGCGCCCTGATCGGCCGGCACCCCAGGACGGTCGTCGTCGTCTGGCTGCTCGCCGTCGTCGCGGCCTTCGGCGGGGCGACGGGGGCGTTCGGCAACCAGTCGCTGTTCGACCGGCTGCAGTCCGGCGACCCGGCGGTCGCCGGCGAGAACCTCCAGGGCCGCGACCAGCTCGTCGCAGCCGGAAGGTCGGCCACCTCCACCCACCTGTTGCAGGTGACCGGCGTCCAGGCCTCCGCCCCGGCGAGCGTCGCCGCCGTGCGTTCGGCCGCAGCCGACCTGCGCCGCATCCCGGGGGTCGTGTCGGTCGCGGCGCCCCAGCTGGTGCCGTCGGGGATCGGCAGCCCGGAGGCCAGGGCGCTGCTGCCGACGACCGGTGACGGCTTCGCCGCCGTGGTCACCTTCGACCCCTCGCTCGAGGGCGCGGCCCGGGACCGCGCCCAGGCGCAGGTTGACACCCGGCTGCGGGAGCTGGTCGCCGACGTCCCGGGCGCGAAGGGCACGACCGGAGGGCTCGCCGACCTCATCGACGCCATCACCTCGCAGGTCGAGAAGGACCTGCGCGCCGGGGAGGGCATCGCGCTGCCCGTGAGCTTCCTGGTGATGGTGCTGGTCTTCGGCGGCTTCATCGCCGCGGGCATGCCCATCGTCGGGGCCATCGCCTCGATCGGGGGCGCCCTGGCCTCGCTGCTCGCCTTCTCGCACCTCATCGACCTCGACGCCACCGTCGTCAACGTCGTCACGGTCCTCGGGCTCGGCCTGTGCATCGACTACGGCCTGCTCACGGTCAGCCGCTTCCGCGAGGAGCTGCGCAGCCGCGTCCAGGGCCGGCCCGCCTCGGAGATCACGCACGAGGAGGTGCTGCTGTCCATCGCGCGCACCGTCGACTCGGCCGGCCGCACGGTCGTCTTCTCCGGCCTCACCGTCGCCATCTCCCTCGGCGGCCTGCTCGTGTTCGAGGCCTCCACCCTCAAGGCCATCGGCTCGGCGGGCCTGTCGGTCGTGCTCGTGGCCATGCTCGTGGCGCTCACCCTCGTCCCCGCCCTCTGCGTGCTGGGCGCCCGCAGGTTGCTCAAGCGCGGCACCGAGCAGGCTCCGGAGGAGGGCGTCTTCTCGCGCCTGGCCACCGCGGTCTTCCGCCGCCCGGTCCTGGTGATCCTGGCCGTGCTCGTGGTGCTGGGGACCCTGGCGGCCCCCGCCTTCCAGCTCAAGCTGACCTCCTCGGGCAAGGAGCTGCTGCCGGTCAGCGCCCCCCAGCGTGAGTTCTTCACCCAGCTCGAGCAGCGGTACCCGCAGCTGTCCGGACCCGACCTGCAGGTCGTGGCCGAGACCCCGCTGGCCCGCGCGCAGGAGTACGCCGCCGCCCTGCCCGTCGTCGACGGCCACCGCCTCGTGGGGCGGGCCGAGCGGGTGGACGACACCCTGAGCCTGGTCTCCGTCGACGTGCCCGGCGGGCCGCTCGGCGACACGGCACGCCACGCGGTCACCGCGCTGCAGGCCGACCGCCCCGACTTCCCCACCAAGGTGATCGGCCAGGCCTCGGGGCTGCACGACTTCACCGGCTCGCTGCGTGAACGCGCTCCGTACGCCTTCGCCCTCGTCGCCCTGGCCACCCTCGTGCTGCTGTTCCTCATGACGGGGTCCGTGGTCATCCCGGTCAAGGCGCTGCTCATGAACGTCGTCTCGCTCGGCGCGAGCCTCGGGGTCGTCGTCTGGGTGTTCCAGCAGGGCCACCTCGAAGGAGTGCTGGAATTCGACTCGGTCGGGGCCATCGAGTCGACGATCCCGCTGCTCGTGTTGGCCTTCGGGTTCGGGCTGTCGATGGACTACGAGGTGTTCCTGCTCTCGCGCATCGTCGAGCTCCACGAGCGCGGGGTCGACAACGACCGCGCCGTCATCGCCGGGCTCCAGCGCTCGGGTCGCATCATCACCTCGGCCGCCCTCCTCGTCGTGATCGTCTTCTCGGGGTTCGTGGCCGGTCGCCTGCTCGTCATCAAGGAGACGGGCGTCGGCCTCGCGGTCGCCGTCCTGCTCGACGCGACGCTCGTCCGGATGCTGCTGGTGCCGGCGACCATGAAGCTGCTCGGGACGTGGAACTGGTGGGCGCCGGCCGGTCTTCGGCGGTGGCACGCGCGGTTCGGGATCACCGAGTGAACGAGCCGGACACCCCTGTGCTGCAACGGGTCTCGACCCACGAGGAGCTGCTCGCGCTCAGCGGTGGGAGCGCGTTCCTGCGCTGGGACATCCCGGCTCCGCTGGGTGCTGCTGCCCACCGGCTGGGCGATGCGTTCGCCCTCCCCCGACGCACCCACACCGGCCGCCACGGCTTGCTCGTGATGGGTCCCCCGGACCACGTCGACCGCCTCGTGGCGGCGATGCTCGCGGACGGGCCGGATGGCGGGCTGCTGGGTGGGCTCGGCTCGGTCACCGTGCAGCGCGGGTCGCTCGACGCCGTGGCACGGCACCTGCCCCTCGACGGCGGCAACGAGTGGGAGTGGCTGTGCACGTCGGCGCCGCCACCGCCGGTGGCGACCGAGGACCGGCTGGTGGCCCTGGGCCGACGCGACGAGCCCGCCATCCGGGAGCTGCTCGCACTGGCCAACCCGGGCACCGACGCGAGGCCCTTCGAGCACCCCCACCAGCACTGGGTCGGGGTGCGTGACGGTGGCGGAGCCCTCCTGGCGTGCGGTGTGCGCGAACCCAACCTCGCCGGGTACCCCGTCCTGTCCGGCATCACCGTGCACCCGGCCGCGCGCGGTACCGGGCTCGGGCTCGCCGTCACGGCGGGGCTCACGCGGGCGGCGGTCGCGCAGGCCGGCGTGTGCACGCTCGGCATGTACTCGCACAACGACGTCGCCCGTCGGCTCTACACCGGGCTCGGCTACGGGCAGACGCACGCCTGGTCGAGCCGCCGGCTCCGCCCGACCGACCGGACGCCCGACTGACCGGACGCCCGGCGCGCCGACAACGGGTACGGCGCCCGCTCGGTGAGCGGGCGCCGTACCGGTGCCGTGCGTCAGCTGGTGACGGTGCCGGCCTTCTCCGCACCTGGGGCTGCCGGGGCGTCCGTGGACGGCTTGGCGTCCACCCCGGCCTCCTTGCGCTGCTCCGGCGTGATCGGCGCCGGGGCCGCGGTGAGCGGGTCGAAGCCGCCACCGGACTTCGGGAAGGCGATGACGTCGCGGATCGACTCGGTGCCGGCCAGCAGCGACACGATGCGGTCCCACCCGAAGGCGATGCCGCCGTGCGGCGGGGCGCCGAAGGCGAACGCGTCGAGGAGGAAGCCGAACTTCTCCTGCGCCTCCTCCTGCGACAGGCCCATCACCTGGAAGACCCGCTCCTGCACGTCGCGGCGGTGGATACGGATGGAGCCACCGCCGATCTCGTTGCCGTTGCAGACCATGTCGTAGGCGTACGCGAGCGCCGACCCCGGGTCGGTGTCGAAGGTGTCGAGGAACTCGGCCTTGGGCGAGGTGAACGCGTGGTGCACCGCGGTCCAGGCGCTGTAGCCGAGGGCCACGTCACCCGAGGCGGTCGCGTCGGCGCTCGGCTCGAACAGGGGCGCGTCGAGCACCCACAGGAACGACCAGGCGTCCTCGTCGATCAGGTTGCAGCGGCGGCCGATCTCCAGACGGGCCGCACCGAGTAGCGCCCGCGAGGCCTTGGTCGCCCCGGCGCCGAAGAAGATGCAGTCGCCGGGCTGGGCGCCGACGTGGGCCGCGAGGCCGTCGCGCTCGGCGTCGGTGAGGTTCTTGGCGACCGGGCCCCCGAGCGTGCCGTCCTCCTGCACCAGGACGTAGGCGAGGCCCTTGGCGCCGCGGCTCCTGGCCCAGTCCTGCCACGCGTCGAGCTGCTTGCGGGGCTGCGAGGCGCCGCCGGGCATGACCACGGCGCCGACGTACTCGGCCTGGAACACGCGGAAGGTGGTGTCCTTGAAGTAGTCGGTGCACTCGACGAGCTCGTTGCCGAAGCGCAGATCGGGCTTGTCGCTGCCGAACCGGCGCATGGCCTCGGCGTAGGTCATCTGCAGGAACGGCGTCTGCAGCTCGACGCCGATGAGCTTCCAGACCTCCTTGACGATGGCCTCGCCGAGCTCGAGGACGTCCTCCTGCTCGACGAACGACATCTCGATGTCGAGCTGGGTGAACTCGGGCTGCCGGTCGGCGCGGAAGTCCTCGTCGCGGTAGCAGCGGGCGATCTGGTAGTAGCGCTCCATACCGGCGACCATGAGCAGCTGCTTGAACAGCTGCGGGCTCTGCGGCAGGGCGTACCAGGACCCCGGCGCGAGGCGTGCGGGCACGAGGAAGTCGCGGGCACCCTCGGGGGTGGAGCGGGTCAGCGTGGGCGTCTCGATCTCCACGAAGTCGCGGGCACCGAGCACGGCGCGCGCGGCAGCGTTGACCTTGGAACGCAGGCGGATCGCGGTGCCGGCCGACGACCGTCCCGGGCGGCGCAGGTCGAGGTAGCGGTGCTTGAGGCGCGCCTCCTCGCCGACGGTCACGCGCTCGTCGATCTGGAACGGCAGCGGTGCCGAGGCGTTGAGCACCTCGAGCGCGCTGGCGATGACCTCGATCTCCCCCGTGGGCAGGTCCGGGTTGGCGTTGCCCTCCGGGCGCGCCCTGACCTCGCCGACGACCTTGACGACGTACTCGTTGCGCAGGTCGTGGGCGCCACCCTCGGCGAGCACCTCGTCACGGACGACCACCTGCGCGACGCCGCTGGCGTCCCTCAGGTCGAGGAACGCGACTCCGCCGTGATCGCGCCGACGGGCAACCCAGCCCGTGAGCGTGATGGTCTGGCCGGAGTGGTCGGCACGCAGGGTGCCGGCCTCGTGGGTGCGAAGCACAGGAGTTCCTTCGATCTCGGGGACGATGGGCGCTCGGACGAGCCCGCCCATCCTACGGACCGCGTCCGGGGCCCCACGAATCGGTTTCCGCTGCCGGTGTGGGTCAGGGGGCGGTCAGCCGAGGACGGGGCCGTCGAGGTAGACCCACCGGCCGCCCCGGCGCACGAACCGGCTGCGCTCGTGCAGCGGCCCGTCGACGTGGGTCGCGACGAACTCGACCTCTCCGGTCTCGTCGTCCTCCCCACCCCCACTCGTGCCGAGGACCTCGAGCCGCAGCCACCCGGGGTCCGGGGCCACCTCGAGCGGGTCCGGCCGGTTGCGCGGGTGCCAGGTCCGCACGAGGTACGCCGCGTCGCCGACCACGTAGGCGCTGTAGCGGCTGCGCATGAGCTGCTCCGCGGTGGGGGCGACGGACTCCCCCGTGTGCAGCGGGCCGCAGCACACGGCGTAGGTGTCGCCGCGGCCGCACGGGCACGGCCGGGCGGCCGCGGACCCGAAGGTCCCCCGGTCGCCGGGCACGTCAGGACCCCCGGTGGTGCGCGCCGTGGTCGTGGTCGTCGTCGCGGTGGGACCGGTGGATCGGCCAGGGCGCGTCGACGGGGCGCAGGGTCGCCCAGCCCTGGTCGCGGGAGGCCAGGGCGCTCAGGGCGGCGATGCCCAGGGCTGCGTTGTGCACGCGTCCCGCGAGGAACGCGTCGCGCACCTCCTCCAGCGGCACCCAGCGCAGCGGCATGCCGAGCTCCTCCCCGTCCCGCGTGTGCCGGTCGGCGTGGGGCACCGGCGACAGGTCGCGCGCGAGGTAGATGCGCAGCGCCTCGTCGATGCCACCCGGCGAGCTGACGTAGTCGACCAGCACGTGCCACGTGTCGGCGACCAGGTCGGCCTCCTCGTGCAGCTCGCGGGCCGCCCCCACGTGCGGTGCCTCACCGTCCACGTCGAGCAGCCCGGCGGGGACCTCCCACTCGAACATGCGCACGGGGTGCCGGTACTGCTGCACCAGCGCGATCCGACCCTCGTCGTCGAGCGCGGCGACCGCGACGGCTCCCGGGTGCCGCACGAACTGGCGGGTCACCTCGCCGGCCTCACCGAGGTCGACGGTCTCGCTCACGACGTCCCAGACCATGCCCTCGAAGACCGTCTCCTGCGCCACGACGGGCCGTGCCTCGAACCGGTCGGCGAGCCAGCCGTGGTCCTCCCCCGCCGGGACTGCCCCGGAGAGGTCCGCGGAGGCGTCCGCGGCGTCGCTCACGCGGTGACGTCGGCCGTGGCGCGGGGGCGCTCGACCTCGACCAGCCGGGCTGCGCGCTGGGCGTTGATCGCGGCCCCGACGAGGCCTGCGAACAGCGGGTGGGCGCGGTGCGGGCGCGACTTGAACTCGGGGTGCGCCTGGGTCGAGACGTAGTAGGGGTGCACGTCGCGCGGCAGCTCGACGAACTCCACGAGGTTGTTGTCCGGGGACAGCCCCGAGAACACCAGGCCGGCCTCCTCGAGCTGCTCGCGGTAGCCGTTGTTGACCTCGTAGCGGTGCCGGTGCCGCTCGTCGACCGCCACGGCGCCGTACGCCTCGGCGACGACCGAGCCCTCGGCGAGCTTGGCGGGGTATGAGCCCAGGCGCATCGTGCCACCGAGGTCACCGGCGCCCTCGACGAACGCCTTCTGCTCCTCCATGGTCGCGATGACCGGAGCGGGGGTCTGCGGGTCGAACTCGGTGGAGCTCGCACCCTCGATGCCGGCGACGTTGCGGGCGTACTCGATGACCATGCACTGCAGGCCCAGGCAGATGCCGAGCGTGGGCACCTGCTTCTCGCGGGCCCAGCGCAGCGCGCCGAGCTTGCCCTCGATGCCACGGACGCCGAAGCCTCCGGGCACGAGCACCGCATCGACGCCGCCGAGCGCGCGCTGGGCACCGACCTCGGTCTGGCACTCGTCGCTGGCGACCCAGCGGATCTTGACCTTGGCATCGTGGTGGAAGCCGCCGGCGCGCATCGCCTCGGTCACCGACAGGTAGGCGTCGGGCAGGTCGATGTACTTGCCGACCAGGGCGATCTCGACCGTGTGCTCGGGGCTGTGGACCCGGCGCAGCAGCTCGTCCCAGTCGTGCCAGTCGACGTCGCGGAAGTTCAGGCCGAGGCGACGGATGACGTAGGCGTCCAGGCCCTCCTTGTGCAGGACCTTCGGGATGTCGTAGATGCTCGGCGCGTCGACGGCGGCGGCGCAGGCCTCGGTGTCGACGTCGCACATGAGCGAGATCTTGCGCTTGATGCTGTCCGGGATCTCCCGGTCGGCGCGCAGAACGAGCCCGTCCGGCTGGATACCGACCTGGCGCAGGGCGGCCACGGAGTGCTGCGTGGGCTTGGTCTTGAGCTCACCACTGGGGGCGAGGTAGGGCACCAGCGAGACGTGCAGGAAGAAGACGTTGTCGCGGCCCACGTCGTGGCGCACCTGGCGGGCGGCCTCGAGGAACGGCAGCGACTCGATGTCGCCGACCGTGCCACCGATCTCGGTGATGATCACGTCGGGGGCGGAGGAGGCCGGGACGCCGGGGCTGCCGGCGGCCTGCGCCCGCATGCGCTCCTTGATCTCGTTGGTGATGTGCGGGATCACCTGGACCGTGTCACCGAGGTACTCGCCGCGACGCTCCTTGGCGATGACCTGGTTGTAGACCTGTCCGGTCGTGACGTTGGCCATGCCCACGAGGTTGCTGTCGAGGAACCGCTCGTAGTGACCGATGTCGAGGTCGGTCTCGGCCCCGTCGTCGGTCACGAAGACCTCGCCGTGCTGGAACGGGTTCATCGTCCCCGGGTCCACGTTGAGGTACGGGTCCAGCTTCTGCATCGTGACGCGCAGGCCGCGCGCCGTGAGCAGGCGTCCGAGGCTGGATGCCGTCAGGCCCTTGCCCAGAGAAGAGGCAACGCCCCCGGTCACGAAGATGTGTTTCGTCTGCTCCACCACGGGATTCAAGCCTACGTCATCCCGGGGAGGGCTGAGTACCACTCCCGCCAGCGGCGTGCCGCCGCGAGGCCGTCCTCCCACGTGGTGGCGCGGTCGCGCCCCTGCTGGGAGAGCCGTCCGCGCAGCTCGGGGTCGCCGAGGACCCGTTCGACGGCGCCGGCGAACCCGGGCGTGTCGCCGACCGGGACGAGCACCCCGGCCCCGTCGACCAGGTCGTGCAGGCCACCGGTGTCGCTGGCGACGACCGGCAGCCCCGCAGCCATCGCCTCCTGCACCACGAGGGCCCGGGCCTCCCACCGGCTCGGCAGCACGAAGGCCTCGGCGGCCTCGAGCCACGCGGTGGGGTCGGCGACCGCGCCGACGAAGTGGACCGGGGAGGCGAGGTGCCCGGCCCGCTGGCGCAGGTCGGCGAGCAGGCCCGGGTCGCCGTCGCCGACGACGACCCACTGCACGGGCGCGTCCAGCCGGGCAGCGGCGTCGACGAGGACGTCGAGGCTCTTCTGCGGGGCGATCCGGGAGATGGTGAGCACGAGGGCACCCGTGTCCGGGAGGCCCATCGCTCGGAGCAGCCCGGCGGCGCGCGCACGGCGTTCGGCGACGCCCGCGGGAGGTGTGCCGAGCAGCGCGGGGACCCTCGGCGAGGGCACTGCGGCCAGCCTCGCGTCACGGGCCCCGTGCCGCCTCGCGACCGCCACGAGGTCGCTCGACGCCACGGTGACCAGGGCCGCCCGGCGGGCGACGAAGGACTGGACGGCACGGCCGAGGGCAGCCCTGGGTCCGTCGAGTACGGCGTTGTGCTGGCTCACGACGACCGGAGTGCGGGTGCCCGTCGCCGCGAGGACCGCGAACAGGCCCGCCTGGTGACCGTGGGCGTGCACGACGTCGGAGGTGCGCGCGAGGCGGTGCATCCTGCGCAGGTCGGCCAGCAGGCCGCGCACACCACCGCTGCGGGCGGGCCACCAGCGCAGGGCGTCGGGGAGGTCGAAGCGCTCGGCGGTCAGGTCGTCGGTCACGGTGACGACCTCGTCGCCAAGCTCGCGCAGGTGTGCCGCGAGGTCGACGACATGGAGCCCGATGCCGCCGGTGCTGCGGCCGACGACCATGGCCACCCTCATGCCGCGCTCCCCAGGCGCCTGCTGCGACCACGCCGGCGCATCTCCCGGAAGGTCTCCCGGTCGCCCACCGCCATCACCGCCAGGTAGGTGGCCGCTGTGGCCAGCGCCACCGCGATGCCGGCCCCGAGGGCGCCCCACACCGAGGTCGCCGAGAGAGCGCGCGCGATGCCGTCACCGACCGCCAGCGACACCGCCACCGCGACGATGGCCGAGCCGAGCGTGCGATAGCTGCCGGCGAGGGCCAGCGGCCCCCACGCCCGCCGCACGAGGAGGACGAGCACGAGGGCGGACAGGACCATGCCGACGGACGAGGCCACCCCGAGGACGCCAAGGGTGGCTCCCGCGCTCGACCCCTCGGGCAGGACCGCCAGCGGCAGCAGGGCGGTCACCGCCCACCCGGCGGCCACCGCCAGCGCCGCGTGGGACGGGCGGCCCCGCACATACAGCGCGCGGGTCAGCAGCGCAGCCACACCGAACCCCACGACACCGGGGGCGTAGGCCGACAGCGCTCCGGGGATGGCAGCCAGCGCGGCGCCTCCCCCCAGGTCCGACCCGCGGTCGAAGTGCGAGAAGAAGGCACCCACGGGCCGCGAGACGGCCATGAGGACCGCAGCGGCGCCGGCGGTGAGCAGCAGGATGCCCTGCAGTCCGCGGGCCAGGGAGTCGCGGGCCGCGGTGCCCACCAGCCCCTGGGACTCCTGGCCGGCGGTGTGCGCCAGCGCGGGGAAGACCGAGGTCGCGATCGGCACGGCCAGGACGGCGTACGGCAGCAGGTAGACGGCCTGGACGTAGGCGTAGGCGTTGACGGTGCCCACCACGTCGGTGCGGTGGTGGGTGATCCACAGGACGGTCAGGACGGCAGCCTGCTGGGCGACCAGCGCCACCAGCCCGGCTCCGGCCAGGGAGGCGGCCCGGCGGGCAAGGCCCTCGGGGAACCCGAGCGTCGGGCGCAGGCGCACCCCGGACCGGAACACCGGCACGAGCAGCGGCAGGCTGAGCACCACCACACCGAGCGTGGTGCCGCCCGCGAGGGTCCACACCGCCGGATCAGAGACCGCACCCGGGCCGTCGGCGGTGTCGGCGAGCGCGCCGTAGGCGACGTAGGCGGCGATGACCACGAGGCTCGACAGCAGCGGGGCCAGCGCCGCCGCGAGGAAGCGCCGCCGGGCCTGCAGCACCCCGGACAGCACGATGCCCACGCCGTAGAGGAGCACCTGGGGGGCGAACAGCCGCAGCATGTGGGCCCCCAGGTCCAGCTCCGCCTGCGAGGCCCGGGCCCCGAGCAGCGCGCTGCTGAGCCACGGTGCGAGCACTGCCAGCAGCACGGCCAGCGGGGTGAGGACGAGCACGGCCCAGGTGAGCAGCGCCGACGCGGTGCGGTCGGCCTCCTCCTCGCGGCCCATGCCGAGCTGGCCGGCGATGAGGGGGACCGCGACGGCGGCGAGGACGCCACCGGCCGCCACCTCGTAGACGACGTTGGGCACGAGGTTGATGGTCTGGTAGACGTCACCGACCCCGGCCGCCCCGACGCTGTTGGAGAAGACCATCGTCCGCACGAACCCCGCCACCCGGGCGAGCAGCGTCGCCACGGCGATGAGCCCCGCGGCCCGCGCCACCGAGGTCCCGACCGTCCCGGCCGTCATCGGCGGCCCAGGGCGTCGACCTCGCGCAGCACCGGGGTGGACTCGATCACCCTGGTGAAGGACACCTTCTCCGACGCGAGCGTCAGGCCCGTGAGCACGGCCAGGGCGACGAGCCGCCCCCGGC
The DNA here is from genome assembly GCF_039544395.1 of Pedococcus ginsenosidimutans. NCBI lineage: Bacteria > Bacillati > Actinomycetota > Actinomycetes > Micrococcales > Intrasporangiaceae > Pedococcus > Pedococcus ginsenosidimutans. The sequence goes on from NZ_BAABLO010000012.1 coordinate 471,551, forward strand.
GACCGGTGGCCTGGACCAGCGCGGTGCCGAGCAGCGCGCCGGCGCTGTTGGCACCGGTGTCGCCCAGCATCGCCTCGCCACGCAGGTCCGGTGCGAGCAGGCCCACTGCCGCGCCGGCGGCCGCCGCGGCGCTGGTGGCCGCACCCGTACGGGTGGTGCCCCGGGCCCCACGGGTCGAGGCCATCGCCGCCGCCCCGAGGACCGTCGCCTTGAGCGCACGTCCGGGACGCAGGTCGAGCAGGTTGAGCAGGTTGGCCGTGCCGGCCACCACGGCTCCCCCCACGAGGGTGTCGACCGGGGTGGGGACCGTCCCGGGTCCGGCTGACCCGTGCGGCCTCGTCGCCGACCGCCGCAGGTCACGGTCCACCAGGGCGGCGGTGGCGAGCCCCGTGACGGCGAGGCCGAGCACCTTCACGGCGCCGGTGGTGACCTCGCCGCGCGCGAGGGCACCGAGGTGACCCTTGAGCCCCTTGCTCGAGGAGTCGCCCGCCAGGTCGTCGAGCGCGCCGAGTCCGGCCGACGCGGTGGCCGCGAGCACCGGGCCCGGTCCGGCGCCCGTGAGCCCGGCGGCGGTGGCTGCACCCATGGCGTACGCCGGTCCCTCGAGGAGGGTCACTCTGCGGCCGGCGTGGTTGGTGCGCTCCCACCGCTCGGCACCCCCGGGCGGGTTCGTGCCGAGCGCCCGCAGGGAGACGGAGGCCACGACCCCGGCCAGGGCTCCGGTCGCCAGAGGGTGCACGGCGCCCTACTTGGTCGCGAGCTGCGGGAAGGCCGCGGAGGCGTCGCTCGCGAGGCCGTACTGCCCCGACTTCCCCGCCTCCTGCTCGAGGAGGCCGAAGACGACACTCGCCTGGCCCATGGGCAGCTCGCCGTCGTCGACGGTGCTCAGGGTGTCCGGCAGGTCCTTGTCGTCGCGGACCGTGGTGACCACCGATGCCACTCCCGTGGTGCCCGGGGCGGTGCTGCTGGTCACCAGCACGGCGCCGGCACCCGCCGAGTCCATGGCGCCGGCGAGCCTGGCCAGCGCCGTCGCCCTGTCGGTGCGCTCGGCGGCGTCAGAGCCGCTGACGGGCCCTGCCACGACGACGGCCACGGTGGCCCGCGTGACGGTGTCGGAGCTGTACTTGACGAGCTCTCCCGTCCGCAGTCCCTCCAGGGCCGCGGTGGCGCCGGGAGCGCCGGAGCCCGCCTTGGTGAGGACCGAGCGGGCGAGCACCGTGTCGACGAGGTCGGCCGACTGGTCCACGGGCACGCCCACCTGCCCGGCCAGCTGCTGGGCCAGGGTGGAGCGCAGGGTCGCCTTGTCCGGGTCGACCCAGGCGTCCTGGACGGAGATCGTGGACCCGATGGTGGCCCCTGCGCCGGTCAGCGTCTCGGTGGTGGACTTCACCAGGCCCGAGTCGGCGCCCGGCAGCACGATGACGCTGACCGTGGTGTCTGCGAGGCGCGAGGCCAGGAGGCTGCGGTTGCTGGCCGTCGTGAAGTCGTCACGGGCCTTGCCGCCGCGCTCGGCCAGGTCGAGCTGCGAGCGCAGGGTGGCCTTGTCCTGGCGGAGGTTCTTCACCTCCGACGTCAGGGTGTTGCCCAGGTCCTCCTTGAGGGGACCGGCACCGAGCACGATCCCCACCGCGAGGGCGAGGAAGATCGAGACGATGGAGACGAGGTGGTAACGGAAGTCGATCACGTGACGGTTCCTACGACGAAGGACCACAGGTCGTCCCAGCGAGCGCCGAGGACCTGCAGGAGGGCGCGCCCACCCGTCGTCGACCACAGGGCCGCGAAGAGTGCGCTCAGCCCGACGAGGAGCATGAGCGTGAGGGCGAGGTTGGAGATGCGTGAGCGGTAGAGCCGGCTCACGCCCTTGGCGTCGACGAGCTTGCCGCCGACGCGAAGGCGGGTCAGGAAGGTGCTGGCCATGCCGCTGCGACCCTTGTCGAGGAACTCGACCAGCGTCGCGTGCGTGCCGACGGCGACGATGAGCTCGGCGCCCTTGTCGTCGGCGAGGAGCATGGCGACGTCCTCGCTGGTGCCGGTGGCCGGGAAGACCACCGGCTCCACCCCGAGGCGGCGCACCCGTTCGAGGCCGGGTGCGTTGCCGTCGCGGTAGGCGTGCACGACGACCTCTGCACCGCAGCGCAGCGTGGCGTCGGACACCGAGTCCATGTCACCCACGACGAGGTCGGGCCGAAGACCCACCTCGATCAGCGCATCCGCGCCGCCGTCGACCCCGATGAGGACCGGCCGGTACTCGCGGATGTAGCTGCGGAGGGTCCGCAGGTCCTCCTTGTAGTGGTAGCCGCGCACGACGATGAGCGCGTGGCGCCCGTCGATCTTCGTGGTGATGTCGGGGACACCGACGCCGTCGAGGAGCAGGTCGCGCTCGCGGCGCAGGTACTCCATGGTGTTGGCGGCGAAGGCCTCGAGCTGCACGGCCAGCCCGGCGCGCGCCTCGGTCATCGCCGCGGCGACGATCTCGGGGTCGAACGCCTGGCCCTTGGCCACCACCTCGTCACCGACCCAGACCTGGTCGCCGTCGACGCGGACCTGCTGGCCCTCCTGCAACGTGTGCATCACGTCGGCGCCGACGTTGTCGAGCAGCGGGACCCCTGCGTCGATGAGGATCTCGGGGCCGAGGTTGGGGTAGCGGCCGGAGATCGACGGCGCGGCGTTGATGACGGCGGCCGGCCGGCACGCGAGCAGCGCCTCCGCGCTCACCTTGTCGATGTCCTGGTGGTTGATGACGGCGATCTCACCGGGGCGCAGCCGCTTGGTGAGGTTCTTGGTGCGGGCGTCGACGCGGACCTGCCCGCGGACCCCCGGGCTCTCGGGTTCGCGGGCGCGTTGGCGGGGGATCTTCAGCGGCATCGTCGCCATCCTCCCATGCGCGCACGCCTGCTCAGCGCGCCCCACGCGGGGCGCGTCGTGGCTCAGGAGACCGCTGCGGCCCTGCGGGCGGAGCTGGCCGCGACGAGCTCGCGGGCGTGGTCCAGGGCGGCCTCGGTCTCGGCCCCCGACATCATCCGGGCCAGCTCACGCAGGCGCTCGTCGTCGTCGAGCGCGTGCACGCCGCTGGAGGTGATGTGCCCGTCGCTGGCCTTGCGGACGACCAGGTGGCGGTCGGCGTACGCGGCGACCTGGGGAAGGTGGGTCACGACCACGACCTGGGCGTGCTCGGCCAGGGCGGCGAGCCGGGCCCCGACATCGAGTGCCGCGGTGCCGCCCACGCCGGCGTCCACCTCGTCGAAGACGAACGTCGGCACGTCGGCCCCACCCGCGGCACCGGTGACGACCTCGAGGGCCAGCATGACGCGGGACAGCTCACCGCCGGAGGCTGCCTTGGCCACCGTCCTGGCGGGGGTACCGGGGTTGGCGGCCAGGAGGATCTCGACGTCGTCGGCGCCGCTGCGGCCGAGCCCGGAGGGTCGCGGGCTGACGTCGACCTCGACCCGGGCCTGCCCCATGGCGAGGTGCCCGAGTTCCGCGGTGACCGCCTTGGCCAGGCGCGAGGCCGCCTTGCGGCGGGCCGTCGTCAGGGCCTGCGCCGCGCTGGTGCGCTGGGCGTCGAGCTCGGCCAGCCTGGGCTCCAGCTCCTCGATGCGGCTGTCGGACCCGAGCAGCAGGTCGAGCCGCTGGGCCGCCTCGCGGCCCCAGTCGAGCGCATCGGCGACCGTCTCGCCGTACTTGCGCGTCAGGGCGGTGAGGTCGGCGCGACGCTGCTGCACCCACGCCAGCCTCGCCGGGTCGACGTCGACGTCCGTGAGGTAGGAGCTGAGGTCCGCGGCGAGGTCGGCCACGAGGTAGCCGAGGTCGGCCAGACGTCGGTCGAGCTCCTTGAGGGCCGGGTCGTGGTCCACCTCCCCCGCCAGGGCCTGCCGGGCTGCGGCGACGGTCTCTGCGGCGCCGGGCCCTTCCTGCCCGGAGTAGTCCTGCGCACCGGCGAGGTGGTCGTGGGCCAGTGCGGCCGCGGTCCTCAGCCCCTCGGCGTGGCTGAGCCGCTCGTCCTCCACCCGCAGGTCGGCGTCCTCCCCCGGCTGGGGGTCGAGCTGCTCCAGCTGCTCGAGCCCGTGCTGGAGGATCTCGACCTCGCGCGCGCGGTCACGGGCCGCCTCCCGCAGTGAGGCGAGCTCGGCACGCGCGGCCTCGTGCTCGTCGTACACGGCGACGTAGCGGGCCAGCGCCTTCGCGACCGCGTCGCCCCCGAACTGGTCGAGCATCGCCCGGTGCTGGTCGCCGTGGCGCAGCCGCCACTGGTCGGCCTGGCCGTGCACGGCCACCAGGTGCTCACCCACCTCGGCCAGCACGCCCACCGGGGCGGACCGGCCACCGACGTGCGCGCGGGAGCGGCCCTCGGCGGAGACGGTCCGGACGAGCACGAGCCCGTCGGACACCTCGGCGCCGGCCTCGGCCGCGCGCAGGGAGGCGGGGTGCGACTCGGGCACGTCGACGAGTCCCTCGACCACGGCGGTGGTCGCACCGGACCGGACCAGGCCGGCGTCGGCACGCGCGCCGAGCAGCAGGCCGAGGCCGGTGACGACCATGGTCTTGCCCGCACCGGTCTCACCGGTCAGGACGTTGAGGCCCGGGTGCAGGTCGAGCACGGCGTCGTCGATGACGCCCAGACGCTGGATCCTCAGTTCCTGCAGCACGGGGCACAGCCTCTCACGCGGGGCTGACGCCGCCCGTCAGGCCGGCGGGGTGGGGCGGCCGTTGCGGGCCGCCTCCTCGCGGCGGGCCTGGCCGCGCCAGCCGTGGATGTTGAGGTCGAACTTGGCCACCAGCCGGTCGGTGAACGGGGACCGGCTCAGCCTCGCTAGCCGTACGGGGGTCTGCGAGCGCACCACCTCGATGCGCGCGCCCGGGGGCAGGTCCACCGCTCGGCGTCCGTCGCACCACAGCGCACCGGTGCCGAGGGTGTCCGGCACGACCTCGAGCGCGAGGTGGGACTGCGGCCCCACGACCAGCGGCCGGGCGAACAGGGCGTGGGCGCTGATCGGCACGAGCAGCAGCGCCTCGACGTCGGGCCACACCACCGGTCCCCCGGCCGAGAACGCGTAGGCCGTGGAGCCGGTGGGGGTGGCCACGACGGCCCCGTCACAGCCCCAGGTGGTCAGGGGGCGGCCGTCGATCTCGGCGACGACCTCCAGCATGCGCTCACGATTGGCCTTCTCGACGGTGACCTCGTTGAGGGCCCAGCTGGTGTAGACCGGCGAGCCGTCGACCTTGGCCGTGACGTCGAGGGTCATCCGCTCCTCGACCGTGTAGGTGCGGGCGACGATGTGCTCGACGGTGGCCGAGATGTCCTCCCGCTCGGCCTCGGCGAGGAAGCCGACGTGGCCGAGGTTGACCCCGAGCAGGGGCGCGCCGGTCCCCCGCGACATCTCGGCGCCACGCAGGATCGTGCCGTCGCCCCCGAGCACGCAGACCAACTCACAGCCCTCGGCCGGGTTGTCGGCGTTCGCCAGCGTCACCCCGTCCTGGGCGGAGAGGTTGACCGCGGCCGCCTCGTCCGACTGGACCACGACCTCGATCCCGGCGTCGTGCAGGCGCTGCACCACCCCTGCGGCGAGGTCGTGCGCCTCCTGGCGGCGTGGGTGGGCCACGAGGAGGATCCTGCGGCGGGCTGGGGCGGTCACGGGGTTCCCTTCAGGCTCACCTGGTCTGCGGTCTTCACCAGAGCCTGCCATCCCATGCCCTCGTCAGCGCGCGGGGTCAGCCACAGCAGGTACTCGGCGTTGCCCTCACCTCCCCGGATGGGGCTCTCGGCGAGCCCCTTGGGGTGCAGCCCCGTCGCGATGGCGCAACGCGCCACCTCGGTCACCGCCCAGGCGCGGTCGCCCTGGTTGCGGACGATCCCGCCCTTGCCGAGCCGGCTCCGGCCCACCTCGAACTGGGGCTTCACGAGCACGACGGCGTCACCCTCGTCGCGGAGCAGGCCGCGGAAGGTGTCCAGGACGAGGGTCAGGGAGATGAAGCTCAGGTCGGCGACGAGGAGGTCGACGGGCCCACCGATGTCGTCTGCGGACAGCCCCCGCACCGTGGTGCCGGGCCGGTCGGTGACCCGGGGGTCCTCAGCGAGCTCGGGCACGAGCTGCCCGCGACCCACGTCGAGGGCCACGACGTGCTCGGCGCCCCGGTGCAACAGCACCTGGGTGAACCCGCCGGTCGAGGCACCCACGTCCAGGCAGCGCTTGTCGTGGGCCGTGAGCCCCCGGTCACCGAACGCCTCGAATGCGCCGACGAGCTTGTACGCCGCGCGACTCACCCACCGGGGCCCCTCCTCGCGGACCTCGATGGGGGTCCCGTCGCCCACCGGTGCGGACGCCTTGGCTGCGGTGGCTCCGGACACCACCACGTCGCCGGCCTCGACCAGGGCTCTGGCGTGACCTCGCGACCTGGCCAGCCCGCGGCGGACGAGCTCGACGTCGAGCCGGGTGTGGTCGCTCACTCGCCGCCGAGGTGGGACAGGCGTCCCTGGAGCGTCTGGTGCACGCGCTGTCCAGCGGCGATCCGGGCGTCGAGGTCGTCCTCGGGCGCGTCACGCAGGTCCTGCAGGGCGGAGTCGATGACGATGTCGCCGGTGGCGTGCTCGCCGAGGTCCGGAGCCGCCGGCGCGGGAGGAGCTGGCGCGGGAGGGGTCGCGACCGGTGGCCGCGGGTGGGGGTGCTGGTCGTGCTGGTCGTTGTGCTGCTCGGTCACGAGCCGGTCCTCTTCGCCGTCGCCTTGGTGGTGGTCTTCTTCGCGGTCGCCTTTTTCGCCGGAGCGCTCGTGGTCGCCGTGGCCTTCTTGGCTGCCGTGGCCTTCTTGGTTGCCGTGGACTTCTTCGCAGCCGTCTTCTTCGCGGTCGCCTTCTTCGCGGTCGCCTTTTTCGCCGGAGCGCTCGTGGTCGCCGTGGACTTCTTCGCAGCCGTCTTCTTCTCGGCCGTCTTCTTTGCCGGGGCGCTCTTGGAGGCCGGGGCCACGCTGGGCTCTGCTGCCCGCGTGGCCGCCTCGGCGACCGTGCTCACCGCACCGGAGGGACGGCCGGAGGACCGGGCGGCACCCGCTGCGCCGGCGACTGCCGAGACACCGGTGGCGACGACGAGGTCCTTGAGGTCCGCGAGCTCCTTGGTGACCCCGGCCAGCGCGGCGCGGGCGGCGTCGACGTCACCGACCCTGGCCACGTCGGCACGCCTCAGCGCGGCCTCGACCTCGGCCTGCACGAGGGCCACGAGGTTCGCGCGGTTGGCGCGCGCCGCCTCGAGGAGCTGGTCGGCGAGGGTGGAGGCCTGGACCGCGCGGCGGCTGACCTCGTCGACGCCGGGGAGGGCCAGCAGGCCCTGGGCAGCCTCCATCGCCTTGGCCATGGTCATCTCACCCAGACCGCTGGCGAGCTGGACATAGCTGCGCACGGACTCGAACGCCATGTGGTCCTCCTCGGGAGAGCGACCGGGCGTCGCTCGACTCCTCACGCTACTGCCAGACGTCGACGTCCCGCACGAGGCGTCGAGCCGCGTCGTGAGTGATCTCGTCGTCGTCGAGGGCCTGGTGCACGCAGGCGACGGCGGCGCGCGCCGCCTCGATGGGACTCCCCGTCCGGGCGACCTCCCAGCGACCGTCGACGAGCCGGCGTCGGTCGGCGCCGCACTCCCACCACGAGTAGTCGGTCTCGGTCGGCACGTACTCGGTGCGGAGGCCGCGCAGGTCCTCCACGAGGTAGGTCGGGCGCATGGCCGCTGGTGCCGTGGCCAACGAGGTCACCGAGTCCACTCCGGTCAGCACGAGGACGGAGTCCATTCCGGCGGTGACCGCCCCGGCGATGTCGGTGTCGAGCCGGTCCCCCACGGCGAGCACGCGTCGCGCGGGGATGTCGAGCCGGTGCGCGCACAGCTCGTAGAGCGGGGCCTCCGGCTTGCCGACGACGATCGGGTCGCGGTCGACGGCTCGTCGCACGGCCGCCACGAGCATGCCGTTGCCCGGCGCCGTACCCCGGTGCGTGGGCAGCGTCTGGTCGGTGTTGGTCGCGACCCACATCGCCCCGGCCACGACGGCGTACGCCGTCTCGGACAGGTCCGCGGCCGTCACCCCTTGCCCGTAACCCTGGAGCACGCCGGCGGGCCGCAGGCTCGGGTCGTCACGCAGGTCAGCCGGCGTCAACACCCGGAACCCCTTGGCCTGCAACGCCTCACGCACCCCGGGTCCGCCAACCGCCATGATCGTGGACCCAGCGGGGAGGTGGCGGGACAGCATCTCAGCCCCGGCCTCGGAGCTGGTTGCGACGTCGCGACCGCTGGCGCGCAGGCCGAGGTCGGTGAGGTGGGCCGCCACCTCACCCGGCGGGCGGGAGGCGTTGTTGGTCGCGTACACGATCGGTACCGACAGCGACGACAGCGCGGACACCGCGTGGTCCACCGCGGCCGGGCCGCGGTACACCACGCCGTCGAGGTCGCAGACGACCGCGGCGTACCGCTCGATCAGGGTCGACACCTAGCGGTCGCCGTCCGTGCCGCGGTCATGGTCACGGTCGTTGCCACGGTCGTTGCCACGGTCGTTGCCACGGTCGTGGTCGACGTCCTCGAGGTCGTCCTCCTCCTCGCCCTCGAGCAGGTCGGTGAGGATGACCCCGTCGAGCTCGGCGAGGCGCTCGGCCGCATCGGTCTCGAGCTCGGTGTCCGTGTCCGCGGCCCGGGCGAACCAGGTCCGCGCGTCCTCCTCCCGGCCGACGGCGAGGAGCGTCTCGGCGTAGGCGTAGGCCAACCGCGTCGTCCAGGGCTTGCGTCCCGTGGCCTTGAGCTGTGGGATCTCCAGCGCCAGGCGGGCGGCGTCGAGCTGGCCGAGGTCGCGCCGGATGCCCGAGATCACGATGGCGAGCTCGACCCGCTCCTCCACGGTCAGCGTCTTTGCCTCCGGAGACATCGCCAGCTCCAGGGCACGCTCGGGACGACCCAGGCCCCGCTCGCAGTCCACCATGAGCGGCAGCATGTGGGAGGAACCGCTGAGGCGCCGCGCGGTACGGAACTCGCTGAGCGCCCTGGCCCACTCCCCCTTGCGGTAGGCCACCAGGCCGAGGGCCTCGCGGGCTGCCGGCACTCGTCCGGCCCGTCGCACGGCCGTCTCGGCGTGCGCCTCGGCCCCGCTGAAGTCGTCGACCTCGAGCAGCGCCGCCACCATGACCAGGTGCTGGGCGACGCCCTCGGCGTTCTCCTTGCTCAGGGTGCGCAGCTGGTGGTGCACCGCACGGTCGAGCTCCTTGCCCGTGACGCCCTCGGCGATGCGCGGCTCGGGCAGCTTGGGGGTACGCGGCGCAAGCCGCGGACCACCGCGACGCTCACTGTTGTCGAAGGACCCGGCGTCGCGCTCGTCGCGCCGACCGGCTCCACCACGGCGCTCGGAGCCGCCGGGCGGGCGTCCACCGGGACGACCTGCTCCGGGACGGCCCCCAGTGGGGCGTCCGCCGGAGGACCGACCTGCGCCGTAGCCGCCGGCGCCGCCACGGTCGGAGCCACCGCCGCTGCCGCCCTGACCACCCTGACCGCGGTAGCCGCCACCCTGACCTCGGGAGCCACCGCCGCCCTGGCCGCGGGAGCCACCGGAGCCTCCGGGGCGACCGCCGCCCGAGGATGGACGACGGCCCTGGCCGTCACGACCTGACTGGTTCTCCGACACGGATGCTCCTCGCTGTGCAGTATTCGTCGTGCAGTCTACGGACTCCGTCTTTGCCGGGCACTTCCCGGGGACGTCTCCGCGTGCGCATGGGTTGTTTCGAATCCAGGCATCTCGATGGGATGAGAGCCCGGGAATGCAAAAGGGCCTTCCCGTGGGAAGGCCCTTTTGTGAAGGTGTGTTCGGCTGCGTCCTACTCTCCCACACCGTCACCAGTGCAGTACCATCGGCGCTGAAGGGCTTAGCTTCCGGGTTCGGGATGGGACCGGGCGTTTCCCCTTCGCTATGACAGCCGAAACTCTATGGAGATATTCAGTGGTTTGTTTGTCCCGACCGTATCTCGGGAACCACACAGTGGACGCGTAACATCTTTGTTGTATCAAGTT
>NZ_BAABLO010000013.1:0-325832 GCF_039544395.1 Pedococcus ginsenosidimutans
AACTTGATACAACAAAGATGTTACGCGTCCACTGTGTGGTTCCCGAGATACGGTCGGGACAAACAAACCACTGAATATCTCCATAGAGTTTCGGCTGTCATAGCGAAGGGGAAACGCCCGGTCCCATTCCGAACCCGGAAGCTAAGCCCTTCAGCGCCGATGGTACTGCACTGGTGACGGTGTGGGAGAGTAGGACGCAGCCGAACACACCTTCACAAAAGGGCCTTCCCACGGGAAGGCCCTTTTGCATTCCCCGGGCTCTTTCCCAGGGCTTTGTCCTCTGTTGTCGACAAGGTCCCTTCGTGTCGGTATGACCGGTTAGGGTGACCCCCGGACGACCGCAACGACGCGGTCGTCGCTGCCCCCACCGCCGGCCGACCGTCGGCGTACCCCTGTCCCGGAGGTCCCGATGTCCGCGTCCAGCCCTTCTGCTCGTCCCGAGCCCACCCGAACCCAGCCGGCGAGCGAGCAGTCGCGTCGCCAGGTCCTGTCCATGGCGGTGCTCGGTGGCGCCGGGGCGAGTGCGGCGTTCTTCGCCGCGCCCGGCACCGCGCAGGCGGCGACCCCGAAGGGTCGTCCCGGGTCGGGGACGACGCCGTACCGGCTCACGGTCATGGGGAGCACGGACACCCACGGCAACGTCCTCAACTGGGACTACTTCAAGGACGCTGTCTACGACGACGGTCCGCACAACGACATCGGCCTCGCCAAGATCGCGTCGCTCGTCAAGCTCGTGCGCGCGGAGCGAGGGGCCTCGAGCACCTTGCTGCTCGACGCGGGTGACACCATCCAGGGGACGCCGCTGGCCTACTACTACGCGAAGATCGACCCCATCACCGGTGGTTCCACCCACCCGATGGCCAAGGCGATGAACGCCATGGGCTACGACGCTGCTGCGCTGGGCAACCACGAGTTCAACTACGGCATCGAGACCCTGCGGACCTTCGAGTCGCAGTGTGACTTCCCCCTGCTGTCCGCCAACACCGTGGACTGGAAGACCGGTGCGCCGGCCTTCCAGCCCTACACGATCAAGTCCTTCAAGGTCCCCGGCGTGCCCAAGCCGCTCAAGGTCGGCATCCTCGGCCTGGTGACCCCCGGGGTGGCCATCTGGGACAAGGCGAACGTCGAGGGGCGGCTCAAGTTCCCCGGCATCGTCGAGCAGGCCGAGGTCTGGGTCCCCAAGCTCAAGTCGGCGGGCTGCGACCTCGTCATCGTGTCGTGCCACTCGGGCGCCAAGCCGGGCTCGTCCTACGGTGACGCGCTGCCCTACCCGGAGAATGCCTCGTTCCAGCTCGCCGAGCAGGTCGCCGGCATCGACGCCGTCCTCGTGGGCCACGCCCACGTGGAGATCAAGGAGCAGCTCGTCCCGAGCAAGGCCACGCCCGGCAAGAACGTCCTGGTCACCGAGCCCCTCAAGTGGGGGATGCGCCTGTCGGTGATGGACCTCGACGTGGTCCACCAGGCGCGGGGCTGGAAGCTCGTCTCGGCGCACTCGCACCTCCTCGACGCCAACACGGTCCCCGAGGACGCTGCGGTCGCCGAGCTCGTCCGCGAGGACCACGCCGTGGTCCGCACCTACGTCAACTCCGTCATCGGCACCTGCACGGCCCCCATGTCCGCCGCCACGGCGCGCTTCGAGGACACGGCGGCCATCGACTTCATCAACCACGTCCAGGCCGACGCCGTGAAGGCTGCGCTGGCCGGTACCCCCGACGCGTCGCTGCCGGTGCTGTCGATCGCTGCGCCCTTCAACCGCGACGCGGCCATCCCGGCGGGCAACGTCACGGTGCGCGACGTCGCCGGACTCTACGTCTACGACAACACCCTGCTCGGGATCCGGTTCACCGGGGCCCAGGTGAAGGCCTACCTCGAGTACTCCGCTGCCTACTACGAGACCGTCACCGGTGCCGGCCCGTTCGCCCCCGATGACATCACCAATGCCGTCAACCCGGCCACTGGGCTCGAAACGCCTGACTACAACTACGACATCATGGGCGGCCTCGACAAGTCGCTGGCCTATGACATCGACATCGCCAAGCCGGTGGGGCAGCGCATCACCACGCTGACGTATGGGGGCCAGCCCGTCGACCCGGCGGCGCAGTTCGTCGTCGCGATCAACAACTACCGGCAGTCCGGTGGCGGCAACTTCCCGGGCGTGACGACGGCGCCGGTGCTCTACAACGCCCAGGTGGAGATCCGGCAGCTGCTCATCAACTGGACCACCGAGCAGGGTGTGATCGACCCGTCGACCTTCACCACGTACGACTGGAGGCTCGTCTCCAACGGCACGCCTGTGGTCGTGGAGGGTGCCGCCGAGGGCGGTCGGCACTGAGCCAGGGCCACCGCGCCCGTCAGGCCACCGAGGAGGTGTGACCCGGGCCGGCACCCGTCACGGACGGGTGCCGGCCCGGGCTCGACGTCAGCGGGGGAGGACGTCCAGCCGGTAGCCGCGCTTGACCACCGTGCGGACCAGTCCCTTGGCTGCGCAGGCCTCGCGCAGCCGGGCGACGGCCACCTCGGCAGTGTGGGGGTCGTTCGAGTCCCCGGGGAGCACGGCCAGCAGCTGGGCCCGCGTGACGACCTCGCCCTCGGCGGCTGCCAGTAACCGCAGCACCTCGAGGCCGCTGGGGGAGACCGGTAGGACGTGGCCGTCCAGCAGGGCGACAGTCCGTCGGACCTGGAGGCGCCCCGCCACCGTCGAGACGGCCGACGTCTGCGCCTGCTCGTAGTGGCTGACGAGCCTGCGCACCAGAGCGCCCAAGCGCCCCCGGTCAGGGACCACTGGCTCGACACCACGCTCGCGCAACGGGCGAGCGGTCACCGGGCCGACAGCGGCGGCCACCATGGCGCCGGTGGCGAAGCGCTGCTGCACGGCGGGCCACACCCCCTCCGCGTCGACCGCAGCCAGCCAGGCCGCGGCGCCCGGCGCAGAGGTGAACACCACCGCGTCGATCTCGCCGGCGGCTGCGGCGAGGACCGAGTTCGTGAGCGCCTGCGGGTCGGGTGCGGGCCCCCACCGGTAGACGACGAGGCTGTGGACATCCGCCCCGGCCGCGGCCAGCTCGATGTCGAGGCCGTCGGCGCCGGCACCGTGGTGCTGGACGGCGATCCGGTGCCCGGCCACGCCCTCGGTGAGCAGCAGGTCGAGGATCTCCGCCGAGGTCTCGGACTCCGCGACCCAGTCCGCCTGCAGGCCCGCAGCCTGGATGGCACCCCTTGCCTTGGGGCCGCGGGCGATGATGCGGGCCCGTTCGAGCACCTCGCTGAGCTCGTCGGCGAGGCCGGCGGCATCCGCTGCCTCGACCCAGCCGCGGAAGCCGATACCCGTGGTGACGACGACGGTGTCCGGGGGGTCGGCGACCAGGGCCTTGGTGTCGAGCAGCAGCTGGTCGTCGTGCTCGTGCGGCACGATGCTCAGCGCCGGGGCGTGCCGGACGGAGGCCCCGCGGCGCGCCAGGGCAGACCCCAGCTCACCCGAGCGCCGGTCGGCCGTCACGAGCACCACACAGCCGGTCATCACCGGGCTCAGCCCGGGCGCCCCGGGCGCCCCGGCCGCCCCGGACCCACGGGTCACGGGAGCACGTCCAGGAGATCGTCGGAGGCCACGGCTCCCACGACGACGACCGCTGGGGCTCGGACCCCCGACTCGGTCGCCACCCGCGCGACGTCCCCCAGCCAGGCGCGGGTCACCCTCTGGCCGGGCAGCGTGGCGTCCTCCACGATGGCGACGGGGGTCGACGCGAGAGCCCCCGCTGCCAGCAGCTGCCGGACGTGCTGCCCCAACTTCGAGACACCCATGAGCACGACGAGCGTGGCGCTGGCGTCGACCACCGAGCGGACCGCGGCGGCCTCGAGCGTCGTGTGGCCGTGCGTGACGTGCACCGCGGCCACGGTGCCCCGGTGGGTGACCGGTATGCCGGCCGCGGCCGGGCCGGCCAGCGCCGAGCTCACGCCGGGTACGACCTCGACGGGGATCCCGTGCGCGGCCAGCACCGCCTGTTCCTCGCCACCGCGCCCGAACAGGTAGGGGTCGCCACCCTTGAGCCGGACCACGACGCGGCCGCGCTCGGCCTGCTCCACGAGCAGGGCGTTGATCTGGTCCTGGCTGACCGCGTGGGCGCCGGGCACCTTGCCCACGTCGATGACCTCGACGTCGGCCGGGAGCGAGGACAGCAGGCTCGTCGGCCCCAGCCTGTCCGTGACGACGACGTCAGCCTCACTGAGGGCACGCCGACCGCGGAGGGTGAGCAGGTCGGGCGCACCGGGTCCGCCACCGACGAGGACCACGCGACCGACCCCCGCGGAGTCCCTGCGCCGGTGTCGCAGGTCGAGGTCGCCGGTCTCCAGGGCGAGCGTCAGCTGGTCGCGCACGGATCGGGCGCGCGCCGGGTCCGCGTCCTCGGAGGAGGCGACACCCACGACCAAGCCGGCGTGACGGGTGGTCGCCGGCGTTCGCGCCGTACCGTCCGCGACCGAGCTCGCGCACACGCTCCAGGTGCGGCGCTCGGTGGCCCAGGCGCAGACCCGGGTGTTGGTGCGGGCGTCGTCGGTCGCGGCGTGGACGAGCCACATCCCGTCGAGGTCGTCCTCACGCACCTCCCGCTGGACCCACGTGAGCGCACCGTCGAGGACGGCGTCGACGAGGTCCTCGCACAGCTGCGGCGCGACGACCGTGACGACCGCGCCGTCCGCGGCCAGCGCCGTCGCCCGCCGGGCCGCGACCGTCCCGCCACCTGCGACCAGGACGCGCCTGCCCGTGACCTCGAGCCCCAGCAGCATCGTCATCGCCCACCCTGTCCTCCGGGGAGCCCCACGCTGACGATGTCCCCGTCGAGGTGCACCGGGAACGTCTGCAGCGCACGGGGTTCCTTGCCAACGGGGTCCAGGCAGCCTCCGGTGCGCAGGTCGAAGACCTGCTTGTACATCGGCGAGGCCACGGTGGGGACGTCGCCGCGGGTGCCGACGATGCCGCGCGACATCACGTTGGCGCCGCTGAACGGGTCGAGCTGCTGCACCGCGAAGACCCGGTCGTCGTGGGTGCGGAAGAGGGCCACCTGGGTGCCGGCGACGAGCGCTGCGGCCCCACGCTCTCGGGACAGCGACTTCAGGGTGCACACCTCGTGCCAGGTGACCCCGAGCTCGCTGGTGGCTGTCGTCTCGATGGTCATCCGCGCACCTCCAACGTGGTGCCGGCGATGAGGACCCCGCCGCTGGCACGTTCGGAATCCGTTGCGGGGCGGGGCTGCCCGCGTTCGCTGACGTAGGCCAGCATGTCGTCCGGCTGGTTGGGGGCGTTGACGAACGAACCGAAGCGACGCAGCGTGTCGGGGTCGTCGAGCGCAGCAGCCCACTCGTCCTCGTAGCCGTCCACGTGACCCGCCATCGCCACGTCGAGGTCGTGGCCGATGCCCAGGGAGTCCTCGAGCACCACGTCGCGGATGGCGCCGAGGCCGCCCTCGTGGTCCTCGACCCACGCCGCCGTGCGCTGGAGCCGGTCGGCGGTGCGGACGTAGTACATGAGGAACCGGTCGATCGTGCGCACCAGGGTCTCGGTGTCCAGGTCCTCCGCCAGCAGCTGGGCGTGTCGAGGGGTGAAGCCGCCGTTGCCCCCGACGTAGAGGTTCCAGCCGTTGTCGGTGGCGATGACACCGACGTCCTTGCCGCGGGCCTCGGCGCACTCGCGCGCGCACCCTGACACGCCCAGCTTGATCTTGTGCGGTGAGCGCAGCCCCCGGTAGCGGAGCTCGAGGGCGATCGCGAGGCCGACCGAGTCCTGCACTCCGTAGCGGCACCAGGTCGAGCCGACGCAGGACTTCACGGTCCGCAGCGACTTGCCGTAGGCGTGCCCCGACTCGAAGCCGGCGTCGACCAGCCGCTTCCAGATCTTCGGCAGCTGCTCGATGCGGGCGCCGAACAGGTCGATGCGCTGCCCGCCGGTGATCTTGGTGTAGAGCCCGAAGTCCTTGGCGACCTGACCGATGACGATGAGCCCCTCGGGGGTGATCTCGCCGCCCGGTATGCGGGGCACCACGGAGTAGGAGCCGTCCTTCTGGAGGTTCGCCATGACGTGGTCGTTGGTGTCCTGCAACGCCGCCCGCTCGCCCTGGAGGATGTGCCCGGTACCGAGCGAGGCGAGGATGGAGCCGACGACCGGCTTGCAGATGTCGCAGCCCCGACCGCGTCCGTGGGCGGCGATGATCTCGCTGAAGGTTGTGAGCCCCTGCACGCGCACGACGTCGAACAGCTGCGCCCGCGACAGCTCGAAGTGCTCGCAGAGCGCGTTGCTCACCTCGACCCCGGACTTCTCCAGCTCGGTGGTGACCAGGCGCTTGACCAACGGGAGGCAGGAACCGCAGCTGGTGCCTGCGCGGGTGCAGGCCTTGACGCCGGCCAGGTCGGTGCAGCCGCCCTCGGTCACCGCGCAACGGATCGCACCCGCCGCCACGTTGTTGCAGGAGCAGACCGTGGCCTCGTCGGGCAGGTCGGCGGGTGCAGGTGCGGCACCCTCGGGCAGGAGGTAGGCCGCGGGGTCGCCGCCGAGCTCGCGACCCACCATGGGCCGCAGGGCCGCGTACGCACTGGCGTCGCCGACGAGGATGCCGCCGCGCAGGGTCCGTGCGTCGTCCGACATCACGAGCTTCTTGTAGACGCCGGCGACTGGGTCGGAGATGACCACCTCCAAGCCGCCGGGCTCCTGGGCGAACGCGTCGCCGAAGGAGGCGACGTCCACGCCGAGGAGCTTGAGCTTGGTGGACAGGTCTGCGCCCGGGAAGGTGCCCTTGCCGCCGACGAGGCGGTCCGCGACCACCTCGGCCATGGTGTAGCCCGGGGCGACGAGACCGAGGCAGCGGCCGCCGATGCAGGCCACCTCTCCGACCGCCCACACCGAGGGGTCGGCGGTGGCACACGAGTCGTCCACCACGACGCCACCCCGTTCGCCGACCTCCAGGCCTGCGTCGCGAGCGAGCTCGTCTCGGGGGCGCACCCCCACGGCGAACACGACCACGTCCACGTCGAGCCGCCCGCCGTCGGTGAACTGCATCCCTGACACGCGGCCGAGTCGGCCGGTGATCTTCGAGGTCGCGGTGCCCGTGCGCACCGAGACCCCGAGCGCCTCGATCAGCCTGCGCAGGGCCTCGCCGCCCCCGTCGTCCACCTGCAGCGGCATCAACCGGGGAGCGAACTCGACGACCGTGGTGCCGACCTCGAGGGCCGTGAGGGCGCCGGCCGCCTCCAGGCCCAGCAGGCCGCCACCGACGACGGCGCCGCGAAGGGGACGACCGAGGTCGGCGCGCAGCTGCTCGACGTAGGTCCGCAGGTCGGCGACGTCGTCGATGGTCCGGTAGACGAAGGCCCCACGCAGGTCCTTGCCGGGGACCGGGGGCACGGCGGCGTACGAACCGGTCGCGAGCACCAGCGAGTCGTAGGCAAGGGTCCGGCCCTCGGAGGTCGTGACCGTCTTGGCAGCCCGGTCCACCGCCGTCGCGGCCACGCCTCGCCGGAGGGTGACGAGCGGGTCGTCCCAGAGGTCCTGGCCGCCGAGGGCGAGGTCCTCGGGGTCGCGGCCGGTGAAGTAGGAGGTGAGGGCCACCCGGTCGTACGGTGCGCGGGGCTCCTCGCAGAGCAGCGTCACCGACCACTCACCTGTGGTGTCACGGGCCCGGAGCGCGTCGACGAGACGGCGTGCGACCATGCCGCCGCCGACGACGACGAGCTGTCGCGTGCTCTGGTCCTGGGCCATGGCGACCACGCTAGGACGCTGCCGTTTCGGTGCTGTGGATCATGTGTTTCCCCTTCGTTACGTCGTCCTCACGGGGGAGGACGGTGGTGCGAGAGCCGGTGGAGGAGGTGGTGTCCGGCCCCGGGTGCAAGGCGTCCAGAAGGGCACACACGTCGTCAGCGCAGCCTCCGCAGCCGGTGGTCGCGCGGGTACGGGTGGCCACTTCTTCGACAGAGGTGGCGCCGTCCCCGACGCAGGCGGCGATGGCTCCCTTGCTCACCCCGTTGCAGCGGCAGACGGTTTCGTCGTCCGGGACGTCGGCGGGGGTGGCGGCCCTCCCCGGACGCGGTGCCAGCGCGGACAGGAGCAGGTGGGCCGGGTCGGCCGGCACCGGGGTGCGGCGGGTGTAGGTCGTCACCAGCTCGGCAGCCACGCTGCCGCCCCCGACACAGGTCGCCCCGACGAGAAGGCCGCCGGAGACGACCACCTCGACGTGCCGTCCGGCTGCGGGGTCGCTGAGGCGCAGGGTGCGCTGGGTCGGGTCACCGGGCCGCTGAGTGCCGCACACGCCCATCGTGACGACATCGAGCCCGTGGGCCTTGAGGCGCACGACGTCGCTCGTGGTGGGCGGCGCCTGGACCGAGTGGTCCGGCGCCGCACCGCAGAGACGGGCGGCGAGACGTCGAGACTGTTCCCAGCCCTGGGCCACCAGGCCGCTGCCGCCCTCCGGCGGCTGGGCGCAGTCGCCGATCGCCGCCACCCGGGGGTCGGCGGGGCACGCGAGGTCGTCGCCGACCACGATGCCGCGGTCGACGCCCAGACCTGCTGCTGCCGCGAGACCGGTGCTCGGCACGGTGCCGGTGGCGAGCACGAGCAGGTCGGCAGCGAGCACCTGGCCGTCGTCGAGGACCAGCCCGCTGACACGACCGTGCTCGACGACGGCCTCGACGGCGCCGGTGCCGACACGCTGGTCGATCCCGAGGGCGGTCATGGCGGTCTCGACGACCCGGCTGGCCCCTTCGTCGAGCTGGCGCTCCATGAGGGCCGCAGCGGGGTGCACGACCGTCACCGCAACCCCTCGGCGCGCCAAGCCGCAGGCCGCCTCCATCCCCAGCACCCCACCACCGAGCACCACGGCGCGGTGCGCGTTGAGGGTCGCCGCCACGATCTCGCGGGCGTCGTCGATGGTGCGCAGGGGGTGGACCCCGCCGGCCAGCCGGCCGACGGTGCTCAGCCCCGCGATCGGGGGCACGCGGGCGGTGGAGCCCGTGGCCAGCACGAGCCGGTCGTAGCGCAGCCGTACCCCGTCGTCGGTCTCCACGAGCCGGTCGTCGAGATCGAGGCGCACCGCGTGGGTGCCCCGGTGCACGGTCAGCCGGTCGCTGACCGGAGTCGGCAGCGTCAGGTCCGCGAGGTCGTGCTTGGCGGCGAGGACCTCGCTGAGCAGCACCCGGTTGTAGGGCTCGCCGGCCTCGGCACCCACGACCGCCACGTCGAAGCGGTGCGCCGAGTCGGCAGCCAGCAGGTCCTCGACGAACCGTGCCCCGACCATGCCGTTGCCGACGACGACGAGCCGGGTCACCGTGTGGCCCCAGCGGCCGGGACGGGTCGAGTCGCGCCGTCGGGGCTGTCCACGGAGACGTCGACGGCGCAGACCTTGAACTCGGGCATCCCCGAGACCGGGTCGGTGGCGTCGGAGGTCAGCTGGTTGACGCCCTCAGGACCACCCCAGTGGAACGGCACGAAGACCGTGTCCGGACGGATGGCGTCGCTGACCCGTACGGGCAGGACCATCGAGCCGCGCGCCGTGGTGAGGCGGACCCGGCGGCCGTCCGCCACCCCGAGTCGGGCGGCGAGGAGCGGGTGCACCTCCACCCGGGGACCCGGCACCGCGGTGGCCAGCGACGGCACACGACGTGTCTGGGCGCCCGACTGGTAGTGCTGGAGGACCCTGCCGGTGACCAGGTGGATCGGGGCATCGGGCCTGAGGTCGTCGGCCGGCCCCACGTGGTCGACCGCGACCAGTCGCGCGCGCCCGCTGGGGGTGGGGAAGGAGTCGCCGAACAGGCGCGGGGTGCCAGGGTGCTCGGGCTCCCCGGCTGCGACCGCCGGACAGGGCCAGAACACGACGGCGCTCGCGTCGTCCCGGTCGAGCCGCTCGTGGCTCACCCCGCCGTAGTCGGCCCGGCCGCCGTGGCTGGCGCGTGCCAGCTCGTCGAACACGAGCCTCGGGTCGGTGTCCCAGGTCCCTGCCGCCCCGAGGCGGGCGGCGAGCTGAGCCCACACCCAGAGCTCGCTGCGTACCCCTGCCGGTGGCTCGATGGCCTTGCGGCGCCGCAGGATCCGGCCCTCGAGCGAAGTCATCGTGCCCTCCTCCTCGGCCCACTGGGTGACCGGCAGGACGACGTCCGCGAGCAGCGCGGTCTCCGAGGGCACGAAGTCGCAGACGACGAGCAGCTCCAGCGACCGGAGGCGCGCGGCCACGAGCTGGGCGTTGGGGGCGCTGACGAGAAGGTTGGAGCCGTGCACGAGCAGCGCCCGCGGCCCCCCGTGGGTGCCAAGGGAGGCGAGCAGCTCCAGCGCAGGCTTTCCCTTGCCCGGCAGCGTGTCCGGGTCGACGCCCCACACCCCGGCGACGTGGGTCCGGGCGGCTGGGTCGTCGATCATCCGGTAGCCCGGGAGCTGGTCGCACTTCTGGCCGTGCTCGCGCCCACCCTGGCCGTTGCCCTGCCCGGTGACCGCGCCGTAGCCGCTGCCGACGCGACCGGGCAGGCCCAGCACCAGCGCGAGGTTGATGGCCGCCGACACGGTCGCCGTTCCCTGGCGTGACTGCTCCACCCCACGGCCGGTGAGGACGAACGCGCCCCGGCCACCGCTCGACGGGCTCGCGGCAGCGAGGAGTCGGGCGGCGGCACGCAGCTGGTCGGCAGGGACGCCGCAGACCTGCTCGGCGCGCTCCGGCCACCAGAGCGCGCTGCGCCGGCGGACGTCCTCGAGCCCTTCGGTGCGCTCCTCGAGGTACGCGGTGTCGGCGAGCCCTTCGCTCAGCAGGATGTGGACGAGCGCGAGCAGCACCACCAGGTCGGTGCCGGGCAGAGGCTGCAGGTGAAGTCCCTGGCTGTCGGCAGCCAGCTCTGCGGTCGCGCTCCGCCGTGGGTCGACGACCACCAGGCCACCCCGGGCACGGACCTCGGCCAGGTGCGCGACGGACGGCGGCATGGTCTCGGCGAGGTTGCTCCCGAGCAGGAGCACGGCGTCGGCCCGCGAGAGGTCGGTCAGGGGGAAGGGCAGGCCGCGGTCGATGCCGAGGGACCGGTTGGCGGCCGCGGCGGCACTGCTCATGCAGAAGCGGCCGTTGTAGTCGATGTTGGCGGTGCCGAGGGCGACCCTGGCGAACTTGCCCAGCTGGTAGGCCTTTTCGTTGGTGAGGCCACCCCCGCCGAAGACGGCCACAGCGTCGGGGCCGTCCTCGGCGCGGATGCGGGCGAGCTGCCCCGCCACGAGGTCCAGCGCCACCTCCCAGGAGGTCGGCACCAGAGTCCCGTCCGGTCCCCGCACGAGCGGTGCGGTGAGCCGGTCGGGGGCCTGCAGCAGCGTCGCGCTGGTCCAACCCTTCTGGCACAGGCCGCCCCGGTTGGTGGGGAAGTCCCGGCCCTCCACGACGACGGGAGCATCGCCAGCCGGCTGGGTGGCCGCACCTCCAGCCACGCGCCTGGCGGCGGTGGCCGCGGGAGCGGAGGAGTCGCACGACGCGTCCGCGGGCGTGAGGCGCTGAGCGCACTGCAGGGCGCAGTACGGGCAGTGGGTCGAGGTGGCGACGGGGGAGCGGCTCACGGGCGCACCGGCCTCAGATCTTCTCGGCGGACAGGGCCGAGCCCCCGCGCGCGTAGACGACGTACGTGGTGGCGGCCATGACGACGTACGCGGCGACGAACACCCACAGGGCCGGCACGAGGGACCCGTAGGTCGCCTTGGCCATCGCGAACCCGCGCGGGATCAGGAAGCCGCCGTAGGCGCCCACCGCACCCGCGATGCCGATGCAGCCGGCGGCCGTCTTGCGGGCCGTCGGCAACCTCTCAGCGCTCACCCCCGCCCGGAACACCGCCGGGATCATGCGGTAGGTCGCACCGTTGCCGATGCCCGCGCCCAGGAACAGCACCAGGAACGAGCCGAAGAACAGGGGGAAGCCATGCGATGCCAGGCCCGCGACGGCGCCCACGGCGCCGGCCGCCAGCAGGGCGAACGCCCCGATGGTCACCCGGGCGCCTCCGAGCCGGTCCGCCACCATCCCACCGAGCGGCCGGCACAGCGCGCCGATGAGGGCGCCCAGGAAGGCGACGGTGGAGGGGGCCTGCGGGAACTGGGTCTTGAGCAAGGTGGGGAACGCCCCCGAGTACCCGATGAACGAGCCGAAGGTGCCGATGTAGAGGAAGGAGATGACCCAGGTGTGCCGGTTGCGGGCGGCCCGCGCGAAGCTGCCGTAGTCCGACCGGACGCCGGAGAGGTTGTCCATGCCGCGCCACGCGGCGACGGCGGCGAGCAGGACGAGGGGGATGAACATCAGCCCGGCACGCTCGAGGTGGGTGCCGGCGCCGAGGGTGATGACCGCGGGCACGACGAGCTGGACCACGCCCGTGCCGAGGTTACCCCCGGCGGCGTTGAGCCCCAACGCCTTTCCCTTCTCGGCCTCGGGGAAGAAGAAGGAGATGTTGGTCATCGAGGAGGCGAAGTTGCCGCCGCCGAACCCCGCCAGGGCCGCGCAGGCCAGCAGCAGGCCGAAGGGCGACGACGGCTCGGAGACGACCCAGGCCAGCGCCGTCGCGGGGACGAGGAGCAGCAGTGCGGAGACCACCGTCCAGTTGCGGCCGCCGAAGAGGGGGACGGCGAACGTGTAGGGGATCCGCACCGTGGCGCCCACGAGGCTCGGCAGGGCGATCAGCCAGAACTGCTGGTCCAACGTGAGGTCGAACCCGGCAGCAGGCAGCAGCGGCACGACGACGCTCCACAGGGCCCAGACGCAGAAGCCGAGCAACTCTGCGCTGATGGACACCGCGAGGTTGCGACGGGCGATGGTGCGTCCGCCACCACGCCAGAACGTGGGGTCCTCGGGGTCCCAGTGGTCGAACCAGCGACCGGAGCGGCGTACCGGGTGGGACAGGCCAACGGCCTCGGTGGGGGTGAGTTCTGTGGTCACCCGCCGAGCGTGGCAACGGCGTGTTTCACGGCCGACCGATGCCCGTTAAGCATCCGTAACAGTTGCCGCACAGTGGCGCGGCCGGGGTTGTGAGATGTAGCGGGAGCGCGGGCCGGCTCGGCCCGGGCGGACGGACCCGTGTGTCAGCCGGCTCGCACGACAGGCGTCCCGCTGAGGACCACGTCGTGGGCCGCCAGCTCGGCCAGGGCGCGCTCGGTCGTCTCGGCTGCCACCCCCGCGGTGAGGTCGAGCAGCACGGTGGTCTCGAAGCCTTCCTCCGCGGCGTCGAGGGCGGTCGCGCGGACGCAGTGGTCGGTGGCGATGCCGACGACGTCGACCGCCTCGATCGCCCTGTCCCGCAACCACTCTGCGAGCGGAACGCGTTTGTCGGCCTCGACGGTGACCCCCTCGAAACCACTGTAGGCAGCGCTGTGCAGGCCCTTGCGGAAGATCGCCTCGACGTGCTCGAAGGCGGGCTCGGCGGCCGGGTGGAACAGCGCGCCGTCGGTGCCCACCCGGCAGTGCGCCGGCCAGGTGTCGACGAAGTCGGGGGAGTCGCTGAAGTGTGCGCCCGGGTCGTCGTGCCAGTCGGCCGTGGCCACCACGGCGGCGTAGTCGTCGCCGTGGACCCGGATGTGCTCGCTGATGCGCCCGGCGACCTCCGCGCCGCCGGCCACGGCGAGCGAGCCGCCTTCGCAGAAGTCGTTCTGCACGTCGACGATGACCAGCGCGCGGCTCATGGCCTCACGCTATCCCGTGACGCCGCCCGCGTCGCTCGCCACGATGGCGTCGCGGAGGGCGAGCATGCCGACGACGACCTCCTCGAAGCTGGTGCTGAGCGGTGCGACGCCGATCCGGATGCCGTCGGGGTCGCGGTAGTCGGGGATGACTCCCTGGGTCCACAGGGTCGCCGTGATCTCGCGGAACCCGTTGCGCCGCAACGTCACGTGACCACCGCGGACGGACGAGTCGCGCGGACTGGCGACCTCCACGCCGAGCGGCGCGAGCAGGTCGTCCGCCAGGCGGATGACGAGTTCGGTGAGCGCGACCGACTTGGTGCGGATCGCCTCGATCCCTGCCTCCTCGATGACGTCGAGGGAGGCCTGCAGCGGCACCATGGCGAGGATCGGGGGTGTGCCGGAGACGAACGACCGGATGCCGTCCGCGGGGTCGTAGCCGGGGCCCATCTGGAAGGCGTCGCGCCGGCCGATCCAGCCCCAGATGGGCTGGCGCAGCGTGCCGTGGTGACGCCGCGCGACGTACGCCCAGGCGGGCGAGCCGGGGCCACCGTTGAGGTACTTGTAGGTGCAGCCGACCGCGAGGTCGACGCCCCAGTCGTCGAGGTGCGCCGGCACCGAGCCGCCGGTGTGGCTGAGGTCCCACAGGACCAGGCCGCCGGCGTCGTGCACCGCTGCAGTGATGGCCGCGCCGTCGGCGATGAAGCCCGAGCGGTAGGCGACGTGGCTGAACACCGCCAGTGCCGTCCGCGGGCCCACGACGGACTGCACCTGCTCGAGGCTGACACCTGAGCGCTCGTCGGCCTCGATCCACCGCAGCGTCAGCCCCCGCTCGGCCGCGATGCCCTCGAGGACATAGCGGTCGGTGGGGAAGTTGTCGGTGTCGAGCACGACCTCGTCGCGCCCCTCGGCGACCTGGGCGTCCACCGCGGCCCAGGAGAGCTTGTAGAGCAGGACCGTGGTCGAGTCGCCGACGAAGGTCTGGCCGGGGGCGGCGCCGAGCACCAGCTCGCCGATGCGGTCGCCCACGCGGCCGGGCCACTCGAGCCACTGCTCGTCCCACGACCGGATGAGGCGGTCGCCCCACGGGCCGGCGA
This sequence comes from Pedococcus ginsenosidimutans, assembly GCF_039544395.1. Taxonomy (NCBI): domain Bacteria; kingdom Bacillati; phylum Actinomycetota; class Actinomycetes; order Micrococcales; family Intrasporangiaceae; genus Pedococcus; species Pedococcus ginsenosidimutans. The sequence goes on from NZ_BAABLO010000013.1 coordinate 14,749, forward strand.
CGAACTGCTGGAGCAGGTCGGCTGCGGCCGCGACCGGCCGCCCCAGGGAGTTGCCGTCGAAGTACGCGACGAGGTCGGTGCCCTCCGGCGTGAGGTAGCGCTCGCGCAGGGCGCCCAGCGGGTCGGCGGCGTCGAGCTGTGCCGCCTCGGCGCGGTAGTCGTGGTCAGCCATGACCGCATCCTGCCGCATGCGGTCCTAGGCGCGGGCGCCGACGTACTCCGTGGGGATGGCCGGTTCTCCCCGCTGCAGCCGCAGGGCTGCGGCGGGGAGCTCTGCGCGCGAGGCGGTGTGGCGCGCGCGTGCAGCCTCGAGGGTGTGCCGCCCCGGGTCGACGGGCTCGCCGGAGCGCAGGAACGGGACCAGCAGGTCGCGGTCGTCACCGTCGTCGCTCGGGGGTTCGCCGATCCCGAGGACCTCCGCCTCGGCCACCCCGTCCGCGGAGCGCCGTCGCAGCGCGAACTTGCGACCCGCCACCGTGGCCTTGTCCTTGCTGCGCTTGGCGACGCCGACCATCGTGCCGCTCTCGTCCTCGCGGGCGACGAGCTTGTAGACCATGCCGGCCGTGGGGGCCCCGGACCCGGTGACGAGGGACGTGCCCACGCCGTAGAGGTCGACCGGTCCTGCGGCGAGCCCGGCGATGGCGTACTCGTCGAGGTCCGAGGTGACCACGATCCTCGTGCCGGTGTTGCCGAGCCGGTCCAGCTGATCGCGGACCTCCCGTGCCTGCACGAGCAGGTCGCCGGAGTCGAGCCGGACTGCGCCCAGCTCGGGCCCGGCCAGCTCGACGGCGGTGGCGACGGCGGTCGGCACGTCGTAGGTGTCCACGAGCAGCGTGGTCCCCTTCCCCAGCGTCGCGATCTGGGCGGCGAACGCCTCGCGCTCGTCGTCGTGGAGCAGCGTGAACGCGTGCGCGGCCGTGCCGGCGGTGGGCACGCCGTACCGGCGCCCCGCCTCGAGGTTGGAGGTGGTGGCGAACCCCGCCACGTACGCCGCGCGGGCGGCGGCGACCGCGGCCTCCTCGTGGGTGCGGCGCGACCCCATCTCGATGCAGGGCCGCGACCCCGCGGCCGAGGTCATCCGTGAGGCCGCGGAGGCGACGGCGCTGTCGTGGTTGAGGATGCTCAGCACCAGGGTCTCGAGCAGCACCCCGTGGGCAAAGTCGGACTCGACCACGAGCACCGGGGATCCCGGGAAGTAGCACTCGCCCTCGGCGTAGCCCCACACGTCTCCGTCGAAGCGGAAGCCGGCCAGGAAGTCCAGGGTGGCGTCGTCGACCACGCGGCTGTCGCGCAGCCGCCGGAGCTCGGCCTCGCCGAAGCGGAAGGCCGCGAGCTCGTCGAGGAGGCGCCCCGTACCGGCCACGACGCCGTAGCGGCGGCCCTCCGGCAGCCGCCGGGCGAAGACCTCGAACACGCAGCGCCGTGAGGCGGCCCCGCTGCGCAGTGCGGCCTCGACCATGGTGAGCTCGTAGTGGTCGGTGAGCAGTGCAGTGGACTCCACGCGGGCAGCCTATGGTGGTGCCGTGCCGTCTGCCCTGTCCGTCACCGCCTCCCTCGCGCCCGTGGAGCAGCAGAGCGTCGCAGCTGACGCGGCGACCGAGCCCGACGTCCCCTGGATCACCCTCGTCTGGAACGACCCGGTCAACCTCATGTCGTACGTGACGTTCGTGTTCCAGACCTACTTCGGCTACTCCAAGGCCAAGGCCGAGCGCCTCATGATGGACGTGCACACCAAGGGGCGGGCCGTGGTGTCGACCGGCGCGCGCGAGCGCATGGAGACCGACACCGAGGCGCTGCAGGGCTACGGCCTGTGGGCCACCTTCCAGAAGGACAGCTGAGTGGCCCGCGGGTTCAAGAAGCGGCAGGGGCGCTACGTGGCCCGGCTCGACGCGGTCGAGCGCGGGCTGGTGGTCGGCCTCATGGAGCAGGTGCGCGAGCTCGTGCAGCCCGCCGACGCCGCCCAGGGCGCCGAGGGTGGCGACGAGTTCGACCGCATCGTGGCCGGGCTCGGGGGCGTGGGCATGGGCGTCTCGCTGGCGGCCGACGACCAGGTGCAGCTGGCCGGGGGAGTGCCGGCGCCGCGCGACCCCGCCCTCGACCGGATCTTCCCGACCGCCAACCGGCAGGACGACCAGGTCGCCGCGGAGTTCCGACAGCTCACCGAGCAGGGGCTGCGGGCCCGCAAGACCGCGAACCTCGACACCGCCATCGCGGCCCTGGCCCACCTCGAGGAGCAGAAGGTCTCCCTCGACCAGGCCCAGGCCGTGGCGCTCGTGGTCGCCCTCACCGACGTACGGCTCGTGCTCGGCGAGCGCCTCGGGCTCAAGCAGGACGACGACCTCGAGCTCATCGAGGAGCAGGTCTCCAGCCTCGAGGAGGACGACCCGGCGGTCTACGCACTCGCGGTGTACGACTTCCTCACCTGGCTCCAGGAGACCCTGGCGCACGCCCTCCTGCCCTGAGCGGGTAGGCGCCACCCATCGCGCCGCCCGACGGTGTGACGGACCAGACGGCCCGGCGGTCCCGGCCCAGCGCGCCCGCGCGTCTAGCCTTGACCCGTGGCTGACGCACCCATCGGGATCTTCGACTCCGGCTACGGCGGCCTGACCGTCGCCCGGGCGGTGCTCGACCAGCTGCCCCACGAGTCGATCGCCTACTTCGGCGACACCGCCCGCGCGCCGTACGGTCCGCGGCCCATCGCCCAGACGCGCGAGTTCGCCCTCGAGTGCCTCGACCGGCTCGTCGACCACGGCGTCAAGGTGCTGGTGATCGCGTGCAACACGGCCAGCGCAGCGGTCCTGCACGACGCCCGGGAGCGCTACGACGTGCCGGTCGTCGAGGTCATCCGCCCCGCCGTGCGCCGCGCCGCCGCCGCCACCCGCAACCACCGGGTCGGGGTCATCTCCACCCGGGGGACGCACCAGTCGGGGGCGTACGTCGACGCCTTCGCCGCAGCCCCCCAGATCGACGTCGCCAGCGTGCCGTGCCCGCGGTTCGTCGAGTTCGTCGAGTCCGGGGTGACCAGCGGTGCGGAGGTGATCGAGACGGCCCGGGGCTACCTGGCGCCGCTGCTCGAGCGGGAGGTCGACACGCTGGTCCTCGGCTGCACGCACTACCCGCTGCTCACGGGCGCCATCTCCTACGTGATGGGGGGCGTGACGCTGGTGTCCTCCGCCGACGAGACGGCCAAGGACGTGTACCGCGTGCTCGCCGACACCGACGCGCTGCGCCCGCCCCACCTGCCCCCGCCGAGCCACGGCTTCACCACGACCGGTGACGCGGCGGAGTTCACGCGTCTGGCCCGCCGGTTCCTCGGGCCCGAGGTCGGGGCCGACCAGGACGCGGTGTTCGGCGACGCGGTGGTCCGCTCGGTCGTGGCCGCCGCCACGTCGGGGACGTCGGGCGGCACGCGATGAGGGCGACGGTCATCGGGTGCTCGGGCTCCTACGCGGGACCGGACTCGCCCGCCTCGTCCTACCTCGTGCAGGCGGACCACGCGGGCCGCACCTGGAGCATCGTCCTCGACCTGGGCAACGGCGCCCTCGGCCCGCTGCAACGCCACCTCGACCCCGCCGAGCTCGACGCGGTCTTCATCAGCCACCTGCACCCCGACCACTGCGTCGACATCTGCGGGCTCTACGTCACGCGCAAGTACCGGCCGGGCGGCGCCGTGCCCGGCCAGCTCGACGTGCACGCACCCGCCGGGGCGGCCGATCGCTTCGCGCTGATGTACCACGGGCTCGAGCACGCCGGCATGAGCGCCGAGTTCGCCGTGCACGTGCTCGGTGACGCCGTCGCCACCACGGTCGGCCCGTTCACCGTCACGGCCCACCGGGTCAACCACCCGGTCGAGGCGTACGGGTTCCGGGTGGAGGCCGACGGCGCGGTGCTCGCCTACACCGGCGACACCGACGAGACCGACGCGCTCACCCCGCTGCTCACCGGCGCGGACCTCGCCCTGGTGGACAGCGCGTTCGTCGACGGCCGGGACGACGCGACCGGGATCCACCTTTCCGGTCGTCGCGCGGCGGAGGCCGCCGTGGCAGCCGGCGGGGTGGGCCGGCTCGTGCTCACCCACATCCCGGCGTGGAACGACCCCGAGGTCTGCCGGGCCCAGGCCGCCGCGGTGTGGCCGGGGGCGCTCGAGCTCGCCGCCCAAGGGAGGACGTGGACCCTCGGCCACGAGGACGGAGCCGGCGCCGGGTCGCCCGAGCAGGATCCCGTCACAATCGACCGCGCCGCGGGGCTGGCGATGTGGGCCGAGTACCGCGCCAGCCGCCCCGGGCTCCCCGAGGAGGGGGACCCACCCGTGGAGTGCTTCGGCGACAGCCCGGCCCTCGCGGACGAGCTGCTCGCCTTCGTGACCGACGGCCCCAAGCGTGCCACGGCGGGCCTCGTCGCCGGGTACGCCGCGGACGGGGACCCGTTGCCCCGGGTGGGTTCGCACTGGGTCGCCTGCGGCGGCGACGGACAGCCGCGCGTCGTGCTGCGGACGCAGGAGCTGCGGGTCGGCCCGCTGAGCTCGGTGGACGCACAGTTCGCCTGGGACGAGGGCGAGTACGACCGCACGCTCGAGTCGTGGCTCGACGGGCACCGGCGCTTCTTCCGGCGGCAGTGCGCGCGGATCGGCATCGACTTCTCCGACGAGCTCGAGGTGGTCTTCGAGCGGTTCACCAGGGTGTGGCCGCCGGAGCTCGCCGACTGACGGTCCACCGCGGGGTCTGGGCGAAAGACCGGTGGCCCCCTACGCTCGGGCCATGGCCAGAGCAGCGACGGTCGAGCTCGCGCCGAGTGTGTGGCGCATCCCCCTGCTCGGCGACTTCGTCAACGGGTTCATCCTGCGGGACGACGACGGTCAGGTGACCCTCGTCGACATGGGGGTGAAGCAGTCGGGGCCCAAGGTGCTGGCAGCGCTCGCCTCGATCGGGTCCGGCCCGTCGGACGTGACGCGGCTGCTGCTGACGCACGCCCACCCCGACCACGCCGGGGGCGCAGCGCACGTCGCGAAGGCCACCGGTCGTGACTTCGGGGTCCACGAGGCCGACGCGCCGTACGCCGAGGCCGGGGCGAGCCCGCCGCGGGACCAGTCGTTCCGCCTGGCCCGCATCATGACCAGGCTCATGGGGAGCAACGCGTTCCCGGCGGTCATGGTGGGGGAGCGGCTCATCGACGGACAGGTCCTCGACGTCGCCGGCGGCCTCGAGGTCGTCCACACCCCGGGGCACTCACCCGGGCACGTGGCCTACCTGCACCGGGACTCGGGTGTGCTGATCACCGGTGACTCGATCTTCAACGTCCGTGGTGTGCGCTGGCCGATCAAGTCGTTCTGCACCGACTTCAGGCTGACCCAGAAGACCGCGCACCGGCTGGCCGAGCTGGACTACACGACCGCGGCGTTCACCCACGGACCGCACATCGCCGACCAGCCGCGCGAGGCGATCCGGCGGTTCCTGGCCACGCAGAAGGTCTAGAGCCGCTCGCGCAGCCAGTCGAGGTCGGCCCGCTGGCCCTCGAGGCCGCCGCGGGTCTCGATGACGACCGGCGCGGCTGCCGCACGCACTGTCGCAGCGAGCTCGTCGGCGTCGATGAGCCCCTCGCCGAGGTTGGTGTGGCGGTCGGCGCCGGAGTCGAACTCGTCACGGCTGTCGTTGCAGTGCACGAGGTCGATGCGCCCCGTGATCGAGCGGATGGCGTCGACGGCGCTCGCCAAGGGGATGCCCCCGGCGTGGGCGTGGCAGGTGTCGAGGCAGAAGCCGACGTTGTCCGAACCCTCCGCCTGCCCGATCGCGTCCCAGGTGCGGGCGATCCGCTCCAGGGTGCGCGCCATGGCGTTGTCGCCGCCCGCGGTGTTCTCGAGCAGGAGCGGGATCTTCAGGTCGGTGGCCTCGATCGCCTTGCGCCAGTTGTCGAACCCCTTCTCGACGTCCTCCGCCTTGTCGACGTGGCCGCCGTGGACGATGAGGCCCTTGGCCCCGACCGACGCGCCCGCGTCGATGAACTGCTGGAGCAGCTTGCGGCTCGGAATGCGGATCCGGTTGTTGGTGGTGGCGACGTTGATGAGGTAGGGCGCGTGGACGTAGAGGTCGACCCCGGCGGCGGCGGCGTCGGCCTTGAGGGCCTCGGCGCCCCCGGCGTACTCCACCTCGGGGCCCTTGTAGCTCTGCGGGTTGCCGAGGAAGAACTGGGACAGGCCGGCGCCCCGCTCACGGGCCGCGGAGACCGGGTCGGCCGAGTCGACGTGGGCACCGATCGCGAAGGTTGCAGCCATGGGTCCACCCTAGGGCGGCCCACCGACGGCGGTTAGCCTTGCTGCCGTGACCGACACCACCGCCCCGACCGCCCAGGCCCGCCACGACGGCCGCACCCCCGACCAGACCCGCGAGGTGCGCATCACCCGCAACTGGCTGGACCACGCCGAGGGCAGCGTGCTCGTCGAGTTCGGCCGCACCCGGGTGCTGTGCGCCGCCTCGTTCACCGAGGGCGTGCCGCGCTGGCTCAAGGGCAAGGGCACCGGCTGGGTCACCGCCGAGTACGAGATGCTGCCGCGCTCGACCAACACCCGCTCCGACCGCGAGTCCCGCAAGGGCAAGGTCGGCGGGCGCACCCACGAGATCAGCCGGCTGATCGGCCGCAGCCTGCGCGCCGTCATCGACACCAAGGCCCTCGGCGAGAACACCATCGTCCTGGACTGCGACGTCCTGCAGGCCGACGGCGGCACGCGCACCGCGGCCATCACGGGTGCCTACGTCGCGCTCGTCGACGCCATCGAGGACGCCCGGGCCAAGGGCCTCATCGCCAGGAACGCCCAGCCGCTGAAGGGCTCGATCGCTGCCGTCTCCGTCGGCATCGTCAAGGGCCAGGCCGTGATCGACCTGGACTACCCGGAGGACTCCACCGCGGAGACCGACATGAACGTCGTCATGACCGGCGACGGGCGCTTCGTCGAGGTGCAGGGCACCGCCGAGGCCGAGCCGTTCGACCGCGACATGCTCAACCTGCTGCTCGACAAGGCCACGCAGGGCTGTGCGGACCTCACCGCCCGTCAGCAGGAGGCCCTCGCCGCCACCCCGCGGGAGCGCGAGCTGTGACCCGGGTCGTCCTGGCCACCCGCAACCACCACAAGGTCGTCGAGCTCCGCGCCATCCTCGCGGACGTCGTGGACGAGCTCGGCCTCGAGATCGTCGGCGCCGGCGACTTCCCGGGCGCCCCCGACGTGGTCGAGGACGAGGTGAGCTTCGAGGGCAACGCGCGCCTCAAGGCGCAGGCCCTCGCCGAGTTCACCGGGCTGCCGTCCCTGGCCGACGACTCGGGCCTCGCCGTCGAGGTCCTCGGTGGCGCCCCCGGCATCTTCTCGGCCCGCTGGGCCGGACGGCACGGCGACGACCGCGCCAACCTCGAGCTGCTGCTCGCCCAGGTCGCCGACGTCAAGGACGAGCACCGCTCCGCGGCGTTCGTCTGCGCGGCAGTGCTGGCCCTGCCGGACGGTACGGTGCGGTCCACCGAGGGACGCATGCCCGGCTCGCTGGCGCGAGAGCCCAAGGGCGCCAACGGTTTCGGCTACGACCCCGTACTCGTCGTGGAGGGGGACACCCGGCACGCGGCCGAGCTCTCGCCGGAGGAGAAGAACGCGATCTCCCACCGGGGCAAGGCCTTCCGCGCCATGGTCCCGCACCTGCGCGACCTGCTCGGCTGAGGCCCCTGCGAGGCCGTACAGTGGCGTCCGCGCGCAAGTGGCGGAATCGGCAGACGCGCCAGGTTTAGGTCCTGGTGCCTTCGGGCGTGCGGGTTCAAGTCCCGCCTTGCGCACGTGACCGATCCAATGGACGACCTCGAGGACGAGCAGGACCTGCCGGGCAAGAACGCGCTGGACACGGCGTCCTGGCGCAGGGAGGTGCACGCCCTGTACGCCGCCGTCCGTGCCGAGCCCGACCCCCAGAGGGCACACGCACTCTGGGTCGAGACGCGCTCGCTCCTGTTCCTCGAGCACCCGGCCTCACCCCGCCGTGAGGGGCAGGCGATGCGGCACGCGCCGTACGACCCCGCCTTCCGGTTCGTCGTGCCGGTCGAGCCGGCCGAGCAGAAGCCGTGGGAGTTCCACTCGGCCACCGACGGCATCGTGCCGTTCCGCGGCGCCGGGCGGGTCAGCCTCGACGGGCTCGGCACGCTGGACCTGTGGTGGCTGGACTCCTACGGCGGCGGCCTCTTCCTGCCCGTCAGGGACGGGTCGGCCGGGCAGGAGACGTACGGCGCCGGGCGCTACCTGCTCGACACCGTCAAGGGCGCCGACCTCGGGCGCGACGGTGAGGGCTCGTGGGTCGTCGACCTCAACTTCGCCTACAACCCGTCGTGCGTCTACGACTACCGGTGGGTGTGCCCGCTGGCCCCGGCCGCGAACCGCCTCGACGTGGCGGCGCCGGTGGGGGAGCTGCTGCCCGAGGGGTACGACGCCTGACCGCCACGACACCTGACCACCACGACGCCTGACCGCGACCCCTGACCACGACGACGGCACCGCGCCGCCCCGCGGCCAGCGCCCTACAGTCGGATCGTGAACCCCCTGCTGCGCGAGCTGCTCCCGACGCTTCGGCTCGACGAGGGCCACGTCGCCGCCCACCTCGACCTGCCGCCCGGTAGCGCGCTGCCGTCAGCGCTCCCGGTGAGCACGCTGGCCTGCGGAGCGGTCGCGGCAGCAGGGCTGGCCGGGGCGGCGCTGCGTGGGGGAGAGCGGGTGCACATCGACCCGCGGCAGGTGGCGGTGTCGTTCCGCAACGACCAGCTGCAGACGCTCGACGGGGTGGGGGGTTCGGGGTTCGCGCCGCTGTCGGGCTTCTTCGAGGCAGGGGACGGCTGGGTGCGCACGCACGCGAACTACCCCCACCACCGGGCGCGGCTGCTGCGCGCGCTGGGGCTCGGTGACGACGCGACCCGTGACGACCTCGCCGCCGTCGTGGCTGCCGGCAGCGCCGGCGAGATCGAGGACGTCGTGACCGCGGAGCACGGCATCGCGGTGCGGGTGCGGTCGCTGGCCGAGTGGATGGCCGGGGACCAGGCGCACGCGGTGGCGACCCATGACGTGCTCGCCGTGGCGCCCAGCGGCGCGGCGGCGCCCGTGCCGGTCCGGTCCCGGCCACGAGTCCTCGACCTCACCCGCGTGATCGCCGGCCCCGTGGCGACCCGGACGCTGGCCCTGCTCGGCTGCGACGTGCTGCGGGTGGACAGCCCACACCTGCCCGAGATCGAGGCCCAGCACCTCGAGACCGGCGCCGGCAAGAGGTCGACGCTCGCCGACCTGCACGACGAGCACGCCCGTCGTCGTGTCCACGAGCTCCTCGACGCAGCCGACGTGCTCGTCACGGGGTACCGCCCCGGGGCGCTCGCGGCGTACGGCCTGGACCCGGACGCGCTGGCCCGGACGCACCCACATCTCGTGTGCGCGACCTTGACGGCGTGGACCCCGAGCGGGCCGTGGGGAGGGCGGCGTGGCTTCGACAGCATCGTCCAGGCAGCCACCGGTATCGCGCTGCTCGAGTCGCGCGACGACCGCACGCCCGGTGCGCTCCCGGCGCAGGCGCTCGACCACGCCACCGGCTACCTGCTCGCCGCGGGTGTGGCCACCGCACTGCATCGCCGGGCGGCGGAAGGTGGCACGTGGCGGGTGTCGGCGCACCTGGCGCGGACGGCCCACTGGCTGCTCGGCTCCGGTGCGCTCGACGCCCCGGCCCGCGCCGTGGACGACCCTTCGCCGTGGATGGTGGCGACCGCGACGGAGGCCGGTGAGCTCGTGCAGTCTCGGCCCGCGTTCCGGGTCGACGACGCACCCCGCGAGTTCACGCGCGTCGGCCACCGCTGGGGCGCCGACGCGGCCGAGTGGCTGGCCCCCTAGCCCCGCGGCACGCAGGCGGGCGTCCTAGGGCGCCGGGATGCTGCGCGGGTCGAAGCCGAACGGAAGCTCGAGCCGGTGGGCTGCCATGAGGGCCTCGTCGGTGAGCACGTCACGGGTGGGGCCGTCCGCCACCACGACGCCGTCGGACAGGACGACCGACCGGGGGCACAGCTCGTAGGCGTAGGGGAGGTCGTGGGTGACCATCAGCACCGTCACGTCGAGCGACCTGATGATGTCGGCGAGCTCGCGCCGCGACGCGGGGTCGAGGTTGGAGGACGGCTCGTCGAGCACCAGCACCTCGGGCTCCATCGCGAGCACGGTCGCCACTGCGACCCGGCGCCGCTGGCCGAAGGACAGGTGGTGCGGGGGACGGTCGATGAAGTCGACCATGCCGACCCGCTCGAGGGCGTCCACGACGCGACGCTCGAGCTCCGCGCCACGCAGTCCCAGGTTGGCCGGCCCGAACTCGACGTCCGCCCGCACGCTGGGCATGAAGAGCTGGTCGTCGGGGTCCTGGAACACCACACCCACCCGGCGGCGCACCTCCTGCAGGGAGTCCTTGGCGACCGGCAGGCCGGACACCGCCACGGAGCCGGCCCCGGCGGTCAGGATGCCGTTGAGGTGCAGGACCAGGGTCGTCTTGCCGGCACCGTTGGGCCCGAGCAGGGCGACCCGCTCGCCCCGGTGCACGTGCAGGTTGACGCCGTACAGCGCCTGGTGCCCGTCGGGGTAGGCGTAGGCGAGGCCGCGCACGTCGAGGACCGGGTCGCTCACAGCGACACCGCCACGGCGAGCGTGACCAGTGCGGCAGCCGGCAGGGCTGCCGCGAGCCGCCACTGGGCGGGGGTGGCGGTGAGGGTACGGGTCACGGGGAGCCTTCCGGTGTAGCCGCGGGACAGCATGGCCAGGTGGATCCGCTCCCCGCGCTCGTAGGAGCGGATGAACAGGGCGCCGACGGTCGAGGCGAGCGCGGGCCACGAACCCAGCGACCGGGCCCGGAACCCGCGCGACTCCCGGGCGATCCGCATCCGCTTCAGCTCGCCGGTGACCACCTCGAGGTAGCGCATCATGAAGCCGAAGATCTGCACCAGCTGCTGGGGCAGGCGCAGCCGCTCGAGGCCCGCGAGCACGTCGCGTGGCTCGGTCGTCGCGGCCAGGGTGAGCGAGGCGAGCACCCCGAGCGTGCCCTTGGCGAGCAGGCCCCAGGACGCGAGCAGCCCCGGCTCGGAGACGCTGAACGGCCCGACCTGCGTCCGGGGGCCGGACGCCACGAACGGCAGGAGCACGGCGAAGACCACGAAGGGGACCTCGACGACCATCCGCCGGGCGAGGTGGCCGAACGGCACCCTGGCCAGGCCGACGACGCCGAGGAGCAGCGCGGCGTACACGGCGAACGCCCAGGCGTGCTCCCGCGGGGTGGCCACGACGACGAGCACGAAGGTGACCAGGGCGACGATCTTGGTGTGCGCGGGGAGGTGGTGCACCGGGGAGTGGCCGTGGAAGTGCAGGTGGTGACCGTGGCTGGCGCCCACCGGCTACCGCCCGTCCTCGCTGGGGCCGTGGCCCCGGCGGCGCAGCAGCCAGGCGAGGCCACCACCGGCCAGACCGACGACCAGGACGCCGACGACGCCTGCGAGGCCACCGGACAGCTGGGCATTGCCGACGCCGCGGGTGGCGTAGCCGGCGAAGGGGGAGCCGTCGCTGTTGTGGGGTCGCTCGGTCGAGAGGAAGCCGATCCGGCCCGCGACGTAGTTGAGGCCGTCGGGGTGGTTGGAGGCGTAGTAGGACACGACACCGGCGAGGACGAGGGCGACCAGGAGGCCGGCCAGGAGCAGGCGCCTGGTGCTGACCGACCTCATGCGGGCACCCCGTCGCGGACGACGAGGGTTCGCTGCTGCAGCAGTGGGCGAGCGCCGTAGACGAGGTCCGGGCGGACGGCGACGATCGAGGACACGGCCAGCGCGGTGATGACCGCCTCGCCGACACCGATGAGCAGGTGCCACCCGACCATGGCCGTCGCGAGCCGGTCGAGCGGGATGGGGGCCTGGCCACCCACGGCGTACAGGCCCACGAAGCCGAGCGCGGCGACGGGGACGGACAGGAAGGCGCCTGCCGCGGCCGCCGGCACCACCATCGCGACCCGGCGCGGCAGCAGTGCCCGGACGCCACGGAACGCGAGCCAGCCGACCCACACGCCCACGAGGCCCATCAGGGTCACGTTGGTGCCGATGGCGGTCAGGCCGCCGTCGGCGAACAGCAGTGCCTGGGCGAGGAGGACGACCGTGAGGCAGAGCGTGGCGGTGCAGGGACCGACCAGCACGGCGGCGAGCGCACCCCCGAGCAGGTGCCCGGAAGTGCCTGCCCCGACGGGGAAGTTGAGCATCTGCGTGGCGAAGACGAACGCCGCCACCAGCCCTGCGAGCGGCGCGGTGCGGTCGTCCAGCTCACGGCGGGCGGCGCCCGCGAGGGCGCCCACCACGCCGACAGAGGCCACCCCGGCCGTCGCCAAGGACGTCGGGGCGTCGAGGAAGCCGTCGGGGACGTGCACAGGGGACTCCTTGCCGTTCGGGTGGCCGACCCGCTGCTGGGATAGGTTTGCAGGAGGACGACGTCCACTCTATTGCAAATCGTTTGCAACTACGCGACCCGAGGAGACCCGCCCGTGAGCGAGCGACTCAGCCCCGGCGACGAAGCGCCGGACTTCACGCTGCCCGACGACCAGGGCGGGGAGGTGACCCTGTCCGGCCTGCGCGGCCGCAAGGTCATCGTCTACTTCTACCCGGCCGCGATGACGCCGGGCTGCACGACCCAGGCGTGCGACTTCAGCGACAACATCAGCTCCCTGCGCGGCGAGGGCTACGAGGTGCTCGGCATCTCGCCCGACAGCCCGGCCAAGCTCGCCAAGTTCCGCGAGAAGGACGGCCTGACGATCACCCTGCTCTCCGACGCCGACCGTGCGGTGATGACGTCGTGGGGTGCGTTCGGGGAGAAGAAGCTCTACGGCAAGACCGTCGAGGGCGTCATCCGCAGCACGGTCGTCGTCGACGAGCAGGGCAAGGTCTCCCACGCCTGGTACAACGTCAAGGCCACCGGCCACGTCGCGAAGCTGCGACGCGACCTCGGTCTCGCCTGAGCCTGCGCACCGCCGTCCACCACCGACCCGCCACCCCCAGGAGACCCCGTGAGTGACATGAGCGACCCGCGTCCGTCCCAGCCGAAGTCCGTCGACCAGATCGAGGCAGACATCGCCGCCGCGAGGGAGCGCCTCGCCGGGACCGTCGACGAGCTGCACACCCGGACGGCCCCGCAGGAGATCGCCCGGCGCCAGGTGCAGTCCGCGCGGGAGAAGTTCACCGAGGCCACGCGCACCCCCACCGGGGAGCTGCGTACCGAGCGCGTCGCCGCGCTCGCGGCAGCCGCGGTCGCGCTCATCGGGCTCGGCGCGGTCCGCCGCCGTCGTGGCTGAGGGAGCAGACCGCCTCCCGATCCGCATGCTCCACGACCGCGTGCTGGTCTCCCTCGAGGGGGAGGGCGGCGAGCGCAGGTCCGGCGGCGGCATCGTCATCCCGGCCACGGCCAGCATCGGCCGGCGCCTGGCCTGGGCCACGGTCGTGGCCACCGGCCAGAACGTCCGCCAGGTCGAGGTGGGGGACCGGGTCCTTTTCGACCCTCAGGACCGGGGCGAGGTCGAGCTCCAGTCCAAGGAGTACGTCCTGCTGCGGGAGAAGGACCTGCACGCCGTCGCCGCGGCACGGGTCAGCGACGACGGCGGGCAGACCGGCCTCTACCTCTGAGCCGCTTCCGGTGCCGGGACCCCGGTCGACGGCAGCCCTGCCTCGCGCCAGGCCCTGAAGCCGCCCACGACATCGGTGGCCCGGTGGACCCCGAGACGAAGGAGCGCGTCCGCAGCCAGTGACGACGTGTAGCCCTCCTGGCAGAGGACCAGCACCCTGGTGGCGAACCCGGCGACGGAGAGGCGTGACTCGTGCCGGGGGTCGAAGCGCCACTCCAGCACGTTGCGCTCCACGACGAGGGGGTGCAGGTGGGGAGCCACCTCGCCCTCCGCGGCGCGCTGCGCCGCGGGACGGATGTCGACCAGGACGGCGCGGCCGTACAGCACCTCCTGGTAGGCCGCGCGGGCACTGACGCGCGAGAGCCGGCTCCGGGCGTCGGCGAGCTGGTCGTCGATGCCGGCGTAGGTCGGGGCCAGTGGCCCACGACCCGGCTGGCGCTCGCGGCCCTCGCGGATCGCCACGGGCCCGCTGAACAGCCGGGTCTCCCAGTGCGTCGTTGCGGCCAGGCCGCCGGCCACCGCGGTCACCACTGCTCACCCGCCTGCTCGACACCCGTGACCTGCAGGGTGCCGCCGAGGACGGCATACCGGGTCATGCCGCGCAGGGCGGGGGAGTACACGTGCACCGACAGGGCGGGGCTGTCGCCGAGGTTGGCGACGTCGTGGACGTGGTGGCTCCCGAAAGAGCGTCCCTCGCCACGGGGCAGCAGGCGCTCGTGCGCCCGGCCTCCGGACCAGCTGTGCTCGGCCAGGGTGCCCTCGACGGTGAGGAACGCGCCCTCGGACCGCAGGTGGTCGTGCCACCCCGTCGAGCTGCCGACCGGCCAGGCGATCAGCCAGATCTCGAGGTGCTCGGTGGCGTCGAGGCGGTGCCACGTGCGTTCGGCGGCGCCGAGGTCGACGTGGCGGTGCAGGTCGGGGTCGGTGGCGAACAGCTGGGCGGTGCGCAGCAGCTGGCTACGGGTGAAGCGGTTGACGCCGGGGGTGCCGGCGGTGGTGGTGATGGTCATGGTCCTGCTCCTGGGAGGTGGTGGTCTGTGGGGTGCGGGAAGGCGCGTGGAGGCTGCGCATTCGCGGACAGACCGAGCCCTGGACGAGGAACAGGTCGAGGTGGATGCGGCGGTGTGCCGTGTGGCTGGTGGCCATGGGATGTCTCCGGGGTTTCGGGGGGACGCGTTCGAGGCGTCGGGGCTGGTGCGGACGAAGGTCAGGCGCAGCAGCAACACCGCATGACGCCGCTGCACATGGGAGCCATGTGCACGCGCATCACCGCGGTGGTCGAAGACATGGCACCAGTGCAGCACGCCTGCCCTGCCGTCGTCCACGACCACCGGGCGGTGTCTCGCAGGACGAGAAGCGCCGCCGGGCCACGGAAGTCAGTGGTCGGCCGGGATCCGAGGTCGGCGGGTCGGACACGACAAAGGGCCGGTCACGTGTCTGTGACCGGCCCTTCGTCGCTTCTGGTGCGCCATCAGGGACTCGAACCCCGAACCCGCTGATTAAGAGTCAGCTGCTCTGCCAATTGAGCTAATGGCGCGCGAGGAGAGACATTAGCAGGACGATGCCGGGGACGTGAAATCGGCTCCGGGACGTGTCATGACTGCCTCCGACGGCGCGACGCAGCGAGCAGCGCACCGCCGGCGGCGACGGCCAGGGTGCCGACCCCGACGGCCAGGCCGAGACGCAGGCCGGTGCCGTCGCCGGAGCCGGAAGACGCTGTGGCAGAGGGGGTTTCGCCGGGCGAGGAGCTCGGCGTCTCGGGGAGGGGGGTCATCGTGGGGGAGCCTGCGGTGCTCGGTGACGGGGCGCTGCTGCTGGTGCTCGGCGCGGCCGCAGCGAGCCGGAAGGAGCTCGTGTCCGACACCGGGTGGCCGTCCTCGCTCACGACTCGGAAGGCGACCTTGTAGGCGCCGCTGGGCAGGTCGCTGTCGAGGTCGAGGGTGACCTTCGTGCCGTCCACCTTCGGACGGCCGTTGCCGGCGTCCCCGCCCGGGCCGGTGACCGTCACGGTCGCGAAGCTCGAGCTGATGGGCTCGTCGAACTCGAGGACGACCTGCCGCGGTGCCGTCTGCACCGTCGTCCCGTCGGCGGGGGTGACTGACCGCAGCGCGGCGTGGGCGTCGGCACCGAGGGCGGTCACGAGGGACGACAGCACCCCGAGGAGCAGGCCGAGTACGGCCACCCAGACGGTGACCCGGATGGTCCTGCGCTTGCGGTCGGAGTCCATGAACACGCGTCCATCCTGCCTGATGGCCACCCGGGCGGGTCCGGGAGACCCCGGGCACCTCCAGGGGATGCCGAAGGCCCCCGACCGAGACGGTCGGGGGCCTTCGTCCTGGGGTGAGCGACGGGGCTTGAACCCGCGACCCCCGCGACCACAACGCGGTGCTCTACCAGCTGAGCTACGCCCACCATGCAACACGACCGGACAGTGCCGGCCGCGGAAGCGACAACCATCGTACCCGTTCCGAGGGGGTGCTCGTGACCACCCCCGACGACGCGTCGGTCGTGCCCCGGGCGGACCAGCGGGGCGCCCTCAGGAGTGGTCGACGACGTGCCGGGCCGCGATCGCCTTCGCCGTGGCGCTGTCCGGCCCGGGCTGAGGCACGAACACGGCCTCCCGGTAGTAGCGCAGCTCGGCGATCGACTCGCGGATGTCGGCCAGGGCGCGGTGGCCACCGGACTTCTTCGGGGAGCTGAAGTAGGCGCGCGGGTACCACCGGCGCGACAGCTCCTTGATCGACGACACGTCGATGATCCGGTAGTGCAGGTGCGCCTCGAGCTCGGCCATGTCGCGGGCGAGGAACCCGCGGTCGGTGGCGACGGTGTTGCCGCCGAGGGGCGCCTTGCGGGGCTCGGGGACCCACTCGCGCACGTAGGCGAGCACCTGCTCCTGGGCGTCCTCCATGGTGGTGCCGCCGGCGAGCTCCTCGAGCAGGCCCGACGTGGTGTGCATGTCCCGCACGAAGTCGTCCATCTGCTCCAGTGCGCCGGCCGGCGGGGCGATCACGACGTCGACGCCGTCGCCGAGCTGGTTGAGCTCGAAGTCGGTGACCAGGGCGGCCACCTCGATCAGGGCGTCGTTCTCGAGGGACAGCCCGGTCATCTCGCAGTCGATCCAGACGATGCGGTCGTTGATCGAGCGTTCTGTGGGGGTCTGGGTCACCCGCACACCCTATGGCCCACCCGCGGCAGGCGCCCGGGCGTGCGGCTGCTGCACTAGCCTGCCCGTCATGACGTGGGGACAGGAGCCCCGGTACGGGGCCGGACCGCTGGCCGGGGGACCGGGACAGGGGGACGTGGCCGTGGGCACGACTCCGGGGGGACCGGGCACGGGACGCGGGACGGGCCGCCGCGCCCTGCGGCGCTGGCTGTTCGCCGCGTTCGTGGTCATCGGGTTCGCCCTGGCCGCCCTCGTCCTCGCTGCCTACTACGGCGCGACCCTGGGCGTGGTGACGAGCCTGCTGGCAGTGCTGCTGGCCGCCATCCCGCTGGGCATCGTCATCCCCACCTTCCTGTGGCTCGACCGTTTCGAGGCCGAGCCGAAGCGCTACCTGCTCGTGGCCTTCGCCTGGGGGGCGCTGGTCGCCGCCCTCGTCGCCGGTGTCTTCAACACGGGCGCCAACATCGCCTTCCAGGCGGCCACCGGGGGCTCGCAGACGGCCATGCTGGCGACCGCGGTGTTCTCCGCACCGCTGGTCGAGGAGGCCTGCAAGGGCCTGCTCGTCCTGCTCATCTGGTGGTTCCGCCGACGGGAGTTCGACGGGATCATCGACGGGATGGTCTACGGCGGCATCGTCGCGGCCGGCTTCGCCTTCACCGAGAACATCCAGTACCTGGGGATGGCGTACGCCGACGGCGGGGACCAGGCGCTGACCGGGACCTTTATCGCCCGCTGCGTCTTCACGCCGTTCGCGCACCCCATGTTCACCGTCCTCACGGGCATCGGCATCGGGATCGCGGCGACCACGCGCAGTACCGCGCTGAAGGTCCTCGCCCCGGTCGCGGGCTACCTCCTCGCCGCGCTGTCGCACGCCATCTGGAACCTCGCCGCGGTGACGGGAGGGGCCGGGCTGGTCACGGTCTACCTGCTCGTCGAGGTGCCGATCTTCCTGGCCTTCGTCGCCCTCGTGGTGTGGGCGCGTCGCCGAGAGGGCCGGCTCATCGGGCGCTACCTCAGCGTCTACGCCGACGCGGGTTGGCTGTCGCCGAGCGAGGTGCAGATGCTCTCGACGATGAGGGGCCGCCGGGCGGCGAGGATGTGGGCGCGCTCCGCCGGCCGGCGGTCGCTCGCGTCCATGCGCAGCTTCCAGGACACCGCCAGCGAGCTCGCCCTGCTGCGGGCGCGCATGCACCACAGTGC
Organism: Pedococcus ginsenosidimutans; assembly: GCF_039544395.1. Taxonomy (NCBI): domain Bacteria; kingdom Bacillati; phylum Actinomycetota; class Actinomycetes; order Micrococcales; family Intrasporangiaceae; genus Pedococcus; species Pedococcus ginsenosidimutans. The sequence continues at coordinate 32,788 of NZ_BAABLO010000013.1, forward strand.
TGCCGACTCCCAGGCCCTGCAGGACGAGCGCGACATGCTCGCCGCACTCACGGCCCGCCGCCAAGAGCTTCTCGGCGCGTACTAGGTGGCAACGCGTACCGGGTCGCGCTCGTACTAGGTTGCACGCGTGCGCACCCTCGACATCGCCTCGACCATCGGCCCCGAGCTCGTCGCCCTCCGACGTGAGCTGCACCAGGTCCCCGAGCTCGGACTGGACCTCCCCCTGACCCAGCGGGCCGTCCTCGCCGCGCTCGACGGCCTCGACCTCGAGGTCACGGTGGGGGAGCAGCTGTCGTCCGTGGTCGCGGTGCTGCGGGGCCGCGGCGGGGACCTCGTCGGCAAGGACCGGCCGGTGGTCCTGCTGCGCGGTGACATGGATGCCCTGCCGGTGACCGAGGACCTCGACCTCGACTACGTGTCGCGGCACCCGGGGCTCATGCACGCCTGCGGGCACGACCTGCACGTCGCGGGCCTGGTCGGCGCAGCCCGCATCCTGCACGAGCTGCGCGACGAGCTCGAGGGCGACGTCGTGCTGATGTTCCAGCCCGGCGAGGAGGGCCCCGGCGGGGCCGAGCCCATGATCGCCGAGGGCCTCCTGGAGGCCGCGGGGCGCCGGGTCGACGCGGCGTACGCCCTGCACGTGTTCTCCTCGGAGTACCCGCTGGGGCAGTGGTTCGGGCGCCCGGGTCCGCTCATGGCGGCGGCCGACGAGGTGCGGGTGCGCGTCGTCGGCGAGGGCGGCCACGGCTCGCAGCCGTTCCGGGCGAAGGACCCGATCCCCGTGGCGTGCGAGATCGTGCTGGCCCTCCAGACGATGGTCACCCGCCAGTTCGACGTCTTCGACCCCGTGGTCATCACCGTCGGGAAGTTCGTCGGCGGCACCAAGGACAACATCATCCCCGACGACGCCGTGTTCGAGGCGACGGTCCGCAGCCTCTCGCCGGAGGCGCGCAAGGCGGTGAGCGAGAAGATCACCGTGCTCGCCGAGCAGCTCGCGAGCGCACACGGGCTCACCGCCGAGGTGGAGCACCTCCCGGGCTACCCGGTGACGGTGAACGACGAGGACGAGTACGCCTTCGCCAAGGACACGATCATCGACCTGTTCGGGGCGGAGCGGTACAGCCACCAGCGCGACCCCGAGATGGGCGCGGAGGACTTCTCGTTCGTCGGCGAGCTCGTGCCGAGCGCCTACGTCAACCTCAGTGCCTGCCCCGCCACCGACCACGAGTCGGCGCCGGACAACCACTCGCCCCGAGCAGACTTCGACGACTCGGTGGTCCCGGACGCCGCCGCGCTGCTCGCCGAGCTCGCCCTGCGGCGCACGACCCTGCTGGGCCGTGGCGCCGCCGCCGCAGGCCGCGACTAGGCGCTCGCCGCTGCGCGCCGCTGCCGGGCGGTGTTCAGCCGGGTCTTGACGGTGCCCTTGGGGACCTCGAGGACGGAGGCGAGCAGGGCGATCGGGGTGGGGTGTCCACGCTCGGTGAGCTCTTCCATGATCGCCAGGAGCCCTGCGTAGTAGGTCGCGGCGTCGTCGCCGTGCGGACCGGCCGGGAGGGTGGCTGCCAGCCGCGCCACGTGGTCACGCGCCATGCGGTCGTAGGCGCCCACGCTGGGGTGGTCGCGGTCGACGCGTGCCTGGTCGGTCATCGCGGTCACGTGCCGCTCCAGGCGCCGCAGGACACCGGAGGTGACCCCCTTCTGCCGCTGGGCCGGCGTGTGGTCGGGGGCCAGGCGGACGAGCACCTCGAGGGGGCCGTCGGTCGGGGGCTCGCCCGGCGCGCCCCACCAGCGTGCCTCGACCTCCCACCCGGCCTCGGACCGACGGGAGGTGACCTGCCAGTCACTGTCGCGCCCGGTGCTGGTGGTCAGGGTGGAGTCGTCGCTGCTCATGGTTCGCCCTTCGTGGTGGTCCGACAAGATCAGACCAACCTTGTCAGACCCGGTCTGACAGGACAAGCTCGACGGGGTCGACGGGCGCTCGGGGGTGCGGCGGGCTCGTGGCCACCACGAGGAGGGGCGCCCCCGGCAGGACTCGAACCTGCGACCTAGAGATTAGAAGGCTCTTGCTCTATCCAGCTGAGCTACGGGGGCAGTGCGCGCACAGTCTAGGGGCGCGGGCAGGGCTGCCGCCGTGGGCTGGTCACGCACCTCACAGGTGCCGCGCGTACGCCGCGTGGTGCCACAGGTGGATGGCCGCGTACGCGCGCCAGGGGGACCATGCCGTGGCCCGCGCGGTGACCTCGCGGGGCGTGTCGAGCCCCAGCGCCTTGCGCAGCACCAGGTCCCCGGCGGGGAAGGCTTCGGGGTCGCGCATCGCCCTCATGGCGACGTACTCCACGGTCCACGGCCCGATACCCGGCAGGGCCACCAGGTCGCGCCGCACGTCGACCGGGTCCACCCCGGGCGCGACCACGAGCCCGTCCATGCAGGCCCGAGCCAGGGCGACGACCGTCCTGGCCCGCTGGCCGGTGACGCCCACGACGGACTGCAGCTCGACGGGGTCCACCGCGGCAAGCGTTGCAGGAGAGGGGAACCCGACGAGACCGCTGGCAGCGTGGAGGAGTCCCCACCGGTGGACGAGCCTCCCACCGAAGGTGCGAGCCGCGAGCAGCGACACGTGCTGCCCCAGCACCGTCATCACGGTCGACTCGAACCCGTCGAACGACCCGAGGATCCGCAGGCTCGGCCGGGCGGCAACCAGGGGCCCCAGCACGGGGTCGGCGCCGAGGTGGGCGGCCACCGCGCCCAGGTCGGTGTCGAGGTCGAGCCAGCCGTCCACGGCTGCCCGGACCTCGCCCAGCGCTCCTGCCTCGACGACCGCCTCGAGGGCCCGCGCCCCCGGAGCGGTCGAGCCGCCGACGTCCTCGGTGTCCACGATGTCGACGGTGACCTCGTCGGCACCGAACGCCGCCTCGACGAGCAGGGGCCCCGAGCTGGTGCGCACCAGCCGGGCGTAGGTCCGCGCCGACGCATCGACCTGTTCGAGGCCGGGGGCCGCGTGGGCGAGCAGGGCGGCGAAGGCCTCGCTCGCAGGGTACGGGCTGACCGAGACGACCCTCCTGCGGCTCACGCCTCGCCGCCCAGCGGCATCGCCGCCACGGGTTCGTAGTGGCGCGGCCGGCCCCTGGTCCCCGGCTGCGACGCGAAGAGGGTGACGTCCTGTGCGACCCACCCGGGCCCGTCGTAGACGTCGAGGGTGCGCAGCCAACGCGTGGCCTCGAACGGCCGCCGCGACCGGGCGACGGTCAGGTGCGGGTGGAACGGTCCGCCTTCGGGTGAGGCCCCCGCGTGGTTGCAGGCGAGCCGCACGGTGCGGGACAGGCTGGCCAGCGACTCGAGCGCGGGCGGCTCGCCGCCGACGCCGGTCCAGAGCACCCTCGCGTCCCCGGGGTGCGGGAACGCCCCGGCCCCCCGCAGGTGCAGGGCCAGTTCCTCGCGGCCTGCAGCAGCCACGGCGATCGCCTCGGCGACGTCGTCGACGCGACGGTCGGGGACGTCGGCCATGAAGGCGAGGGTCACGTGCCACAGGCTCGGGTCGACCCAGCGCAGGTCGGGCCCGGCCTCGCGCCGCGGTTCGAGGAACTCGCCGAGGTCGGCGAGCGCCGCCTCAGGCGGGACGAGGGCGGCGAAGATGCGCATGGCGCCATTCTGGAGGGCGGGACGAGCGCGTCGCCCCCGGGCTAGATTGGCCCCCGGGAGGAAGGGGTGGACATGGGCTCACCGGTGCACGGTCTGTCGCTGCCGAGGACGTGGTTCCTCACGGTGCGCGCCGTCGAGGCCGCCGTGCTGGTGCTCCTCGCGAGCGTGGTGCAGGAGATGTGGCTCACCTGGCGCGCCAGCGTTGAGTACTCCTCCGCGGACGGCACCCCGGTGGCCGACCCCTCGTTCATGACCCGCGTCACCGGTATGGCGCTCTACGGCGGCTACCGCGGGCCCATCGGCCTGGTCGTCGGGGCCCTCCTGCTCGCCGTCTGCATCGCCGTCCTGCACCGCGCCGCCCCTGTGGCCCATGCCCGCATCGTGCGGTGGGAGTGGCTCGTCCTGTTCGGGCTCCTGGCCCTCGTGGCCCTGGCCGTGGTGCTCGTGGGGGTGGTGGCCCTCTTCGGGGACGACCCGTTCGCCTCCGACGACCCGTCGGTCGTGTCCGGCTACCGGGGTCCCGGGCTCGTCGCCCAGGTGCTCGGCAACATCGCCTGGCCGTTGGCGTCGCTCGCCCTGCTCGCACCCAGCGGCCTGTGGTGGCTGCGCCTGCCGGCGGAGCCGGAGGAGGCGGAGGAGGACAGCGCCGAGCAGGCCGCCGAGCGCACGGCGCGGACGGCCGCGGCCGGCGTCGACGAGGACGCGATCCTCCTCGACGGCGTCGAGCACATCCCTGCCGTCGAGCGGCTCGAGCCCCGCTCCTTCGGGCGTGGTGACGGGTCCAGCCCGAGCGGCTACGAGGAGTACCTCCGCCGGTCGTAGGTGGTGGCAGCCGCGCGTCTCCTCCGGCTGGATCGCACCCGCGTGATCTCGCGGCCCGTACCGGTCTGTCGTGGCCGCTGGCATGTGGTCGGGTTCGTTAGGCTTGCGACGTGATCTCAAGGGACGACGCCATGTCGATGTTGGGCGCCGTGACGACCCTTCGTGAAGAGGTTGCCGGGGCCGAGCTGCCCCTAGAGATCCCGGGAGTGGCTGCCGGCCGCGGCACGCGCGAGGCCCTCCTCAAGCAGCTCGACGACTACGTCATCCCCCGGCTGCGCTCCCTCGACGCCCCGCTCCTCGCCGTGGTGGGTGGGTCCACCGGCGCCGGCAAGTCCACGCTGGTCAACTCCATCGTCGACGAGGAGGTCAGCCGCTCGGGGGTGCTGCGCCCCACCACGACCACCCCCGTCCTCGTCCACCACCCGCAGGACGAGCGCTGGTTCCTCGACGACCGCATCCTCCCGGGGCTCAGCCGGGTCACCGGCACCAAGGGTGCGCCGACCGCCGGAGCGGCCTCGGCGGGGACGAAGGGGGCCGGATCGGACGGCGCTGGATCGAACGGCGCTGGGGAGACCTCCATGCGCCTCGTCGCGTCCAGCTCGCTGCCGCCCGGCATGGCCCTGCTCGACGCCCCCGACATCGACTCCGTGGTCAGCGCCAACCGCGCGCTCGCCACCCAGCTCCTCGCGGCCGCGGACCTCTGGCTCTTCGTCACCACCGCCGCCCGCTACGCCGACGCGGTGCCATGGGACCTCTTGCGCCAGGCATCCGAGCGCGGAACCGCCGTCGCGATCGTCCTCGACCGCGTGCCGCCGGAGGCGATGGCCGACATCCGCAGCCACCTCGCCGGCATGCTCCGCGAGCAGGGCCTGTCCACGGCGCCGATCTTCGGCATCCCCGAGGCGGCCCTCACCGCCCAGGGCAGGCTGCCGGAGAGTGATGTGGCCCGGCTGCGCTCGTGGCTCACCGCCCTCGCCAGCGACGCCCGTGCCCGCTCGGTCATCGTCAGGCAGACCCTCGAGGGGGCGCTCGGCTCCCTCGAGCAGCGTGCCGCCGTCCTGGCCGCGGCCACGGCCGACCAGCTCGCCGCGGTGACGGCCCTGCGCGACGCGGCCGACGCGGCATACGGAGACGCGACCCGGGCGGTGGAGCAGGGCGTCACCGACGGCACGCTCCTGCGCGGCGAGGTGCTCGCCCGCTGGCAGGAGTACGTGGGCACGGGGGAGTTCTTCAAGCAGGTCGAGTCGACGATCTCCCGGGTGCGCGACCGGGTCACCGCGGCGATCAAGGGCAACCCTCCGCCGTCGGGCGACCTCGGCGAGGCCCTGCAGTCCGGGGTGGCCGCACTCATCCAGTCCCAGGGGGAGGGTGCCGCCGCGACGGTCGCCCGCCGGTGGCGGCAGCTGCCCGGTGGCGACGCGGTGCTGCAGTCCCGGCCCGGCGTGGCCAAGCCGTCCGCGACGTTCACCGCCGCGACCGAGCGGCTGGTCCGCGACTGGCAGGGCGAGCTCCTCGACCTCGTCCGCAGCGAGGGCAAGGACCGGCGCACGACGGCACGCATCGCGGCCTACGGGCTCAACGGCATCGGCGTGGTCCTGATGCTCATCGTGTTCGCCCACACCGGCGGACTCCTCGCCGGGGCGGAGGTCGGCATCGCCGGCGGCACGGCGGTCCTGGCGCAGAAGGTCCTCGAGGCGATCTTCGGCGACCAGGCGGTGCGCGAGATGGCGGCTACCGCCCGCAAGCGGCTGCTCGAGCGGGTGCGCGACCTGTACGCCGCGGAACAGCAGAGGTACGACGAGGCCCTCCGGGGCGTGGACATCCAGGCAGGCCGGGCCGCACGCCTGGCTGATGCTGCAGCAGCGGTGAAGGCGGTTCGATGAGCCCGTTGGTGATGGGCAGCAAGAAGGTCAAGGGCGTCACGGCGGAGGAGCTGCAGGGCCGTTCGTCGGCGCTCAGCGCTGCCCTCGTGGCCGGTGGCGCCCAGCTCGACCCGGCCCGTGTCGAGGAGGCCTCGGCCGTGGTCGACAAGGTCGGCGAGCGGATGTCGAAGACCGGCAACCACACGGTCGTCGCGCTCGCCGGCGCCACGGGCTCGGGCAAGTCCAGCCTGTTCAACGCCCTCGTCGGGGAGGACGTCGCGGTCGTCGGTGCGCGCCGGCCCACGACGGCCCACCCGGTCGCCGCCGTGTGGGGGGAGGGAGACGCCGGCGAGCTGCTCGACTGGCTCTCGGTGAAGCAGCGCCACCACGTGCCCGCCTCCGCGACCGGTTCCCTCGGGCTGCCCGGCGGACAGGCCTGGAACCTCGACGGACTCGTGCTCCTCGACCTCCCCGACTTCGACTCCCGCGTCGAGTCCCACCGCGTCGAGTCCGAGCGCGTGCTCGAGCTGGTCGACGTGTTCGTCTGGGTCACCGACCCCCAGAAGTACGCCGACGCCCGCCTCCACGACGACTTCCTCAAGGTCCTCGCCGACCACGGAGCCGTGACGGTCGTCGTGCTCAACCAGGCCGACCGGCTCACCGCCGACGCGCTCGCGCAGATCCGGGGCGACCTCGCCAGGCTCGCGGCGGAGGACGGCATCGGTGGGGTGAAGGTCATCGCCACCTCCGCGACCACGCGGAGCGGGATCGACGAGCTCGGGGTGCGCCTCGCCAGCGCGGTCGCGGCCCAGAACGCAGCCTCGGTGCGGCTGGCCGCTGACATCCGGGCCTGCGCCGGGCGGCTGCGGACCGACGTCGCGGATACCGAGCCGTCGCTGGCCGAGCGGGTCGACGGCGAGCTCGTCGACGCACTGTCACGGGCCGCCGGCATACCCACCGTCGTCGCCGCCGTCGAGCGCGACTACCGCAACCAGGCCTGGAGCCGCACCGGGTGGCCGTTCACCCGCTGGGTCCAGGCGCTGCGCCCCGACCCGCTGAAGCGGCTGCGGCTGGGCAGCCGCGACGCCGTGGAGGAGAAGCTGGCGGTCACCGCGGGTGACGTGCGCTCGGTGCTGGGTCGCTCCTCGCTGCCGCCGCCGACCCCCGCGGCACGCGCTTCGGTCGACCTCGCCACGCGTCGCGTCGGCGACGAAGCAGGGCAGGGCCTGCCCGCCCGCTGGGCCGAGGCCGTCTCCGATGCGGCCACCCCGCCCGGTCCCGAGCTCGCCGACGCGCTCGACCAGGCCGTCGTCGGCACCTCGCTGCGTGCGCGGACCCCGATGTGGTGGCGCGCGTTCGGCTTGGCGCAGCTGGTCCTGGCCCTCGTCGCCGTGCTCGGGCTGGGCTGGCTGGTGGTGCTCGTCGTCCTCGGGTGGCTGGCGCTGCCGGACGTCAGCACGCCCAGCCTCGGCCCGGTGCCCTACCCGCTGCTCATGTTCGTCGGAGGGGTGGTCCTCGGTATCGCGCTGGCTGCACTCGCGCGGTACCTCGCCGTGGTCGGCTCGCGCCGACGCGGGCAGCTGATCCGGTCCCGGCTGCTCGAGGCGGTGTCCGGCGTCGCCGCCGAGCGCATCGTCGCCCCGGTGCGGGTCGTCCTCGCCCGGCACCGTGAGGCGCGGGAGGCGCTCGACCGCGCGGTCGCCTGACCTCGCTGCGTGGACTCCTGACCTCGCTGCCGTGGACGTCTCTCCTGCCGTCCACAGGGGGCGGCTCGTGGTGCCGTGCGTCCACAGGGGGCCTCGCGTGTCCTTCTCCCACCGGGTCGTCGCGACGACGCTTGCCTGCGACCCCGGCAGTCGGGGACGGACACAGACGAGGTGAGCAAGAGATGAACGAGATCTACACGACGGTCATGGGCCGGCTGGTGGCCAACCCCGAGTCGCGGACCACGCGGGGCGGGGTGCCCTTCACGGCCTTCCGGCTGGCGTCGACGGTGCGTCGGCCCAACCCGCAGACGCGGGAGTACGAGGACGGGCCGACGAACTTCTTCAACGTCACGGCCTTCCGGACCCTCGGGGCCAACGTCGGCAACTCCCTCTCCAAGGGCGACCCGGTGGTCGTCTACGGACGCATGCGGGTCAACCAGTGGATGCGCAACGACAACATCCCGGCGACGTCGGTGGAGATCGACGCCTACAGCGTCGGCCACGACCTCACGTGGGGGACGACCTCGCTGGTGAAGGTGTCCCGCGCCCAGGTCGACCAGTCCGACCGGCTGTCCGACGACGCGGTCCAGTCCGTGCACGCCGAGCTCGAGGGCTACGGCGCCGGCGACCCCGAGACCGACCAGTACGAGGTCGTGCCCCAGCCCTCTGGGCTGGTCACGCGTGAGGACGACCAGCACGAGCAGGCGACGGTGCCCGTCCCCGCCTGACACGGATTCGGGCGTGGGGGCGGTGCCCGTTAGCCTTGCCCCCATGCCCGAGTTCATCTACGTCATGTCGAAGGCCCGCAAGGCCCACGGCGACAAGGTCATCCTCGATGACGTCACCATCTCCTTCTACCCCGGCGCCAAGATCGGTGTGGTGGGACCCAACGGAGCCGGCAAGTCCTCGGTCCTGAAGATCATGGCCGGGCTCGACCAGCCCTCCAACGGCGACGCTCGGCTGACCCCGGGATACTCCGTGGGCATCCTCATGCAGGAGCCCGAGCTCAACGAGTCCAAGACCGTCCTCGGCAACGTCGAGGAGGGCGCCGGCGAGATCAAGGCGAAGCTCGACCGCTACAACGCCATCTCCGCGGAGATGGCCGAGCCGGACGCCGACTTCGACGCGCTGATGGAGGAGATGGGCAAGCTCCAGGAGGCGATCGACGCCGCCGACGCCTGGGACCTCGACTCCCAGCTCGAGCAGGCCATGGACGCCCTGCGCTGCCCCCCGCCGGACGCCGACGTCACGGTCCTCTCCGGCGGAGAGCGTCGCCGGGTCGCGCTGTGCAAGCTGCTCCTGCAGAAGCCCGACCTGCTGCTCCTCGACGAGCCCACCAACCACCTCGACGCCGAGTCGGTCCTGTGGCTCGAGCAGCACCTCGCGGCCTACCACGGCGCCGTCGTCGCGGTGACCCACGACCGGTACTTCATGGACAACGTGGCCCAGTGGATCCTCGAGCTCGACCGCGGCCGCGCCTACCCCTACGAGGGCAACTACTCCACCTACCTCGAGAAGAAGCAGGCCCGACTCGAGGTCCAGGGCAAGAAGGACGCCAAGCTGGCCAAGCGCCTCGCGACCGAGCTCGAGTGGGTCCGCTCCAACGCCAAGGCCCGTCAGGTGAAGTCCAAGGCCCGTCTGGCCCGCTACGAGGAGATGGCCGCCGAGGCCGACCGCACCCGCAAGCTCGACTTCGACGAGATCCAGATCCCGCCGGGCCCGCGCCTGGGCTCGACGGTCATCGAGGTCAACAACCTCAGGAAGGGCTTCGGCGACCGGGTCCTCATCGACGGCCTGTCCTTCACCCTGCCGCGCAACGGCATCGTCGGCGTCATCGGCCCGAACGGTGTGGGCAAGACGACGCTGTTCAAGACCATCGTGGGGCTCGAGGAGCCTGACGGCGGCTCGGTCAAGGTCGGCGAGACCGTGAAGATGTCCTACGTCGACCAGAGCCGGTCCGGCCTCGACCCGAAGAAGAACCTGTGGGAGACCGTGTCCGACGGCCTCGACCACATCCAGGTCGGCCAGGTCGAGATCCCGTCGCGCGCGTACGTGTCGCAGTTCGGGTTCAAGGGCCCCGACCAGCAGAAGATGACCGGGGTGCTGTCCGGCGGCGAGCGCAACCGCCTCAACCTCGCGCTCACCCTCAAGCAGGGCGGCAACCTGCTGCTGCTCGACGAGCCCACCAACGACCTCGACGTCGAGACGCTGGGCTCGCTGGAGAACGCCCTGCTCGAGTTCCCCGGCTGCGCCGTGGTCATCAGCCACGACCGGTGGTTCCTCGACCGGGTCGCGACCCACATCCTCGCCTACGAGGGCACCGAGGAGAACCCGAGCAAGTGGTACTGGTTCGAGGGCAACTTCGAGTCCTACGAGGCCAACAAGATCGAGCGCCTCGGCGCCGATGCGGCGCGGCCGCACCGGGTGACCTACCGCAAGCTCACCCGCGACTGACCAGCCACTGACACGCCTCTGACACGGGCCCCGGCCCGACCGGCGCGCGGCGACCCCACCGGGTCGCCGCGCGCTGTGCTGTCCCCCTCCGCGGGTCCGGCGACCCCGCGTTGTGGTCGACGCCCGCGTGTGCGCAGGATGAGGCCATGCGACTCGGACTGCAGGTCTCCTACTTCTCCTGGCCGGGTGCCCCGGCCTCCATCGGCCCCACGTTCGGCCGGATCGCGCGTGACGCCGAGGGCGCCGGGCTCGCCAGCCTCTGGGTGATGGACCACTTCTTCCAGATCTCGATGATCGGGCCGCCGGAGCTCGACATGCTCGAGGGCTACACGGCCCTGGCGTTCGCCGCCGGCCAGACCAGCACGATCGAGCTCGGCACCCTCGTGACCGGCGTGACCTACCGCCACCCGGGGCTGCTCGCCAAGACCGTGACGACCCTCGACGTCCTCTCCGGTGGACGGGCGTGGCTCGGGATCGGCGCCGCCTGGAACGAGGAGGAGCACCGCGGCCTCGGCGTGCCGTACCCGTCGACCCGGGAGCGGTTCGAGCGCCTCGAGGAGACGCTGCAGATCTGCCTGCAGATGTGGGCCGGCGACGACAGCCCGTACAAGGGCCGGCACCACCGCCTCGAGCGCCCGCTCAACGTCCCGCAGTGCCTGCGTCGCCCGCACCCGCCGATCCTCATCGGCGGCGGTGGTGAGAAGAAGACGCTGCGCCTGGTCGCGCAGTACGCGGATGCCTGCAACCTCTTCGACAACGGGCTCGGGCCGGAGGGGCTCCCCCGCAAGCTCGACGTGCTGCGCCGTCACTGCGAGGAGGTCGGCCGCGACTACGCCGACATCGAGAAGACGGTGCTCGCGCGCGTGGCCCTGAGTCGCGACGGCTCGGGCACCGCCCCGAGCGGTGAGCCGTACGCCTCGGTCGACGAGACGGTCGAGCGCTTCGGCAGGCTGTCGGCGGCGGGCGTCGACACGGTCATCATGGGCCTGGCCGACGACACCGACGAGGCGACGTACCAGCTTGTCGCCGCGCTGGCGAGGCAGGTCGAGCCGCTGTCCGCGCGCTGACCTCAGCCGCGACCTGCGTCGTGGACGATCAGGGCGATCTGCACGCGGTTCTCGGCGCCGAGCTTGGTGAGCAGCCGGGACACGTGGGTCTTCACCGTCGGGATGCCGAGGTAGAGCTCGGCGGCGATCTCGGCGTTGGACCAGCCACGGCCGATCGCGACCGCGACGTCCCGCTCCCGCTCGGTCAGGCTGTCGAGCGCGGACCTGGCGGCGACCGAGCGGTCGCTGCCGCCGGAGGTCACCGAGGCGATGAGCTGGGCGGTGACCGTGGGCGAGAGGATGGGCTCGCCGGCCGCGACCGAGCGGATGGCCGCGACGATGCGCGGGGGCGGGGTGTCCTTGAGGAGGAAGCCGCTCGCGCCCGCGCGCAGGGCCCCCACGACCATGTCGTCGGTGTCGAACGTCGTGAGCACGATGACCCGAGTGGGGGACAGGCGGGCGGAGGACGCCTGGGCCGCGACGACCTGGCGCGTCGCCTCCAGCCCGTCACGTCCGGGCATGCGCAGGTCCATGAGCACGACGTCCGGCTGCGCCGCGGCCACGACGGTGACCGCCTCGACGCCGTCGGCGGCCTCGCCCACGACCTCGATGTCGGGTGCACCACCGAGAATCATCCCTAGGCCGGCCCGCACCAGGGGGTCGTCGTCGACGAGGACGACCCGGATGGACTGGCTCATGCGCGCCACGGTAGCCGAGCGTGCACGACGAAGTGGCCACGGCGGTCCGTGCCGAAGGTGAGCTCGCCGCCGGACAGGACGGCCCGCTCGGTGACCCCCGCGAGCCCCATCCCCGAGAGCGGCAGGTCGTTGGCCGGCAGGTCGGTGGCAGGGGCCATACGGACGGGCACCGGGTTGCTGACCCTCAGGTCGAGCCCGGCACCGGGGCCGCCCCTGACCGCCAGCGTCACGGGTGCGTCCGGGGCATGCTTCCGCGCGTTGGTGAGGCACTCCTGGATGATGCGGAAGGCGTTGCGGGACAGGGCGGTCGGTGCCTCGTCGAGGTCGGTGACGTCGATCGTGGCGCCGACCTCCCGGCCCGATGCGCGTTCGCCCTCCACCAGGGCCCCGACCGAGGAGAGCGTGGGCTGCGGGGGCTCCACGACGGAGCCGTCCGTCGACCGGCCGGGGTCACGCAGGACGCCGAGGACCTCACGCAGCTCGGTGAGGGCGAGGTGCGCGTTGTCCCGGATGATCGTGGCGGTGCCCGTGGTCTCCTCGGCCGTGAGGTCGGTGCGGTAGGCGAGGGCGCCGGAGTGCATGGCCACCAACGAGATCCGGTGCGCCAGGACATCGTGCATCTCGCGGGCGATCTGGGCGCGTTCGTTCGCGCGGGCCTCGGCCACCCGGCTGGCCTGCTCGCGTTCGGCGGTCTCGGCCCGGTCGCGCAACGACATCACGAGCGCCCGGCGCGCACCGATGTAGTACCCGATCGCGATGGTCAGCGCGACGAGCAGGGCGCCGATGACGACGTTGAGGACGCTGAACCACACCCCGTCGGCCGCCGGGCGCAGCTCCTCGTACGCCAGGCCCCCGAGCACCGACACCAGCGCGGTCACCGCGACCGGTCGCCAACGGCGATGGGTCGACAGCGACACCAGGGCCAGCAGGGCCGCCCCCACGGCCAGCGACGAGACGCCGCTGAGCACCGCCGTCGCGACGGCGACCGGCAGCGGGTGGCGCCGTCTCAGGGGGAGCACGGCGAGGGCAGCCACCCCGAACACCACCTCGAGGAACGGCAGCAGCGCGGGCACCGGGGCACGGCCGGGCTGGTCGGCGTCCGCGAGGACGATGCCGAACAGGACGAGCCCCACGGCCAGGGCGACCAGGAGCCTCCAGGTCTCGCCCCAGGCGGTCCGGGGGAGGGGGTTCGCGTCTCGCAGCAGCACGCGACGAGCGTATGCCGCCGGTGCACGGGGGTCGTCATCCTCTGGTCGGGCGGCGCGAGACCAAAGGATGACCCCGCGGGTGCCTGCGGCCGATGTGGCAGCCACCGCGCGGCACGCAGGCTGGCTCCATGATCTCCGTGAACAGCCTGACCAGACGCTACGGGCCCATGGTGGCCGTCGACGACGTCACCTTCGAGGCCAGACCGGGAGGAGTGACCGGCTTCCTCGGCCCGAACGGTGCCGGGAAGTCGACCACCATGCGCATCCTGTGCGGCCTGACGCCCGCCACGTCCGGCACGGCCACCGTGCTCGGCCGACCGTACGCCGCCCTGCCCAACCCCGGGCGCCACGTCGGGGTGCTCCTCGACGCCAGCGCCCAGCACGCAGGCCGCACCGGTCGCGAGGTCCTCGCCCTGTCGGCCCTGGTGATGGGTGTCGACCGGCGTCGTGTCGACGAGGTGCTCGACGTCGTCGGCCTCACGGAGCGGGAGAGCCACCGCCGGGTGCGCAACTACTCGCTCGGCATGCGCCAGCGGCTCGGCCTCGCCCACGCCCTGCTCGGTGACCCGGAGGTGCTCGTGCTCGACGAGCCGGCCAACGGACTGGACCCGGCAGGCATCAGGTGGATGCGCTCCCTGCTGCGCGGCTTCGCCGACGAGGGCGGCACCGTGCTGCTGTCCTCGCACCTGCTGAACGAGATCGAGCTCGTGGCCGACGAGATCGTCGTCATCGGCAGCGGGCGGATCGTCGCCTCCGGCAGCAAGTCCGACCTCCTGCGCGGAGCGGGCACCACGGTGCGGTCCACCGACGACGGGGCGCTGGAGGGGGCGCTGAGAGCGGCGGGGATCGTGACCACATGGGCGCCGGGGGGTGGGCTGGTGGCAGAGGCCGAGCCCGCCGCGGTCGGCGCCGTCGCCGCCCGCCACGCCGTCGTGCTCGTCGAGCTGCGGCAGGCTGACGGCCGGGGCCTGGAGGACATGTTCCTCGAGCTCACCGCCAGCACCGCACGAGAGGAGGTCGCCGCATGAGCGCCGTGACCCAGACGCCACCGCGCACGTCGTCCGGGGCGGCGCCGCTCCCGCGCATCGACGGGCCGCGCCCGACGACGGGGATCCCGTTCGCCCGACTGGCCCTGGTGGAGCTGCGCAAGCAGGTGGACACCCGTGCCGGCCGCTGGCTGCTGCTCACCATCGGCCTCGTCGTGGCGGGCATCGTCACCATCATGCTGTTCGTGGGGGGAGGAGCCCACGGCTACGAGGGCTACTTCGGTGCCACCGCGCTACCGCTCATGCTGCTCGTGCCGGTCGTCGGCATCCTCGCGGCCACAGCCGAGTGGTCGCAGCGCACCGGCCTGACCACGTTCGCCCTCGAGCCTCGTCGAGATCGTGTGGTGTTGGCCAAGGTGGTCGCGTCGCTGGTCGCGGCGGCGGCCTGCCTGGTGGCCGCGCTCGCCCTGGCGGCCCTCGCCAGCCTCGTCGCGGTGCAGGTGCGCGGCGCGGACAGCGCGTGGAGCCTGTCTGCCGGGATGCTGTGGGGCGTGGCGCTCGTCCTCGCCCTGAGCCTGGCCCAGGGCGTGGGTTTCGGGCTCTCCCTGCTCAACACCCCTGCCGCGATCGTGGGCTACCTCGTCCTCCCCACGGTGTGGTCCATCGTCACGGGACTCGTCGAGCAGATGCGGACGGTCGGCCAGTGGCTGGACATCGGCGCGGCCACCGAGCCGTTGCTGGAGGGCGCGGCCGTGTCGGCGCGTGACTGGGCGCAGATCGGCACGTCTAGCCTGCTGTGGGTGGTGCTCCCGCTGGCCATCGGCCTCTGGCGGGTGCGGCGCTCCGAGGTGAAGTAGCCCTGACGGACGCGTGTGGCGCGGGCTCCCCGGTGGGGTCCGCGCCATACCTCATGGGGGAGGTGGCGCTCAGCGCGCGGTGACCAGGCGGATGCCCAGGTCGGCGTAGGCCTCGCCGATCGCCGCGGGCGTGCGCTTGATCTCGGGGTCGTACCAGCGGGCGACGTCGACGGCCATCGACATGAGCGCCAGCGTCGTGTCCGGGACGTCGTCGACGCTGAACTCGCCGGTGGCGACCCCGGCGGTGACCACGTCGCGCACGACGGCGTCGATCTGCTTGCGCAGGCCGAGGACGGCGTCGCGGTGCTCGGGGGTCAGGTTCCCGAACTCGTACTGCACGATCCGGGCGACCCGGAAGTGCTCGGCGTGCCAGCGGGAGAAGGTGCCCATGATCGCCCGCAGCGCCTCGGTGGGGGAGCCCGCGCCGGCGGACGCCGCGACCAGCATGTCGCGTGCGGCCTCGTGTCCCTCGCGGCTCAGCTGGTAGAGCAGCTCCTCCTTGGAGGAGAAGTGGACGTAGACGCCTGCCGGAGACAGACCGGCCCTGGAGGCGATGTCGCGGGTGGTGGTGGCGTGGAAGCCCCGGTCGGCGAACGCCTCGGCCGCGGCCTCGAGCAGGCGGTGGGCCGTGTCCGAGGTCGGGTCGGCGCGGTCCTCGGTGGCGCGCGCGGGGGTCGACATGGTTGACAGCATGCCGCAGCCATCGCAGACTAAGCAAGCGCTTAGTCACCTGTGTTTCACCGTCAAGGAGAGCCATGCCCCGCAACCTCTACGGCCCCGACCACGAGGCCTTCCGCAGCTCGGTCCGGGAGTTCATCGACCGGAACCTCAAGCCTCGCGCGGAGCAGATGCTCGAGGTGAAGTCGATCGACCGTGACATCTGGAAGGAAGCGGGCAAGCAGGGCCTGTTCGGCCTCGACATCCCCGAGGAGTTCGGCGGCATGGGCGCCGACGACTACCGCTTCAACGCGGTGGCCGCAGAGGAGATCGCCGGCTTCAACTTCGCCGTGTCGTCCTGCTTCGGCATCCACTCCGACGTCTGCCCGCCCTACATCGTCGACCTCGGCACGCAGGAGCAGAAGGAGCGCTGGCTGCCCGGCATGGCCAACGGCGACCTCATCTGCGCCATCGCGATGACCGAGCCCTCCGGTGGCTCCGACCTGGCGGCCCTCAAGACCACCGCCGTGAAGGCCGACGACGGCTCCGGCGACTGGATCCTCAACGGTTCCAAGACCTTCATCACCAACGGCTACCAGGCCGACCTGGTCATCGTGGCGGCGCGCACCGACCCGTCCAAGGGGGCCAAGGGGATCAGCCTGCTCATGGTCGAGGCCGGGATGGAGGGCTTCAGCCGTGGCCGCAAGCTCGACAAGGTGGGCCAGGAGGAGGCCGACACGTCCGAGCTGTTCTTCGAGAACGTGCGCGTCCCGGACGCCAACCGCCTCGGGGAGGAGGGTCTGGGCTTCATCTCGATGATGCAGCGCCTGCCGCAGGAGCGCATCGGCGCCGCCGTCGCCAACACCGCGCACGCCTTCCAGATCTTCCGCGAGACCGTCGAGTACACCAAGGAGCGCAAGGCCTTCGGCCAGCCCGTCGGCTCGTTCCAGCACAACAAGTTCAAGATGGCCGAGCTGCAGACCAAGCTCGAGGTCACCCAGGCCTACGTCGACGACTGCATCGCCGCGCACGCCGACGGCGACCTCACCGCGGTCGACGCGGCCAAGGCCAAGTGGTGGTCCGCGCAGGTGCAGAACGACGTCCTCGACGAGT
Source organism: Pedococcus ginsenosidimutans (assembly GCF_039544395.1). Lineage (NCBI taxonomy): Bacteria > Bacillati > Actinomycetota > Actinomycetes > Micrococcales > Intrasporangiaceae > Pedococcus > Pedococcus ginsenosidimutans. The sequence goes on from NZ_BAABLO010000013.1 coordinate 49,836, forward strand.
GCGTCCAGCTCTACGGTGGCTACGGCTTCATGAACGAGTACCGGGTGGCGCGCGCCTGGCGCGATGCCCGCGTCTCGAAGATCTGGGCCGGCTCCAACGAGATCATGAAGGAGCTCATCGGCCGCGACCTCGGCCTCTGACACCCATGAGCCACCTGACGCACGACAACGCCGTCGCCGTCGTCACGGGAGCCTCTCGCGGGATCGGCCTCGGCATCGCCGAGAAGCTGGTCGCCGGCGGCGCCCGTGTCGTCATCACCGCCCGCAAGCCCGAGGCCCTGGCCGAGGCCGTCGAGCACCTCGGCGGACCGTCCAAGGCGCTCGGCGTCGCGGGCAACGCCGCCGACCCCGACCACCAGGACGAGGTGCTCGCCGCCGCCCGCGACACCTTCGGTGGGCTCGACTACCTCGTCAACAACACGGGCATCAACCCCGTCTACGGACCGATGCTCGACACCGAGCTCGAGGTCGCCCGCAAGATCATGGAGGTCAACGTCCTCTCGGCGTTCTCGTGGACCCAGAAGGCCGTGGCCGCCGGGCTCGGCAGCGAGGCCAACCCCGGCGCCGTGGTCAACGTCGCGTCCATCGCCGGCCTCGGCGCGACCGGCGCGATCGGCTGGTACGCCGTGAGCAAGGCCGCGCTGATCCACCTCACCGTCGAGCTCGCGTACCAGCTCGGGCCGGCCCTGCGCGTCAACGCGGTGGCGCCGGCGGTCGTCAAGACCCGGTTCGCGGAGGCGTTGTACGAGGGGCGCGAGGAGAAGGTCGCCGCCGCCTACCCCATGAAGCGGCTCGGTGTCCCGGAGGACGTCGCGGGTGCGGTGTCCTTCCTCCTGTCCAAGGATGCGTCCTGGGTCACGGGGCAGACGCTCGTCGTCGACGGCGGCGTCACGCTCGGCGGCAACCTGTGACCCCGGACCTCGCCGGGAAGGGCGTCGTCGTCACCGGGGCGGGCCGCGGCATCGGCGCGGCCTACGCCAAGGCGTTCGTCGCCGCAGGGGCCACGGTTGTCGTCAACGACCTCGACGCAGAGGCGGCGACGTCGGTCGCGAAGTCGTTGGGGGACAAGGCCTTTGCCGTCCCCGGTGACGCCTCCAGCGAGGACGGCGTGGACGCCCTCGTCACGGCCTCCCGCGAGCGGCTCGGCGAGGTCGACGTGTACTGCGCCAACGCCGGTGTCGCCCGCGGCGGCACCGAGGCGGTCGCCGAAAAGGCCTGGGACGTCTCGTGGAACGTCAACGTCATGGCGCACGTGCGCGCTGCCAGGCTGCTCGTGCCGCACTGGGTGGAGCGGGGGAGCGGCACCTTCGTCGCGACCGTCTCGGCCGCCGGCCTGCTCTCGATCCCCGGCGCCGCGCCGTACGCCGTCACGAAGCACGCAGCCCTGGCGTTCTCCGAGTGGTTGTCGATGACCTACGGCGACAAGGGTGTTCGCGTCCACGCCGTTTGTCCGCAAGGCGTCCGCACCGACATGCTGTGGAGCTCGGGCGCAGCCGGCCGTGCCCTCATGGAGCCCGACGCCGTGGACCCTGACGACGTGGCTCGTGACCTGTTCGCGGCGATGGAGGCCGGGCGCTTCCTCGTCCTGCCGCACCCGGAGGTCGCCGAGATGTACGCGCGTCGCGCCTCGGACCCGGACCGCTGGCTCGCCGGTATGCGGCGCATGTCCGGGGCGCTGCCCTCGGTCACCATGGGCACCGACTGAAGTCCCCCACGAGCAGCAGGAGGCCCCGTGCAGGCATGGCAGGTCACGTCCCTCGGTGAGCCCTCCGACGTGTTCGTCCTCGAGGACGTCCCCGTGCCGCAGGTGCCCGCCGGCCACGTCCGTGTCCGGGTGCTGGCGACCGCGCTGAACTTCCCCGACGTGCTCATGGCCCGCGGCCAGTACCAGGTCCGCCCGGAGCTGCCGTTCACCCCCGGGGTGGAGGTGTGCGGCGAGGTGCTCGAGGTCGGCCCGGCCACGGGTGGGATCACCACCGACCCGCACCTGCGCGTCGGCGACCGGGTCGTGGGGACGACGGCGATGCCGCACGGTGGGCTGGCCCGGGAGTGCCTCATGCCGGTGGCCGGGACGTTTCCCGCCCCGGCCGCGCTCGACGACGCCCGCGCGAGCGCGCTGACCATCGCGTACCAGACCGCCCACGTCGGGCTCGTGCACCGTGCCGGCCTGCAGCGTGGGGAGACCCTCGTCGTCCACGCGGCCGCGGGTGGCGTCGGCACGGCCGCCGTCCAGGTCGGCAAGGCGCTCGGGGCGACGGTCGTGGCCGTGGTGGGCGGCAGGGAGAAGGCCGACGTGGCCCGGGCTGCTGGGGCCGACGTCGTCGTCGACCGGACCGCCGGCGACCTCGTCGCGGGCCTCAAGGACGCGGTCGGTCGCTCGGGGGCCGACGTGGTGTTCGACCCGGTGGGCGGGGCGTCGTACGACGCATCGACCAAGGTCATCGCGTTCGAGGGGCGCATCGTCGTGGTCGGCTTCACCAGCGGCACGATCCCCGCGCCCGCCCTGGGACACGCCCTGGTGAAGAACTACTCGATCCTCGGCCTGCACTGGGGGCTCTACCTGCAGCGCGACCCGGCGGTGGCCCGTGAGTCGCACGCCGCCCTCACGGCCTGGGCCGACGAGGGCCTGGTGCGACCGGTGGTCTCCGAGCAGGTGCCGTTCGAGCAGGCCCCGGCCGCCCTGGCCAGGCTGGGCGCCGGCCGGAGCACCGGGCGCATCGTCGTCACCGCTCCCTGAGGCGGGGGCGCGCCGATCTCCGCACGAATGGCCGCGCTGGTGTCCGGCGGGGCCATCGGTGCACGTTCGGCGACGTGCGCCTCCAGGGCGTCAGTCGAGCGGGCCGCCGGCGACGTAGATGACCTGGCCGGAGACGAAGCCGGCCTCGTCCGAGGTGAGGAACGCGATGGTGGCGGCGATGTCCTCGGGCTGCCCGACGCGCTGCACCGGGATCTGGGAGGCGGAGTGGGCGATGAAGTCCTCGAAGGGCACGCCGATCCGCTCCGCGGTCGAGCGCGTCATGTCGGTCTGGATGAAGCCGGGGGCGACGGCGTTGGCGGTGACGTTGAACCGTCCCAGCTCGATGGCCAGGGTCTTGGTGAAGCCCTGCAGGCCGGCCTTGGCCGCGGAGTAGTTGGCCTGGCCCCGGTTGCCCTGTGCCGAGCTCGAGGACAGGTTGACGATGCGGCCGTACTTCTCCGCCGTCATGTGCGCCTGCACGGCCTTGGTCATGAGGAACGAGCCCTTGAGGTGCACCGACATCACGGTGTCCCAGTCGTCCTCGGTCATCTTGAAGATGAGGTTGTCGCGGATGACGCCGGCGTTGTTGACCAGGATCGTGGGGGCGCCCAGGTCGTCGGCGACGCGCTGCACCGCAGCCTCGACCTGGTCGGCCTTCGCCACGTCGACCCCGACGGCGATGGCGCGGCCCCCGGCGGCGGTGATGGCGTCGACCGTCGCGGCGCACGAGCCCTCGTCGAGGTCGAGCACGGCGACGGCGTGGCCGTCGGCGGCCAGGCGCTTCGCGGTGGCGGCTCCGATGCCGCGGGCTGCTCCGGTGACGATCGCGACGCGCTGGGTACTCATCGGTCCTCCAAGGGGTGGGACGGGCGGGGTCGGGTGGGGTGCGCTGTACTAAGCGCTCGCTTACCTTAGCGTCCGGGCGCTGGTCGGCGCGGTGGCCCCGCCTCCTGCACAATGGGACGTCTACCGAGGTCACTGGCGCCCTCGACCAGCACCACGTGGCCGCCCGGCCGCGACATCGACACGAAGGCGACACATGCAGATCTGGCCCGGCAAGTCTTACCCGCTCGGCGCCACCTACGACGGGACCGGCGTCAACTTCGCCCTCTTCTCCGAGGTGGCCGAGAACGTCGAGCTCTGCCTCGTCGACGACGACGGTGTCGAGACGCGGGTGCAGCTCCCCGAGGTGGACGGCTTCGTGTGGCACGGCTACCTGCCGGGCGTGCAGCCCGGCCAGCGCTACGGGTACCGCGTCCACGGCCCCTACGACCCGGCCGCCGGCCACCGGTGCAACCCCGCCAAGCTGCTGCTGGACCCCTATGCGAAGGCGATCGACGGACAGCCCGACGGCGACGAGTCCCTGTTCTCCTACCGCTTCGACGACCCGAGCGACGAGCCCGACAAGGTCAACACCGACGACAGCCTCGGCCACACGATGCTCTCCGTGGTCATCAACCCGTTCTTCGACTGGGGCCAGGACCGCCTGCCGCGCCACGAGTACCACAACAGCGTCATCTACGAGGCCCACGTCAAGGGCCTCACGCAGACCCACCCCGACGTCCCCGACGAGATCCGCGGCACCTACGCCGGCATCGCGCACCCCGTGATCGTCGAGCACCTCAAGAACCTCGGCGTCACGGCGATCGAGCTCATGCCGGTGCACCAGTTCGTCAACGACTTCACCCTGCGCGACAAGGGGCTGTCCAACTACTGGGGTTACAACACGATCGGGTTCCTCGCCCCGCACAACGGCTACGCGGCGTACGGCACGCGCGGTGAGCAGGTCGCCGAGTTCAAGGGCATGGTCAAGGCGCTGCACGAGGCCGGCATCGAGGTCATCCTCGACGTCGTCTACAACCACACGGCGGAGGGCAACCAGCTCGGACCCACCATCTGCTTCCGCGGCATCGACAACGCCGCCTACTACCGCCTCGTCGACGAGGACAAGGCGCACTACTACGACACCACGGGCACCGGCAACAGCCTGCTCATGCGCCACCCGCACGTCCTGCAGCTCATCATGGACTCGCTGCGCTACTGGGTCACCGAGATGCACGTCGACGGCTTCCGGTTCGACCTCGCGGCGACGCTGGCCCGCCAGTTCCACGAGGTCGACAAGCTGTCCGCGTTCTTCGACCTCGTCCAGCAGGACCCGGTGGTCAGCCAGGTCAAGCTCATCGCCGAGCCCTGGGACGTCGGCGACGGCGGCTACCAGGTCGGCAACTTCCCGCCCCTGTGGACCGAGTGGAACGGCAAGTACCGCGACACCGTCCGCGACTTCTGGCGCGGCGAGAGCGCGACCCTCGGTGAGTTCGCGTCACGGCTCACGGGGTCGAGCGACCTCTACGAGCACAGCGGCCGCAAGCCGATCGCGTCGATCAACTTCGTCACCGCTCACGACGGCTTCACGCTGCGGGACCTGGTGTCCTACAACGAGAAGCACAACGACGCCAACGGCGAGGACGGCAACGACGGCGAGAGCCACAACCGCTCCTGGAACTGTGGTGTCGAGGGCCCGACCGACGACGAGGAGGTCAACGCCCTGCGGCTGCGGCAGCAGCGCAACATGTTGGCCACCCTGATGCTCTCCCAAGGCGTGCCGATGCTGCTTCACGGCGACGAGCTCGGTCGCAGCCAGGGCGGCAACAACAACGGCTACTGCCAGGACAACGAGATCTCGTGGATCGACTGGGAGCTCGACCAGGACGAGCTCGACCTCATCGCCTTCACCCAGAACCTCGTCGAGCTGCGCCGTGAGCACCCCGTGTTCCGTCGTCGCCGCTTCTTCGCCGGCTCGGCCGACCACGGTGGCGAGAGCGCCGTGGGCGACATCGCGTGGTTCGAGCCCGGCGGCCAGCACATGGACGAGGAGTCCTGGGCCAACGGCTACGCGCGCTCGATGATGGTCTTCCTCAACGGCCAGACCATCCCCGAGCCCGACACCCGGGGGCAGCAGACGATCGACGACCACTTCCTCGTGATCTTCAACGCGCACAGCGAGGAGATCCCCTTCGTCCTGCCCCACGTCGACTACGGCGACCGCTGGGTGACTGTCCTCGACACCACCGCCCAGGAGGTGGAGGCCACCGAGTACAAGCCCGGCGACTCCGTCACCGCCCGGGGGCGCAGCACGGTGGTGCTCCGGTGCCCGCGTCCGGTCAGCTCGGGGTCGCCAGCCGGGGCGGCCGTCGCCCGCCGATGACCTCGCAGGAGATCGGTATGCAGCGTGGCGCCCCTCACCGTCCCGGGCCCGGGAAGGTGGTGCCGACGGGGACCTACCGGCTCCAGGTGCACGGCGGGTTCACGTTCGACAACGCCGCCGAGCAGGCGAGCTACCTCGACGCCCTGGGGGTCTCGCACGCCTACCTGTCCCCGGTGCTGCAGCCGAGCCCGGGCTCCACGCACGGCTACGACGTGGTCAACCACGACGTGGTCAACGAGGAGGCCGGCGGCGGCACCGAGCTGGTGCGGCTGTCGCGCACCCTGTCGCTCTACGGCCTCGGGGTCGTCGTCGACGTCGTCCCCAACCACATGACGACGCCGACGCCCGCGTGGCTGAACCGCCAGTGGTGGTCGGTGCTGCGGGACGGCCGTGGGTCCGAGTACGCGCACTGGTTCGACGTCGACTGGGCCGCCGAGGACGACCGGGTGCTGGTCCCGGTGCTGGGCGCACCGCTCGAGAAGGTGCTCGCCGACGACGAGCTCTCGGTGGCCCACGACAGTGGTGTGCGCGGGGACGAGGCGGTCCTGCGCTACTACGACCACGTGTTCCCGGTGCGGCAGGGCACCGAGCACCTGCCGGTCGCCGAGCTGGTCGAGGCGCAGCACTACCTCCTGTGCGACTGGCGCGAGGGTGGCCAGCGGCTCAACTACCGGCGCTTCTTCGACGTGACCACGCTCGCGGCGATCCGGGTCGAGGACCAGGACGTGTTCGACGCGACGCACCGGCTGCTGCTCTACCTGCACCGCTCCGACTTCGTCGACGGGTTCCGCATCGACCACCCGGACGGCCTCGCCGACCCCGGTGGCTACCTCGCCCGGCTGGCCGACGCCACCGGCGACGCGTGGGTCGTCGCGGAGAAGATCCTCGAGGGCCACGAGGAGCTGTCGGACGACTGGCGCTGCGCGGGCACCACCGGCTACGACACCTTGCTGCGCGTCGGCGGGGTCTTCGTCGACCCCGCGGGCAAGGGCCCGCTCACCGACCTGCTCACCCAGGTCGTCGGCCACCCCGAGGACCTCGGCGACATCGTGGTCGAGGCCAAGCGGCAGGTCGTCAGGGAGGTGCAGGCGGCCGAGGTCAACCGGCTCATGCGGCTCGTGGCCCGCGTGCTGCCCTGGCACGACCAGGACTCGCTGCGCCGGGCCCTCGAGGCGCTGCTCGTGGCGATGGACCGCTACCGCGCCTACCTCGGCGTGGACGAACCGGCCGGCGGCGACCAGGCGGCCGTGCTCAACGCCGCGGAGTCGCGCGCGATCACCGCGGTCGCCGGACCGGACCAGCTGTCGGTGAGCACCATCGCCCAGCTCGCCCGTGGCGGCCGCCTGCCGGAGGCCCAGGCCGGGACCGAGGACGCCCAGCGGGAGTTCCTTGTGCGCTTCCAGCAGACCTGCGGGCCGGTGATGGCCAAGGGCATCGAGGACACGGCCTTCTACCGCTACGCGCGGCTGACCTCCCTCAACGAGGTGGGTGGCGACCCCGAGCGGGTCGGCATCTCCCCGGACGAGCTGCACGAGTTCGCGGCCCGCCAGCTGGCGACGTGGCCCACCACCATGACGACGCTGTCGACCCACGACACCAAGCGTTCGGAGGACGTGCGCGCACGGCTCGCCGTGGTGTCCGAGCTCTCCGCTGCCTGGCGCACCTGGCTGACCACCGGGCGCCGGCTCGCAGCGCCCCACCGCGGGGCGCGCCTCGACCCCGCCACCGAGTACCTCCTGTGGCAGACCGCGGTCGGTGCCTGGCCGGTGAGCGCCGAACGCCTGCAGGCATACGCCACCAAGGCGATCCGCGAGGCGAAGCGCCACACGACGTGGACCGACCAGGACGAGGCCTACGAGCAGGACGTCCAGGCGTTCGTCACCGCCCTGGTCACCCAGCCGGCGCTGGTGGCCCACTGCCAGTCCTGGGTCGACCGCACCGCGGCGGCGACGCGCGTCAACATCCTCGGCCAGAAGCTGCTGCAGCTCGTGGTGCCCGGGGTGCCGGACGTCTACCAGGGCACCGAGCTGGTCGACCTCTCGCTCGTCGACCCCGACAACCGTCGTCCCGTCGACTACGGCGTACGGCGCGAGCGGCTGGCCCGCCTGGACCGCGGAGAGACGCCTCGCGACCTCGACGACGAGAAGCTGCTCGTCACCTCCCGCTCCCTGCGGCTGCGGCACCACCACGCGCAGTGGTTCACCGGGGAGCACGCGACCTACACCCCCGTACCCACCACGAGCGACCACGCCCTGGCCGTGGGGCGTGGCGACGAGACGGGCACGCAGGTGATCGCGGTCGTCACGCGTCTCAGCGAGGGCCTGGGCGACGGCTGGGGGGACGCCCACGTCGCCGTACCCGAGGGGGAGTGGCACGACCTGTTCACCGGGCGCGCTGTCGTCTCGGTGGAGGGGCGCCCCGGGGTGAGGCTGGCCCGGGTGCTGGCCGACCTCCCCGTCGCCCTGCTCGTCCGTCATGGCACGCTGGGTCGTGATGAGATCGCCTGAGCAGCAGACCGACCCGCAGCCCGAGCTGACCGTCTGGGCACCCCACGCCGACGGTGTGGAGGTCGAGTGGACCCTCGACGGCCAGCCGTCGCAGCGCACCGCCCTGGAACGCCGCCCCGAGGGCTGGTGGGCCGCCCGGCTCCCGGCCGGCGACACCCTCGACTACGGGTTCCGCGTCGACGGCGGTGAGCTCACGCCCGACCCGAGGTCCGCGTGGCAGCCGTACGGCGTGCACCGCGAGAGCCGCTGGTTCGAGCCCCGCGACTTCGCCTGGCACGACGCGACGTGGGCCGGACCGCAGCACGGGGAGGGCGTCCTCGGTGCCGTGGTCTACGAGCTGCACGTCGGCACCTTCACCCCCGAGGGCACCCTCGACGCCGCGGTCGAGCGGCTCGGGCACCTCGTCGAGCTCGGCGTCGACGTGGTGGAGCTCATGCCGCTCGCGGTCTGGCCCGGGCGCCGGAACTGGGGCTACGACGGGGTCGGCCCGTGGGCGGTGGACGACGTGTACGGCGGCCCCGAGGCCCTCCAGCGGTTCGTCGACGCCTGCCACGGCGTCGGGCTCGGCGTCTGCCTCGACGTCGTCTACAACCACCTCGGACCCGTCGGCAACTACCTTTCCCGGTTCGGGCCCTACTTCTCCGACGCGCACCACACGCCGTGGGGCTCGGGGTTCAACCTCGACGGCCCCGACAGCGGCCCGGTGCGCCGGTGGATGGTCGACAACGCGCTGCGCTGGTTCGAGGACTTCCACGTCGACGCGCTGCGCCTCGACGCCGTGCACGAGCTGCGCGACGACTCGCCCACCCACGTGCTGGCCCAGCTCGCCGACGAGGTGGGCGACCTCTCGCAACGGTTGGGGCGCCCGCTGCACCTCATCGCCGAGAGCGACCTCAACGACCCCGTCATGGTCACCGCGACCGCCGACGGGGGCCGCGGGATGGATGCCCAGTGGGACGACGACGTGCACCACGCCCTGCACGTGACGCTCACGGGGGAGTCCCAGGGCTACTACGCCGACTTCGCCGGGCACTGCCGCGCGATGCCTGAGGGCGGACCCGTGGCGGTGCTGGCCAAGACGCTGACCCGCGGCTTCCTCCACGACGGCACCTGGTCCAGCTTCCGCGGCCAGGAGTGGGGCGCGCCCGTCGACCCCGGCGTCGTCGACGCCCGGCGCTTCGTCGCCTACCTGCAGACACACGACCAGGTGGGCAACCGCGCTGTGGGAGAACGGATTTCGGCCCTCGTCGGGCCAGGCATGCAGGCGGCTGGTGCGGCCCTCTACCTGACCTCGGCCTTCACGCCGATGGTGTTCATGGGGGAGGAGTGGGGAGCCACCACGCCGTTCCAGTTCTTCACCGACTTCGAGGAGCCGGAGATGGCGCAGGCCGTCACCGAGGGCCGCCGGCGCGAGTTCGAGTCGCACGGGTGGGCGGCGCAGGACGTGCCGGACCCGCAGGACGAGCAGACGTTCCTGCGCTCCAAGCTGCGCTGGGACGAGCTCGAGGTTGACGAGCACGCACGGATGCTGCGCTGGTACCGCGACCTGATCGCGCTGCGGCGCCACCGGCACGAGCTCACCGACGGACGCCTCGACGGGGTGCAGCTCGACTTCGACGAGCGCGACCAGTGGCTCGTGATGCGGCGGGCCGACCTGCGCACCGTGGTCAACCTCGCCGAGTCGAGGTGGACCGTCCCGCTCGACGCCGAGCCGAGTGAGGTCGTGCTCGCCTGGGAGCCGTCACAGACCAAGCTCAAGCCGCAGGCCCTGTACCTGCCACCCCGCACGGCCGCCGTCGTCCGCGTCGGCTGAGCGCAACCACGCCCACGCGGGTGCGGTCGCTCAGGACTGCTTGACGCGGACCATGCCCTCCTGGGCGACGGTGGCCACGAGGGTGCCGTCGGCCGCGAACATGCGTCCCAGCCCGAGACCGCGCCCGCCGGAAGCCGACGGCGACTCCTGGGTGTAGAGGATCCAGTCGTCGACCCGCGCCGGGCGGTGGAACCACATCGCGTGGTCGAGGCTCGCCGGTCGCAGGCGTCGGTCGCTCCACGCCAGCCCGTGACGGCGGATCACGGGCTCGAGGAGGGTGTAGTCGGAGGCGTAGGCCAGCACGGCCGCGTGCACCAGCGGGTCGTCGGGCAGCTCGCCGACCGCCCTGAGCCACACGCTCTGGTGGGCCGACTGCTCGGGCCCCGGCTCGGCGAAGACGTCGCCCTCGACGTGGCGCAGCTCCACCGGCCGGCGCAGGAGGTGCCGCGCCGCCGGGTGGTCCACCGCGCCGTACAGGTCTGACAGGGCGGGCAGCGTCTCCGGGCCGGGCACCTGCGGCATGGCGTCCTGGTGGTCGAGGCCGCCGGCGTGCTCCTGGAACGACGTGATCATCGACAGGATGGGCAGGCCGTCCTGGATGGCGTGGACGCGGCGCGTGGAGAACGACCGGCCGTCCCGCATCCGCTCGACCGCGAACCGGATCGGCTTGGTGTCGTCCCCGGGCCGCATGAAGTAGCCGTGGAGGGAGTGGATGGTGCGCACCCCGTCGCCGTCGTCGATGTCGGCCACGGTGCGACCGGCCGCCATGACGCACTGGGCCAGCACCTGGCCGCCGAACACCCGCCCGTGCGGCATCTTCTGGCTGCGACCCAAGAACACCGTGGCCCCGGACTCGCCGAGGTCGATGCTCTCGCCGCCGTCGGCCCCCTCGACGGTGATGCGCGCGGTCCCCAGCTCCTCGAGGTGGAGGGTGTCGAGGAGGTCCGTCAGCGGGTCGGGGGAGGCGGGGCCGTCGATGGTCACACCGAGAGCCTAGGGGTCGTCCCGGCGAGCGTCCGAGGGAGGATCTCGCCCGCCGGTGGACCGCTCACGCGACCAGGGGCGACCGGCGCCGCCCGACCGGTCGGCTCGTGACGGTGTCCTGCCAGGCCAGGGCGATCCGGTCGACCGCCTCGGCCACGACCTCGGGGGCGTGCCCGGTGATGGGGATCCGCAGGAAGCGCTCCATGCCCCCGTCGACGGCGAACTGCGGCCCGGGCGCCAGCACCACGCCGCGCCGGTCGGCCGCGACCGTCAGTGGCGTCGACAACGCCTCGGGCAGCTCGGCCCACAGGCACAGGCCGCCCTGGGGCACGGTGAAGCGCCACTCGGGCAGCCGTGTCCGCAGCGCGCCCACGAGGGCGTCCCGGGAGGCGACGACCGCCTCGCGGCGCGCGGGCAGGATGGTGTCGCGGTGCGCCAGCAGGTCGAGCAGCACCAGCTGCTCCATCACCGGGCTGCCGAGGTCGAGGGTGAGGCGCGCGGTCACCAGCGCGGGCACCAGGTCGCGCGGCGCGCGCAGCCACCCCACGCGCAACCCACCCCAGAACGTCTTGCTCGCGCCCCCGACGGTCACGGTGCGGCCGTGGTGGGCCCCAAGGGGGCTAGGCATGGCCAGGCCGGGGTCGTGCGCGAGCTCGACCAGCGTCTCGTCGACGATCGCGACGGTGCGCGTCTGCCCCAGTGCACGCCCCAGCCGGGAGCGCTGTTCCTCGGACATGAGGGCACCGGTCGGGTTGTGGAAGTCGGGGACGAGGTATGCCGCCCGGGGCGCCGTCTGCCGCAACGTCGCCTCCGCGGTGTCCAGGTCCCAGCCGTCCACCCCCATCGGCAGTGGGACGGCCCGTGCGCCCGACCGACCCAGCGTCTCGATGGCGTTCGGGTACGTCGGGCTCTCGAGCAGGACGCGGTCACCGGGGGAGAGCAGGGCCCGGGCCGCGATGGCCACACCGGCGAGCGCTCCGCTGGTCACCATGACCTGCTCGGCGTCGGTGGGCAGGCCGCGGGCGGTGAGGTCGGACGCCAGGACCTCTCGCAGGGCGGGTAGGCCGAGGGGGTGGTAGCCGGTGCCCGCGAGGTAGCGGGGCAGCTGCTCGAGCGCGCGCTCGTAGGCGGCGACCGTCCCGGGTGGGGCGCTCATGGAGGCGCACGTCAGGTCGATGACGGGACCGTCGAGCTGGTCGGTCGTGGGCTGCAGGGGAGCGCCGGCCCGCCGTCCCGCGGCGTCACCCGGGAGCACGGCCACGCTGCCCGAGCCCTGGCGGGACTCGAGGTACCCGCGCTCCCGCAGCTCGGCGTACGCCCGGCTCACCGTCGTGCGGCTCACCCCGAGGGCCGTCGTGAGGTCGCGCTCGCTCGGCAGGCGCGTGCCGGCGGGGATGCGTCCATCGGCCACGAGCAGGCGCACGGCGTCGGCAAGGCCGCGGTACGCCGGGCTGGTGTCCAGGGCCGCACCCAGCAGCGGTCGCAGCCGGGCAGCGGACAGCGCACGGAGAGACATGCAGACCACTTTGGCACAATTGGCTATCGGAAAACAGGCCACCGGCCACCACGATGGCATCCATGACGCGCACCACCCTCACGCCGATGACGCCACTGCAACAGCTGCGCGCCGGCAACACGACCCGACGCCTCGTCCAGCTGTTCGCGGGGCTGGCGCTGTACGGGATGTCGATGGGCATGCTCATCCGGGCCGGCCTCGGCCTCGACCCGTGGGACGTCTTCCACTACGGCATCGCGCGGCACCTCCCGGTGAGCTTCGGCACCGTGACCATCATCGTCGGGGTGGCGGTGCTCCTGCTGTGGGTGCCGCTGCGGCAGGTGCCCGGGCTCGGGACCGTCGCCAACGTCGTCGTCATCGGCCTGACGACGGACGCCACCCTCGCGGTGCTCGACCGGCCGTCGTCCCTCGTGCTGCGCGTGCTGCTCCTCGTCGGCGGCATCCTCGCCAACGGCCTCGCGGGGGCGCTGTACATCGGCAGCCAGTTCGGTCCCGGCCCGCGTGACGGCCTGATGACCGGGCTCGTGCGCCGGACCGGCCGCAGCTTCCGGCTCGTGCGCACGTCGATCGAGGTCACCGTGCTCGTCGTCGGGTTCCTGCTCGGCGGCGTCGTCGGGATCGGCACAGTGCTCTACGCCGTGCTCATCGGTCCCACCGTGCAGCTCTTCCTGCCCCTGTTCACCGTCCCGCTCGAGGTCCCCGCCGACCGCCGTGCTGCTCCGGTCGGCGCTGCGGAGTCAGGCCTCTAGGGCCAGCACGAACGGCAGGACGCCCGGGGCCCCGGCCCGCCGCAGCTCCTGGGCGGCCACCGTGAGCGTCCACCGCGAGGACGCGAGGTCGTCGACGAGCAGCACCGGACCGTCGAGGCCGGCCAGGGCAGTCCGCATCTCCGGCCCGGCTGCCAGCCGCCCCCAGACCCCGGCCAGCCGGAACGCGCTGTTGCCACCGGCCTCACCGGTGGGACCGTCGTGGACGAGGTCGAGGGTGCCGAGCCACTGCAGGCGCCCCATCTCCGCGAGTCCCCGGGCCACCGACTCGACGAGCTGGGGACGCGTACGGGAGGGGATGCTCGCGACGGCCACCGGGCGCTCGGACCAGCTCCAGTCGCGCAGGATCGGGACGCAGGCCCGCAGCAGCTCGGCCGGGGCCGGGGCGTCCTCGCCACGCAGGAGGGTGCGCAGCTGCTGGCCCCACCCGAGGTCGGTGAGGCGGGCGACCGCCCGCCCCGGCTCCATGGCCTCGTCGGGAGCGATCCTGCCCTTGAGGGGGACGCCGAGGCGGTCCATGCCCGACGGCCACTGGGCTCGCGGCTCGAGCTCGACGCCGGCCCGCTCGAGGCGACCGCGCGCCGTCGTCACCGCGGTGTCGGGGATCTCGGTGGGGAACCACCCGCCTGCGCACGAGTCGCACCGGCCGCAGGGGACGGCCGTGTCGTCGTCGAGCGACTCCTGGAGGAAGGCCATGCGGCAGTCGCCGGACTGCTCGTAGGAGAGCATGAGGTCCTGCTCGCGCACCCGAGCGGCGCTGACCCGCTCGTAGCGCTCGGCGTCGTAGGTCCACGGCTGGCCCGTCGCGGTCCAGCCGCCGGGGACGCGCTGGACCGCGCCGTCGACGTCGAGGACCTTGAGCAGCAGCTCGAGGCGGGTGCGCCGGATGTCGACGACCGCCTCCAGCGCCACCGTGGACAGGGGCTTGGCCGACTGTGCGAGCGCGGTGAGGACGGCGTCCGCCTGCTCCTGGCGCGGCATGGACGCGGAGGCGAAGTAGGACCAGATGTCCTTGTCCTCGGGCCCGGGCAGCAGCAGCACGTCGGCGCGCTCGGTGGCACGCCCGGCGCGACCGACCTGCTGGTAGTAGGCGACGGGCGAGGAAGGCGCCCCGAGGTGGAGCACGAACCCGAGGTCCGGCTTGTCGAACCCCATGCCGAGGGCCGAGGTCGCCACGAGCGCCTTGACCTGGTTGTCGCGCAGCATCGCCTCGAGGCGCTCGCGGTCGGCGGGGTCGGTGCGCCCGGTGTAGGCGCGCACCTCGTGGCCGGCCTCGCGCAGGGCCACGGCGACGTCCTCCGCGGCCGACACGGTGAGGGTGTAGACGATGCCGCTGCCGGTCAGGCTGTCGAGGTGGGCGAGCAGCCAGGCCAGCCGCTGCTCGGGGGAGGTGAGGCGCATGACGCCGAGGCGCAGCGAGTCGCGCGCCAGGCCACCGCGCAGCGTCACGACGTCGTGCCCACCGGCGCCGAGCTGCTCCACGACGTCGGTGACCACGCGGGCGTTGGCCGTGGCGGTGGTCGCCAGCACCGGGGTGTCGGACGGCAGGGTGGTGAGCAGGTCGCGGATGCGCCGGTAGTCGGGGCGGAAGTCGTGGCCCCAGTCGGAGACGCAGTGCGCCTCGTCGACGACGAGCAGGCCACAGCGGCGGGCCAGGTCGGGCAGCTGCTCGTCGCGGAACCGCGGGTTGTTGAGCCGCTCCGGGCTCACGAGCAGCACGTCGACCTCGTCGGCGGCGAGGGCGGCGGACACCCGGCCCCACTCGTCGGCGTTGGCGGAGTTCATCGTCACCGCCCGGATGCCGGCGCGCTCGGCCGCGGCCACCTGGTCGCGCATGAGCGCCAACAGGGGGGAGACGATCACGGTGGGCCCGGCACCCTCCTGGCGGCGCAGCGCCGTGGAGACGAAGTAGACCGCCGACTTGCCCCACCCGGTGCGCTGGACGACGAGGACCCGGCGGCGCTCACCGACCAGCGACTGCACCGCCTCGAGCTGGCCGTCGCGGAAGTCGGCGTCCGCCCGCCCCACCAGCCGGCGCAGGACGTCGGTGGCCCGGGTGCGCAGGTCGAGGCCTGCGGTCGTCGTCTCCATGGTGACCACCGTATGCCGCCGCCACGACAGCCCTGACAGGATGGCCCCCATGGACGAGCCCCGCGAGCGCTACCGGGTCAACGTGCCGCTGCGGTGGAGCGACATGGACGCCTACGGCCACGTCAACAACGTGCAGTTCCTGCGCCTGCTCGAGGACGCCCGCGTCATCGGGTTCGAGGAGTGGTTCGGGCAGGACCGCTCGGTGCTGGCCGAGGGGATCCTCGTCGCTCGCCACGAGATCGAGTACCTCGCGCCCCTGCTGTTCCGGGTGCCACCGATCGTCGTCGAGATGTGGGCGACCAAGATCGGCGGCGCCGGCTTCGACCTCGCCTACGAGGTGCGCGACGGCCACGCCGGGGACGACACGGTCTACGCACGCGCGGAGACGACCCTCGTGCTCTACGACTTCGCGACCTCGACGCCGAGGCGCATGGCGCCCGACCTACGGGCGATGCTCGAGGAGCGCTCCGGTGAGCCGGTCCCCTTCCGGTGGCGGCGTCGGTGACGGTCCTGGAATTCCCCGACGCCCGGGGCCTGGACGACCTGCGCACCTACGTCGCCCGGGCCAAGGCCGCCGACGAGGACGGTGCCGTACGCCTCCAGGCGAGCGGCACCACGCTCGCGGCGTACGTCGGTGTCCTTCCCGGCAGCGGGCTCATGGGGGAGGGCGCGGTGATCGGCCTGCGGGCCATGCCGCTCGCCGAGCCCGCGGAGCTCGACACGACGGTCTCCCTCGCCTCCGTCACCGACCGGCTCGCCCGCGAGGGCGGCACGACGCTGTCGGTGCCCCCCACGACGGTCAGCGTGGGCTGGGCCGCGATGGCGCCGCCCCGCGCCGGCTGGGAGCGCGTGGGCGCCCTCACCGCCGAGGAGGTGTACGCCGTGGCGCGCGAGGGGATCGCCCAGGTCGCCTCGGGCTCGCCGGCGGATGCGGGCGGTGCCGCGGTGGCGGCGCTGCGCAGGCACGTCTGGGGTCGGCTCACGACCACCACGCCCCCGGTACCGGCGGGAGGCGCGTTCGCGGCGTACGCCCTCGGCTTCGCCGCCCCCGGGTCGGAGGTGACGGTGTGGACCCACGGCCGGTGGACCCGCCTGTCCACACGGGCCGGCCACGTCCTCGTCCGCTGACCTGCGCGCCTCCGGTGCTCTCAGGCGCCGCGGTCAGGTGCGGATGCGGCGCCCGGCGACGACGACCAGGGCCGACACCACGCTGAGCCCCAGCCACATGGCGACGTAGACCGGCACGTCCCGACCGGCCTGCGTGTGGAGCGCGGCGAAGACCGCTCCGGCTGCGGCGATCCCGAGCACCGAGCCGAGCACGTCGGCGAGCTGCAGCGACGACGAGGTCGAGCCGTGGTCTGCCGGTGGGGTGAGCAGCAGGGACAGCACGGAGAGGCTGGCGGTGCCGAGGCCCATGCCCGTCCCGCAGGCCACGAGGGCGACGGCCACGAGGTAGGGGTTCCAGCCGAAGTGGGTGATCGCCACGACCGCGAGCAGACCGCCGGTGAGCAGCGCGCCGCCGACCGAGACGAGCCGGTGCCGACGCCCGGACCAGCGGTCACGACCCTGCACCCACGAGCCCGCCGACCACCCGAGCGAGCCGACCGCGAGGATCGTCCCTGCCGCGCCGAGCGACAGCCCGCGCTCGTTGACGAGCATGAGCGGGATGTAGGTGATGGTCCCGAAGAACGAGCAGGTGAACAGGAAGCGCGCGACCATCACCGACGGCAGCCCACGCCGCATGAGCCACGTGCCCTTCGGCAGCAGCAGGGGAGCGGTCGCCGCGATCCCGGCCACGCCGACCAGGGCCACGACGCCCTGGACCGACCACCTGAGCGCGAGGTCGTGCGTGCCCCACTGCAGGGCGCCTGCCGAGGCGGCGATGAGGAGCCCGGACCAGGCGGCCCTGGCGTGCGCGCGGTGGTCCCGACCCGAGGCCTCGACCCCCTCGTCGGCGGCGCGGATCTGGCCGCGGCGCGCGACGACGGCCACCATGGCGACGACGACCGGCACCACGACGAGCCAGAAGACCCAGCGCCAGGAGAAGGTGGTGGTCACCCAGGCCGAGATGGGCGGCCCGAGCAGCGAGGGCAGCACCCAGGCGGCCGAGATGACACTGAACACCTTGGGGCGCAACGACTCCGGGTAGGCGCGGCCGATGACGACGTAGCCCGCGACGATGATGAGCCCGGCCCCCAGGCCCGCCACGCCGCGTCCGGCGAGGAACACCCCGAACCCCGTCGACGAGCCGCACACGCCGCAGCCGACGGCGAACAGCACCTGCCCGAGGTACAGCGACGGCAGGGGCCCGGACCGGTCGCACCAGACGCCGGCGAGCACGATGCCGAGCAGCTGGGTGGTGAGCATGACCGAGAACGCGAGCCCGTAGGAGCGCACGGCGTCGAGCTCCCGGGCCGCCGCGGGCATGGCTGTCGAGACCGCCATGCCCTCGAACGCGATGACGGTGATGAGCGCCACCAGCGCGAGCGACACGAGGGCGTAGGCGGGGTCGAACACACCGCCCGGAGAGGGGGCGGTAGAGGCGTGGTCGAGGTCGGGCCGCCCACCCTGCGCGAGGTCGGCGTCCTGGCTCGCCGGGCGGGGAGTCGTCGCGCTCACTGCCCCAACGGTACGCCGCGCTCGGCGAGGACGTCCGCGAGCGTGTCGATGCGGTCCGAGACGATCCCGTCCACCCCGAGGTCGAGCAGCCGGTGCATCTCGGCCGCGTCGTCGATGGTCCAGACGTGCACGTGCTTGCCCATGGAGTGCACGCGGTCGACCAGGGCAGGGGTCACGAGGTCGAGGCGCCGGCCCCCGACGACGTGGCCGGTGGGGACCTGCAGCACCGCGGCGGGGGACCGCAGCCAGTCGGCCACGAGGCGGGGGGCGAAGCGCAGCACGCCGACCTCGGACGGGCCTGCCGCCGTGGCGACGGCCGGCCCGAGCAGGGACCGTACGGCGCGCAGCCGGGTGCGCGAGAACGAGCCGATGCAGACCCGGTCGACGGCGTCGTGCGCGCGGACGACGGCAGCCAGCGGCTCGATGGCACCGGCCGCCTTCACGTCGATGTTGAGGCGCGCGTCCGGGAGCTCCTCGAGGAGGTCGGACAGCAGGGGGATGGCCTCGCTCCCACCGACGCGGGCATTGCGCACCGCCGCCCACGGGAGCTCGGCGATCCGACCCTGATGGTCGGTGACGTGGTCGAGGACGTGGTCGTGGAACGCGACGACCCGGCCGTCACGGGTCGCGTGGACGTCGGTCTCGAGGTAGCGGTAGCCGAGGTCGACCGCGTGGCGGAACGCGGCCATCGTGTTCTCCAGGTGCAGGTTCGCCGCCACCTTGGCGCCGCCGCGGTGTGCCAGGCCGATGGGGGTGGGCGCGTCGAAGTACGCGAAGTCGGCCGCTCTCACCGCACCAGTCTGCCCCGGGTCGCGCTGGGTCTCCCCAGCAAAACGCCGGTTGCCCGGTGAACCACGGGTAGACAACCCGAGGTGTGGCGGGCAACCGGCGTTTTGTCGCCGAAGGGGAGGGGGAGGGGGACGTCAGACGGCGGCCCAGACCGTGGTGTCGGTCGGCACCGAGCCGTCGTCGGCCAGCGGGCCGGACGAGACGAGGACCGTGGCACCCTCGGGGAGGGCGACCGGCGAGGCGCCGAGGTTGGTGAGCACCAGGGTCGCGCCGCCAGCCTGGCCGGTGTTGGCGAGGGCCACGACGTCGTCGCCGTACCCCTCGACCACCGCGAGCCCACCGACGCCGAGCGAGCGCTCGCGGCGGGTGGCGAGCAGCGCCCGGTACAGCTCCAGCGTCGAGCCCTCGACGCCGTCCTGCTGGTCGACGGCGTACTCGCCGTACACGGCCGGCTGGGGGAGCCAGGTCGCGTCGCTCGGGCCGAAGCCGAACGACGGGGCGTCCTTCTCCCACGGGATCGGCACGCGGCAGCCGTCGCGCCCGATCTCCTTGCCCTGCGTGCGGATGAAGGTCGGGTCCTGGCGGAACTCACCGGGCATGTCGGTCGACTCGGGCAGGCCGAGCTCCTCCGCCTGGTAGATGTACGCGCCGCCGGGCAGCGCGAGCATCAGTGCCGACGCGGCCCGGGCCCGACGCAGGCCGAGCTCGCGGTCGGGCTGCGGGGCGGTCGCGCTGATGCCGTTCGGCTGGCGCTCGCCGACGGGCAGACCGAGCCTCGACGCGTGCCGGACGACGTCGTGGTTCGACAGCACCCAGGTGCTGGGGGCGCCGACCGAGTCCGCGGCGGACAGGGACGACTCGATGACCGCGCGGAGGTCCTCGGCGGTCCACTGGGCCTTGAGGAAGTCGAAGTTGAACGCCTGGTGCATCTCGTCCGCGCGGACGTAGCGCACCGCCCGCTCCTGCGGACGGACCCACGCCTCGGCGCACAGGATGCGGTCGGGCTCGCCGTAGCTGTCGAGCACCTTGCGCCAGCGGCGGTAGACCTCGTGCACGCCGTCCTGGTCCCACATCGGCGGGACGGGGGCGCCGGGCTTGAGCTCGCCGTCGAGGATGTGCTGCTCGACGTCGTAGTCGGGCAGCCCCGGCTCCTTGACCAGGCCGTGGGCGACGTCCACGCGGAAGCCGTCGATGCCGCGGTCGAGCCAGAAGCGCAGGATCGACTCGAACTCGTCGCCGACCTCGGGGTTGTCCCAGTTGAGGTCGGGCTGCTTGGTGTCGAACAGGTGCAGGTACCACTGGCCCGGGGTGCCGTCCGCCTCGGTGACACGGGTCCACCCGTCGCCACCGAAGACCGAGTGCCAGTCGTTCGGGGGCAGCTCGCCGTGCTCGCCCTTGCCGTCGCGGAAGACGTAGCGGTCGCGCTCGGGGCTGCCCGGGGCGGCCGCCAGCGCCTGCTGGAACCACACGTGCTCGTCACTGGTGTGGTTGGGGACGAGGTCGACGATGACCTTGAGCCCGAGCTCGTGCGCCTTGGCGACCATGGCGTCGGCGTCGGCCAGCGTGCCGAAGAGCGGGTCGATGTCGCGGTAGTCGGCGACGTCGTACCCGGCGTCGGCCTGCGGGGAGGTGTAGAAGGGGCTGAACCAGACCGCGTCGACCCCGAGCGCCTTGAGGTAGGGCAGCCGGGCGGTCACGCCGGGCAGGTCACCGATGCCGTCGCCGTCGCCGTCCGCCCAGGAGCGGGGGTAGATCTGGTAGATCACCGCGTGGCGCCACCAGGCGGCATCGGCCGAGTCGGCCGGGTGGATGAGGTGGGTGGAGCCGGTCGGGCTCACCGTCGAGGAGAGGGTTTCAGTCACGGGCAACCATGGTGGGGCATGAGACCCCGGCGGAGGAAACCGGTATTGCGTCGTCTTGCGAAGTGGGCGGGGCGTACGCGATCACTCCTCGTCGAGGGAGTTGACCAGGCTGTGCGCGGCGCGCTCGAGGTAGTCGCGCAGCAGCAGGTCGTCCGCGGGCGCGAGGCCGAGGGTGTCGACGGCGGCCATCATGTGCCGCAGCCACCGGTCGCGCTGCGCCGGCGTCACCTTGAACGGGTGGTGCCGCATCCGCAGCCGCGGGTGGCCCCGCTGCTCGGAGTACGTCGTGGGACCGCCCCAGTACTGCTCGAGGAAGAGCCGCAGGCGCTCCTCGGCGGGGCCGAGGTCCTGCTCGGGGTACAGCGCGCGCAGCGCGGGGTCCTCGGCCACCCCTCGGTAGAACTCGTGCACGAGCCGGCGGAACGTCTCGTGCCCGCCGACCTGCTCGTAGAAGCTGCCGAACTGGCCGGAGGCGGTCACCGGGGACCGCCGGACGGGCCGTACTGCGTCATGACGGGCACCTTCACGCCGTGGGCGTCGAACGCGACCTTGACGCGCTCACGGATCTCGCGCGAGACGCCGTACTGCTGCTCCGGAGCGGTCTTGGCGATGACCCGGATGGTGACGACGCTGCCGGTGATCGACTCGACGCCGACGACGTTGGGCTCCTCGAGCAGGGCCGCCTGCCAGTCGGGGGACAGGTCCATCTCGTGCACCACCGAGCGGATGAGCGGGATGACCTTCTCGAGGTTCTCCTCGTAGGAGACCGGGAGGTCGACGATGGCCGTCGACCAGCCCTGGCTCTTGTTGCCGATCCGGACGATCTCGCCGTTGCGGATGTACCAGACCACGCCGCTGCCGTCGCGCAGCCGGGTGACCCGGAGGCTGACCTCCTCGACGGTGCCGACCGCCTCGCCCGTGTCGACGACGTCGCCGACGCCGTACTGGTCCTCGAGGATCATGAAGATCCCCGAGAGGAAGTCCTTGACCAGGCTCTGCGCGCCGAAGCCGAGGGCGACACCACCGACACCGGCCGACGCCAGCAGCGGCCCCAGCGGCAGCCCGATGATCTGCATGACCGTCAGGATCGTGACGAGGCCCACGAAGAACGTGACCATGCTGCGCAGCAGGGACGCCATGGTGAGCGTCCGCTGGCGGTGGCGCTCGCGGTCGATCCCCGCGGCCTGGGCGATCGCGCGACCGGCTCGGCCGGCGCGACCCGGCTCACGGGAGCGCCGGGCGTCCGCCTTGGCCATCGTCACCTGGACGACGCGGCCGATGGAGCGCAGGAGCACCCAGCGGAACACCACCGCGGCGAGCACCACGACGACGATCTTCAGCGGTTCGTGGCGGAACCACTCCCACGCGTTGTGGGGCGTCAGCTCGGTCAGGGCCGTGAGGAACGACTCAGGCATCGGCATCCCGGGCCTGGGCGCGCAGGGCGCGGGCGATGCCGTCGCGGTTCTCGGCGACCAGGCGCACCAGCCCGGCCGGGGCGTCGGCGTTGGCGTCGAGCCAGCCCTGCGAGGCATCGAGCAGGTGCTGGTCGGCGAGGACGGTGGGGTAGTAGGTCACCAGGATCGACTCGGCGATCGCGTGGGTGCGCGACTCCCAGATGTCCAGCAGGGCGCCGTGGTAGCGCTCGACGTAGGGCCGCAGCAGCTCGGGGTCGCGGGCCGTCGTGAAGCCCAGGCCGATGGCCTCGACGACCGAGTTGGGCAGCGAGGTGTCCTCCACGCCGTCCTGCCAGGCCTTCGCCTTGGCCTCCTCGGTGGGCATCGCCGCGAGGGCACGCGCTGCGCGCTCACGCCCGGTGGCGGTGTTGTCGCGCTCCAGCTCGGCGTCGACCTCCGCGCTCGTCGCCGCGCCGGTGCCGGCCAGCGCCGTGAGCAGGGTCCAGCGCATCTCGGTGTCGACCGCCAGGCCCTCGAGCGTGGTCGTGCCGTCGAACAGGCCACGCAGCCAGGCGGCGTCGTCGCCACCGCGCTGCACCGCGGCGTACGCGCTGAGCAGCTGGAGCTGCGCGTCGCTGCCGGGCTCGGCCGCCTCCGCGAGCCGGCGCAGGCCGGCGGTGACCACGGCGAGCGTCTCGTCACGGTGGGCCGGCGCGACGTAGAGGCGCGCGGCCGACGAGAGCTGGGCGAGGACGGTGCGCAGCATCGTGGAGTTGGTCTCGCCGGGCAGGGAGGCCAGCACGAGGTCGACGAAGTCGCGCGCGGACATCTCGGCGTCACGCGTCATGTCCCAGGCGGCACCGAGCACGAGGGCTCGGGGCAGGCTGTCCTGGAAGCCGCGCGGGTGCGCCAGGGCCGTCGCGAGCGAGCGCTCGTCGAGGCGGATCTTGGCGTAGGCCAGGTCCTCGTCGTTGACGAGCAGCAGGTCGGGCACCGGGCGCCCCACGAGCTCGGCGATCGCGGTCTCGGCACCGTCGACGTCGAGCTCGAGGCGGTCGGTGCGCACGAGCAGCGGTCCATCCGCGGACTCCTCGACGGAGTAGAGGCCGACGGCGAGGCGGTGCGGTCGCAGGGTGGGGTGCTCGGCGGGGCTGGTCTGCTCGATGACCGCGGAGCTGATGAGCCCCTGGTCGTCGGTCTCGACGACGGGGCGCAGGGTGTTGACCCCGGCCGTCTCGAGCCAGAGCTTGGACCACGTGCCGAGGTCGCGCCCCGAGGTGGCCTCGAGCTCACCGAGCAGGTCCTGCAGGGTCGTGTTGCCCCACGCGTGCTTGGCGAAGTAGGCGCGCAGGCCGGCGACGAACGGCTCACGGCCGACGTAGGCCACGAGCTGCTTGAGGACCGAGGCGCCCTTGGCGTAGGTGATGCCGTCGAAGTTGACCTCGACGTCCTCGAGGTCGCGGATGGGGGCCACGATCGGGTGCGTGGAGGACAGCTGGTCCTGGCGGTAGGCCCAGGCCTTCTCGCTGATCCCGAAGGTCGTCCAGGCGGACTCCCACTCGGTGGCCTCGGACTGGCACGTGGTCGACGCCCACTCGGCGAAGGACTCGTTGAGCCACAGGTCGTTCCACCACTTCATGGTGACGAGGTCGCCGAACCACATGTGCGCGAGCTCGTGCAGCAGGGTCAGCGCGCGGCGCTCGATGATCGCCTCGGTGACCTTGGCCCGGAACACGTAGGTCTCGTTGACGGTGACGGCCCCGGCGTTCTCCATCGCGCCCATGTTGTACTCGGGCGTGAAGAGCGTGTCGTACTTCTCGAACGGGTACTCGCAGTCGAACTCGTTCTCGAAGAACGCGAATCCCCGCTTGGTGCAGTCGAACACGTTGTCGGCGTCGAGGTGCTCGAGCATCGACTTGCGGCAGAAGATGCCGAGCGGCACGGTGCCGCGCCGGGTCTGCACCTCGTCGCGCACGACGGCGTAGGGGCCGGCCACGAGCGCGGTGATGTAGCAGGACATGCGCTGGGTCGTGGGGAACGCCCACGTCGCCACACCGTCACGCACCGGCGTCGGCTCGGGGGTCGGCGCGTTGGAGACGACCTCCCAGTGCGCGGGGGCGGTGATGGTGAAGGCGTAGGTGGCCTTGAGGTCGGGCTGCTCGAACACCGTGAACATGCGGCGGCAGTCGGCGACCTCGAACTGGGAGTACAGGTAGACCTCGTCGTCGACCGGGTCGACGAAGCGGTGCAGGCCCTCGCCCGTGTTCATGTAGGCGGCGGTGGCGTCGACCGTCAGGGTGTTGTGCTCCGCCAGGCGGGGGAGGGTGATCCGGACGCCGTCGAAGTGGGTCGCGGGGTCGAGCGCCTCGCCGTTGAGCGTGATGGCCTCCACCGACGGGGCGATGAGGTCGACGAAGGTCTGGCCGCCCTCCTGGCCCGTGAACGTCACGGTCGTGGTCGTACGGAACGTGGTGTCCGACGTCGTGAGGTCGAGCGCGACGTCGTAGTGGTCGACGGCCACGAGCGCGGCGCGGGTGACCGCCTCGTCGCGGGTCAGGTTCTTGCCAGGCAACAGACTGCTCCTGTAGGTGCGAATGTGCAGGGGAGGGCGCCATCCTCGCACGGTCGGGAGGGGGCTCGGAGACCCCTTTAGCGGCGATTGGCCGCCAGTGGCAGGATTGTGCGGGTGAGTGCCACCGAGAAGACCGCGTCCCGTACCTCCGCCGAGTTCTGGTTCGACCCGCTCTGCCCGTGGGCGTGGATGACGTCCCGGTGGATGATGGAGGTCGAGCAGGTCCGCCCCGTCGACGTGACCTGGTCGGTGATGAGCCTGGCCGTGCTCAACGAGGGCCGTGACCTGCCCGAGGAGTACCGCGCGATGATGGACCGCGCCTGGGGTCCGGTCCGCGTCATCATGGCGGCCAAGGAGGAGTACGGCGACAAGGTCGTCAAGCCCCTCTACGACGCCATGGGCACCCGGATCCACCTCGGCGGCGAGAAGGACTACGCCAAGGTCATCGTCCCCGCCCTGGAGGAGGTCGGCCTGCCGGTCGAGCTCGCCGAGTACGCCGACACCGACGAGCACGACGACCGCCTGCGGGCCAGCCACCAGCGGGGCATCGACCTCGTCGGCGACGACGTGGGCACGCCGGTCGTCGCGGTCGAGGGCGTGGCGTTCTTCGGTCCCGTCGTGAGCCCGGCCCCCAAGGGCGAGGCGGCGGCGCGGCTGTGGGACGGTTGCGTCCTCGTGGCCGGCACCCCCGGCTTCTTCGAGCTCAAGCGCAGCCGCACCGTCGGCCCCATCTTCGACTGACCCCGGAGGCACAGACATGCGAGTCCACATCGGTGGCGACCACGCGGCCTACGACGTGCTCGGCGAGCTCGTCGCGTTCATGGAGGCGGAGGGGCACGAGGTGACCAATCACGGTCCCCACGCCTTCGACGCCGAGGACGACTACCCGGTGTTCGTGCTGCGGGCTGCGGAGGCGGTTGCCGCCGACCCCGGCTCGCGCGGCGTGGTCCTCGGGGGCTCGGGCAACGGCGAGCAGATGGCTGCCAACAAGGTCAAGGGCATCCGCGCCGCGCTCTGCTACAACGAGGAGCTGGCCCGGCTGGCGCGGGAGCACAACGACGCGCAGGTGATCTCCATCGGCGGACGGATGAACACCGTCGAGGAGGCCAAGGCGATGGTCCGGGTCTTCCTCGGCACGGACTTCTCCGATGCGCCCCGCCACGTGCGGCGCATCGACATGGTCACCGCCTACGAGCACGACGGCGGCCTGCCGCCGATGCCCTGATCCGGGGAAACGCCGGTGGGGTGCCGCACCGCTTCGCTAGGCTGCTGAGGCAGGACTGGGATCGGGGCCAGTCCACCCCATGACCATGTCGGGTGTCCCTGCACTCCGGACCAGGCCGAAGGATCTCGCACACGTGGACGAAGGCAGGACGGTCCTCGCGCGTCGCTCCGTCCTGACGCGACTCCAGCGGACCAGGACGCGGTTCAACCGCTGGACCACCGGTGGCACCGCCCTCGTGCTCGTCGTGGCCAACGTCCTGCTCTGCTGGACGATGGTGCACGTCTCGTCGGTGCCGTTCTCCGCCTACCTGCCGATCGCGGTGCTGTCCGGCCTGTTCCTGCCACCGAAGTGGCTGGCCCTGGTGGACGCCACCATCCTGCTCACCGGGGTGTTCATCGTCCTGTACCGCCACGGCACCGTCCCCCTGTGGGGTGCGTACGCGGTCCTGCTCACGATCATGGTCATCATGTTCTGGGTCGCCGCGTCGCGGGCCCGGCTCGGGGTGCAGGGCAACCTCGGCGAGTCGATGCTCGTGGACCTGCGCGACCGCCTGCGCACCCAGGGCGAGCTGCCCGAGCTGCCGCCCGGCTGGGGTGCCGAGCTCTCGGTGCTCTCCGCCTACGGCGACTCCTTCTCGGGCGACTTCCTCGTCACGAGCCGAGAGGGCGACGTCCTCGAGCTCGCCCTGGTCGACGTGTCCGGCAAGGGCATCGCCGCCGGCACGCGCTCGCTGCTGCTGTCGGGCGCCTTCGGTGGCCTGCTGGGGTCGCTGCCGTACGAGCAGTTCCTCTCGGCGTCCAACGGCTACCTGCTGCGCCAGCAGTGGGACGAGGGCTTCGCGAGCGCGGCGCACGCCATGATCGACCTGTCGACGGGGGAGTACAGCCTGGCCTCGGCCGGCCACCCGCCGCCGGTGAAGTTCTCGGCCGGCTCGGGTCGCTGGCAGGTGCTGGAGGGTGACGAGGGACCCGTGCTCGGTGTCGCCGAGGCGGTGACCTTCCCGAGGGTCACCGGTCGGCTGGGGCGCGGCGACGCGCTGCTGCTCTACACCGACGGCGTCATCGAGGTCCGTAACCGCGACCTGCGCGACGGCATCGACCGGATGCTCGGGACCGCCGAGCGCATGATCAGCCGCGGGTTCGAGGGCATGGCTGCCAAGATGTGCGCCGCCGCCCGCGCGGGCGAGACCGACGACCGGGCCGCCGTCCTGGTCTGGCGCCGCTGACGCACTGGCATGCTGGGCGGGGGTGCCCGCGGGCCGGCTGGCCCCAGTGCCCATAGGCGGGCCGGCCAGCGGTGCCCGCGAGTGGGCCCCCGTCAGGCCGCGGCAGCGCCCTGACGGGCCGTGGTGCGGCGGCTGATGTCGGCGCACTCGAGGCAGACCGACTCGGGGATCACGCCGAGCCGCATGAGCCACCCGAACACGATGCAGCCGACGCACACGCCGGCGAGCGACTCCAGGGCGGGGAAGACGACCATGACCACGCCGATGCCCACCACGGGCAGGGTGGCGCCGGCCAGCCACAGCACGCTCGCAGCCACCGTTAGGACAGCGCCGATCGCCGCGGCGAAGCGCTTGGGCGGGCCGGCGGTGTAGCGGGGAGCGGCGCTGACGCGCGGACGGATCCACCGGCGCACCAGGTGGGCGATGGGGCTCGCGGAGGGTCCCCAGCCGGCACGCAGCACGAAGTCGGCTGCCAGCACGAGGTAGAGCCACCACTGCTGGGTGGCGAGGACCACGACCCCGAGCACGAGGACGACCCCGGCGATGAGGCGGACGGCGACCTCGTCGACGATGTTGGGGAAGCGGGAGATACGCATGCCGCCATTATGGAACACATAAGCGACAGTTATCTCCAGCGTCCCGCTCCTCGGGCGCTCGCGCCCTCAGCCCAGGGCCTGGTGGCCCACCGCAACGGGCCATAACCGCCGAGGTCGTGACCTATGGCCCCTGCTCCTCCCCTCGTCCAGCCAACAGACTCGCCACGAGGGTTGGGACTGCACAGGAGGCATGCCATGAGGACGAGCAAGCGGATCGCCGTGGGCGCGGTGGTGGGCACCGTGAGCGGGGTGTTGGCGGTGGCGGCGTCCCAAGGGCCGGCTGTGGCCGGCCCTGCAGCAGGGCTCGGCAGGCCAGCCGCGCACACGGTCGCCCGGTCCTCCGTCGGCTACCCGTTCCACGTCGGACGGTGGGACTCGGTCCGCATCACCGTTGACTTCGGCAGGTCCTTCGCGAGCGTCTCGAAGGTCTGCCTGACTGCTCGGTTCGGGATGGACGACCCTCTCGAGGCGAACGAGGAGATATTCGGCGACTACCCCGAACAGGCCGGGGAGACCGATCCCGGCGGGCCGCACTTCCTCATGTGGTCGAACTACCGTGAGGGTCACTTCTCGACGATCCACACGTGGAGGCAGTGCGTGACCCCTGGCCACGTCAGGACGCCGCTCGACCCGGCGAGGTGGCTCGACGGCCGTGAGGTGCTCTACGTCGAGGGGTCGGACATCAACGGCAGTGACGACGGCACTGCCACCATCAACAGCATCGCGGCGCAGCTGTACGAGTAGGAGCCGTCGACCCGTGGGGCTGGTCTGTCACCGCAGGGGGCCAGTCCCGCTCCTCGGGCCTGAGCCGGCGTTCGTAGGCTTGGCGCGTGAAGACTCCAGGGACGGCTGCCTCCGAAGCGAACGGGGTGGAGGTGGGGCCGGTGTTCGACGAGGAGTTCGGTGAGCCGTTCGGTGACGGCAACGGCGAGGTGCGTGGGCGGGTCCGGTCGTACGCCGCGCGGCGAGGACGCCTGTCGCCCCTCACCCGGGAACGGATGGAGCGACTGCTCCCCCCCCACGCGCTCCCGGAGGGACCGCTGGACCCGGCCGCGGCCTTCGGTCGCGAGGCGCCGGTGGTCCTGGAGGTGGGGTGCGGTCACGGGGCGGCCGCGCTCGCCTACGCCGAGACCCACCCGGGCCACGACCTGGTCGCCGTCGACGTGTTCACCCCCGCCCTCGCGCGGATGCTCGCCGAGGCCGAACGCCGCGACCTCACCAACCTGTGGGCGCACCAAGGCGACGCGGTGCTCCTGCTCGAGCAGCGCATACCCGTCACCACGCTTGCCGCGGTGCACCTGTTCTTCCCCGACCCCTGGCCCAAGGCCAAGCACAGCAAGCGCCGGTTCCTCGCGCGGCACACCCTCGACCTCGTGGCGTCGCGGCTCGTGCCCGGTGGCCACCTGCTCGTCGCCACCGACCACCCCGTGTACGCCGACCACGCCCGGGCCGAGCTCGCGGCCGACGCCCGGTTCACGGTCACCGAGGGGGAGCGGCCCTCGTGGCGGCCCACCGACGGCTTCGAGGCGAAGGGCCTCGCCGCGGGACGGGTAGTCGCCGAGTTCCGGGCAGTGCTGACGGCGTAGCCGGACGCCGCGCGAACCGGACCAGCCCGACTTCTTGCCCGGGAAGCACCGCCGAGACCGCAAAACGGGGCGCTGATGGTGCCGAGCGGGCAAGAAGTCGCAAGGACGGCGCCGGTCTGCTGTCGGGGTAGCCGGATTTGAACCGGCGGCCTTCCGCTCCCAAAGCGGACGCGCTACCAACCTGCGCCATACCCCGTGGACGGCGAGCCGATTTCGGCCCACGCGATCGCGGGCATTAGGCTAACGCCCCGGACCAGCCGCTCCTCCGGAGGGGCTGTCACGCCGTGCGGGTGTAGCTCAATGGTAGAGCCCTAGTCTTCCAAACTAGCTACGCGAGTTCGATTCTCGTCACCCGCTCCGAGCACGAAGGGCCCCACCGTGGTGGGGCCCTTCGTCGTCGTGGCGCAGGTCAGCCCTTGCCGCCGCCGGCGCGGAACTGCAGCCACGCGTCGCTCATCCGGTCGGCCTGGCCGTGGGTGAACATGTCCATGCAGGAGTCCTGCGTGTAGTCCATGAAGTTGTGGATCGGGTCGAGGCCGGGCGCACTGCACGTGTCGGCGCCGGTCGGGCAGTCGAACTGCGCCGTCGCCTCGCGCGGGGTGTCCGCGACGTAGTCGCCGGAGGCGGAGCAGCCGTGGGCGAAGGTGTGCTCGAGCATCAGCCAGTGACCGACCTCGTGGGTGAGGGTGTCGCCGAGCGAGTACTTGCCGGCGGTCCCGCCGGGCATCGACTCGTCGAGCATGACGACGCCGTCGATGAAGTCGCGCCCGTGGTTGTAGCCCTTCGGGAAGTAGGCCCAGCCGAGCAGGCCGCCACCGATGTCCGCGGCGTACACGTTGAGGGTCCGCGCGTCACCGGTGTAGAGGGCCTTCTTCATGTCGCGCTCGTTCTTGCCGGGCACGACGGTGTACCAGGCGGGGTTGACCGTCCACGTCGTCTGCTCGAGGTCGAACCGGAACGGGGTGTCGGCCGCGTCCGCGGCGGTGGCGCCCGAGTAGGAGTCGTTGAGCACCTTCATCTGCGCGGCGATCAGCTTCTCCCAGCGCGCCTTCTCGGCCGGGGTGTTGGCGTGGTCGGACACCATGTGGAAGACGGTGGGGATGCGGACGCTGCCCGCGGGGAGGGTGGGCCGGTCCTGCAGGACGCCGTACGCCTTGGCCTCGTTGGTCGAGTAGAGCGCCGGCTCGTTGGCCGTGGCTCCCTTCATGACACGTGCCGCGCTCGTCGCGTCGGGGCTGCAGGCGGCGGCGCCGGGGGAGGCGGAGCGGGCGGAGGCAGTGGCCGTGCCGGTGGCGGAGGCGGTGCCGAGCAGGAGGACCGCGGCGGCGGACAGGACGCCGAGACGGAGCGAGGTGCGGACGCGCATGGAGGATCCCTTCGGTGGCCTTCCCCTCGTGGGGGCTGGTCCGGACGGTACCGGGCGAAATGTCCCGTGTGGGTCCTACCGATGACGGAGCTTCGCGGGGTACGTCGGGCTCAGAGCCCGTACTCCTCGAGCAGCCGCAGCCAGATCTCGCTCATCGTCGGGTAGGAGGGCACGGCGTGCCACAGCGTCGCCAGCGGGACCTTCCCGACGATGGCGACCGTGGCTGCGTGGACGAGCTCGGCCACGTCCTGGCCGACGAAGGTCGCCCCCACGAGCACCCCGGCGTCCTCGTCGACCACGATGCGCGCCTGCCCCTGGTAGCCCTCCGCCTGGAGACCCGAGCCGGCAGCGCTGTCCATCGGGAGGTCCACGACGCGGATGCGCAGCCCGTGCTCGCGGGCCTCGGCCTCGGTGAGCCCCGCGGCCGCCACCTCGGGGTCGGTGAACACCACCTGCGGCGCACCCAGGTCGTCGGCCCACGGTGTCGTGCGGTCCGCGTCGGGCTCCCGGCCCGCTGCCCGGGCGCCGACCAGGTCGCCGCAGGCGCGGGCCTGGTACTTGCCCATGTGCGTGAGCAGCGCGATGCCGTTGACGTCGCCGACGGCGTACAGCCACGGCCGGTCGCCCTCGACCCCCTCGACCTCCATGCGGGCGTTGACCGAGACGTACCCCGCGTCGGTCAGGCGGCCGGACACCGACTCCACGCCCAGCCCCTTCGTGGCGGGGGTCCGGCCCACCGCGACGAGCAGCTCGTCGGCCACGACGGTCCCGCCCCCTTCGAGGTGGACCGTCACCTCGCCGGTCGGCCCCAGCCGCGACACGGACTCGGCTGCGGTGCCGACGCGGACGTCCACCCCGTCGCGCTCCAGCGCCTCCTTCACGGCCGTGCCGGCGAACTCCTCGTTGCGCCCGAGCAGCCCGGGGGCCTGCTCGACCACGGTGACCGTCGAGCCGAGGGCTGCGTAGACCTGGGCGAGCTCGCAGGCCACGACCCCGCCACCCAGCACGGCCAGGCGGTCGGGGATGCGTCGTGAGGTGGTGGCCTCACGGTTGGTCCACGGCTTGGCCTCGCGCAGCCCGGGGACGGGGGGCACCGTCGGCGTCGTGCCCGTGGCCAGGACCACGGCGTGGCGTGCCGTGACCGGGCGGCCGTCGACCTCCAGCGCCCGCGGGCCGGTGAGGACCCCTTCGCCGCGCAGCAGCGTGATGCCGACGTGGTCGAGCCAGCCGACCTGTCCGCTGTCGTCGAGCCGGTTGATCCACGCGTCGCGACGCGCCAGCACCCCTTGCGGGTCGAGCCGCGCACCCTCCGACCCCTGCACCCGCTGCGACGCACGGGTGGCGTGGATGGGGCGCAGCAGGGCCTTGCTGGGGGAGCAGGCGTAGAAGCTGCACTCACCGCCGACGAGGTGCTTCTCGACGATGGCGACGGTGAGGCCCGCCTTGTGGGCTCGGTCGGCCACGTTCTCCCCGACGGGACCGGCGCCGACCACGACGACGTCGAAGTCCAGGGGCTGCTGCTCGTGCTGGCTCATGCGTCAAACCTAGGCGGGGCCGCGTCGCAGCGCGCGACGGCCGACGGCCCCGGGCGGGTGCCCGGGGCCGTCGGTGGTGCGGTGTGGTGCCTGTCAGAAGGCCGAGGTGCCGTTCGGCGTGCCGAGGCCGGTCGGGCCGTCCCAGCCGCTCTTGGCCGTGCACCAGGAGGCGCAGGTGCCGTTGGAGCCCGAGGTCACGTCGAACAGGCCCGAGGTGTGGGCGTAGGGCAGCGTGTTCGCGTACCCGGCGGTGTTGCCGCTGAGCGCGTAGACCGAGGCCACGATCGGGGCCGACAGGCTCGTGCCGCCGTACTGCGCCCAGGACGAGGAGCTCTGGGTGGTGGGCGCGTACGTCGCGAGGCCGGTGTTGGGGTCGGCCACGGCCGACACGTCGGCGATGGCGCGGCCCGAGCAGCTCGTCATGGCCGAGGTCTGGCCCGACGGGGCGGCGTTGAGGGTGGTGCAGCCCGAACCGGCGCCGTTCCACGCCGACTCCGACCAGCCGCGGGCGGAGGAGTCCTTGACCAGCGAGGTGCCGCCGACCGCCGTGACGTAGTGCGAGGAGGCGGGGAAGCTGCCGCCCTGGTAGCCGTTGTCGCCGGTCGACGCGGTCACCGCGATGCCGGGGTGGTTGTACGCCGCGCCGTACGAGCTGTCGGCGAGGTCGCCGCCGCCGTAGCTGTTGGAGATCGCCGCCACGCCCGCCTGCTTGGCCGCGGTGTTCACCGCCGCACCGAGGTCGGTCAGGCTGGCGCTGTTGGCCTGGACGAGGACGATCTTGCACGAGGGGCAGGTCGCCGACACGGCGTCGAGGTCCAGGGCCTGCTCTCCGGCCCAGCCGCTGTTGAAGCGGGGCAGCGAGGTGCCGCCGGTCTGGTTGATGATGCGCAGGCAGCCGTTCGCGGTGGTGCAGGACGACAGGCCCCACTGCGAGCGGTAGACGCCGAGGTCGCGCTCGGCGTTCGGGTAGCCGTAGGCGTCGACGATGGCCACGGTGCGGCCGCCCGCGGACAGCCCGGCGACCTTGTAGGCGCTCTGGATGTCGGCGGGGGTCTTCCCGGAGATGGCCTGCGGCGTGACGGCCCGGCCGGAGGGGCTGACGGCCCGGCCGGTGTCGTCCGTCAGCTTCATCGCGTGGCAGGCCGCCACGGTCGGGGACGAGGGGGTGGCACAGACGCGGGCGGCGTGGCTCTTGGCCGAGGGAGCCGCCGACGCGGTGGTGACCGCGGTCGTGACGAGCCCCAGGGATGCCGAGGCCGCCAGCGCGACGGAGAGGATCTGCTTGCGCATGCGTGGATTCTCCTGGTGTGGGGGGATAGGCGACCGATGTCGCCCATGTCGGACCCTGCAGTCGACATCCATTGCGTGGCAATGGTTTTCACGACGGGGCTCGTGACCTTGCGAAGAAATGGCCCGTGGGTGGCCAAGACTTTGCGGAAAGTCGTGACGGATGTCATGGCGGTCGACCGCCCCGCTGTGGCGTGCCCCCTGACCTGCGACGACGGCTCGGTTCGGAGCCCGCCCCCGCACCGGCTACCATGGGTTTTTGGCCCGCGCGCGCCCTCCGCCGGCGCACTGGGCCTTTCCTGTTGCCCACCTGAACCTGGAGTACCCCGCAGTGAAGAGTGCCGTCGAGACCCTCAACCCGACCCGGGTCAAGCTGACCGTCGAGGTCCCGTTCGAGGAGCTCAAGCCCAGCCTCGACGCGGCATACGCGACCATCGGCTCCCAGATCCAGGTGCCCGGCTTCCGCAAGGGCAAGGTCCCCTCCCGGATCATCGACCAGCGGGTCGGCCGTGGCGCCGTGCTGCAGGAGGCCGTCAACGAGGCGCTCCCGCAGTTCTACGGCCAGGCGGTCGAGGACAACAAGGTGCGCCCCATCGGCCAGCCCGAGGTCGACGTGACCGAGGTGCCGGCCGAGGACGGCCAGGAGCTCAAGTTCACCGTCGAGGTCGACGTCCGTCCCGAGGTCGAGCTGCCCGAGGACTTCAGCGCCATCACCGTCGAGGTCGACGAGGCCAAGGCGTCGAACGAGGACGTCGAGGAGCGGCTCATCGCCCTGCAGGAGCGCTTCGGCACCCTCAAGGGCGTCGAGCGCGTCGTGGAGACCGGTGACTTCGTGTCGGTCGACCTCGATGCGTCCATCGGCGACGAGGAGATCGACTCGGTCAAGGGCATCTCCTACGAGGTCGGCTCGGCCAACATGCTCGAGGGCATGGACGAGGCGCTGGTCGGCATGGCCGCCGGCGAGACCAAGAAGTTCACCGCGCCCCTGGCCGGTGGCGACCACGAGGGCGAGGACGCCGACGTGACCGTGACCGTGCAGTCGGTCAAGGTCCGTGAGCTGCCCGCGCTCGACGACGACTTCGCCCAGCTCGCGTCGGAGTTCGACACGCTCAAGGAGCTGCGCGCCGACGTGACCAAGCAGGCCGAGAAGGCTGCGAAGTTCGAGCAGGGCGTCCAAGCCCGCGACAAGGTCCTCGAGCACCTGCTCGAGACCGTCGACATCCCCGTGCCCGACGGCATCGTCGAGGCCGAGGTGCACGCCCACCTCGAGGGCGAGGACCGCCTCGAGGACGCCGAGCACCGCGCCGAGGTCGAGGAGAGCACCCGCAAGGCCCTCAAGGCCCAGTTCCTCCTCGACGCCATCGCCGAGAAGGCCGAGGTCAAGGTCGAGCAGCCCGAGCTCATCGAGTACCTCGTGATGTCGGCCCAGCAGTACGGCATGGACCCCAACCAGTTCGCCCAGGCGATCGACCAGCAGGGCCAGGTCCCCGCCATGGTCGCCGAGGTCGCCCGCCGCAAGGCGCTCGCCACCGTGCTCGAGCAGGCCAAGGTCGTCGACACCACCGGCGCCGAGATCGACCTCAGCGAGGTCACGGCCACCGACGTCGCCTCCGAGCTCGCCGAGGGCGACCACGAGGCCCACGACCACGAGGGCCACGACCACGACTGACGTGGTCCGACGGCCCGGCCGCCCGTCCTGACGCAGGACCGCGACCGGGCCGGTCACCTGACCGTCACAGGTCAACCGCAGGCAAACGTGTGCCGCGCCCCGGATCCCGGGGCGCGGCATACGTCGTTTGCGGG
This sequence comes from Pedococcus ginsenosidimutans, assembly GCF_039544395.1. NCBI lineage: Bacteria > Bacillati > Actinomycetota > Actinomycetes > Micrococcales > Intrasporangiaceae > Pedococcus > Pedococcus ginsenosidimutans. The sequence goes on from NZ_BAABLO010000013.1 coordinate 85,314, forward strand.
ATCTGTCCGACGAGGGCTGACCCGACCCTTGTCCTCATGGACATGACCTCCTTCCACAAGCTGCGGCTGGCGGTGCAGGAGAACGCCCACCGGGCCGACCCGCACCACGCCGCGGCGCTGCAGGCCGCGCTGGAACGGTCGCTGCGGGCGAGCAGGTTGTTCGCGGAGGTGGAGCTGGGTCGCACCGACGACCCCGACCAGATGGTGATCGGCGTGTGCCGGTGCGCCGACGACGTCGCGCCGTGGGAGGCCGGTGTCGGGGTCGAGCGCCTCTGGGGGGTCGTCGCCATGGAGACCAAGTGGGAGGCCCACTCGGTCGGGTGCACGGACAGCCTCATGGAGTTCGAGGGAGCGGTCACGGTCGACGACTCCGGCCACTACATCACCGTCCACCTCGTCGCCGAGCCCGCGCCGGCCGCGGAACCGGTCCCGGCGGCCGAACCCGTCCCGGCCGCAACGACGCAGGACGGGACGGCAGCAGCCGCCGGGTCGCCCGCGGTCGGCGCCACCATCGACGCCTGACCCCCGGGCGAGGCGGGGCGCAGGTCCTGCAGTCCGACCTGCGGTCAGTCGCCAGCGGGTGGGGCGGTCGTCGTCCCGAGGCGCAGGTCGGTGTCCTGGACCTCGTCCTGCGGCCGCTCCCCGTCGAGTATGCGGCGCAGCAGCTCGCCGAGCCTGCGACCCTTCTGCTCGCCGTGCTGGTCGACCGTGGTCAGCGTGCCCGCGAACCACGGCAGCTCGACGCCGTCGAACCCGGTGACGCTGAGGTCCTCGGGCACGCGCAGGCCGAGCTCGTCCGCGGCGCGCACCACGCCCATCGCCAGCAGGTCGGACTGCGCGACCACGGCCGTCGGCCGCTGTCCCCGCGGGCGGTCGAGCAGCAGGCGGGCGGCGGCCGCCCCCTGCTCCACGTCGGGCAGGGAGGTCTGGGCCAGCAGGGCCGCGTCCGGGAACACGTCGAGGAAGCCGAGCGCCCGGTCGCGGCTGTCGGCGAACTCGGCGTCCTCGAGCACCGCCCGCCGCGCGAGGCCGGTGGAGCTGTCGTGGCGCAGCGGCATCATGAGGTGGGCGACGCGGCGGTGACCGAGCTCGTGCAGGTGACGGCTCACGGCGGCGCTGGCCCCGCGGTTGTCCAGCGCGAGCTGGACGACTCGCTCGTCGGCGGGGGAGCCGTCGCCGACCATGGGGATGCCGCGGGCCGCGAGGTGGTCGACGGCCGGGTTGTCGTCCGGGCCGCAGAGCGAGAACACGACGGCGTCCAGGGCCGTGCCGGCCAGCTGGGGGATGGCCTTCTCGGGGGCACCGGCGTGCTGGGCGATGAGGAGCATCCCCGCGGGCACCTCGTCGAGCACCTGGGACAGCCCGTCGAGGACGCTCACGGCGAAGGGGTCGCGGAACGCGTGCAGCAGCCGTCCCTCGACGACCACGCCGACGATGCCGGAGCGGCCGTGGCGCAGTGACGAGGCGAGCGGGTCGGGGCCGGTGTAGCCGAGGCGTGCAGCCGCGGCCAGCACCCGCTCGACCGTGTCCGCGGCCACCGGACCCTTGCCGCTGAAGGCGAGCGAGGCCGTCGACGTGGAGACGCCGGCGGCCTCGGCGACGGCACGCAGGGTGGCGCGGGGTTGACGGTCGGGGGCCATGCGCGACACACTATCGAAACGATTCGATCGAATCGATTCGACTGCTCGCCGGAAAGCCTTTCGTGAACCACTCCACCTCCGCCGCCTCCTCCACCTCCTTGGACCGCGCCCGCGTCGTCGCGGCCCGCAACGCCGTCTTCGTCGTCTTCGCCCTCGCCGGCGTCGCGTTCGCCTCGTTCGCCGCCCGCATCCCCGACGCCAAGGCGGCGCTCGGCCTGTCGGCGGGGCAGCTCGGCCTGACGCTCTTCGCGGCCTCCGCCGGCTCGCTCACCGCGCTGCCCTCGGCCGGCCGGGTCGCCGACAGGATCGGTGCTGCGCGAGCCGTCGTGACCGGCATGGTGGTCTCGTTCGTCGGACTGCTCGTCGTCGCAGCCGGGGTCGACCTCGTGGAGTCCCGCTGGGTCGTGACGGCGGGCCTCTACTTCGTCGGCATGGGCGTGGGGCTCTGGGACGTCTCGATGAACCTCGAGGGCGCCGCGGTGGAGCGGCTGCTCGGCCGGACGGTGATGCCGCACTTCCACGCGGCGTTCTCCGGCGGCACCGTGCTCAGCGCCCTCGTCGGCGCCGGCATGTCGTGGGCCGAGGTGCCGCTGCTCGTGCACTTCGGCGGGGTGCTGCTGCTCTCTGCCGCCGTCGCCCTGTGGGCCCTTCGCTCCTTCCTGCCGCGTGCGGTGGAGGCCGGGGACGAGGAAGCCGGTACCGAGGCCGCCCGGCCCGCCAAGCCGCGCTCGGCGTGGCTGGAGCCCCGCACCCTGATGATCGGGCTGGTGGTGCTGGCTGCTGCCTTCACCGAGGGCACGGCCAACGACTGGATCTCCGTGGCCTTCTCCGAGGGCTACGACCTGCCGCGCTGGGCCGGCGTGCTCGCGCTCGCGGCGTTCCTGTCCTTCATGACGGCGGGGCGCCTCGTCGGCACCGGGCTGCTCGACCGCTACGGGCGGGTTCCCGTACTGCGCGTCACCTTCGTCATGGCCGCGGTGGGCTCGCTCCTGGTGATCTTCGGTGGCACGGTGCTCGCCTACGTGGGCGCGGCCATCTGGGGTGTCGGCGCCTCGCTGGGCTTCCCGGTGGGCATCAGCGCCTCGGCCGACGACCCCGCCCGCGCCGCGGCCCGGATGTCGGTCGTCGCCACCATCGGCTACACCGCGTTCATCGCCGGACCCCCGCTGCTCGGCTTCCTGGGCGACCACTTCACCGTGTTGCGCTCCCTCATGGCGGTGACCGCGATGGTGGTGCTCGCGATGCTGGTCATCCCGCAGACACGCGAGCTGCGCGACGTCCCCACCGAGCGCTCCGAGAGCGTCCACGCCTGACACGGCCCCCACCCGTGGTGTGCGCTCAGGGCGAACACGGCGTGGATCGGGGACTTACGCCCACCACGTCCGCGTTAGGGTCACTGTCAAGCATGGATGCCAAGGGAAAAGAGACATGGTGAGCAGCGCCGAGACGCCACAGAAGATCGTCGGTGCGGGCGAGGGCCCGCAAGGCGGTCTGGACGACCACATCTACAACCGACTCCTCAAGGAGCGGATCATCTTCCTCGGCTCGGACGTCCGCGACGACAACGCGAACGCGATCTGCGCGCAGCTGCTGCTGCTCGCCGCCGAGGACCCCAGCAAGGACATCTGGCTCTACATCAACAGCCCGGGCGGCTCGATCTCCGCGGGCATGGCGATCTACGACACGATGAACTGGATCCCCAACGACGTCGCCACCGTCGCGATGGGCATGGCTGCCTCGATGGGGCAGTTCCTGCTCTCCGCGGGCACCCACGGCAAGCGCTACGCCACGCCGCACGCCCGCGTCATGATGCACCAGCCCTCGGGCGGCATCGGCGGCACCGCCTCGGACATCAAGATCCAGGCCGAGCAGATGCTCTACGTCAAGAACCAGATGGCCGAGCTCATCGCCCAGCACACGGGTCAGACCAAGGAGCAGATCGAGCTCGACTCCGACCGTGACCGCTGGTTCAGCGCCGAGGAGGCCAAGGAGTACGGCTTCGTCGACCACGTGTTCAGCAGCGCCTCCCAGGCCGGCGGCCGCAGCGCAACCGACGACAACCCCGTCACCGGGGACAAGTGAGGACCCCGATGAACTACAACACCAACCCCGCGATGCACGGTGGCCTCCATGTGCCCGGTCCCTCGAGCCGCTACATCCTGCCGCAGTTCGAGGAGCGCACCTCCTACGGCATGAAGCGCCTCGACCCCTACACCAAACTGTTCGAGGACCGCATCATCTTCCTCGGGGTGCAGGTCGACGACGCGTCCGCCGACGACGTCATCGCCCAGCTGATCGTGCTGGAGTCCCAGGACCCCGACCGCGACATCCTCATGTACATCAACAGCCCCGGTGGCTCGTTCACGGCCATGACGGCCATCTACGACACCATGCAGTACATCCGTCCGGACGTGCAGACGTTCGTCATCGGCCAGGCCGCCTCCGCGGCCGCGGTGCTGCTGTCGGCCGGGGCCAAGGGCAAGCGCTTCGCCCTCCCCAACGCCCGGATCCTCATCCACCAGCCGGCACTCGCCGGTGGTGACTACGGCCAGGCGTCCGACATCGAGATCCAGGCCAACGAGGTGCTGCGCATGCGCACCTGGCTCGAGGAGACTTGGGCCGGCCACACCGGTCGCACCATCGAGCAGGTCCGCAACGACATCGAGCGCGACAAGATCCTGTCCGCCGAGGAGGCCAAGGAGTACGGCCTCATCGACGAGGTGCTCGGCTCGCGCAAGGCCACGCTCGACGACTGACGGTCCGCGCCGTACGGCGCACCGGCGTATGCCGCCCGCTCACCGCCCCCGCGCCGCGTGGGGCTCCGAGCGGGCGGCATCGTCGTCCCCGCCCTCGTCGGTCGCGGAGCCGGCGCCGCGCGTGGCGGCCAGGCTCGTGGCCGTGACCAGGGCGAGGATGCCGACGATGACCCCGAGGGAGACCAGCGTGGGGATCTGCGGGGCGCCGGCCCAGACGCCGTGGGCCCAGTGCAGCACGAGCTTGACGCCGATGAACCCCAGGATGGCCGCGAGGCCGAAGCCGAGGTGGACCAGGCGCGACAGCGCGCCCTCGAGCACGAAGTAGAGCGCGCGCAGGCCGAGCAGCGCGAACGCGTTGGTCGCGAACACGAGGTAGGGGTCGCCGGTGATGCCGTAGACGGCCGGCACCGAGTCGACCGCGAAGACGATGTCGGTGGCGAGGATGGCCACGGTGACCAGGGCGAGCGGCGTCAGGGCACGGCGTCCGCCGTGGCGGTCGGCGCGGCGGACGGTCATGGCGGTCGAGTGGTAGCCGTCCTCGACGGGCATCACCTTCGACAGCAGCCGGACGCTGCGCATCCTGGAGACGTCGATGGTGTGGTCCTTGCCGGACAGGGCGTCCTTGAGCAGCTTGACGCCGGTGGCGAGCAGCACCGCCCCGAAGAGCAGGAACGTCCAGTCGAACGTCTGCAGCATCTGGGCGCCGAGCGCGATGAACACGCCGCGCAGCGCCAGTGCCCCGACCACCCCGATGAGCAGGACCCGCTGCTGCAGCTCCCTGGGCACCGCGAACGCGGCGAGGAGCAGCATGAAGACGAACAGGTTGTCGACCGACAGGGACTTCTCGACGAGGTACCCCGTGTAGTACTCGACCCCGACCGTGCTGCCGTGCTGCGACCAGAGGTAGCCGCCGAAGGCGACCGGGAGGGCGATGTAGAACGCGGACCAGCCCACGGCCTCCTTCATGGAGACCGCGTGGGGTCGTCGGGTGAGCAGGAAGTCGAGCAGCACGAGCAACGCGACGCCGGCGATGCTCACCGCCCACAGGATGGGGGTGCCGATGGAGGCGCCGGTGGCCGGGTCGGCTGAGGCGGCGACGAGGGTGTGGGGGAGCGCAGTGGTCATGGGGTTCCTCGGGCGGGTCGATCCGTCCGAGGTCTCCTTCACCGGGCCCGTGGGCCGCGGCGCCGTCCGGGAGCACCATGGGGTGCTCGTACTGACCGGAGCGGCTCAGGGAAGTACTCCCCTCGTGGTGCACAGGGTACCGGCGCGGGGCCGGCCCACCAACTCGGCGGGTTGTCCGCCCTCAGCGGACAAGGCTGACTCGGGCCCGACTCGGCGGTTTCAATGGAGCGTAGGAGGCCCTCGGCGCTGTAGCGTCGGGGCCGGTGCTGCTCGTCCCGGGCAGCATGCGAACGGAACGGACCGGAGGACGCCACGTGGCACGCATGGGAGAGAGCGGCGACCTGCTGAAGTGCTCGTTCTGCGGCAAGAGCCAGAAGCAGGTCAAGAAGCTCATCGCGGGTCCGGGTGTCTACATCTGCGACGAGTGCATCGACCTCTGCAACGAGATCATCGAGGAGGAGCTCGCCGAGTCCTCCGAGCTGGGCCTGGACGAGCTGCCCAAGCCGAAGGAGATCTTCGACTTCCTCCAGAACTACGTCGTGGGGCAGGACGTCGCGAAGAAGGCGCTCGCCGTCGCGGTCTACAACCACTACAAGCGCATCCAGGCCGGGGAGGCCACGGCGAAGAAGGACGTCGAGTCCGTCGACATCGCCAAGTCCAACATCCTGCTCATCGGCCCGACGGGCTGTGGCAAGACCTACCTCGCCCAGACCCTGGCGCGCATGCTCAACGTGCCCTTCGCCATCGCCGACGCGACGGCCCTGACCGAGGCCGGCTACGTCGGCGAGGACGTCGAGAACATCCTCCTCAAGCTCATCCAGGCCGCCGACTACGACGTCAAGAAGGCCGAGACGGGCATCATCTACATCGACGAGGTCGACAAGATCGCCCGCAAGAGCGAGAACCCCTCGATCACCCGTGACGTCTCCGGCGAGGGCGTGCAGCAGGCGCTGCTGAAGATCCTCGAGGGGACGACCGCCTCGGTCCCGCCGCAGGGTGGTCGCAAGCACCCGCACCAGGAGTTCATCCAGATCGACACGACCAACGTGCTGTTCATCGTCGGCGGCGCGTTCGCCGGCCTGGAAAAGCTCGTCGAGTCGCGCAACGGCAAGAAGGGTCTCGGCTTCGGCTCGGAGCTGCACACCCCGAAGGACCTCGCGGACTCGATCGGTGAGGTCATGCCGGAGGACCTGATGAAGTTCGGGCTCATCCCGGAGTTCATCGGCCGCCTGCCCGTCATCACGACGGTCAGCCCGCTCGACCAGTCGGCCCTGGTGACGATCCTGTCCGAGCCGCGCAACGCGCTGGTCAAGCAGTACAAGAAGATGTTCGAGATCGACGGCGTCGAGCTCGAGTTCACCGACGAGGCGTTGCAGGCGATCGCCGACTCGGCGCTCAAGCGCGGCACCGGTGCCCGTGGCCTGCGCGCCATCATGGAGGAGGTGCTGCTCCCGGTGATGTTCGACGTCCCCAGCGACGACGGCATCTCCCGCGTGGTGGTCACCGAGGAGGTCGTGAAGGACAACGTCCTGCCGACCATCGTCCGCCGCGACGAGGAGCCCAAGCGCACGCGCAAGCGCTCCGCCTGACCCACCGACACCCGTGAGGGGCCGCCCGGACCTCCGGGCGGCCCCTCACGCGTAGGGACGAGAGGTGCGGCGTCAGCCGCGGTCGTCGCGCGACAGCAGGTGGACGGCCAGGGCGAGTACGGCAGCGGCCGCGATCGCGGCGTAGGTGAGCCCCACCTCGCCGGCCACGCCCTGCTCCCCGGCGACGAGGGCCAGCGCCCAGATGGGCAGGGTGACGGCCGCGACGACGGCGCCGCGCCGCGCCCACCGGCGCAGCGCAGCCCGGGGGATCGGCGCGCTGGGCGGCAGGCTCGCGGCGAACGCCGCGCACAGGTGGACGGTGAGCACCAGCCACGCGGCGGCCAGGAGCCGCAGCCACGCGCCCGCGCCCGACGGCACGGGCACGGTCGCCACCCAGTGCAGGACGAGCGCCGCGACGAGCACCGTCGCCCAGGGCGACTCGGGCCGCCACGCGGCCCACACGCTGAGCGGCACGAGCGCGACGGCGGCCACGACCAGCCCGTGCGGTGCCGCGACGAGCGTGAGCCAGACCAGGGCGAGGGAGGCGGCGACGAGCAGCCCCCGCACGGTGGCCTGCGACCGCGACAGCGCCATCGGCCCGACGAGGCGGTCGGACGGCCGGCCGGACGGCCCGGCCGTGGATACGGTGGTGGGGGTGCTCACCGGCTCACCACCCTCGGGGCACGCGAGCGCCGACCGAGGTCGCGCAGCACGAGGTCGAGGGTGCCCGGGCCGGCCCACGGGACGATGGGGACGCCGGCCTCGCGGGCACGGGCCATCTCACGAGAGCGCTCGAGCAGCCGCAGCCGCCACGCCAGCCTGGTCTCGGCGGGGTGGTCGTGGGCGGTGGCCGCGATGTCGGCGAGGCGCTCGGTGGGGATGTCGGGGGTCGCCAGCGCCGCCGGGAGCGTGTCGACGGTGACCACCGAGATCCCGCGACGGGACAGGCCGACGGCATGGGCGAGGACGTCGGGGGAGACCGCCGGGGTGAGGATGACCGCGAGCGTGCCGGCCGAGACGTGGTGCCGCAGCTGGGACCGCAGGCGCTTCTCGTCGCTGACCGTGCCGTCGGCCACCGTCGTCCGGGCCAGGGCGTCCAGCAGGCGGCGCAGGTGGTTGGGACCCGCGGCCGCGGTCACCGGTGGCAGGTCGCGGGCGCCGAGGACGATGAGGCCGACCCGGTCGCCGGCGCGCAGGTAGTGCTCGGCGACGGCACCGGCGGCGCGCACTGCGTTGTCGAGGCTGCTTCCCGATCCGTCCACGCCTTCGCTGCGCCCGATGTCGTGCATCGCGTCGACGAGCAGCAGGATCTCGGTGTCCTGGTCGGCGTGCGTGGCGGTGACGTGGAGCTGGCCGGTGCGCGCCGAGACCGGCCAGTGCACCCGGCGCAGCCGGTCGCCGAAGCGGAACGGCCGGATCTGGTCGAGCTCCCCGCCGTCGCCGGGGTGGTGCGACCGGTTCTGGCCGACGAGGCCGTCGGGGTGCGGGACGGCGACCCGTGCGGTGAAGCTGTCCGGCAGCGGGACCGTCGGGACGGCCGGGAGGGACACCGGCTCGGGCTCCCAGCGGAACGCCCCGAGCGCGCTGGTCAGGGCCACCGTGGCCGGGCCGAGCCGGCGGTGCCCCCACCGGGTGCTGCGGCAGGCGACGGCCAGGACGGCGGGCTCGGCGGAGTGGTTGTCGACCGCCACGGCGACCGACCGTGAGCCGGGGTCGTACGCCGTGTGCGGGGTGGGCAGCAGCGTGAGGCCTGCCTCCTCCACGTCCGGAGTCGGCTCGAGCGTCGCGCGCCACACGGTGGCCTGCCCCTCACGCAGGAGGGGCTGGGTGGTGCGGACCCTGAGCACGGGAGCCGTCGTGGGTCGACGGGCGCTGGACCACAGGGCGACCACCAGCAGCGGCGCCCCCAGCACGAGGGCGTCGGGGCGGCGCAGGACGACGCCGAGGACCACGAGCAGGACCCCCAGGCCGAGGGCGCGGACGTGGGCGGGCGTCACCCGCCACCGCGCGGACAGGAGGGTCCCCGCGGCCTGCGGCTCGTGCGCCGTACCGGACGCAGCCGCTCCGCTCACGGGCGCTCGAAGCCGGTGCGGGCCGAGGAGCCGGTCGCCGCGGGCGTCGGCACCGACGACAGCACGTTGTCGACCACGCTCGCCGCCGACACGTCGTTCATCCACAGCTCCGGGCGGACGGTGACGCGGTGGTCCAGGCACGCGTGCGCCACGGCCTTGACGTCCTCGGGCGTGACGTAGTCGCGACCACGCAGGACGGCGTACGCCCGCGAGGTCAGCAGCAGGGCGAGGGAGCCGCGCGGCGAGGCGCCCATGAGGAGGTTCTGGTGGGTGCGCGTCGCCGCGGCGAGCCGCACGCAGTACTGGCCGACGCCCTCGTCGACCGTCACGGTCTCCACGGCCTGCTGCATCTCGATCAGGCCGGCGGCGTCGGTGACGCGGGCGACCTCCTGCGCCTCCTGGCGCCGATCCATGCGTCGCTGCAGGACGTCCCACTCCTGCGGCGCGGTGGGGTAGCCGAAGCTCACGCGCAGCAGGAAGCGGTCGAGCTGGGCCTCGGGGAGCGGGTAGGTGCCCTCGTACTCGACGGGGTTGGCCGTGGCGAGCACGTGGAAGGGCCGGGGGAGCCGGAACGTCTCGCCCTCGACGGTGACCTGGCCCTCCTGCATCGCCTCGAGCAGCGCGGACTGGGTCTTGGGGGGCGTGCGGTTGATCTCGTCGGCGAGCAGCAGGCCGGTGAACAGCGGGCCGTGGCGGAAGGTGAACTCGTGGGTGCGCTGGTCGTAGAGGAACGAGCCGGTCAGGTCGCTCGGGAGCAGGTCGGGGGTGAACTGCGCGCGGGCGAAGTCCAGCCCGAGGGCCTGGGCGAAGGAGCGCGCCGCGAGGGTCTTGCCGAGCCCGGGGAAGTCCTCCATGAGCACGTGGCCACCCGCGAGGACACCGGCCAGGACGATCTCGAGGCTCTGGCGCTTGCCGACGACGGCGCGCTCGACCTCGGCGAGGATCTCGCCGGCGCGGGCCGAGACCTGGTCCAGGGCCAGGGTGGTGGTCGGGGTCGTGGACTGCGTCACTAGAGCTCCTCCAGGGTGGTGGTGAACGCCTCGAGCCGGTCGCCGGGCAACCGGCTCGGCGGGGGCTGCGTGAGGTATGCGGTGAGGTCGGCCCCGAGGGCGGCGCGGGCCGCGTCCGGGTCGTCGGCGAGGGACAGGCCGCGGCGCAGCCGCAGCTGGTCCACGGCCAGCGCCGACAGGACGGCGTGCAGCCGCCTTCCGGCGTCCGCGTCACCGGCTGAGGCGGCGCGCACGTCGCCGGCGAGACGGCCGAGGCGGGTGTCGACCCCGCGGGGCTGGGCCGGGGTGGTGAAGGTGTGTGACCAGTCGGTCTGGGTCCGCGACTGCCACAGGCCCTGCACCAGCACCGCGATCGCGGCGACGAGGGCGACACAGGCCAGGATGAGCCCGGCGCTCGACAGTGCGGGGACGCTGGTGGTGACGGCCCCGACGACGAGGACGACCGCCAGGGCCAGGAGCACCGCGGGCCCCGCGTTCAGTCCGGCCAGCCTGCGGATCATGCCTGCCCGCCCCGGCGTGCCGCCAGCACCGGTGCCCCGTCCCGGGAGCCACTCCCGTGCACGCGACGCAGGTCGGACTGCACCTGCTGAAGGGCCGCCCGGGCCCGGGTGCGCATGTCCTCGCCCACCGGGTGGGTGGAGAAGCGCGCCTCGCGGTAGAGGGCGGCCAGGGTGTCCAGGGGGGCCCGCTCCACCGACCACGAGCGCAGCACCGTGGTGACGAGCTCGGTCGAGGTGAGGGTGTCGTCCTCACGGATGCCGGCCGAGCGGACGGCGGACTCCAGCGCCACCCAGGCCGCCACGACCGCGTTGGCCGGCGTGCCGGTGGCGAGCAGCTCCTCACCCTCCTCGGCGCCGCGCAGGACCGCCTCCGGCAGGATGCTGCCCGCTGGCACCACGTCAGCAGGCTCGTCGCGGGTCTGCCACCACTGGCGCAGGGCACGCGCCCCGGCCACGAGCACGGCCAGCACGACCAGGGCCAGTGCGATCTCGAAGGCCCAGGTCATGACGGTGACGAACAGCGGCTGTTCCCGTCCGGGGATCCCCGAGGACAGCTTCTCGCCCTGGGAACGGCCGGCCTGCGTCGTGCCGTAGTCCTCACCGGGCGCCGGCGCCTCGTATCCGGACAGGTCGCGACGGGCGAAGATGGCGACGGGTCCTGAGGCGGAGACCCACGCGGCGAGCAGCAGGGTCGCCCCGCCGCCGCCGAGGAGCAGCCGGTCTCGTCGCGTCATGGTGCTCGACCCTAGGCAGACTCGGCGGGTGTCTGCAGGAAGGGCAGGGAATGGGTGACATTTCGTTATCTTTCACGGCGGCCCTTCCGTGCGGACCCTTCCGGCGGCACTTCCCTGCGGACCCGTCACGGCGGGCCGCCACCGGGCGGCTGACGGGACCGGTCCACACCTCGTCGGAGGCCGGCCGATGACTTTCGGTTCCGGTCCGGGTCTGTCCTCGTGTGGCCCTCCCGTGCCTAGGGTGGGACCGAGAACAGCCCGGCGCGGCGGCTCGCGCAGGGGGGACCGACCAGGAGGATGCGATGACGGCGAGCAACGACACGGCCGTGGTCAGGGAACGCCCGGCGGAGGCGGCCTTCCCGGAGCTGACCGACGGCTACCGTCGCGAGCTGACCGCCCACTGCTACCGGATGACCGGCTCCATCCACGATGCCGAGGACCTGGTGCAGGAGACCTACCTGCGCGCCTGGAGGTCGTTCGAGGGGTTCGAGGGGCGGTCCTCGGTCCGCACCTGGCTGTACCGCATCGCCACCAACGTGTGCCTGACGGCGCTGGAGGGCAAGGACCGGCGGCCACTGCCCACCGGGCTCGGTGCCCCGGCGAGCAGCCCGGGGGACCAGCTCGCCCAGTCGAGCGAGATCACCTGGCTCGAACCCGCGCCCGACCCGCTCGTGTCCGGCGAGTCCAGCGACCCCGCCACCATCGTCGCCGAGCGCGAGAGCATCCGGCTGGCGTTCGTGGCCGCCCTGCAGCACCTGCCGGCCCGCCAGCGGGCGGTGCTGATCCTGCGTGACGTGCTGCGCTGGAAGGCCTCGGAGGTGGCCGGCGCCCTCGCCACCACCGAGGCGGCGGTCAACAGCGCGCTGCAACGTGCCCACGCGCAGCTCGCGAAGGCCGACGTCAGCCAGGACACGATGGCCACGACCCTCGACCCCGCCAAGGAGGCGATGCTCGAGCGCTACGTGAAGGCCTTCTGGGAGAAGGACATCCAGGCCATCGTCGGGATGCTGACCGCCGACGCCGTCTGGGAGATGCCGCCGTTCACCGGGTGGTACTCCGGGGCGCAGGACATCGGCAGGCTCATCGACACGCAGTGCCCCGGCGGCGTCCACGACATGCCGATGGTGGCCACGACCGCGAACGGGCAGCCCGCCTACGGCCTCTACATGCGCCAGCCCGACGGGACGTTCGCCCCGTTCCACCTCCAGGTCCTCACGCTGCGCGGCGGCCAGGTGGAGCACGTGGCGGCGTTCTTCGACCCCGACCTGTTCGCCACCTTCGGGCTGCCGGCATCGCTCCCGGCGGACCACGTCGTCGGCACCGGGGCACCGTGACGCTGCCCGGGGCCCCTGCCACGGCCCCGCGGGCGGTCGAGCTGCTGGACCGTGCGGTCGGCTATGCCCGTGGCTGCCTCGCCGGGGTGACCGAGGCCGACCTGGCGCGCCCCACCCCGTGCGCGCAGTGGGACCTGCGCGATCTGCTCGTCCACATGGACGACTCGCTGGCCGCCCTGGCCGAGGCCGCCGGCGCGACCCGCCTCGCCCTCGCGCCCGTACCCGGTCACGGCGAGGCCGACGTGCTGCTCACCAGCGTGCGGCAGCGCGCCTGCAGCCTCGTCGCGCGGTGGGTACCGGCGCAGGACGGGCCGGTGGAGCTCGGCCACGCCTGGCTCGCGCGCGAGGTCCTCGGTGCCGTCGGCGCCCTGGAGATCACCCTGCACGCGTGGGACGTGGCCCAGTCGCTGGGGGCGGACCTCCCGGTCCCGGCCGGGCTCGCCCTCGACCTGTGGCCCACCGCTCGCGACCACATCACCGACGCGGACCGCCCCGGGCGTTTCGGGGAGCCGCCGGCCGTCCCCTGGTCGGCGTCGCCGCAGGCGCACCTGCTGGCCCGGGCGGGCCGGCGGGAGGCCGCTGCCCTGTCGCGCTGAGCGTGCTCGCCCCACCGCCCGACCGCGGTGCCGGGGTGGCTGACCCGGTGCTGGACGCCGTGTGCCGCCACCGGCGAGGATGGGGCCATGGCCTCGGGTTTCCGGTTGCGCGTCGGTGACACCGGGCCCGTCCAGCAGAGCCCGGTCACCTGCGGGTCCGCCTGCCTCACGGTCGCCCGGATGCTCGTCAACCCTGCCTTCGCGCGGTGGATCACCACGGGGGAGGGGCCGCGTGGCGATGCCCCGGCCGGCGCCACCGAGCAGGAGCGCTTCGCTGCCTACGAACGGGTCGTGATGTCACGGACCAACGCGCTGCGCGGGGCCGGGGGCCGGCTCAACCTGCCGTGGCCGCACGCGCTGGGCACCCCTCCGTGGGGCGCCCGGGCCGAGCTCGAGTTCGGCGCCGCCCGCAAGGGGACGACCTACGAGCTCCGCGTCGTCCGCCAGCTGCGGGCCGCCGCCCTGGGGGCGGCGCACCGCTCGCTGGTGGACGTGGTCGCCGACGGTGAGCCCGCCCTGCTCTACATCGGCAGCGCGACCCTTCCCCGGCACGTCACCCTGGTCCTGCCCGGCGACGGCGACCGCTCGCTCGACGTCTACGACCCCGCGAGCGGGCAGGTCACCACGCTGGACGAGGCACGGTTCGCCGGGCACCAGCTGGGCATCGCCGGCTGGGACGTCCCCTGGTTCACCGTGCAGCCGGACGGGCTGCGGCGGGTTCAGGCCTTCGGCTTCTCCACCGGGATCAGCTCGGCGTCGCGGACCTCCGGGGTCTCGGCCTCGGCGTAGGTCGGGGTCGCCGTGATGCGACCGGCTGCCCGCAGGTCGGCCTCGGCCTGCTGCACCCGGCCGGTCCACGCGGCCGGACCGGCGAGGACGAGCGAGGCGACCTCGGCGCGCATGCCGACCTTGGCCTCCGACTTCGCCTTGCGGACCCCAGCCAGGGCCTCGCCGACCGCCGTGAGGACGGCCGGGTCGCCCCCCTCACCCGCGGCGAGGTCCTCGACGGTCGGCCACGCGGCGCGGTGCACCGAGCCCTCGTGCCACCACGACCAGACCTCCTCGGTGACGTAGGGCAGGAACGGGGCGAGCAGCCGCAGCAGCACGTCGAGCGCGGTGCGCAGCGCCGCGCGGGCCGAGGCCGCGGCCTCGTCGCCCTGGCCGCCGTAGGCGCGGTCCTTGACGAGCTCGAGGTAGTCGTCGCAGAAGGTCCAGAAGAACGTCTCGGTGACCTCGAGCGCACGCGTGTGGTCCCACGACTCGAACCCGGCCGTGGCCTTCGAGACGACGTCCCGCAGCTCGGCCAGCATGGCGACGTCGAGCGGGTTCGTCACCGCCGCCGTGAGGTCGCCGTCCACCTCCCCGAACGAGAGCGCGAACTTCGTGGCGTTGAGGACCTTGATCGCGAGGCGCCGGCCGACCTTCATCTGCCCGGTGTCGTACGCCGCGTCGGCACCGAGGCGGCCGCTGGCCGCCCAGTAGCGGACGGCGTCGGCGGAGTGCTCCTTGACGACGTCCTCGGGCGTGACGACGTTGCCCTTGGACTTGCTCATCTTCTTGCGGTCGGGGTCGAGGATCCAGCCGGACAGGGCGGCGTGGTGCCACGGCACGGAGTCGAACTCGAGGTGTGAGCGCACCAGCGTCGAGAACAGCCAGGTCCGGATGATGTCGTGCCCCTGCGGGCGGACGTCCATCGGGAAGACGTCGGCGAACAGCTCGGGGTCGTCGCGCCAGCGCCCGGCGATCTGCGGGGTCAAGGAGGACGTGGCCCAGGTGTCCATGATGTCGGGGTCGCCGACGAACCCACCCGGCACGCCACGCTGCGACTCGTCGTAGCCCGACGGGGCCTGGGCGGCCGGGTCGACGGGCAGCTCGTCCTCGGACGGCACGAGCGGCTTGTCGTAGACCGGGTCGCCGGCGTCGTCGAGCGGGAACCACACGGGGATCGGGACACCGAAGAACCGCTGGCGCGAGACGAGCCAGTCGCCGTTGAGCCCACTCACCCAGTTCTCGTAGCGGGCGCGCATGAAGGCGGGGTGGAAGTCGACCTCGCGGCCGCGGGCGATGAACTCGGCATTGAGCTCGCGGTCGCGCCCGCCGTTGCGGATGTACCACTGCCGGGAGGTGACGATCTCGAGCGGCTTCTCGCCGCGCTCGTAGAAGTTGGCCTTGCGCTGGGTGGCCTTCGGCTCCCCGTCGAGGTCGCCGGACTCGCGCAGCGCGGCAACGATCGCCTCGCGGGCGCTGAAGGTCGTCCGGCCCGCCACGTGCTCGGCGAACAGCGCCTCACCGGGACCGCCGGCGACCCACTCGGGGACCTCCTGCTGGATCCGGCCGGAGCGGGTGATGATCGAACGGGTCGGCAGTTGCAGCTCGCGCCACCAGAGCACGTCGGTCAGGTCGCCGAAGGTGCAGCACATGGCGATGCCCGCGCCCTTGTCGGGCTCGGCCGCCGGGTGGGCGACGACGGGGACCTCCACCCCGAACAGGGGCGAGGTGACCGTGGTGCCGAACAGCGCGGCGTACCGCTCGTCGTCGGGGTGGGCGATGAGGGCCACCACCGCCGGGATGAGCTCGGGGCGGGTGGTCTCGATGTGGATCGGGCCGTCCGCGCCGTGGAACGCGACGCGGTGGTAGGCGCCGGGGTAGTCGCGAGCCTCGAGCTCGGCCTGGGCCACGGCGGTCTGGAACGTGACGTCCCACAGGCCCGGCGCCTCGGACTGGTAGGCCTCGCCCCGGGCGAGGTTGCGCAGGAACGCCTGCTGCGCGGTGGCCCGGGAGTGGTCGTCGATGGTGCGGTAGGAGATGTCCCAGTCGAGCGAGAAGCCCATGCGGCGGAACAGGCTCTCGAAGGCCTCCTCGTCCTTGACCGTCAGCTCGTCGCAGAGCTCGATGAAGTTGCGGCGCGAGATCGGCAGGGTGTCGGCAGCCTTGAGGCTCTTGGCGTCACCGCGGTGCGGGGGCTCTAAACCCTCGACGTAGGGGAGCGTGGCGTCGCCGCGGACGCCGTAGTAGTTCTGGACCCGCTTCTCGGTCGGCAGGCCGTTGTCGTCCCAGCCGATCGGGTAGAAGACCTCGAACCCCGCCATCCGCTTGTAGCGCGCCATGCAGTCGGTGTGCGTGTAGGAGAACACGTGACCCATGTGCAGCGAGCCCGAGGCGGTGGGGGGAGGGGTGTCGATGGAGAAGACCGCCGAGCGCCCGCGCTCGTGGGCCGCAGCCCGGTCGAAGGCGTAGGTGCCCTCCTCGCGCCATACCTGCGACCACGTGTCCTCGAGCCCGTCGATGGAGGGCTTGTCGGGGATCGTGGCAGCGCGCGGCGTGGAGGGTGCGTCGGTCATGGCGTGATCTTCCCATCCCGGTTCGTGCGCTGACCAACCGGTGGTGCGGGTACTGGTGGGTCCGCGCGGGCGGTCAGGCGGCGCGGCGCCGGCGGGCCGGCCGCAGCGCACCGCCGAGGGCCAGCGCGACGAGGGCGCTCACCCCGAGCAGCGACCACCACAGCGCGGCGGTGCGCTCGGGTGAGTGCGGGTCGGGCACGGCGCGCAGGTCGAGGGCGGGCTTGGGCGCCGCGGCGACGGGCGGCCGGGTCGCCCCGGGGGCCACCGGCCCGCTCACGCTGCCGTCGGTGAGGGCGGTGAGGGCCTCGTAGGGCTGGATGAGCCCCCAGCCGGCGGAGTCGTCGCGGTTGGCCCGCTGGTCCCGGGAGGCGGTCGCCTCGAGGCGGTGCTTCCAGCCTGCGGGGCCCTCGGTGGGGAAGCGCTCCGCGAGCAGGGCCGCCGCCGCGCTGACGTACGCGGTCGCGAAGCTGGTCGACTCCTCCTCTTCCTCGAGGACGCAGTCGCCGGCGCCCTTGAAGGTGGTGAGGATGCTCGTGCCGGGCGCGGCGACGTCGACGTGCGGCCCGTGGATCGAGCCCTGCCCGACGAAGTCGCCCCGGTCGACCGCCGCGACGGCCACGGCCTGGGGGTAGGCGCCGGGGTAGCGGGGTCCGTCGCTCTTGTTCTCGGACACGTTGCGGTTGCCGGCCGACGCGACGACGAGCGCGCCCTTGCTCGTGGCGTACTCGACGCTCGAGCGCAGGGCGTTGTTGCTCGTGGGGGTGCTCATGGAGACGTTGATGACCTTGGCGCCGTGGTCGGCGGCGTAGCGGATGCCGACGGCGATCCGGTCGGGGCGCGGGCCCACGCCGTCCTGGCGGCTCCGCTCGTCGTCGGCGTAGAAGACCTGCACGGGCATGACCTTGGACTCCGGTGCCAGCCCGATCACGCCGGAGCCCGAGACGACCCGCGCGGCGATCTGGCCGGCGATGGCAGTGCCGTGGCCGACGGCGTCCGTGGTGGGCCGGAGGCCGGGGACGAACGACTTCCCGGCCGTGAGGGCGCCCTTGAAGTGGGCGTTGCGGGCGTCGACGCCCGAGTCGACGACCGCGACCGTCACGCCCTTGCCGGTCGCGAGCGTCCAGGCGTACCGCGCGTTGAGGCGCTGCAGGGCAGGCGGCTCCTCCTTGACGTAGACCGTCTTGTCGTCGGTGCACTGCGCCGCGGCGGCGGGGGAGGCGGTGGCCACCGCGAGTCCGCTGCCGGCGACCAGTGCGGCGGCGATGCCACCGGTGAGCGCTCGACCGAGCCGGGGGCGACGGGTCACGGGCGTCATTTGGAGCCGGTGGAGATGGCGCCCTGGGCGGCGGCCACGCTGAGCGTCGGACCGGAGCGGAACAGGTCGACCCACGGCTGCGGGACGGGCACGACGTCCTTGGCGGAGTAGCCGAGGCGGCCCAGCACGTCGTCGCCGCCCTCCACGGTGTAGGCCGTGGCGGTCTGGTCGACGACCAGCACCGGCCCGCGGTTGATGATGTTGTCGCCGATCGCCCGCACCAGGGCTCCCGACCCCGCGGCGACCTCGGTGACGCGGCCGTCGCCGGGCTCGACCTTCGGCGCGGTGCTGAGCGCGGTCTGGGGGAGTGTGTTGGGTCCGGAGGTGAGGGTGGCGCACGGGGCGGCGTCGAGCGCCTGCGGGAGCTGCTCCGGCCACTGCGAGGGCACGATGGAGCGGTCGGTGGTCTTCAGCGCGGCGATCTCGGCCGGGGTCACCTGCAGGTCGGCACCGATCTTCTGGCCGGTGCCGATCTGGTAGAGCGCGTAGGCGAACGGCGACAGCAGCGCGAGCTCCCCGGAGGGCAGCACGACGTAGCGGCGAGGGGTCTCGCCACTGTCCTTGACCGCGAGGACGGACCCCACGACGGCGCCGGGCGGCAGGCCGGGGAGGGCCTTGCCCGCGTCGGGGATGGTGAGCGGCCCGAGCGTCGGGCCCTGGGGGAACAGGCTGGTCCAGGAGGCCGGCGCCGGGATGGGGGTCGAGGCGTCGAGCCGCAGCTGGCGCAGCACGGAGGCAGCTGCGCCGGCAGCGACGGGCAGGCGGGTCTGCCCCGTGACGACGAAGACACCGCCGGCGGTCGTGACCACCGTGGCCGAACCGGCTGCCGCCGTGCTCTTCGCTGTGGGGTCGACGACGGTCCGGGTCGCGCCGTCCTGCGCGAGGCACGACACCCAGCCGGTGCGGGTCAGCCGTGCCGAGGGCGTCAGCGAGTCGGGTGCCCCCAGGATGCCGATGGCTGCGCCCCGGGGCGTCGTCGCGATCTTGTCGTCGTCCACGGTCACGACGTCGAACGAGCCGGCCGCGATGAGCAGCCGCGCACTGGTGGTGTTGATGACCGGGTAGAGCGTCTTCTTGATGGCGACGTAGCGGGCGCCGCTCTTCTTCGCGATGACGAGGTGGTTGTCGTCCCAGCCGTTGGGGAGGCTGGGCTTCAGCGCACCGGTCACCAGCCCTGCGACCCCGAGCAGCACGGTCACCGCGATGCCACCCACGATGGCGCGCAGGGGCCGTTGGGGCTCGACCTCGCGGCCGCCCGGGGCCCCCGCGACGAAAGCCGTCGTCAGCCTGCGCCGGCTGAAGGCCTGGGCCTCGACCAGATCCTTCTTCGTGGCCACGCCCGGTTCCTGCCTTTCGCGGTGGTTGGTCCGACCCGGGACACCCTAGGGGTGGATCCGGGTGCGTGGTGAGGGTGGCCCGTCGACGCGACGGGCCACCCGGTGGTGCCGTCGGTGGGCTCGGGGTGCGCCCCGGTCAGTGCCGGCGCGCGTACCCCGGCACCAGCCGGCGACGGGCGCCGAGCAGCAGCGCCCCGGCGATGAGCAGGCCGCCGGCGTAGGTGCCCATGGTCGAGATGTCGGAACCGGTCCGGGCGAGGGAGGAGGACCCGGCGGCCGCTGCCGACGGGACCGCGGCGTTCTGCTGCGTCCGGGTGGCGACGGCGTCCGCGTAGTCCTGGTTGGCGCACTCGAGGGCGCCGCAGTTGTCACGGCTGCCGACGTTGCCCTCGACGGCCACCGGGCCGGTGCCCAAGGTGCCGGTCGGGGCACTGCCGCCGCCGTTGTTCCCGTTGCCGTTCCCGCCCCCGTTGTTGCCGTTGCCGTTCCCGTTGCCACCGCCGGAGTTGCCACCGCCGGAGTTGCCGCCGCCGTTGTTCCCGCCGCCGTTGCCGGGGTCAGGGACGACCGGGCCGGTGCCGGTCGGGGCGGAGCTCGTCGTGGTCGTGGTGGACGGGTCGTCCGTCGGCTGGGTCGTGCTCGAGCCGGACGTGTCGGTCTCGGTGGGCAGGTCCGGGATCGTCGTGGGGAGCTCGACGCACAGGCGGTGCCCGGGCAGGTTGCACAGCGGGTTGTCCGGGGCGTCCTCGGCCGTGGCCTCGGCCGTGGCGGCCGGCGACGGGGCGCAGGCCTGCGGAGCTGCTGCGGCGGAGCTGTCGGCAGTGGCGGCGTCCACCGATCCCTCGAGGGACGCGGCGTCCGCGGCCGCGGACGGTGCTGCCGTCGCCGTGGCGAGCGCGGCCGGGGCGATCGTCGTGGTCACGCAGGGCGTGGCCCCTTCGGCCTGGGCCGACTGCTGGCCGATGAGCACCAGGCCGGAACCGGCCAGGACAGATGCAACGAGCGCAAGCGTGCGCCGAGTGTGGTTCACGTGTGGGTCCCCCTGGACATGTCGTGCGTGGACTGGCCTACCCCTGGTTCGCCCCCGGGGCGAGTCGCGAGCGATTCTAGGGGAATTGCCGTGGAGTGGCACATAAACCCCAAGAGTCTGGATTCGACCCCGGGCCGGGGTGCCTCAGAAGACGTGTGCGGCCAGCGCCGCGAGGGGCAGGACGGCCACGAGGCAGACCCCGTCGACGGCGTCCGCGACCCGGCCGAGCCGCACCCGGGCGCGGGGCGCGACCAGGGCGAGCCCCACCACGACCGCTGCGGCCGCGGCCAGCGCCACACCCATGAGCGGGCGCCAGTCCGGGTGGCTCAGGGCGGCGCTCACTCCGACGACGGCCAGGCCGAGGATGCCCACCACCATCGCGACGAGGACGGTCGCCCGCGTACGGCTGTGGCGGGTGCGCAGCAGGACCGCACTGAAACCGACGGCCCCGAGGACGGTGCCGACCCACCCGGCGGCCGCCACGAAGGGAGCGGCGAGCAGGGACACCAGCCCGGCCGACACCGAGAGACCGAGGAGCAGGTCGTGCCCGGCCACGACCTGGCGGCGCACCGCCCGGCTGTCGACGGCGGGGGCGTCGGCGAAGATCTCGGACTCGGTCCGCGGCGGGTGCGTCGTGAGCCGGCTCGAGGACACCGAGAACCACGGGATCAGGTTGCCGGCGATGACCGCCACGGCGAGGACGAACGCCGCGACGCCACCGACGGGCAGGCCCGCGTAGGCGACGAGCGCCCCCGCGACGGCCATGACGAGGCCGGTGGTCGGCCCGACCGCCACAGCCGGGCGGTGGTCGCGGACCACGGCGAGCCCCAGGGCGCCGATGAGGGTGGTCGTGGCCCCGGCGAACAGCAGCGGCTCGGCCCACACGCTGCCGTCGGCAGGCACCGCGAACCCGGCCACCGCGGCGTACAGGCAGGCGACCAGCGCCAGGGCGGCGCCGGACATCGGCTGGCGGCGGGCGTGGGACAGGACCGCCGCCGCGACGACGAGCAGGACGGCCACCGCACCCGCGACCCCGACGACCAGCAGGCCGGTGGTGCGGGCCGTGAACAGGGCCACGACGCCGGCCGTGAACAGGGCCACCGCCGCGCCGAGCGCGGTACGGGCGCTGTTCTCCGGCGTCCACGGGGCGAACGAGGACTCGACCAGGTCGGCCACGGCCTCGACGACGTCGTCGTAGACCTTGAGCTCGACCGGGTCGCCGGCCGGCTCGAGGGACAGCACGAAGCCGTCCTCGATGCCCTGGGCGGCAAGGCTGCGGTCGGGCTCCACCGGCATGCCGTCGTGGCGCACCAGCCTGAAGCCCCGGCTCGCGGTGCCCGGGTCGAGCTGCCCGAGCTCGCGGGCCAGCTCGGGCACGAGCTCGGCGACGGGTATGCCGCCGGGCAGCCCGAGGTCGGCCCGGCGGGTTCCCGCCGTGACCGACAGTCGGATGAGCGAAGCGGTGCTGCTGCCAGTGCTGCCGGTGCTCACGGTCACGAGGCCCCTCCCGGTGACGAAATGTCTCGAAGGCCCCGGTGGGGGCCGACACGCAGCATAGGGGGGGAGTTCTCCCCATGTTGCGCCATACCAAACGTTGCTACTCTCTCAAATCGGACCTCGGGGGGACGTTCTTTCCAGGTCCGGTCCCATGAGGTCACGAGTGGGAGAAGCGTGCCCCGACGGGGGGCCACAAGTGGAAGTTGGGAGGCACCATGCTTGCTGCTGGAGATGGCGTACTCAATAAAGGCGCCGGAATCGTCAGCGACTACAGGGGTCAGCTCGATGGTGAGCTGAAGTCCCTCGAGGGACGCCTGCAGGGTCTGCAGCACCAGTGGAAGGGCCAGGGCGCCTCGTCGTTCCAGGCGACCTTCACCCGCTGGAAGGAGGACTCGCACAAGATCATCGCGGCGCTGTCCACGTTCGAGGAGAACCTGCGCCAGACGCAGAGCACCTTCACCGAGCGTGACGAGAACGCCGCGTCGGCCATGAAGAACAAGTACGGGGGTATGTGAGCCATGCTGGTTGACCACGGAGGACTGAGCGCAGCTGCCGGCGACATCGCCCAGGGCGCGGGCAAGATCGAGAGCAAGCTCAACGACATGGACCAGGCGCTCTCGCCGCTGAAGAGCGAGTGGGACGGTTCTGCCAAGGAGGCCTACACCCAGGCCAAGCAGAAGTGGACCCAGGCCATCACGGACATGAAGCAGGTGCTGGCGGAGATCGGCCAGGCCGTCGAGACCAGCAACGAGGACTACCGGGACGGCGACAAGAAGTCCGCCGGCCTGTTCCAGTAGGTCCAGTCGCCACGGTCGTGCCGGAGCCCGCACCCCGCGGGCTCCGGCACGTGCCGCGACCACTGGCCCGACGCGACGGCCACGACACGCACCAGCAGACTTGCCCGCAGGCCACAGGGGGCCCACGGGACACGACCAGGGGGAGAAGACATGGCACTGCCCTACGAGGACAGGCAGCAGCTGCAGGGCTACCGCTACACCAACGGCAAGCTCAAGGCCGACTTCGAGATCATCCGGACGCTGGCCCACAACCGCGGGGCCGACTGGACCGACAAGGCCAGCACGAGCCGTTCGAAGGTCGTGGGGACGACCCTGGACGCGTCCTCGTTCTCCGACATCCCTTCCTGCCGTGAGTTCGGCTCCGTGTACGCCGCGGCGAAGAAGATCTACGAGGAGACGCTCCAGGGCATCGAGCAGGACGTGAAGGACTACCAGGCCAAGCTCCTCCAGGTGGCCAAGCACCTCGAGGACCGGGACAACCAGGCGGGCGAGGTCTTCGCCGCCCTGGCCGCCCCGAACGCCGAGCCGGCGCTGCACAGCACCGAACGCAACACCAAGGCCAACGAGACCCAGGAGGCCCGCGACGCCGAGCGGCTCCAGGAGCAGGCGACGCAGGACGCCAACCGCGCGGGTGCCGACCACGCGTCCGGCGGGTCGGGTGCACAGGGCACCGACAACGCCGTGCCGCCGGCCAGCACCGACACCAGCGGCGACAACCTCGTCAACCCCGGGGGGCCGCCGGCCGCCCCGGAGGGCGACCAGTCCTTCCAGGCCTCTCGCTGACCGACGTCCCCGACCAGGAGGCACCACCCGTGACACCCACCCGCCGGATCGTGCGACCCGCCCTCGCGGCGGCAGTCGGCCTCGGCCTGCTCGCGGCGCCGGTGCTGGCGACCCCAGGGTCGGCGCTGGCGCCGTCCAGCGCCCGGGCGGCGAACCCGGCTCCGTGGTGGCCGTCCGCCATGGGCTTCGACGACCTCGCGAAGGCAGGGGCCACCGGCCAGGGCATCACCGTCGCGGTCCTCGACGGCACCATCGACCCGAACGCGGCAGACGTCAGGGGCAAGGTCGCCTCCGTCGCCACGCCCTGCAAGCAGAAGGCCACGGCCACGGGCGAGGACGCCGACCACGCCACCCAGATCGCGCAGGTCATCGTGGGGACCGGGGCCTCGTCCGGCGGCACCCCGGGCGTCAGGGGCATCGCGCCCAAGGTGACGCTGCGCCACTACAGCCTCGGCGTGGGTGACCCCAACCGGTGCCAGCTGTCGGTCGACGAGAACGCCACCGAGGCGATCCTCCCGGCGATGAAGCAGGCACTCAAGGACGGGGCGAAGGTCGTGAACCTGAGCTTCGGCGGCAGCGGCACCGACGACGACACCAAGCAGGCGGTGCTCATGGCGCAGCACGCCGGTGCCATCGTGGTCGCCGCGACCGGCGACGGGTTCCTCAGCTACCCCGCCGGCTACAACGGGGTCGTGGCCGTCAACGGCTGCGACCGCAAGGGACAGCTCGACCCCCGCGGCGCCAACGACCACGCCTACGGCATCGCGTTCTGCGCCCCCGGGATGGGGCTCGTCCTCGGCCAGCACCGGGGCAGCACCTGGGTGGGCCAGGGGGCGCTCGTCGACGGCACTTCGTACGCCGCGCCGCTCGTGGCCGGCGGCCTCGCCGCCTACTGGTCCAAGTACCCCCGCGCCACCGCCAACCAGGTCCTGCAGGCGGCGCTGCGCCACCCCGGGATGCGCCAGGGGACGAGCACCAACGGGACCAAGGGCTGGATCTACGCCTACCGGCGCGTCGGCTCGGGCTTCCCCACCATCCAGGACGCGTCGAGGACCGGCTTCGGGTGGGGCATCTTCGACCCGGCCGACCTCGTCGGCGTCGACCCGGCGACCTACCCGGACACCAACCCGCTGCTGCGGGCCGACCACCCGGTCGGCCCCACGGCGCAGGAGGTCGCCGCCGGGGCGCTCGGGGGCGGGCAGGCGTCGTCCACGCCGACCGCCACGGCGTCGAGCAGCAGCCGCACCACAGCGCCGGGCCGGACCCAGGCGCAGGGCAGCACGCAGGACCAGACGACCCCCGACCAGGGCATGCCCGCATGGGTGTGGGTCCTGCTCGCGGTCCTCGTCGTCGCC
This sequence comes from Pedococcus ginsenosidimutans, assembly GCF_039544395.1. Classification (NCBI taxonomy): domain Bacteria; kingdom Bacillati; phylum Actinomycetota; class Actinomycetes; order Micrococcales; family Intrasporangiaceae; genus Pedococcus; species Pedococcus ginsenosidimutans. The sequence continues at coordinate 110,125 of NZ_BAABLO010000013.1, forward strand.
GCCGTGGGCGGCGCAGTCGCAGTCAGTCGCAGGGGAGCCGGGACGACCCCGGTGCACACAACAGGGGAGGAGAGCTGATGGGCGCCAAGGAAGCCGAGCTCAGGAAGATCAACCAGGCAGCCAAGGACATCGGGGTGCAGGCCCAGGAGTGGGACCTCGCCGCCGATGACATCGACCGCCTCGTCGAGAGCATCAAGTCGACCAAGAACGACCTCTCGATGGACTGGGAGGGCGAGGGCGCCACGGCTGCCTACGCCGCCATGGACACGTTGGTGACCAACCTCAAGGACCACGCCAAGGCCCTGCGGGAGGTCAACACCGCGCTCACCTCGGCCAACACCGCGGTCCAGACCGCGCAGACGGCCCTGGCGACCCAGGTGGAGACGGTCGACACGTCCCCGGACCGCCAGGCCTACGTGCGGCAGGAGGGCCTCGACGGCTCCGGGCCCGTCGGCAAGAAGTTCGACCAGGGCGCCTACGACGCGGCGGTCGCCCAGCAGGAGGCAGCCCGCGAGGCGGCTGCCGAGGCCGCCCTCAAGAAGCTCAAGGTCGACATGGCCGTCGCGACGCAGGCGCTGCCCGTCGACGCCAAGGACGACTACAACCGCAGCAGCACGACGCTGCCCCCCAGCGGCGGCAGTGGGGGATCCGGCGGTGGAGGCGGCGTGCCGTCCGGCGGTGGCACCGGCGGGACCGGGTACTCCGGCAGCAACGCGGGGCCCGTGCCGACCATCGGCTCCACGGGCTTCACCCCGACGGTCACCTGCACCGGGTACGAGCCCGTCACGCAGGACCCGACGCTTCCCCAGATCATCCCCGACGACGGCACCTACGACGGCCACGGCACGGTCGACTACGACTACTCGACCAGCGTCGACGGCACCGTCTCGGGCTCCGTCCCGTCCGGCACCGTCAACGGCACCACCTCCGCCGCCGGCCTCGGCGGCCAAAGTGGTGTGAGCGGCAGCTCGGGCCTGGCCGGTGCGGTCGGAGGCATCGGGATGGTCGCAGGCGGCGCGGGCCTCAGCGCCCTGCGCGGCGGTAGCGGCGGCCTCTCCGCCGCGACCCGAGCCGCCGGAGGAGCGGCCCGCGGTGCGCTCGGCGGCCTCGGCGGCACCTCTGCGGTGGCCGGGGGCACGGGCGCCGGCGGGGGAGCCGTTCCGGCCGGCGGCGGTGCGGGCGGCCGCGGGGGCATGGTCCCCGCGGGCGGTGGCGGTGCGTCGGGTGCGGGCGGCCGCGGCTCGACCCTCAGCGGCGCGTCCGCGTCGGGCAAGTACGGCGTGCCCAAGCTCGACGGCGCCCAGGGTGGTCGCAGCGGGACGTCGGTCGTCGGCGGTGGACAGGGCTCTGCCGCGGGTGGCCGCGGCTCGGGGGCTGCCTCCGGTCGTGGTGGGCGCGGTGGCGCCGTGGGCGCCGGTGGCGCCTCGGGCCGGGGCGGCTCGGAGGAGGAGAAGCGCGACCGGGAGTTCCTCACCCACGAGGACCAGGAGAACTGGTACGACGAGGCCGAGGCCAGCGACTCCGTCTGGGAGTAGGGCAGGCGGCGCCGGCCCGGCGGGCCTGGCTGGTCACGGGGTTCGCTCCGGGGATGGACACGGGCTGGACACGGACTCGGCACAGGGCTGGATACAAGGCTGGAACAGGGCTGGACAGACAGGGCTGGACAGACAGGGCTGGACAGACAGGGGGAGTAACGCATGGCACCGCAGATCAAGGTCGAGATCGCCCAGATGGACCTCATCGGGCAGGTCTTCGACCGGCAGCAGACCCACATGCAGGGCGTCGGGAGCTTCGTCCGGGCCAACTGCGGGGCCCAGGGCGCCTTCACAGGCGTCCTCGGGCTCCTCGAGGGGCACTACCGGGGGGCGTACGACGCCGGCACGCAGGGCATGTCCAACGGCGCGACCATCGCCGCAGTCTGCTCGGAGAAGACCGCCGCGACGCGCAGCACGTTCGTCGCCAGGGACCGTGCCGCCTACGAGCGGATCGCCGCCAAGCAGGGCATCAACGCACCGTACGAGGCGCCGCGTGGAGGCACCGTGCAGCCCGGTGCGCCGATCGGGGGCCCCGGGGGCGGCGGCAAGGGCGGTGGGCCGTTCGACTTCATGAAGCAGTTCAAGGACTGGGTGGGCACCGGCGACAAGCTGACCCAGCCGTTGCACAGCAACGTCAAGAACCTGTGGAAGGTCAAGGACCGCGACCACGACCTGGCCGACGCGACGGACCCGAAGTACTGGATCCAGCGCAAGATCACCCAGCGGTTCAACGACTGGTCCCACGGCATGGACGGCATGACGGCCACGGAGCGGGGCAACGAGCTACGGCGCCGCCAGCGCGAGGCCTACGAGAACGGCCAGGACTGGGCCCGCAACCACCTCCCCGGGCGCGAGGACGACCGCGGCTCGCGCAGCCCGGCCGCCGGGGCCATGACCGACAAGGACGCGGGCCGGTTCGGCACCGCGACCAAGGTGCTCCAGCTGCCCGGGGCTGTCGTGGGCGAGGCCGAGGGCCTGCACGACACGTGGGACCGGCTCCACGAGGTCGAGGACCAGCAGAACGCCGTGCGGCAGGCAGAGGCCGGGCCGAAGAACGACGGTGCCATCAAGTGGGCCACGAAGGACAAGGGAGGCACGTGGTGAGCGTCGTCGAGAAGGTCGACCCGTCGTCGTTGATGTGCACGCCCACCGTGCCGCCCGGTGACGACTTCGTCGAGGAGTTCGAGTCCAGCTGCGGCTTCCTGATCGGGCACCTGCTCGGGTTCTGCCGGTCGGCGTTCAACGTCGACCCCGTCTACGAGCTCGTCAAGCCGCTGTGCGGCGACTGGGGGCTGATGGGCCAGGCCCAGGCCGGCTGGGGCATCGCGGGCAAGATGTGCACCGGGGTGGGCGAGAACTTCACCGCGCTCAGCACCAACACCCTCGACGTCTGGGAAGGGGAGGCAGCTGACGCCTTCCGCACCCAGATGGTGACGCTGGGCAAGAACTACACGACGTACTCGGAGGGTTGCGACCTCATCGGCGAGCTCACGGGCAGCCTGATCGAGGTGGCCAAGTCGGCGGCCCTCGGGATCGGGACGCTCATCTCGTTCCTCAGCGACATCCTCGAGCGCCTCGTCATCGAGGCGTCGGTGCCGGTCGTGGGCTGGCTGGTCGGTGCTGCCGACATCGCCATCCACATCCGCAGCTTCTGGTCCAAGTTCGACCGCGCGATCACGCTGCTGCGCAGGGTCCTCGACGCGATCGAGAAGGCCATCGACGCCATCTACGCCGTCATCAACATCATGCACGCGATCAAGGTCGCGCTCGCCACGGTCGCGGGCACCGCAGCCGCCATCAACGCCACGCACATGGACGGCGCGGCCAGGAACCAGTTCGGGGTGTGAGCAGATGAGCGAGGCAGACCGCATGATCGCCCAGGTCCGGGCGATGCTCGGGGAGATCCAGAGCATCTCCGAGGACATCCAGAAGGAGACCCGCGAGGCGATCAAGGAGCACCAGGACTACCTCAGCAAGGCGGAGGAGGGCGACGAGGAGCGCGCGAAGAAGGCGCGCGCCGGCGAGCTCGGTCCCGACTGGCAGAAGATCCAGCGGCGGATCGACCTCGGGGAGACCTCGCCCGGCGCCATCGCCCTGGGCGCGGACGACTCGACCGCTGCGCAGAACCTGCGCCGCACCGCCGCCGAGCACACCGAGGCCATCGCGGAGTACCAGCGCGAGCAGCTCGACAGCGACGCGGACTCGGCGCAGGACCTGCAGGTGGCGTACGGCGCGGCCCAGGCCCACCTGCGCGAGATCCGCGAGCAGGTCGCCCGCATCCAGGCGCGGCCGCTGCCGACGCTGGACTGACCCGCCTGGCCGCGCCGCTGGTGCGGTGGGTCAGGCGGTGCGGCGCCGCGTCGGCTTGTCGTCCATGGCCTCGAGCTGGCTGCGGCGCCGGGTCAGCGCCGACACGCATGCCGCCTCGGTGAGCAGCACGGGCAGGAGCGCGACCGCCGACCAGCGCCAGGCGTCGTCGCGGTAGTCCGCCGGGTCGTAGCCCAGCGGCTGGATCCTGGGCACCGAGAGCCCCGTGGGGTCCTCGGTGAGCAGGTAGCGCTGGCCGACGGCGATGGTGGCGAAGGTGTAGTCGTTGACGCCGCGCTCGCCGATGGTCGACCAGGCCGTCGTCTCGGCCCCCTCTGCGTCGCGGACCCAGACACGGCTCGAGCCGTTGAACAACCGGTCCGACTGCGTGACGACGACCTCCCCGCGGGTCTGCACCACCTCGGTGGTCCACAGCCGGAAGCCCGCGTACTGGACCAGGAACGTCGCGAAGGGCACCAGGAGGAACAGCACGCACAGGGCCTTGAACGGCACCTTCGAGCTGACCTGCAGCAGCACGAGCCAGAACACGACCGCGGCGGCTGCGGTGAGCAGCAGGTTGACGCGCCCCGGGACCGTGTTGTGGTCGCCCACTCGCGGGTGCAGCGACCACCAGGTGGCGGCGAAGAGCGTCGCATGGGCCGCGAGGACGAGCAGGACCCGGCCCCACAGCCGCATGCCGCGGTAGGGCTTCTCGGCCGCGCCGCCCCGGGTGGTGCCGGCAGCGCCGTCGGCCGCCGAAGCCCTGTCGGATCGGTCGGGGCTGTCGTCCGTCGTACGGGTCAGGGGCTGTCCGTCGCTGCTCACGTCGCGCTCACCCGGAGGTCATCCGTCGCATGGCCTCGAACCCGTCGGCAGCCAGGGCCGCTGTCGGCAGGCTCAGCACGACCGCGAGGCCCTGGAGCATGTCGGCGAGGCGGGAGAGGCGCGTCGAGTGCCAGCCCCGGGCCAGGGCCATGGCTGAGGCGATGGCCACGACCCCGAGGACGACGGCGGACAGCACCAGCCCGAGACCGGCGCCGGTGCCGAGCCGCTGCCCCGCGGCATACGTGCCGAGCAGGGCTGCCGCGGCCGAGGCGGTGAGGAGGGCGAAGCGGGGGAGTCGGTCGCGGACGGTGCGGGACTGCAGGCCCATGGACGTCGTCACGGCGCCGCACAGGCCGACGGCGCCCCAGGCGGACCAGGCGGAGCGTCCCGGGGTGGCGACGAGCACCGCGAGGGCCACCGGGGCGACCAGGCAGGCCCAGACCGTGCCGGCCGCCACGGTCTCGCGGGCCGCGAGGAAGACGCCGTCGATCTCGGTGGGCCGCAGCCGGCGGAACCGCCCCCGTCGTTGCTCGCGGGCGGTCCAGATGGTCGTGGAGAGCCGCTCGACGTCGACGAGCTGCTCGTCCGGCACCTCGAAGCCCACAGAGGGCAGCAGCCGGGTGGCTGCCGGGACGAGGCCCGCAGCGACCGCCGCGACCGCGTAGGCCGGCCACCCCAGGACGACACCGACGACGCCGAGGGCCCCCACCCCCGCCAGGGTCGTCAGGGCCGCGCGGGACGCCCGGTCGGCCGGGCCACCGGTGATGCGGGCGACCCCCGCCAAGGTGGTGGCCAGGGTGCAGGCGGCGACCACGGCGATGCGCCCGGAGCTGGGGGAGTCGGCCACGGGCAGGGCGAGCCCGGCGCCGAAGCCGAACACGGGGGCGGCCAGCCGGGAGAGCCGCGCGGCGGGGGACCCGTCGGCGTCGGTCGCCAGGGCGAGCCCCGCGAGGAACAGAGCCCCCGCGGTGACGGCGGCTAGGACGACGTCCGGCGTCGAGTGGTCGCGGAACGCGCCGGTCCCGAGGAGCGCGACGGCGACCGCGGCCAGGCCGGCGCCAGACCAGCGAAGGAGGGTGTCGGTGGCGACGGGAGCCGTCGTCACCGCGGGGGACGTGGACACCGGCGCCGCAGCGCCCGACTCGACCGGGACGGCCAGCTCGTCGCGGCGCCGGGTGACCTCGCTCAGCTCTCGCCGGGCGATGGTCGCCTCCGACGGCGGCGTGTAGCGGCCGCCCTGGCCCTCGGGGGACCGGGCTCCACCGGCAACGGCCGAGCGGTCGAGGTTGAGGACGTCGCGCGTCACCTCGTGGGTGGTGGCCCGGATGACCGTCAGGAGCGTGCCCTCGGGCACGGCGTCGCCGAGGACCTCGCCCAGGGCGATGACCCGCCCGGCCGGGGTGGCCACGGCATAGGGGCTGTTGCGCGGGGCGATGCCCAGGGCGGCGAGCAGGTCGCCCACCTGCGCGTTGGCCGGCGCGACGAGGTCGTAGCGCCGGTCGTCGGCGAGCAGCGAGATACGGTGCGACGACTCGTCACTCACCCTCGGCCCTCCCCTTCTCGCGTCGCTCCCCAGCGGACTCCCCGCGAACAATAGTGCCTGATTGTCCCGTGAGTACGCGCCTGCGCCCTTCGTCCCGGTCGGACACGGTACGTTTGGCCTGCTGTGGACGTGAGCCGGCCGACGACGGGGGAGGCCAGGTGACACGGCGGGACGGGCCTACACGCCGAGGAGGGCGCACACCACCATGTCAGTGACCTTGCGGAGGGGACCTCGCGAAGAGGCGCCCGAAGTGCCTTCCGGCCGCATCGTGCTCCAGCCCCCTCCGGAGATCACGCCGAGCGAGGGCGCGAGCTCCCTGCTCATGAACGCCGTGCCGATGCTCGGCAGTGTGGGGTCGATCGCGTTCGTCGCCCTGTCCCAGCCCAGCGCCAAGGCCTACATCGCTGCCGGCATGTTCCTCATCGCCTCCCTCGGCTTCGTCGGGGTGAACGGCTACCGCCAGCGGCAGCAGCACGCCGCGGGGATCAGTGAGGCCCGCCGGGAGTACCTCGCCTACCTCGGCGAGGTCCGCGAGACCGTGCGGGAGGCGGCCAACCGCCAGCGCGCGGCCGCCCTGTGGAACAACCCCTCGCCCGAGGCCCTGGCCGCCCTCTGCGAGGAGCGCACCCGGGTCTGGGAGCGCTCGGCGAGCGACGACGACTTCCTACGGGTGCGGTTCGGCCGCACCAACCAGCCCCTGTGCATCACGCTCGAGGCACCGGACACCCCGCCGATGGCGCAGCTCGACCCGGTGGCCGCCTCGGCGCTGCACCGCCTGATGTCCACCCACCGCGTGCAGCCCGACCTCCCGGCGTCGGTGTCGCTGCCGTTCTTCTCGCGCCTCGAGGTGACGGGTGACGCCGAGCCCGTGCGCTCGCTGGCACGCGCCATCATGACCGCCGCGGCCGCGCAGCACGCCCCCGACCAGCTCCAGATCGCCGTGGTCACGGCCGCGGAGTCGCTGCCCGAGTGGGAGTGGGTCAAGTGGCTGCCGCACGCGCACAGCCAGCGTGAGCGGGACGGCGTCGGGCCGGCCCGGATGGTCGCCACCTCCCTCGCCGACCTCGAGCCGATGCTGCCGGCGGACCTGTCGGAGCGCCCGCGCTTCGGTCGCGCCGACCAGCGCACCCTGCCGCACGTGCTCATCGTCGTCGACGGCGGCGAGGTCCCGCCGGGCAACGCCATCGTCACCGACGAGGGCGTCATGGGCATCACCGTGCTGCACCTGCCCGAGCGGTGGGACGAGCTCGGCCAGGAGGGCCGGATGCGACTCGCCCTGGGCCAGCCGCAGCAGTCCGGCCCCTACGCCGGCCGGGTGCCGATGCAGATCATCACCGTCACCTCGGAGCCCGCGCAGGGCTTCGCCGACTCCCTCTCCATCGTTCAGGCCGAGGCGGCCGCGCGGCGGCTCGCACCCCTGTACGCGGGCGCGGAGCCCGAGCGCCGCGACGCCATGACCAGCTCGACCGAGCTCGTCGACCTCCTCGGGCTGGGGGACGTCCGCGACTACGACCCAGAGGCGGCGTGGCGCCCCCGGCTGCAGCGCGACCGGCTGCGCGTGCCCATCGGGCTCGGCGCGCAGGGGCAGGTCGTCTCCCTCGACATCAAGGAGTCCGCCCAGCAGGGCATGGGCCCGCACGGCCTGGTCATCGGTGCGACCGGCTCCGGCAAGTCCGAGGTCCTGCGCACCCTGGTCCTGGCGCTCGCGATGACGCACTCCTCGGAGGCCCTCAACTTCGTGCTCGTCGACTTCAAGGGCGGCGCGACCTTCTCCGGGATGGCCGACATGCCGCACGTCTCGGCGGTCATCACCAACCTCGGCCAGGAGCTCAGCCTCGTCGACCGCATGCAGGACGCCCTGCACGGTGAGATGGTCCGCCGCCAGGAGCTGCTGCGCTCGGCGGGCAACTTCGCCAACGTCACCGACTACGAGAAGGCCCGCGCCGCCGGAGCCGACCTCGAGCCGCTGCCCGCGCTCGTCATCGTCGCCGACGAGTTCAGCGAGCTGCTCAACGCGCGCCCCGAGTTCGTCGAGCTCTTCGTCGCGATCGGTCGCCTCGGCCGCTCGCTGTCGATGCACCTGCTGCTCGCCTCCCAGCGCCTGGAGGAAGGTCGCCTGCGCGGCCTCGAGTCGCACCTGTCCTACCGCCTCGGCCTGCGCACCTTCTCGGCCGCGGAGTCCCGCACCGTCATCGGTGTCCCCGACGCCTACGAGCTGCCGGCCGTCCCGGGTCTGGGCTACCTCAAGCCCGACCAGACGACGCTCATCAAGTTCAAGGCCGCATACGTCTCCGGCCCGCCGCCGGCCCGACGCCGGGCGGCCAGCGACCGGACGGGCGCCACCAACGACATCGTGCCGTTCTCGGCCGCACCGGTCCTTCGTCTCAACGACACCCCGGAGCCGCAGGTCATCGAGGCCGGACCGCGCGAGGACCGCGCGACCTTCGACATCGCGGTGTCCAAGATGCGCGGCAAGGGCCGTCCCGCCCACCAGGTGTGGCTGCCGCCGCTGGACGTCCCCGACGCCCTCGACACCCTGATGGGAGACCTCGCCCCGGACCCCGAGCTCGGCCTCGTCTCGCGCCGCTGGCGTGACGCCGGGTCGCTCGTCGTGCCGATCGGCATCGTCGACCGCCCGTTGGAGCAGCGCCGCGACACCCTCAGCGTCGGCCTCGGAGGCGCCGCCGGCCACGTGGCCATCGTGGGCGGGCCGCGCAGCGGCAAGAGCACCCTGGCCCGCACCCTGGTCACCTCGCTCGCGCTGACGACCACGCCGCTGGAGACCCAGTTCTACGTCCTCGACTTCGGCGGCGGCACCTTCTCGCCGCTGGTCAAGCTCGCCCACGTCGCGGGCGTGGCGAGCCGCAACGAGCCCGACGTCGTGCGCCGCACGCTCGCCGAGCTGCGCGGCATCGTCGACAAGCGCGAGGCCTACTTCCGCGCGCAGGGCATCGACTCGATCGAGACCTACCGGCGCCGGCGCGCAGAGGGACGGGCGGACGACGGGTACGGCGACGTGTTCCTCGTCGTCGACGGCTGGCCCACCATCCGCGCCGAGTTCGACGAGCTCGAGATGGAGATCCAGGAGCTCGCCGGCCGCGGCCTGACCTTCGGCCTGCACCTCGTGGCCACGACCAACCGCTGGATGGACTTCCGCAGCGCCGTCAAGGACGTCTTCGGCACCCGGCTCGAGCTGCGCCTCGGTGACCCGAGCGACTCCGAGATCGACCGCAAGGTCGCTGCCAACGTCCCCAAGGGACGCCCGGGCCGCGGCGTCGAGGCCACCCGGCACCACTTCCTGTCCGCCATCCCGCGCATCGACGGCAGCGGCGACGTCGGCAGCCTCGGCTCCGGTGTCGACGACATGGTCGACCGGGTCAACGCGGCGTGGCAGGGCCCGGCCGGCCCCAAGCTGCGCCTGCTGCCCGACGAGATCCGGCTGGACCGGGTCCGGGAGATGGCAGGTGCTGGCGACCGCCGCATCCTGCTCGGCATCGACGAGAGCAACCTCGCGCCGATCGGCCTCGACGTCGTGGAGGAGCCGCACCTCTACCTCTTCGGCGACAGCGACTCGGGCAAGACCGGCATGCTGCGCACCGTGGCTCACGAGGTGATGCGCCTCTACACGCCCGAGCAGGCGCAGATCTTCGCCGTCGACTACCGCCGGTCCCTGCTCGGGGAGATCCCCGACGAGTACCTGCGCGACTACTTCACGACCGAGGACCAGGCGCTCGCGAACATCCCGGAGCTCGCGGCATACCTGCGCAGCCGGCTGCCGGGCCCGGACGTGACGCCCGAGCAGCTCCGCAACCGGTCGTGGTGGAGCGGCGCCGAGGTGTTCGTCCTCGTCGACGACTACGACCTGGTCGTCACCTCGTCCGGCAGCCCGCTCGCCGCGCTGGTCCCGCTGCTCGCGCAGGCCGGCGACGTCGGGCTCCACCTCGTGCTGACCCGTCGCTCCGGCGGTGCGGCCCGCGCGTCGTACGAGCAGGTCATGCAGACGCTGCGCGACCTCGCGACCCCCGGGATCCTCCTGTCGGGCAGCCCCGACGAGGGTCCGCTCATCGGCAACATCAAGGCGGTGCCCGCGGTGCCCGGCCGTGGTCGCCTCGTGTCACGCGAGACCGGCAACAACGTCGTCCAGCTCGCGTGGACGCCGTCGAGGCACGGGTAGCAACCACTCAGCCGACGACCCCTAGGGTGGGCGCATGGAACCCGTCTACCGCACCGTGATCGGCGCCGCCCGCGGGCTCTTCGCCGCCCAGGGGCTCAAGATCCGCATCAACGGCCTCGAGAACGTGCCGCGGCTCGGTGGCGCCGTCATGGCGATCAACCACACCGGCTACTTCGACTTCACCTACGCCGGTCTCGTGGGGGTCGAGGTGGGGCGGCTGGTGCGGTTCATGGCCAAGCAGTCGATCTGGTCCAACCCGGTGGCAGGCCCGCTCATGACGGGTATGAAGCACATCCCCGTCGACCGCGAGGCCGGGACCGAGTCGTTCGCGACCGCGCTGTCGGCGCTGCGCCGTGGCGAGATCGTGGGCGTCTTCCCCGAGGCCACCATCTCGCGCTCCTTCGAGCTCAAGGCGTTCAAGTCGGGGGCGGCGCGGCTGGCGCAGGAGGCCGGGGTGCCGCTGCTGCCGACCACGATCTGGGGATCGCAGCGCGTGTGGACCAAGGGCCAGCCCAAGCGGATGGGCCGGCACGGGTTCCCCCTGCTCATCACCGTCGGCGCCCCGATCACCGTCGGCAAGGACGAGGACGCCGCCGCGGTCACCGAGCGCATGAAGGCGGTGATGCAGCTGCAGCTCGACGCCGACCAGGCGGCCTACCCGGCGTGGCCGGACTCTGAGAAGCACCTGCTGCCTGCGCGCCTCGGCGGTACGGCGCCCACCATCGAGGAGGCCGACGAGCTCGACCGCGTCGACCGCGCCAACCGGGTGCGCAGCCAGCGTCGCCGCTCCGGCTGAGCCTGCGGGCAGCGTCACCGCACACCCCCTAGGGTGAGTCGGGCAATACCGACACAAGGGGGAAAACACCATGAACCGACTCGTGACCACCATCGTGGGGCTGGGCGCCGTGGCCGCGCTCGCGGCCTGCTCAGGGGGCTCCGGCGGCTCGGCCGACACGACGGTGCAGGCCAGCCGGCCCGCCTCGAGCAGCAACGCTCCCAGCGGCTCCGGCTCCAGCTCGAGCAGCGCCGGCGCCGCGGCCGAGCTGCCCGACGGGTTCCCGCTCCCGGACGGGGCGAAGGCGCAGGGCGACGCCGTCCAGAGCGACACCCTCACCATCGCCGACTACACGGTGCCCGACGGCAAGAAGGCGTACGACGGCCTCGTCACGGCCCTGCCCGGTGCGGGCTGGGCCGTCAGCGCCAAGTCGTGGAGCGACTCGCTCGGGTCCGGCACCATCACGGCCTCGGGCAACGGCACCGAGGTCAAGCTGCTCGTCCTCGACAAGGACCTCAGCCTCAGCATCAAGAAGAGCTGACGCCTGCCGTCCGGCCCTACCGCGAACTCGTGGGGCCGGCGGCGTGGCCGGACACGGAGGAGCACCTGGTGCCACCGGGTCCGGCGTGGTGGCAATAGTCGTGGCGACTGGCTCCTCCTCGCCACCAGGACGGACGTCGCGCCAGTAGTGGTGGCGTGCGGCCCCCGGTCAGACGGGGTGGCCGAGGTGGGCCAGCGCCTGGCGCAGCAGGACGCCGTGGCCGTTGTCCATCTCGGCGAGCAGGCTGGGCGCCATGGCCTCCTGCGGCGTGAGCCAGGCCAGGTCGAGCGCGTCCTGCTGGGGTCGGCAGTCACCCTGCACGGGGACGACGAACGCGAGCGACACCGCGTGCTGGCGGGGGTCGTGGAACGGGGTGACACCCGGGGTCGGGAAGTACTCGGCCACGGTGAACGGCTGCGGGCTCGCCGGGAGCTGGGGGAGCGCCATCGGCCCGAGGTCCTTTTCCAGGTGGCGCACCAGCGCGTCACGCACCCGCTCGTGGTAGAGCACCCGACCCGAGACGAGCTCGCGGTTCATCTGCCCGTCGGAGGCCCGCAGGAGCAGCCCGACCGCGGTGAGGACGCCGCGGTCGTCGACCCGGACGGGTACGGCGTCGACGTAGAGGATCGGCACCCGCTGTCGTGCGGCGTCGAGCTCCTCGTGGGACAGCCAGGACTCACTGCGGTCGAGTTCGAGGTGGCTCATGTCCTCGTTTCTACCAGCCCGGTGGGGTTCGAGGCGTCGCCGCCCCACTGGCCGGAGCCGCTGCACCTGCCCGGCGGTGGGCCGCCGGAGCTGGGCGGACGCCCGTGAGGCGCTAGGACCAGTAGACGCGGCCGGGGTTGAGGATGCCTCGGGGGTCGAACAGCGCCTTGACCGCGCGCTGGCGCTCGAGCGAGGCAGCCCCCACCTCGTCGGGCAGCCAGCGGGCCTTGAGCGACCCGACCCCGTGCTCCCCGGTGATGGTGCCGCCCATCGAGAGGGTCACCGCGACGAGCTCGCCGAACGCCTCCTCCGCGCGGTGCCGGCTGGCCTCGTCGGCGGGGTCGTAGAAGAACGACGGGTGCAGGTTGCCGTCGCCGCCGTGCCCCGACATCGAGATCTCGACCCCGGTGCGCGCGGCGATCTCGTGGCCGGCGGTGATGAGCTCGGTCAGCCGCTGGACGGGCACGCACACGTCCTCGATGAAGTGGGTCCCCTTGGCCACGAGCCCGTGGTGCAGTGCCCGCCGCCCGGCGAGGAGGGCGTCGCTCTCCTGCGCGTCGTCGGCGACGGCGACCTCGGTGGCGCCCGCCGCCTCGAGCAGCCCGGCGTAGCGGGCGATGTCCTCCCCGGTGTGCCCCGGGCGGTCGGCCGACACGATGAGGACGGCGGCGCAGTCGCCGGGGAAGCCGAAGTCGGAGACGGCCTGCACGGCCGCGATGGACACGTCGTCGAGCAGCTCGAGCAGGCTCGGCCGGTGGCGCTCGCGGCGCAGCGCGACGATCGCGTCACTGGCCGCGGACAGCGAGCCGAACGTCGCGAGTGCCGTCAGGGCCGGGTCCGGGGCGGGCACGAGCTTGACGACGACCTCGGTGACCACGCCGAGGGTGCCCTCGGAGCCGACGAACAGCCCGGTCAGGTCGAGGCCCGCGACGCCCTTGGCGGTCCTGCGCCCGGTCCGGATGACCTCGCCGCCGGCGAGGACCACCTGCAGCCCTCGCACATAGTCGGCGGTGACGCCGTACTTGACGCAGCACAGGCCGCCGGCGTTGGTGGCGACGTTTCCGCCGATGGTGCAGAACGCCGACGACGCGGGGTCCGGTGGGTAGAACAGGCCCTCTGCGGCGGCGGCCGCCTTGAGGTCGGCGTTGAGGACCCCTGGCTGGACCACGGCCGTTGCCTCGACCGGGTCGAGCTCGGTGATGTCGGTGAGGCCCGCGAGGCTGAGGACGATGCCGCCGCGCAGGGCGACCGAGCCGCCGGCCAGCCCGCTGCGCGCACCCTGCGGCACGACGGGTGTGCCTGTGGCCTGCGCGTGCGTCAGCACGTCGACCACGTCGCCGAGGTCACGGGCGCGGACCACCTCGAAGGTGTCCGGCGCGATGGCACCCACGGACTCGTCGACGGCGTAGGTCGCCTTGACGTCCGGGTCGGTGACGGATCGGTCCAGCAGCGATGGTGGAAGGGTCACGCCGACAGCGTATGCCGCGGTGCCGGCTCGGGTTCGAGCCCCACCTCGGCGTCGAACCGCACCTCCGCGTCGAACGCCGCGCGCCGCGAGGCTCGTCGCAGGGTCGCGAGCACCGCACGGCCGGTGACGGCGATGAGGACGACGTTGGTGACGGCCCGCCCGACGTCCCACCAGGCCGAGGTCGCGAGGGAGAAGACTGCGAAGCGGCGCAGGTTGTCCCAGGGGGCGGCGCCGGGCACGAACGACAGGTGGCTGCCGAGTCCGGTCGAGAACGGCCAGAAGGAGAAGTTGAGGGCCACGCCGTACAGCAGCCCTGCCAGCGCGCCGTACACCGCCAGCAGCGGCACCTCCCACCGGTCGGGGACCCGCGGCAGCAGCCCCGCACCGAGCCCGACCCAGGCGGCGCCGAGCATCTGGTAGGGCAGCCACGGGCCGACCCCCCCGGTGACCAGGGCGGAGGCGAAGAGCGTGGTGGACCCCAGGACGAAACCGAAACCGGGACCGAAGACGCGGCCGCCGAGCACGAGGAGGAAGAAGACGGTCTCCAGGCCCGCGGTCCCGGCACCGAGCGGGCGCAGGGCCGCGCCGACCGCCGACAGGACGCCGAGCATCGCCACGGCCTTGACGTCGAGGCCGCCCTCGCTGATCTCGAAGAGCACCACCGCGAGCAGCAGGGGCAGCAGGAGGGCGAAGAGCAGCGGGGCGTCGGTGCTGTGTCCGAGGCGGGAGTCGGCACTGGCGAACAGCGGCCAGAGGAAGGCCAGCACGCCCACCACCGAGACCAGGAGCAGGGCGATGGTCGAGCGGGGGCGCAGGGCGACGGCGCCGAGGCGGGAGCCGTTCACCGTCTGCCTCCGAGCACGGGGTACGGCGCGGAGCCGCCGGCACCGCCGCCGGCCCCGCCGAGGTCGCGGGCACCATCGGCGGACGGGGGCGCGGCGAAGGCCCGGCGCACCTCCGCGACGGTGAGCAGGCGCTGGGGGGAGAGCACCTTGGCGACCTGCGGGGCGAACGCGGGGGAGTCGCACAGGACGTCACGGGCCCGGCCGTCGGCGACGACGGCACCACCGGCCATGACGACCGCGCGATCGGCGACGCCGGCGGCGAACTCGACGTCGTGGGTCGCGACGAGCACGGCGGCGCCGTCCTCCGCGAGGCGGCGCAGCAGGCGCGTCAAGGCTTCCTTGGCGGGGTAGTCGAGGCCACGGGTGGGTTCGTCGAGCAGCAGGACGTCCGGGGCGGCCGTGAGCTGCACGGCGACGACCAGGGCCAGGCGCTGCCCCTCGGAGAGGTCCCTCGGGTGGCGGTCGCCCGGGATCCCGGGCGCCAGGCGGTCGAGGTGGCCGCGGGCCGTTCCTGCGGGGGCCCGCGCCTCGTGGTCGGCCTGGCGGCACTCGGCGTCGACCGTGGCGAGGTAGAGCAGGTCACCGGCGCTCTGCGGGACGAGCCCGACGTGCCGACGCCGCTGCGCCGGTGACTCGCGGGACGGGTCGACCGTGGTGTCCCCGGCGCGGACCTCTACCGCCCCGGCGCTGCGCGGTCCGGTGCCGTGGAGCGCCCAGAGGAGCGAGGACTTGCCGGAGCCGTTACGACCCATGAGGGCGACCACCTCGCCGCCGGCCAGGCCCAGGTCGATGCCGTCGACGGCGGTGACGTCACCGTGGCGGACGCTGATGCCGAGTCCCTCGAGCAGGACCGGGGCGGCAGCCGGCGGTGCGGGTACGGCGGGACCCGGAGGCGGCGTGGACGTCTCCAGCGCGGTGCGCAGGTCGCGCGCCTCGCGCCGGGCTGCACGGACGGTGAGGGGAAGGGGGTCCCACCCGGCCCACCGGCCCAGGTGCACCACGGGCGGTGCCAGGGGCGCCGTGGCGAGCAGCGCCGCCGGCTCGCCGTCGGTGACGGTGCCGTCGTCGTGCACGAGCAGCAGGTGGTCGGCCAGCCCGACGATCCGCTCGAGCCGGTGCTCGGAGACCACCACGGTGAGCCCGAGGTCGTGCACCAGCCGCGACAGGGTCGCCAGCACCTCCTCGGCGCCGGCGGGGTCGAGGGCCGAGGTGGGCTCGTCGAGGACGAGGACACGGGGACCAGCGGTGAGGACCGACCCGATGGCCACGCGCTGCTGCTGGCCACCGGAGAGGTCGGACAGGGGGGCGTCGCGCAGGTCGGCGATCCCCAGCACGTCGAGCACCTCCTCGACCCGGCGCCGCATGGCGGTGGGGGCGACCGCGAGCTGCTCGAGGGTGTAGGCCAGCTCCTCCTCGACCGTGTCGGTGACGAACCCGGCCAGCGGGTCCTGGCGGACGACGCCCACGACGTCGGCCAGGTCGCGCGGCCGGTGGGTGCGTGTGTCCAGGCCCGCGACCGTGACCCTGCCCGAGAGGTGGCCACCGGTGAAGTGCGGGACCGTGCCGTTGACGGCGCCCAGCAGGGTGGACTTGCCGGCGCCGGTGCGCCCGGCCACGACGGCGAGCTCGCCCTCCTCGACCACGAACGACGCAGACCGCAGGGCCGGAGCCGGGCTGTCGGCGTACCGGACCGTCACCGCGTCGAAGACGACGGCCGGTGCGTGTGCGCCGCTCATCGGGTGCCCCTGACCGGGGGAGCAGGGGCGACGAACGCCGGCAGCGCCGCGGCGAGCAGGCCCACGACCGCGAGCAGCGGCAGCGCCGGCGGTCGCAACGGGGCGAGCGGCAGCACGACCGCGGACGGCTGGCGGTGGGCCACGAGCAGGACGAGGACCGCTGCGAGGATCCCCGAGCCCGCGACCAGCCACTCCGGCCAGGCCCAGGGGTCGGGCCGGTAGGCGGTCCGCTGCACGGCCCGGCCGCCGACTGCCAGCCCGACGCCGCAGAGCACGACCCCCGCGGCGAGCATGGGCAGGCCGACGGCGGCAGGAGCCGTCGCGTCGAGCAGCCCGTAGGTGCCGACCGCGGCCCCGAGCAGGCCGGTGAGCGTCAGGGCGCCGGTGAGGCGGCGGGCGCGGGCGGCCTGCTCGGGCCGGCGGCCGTAACCGCGCGAGTCCATGGCGGAGGCCAGCAGCAGCGACCGGTCGAGGGTGTCCTGGAGCACCGGCAGCGCCACGCGACCCACGGACCGCAGCCCGCGGCCGCCCTCACCGCGCAGCACCCGGGCGCGGCGGACGCGGTGCACGCTGTCGGCGAGCTGCGGTGCGACGGTGACCGAGATGACGACGGCGGTGCCGATCTCGTGGAGGGCGCCCGGGAGCGCCCGCAGCAGGCGCTTGGGGTTGGCCAGGGCGTTGGCCGCCCCGATGCACGCGATGAGCGAGGCGAGGCGCAGTCCCTCGACCGCCGCCGCCAGCAGCCCCTCCAGGTAGAGCGGTCCGAGCAGGGTGATGCCCGGGAGGTCGACGCTGGGCAGGGTGTAGAGCCGGGTCTGGCCGACCTTGTAGCCGACGAGCACGTGGAGCAGCACCCGCAGCACGACGATCCACGCCCCGAGGAGGAGGTAGAGGCGGAAGGCGCGGGCCCAGGGTGAGGAGCCGCGCCGCGCCGCGACGACCAGGGCGGCCACGCTCACGGCGAGCAGCAGCAGCAACGGGTTCGTCGTCCCCGAACAGGCCACGGCCAGCCCCACGGCCCACACCCACCACGCCACCGGGTGGAGGTGGCGAGGCAGGGCGGTGGGCAGCAGGGACGGCATGGTGGGTGGCGGTCAGCCGTGCGCGCGGCGGCGCAGGGTGAGGTACGCGGCACCGGCCCCGACCACACCGACGAGGCCCAGCCCGGCGAGCAGGGTCGTCGGCGAGCCACTGTCGTCGGTGGTTTCGGCCGCTTGGGGGGCCTGGTCGTCGCTGGTGGGGGAGGGCTGCCCGCCGGCGGAGGAGGCCGGCTGCCCCGGCGTCGCGGTCGCGGAGGTGGTGGCCCGCGTGGTGGCGGACCTCGTCGCCGTACCCGTCGTGCCCGAACCGTGCGTCGACGTGCCGGACCCGGGCGACGTGGCCGAGGTGCTGCGCGCCTGCGGGGTGGTGGCGCCCCGGCCCGGGGTGCCACCGCCGGTGGACGTGGGCTGCGGCGGAGTGCTTCGCGGCGTGCTGGACGTGCTCGACGGCGGCTTGGGCGTGGGGCTGGGGCTCGGCTTCGGGGTCGAGGTGGGAGTGGGCGCCGGCGGTGCGGAGCTCGGGGTTCCACCGGCGCCGAACGCGAAGCCGATCACGGTGCCGGGGGCCGGGTCGTAGCTCGCGACCCCGCTGCTGCTGTAGGTCCACGAACCCCCGCGAGGGGCGTGGAAGAACGCCCAGTACGCGTTGCCCGGGGGCATCCGGGGGCACGTCTGGGCAGGCACCTCGTTGATCTGGCAGACCACGGTCCCCTGGTACTGCGGCGGGTAGGTGACCGACGCGACCGAGGTCAGGACCCGGATGGCGCTCGAGGAGTCGGCGGCGCACAGGGTGGCCGACGAGGACCCGTAGTCGATGACCACGGTGACCCCGGTGGTCCCCGAGCAGGCCCCGGCGGCGGCCCGGGCGGCCCCACCCGGGAGGGTGAGGCCACCGGCCGCGACGAGGGCGGCGGCTGCGATGAGGCGGGCGAGGGCGCGGATCACGCGTGCGCGCCCTTGCGCCGGGCCAGGACCAGGGCGGCCGCACCCAGCAGGAGCAGGACCAGCCCGAGCAGGGCCGTCAGGGCGACGTCGGCCCCGGTGAAGGCGAGCGCGCCCGGTGCCGCCGAGGCCGCCGGCGTCGCGACCGGTGCGGCGGCCGCGGTGGTGCTGCCGGCCGGGGCGGTCGACGTCGTGGCGGTCGAGGTCGTCGACGTCGGGGCGGTCGGGCAGTCCTCTGCCGGGACCGCGGTGCTGGCGCCGTCGACGCTGACGCCGAGGAGGTCGCCGCCGGCCAGCCCCAGGGTGGCCTGCGGCGTGGCGCGCAGGGCCCGGTCGACCGCGTCGTCGAACGCGGTCTTCTGCTTGTCGGTCGTCGGGGTCGACGTGAGGATCGCGCGGTCCGCGGCAGTGAAGGCGACGCCGCCGCGCAGGCTCTCGTCGGCCCGGCAGTCGAGCTGCAGGGAGGCCAGGAAGCCCTGGGCCAGCGCGAGCTCGGCACGGCGGCCACCGGCCGCGAACGCCTGGGCCGCGACACCCGCGGTGTTGGCGTTGTACTGGCCGTCGCCGTTGAGGAACCCGCCGTTGGCGGCCTGCTTCCCGGCGAGGAACGCCAGGGCACGCGTGGCTGCCGCGTCGTCAGCGCCACGCAGGCCGGTCACGGCCTGGGCAGCGAAGGCCGTTGCGTCGAGGTCGCTCGTGCAGGCGCCCCCGGCTGCCGCGAGCTCGCCGCGGAAGCCGCCGTCGGTGCACTGCTGGGCCAGCAGGTAGTCGACGGCCTCCTTCGGCGCCGACCCCGTGGCCCGTCCGACGCCGATGATGTCGAGCGCCTGGCCGATGGTGTTGGAGTAGTCGCACGGGTCGTACCCGCAGCCGGTCACCGGGAGGTCGGAGTAGCGGCCGGGCTCGGCCGCGCCGAGCGAGGACTGCAGCTGCGCGAGCAGGTCGACGTGCTTCGGGCCGACGTCGCGAGGGTCGCCGCCGTGGGCGACGACGGCGACGAGCACCTTGCCGGTCGGGCCCGCGTAGAGCGAGGAGTAGTCGGTGCCGATGTAGCCGCCGACGTTCTTCCTCAGGTAGGCGAAGGCCGCATCGGCCTCGGTCCTCCCGAGGCCCGCCCCGTCGAGGCCGAGGATCGCGTCGACGGTGTTGCCTCCGTCGAAGGACTCGCCCCCGGGGTAGTTGTAGTGGTCCTCGTTGCCGGCGAGCGTGCGCACCATGAAGCCGGCGGCGTACCCCGCCTGCTCGGCGGTGCCGCCGGCGACGCGGGCCGAGCCCGCCCCGCTCGCGAGGCCGAACGGGACTGTCACGCCCATGGCCGTGTCCACCGAGGCCGAGGGGCTGGCGCTGCGGGCGCGGACCTTCGGAGCCGCCGTGGTCGTGCTCGACGTGGTGGTCGAGGCGGTGGTCGGCCCGGTGGTCGAGGCGGTGGTCGGCGGTGCGGTGGTGCTGGAGGGGCTCGTGGTCGAGCCGCTCGCGGTCGGGCCGGACGTCGTCGACGTGCCGGTCGTGGTGCCGGTGGACGACGTGCCGGACGTGGTGCTCGTGCTCGGCGGTGTGGTGGTCACCGGCGTGGTGGTGGGGTCGGTCGTGGCGGCGAACGCCGTGCCGGGCACGACCAGGCTGGCGGCGAGGGCCAGGGCGAACGCAGCGGCCGGACGGGCGCTGACAGTGGTGCGGTGCATGGTGCCTCTTCAATGCGAGCGGTGTCGCGACGGGTGCACCGGCACCTGGAGAAAGACAAGACCCCCGCGTCGCTCGCGCGACAACGGGGGGCGGCCTCGGACCTGGTGTCCGGGCTCCGCCCCGCGTACCTCGACGGAAATGGAGCCGCTCCGCGCTCCAGGCATTCCGGCTCGCCACCCTCGCGGGTGGCCTACGGTTGCGGGTCAGCGCCGGACTTGGACCGGCTTCCCCTGATGGCGCGTCGTGGTGTCACCCGAAGGCAACGGGCTCACCCTACACCTGCCCGCGCGGCCCACCGCCTGCTCGCGCGTGACCTCGCCCACGGCCCGCTAGACTGGCCCCACAGGCGTCGACCCGGCCATCACCGGTGAGCCTCCGGAAGAACAGGACCGCCGCGCGCGACGGTCCCCACTAGAACCGGACGGGTGGGCCCGTCATCGCCTTCGGCAAGAGCGGTCGTACGCCGCGTGCCCCCGGCACGCGACTGCGGCAAGCGAGGTGGCACCGCGGTGTCGCCGGGACAGCCCGGCGCCGTCGTCCTCGTGCGAAGCAGCACGAACGACGTGAGGACCGCCGACACCATGGCCTACCCCAAGGTCTCCAGCGCCACCCCAGGCAGCGACGCCGCCACCCCCGCACAGGGCGTGACCGCCTCCCCGAGGTTCCCCGAGATCGAGGAGCGCATCCTCAGGTACTGGGACGAGGACGGCACCTTCATCGCGTCGGTGGAGAACCGCTCGGCCGGCGAGGACGGCGACAACGAGTTCGTCTTCTACGACGGGCCTCCGTTCGCCAACGGTCTGCCCCACTACGGCCACCTGCTCACCGGCTACGTCAAGGACCTCATCCCGCGCTACCAGACGATGCGCGGCCGCCGGGTCGAGCGCCGGTTCGGCTGGGACACCCACGGGCTGCCCGCCGAGCTCGAGGCGATGAGCCAGCTCGGCATCAAGACCAAGGACGAGATCCTCGAGCTGGGCATCGAGAAGTTCAACGCGGCCTGCCGCAGCTCGGTGCTCAAGTACACCGACGAGTGGCGCGACTACGTCACCCGTCAGGCGCGCTGGGTCGACTTCGACCACGACTACAAGACGCTCGAGCCCGACTACATGGAGTCGGTCATCTGGGCGTTCAAGCAGCTGCACGACAAGGGCCTGGTCTACGAGGGCTTCCGCGTGCTGCCCTACTGCTGGAACGACCAGACGCCGCTGTCCAACCACGAGCTGAGGATGGACGACGACGTCTACCAGAACCGCCAGGACCCTGCGGTGACCGTGGGCCTGCGTCTGGAGACGGGCGAGCTGGCCCTGGTCTGGACGACCACGCCATGGACCCTGCCGGCGAACCTGGGGATCATGGTCGGGCCCGACATCGACTACGTCGTGGTGGAGTCCGACGTCACCGGCACGACGCAGCGCTACGTCATCGGTGAGGCGCGGCTCGCGGCCTACGCCAAGGACCTGTTCGGGCCGGACGAGAAGGATCCGCAGTCGAGGGTCGTCGAGCGGCTCAAGGGCAGCGACCTCGTCGGCCGCTCGTTCACGCCGCCCTTCGACTACTACCTCGGCCACGACAAGGCGCACCGCGTCTTCCCGGCAGAGTTCGTCACGACCGAGGACGGCACCGGGCTGGTCCACACCGCCGGCGCCTTCGGTGAGGAGGACAAGCTCGTCACCGACGCGGCCGGTATCGAGCCGGTGATCCCGGTCGGCCCGGACGGCTGCTTCACCTACCCGGTCACCGACTACGAGGGCGTGCAGGTCTTCGACGCCAACCCGATGGTCATCGAGCACCTCCGCAACCGCACGCGCGGTGAGGGGGAGACGGGTGCGGTGACCGAGGGCACGGTGCTGCTGCGCCGCGAGACCTACGACCACTCCTACCCGCACTGCTGGCGCTGCCGGCAGCCGCTGATCTACATGGCGGTCTCGAGCTGGTTCGTCGAGGTCACCAAGATCAAGGCGCGCATGCTCGAGCTCAACGAGCAGATCACCTGGGTGCCCGAGCACGTCAAGCACGGCCAGTTCGGCAAGTGGCTGGAGAACGCCCGCGACTGGTCGATCTCGCGAAACCGCTTCTGGGGCAGCCCGATCCCCGTCTGGAAGTCCGACAACCCCGAGTTCCCGCGCGTCGACGTGTACGGGTCGTTCGAGGAGCTCGAGCGCGACTTCGGTGTCGAGGTGAAGGACCTGCACCGGCCGTTCATCGACGAGCTGACTCGGCCCAACCCGGACGACCCGTCCGGGCAGTCGACCATGCGCCGGGTCGAGGACGTCCTGGACGTGTGGTTCGACTCCGGCTCCATGTCGTTCGCGCAGGTGCACTACCCGTTCGAGAACGCCGACTGGTTCGAGCACCACTTCCCGGGCGACTTCATCGTCGAGTACATCGGCCAGACGCGTGGCTGGTTCTACACGCTGCACATCCTCGCGACCGCGCTGTTCGACCGCCCGGCGTTCTCGTCGTGCGTGAGCCACGGCATCGTCCTGGGCTCCGACGGCCAGAAGATGAGCAAGTCGCTGCGCAACTACCCCGACGTGCGCGAGGTGTTCGACCGTGACGGGGCCGACGCCATGCGCTGGTTCCTCATGAGCAGCCCGATCCTGCGCGGCGGCAACCTCGTCGTCACGGAGCAGGGGATCCGTGACGGGGTGCGCCAGGTGCTCATCCCGCTGTGGAACACCTGGTACTTCTTCTCGTTGTACGCCAACGCCTTCAACGGTGGTGCGGGCTACGAGGCGAAGTGGTCGACGGCCTCCACCGACCCGCTCGACCGCTACCTGCTGGCCAAGCTCGGCCAGTACGTGCAGACGATGCAGGACCAGCTCGACGGCTACGAGGTGGCCAACGCCTGCGAGACGACGCGTGGGTTCCTCGACGTCGTCACCAACTGGTACGTCCGCCGTTCCCGCGAGCGGTTCTGGGACACCGGCGCCGGCGCGGGGACGGGCACTGGCGGGGGATCGGGGGCCGAGCAGGCCTTCGACACCCTCTACACCGCCCTCGAGGTGGTCTGCCGGGTCGCCGCACCGCTGCTGCCGCTGACCACGGAGGAGATCTGGCGCGGCCTGACCGGTGGGCGCTCGGTCCACCTCACCGACTGGCCGGACGCCACCGACCTGCCGCACGACGAGGCCCTCGTCGCAGGCATGGACCGTGCGCGCGAGGTCTGCTCCGTGGCGTCCTCACTGCGCAAGGCCAGTGGCCTGCGGACCCGTCTGCCGCTGGCCGACCTCACGGTCGTCGTCCCGGATGCGTTGTCCCTGAAGGACTTCGGCGCGATCGTCGCCGACGAGGTCAACGTCCGCACGGTGACGCTGCGCGACATCAGCGAGGCCAGCCAGTCCGACTTCGGCATCACGCAGCGGCTCACGGTCAACGCCCGCGCTGCCGGCCCCCGACTGGGACGCGACGTGCAGCAGGCCATCAAGGGCAGCAAGTCCGGCGACTGGTCGGTGGCCGAGGACGGCACCGTCACCTCCGGCGGGCTCGCCCTCGTCGAGGGCGAGTACACCCTCGAGACGGTGGTCGACGCCGGCGCCCAGGGCGGGTCGCAGGCCACGGCGATGCTGCCCGGTGGCGGGTTCGTCGTGCTCGACACAGAGGTGACGCCCGAGCTCGCCCAGGAGGGCCTGGCCCGGGACGTCGTCCGCGCCGTGCAGCAGGCTCGCCGCGACGCGGGGCTCGAGGTCACCGACCGCATCTCGCTGACGGTCACGGGCAGCCAGGCGGTGTGGGAGGCCACGGTCGCCCACCAGTCGCTGATCGTCGAGGAGACGCTCGCCACCCAGTTCGGCAGCGCGCCGCAGCTGGAGGCGCTGCCCGAGCGGGCGGACGTCGCCCAGGCGACCGTCGGCGACGGTGAGCCCGTGCGCATCAAGGTGATGAAGCTGGGCTGACGCGCAGCGGTACGGCGCGGCGGCCGGGCGACCGGCTCCGCGCCGTACCCAGCCGTCGCGCGGCACCGGGGTCTTTGAGGGATCCGGCGGGTCCAGGCCCGCCGGATCCCGCAAAGACCGCCCAGCGCGGTGGGGCGCGGTGGGCGGAGGGCTCAGGCCTGCCCCTCGGGCTC
Source organism: Pedococcus ginsenosidimutans (assembly GCF_039544395.1). Taxonomy (NCBI): domain Bacteria; kingdom Bacillati; phylum Actinomycetota; class Actinomycetes; order Micrococcales; family Intrasporangiaceae; genus Pedococcus; species Pedococcus ginsenosidimutans. The sequence goes on from NZ_BAABLO010000013.1 coordinate 134,316, forward strand.
GTGCTCGGGGGTGACGACCGTCGTGAGCCGGTCCTCGGTGTACTTGGCGGTCCACCGGGCGTGGACCTGCTGGATGGGGACCGCATTGAGGTGGTGGAGCTTCTCCCTGCCGCGGCGCACGGTCACGACGAGGTCGGCCTCCTCGAGCAGGCGAAGGTGCTTGCTGACCCCGAACCGCGTCATCGGCGTGTGCTCGACCACGACCTCCTCGAGCTCGCCGAGGGTGCGCCCGCCCCGCTCCCGGAGGGTGTCGAGCAGCAGGCGCCGGGTTGGGTCCGCCAGGGCCTTGAACACGAGGTCGTCCTGCACCCCGTCGACGTTAGGTGACTATTTGGTCACATGTCAACGAGTGGTCGCCGCAGGGATGATGGGCGCATGCCTGCCCCCGATGCCACCCAGCGAGAAGCCGCCCGCAAGCTCGAGCTCGTCAAGGGCATGCGCGAGGTGGAGGAGGCGATCCTCGCCCGCGCACCCGAGCACGACCTCCAGCCGAGCCTCGACCGGATCGCCGCGGTGATGGAGCTGCTCGGCGACCCTCAGCGCACCTACCCGGTCATCCACCTCACCGGCACCAACGGCAAGACGTCGACGACCCGCATCATCGACACGCTGCTCACCGAGATGGGCCTGCGGACCGGGCGCTTCACCTCACCCCACCTGCACAGCGTCCGGGAGCGGATCGCGCTGGCGGGGGAGCCGATCAGCGCCGAGAAGTTCCTCGCCGCCTACGAGGAGGTGCTGCCCTTCGTGGAGATGGTGGACGCGCGCTCGCTCGCCGAGGGCGGCCCGCGCATGACCTACTTCGAGGTGCTCGTGGCCGTGGCCTATGCCGCGTTCGCCGACGCCCCCGTCGACGTCGCCATCGTGGAGGTGGGCCTGGGCGGGAGCTGGGACGCGACCAACGTCGCCGACGGCTCGGTCGCCGTGGTCACGCCGATCTCGCTCGACCACCAGCACTTCCTCGGCAACGACGTCGTCGACATCGCCACCGAGAAGTCGGGGATCATCAAGACCGACGCGGTGGCCGTCATCGGGACGCAGGAGCCCGACGTCACCCAGGTGCTCGTCGAGCGCGGGCAGGAGGTCGGCGCGCGGATGACGTTCGAGGGCAACGACTTCGGGCTGCTGAGCCGCGAGGTGGCGGTGGGCGGGCAGCAGATCTCGGTGCGCGGCCTGGGTGGTGACTACGAGGACCTGTTCCTGCCGCTGCACGGCGCGCACCAGGCCCACAACGCCACGCTGGCACTCACCGCGGTCGAGGCCTTCCTCGGCGGTGGGGAGCAGCGGCTCGACCCCGACATCGTCCGGGCCGGGCTGGCGCGCGCTGCCTCGCCCGGCCGCCTCGAGATCGTGCGCCGCTCGCCCACGGTCATCGTGGACTCTGCCCACAACCCGGCCGGCGCGCTGGCGCTGCGGCAGGCGCTGGAGGACTCCTTCACCTTCGCGAAGGTCGTCGGTGTCGTGGCCATCCTGAAGGACAAGGACGCCACGGAGATGCTCGAGGCGTTCGAGCCGGTCTTCGACCACGTCGTGGTCTCGCGCACCACCTCACCGCGGGCCATGCGCCCGGACGACCTCGGCGAGCTCGCCCGCGACATCTTCGGCGACGACCGGGTCACCGTCGTCCAGGACCTGCCGGACGCCCTCGACGTCGCCGCCGGGCTGGCCGACGAGGGCGGCATGAGCGGCGGGGTCGTGGCCACCGGCTCGGTGACCACGGCGGCCGAGGTGCGCATGCTGCTGGGCAGCACCGCGGTCTGAGGCGCGGCGTCCCGGGGCGGCGCAGGCGGTCCGGGGCGGCGTACGCGGTCCGGCGCGGCGTACGCGGTCCGGCGCGGCGTACGCGGTCCGGTGCGGCGTACGCGGGGTGGTCCGGGGCGGGCGCCGTGAGGAGCCCACCCCGGGGGTCGGCTACTTCTTGCCGATCGACCCCACGTCGCTGTGGTTCTTGGCGTCGGCCTTCGCGTGCTTCTCGGCGCGCTTCTCCTTGATGGACTTGCTCGCCTTCTTGGCCAGGTGTTGTCGGGGTGACTTGTCGGCCATGGCTGTGCTCCCAGCGCTAGGAAGCCTGAGTGGCTCCGTGCACTGACACTACGCCCGTCGGCACCGAATACCCTCGTCCCATGACCCCTCTCGCCAAGCTGGTCCTGCTGGTGGCCCTGGTCGCCGTCGCGTTCTGGCTGCTGACCAAGTTCCGGGACAACGGACGGAACCGCCGGTGAAGGGAGTCGTCCTCTACGGCAGCCTCGGCAAGTTCACCTGGCGCATGCTGGCCACGGTGCTGGCGGGGCAGGGGATCGTGGTGTTCCTCGGGGCGCTGGTCGCCCGGGGGATCGCCGACGCACGGGGCGATGCGACCGGGAGCGCGTGGCTCTGGGTCGGGGTCGGGCTGGCGGTGCTGTGCTTCCTCGCCGCCGGGCTCATGCGCAGGCCGTGGGGCGTGACCCTGGGCTGGCTCATCCAGGCCGCCACCTTCGCCGCCGGGTTCGTGGTCCCCGCGATGGTCGTCGTCGGGTTCATCTTTCTGGTGCTGTGGGTGGGTTCGCTGGTGGTCTGCCACCGGGTCGAGCGGGAGCAGGCCCGGCGGGAGCGGGAAGCCGCCGCGACCTGAGCGCCTCGAGTGGGGCGGCCAGCGGCAGCCACAGCTTGGCCGGCCAGATGGCGAGCCGCTCGGCGGCGCCGGACCAGTGGTCCGCGCCGAGCAGGACGGCGAACGTCACGGCCCCGAGGACCGCCGCCACCCCGAGCGCGGTCCCGACCACCCGGATCCGCCCCGTAGCGAGCCACCGCGCGTGCAGGAGCAGGGCGAGCGGCTGGGCCACGAAGACCGGCAGCGCCACCACGGAGTGCAGCGTCGGGTGGGCGTCGACCGGCGCCAGGCCGACGCCGACCGAGAAGGTCCCGGCGACCACCCAGAGCCAGCCGACCACCCGTTCCCGCGGGGTGCCCGTGCGCAGGAGGGGTGTGGCACCGAGCGCCTGGAGGGCGCCGAACGCCACGAAGACGACGTTCATGGCCCACGGCGCCGACGAGCAGCCGGATGCCGCGGGGGAGCTGCAGCCGGTGCCGAGGGCGCTGATCGTGTCGTCGGCCAGGGAGTAGCGGACGCCGGCCAGGAAGGCGAGCAGGACCTCGGCGGCGAGGTAGCCCGGCTGGGCCAGCCATGCGGCATACGGGACCGCCCGCCCGCGCCCACCCGTCCCTCGCACACCGCGACGCTAGCGGGTGCCTGCGGCTGGGTAGGCTGACGCGCGTGACGACGCAGATCGAACGTTCCCTGGTCCTGGTCAAGCCCGACGGTTTCGCCCGCGGCCTCTCCGGCGAGGTCCTGCGCCGCATCGAGGCGAAGGGCTACACCCTCGCCGCGCTCGCGGTGACGACCCCCACCCGCGAGCAGCTCGCGGAGCACTACGCCGAGCACGAGGGCAAGCCCTTCTACGAGCCGCTGGTGGAGTTCATGTCGAGCGGCCCGGTGACGGCGATCGTCATCGAGGGCAACCGCTGCATCGAGGGCTTCCGAGCCCTCGCCGGCGCAACCGACCCGACGGCGGCGCTGCCGGGCACGATCCGTGGCGACCTCGGCCGCGACTGGGGCAAGAAGGTGCAGGAGAACATCGTGCACGGCTCCGACTCCCCGGAGTCGGCCGCCCGCGAGATCGCGATCTGGTTCCCCGGCCTCTGACGTCCCGGCCCGCGGCGCCCACCGTCCGCGGGTCCTAGCCGGTCTCGACGTCGTCGAGGCCGCTGATCACCACCTCGAGGAGCGCGGCCAGCTGGTCGCGCTCCTCGCGCTTGAGCCCCGCGAGCACGTCCGACTCCACGACGTTGGCCTCGCGCACCGCCGCCTCGAACAGCTCCCACCCCTGCCTCGTCAGCTCGACCAGGACCCGGGTGCGGTTGGCGGGGTCGGGGGAGCGGCGGACCAGCCCGCGCTCGGTCATCTTGTCCAGCCGGTGCGTCATCGACGAGGCCGCCACGTTGCCGGCGTCCGCGAGCTGCGTCGGGGTGACCGGGGCGCCCTCGGACGTCGCGAGGAAGGCGATGACCGACCACTCGCCGTGGGAGAGGTCGAGGTCGGCCAGCTGGCGCGTGTACCACTGGTCGAGCTTGTGGCTCAGTGAGTTGACCGCCGTGATGACGCGCTGCACCGACTCGTCGCCGCCTGCCGCCACGTAGCTGGCCACCGCGTCCTGGTACTGCTCCCGGACCGTGCGGGCCTGCCGCTTCCTCGCTGCCATGGCGTCATCCTCGCATGCTAGTCTTTCGAAATCGAAATATTTGAACTCGAAGAACTGTTGACCAAGCAATGCGCACCCGTCTGTTGATCCTCGCCTCCGCCGTGGCCATGCTCGGCTGGGGCACCGTCCTGCCCTACCAGTACGCCTACGCCGCCACCACGCGCGGCTGGGGCTCCCTCGTCGCCGCCGCGGCGTCCAGCCTGTTCTCCGTGGGCGCCCTGCTGGCAGCGCCGATCGGCGGCCGGCTCGCCGACCGCCTGTCGCCCGTGCTCGTCGCGGTCGCGTCCAAGGTCGTCGCCGCAGCGGGTGCGGCCTCGCTGGTCTGGGCCGACAGCCCGACGGCGTTCCTCGTCGGGATGTTCGTATTCGGCCTCGGCATCACCGCCGCGGGTCCTGCCCAGTCGGTGCTGGTGCTGCGCTGGGTCGGCGGCAAGGACCGCCGCCGCGTCTTCGCCTGGCAGTTCACCGGCCAGGCCCTGGGCATGGCCGTGGGCGCGTTCGCCGCCGGGTACGTCGTCGACCTCGACAGCCACGACGGCATGTGGCCGGCCTTCGTCACCGCCGCGGCCGGGTTCCTCCTGTCCGGTGCCCTGCTCGTCGTCGCCGGGCTGGCGCGCTGGGGCCGCGAGCCGGGCATGGGCAAGGACTCCGAGCTGGTCCGCGACACCACGCGTACGGCGGGTCCGCGCGAGGCCCTGCGCGCTGTCTGGTCGATCCCGGCGCTGCGCTGGACGGCCCTGGTCACCGTGACCCTCGCGCTCGGTTTCTACGCCCAGTTCGAGTCCGGCCTGCCGGCCTACGCCCTCACCGTGCTGCACGTCGAGGAGACGACGATCGGCCTGGCTGCCGCCGTCAACTGCGTCGTCATCATCGCCCTGCAGATGCTCGTCGTGCGCCTCACCGCGCGTCGCAGTGGCGCGGCCCTGCTCATGGGCGTCGGGGCCATCTGGACGCTCTCGTGGCTCGTGCTGGCCGCGGCCTCGCTGGCCCCCGAGCTGTCCGCCGTGCTCTTCGTGACGACCTTCGGCATCTTCGCCGTCGGCGAGACGATGTACGCACCCGTGCTCAACCCGCTCACGGCCAGCCTGGCGCCGTCGGGCCTGGTCGGCACCACCCTGGGGATGTTCACCGCCCTGCAGACCGGGTTCTCCGCCGTGGGGCCGCTGGTGGCAGGCGTCATCCTGGGTGCGGGCCTGGGCGGCCTGTTCATCGGCGTCCACGTGGCCATCAGCCTGCTCGCCGTGTTCGGGGCCTGGCGGCTGCGGGCGGTCCTCAAGGCCCCGGCGGCTGCCCCTCGCCCGGTGGAGACCGCCCAGCTCGTCGCCTGACGGCACCCCACCGGCGCGGCGACCGGGCGGCTCCGTGCGCCCCGCGTAGCATCGCGGCCGTGGGCACGACGAGGAGCTGGACGTCGCTGGGCAGGGACCTCGCGATCGACCTCGGGACCGCCAACACCCTCATCTACGAGCGCGGCCGCGGTGTCGTCCTGGACGAGCCGTCGGTCGTCGCCGTGGAGGCCGGCACGTCGTCCCTGCTGGCCGCCGGCACGCGCGCCAAGGAGATGCTCGGGCGCACGCCCGGCCACGTCCGGGCGGTCCGCCCGCTCAAGGACGGGGTCATCAGCGACGCCGACGTCACCGAGCGCATGCTCCGCTACTTCGTCGACCAGGTGCGCCCGTCGCGGCTGTTCCGTCCCCGGATGGTGGTGTGCGTACCCAGTGAGGTCACCGGGGTGGAGCGGCGTGCCCTCGAGGACGCCGCCGTGCGGGCCGGTGCCCGCCGCGTCTACGTCATCGAGGAGCCCATGGCTGCTGCGATCGGCGCCGACCTGCCGGTGAACGACACGGCGGCCTCCATGGTCGTCGACATCGGGGGCGGCACCACGGACGTGGCCGTCATCAGCCTCGGCGGCATCGTCACCTCGCGCTCCCTGCGCGTGGGCGGCGACGAGATCGACGAGGCGATCATCGCCCACGTCAAGAGCGAGTACTCCCTGCTGCTGGGCGAGCGCAGCGCCGAGGACATCAAGGTCGCGGTCGGGTCGGCGTTCCCACTGCGCGAGGAGACCAGCACCCGCGTCCGCGGGCGGGACCTCGTGACCGGACTGCCCAAGACCGTGACGGTCACGAGCAGCGAGGTGCGCCGGGCCATCGAGGGTCCCCTGCTGCAGGTCGTGGAGCTGGTGCGGGCCACCCTGGACGTCTGTCCGCCCGAGCTCGCCGGCGACGTCCTCGACCGCGGGGTCACCCTCACCGGCGGGGGAGCCCTGCTGACCGGCCTCGACGAGCGGCTGCGGCACGAGCTCGGGGTGCCCGTCCGCGTCGCCGACGACCCCTTGCGCGCGGTGGTGCGGGGTTCCGGGCGGTGCGTTGAGGAGTTCGGGACCCTCGAGCGCGTGCTCGTCGACTCGCGCCGTCTCTGACCCATGCCCCGACCCGACACCCGACCGCGCCGCTTCGCGACAGCCCTGGTCGCGCTCACCGTGGTCGCCGCCGGCCTCGACCTGGCCGGAGCGCCCGGCCCCGGCGCGGTACGTGCCGCCGGAGGCGCCGTCCTCGGCCCGCTGGAACGGCTCGTGTCACGCGGCACGGGCTCCGGGCCGTCGGCAGCTGCCCGGGACTCGGTCAGGACCGCCACCGACGCCGACCTCGACCGCGCGCACGGCCTGGAGGCCGCGGCGTACGCCCGGCTGCTCGCGGCGCCGGAGACCCGGAGCCGCCGGTTCGTCGCGGCACGGGTCGTGGCCGTCGGACGGGTCGGTGCCGGGGGACCGGAGCGGGTCACCATCGACGCCGGCTCGCGGGACGGCGTGCGCGCCGACGTCGCCGTGGTCGACGCGGACGGGCTCGTGGGACGCGTCGTCTCGGTGTCGCCGTGGACGGCCGACGTGCTGCTGCTCGGTGCCGCCGACCTCACCGTGTCGGTCAGGGTGTCGCCGTCCGGCGTCCTCGGGTCGGTCGGCAGCGGCGCCCAGGGCAGCCGTCGGCGCCCGGCCGGCCAGCTCGACCTCAGCGCCGTCCAGCGTGGTCGCCTCACGCGTGGGGACGCCGTGACCACGCTCGGTGGCCTCGACGGCGGTCCGTTCCCACGCGGGCTGCGGGTGGGGACCGTGGCCGGCGTCGACACCGACCCGGCCCAGCTCGTGCCGGGCGCCTCCGTCACCCCGGCAGCGGACCTGGCAGCCCTCGACGTCGTGGGCGTCCTCGTCGGGTCGCCCCGCACCACGCCCCGTACCCCTGCGACCGGGGCCGCCGGGTGAGCGCGCCGGCCGCCCTGCTGCGCGCGGTGCTCGTCCTCGTGGCCGCCCTGGCCCTCGCCACCCTCGGCTCGCGGACGTCGGTGCTGCTGCCGGACCTGGTGCTGCCGGTCGTCGTGGCCGGGGCCCTGCGCTCAGGCACCGGCGGCGGCCTGCTCCTCGGGCTCGCCGCCGGCTGGGTGGTCGACCTCGTCCCTCCCGGTGCGGCCGTGCTCGGCACCGGGGCGCTGGCGTATGCCGCGTGCGGGCTGCTCGCCGGCGCGGGACGCCGTGAGGGGGTGGTCCCGTGGGGCTGGGTCGCAGCGGTCGGTGGCGCCGCCTCGGCCGTGCTCGCCGCGTGCCGGGTCGCGGTGGCGGTGGCCACGGGCGCGCCGGTGTCGCTGCCGACCGTGGCAGGTTCGTTCGTGCTGACCACCACCCTGTGCGCACTCGTCGTGCCCGTGCTCGTCAGGGCCGAGCGCCGCCTCGCCGCGGGGCGGCCGGCGTGAGGGTGCGTCGCCCGTGGGTGGGGCGCAGGCGTGCGCGGGTGGTCCGCCCACAGCCCCCCGCACTGGCCGTGGGCGGGACCCTCCGGCGCCCCGACCAGCACCTGGCCCGGGTCTGGGTGTTCGGGCTGGTCGCCCTCAGCCTCATGGGCACCCTGCTCGGCAGGCTCGGCCAGGTCCAGGTCGGTGACCACGAGGACTACGCCCGGGCCGCCACGACCGTGAACACCCGGACGGTGGTCGAGGCCGCCGTCCGCGGCAGGATCCTCGACCGCCACGGCACCCCGCTCGTGGACAACACGACCGAGACCGTCGTGACCGTCTCGCGCAAGGTGCTGGCCGACGCCCCGGACGGCGGGCACGCGCTCGTGGCCCGCGTGGCAGCGGCCCTGCACCTGCCCGTCGCCCAGCTCTGGGGTCGCACCCAGCTCTGCGGCACCCCCGGTGCCCCGGCCGCGCCGGTGTGCTGGGGCGGGTCGGCCTACGTCCCCGTGCCGCTCGTCACCGGCGCCGACCCCCGGCTGGCCCTGGGCCTGCTCGAGCGTCCCGACCTGTTCCCGGGCGTGGCCGTCGTTGCTCTGCCCGTGCGCGACTACCCGGCGGTGGCGTCGGTCAACGCGGCGCACGTCCTCGGCTACCTCGGGCGCTCCGACGCCGAGGAGGTGGCCCGCTCCGGCGGCCTGGTCGGCGACCTCGACCTGGTGGGACGCGCCGGCCTGGAGGAGCAGTACGACGCCCAGCTGCGGGGGGTGCCCGGCCGCGAGACCGTGGCCGTGGACCCGCGTGGCGTCGCGACCTCGGTGGTCTCGAGCACCCCCGCCGTCCCCGGGAGCGACCTGGTGACGAACCTCGACGCCCGGGTCCAGGCAGGTGCCGAGCGGGCCCTGCGCGACGCGGCGGCCGCCGCGCACCGGCGCGGGCTCGCCGCCGACTCCGGCGCCGCGGTGGTCCTCGACGTGCGCACCGGCGCGGTCGTCGCGGCAGCAAGCTACCCGGCGTACGACCCCCGGGTGTGGACGGGCGGCATCTCCACCCGCGACCTCGCCGGCCTCACCGACGCCGCCGCCGGGACGCCCCTGGTGTCCCGCGTGACGGCAGGCGCCTACCCGCCCGCCTCGACCTTCAAGGTCGTCAGCCTCCCCGCGGCCGTGGCCGCCGGGAACTCGCTGCGCGGCACCTACGACTGCAGCTCGAGCTACACGATCGGCACGCGGCGCTTCGCCAACTTCGAGTCCCGTGCCTACGGGCCCATCAGCCTGCGCAAGGGCATCGTCGTGTCCTGCGACACGATCTTCTACGACTTCGCCTACCGGTCGTGGCTGGCCCAGGGTGGGCTGTCGGCGCGGACCGACGCGGCCGACCCGTTCGTCGCGGCGGCCACCGGTTTCGGGCTCGGCAGCCGCACGGGGGTGGACCTGCCCGACGAGCAGGCCGGCCGGATCCCCGACCGGGCGTGGAAGCTGCGGACGTGGGAGGCGACCAGGGCGGACACCTGCGCACGGGCCCGGTCCGGCTACCCGGAGGTCGCGACCAAGGACCCGGGCCGCGCGGCCTACCTCGAGCAGCTGGCGGTGGAGAACTGCCGGACCGGCTTCCAGTTCCGCGCCGGGGACGCGGCCAACTTCGCCATCGGCCAGGGCGACACGACCGTCACGCCGCTGCAGATGGCGCGTGTGTACGCCGCGATCGCGAACGGGGGCACCCTGGTCACCCCTCGCGTCGCCGCGGGTTTCGAGGCTCCCGGGGGACGGCTCCAGCCGCTGCCGGCGCCGTTGACGAGCCGTGTGCAGCTGCCCGCCGGGACGCTGGCGTTCCTCCACGACGCCCTGCAGGGGGTCGTGGAGGAGGGCACCGCGAAGGAGGCGTTCCGCGGGTTCCCGCTGCGCCAGTGGCCGGTCGCCGGCAAGACCGGCACGGCGGAGGTGTTCGGTGCGCAGGACACCTCGTGGTTCGTCTCCTACGCCCCGGCGAACCGGCCGCGGTACGCCGTCGCCGTCGTCGTCGCCCAGGGCGGGACCGGGGCCACCACCGCGGCCCCTGCCGCACGGGAGATCCACGACGTGCTCCGTACCCTGCCGTCCCCGTAGGCGGATCCCCGCTCGTCCCGGCCGAGGTGAGACCCCGTCGGGGCACTCAGTAGGCTGCCACCATGGCTGACTTCGACGTCGTTGTTCTCGGTGCTGGTCCTGGTGGGTACGTCGCGGCGATCCGCGCCTCGCAGCTCGGCCTCAGGGCCGCGGTGGTCGAGTCCAAGTACTGGGGCGGTGTCTGCCTCAACGTCGGGTGCATCCCGTCCAAGGCGCTGCTGCGCAACGCCGAGCTGTCGCACATCCTCCAGCACGAGAAGGACAAGTTCGGCATCGAGGGCGACGCCACGATGTCCTACGGCGTCACGCACGCCCGCTCGCGCTCGGTGTCGTCCGGCATCGTTAAGGGCGTCCACTTCCTCATGAAGAAGAACAAGATCACCGAGATCGACGGGTGGGGCACCCTGACCAGCCCCACGTCGATGGACGTGGCGCTGAACTCCGGTGAGAAGCAGTCGATCACCTTCGACAAGCTCATCATCGCGACCGGTGCGACGACGCGCCTGATCCCCGGCACGACGCTGTCCGACCGCGTCGTGACCTACGAGGAGCAGATCCTCACCGACCAGCTGCCGGGCTCCATCGTCATCGCCGGCTCGGGCGCCATCGGCGTCGAGTTCGCCTACGTGATGAAGAACTTCGGCGTGGACGTGACGATCGTCGAGTTCCTCGACCGCATGGTGCCGACCGAGGACGCCGAGGTCTCCAAGGAGCTGCTCAAGCACTACAAGAAGCTCGGCATCACGGTGATGCTCTCGACGAAGGTCGAGTCGATCGACGACAGCGGCGAGAAGGTCAAGGTGACGGTGTCGCCGGCCGCCGGCGGCGAGTCGAAGGTCATCGAGACCGACAAGGTCCTGCAGGCGATCGGCTTCGCGCCGCGCCTCGAGGGCTACGGCCTGGAGAACATCGGGGTCGCCACCGAGCGCGGTGCCGTCGTCATCGACGACCACTGCCGCACGAACGTCGAGAACGTCTACGCGATCGGTGACGTGACCGGCAAGCTCATGCTGGCCCACACCGCCGAGGCCCAGGGCGTCGTCGCCGCCGAGACGATGGCCGGCGCCGAGACCATGCCGGTCGAGTACGACTTCATCCCGCGGGCCACCTACTGCCAGCCGCAGATTGCCTCGTTCGGCTACACCGAGGCACAGGCCAAGGACAAGGGCTACGACGTCAAGGTCGCCAAGTTCCCGTTCTCGGCCAACGGCAAGGCGATGGGGCTCGGCGACGCCGTCGGCTTCGTGAAGGTCGTGGCCGACGCCACGCACAACGAGATCATCGGCGCCCACCTCATCGGCCCCGACGTCACCGAGCTGCTGCCCGCGCTGACCCTGGCCCAGAAGTGGGATCTCACGGCCGACGAGGTGGCGCGCAACGTGTTCGCCCACCCGACGCTGTCCGAGGCGGTCAAGGAGGCCGTCGAGGGCATCGCCGGCCACATGATCAACCTCTGAGCGAGTCCGGTCCCGTGCCCCGCGTCAGCCTGCCCATCACGACCGAGCGGCTGACCCTGCGCAGCTTCCGCCCCGGCGACGAGGACGACGTCTTCGCCTACCGGTCGGTGGCGTCGGTGGTCCGCTACATCCCGGGTGAGCCCAAGACCCGCGAGCAGGTCGCCGACCTGGTCGCGGAACGGGCGACCGCCGGGCGCATCGAACTGACCTCGCCGAACCTGACCCTCGCGGTCGAGCTCGACGGCCGGGTCATCGGCGACGTGCTCATCCTGCTCGAGGGGCTCGACGGCAAGGACGAACGGCAGGCGGAGATCGGCTGGGTGTTCGCCCCCGACGTCGCGGGACAGGGGTATGCCACCGAGGCGGCCCGCGCGATCACCGAGGCGGCGTTCCGCGAGGTGGGCGTGCACCGCGTCTGGGCCCAGCTCGAACCCGAGAACACCGCGTCCGCGCGCGTCTGCGAACGCCTGGGCATGCGGCGGGAGGCGGTCTTCGTCAAGGCGTCCTGGTTCAAGGAGCGGTGGACAGACCTCGCCGTCTACGCCCTGCTCGCCGACGAGTGGCCCGCGGGAGGGCAGTCCTGAGCCCGGGCGCCCCGGAGGTCGAGGCCGGAGTCGAGCCGGTCGCCGCGGCCGACCGGGCCCCGGCCCGCCCGCCGGCAGCTCGCCGCAGGCCTCCTCTCCCGGCCCTCACCGGCCTGCGGGCGCTCGCCGCGCTGTGGGTGGTGCTCTTCCACTACCGGACCGACCTCGAGGCGCTCGCCCCCTGGCTGGCGCCGTTCGACCGGCTCCTCGCCGCCGGGTACCTCGGCGTCGACCTCTTCTTCCCCCTCAGCGGCTTCGTGCTCGCGTACAACTACGCCGACGTGCTCCGCTCGTTCTCCTGGCGCAGGACGCGGGCTTTCGTGCAGAACCGGTTCGCGCGAGTGTGGCCCGTGCACGTCATCACGCTCCACGTCGACCTGGCGATGGCCGTCGCGGCCGGCGCCCTCGGCGTCGGTGAGGGCGGTCACCGGCGCACGGGGGAGGCCTACGTCCAGAACCTGTTCATGGTGCACAACTGGTGGAACGACCGGCCCAGCTTCAACGGCCCCGCCTGGTCGATCAGCTCCGAGTGGTTCGCCTATCTGTTGTCGCCGCTGCTGTTCCTGGCCGTCGGCAGGGTCCGACGGGCGCGGACGTTCCTCCCGCTCGCGGCGCTCGCGTACGCCGCGATGCTCGGTACCTATGCCCTGTTCGCCCTGCCCAACGGCAACCTGGAGCACCTGTTCTTCGTCCGCATCCTCGGGGAGTTCCTCGGCGGCGCGTTCCTCTGCCTGGCCTGGGTACGGGGCGGCCGCTCGCTGCGCCGGCTGCTGCCGTTGCTCCCGCTCGGGCTGCTCGTCGTCGCGCTCGTGCCCGGCGCCTCGTCGGGCGACTACTGGATGGCGCCCGTGCTCGGGGTGTCGGTCGCGGCCCTGGCGGCGTCCTCCGGCTGGACGGCGCGCTGGCTCTCCACCACGTGGATGGTGGCGGCGGGGGAGGCCTCCTACTGCCTGTACATGACGCACTACCTGCTCCAGCCGGTCGTGCGCGGCCTGCGGCAGTGGGGCGACGACGCCTGGTGGTCGGCCGCCCTCGCGCTGCTCGCCGTCATCGCCGCCCTGGGCGCCGCGGCGTGGCTGCTGCACGTGGCCGTCGAGCGCCCGGCCCGCCGCCGCCTCTACGCCCGCACCTGACCACACAGCCGGGCTGGGTGCGGAACTGCTCGCGGCACCCCGTCCGTGGTGGCCGCCGACGGGCAAGCTGGACGGACGCGACCCGCGTCCCGAGCAACCGGGCGGTAACCGCGGACCTACGTCACTGAGCGCGTTCCGTGCCCAGTGACGTAGGTCCGGCTCACCACCCCTTGGCGCCGTCCGCCGCACCAGGGGCGGGCAGTGGCGGGGTCACTGGAGCCGCGCTGTCAGACCCTGGCGCGATCGTGGTCCCCGAGGGCTTCTGGAGAAGGCCTTCAGCGGACGGGGGCAACAGTGGGGGAACTGGAACTGGCGGGGTACCTGGTCAGGTCTCGGCGGCGAGCGCGGCTGAGCCAGCGCGAGATGGCCCAGAGGCTGGGTCTCGCCCACTCGACGTTGGCCAGCTACGAGCGCGGAGCCCGACGAGTGCCCGAGCAGGTGCTCGCCGGGGCCCTGTCGCTCGCGGGCCTGCGGCTGGCCGTGCTCGACGACGCCGGGCACGAGGTTCTGCCCTTCCCCGAGGACGCAGTGCGCGACAATGCAGGTCGACGCTTTCCCGCGCACCTCGAGGTCCAGCCTCCGGACCGGCTGCCGCGAGAGGCCATCAGGTCACCGCGGTACGACCGCCACCCGCCCCGGGCCTGGTACCACCTGAGGGGCACTGCGCAGGGCCCGGCCGAGGACGTGGGCGACCGGGAGCACCCCACGACCCTCGAGCTCGCCCTGAGACAGCAGCGACTGCGCGCGGCGCGGGCAGCGAGGAGGGCAGCGGGTCCTCGGAGCGTCGGACAGGACGATTAGGGCGGGCCGTGGGCCGCTGGTAGCCTTGGGACCGCCGTAGACCGGCCGCGGATCCAGAGCGCCCAGGTGAACCAGCCCTGAGGCACCGCGCAACGATTCCACGAAGGAGCAGTGTCGACCCATGCCGTTGAGCACCGACGTCAAGCAGAAGATCATGTCCGACTACGCCACGCACGAGGGCGACACCGGTTCCCCGGAGGTCCAGATCGCCCTGCTGACGCAGCGCATCCTCGACCTCACCGAGCACTCGCGCCAGCACAAGCACGACCACCACAGCCGCCGCGGCCTGCTCCTGCTGGTCGGCCAGCGCCGCCGGCTCCTGCGCTACCTCGAGAGCGTCGACGTCGAGCGTTACCGCTCGCTGATCAAGCGCCTCGGTCTGCGCCGCTGAACATCCGACAGGGACGGTCCTCCACGAGGGCCGTCCCTGTCGCATGGGGCCGGTTCCGACACCGGCCCGGTACGACCTGCACGCGCAGTCGCGTGCACGCACCACCCAGCACCACCAGAAGGAAGCCCGCGCACAACGACGATGCGCGTGGATGTTGAGAGATACAGAAGGAGGGCCCAATGGAGGGTCCAGAGATCCAGTTCGCCGAAGCCACCATCGACAACGGCAAGTTCGGCACCCGCACGGTCCGGTTCGAGACCGGACGCCTGGCCAAGCAGGCCGGCGGCGCCGTCGCCGCCTACCTGGACGAGGACACGATGCTCCTCTCCACCACCACCGCCGGGAAGAGCCCGCGCGAGGGATTCGACTTCTTCCCCCTGACCGTCGACGTCGAGGAGCGGATGTACGCCGCGGGCAAGATCCCCGGCTCGTTCTTCCGTCGTGAGGGCCGCCCCTCCACCGACGCGATCCTCACCTGCCGCCTGATCGACCGCCCGCTGCGCCCCACCTTCACCAAGGGCCTGCGCAACGAGGTCCAGGTCGTCATCACGGTGCTCGCGCTCAACCCCGACCACCAGTACGACGTGCTCGCCATCAACGCGGCCAGCGCCTCCACGCAGATCTCGGGTCTGCCCTTCTCCGGCCCGATCGGTGGCGTCCGCGTCTCCCTGATCGACGGCCAGTGGGTCGCCTTCCCGAACTTCTCGGACATCGAGCGCTCGACGTTCGACATGGTCGTCGCCGGCCGCATCGCGGGTGACGACGTCGCCATCATGATGGTCGAGGCCGAGTCCACCGAGTCCACCTGGGACCTGGTCAAGAACGAGGGCAAGCAGGCCCCGACCGAAGAGGTCGTCGCCGAGGGCCTCGAGGCCTCCAAGAAGTTCATCAAGGTCCTCTGCGAGGCCCAGGCCGAGCTGGCGAGCAAGTCCGCCAAGCCCGTCCAGGAGTTCCCGATCTTCCTCGACTACGAGGACGACGCGTACGCCGCCGTCGAGGCCGCGACCTCGGACGACCTGACGCAGGCGCTCACCATCGCCGGCAAACAGGAGCGCGAGGAGCGCATCGACGCGATCAAGGAGGCCGCCAAGGCCTCCCTCGCCGGTGAGGGCAAGGAGTTCCAGGGGCGCGAGAAGGAGATCTCCGCCGCCTACCGCTCCGTGCAGAAGAAGCTCATCCGCCAGCGCATCCTGCGCGACAAGGTCCGCATCGACGGCCGTGGCCTCGCCGACATCCGCGCCCTCGGCGCCGAGGTCGAGGTCCTGCCGCGCGTGCACGGCTCGGCCCTGTTCGAGCGCGGCGAGACCCAGATCATGGGTGTCACCACGCTCAACATGCTCCGCATGGAGCAGCAGCTCGACACCCTCTCCCCGGTGACGCGCAAGCGCTACATGCACAACTACAACTTCCCGCCCTACTCCACCGGTGAGACCGGTCGGGTGGGTTCGCCCAAGCGCCGCGAGATCGGCCACGGCGCGCTGGCGGAGCGGGCGCTCATGCCCGTGCTGCCCACGCGTGAGGAGTTCCCCTACGCGATCCGCCAGGTGTCCGAGGCCCTCGGCTCCAACGGCTCGACGTCCATGGGCTCGGTCTGCGCCTCGACCCTGTCGATGCTCAACGCCGGTGTGCCGCTGCGCGCCCCGGTCGCCGGCATCGCCATGGGCCTGGTGTCCGACGAGGTCGACGGCCAGACGCAGTACGCCGCGCTGACCGACATCCTCGGCGCCGAGGACGCGTTCGGTGACATGGACTTCAAGGTCGCCGGCACGCGCGAGTTCGTCACCGCCATCCAGCTCGACACCAAGCTCGACGGCATCCCCGCGTCGGTCCTGGCCGGCGCGCTGACCCAGGCCCGCGACGCGCGCCTGCACATCCTCGACGTCATGAACGAGGCCATCGACACCCCGGACGAGATGAGCCCCTTCGCTCCTCGCGTCATCGCGGTGCAGGTCCCGGTCGACAAGATCGGCGAGGTCATCGGGCCGAAGGGCAAGATGATCAACCAGATCCAGGACGAGACCGGCGCGCAGATCTCGATCGAGGACGACGGCACGGTCTACATCGGTGCGACCGACGGCCCGTCGGCCGAGGCGGCGCGTGCGATGGTCAACGCCATCGCCAACCCGCAGATGCCGGAGGTCGGCGAGCGATTCCTGGGCACCGTGGTCAAGACCACGACGTTCGGTGCGTTCATCTCCCTGCTGCCCGGCAAGGACGGCCTGCTGCACATCTCCGAGGTGCGCAAGCTCGTCGGTGGCAAGCGGATCGACAACGTCGACGACGTCCTGGCCGTGGGCCAGAAGGTCCAGGTCGAGCTCAAGGAGGTCGACCCGCGCGGCAAGCTGTCGCTGGCCGCCGTCCTGCCCGAGGGCGAGGGTGGCGAGTCCGCCCCTGCCGACGCAGCCGGTGACGACACCACCGACGCCGAGGCCACGTCCGGCGACTCGCACGAGTCCGGCGAGGAGCGCGGCGAGCGTCGCGAGGGTGGGCGCAGCCGCAACCGCCGTCGTCGCGGTGGCGAGCGTGGCGACCGGGGCGAGCAGGGCGACGCCCCCGATGGCGCGGCCACGGCCACGTCCGAGGACGCCAGCTGACGCAGTACCCACAGCACGTCCCGAACGGGCCGGCACACCTCACGGTGTGCCGGCCCGTTCGGCGTCAGGGAGTCAGGGGAGTCAGGGGCGTCAGGGGACGCCCGGTCCCGGGGCTGCGGTGCCCCGGGGGTTGCGCTCCGGCCCCGGGCGTCGAAGGCTGTGCCCATGGCTGATGAGCGGACGTTCGTGGTGGTCGGTGGGGGTCTGGCAGGGGCCAAGGCCGTCGAGGCGTTGCGGGACAAGGGTTTCGAGGGGCGGCTGGTGCTGTTCGCGGGCGAGGACCACCTGCCGTACGAGCGACCGCCGCTGTCGAAGGACTACCTCAAGACGGGGGAGGGCCTCGACAACGCGTTCGTCCACGACCGTGACTGGTACGCCGCCCACGACGTGGACGTGCGCACGGGCACCGTGGTCGCCGCCCTGGACCGCGACGCCCACGAGGTCGTGACCGAGGGCGGCGAGCGACTCCACTGGGACCGGCTGCTCCTGGCCACCGGCAGCTCCCCTCGTCGCCTGACCCTGCCCGGGGCGGACCTCGACGGGGTACTCAGCCTGCGCACCATCGAGGACAGCGACCGGCTCCGCGAGGCGTTGCGCCCCGGGCAGCGGCTGGTGCTCATCGGTGGGGGCTGGATCGGGCTGGAGGTCGCCGCCGCGGCCCGGGAGGCCGGCGCCGACGTCACCGTGCTGGAGACCCTGGACCTGCCCCTCGTGCGCGTCCTGGGGCCGACCGTGGCCCAGGTGTTCGCCGACCTGCACCGGGAGCACGGCGTCGACCTGCGCACCGGCGTGAGCGTCGAGGAGATCACGGGGGAGGACGGCCGTGTCGCCGGGGTCCGGCTGGGCGACGGGACGACGGTGCCGGCCGACACGGTCGTCGTCGGCATCGGTGCGGCCCCCAACGTCGGCCTCGCGCAGGGGGCCGGCCTCGAGGTCGACAACGGGGTGCTCGCGGACGCGGTCGGGCGGACGAGCGACCCCGACGTCTTCGTCGCCGGCGACGTCGCCAACGTCGAGCACCCGTTCCTCGGTCGCCGGGTCCGGGTCGAGCACTGGGCCAACGCGCTCGACCAGCCGGCCCTGGTCGCCGCGGCCATGCTCGACCAGCAGGGTCCTGAGCCGCAGCTGCCCTTCTTCTTCAGCGACCAGTACGACCTGGGGCTGGAGTACCACGGGCTCGGCAGCCCCGACGACGAGGTCGTGGTCCGGGGCGACCTGGCCGGTCGGGAGTTCCTCGCCTTCTGGCTGCGGGACGGGGTGGTCACCGCCGGGATGAACGTCAACGTGTGGGACGTCGGCGACGCCGTCAAGGGCCTGATCCGCTCGCGCACCCGGGTCGACCGGGCGAAACTTGCCGACGCCGATGTGCCCCTGGAGAACCTGACCTGACCTTTACCTTCTGGACGCCTTCCATACCTCCTCAAGGGCATCTGTCCATGTTTGACTGCACCCTTGGCGCCGGGCCCGCATCCATGGGCGGCGCTTTCTTCGGGAACAACTCGGGTGTGGAGGACTGCTGTGCGCGAACGCCGCAAGCAACTGATGGGGGCGGCGGGCGCGATCGCGCTCACCGCTGGTGTGGTCTCCGTGGCGACGGGTGCGCAGGCCGCACCGTCGCCGACGGCCAGTGTCGTGATCAACGAGGTGTACGGCGGAGGCGGCAACACCGGCGCCACCTACAAGAACGACTTCGTCGAGCTGGTCAACACCGGCACGGCGCCGGTGAAGCTCGACGGCTGGTCGGTGCAGTACGCGTCGTCGACGGGGACGAGCTTCCAGGCCACCGGGCTCAAGGGCACGCTGCCGGCCGGGGCCACCTACGTCGTCCGTGAAGGGGCCGGCGCGGGTGGCACCACCGAGGTGCCCTACGACGTCGACGGCTCGATCGCGATGGCCGCAGGCGCCGGCAAGGTGGCCCTGGTCAGCGCCGCCCAGCCGCTGCCCAGCTGCACGATCAAGACGGGCACCAACCCCTGCTCGGCGCTTCCGCAGGTCGTCGACTTCGTCGGCTTCGGCTCCGCGGCCAACGACTACGCGGGGACCGGTCCCACCGCCACGACCAGCGCGACCTCGGGCGCCTCCCGCAAGGCCGCCCCCGCGCCGGTGAACACCGCCGACAACAAGGCCGACTTCGCCCTCGCGGCCCCGAGCCCGACCGCCTGTGGTGACGCGTGCACCCCGGCCCCCACCGGGCCGCGGACGGCGACGATCGCCGAGGTCCAGGGGCCCGGCGCGACCTCGCCGCTCGTCGGTGAGACGGTCGCCGTGGAGGGCGTCGTGACCGCTGCGTACCCCACCGGTGGCTTCAACGGCTTCTTCCTCCAGACCCAGGGCACCGGCCCCGAGCCGCGCACCGACGGTGCGTCGGACGGCGTCTACGTCTTCCAGCCCGGGACGCTGTCGCCCGAGGCCGTGGTCGGCAACTTCGTCAAGGTGACCGGCAGGGTCAGCGAGTTCGGCGGCCTCACCGAGATCTCCACCACGGCGTCCGACGTCGTCGACGCGGGCAGCGAGTTCAGCCCCGTCCAGGCGCTCACCACCGGGTGGCCGACCAGCGACAGCGCTCGTGAGTCCATCGAGGGCATGCTGTTCCAGCCCACCGGCGCCTACACCGTCACCAACACCTTCGGCACCAACCAGTACGGCGAGGTCGGCCTCGCGGTCGGCACCACGCCGCTGCTGCAGAACACCGAGGTGGCCAAGCCCGGCAGCGCCGAGTCCGCCGCCGTCGTGGCCGACAACGCCAAGCGCCTGGTCACCCTCGACGACGGTTCCTCGACGAACTTCACGGCGAGCAGCTACTCCGCCTCGACGTGCGGTGCCCGACCGGTGCCGTGCCTGCTCAACGCGGACAAGACGCCGGCCTACGTCTCCACGACCAAGCCTGTCCGCGTCGGTGCACCCGCCACCTTCACGGCTCCCGTGGTCGTGGACTACCGGTTCAACCTGTGGCGCTTCCAGCCGACCGCCCAGGTCGTCGGCCCGGACAACGCCACCTCCCCGGTGACGTTCGCGAACACCCGGACCGCGGCGCCGGACGAGAAGGACCTGAGCCAGCTCGGCACCCCGGACCTCAAGGTCGCCTCGTTCAACGTGCTCAACTACTTCACCGACCTCGGTGACGCCGACCCGTCCTGCGTCGCCTACTACGACCGCGACAGCAGCGGGGACACCGTGCGTGACGGCTGCGACCGGCGCGGCGCGTGGGACGCGGCCGACCTCGCCCGGCAGACGGAGAAGGAGGTGTCGGCGATCAACGCGCTCGACGCCGACGTCGTCGGGCTCATGGAGGTCGAGAACTCGGCCCAGTTCGGCCACTCCCGCGACGAGACCCTGTCGCGGCTCGTCGCGGCGCTCAACGCCAAGGCGGGCGCCGGCACCTGGGCGTTCGTGCCCTCGTCCACCGACCTGCCGCCCACCTCGCAGCAGGACTTCATCACCACGGCCATGATCTACAAGCCGGCCACCGTGATGCGCGTCGACCGCTCCCGCGCGCTGGGCGAACAGAGCGGCGACGGCCAGGCCTTCGTCAACGCCCGCGAGCCGATCGCGCAGACGTTCAAGAAGAAGACCGGCAAGGGCGACAAGTTCCTCTTCGTGGTCAACCACTTCAAGTCCAAGGGATCGGCGGGCCCCTTCCCCGGTGACCAGGACAGCGGTGACGGCCAGGGTGCCTCGGTGACCAGCCGCATCCTGCAGGCGCAGGCCCTGCGCGACTGGGTGCCCGGCGTCGCCGCGGAGTACGGCGCCAAGGCCATCGTGATGGCCGGGGACTACAACTCCTACACGATGGAGGACCCGCTCGACGTCCTCTACAAGGCGGGCTACACCGACGTGGGCTCGACGTTCGACCCGGGCCGGTACTCGTACTCGTTCTCCGGCCTGTCGGGCTCGCTGGACCACATCCTCGTCAACGAGGCCGGGCTCAGGATGTCCACGGGTGCCGACCACTGGAACATCAACTCCGGTGAGTCCGTGGCGCTCGAGTACAGCCGGTACAACTACCACTCGACCGACTTCCACGACCCGGGCCCCTACCGGTCCTCGGACCACGACCCGGTGGTGCTCGGCCTCAAGGCCTTCGTGAAGTAGGACGTCCGTCCCCGCGACCACGTCGCGAGGACCGACGGAGTCGTCGATGGCGGGTCCGGGCCCACGGGGTCGGGCCCGCCATCGCTACGCTGGCGGACGTGAGCGCGACGACGAAGGTGGCAGTCATCGGGGCATCCGGACGCATGGGCGGCGAGGTGTGCCGGGCCGTGGAGGCGGCCGACGACCTCGAGCTCGTGGGCCGGTTCGACCAGGGCGACGACCTCGGCGACCTCGCCGGGGCGGACGTCGTCGTGGAGTTCTCGGTCCCGGACGCCTCGCCGGGCAACGTCGCCCACTGCGTCGACCGCGGGGTCGACGTCGTCGTGGGCACGACCGGCTGGGACGACACGCGGCTGGAGTCGTTGCGGGGCACCCTCGCAGAGCACCCGGGGGTCGGTGTGCTCATCGCCCCCAACTTCGCCATCGGCGCGATCCTCGTGATGCGCTTCGCGCAGGAGGCGGCGCGCTTCTACGAGTCGGTCGAGGTCATCGAGCTGCACCACCCGGCCAAGGTCGACGCGCCCTCGGGCACCGCGGCCCGGACCGCCTCGCTGATCGGCGCCGCCCGGGCCGAGGCAGGTCTCGGCGACGTGCCGGACGCCACGACGCAGGACCCCGGTGGCGCGCGCGGCGCCCGGGTCGACGGCGTGCCGGTGCACTCGGTGCGGCTGCGCGGGCTCGTCGCCCACCAGGAGGTGCTGTTCGGCGGCGAGGGGGAGATGCTCACCCTGCGCCACGACAGCTTCGACCGCAGCTCGTTCATGCCGGGTGTCCTGGCCGGGGTCCGGGCCATCGGCGACCACCCGGGCCTCACCGTCGGGCTCGAGCACGTCCTCGGGCTGGACGACTGAGTGCGCGAGAAGGTCACCGCCCTCGTCACGCTCGTCGTCCTCGCCTTCTACGCGGCCACGATCGGGTGGCGCGGTGTCGAGCTCGTCGCCGACGGCCGCCCCGTCGCGGTGCTGCTCGGCCTCGCCGTCATCCTCGTGCCGCTGGTCGCCCTGGCCGCGATGCTGCCGCTCGTGCGGGTGGCCCGGGACGGGGCCCGGATGATGGCCCAGGCCAACGCATCCGGCGCCCACGGCGACTGGGCGCGCGAGCTCGAGCGCGCCGAGGAGTGCCGCGTCGCCCGCGACCGCAAGGGCGAACAGGCGCACTACCGCGCCGCGGTCCGGGCCTGGCGGGCCTCGCGGGCCTCGCAGGCCGAACAGGGCTGACCAGCGCCGCCGCGCGGCATACGGTGGGCCCATGCACCGTTCACGCATCGGCATCGTCCTCATCGACCACGACGGCGAGCACTACGACGCCAGCCTGGCGTTCTGGGCGGGGGTGCAGGGGACGCGGCCGCGCCCCGACGGTGCGTACGCCTCCGTCGGGGAGGTGGGCACCCTCAACCTCGAGGTGCAGCGACTGGAGTCCGGCGGCCCGCGCATCCACCTCGACATCGAGTCCGACGACGTGCCGGCGGAGGTGCACCGCCTCCGGCTGCTGGGCGCGACGGTCGTGGAGGAGCGCCAGGGCTACGTCGTCATGCAGGACCCGGGCGGCGTGGTGTTCTGCGTCGTGGGCATTCAGACCGGCGACCGGTTCGTGGAGGACGCCCTCGAGTGGCCGTGACCCGCTGACGGGACGCCGTCGGCGGACGTCGTCAGGGGAGGCCGAGCAGCCGCAGCCCTGCCGCGACGGCGGCGGCCAGCACCACCACGACGATGAACGGCGCCCGCAGCAGCAGGGCGACGACCGCCACGCCCACGGCGGCGGCACGCGAGTCGACGACGACCGCACCCGATGACGAGGTGAGAGTCTGCACGCCGACGAGCGCGGCCAGCAGGGCGATGGGCAGCGCCGAGGTGATGCGGGTCGTGCGGTCGCCGTCGAGCCACCTAGCCGGCACCAGGTGCCCGGCGTACTTGAGCGCGAAGGCGAGGGCCGACGCGACCAGCACCGCGGTCCACGTGCTCATCGGCCTGCCTCCTCGTCGGCCCAGTGGTGCGGTGGCACGGGGTCGTGGTGGGCCCGTCGCCAGGCACCGGCGACGAGGGCGGTGGTGGCCGCGACGAGGACCGGGACCCCGGCTGGCGCGTGCGGGGCGAGGACGACCGCCACGACCGCCGCCAGGGCGGCGATGGCGAAGGCGTCCACCGAACGCAGCCGCGGCCACAGCAGTGCGCAGAAGGCAGCGGCCGCCGCTGCGTCGAGGCCGTAGCGGCGCGGGTCTCCCATCGCGTCGCCGGCGAGCGCGCCCACGAGCGTCGTGAGGTTCCACAGCACGAAGACACCGACGCCGGTGGCCCAGAAGCCGAGCCGCCCCGCAGCCGCCTCGGGCTGGGCGACCCCGACGGCCGTCGACTCGTCGATGGTGAGCTGGGCCGCCGCGACGCGACGGGCTCCTCGGGCGCCCAGCAGTCGTGCGACCTGGAGGCCGTAGAGGCCGTTGCGCACGCCGAGCAGGGTCGAGGTGGCGATGGCCGCGGGCGCCCCCGCCGGCCCGGCGGCCAGGACCCCGACGAAGGCGAACTGCGACCCGCCGCTGAACAGCAGCAGCGACAGGGCCTGCGTCTGCAGGAGGTCGAGCCCGGCCGCCACGGACAGGGCGCCGAAGCTCACGCCGTAGGCCCCGGTGGCCACGGCCACGGACAGCGACTGCCGCAGGACGGCTCGGCGGCGGGCCGGTTCGAGGGCGAGGGTCACGGGCTGGTGGCGGGCCCGTCGGGCCGGATGTCGGCGACCAGTCGCACCTCGCGCGCGGTGTCGCCGGCGGGGGAGACCACGCGGTCGCGGAAGGCGCCGTCGGGGTGCAGCCCCGAGGCGGCGAGGAAGGCGCGGGTCGCCTCGTCGCCGGCGAGCACCCACGCGTGCACGGACTCGGCACCGGCCCCGCGCAGGGTGTCCACCGCTGCGTTGACCAGGCGCGAGCCGTGCCCGGCCCGGCGGGCCTGGGGGTGCACGGCGAGGGCCGAGACCTCACCCGTCGCCGCGTCGGCGTCGGGATCCTGGCTCGGCCCGATCGAGGCGAAGCCCACGACCTGGTCCCCGGCGCACGCCGCCAGCAGGCGGTAGACCCCCTGCGGCGGGTTGGCCAGGGACTGGCGCCACGCGCTCGCGAAGGCCTGCGGCTCGAACGCCTCGAGCACCTCGGGCGGCACGACGCCGTCATACGCCTCGCGCCACACGACCGCCTGCACGAACCCCACGGCGGGGGCGTCGGTCTCACGCGCGATGCGGACGCTCGCGTCGGCGAGGGGACCGGTCGGGTGGGTGTGGTCGTGCGGGTGGTCGTGCTCGGAGCTCATGGACGCCATCCTCGCACCCGGCCCGCGCGGGACGTCCGGCCCCTCAGGTGCGCTCGTAGGTCACCCAGCTGAAACCCTCGCGGTCCTCGCGGGCGGTCTCCCGCCACTGCGCCGGGTCGATCGGGGGGAACTTCACATCACCCTCGGGGGACTGGTCGACCTCGGTCACCAGGAGCCGGTGCGCCCAGGGCATGGCCTCGGCGTAGACCTGCCCCCCACCGCACACGAAGACCTCGGTCGCCGGGCCGGCGAGCGCCAGCGCCTCGCTGAGGGAGTGGGCGGTCTCGACGTCGGGGTGGGACCAGTCCCGCTGGCGGGTGACGACGATCGTGCGCCGGCCCGGGAGCACGCGCCCGATCGAGTCGAACGTCCTGCGCCCCATGACCATCGGGTGGCCCATGGTCGTGCGCTTGAAGAACGCGAAGTCCTCGGGCAGGTGCCAGGGCATGTCGTTGTCGGCGCCGATGACGCCGTTGCGGCCGACAGCGGCGATGAGGGTCACGTTCGTCATGCACGACAGCGTAGGCCGCGGCCCGGTGCCGCCCACCAGCCCGGACGCTGCCGGGCCGGCTGCTCAGACGGCGATGGGGGCCTTGATCGACGGGTGCGCCTCGTAGCCGACGAGCTCGAAGTCGCCGAGCTCGAACTCGTCGATCTGCTTGCCGGGGGCGATCCGCATCCGGGGCAGCGGCAGGGGAGTGCGGGTGAGCTGCAGTCGGGCCTGCTCGACGTGGTTGGAGTAGAGGTGGGCGTCACCGAGGGTGTGGACGAAGTCGCCCGGCTCGAGGTCGCAGACCTGCGCCACCATCATCGTCAGGAGGGCGTAGGAGGCGATGTTGAACGGGACGCCGAGGAAGATGTCGGCAGACCGCTGGTAGAGCTGGCACGACAGCCTGCCGTTGGCGACGTAGAACTGGAACATCGTGTGGCAGGGGGGCAGCGCCATCGAGTCGACGTCCGCGACGTTCCACGCCGAGACGATGTGCCGCCGGCTGTCGGGGTTGGTGCGGATCGACTCGATGACCTTGGCGATCTGGTCGACGTGGCCGCCGTCCGGGGTCGGCCAGGACCGCCACTGGTAGCCGTAGACCGGCCCCAGGTCGCCGTTCTCGTCGGCCCACTCGTCCCAGATCGTGATGCCGCGCTCCTGCAGCCACCGGACGTTGGAGTCGCCGCGCAGGAACCACAGCAGCTCGCCGATGATCGACTTGAGGTGCAGCTTCTTGGTGGTGAGGACCGGGAAACCCTCGGAGAGGTCGAACCGCATCTGGTAGCCGAAGACCGAGCGGGTGCCGGTGCCGGTGCGGTCGGACTTGTCCGTCCCGTGCGTCATGACGTGGTCGAGGAGGTCCAGGTACTGCTGCACGACGGCAACCTAACACCGCGCACCGACGCGGGGTGGCGCCGTACCGCGGGGCGGAGGGATCCGGCCACCGGGGGCAGGGATGGCGCCATTCCTGCCCACCGCACACGCCGGGGACCGGGGCTCCCGCCACGGGGCGATAGCCTGCGGTCATGAGTACAGCCTCACCGTTCGGTCGACTCCTGACCGCCATGGTCAGCCCGATGCGCCCGGACGGGAGCCTCGACACCGACGGCGCACGCCGGCTGGCCGAGCACCTCGTCGCCTCCGGCCACGACGGGATCGTCGTCAACGGCACCACCGGCGAGTCCGCCACGCTCAGCGAGGACGAGAGCCTGGAGATGGTGCGGCTGGTCGCCGACACCGTCGGCGACCGGGCCGAGGTCGTCGCCGGCGTGGGCTCCAACGCCACCGCGCACAGCGTCGACATGGCGCGCCGCGCCGCGGACGCCGGTGCCACCGGGCTCCTGCTCGTCACGCCCTACTACAACAAGCCCACCCAGGCCGGGGTCGTCGCGCACTGCCGCGCGGTCGCCGAGGTCACCGACCTGCCGGTGATGCTCTACGACATCCCCGGACGCACCGGCATCCCGTTCACCACCGAGACGCTGCGCGAGCTGGCCACCGTGCCGAGCATCGTCGCCGTCAAGGACGCCAAGGGCGACCCGTGGGCCTCCACCAAGGTGATGGCGACCACCGACCTCATCTACTTCTCCGGCGACGACGCGACGACGCTGCCCTGGCTGTCCCTCGGGGCAGTGGGCACCGTCAGCGTCGTCGGCCACGTCGCCGGACGCGAGTACGCCGCGATGATCGAGGCGGTGGACCGGGGCGACCTGGCCACCGCCCGCGAAATCCACCGGCGGCTCGTCCCTGCGGTCGACGCGATCATGAGCACGTCCCAGGGGGCCATCATGGCCAAGGCCGCGCTCGTGGAGCTCGGCGTCATCGAACACGCGACGGTGCGCCTCCCGCTGGTGGAGTCGCCGCCGGAGCACCTCGACATCCTCCGTACGGGACTCAAGGAGTCTGGTCTGCTGTGAGCCACCCCCACCCCGAGCTCAACCTGCCCCCCAAGCTCGCCCCCGACGGGGTGCGCGTCGTGGCCCTCGGCGGCCTCGGCGAGGTCGGCCGCAACATGGCCGTCATCGAGCACGCGGGCCAGCTGCTCATCATCGACTGCGGGGTGCTCTTCCCCGAGGACCACCAGCCGGGCGTCGACCTGATCCTGCCCGACTTCGAGTACATCGAGGACCGGCTCGACCAGGTGCAGGCGATCGTGCTGACGCACGGCCACGAGGACCACATCGGTGCCGTCCCCTACCTTCTCAAGCTCAAGAAGGACATCCCCGTCGTCGGCTCGATGCTGACCCTGGCGCTGGTCGAGGCCAAGCTCAAGGAGCACCGCATCACGCCCTACACGCTGGGTGTGAAGGAGGGCATGCGCGAGAAGCTCGGGGTCTTCGACTGCGAGTTCGTCGCCGTCAACCACTCGATCCCGGACGCCCTCGCCGTGTTCGTCCGCACGCCTGCCGGCACGATCCTGCACACCGGCGACTTCAAGATGGACCAGCTGCCGCTGGACAACCGCCTCACCGACCTGCGCGCCTTCGCCCGCCTCGGTGAGGAGGGCGTCGACCTGTTCATGACCGACTCGACCAACGCCGAGGTCCCGGGGTTCACCACCCCGGAGAAGGACATCGCCCCGGCCATCGACAAGGTCTTCCGCGACGCCGAGCGCCGCATCATCGTGGCCTGCTTCTCCTCGCACGTGCACCGTGTCCAGCAGGTGCTCAACGCCGCGGAGAAGGCCGGGCGCAAGGTCGCCATGGTGGGTCGCTCGATGGTGCGCAACATGGGGATCGCGGCCGAGCTCGGCTACCTCAAGGTCCCCGACGGCGTCCTGGTCGACGTCAAGAAGCTCGACAACTTCCCCGACCACCAGGTCGTCCTCATCTGCACCGGCTCGCAGGGTGAGCCGATGGCCGCCCTGTCGCGGATGGCCAACCGCGACCACCGCATCGACGTCGGCAAGGGCGACACGGTCCTGCTGGCGTCCTCGCTGATCCCCGGCAACGAGAACGCCGTCTACCGCGTCATCAACGGCCTCATGCGCCTGGGCGCCAACGTCGTCCACAAGGGCAACGCCAAGGTCCACGTCTCGGGGCACGCCAGCGCCGGCGAGCTCCTCTACTGCTACAACATCGTCAAGCCCCGCAACGTCATGCCGGTCCACGGCGAGTGGCGCCACCTGGTCGCCAACGCCGAGCTGGCCGTGCAGACCGGCGTGCCCCGCGAGCGCGTGGTGCTGGCCGAGGACGGCGTGGTCGTCGACCTCGTCGACGGCAGGGCGAAGGTCGTCGGGGCGGTCGACTGCGGCTACGTCTACGTCGACGGCTCGTCGGTCGGCGAGTTCGACGAGGCGCTGCTCAAGGACCGCCGCATCCTGCGCGACGAGGGGTTCATCTCGGTCATCGTCGTCATGGACTCGGCCACCGGGAAGGTGGCGGCAGGCCCGGAGATCCAGGCCCGCGGCTTCGCCGAGGACGACGAGATCTTCCGCCAGGTGCGCCCCAAGATCGAGCAGGCGCTCGCTGACGCCACCGGCAACGGCGTCACCGACTCCTACCAGCTCGAGCAGGTCGTGCGACGCGCGGTCGGCAGCTGGGTCGGTGGCAAGATCCGCCGCCGCCCGATGATCATCCCGGTCGTCATCCAGGCCTGACGCCGGCCGCGGTCCGCCCGCCCTACCAGGGGCGGGCGGGGGCCAGGTCTCGGGTGTCGTCGACCGGCACCCACCCCTCGCTGCCGTGCGCGTACTCGTGCCGCGGCCCGTGCGCGGCGAGGTCGGCGACCGCGGTGAGCAGCCGCTCGACGTGCGCTGCGGTGGTGGCCAGGCCGATGCTGGCGCGCACGGCGGTGTCCGGCCCCGCCGAGTACGGGTCGTCGAGCAGGGTGTCGACGCACAGGTGGGCGCAGAACTTGCCGTCGCGGACCCCGATGCCGTGCTCGGCCGACAGCGCGGCCGAGACGAGCGAGGAGTCGAGGCCGTCCACGGTGAACGTCGCGACGGCGACCCGCTCGTGCTCGTCCCCGAACAGCGAGTAGGTCTGCACGCCGTCGATCTCGCGCAGCCCCTCCAGCAGGGCCTTGCCGAGCCGGTCCTCGTGGGCCTCGATGGCCTCGGCGTGCTCGCGCAGCGCGTGGCAGGCGGCGGCCAGGGCGATCGCCCCGATGACGTTGGGGCTGCCGCCCTCGTGCCGCGCGGAGCCGGTGTGCCACTGCACCCCTCGCTCGGTCACCGACCTCGTGGCGCCGCCTCCGGGGAGGTAGGGCGCGGCGGCGTCGAGCCAGTCCGCGCGGCCGGCCAGGACGCCGGCGCCGAACGGGGCGTAGAGCTTGTGGCCCGACAGCACGACGTAGTCGACGCCGAGCTCGTCGAGGTCGACCCGGCGGTGCGGGGCGTACTGCGCCGCGTCGAGGACGACCCGGGCGCCGGCGCGGCGGGCCACGGCGGCCAGCTCGCGGACCGGCCACAGCTCGCCGGTGACGTTGGACGCGCCGGTGAGGACGACGAGCCGGTGCCGGCCGTGCCGCGTGCGCAGCGCCTCCTCGAGCAGGACGACCGCGTCGGCGGCGCTGCCGGGCACGGGGATGCGGACCGTCTGGCGCGCCTTCCACGGCAGCAGTGCGGCGTGGTGCTCGGACTCGAACACGAACACCGAGGTGTCGCGGGGGAGCGAGCGCGCGAGCAGGGTGAAGGAGTCGGTGCTGTTGCGGGTGAAGACGACCTCGTCACCCTCGCGGGCGCCGACGAAGGCGGAGACCTCGGCCCTGGCCTGCTCGTACCAGCCGCTCGTGACCGCGGAAGCCCAGCCCTTGCCGCGGTGCACCGAGGAGTAGGTCCGCAGCGCGGTGTCCACGGCGGCCTTGACGCTGACCAGGGCAGGGGTCGACGCCGCGTGGTCGAAGTTGGCGTAGTCGGTGGGGCCGTCGAGCGTCGGGACCGGCAGCCCGGCGGACAGCACCGCCGGCACCACCGGGGACTCGGCGTCGCCCGCGGTCGGCAGCGGGAGGGAGGGGACCGCGCGCAGGTGCTCCCGGGCGTGGGCCAGGGGAGCGGTGCGGCGGACGGCCGCTGCGGCCGGCGTGCCCTCGACGGTGGTGGGCGGGGTGCTGGCTATCGACACGGAGATCAGCTCCTGGGTCCGGTGGACCCGGGCTGGGCTCGGGTCCGCGCTTGCCGGCTGCTGGTGCAGACGGCCCGGTCGTCACCCGGAGCACCCCACCGCGGTGGAGGGTTGCTGGTCAGCAAGCCGGGGCTACGCGCTGACACTCATGACCTTGGTCGACGACGGTAGCGGCCGTCGTGCGGCGCCTCCAGCAGGCGGACGGACCTTCCCGTCATCTGAGACGTGCCGGGATCGGAGGAGAGGGCGGGGCTGGTGCGCCTGCGCCGACGCCCAGCGGTCTCCGTGAGGATCCGCGGTCGTCGGCGCAGGCCCCGCCAGACGCAGCCCCAGAGTGACACCGGCGCGTCCCGGTGCACAGGGCTGGGACCGGTCCGTGTCCGAAGTGATGCGCGCCCCTCACCCGTTCGGGGGAGAGCGGCGGTGGCATTTTGAGCAGCCTGCGACGCGTGTGACGCGTGTGTCCGGTGTGGCCGTCGCGTAGCCTGCGGACCATGGCCACACGTCCGTCCACCCCGACGCGCTCCTCCTCGGCCGGGCAGGCGCGCAAGGGCACTGCCACGCGCCCTGCCAACCGTCGGTCCAGCACTCCCCGCAAGCAGCCCGCGCGGGGCAAGGCGAGCGGTGGTGGCCTGCCCCTGCCGCTGCGCGCCGTCCGCGGCACGTGGATGGGTATGGCGCACGTGGCCGGCGGCGCCGTCCGGCGGGTCGGGAGCAGCGCGCGCGAGCTCGAGCCGGAGCACCGTCGCGACGGCGTGGGCTTCACCCTGCTCGGCCTCGCGATCCTCGTCGCGGCCCGTGAGTGGTGGGCCTTCGAGGGCTCGGTCGGCGACGTCATCCACGCAGTCGTGGCCGGCACCTTCGGGCGCGTCGCGTACGCCGTGCCCCTCCTGCTGCTGTTCCTCGGCATCCGGCTGCTGCGTGCCCCCCAGGACGACGGGGCGACGTCGCGGATCGGGATCGGCCTCGGTGCCCTCGTCTTCGCCGCCTGCGGCCTCGCCCACGTCTCGCAGGGCATCCCGACCCCTCCCCAGGGGGCCGACGGGATGCGCGAGGGCGGCGGCATCATCGGCTTCCTCGCCTCGAGCCCGCTCGAGGCGGCGGTGTCGGTCTACGGCACGGTCCCGATCCTGCTCATGCTCGGGTTCTTCGGCCTGCTCGTCATGACCGCCACGCCCGTCCACATGATCCCCGAGCGGCTCGCCGAGCTGCGTGACCACCTGCTGCACCGCGGGATGCCCGAGCCGGAGCCGGTCGAGGTCGTCGAGGACAAGCCGCGCCGGCGCCGTCGGGTCATCGAGCCCGAGGGACCGCTCGACGGCGACGAGGCGTTCGAGAAGGCCGCCGTGGTCGTCCCCGACGGCAAGGGGCTGCGCCCCGGTGAGAAGCGACCCACTGCCCCCGGCGTCCTCGCACCCGGTGCCGCCGCGGCCGCCGTGCCCGCGCGCCAGCCCGTGGTCGAGAAGGTCGCCCTCGAGGCGCCCCCGACCACCCCGCTGCCGCAGCGCGTCGAGCAGCTCGCCCTCGCCGGCGACATCACCTACACGCTGCCCGACAACGCGCTGCTCGAGCCGGGCTCGCCGCACAAGTCGCGCAGCGCGGCCAACGACCGCGTCGTCGAGGCGCTGACCCAGGTCCTCGACCAGTTCGACATCGACGCCCAGGTCACCGGCTTCAGCCGCGGCCCGACCGTGACGCGCTACGAGGTCGAGCTCGGCCCCGGCATCAAGGTCGAGCGGGTCACCGCCCTGTCCAAGAACATCGCGTACGCCGTCGCCTCGGCCGACGTCCGCATCCTGTCGCCGATCCCGGGCAAGTCGGCCATCGGCATCGAGATCCCCAACACCGACCGCGAGAAGGTCAGCCTCGGCGACGTGCTGCGCAGCCAGGCGGCGCGCGGCAACGAGCACCCGATGGTGATGGGGGTCGGCAAGGACGTGGAGGGCGGCTACGTCATCGCCAACCTGGCCAAGATGCCCCACCTGCTGGTCGCGGGAGCCACCGGCGCCGGCAAGTCCAGCTTCGTCAACTCCATGATCACCTCGATCCTCATGCGCTCGACGCCCGACGAGGTCCGCATGGTCCTGGTCGACCCCAAGCGCGTCGAGCTCACCGCGTACGAGGGGATCCCGCACCTCATCACCCCGATCATCACCAACCCCAAGAAGGCCGCCGAGGCCCTGCAGTGGGTGGTGCGGGAGATGGACACGCGCTACGACGACCTCGCCCAGTTCGGGTTCAAGCACGTCGACGACTTCAACAAGGCGGTCAAGGCCGGCAAGGTCAAGCCGCTGCCGGGCAGCGAGCGGGTCATCCAGCCCTACCCGTACCTCCTCGTCATCGTCGACGAGCTCGCCGACCTCATGATGGTCGCCCCGCGTGACGTCGAGGAGTCGATCGTCCGCATCACCCAGCTCGCACGGGCCGCCGGCATCCACCTCGTGCTCGCCACGCAGCGCCCGTCGGTCGACGTCGTCACCGGCCTCATCAAGGCCAACGTGCCCTCGCGCATGGCGTTCGCGACCTCCTCGCTCGCCGACAGCCGGGTCGTCCTCGACCAGCCCGGCGCGGAGAAGCTCATCGGCCAGGGCGACGCGCTGTTCCTGCCGATGGGCTCGAGCAAGCCGATGCGCGTGCAGGGCGCGTGGGTCACCGAGTCGGAGATCCAGGACGTCGTCAAGCACGTCACCGACCAGCTCAAGCCCAGCTACCGCGAGGACGTCACCGTCGTCGCGGCGAAGAAGCAGGTGGACGACGACATCGGCGACGACCTCGACCTGCTGCTGCAGGCGACCGAGCTCGTCGTCACGACGCAGTTCGGGTCGACGTCGATGCTCCAGCGCAAGCTGCGGGTCGGGTTCGCCAAGGCGGGTCGCCTCATGGACCTGCTCGAGTCGCGCGGCGTCGTCGGCCCGTCCGAGGGCTCCAAGGCCCGCGACGTGCTCGTGAAGCCGGACGACCTGCCCACGACGCTGGCGCTGATGCGCGGCGACGAGGTGCCCGACCCCGAGCCGGTCTTCGACGGGCAGGCCCCGGCCGACGCCGTGGCTCCTGCCCCGCCGGTCGACGCCGAGCGGACCGACGAGGTCTCCGTGGGCACCTACTCGCCCGGCTACGCGCCCGACGCGCGCTACGCGAACGACCCCGTGGCGGCGCAGTACGCCGGCCGCGAGGAGGTCGAGGAGCCGGCCGACGCCTGGGAGCTCACTGGCCGGGACTGAGTCTCCGCCGAGGCGTCCCCGGGCCCGGCCCGGACCGGCGCTGGGGATCGTGCTGGGCGCCGCCGTGGTCCACGTCGCGCGGGCCAACGCCGTCGACGTGGCGGTCTTCCTCGGCACCGCCGTCCTCATGCTCGTGCTGCTGCGGCGCGACCTGCCGCCACGGACGCCGCCCCCGTGGCTGTCCGGGAGGTGGGCAGGGCCGGTGGCGGCCGCGGTCGTGGGGCTCGTCGTGGCCGTGGCGCCACGCGCGTCCCCGGCCGTCCAGCTGGCGCTGGCCACGGTCGGCGTGGTGGGCCTCGTGGTGGTGCTGCGGGCGGGGGAGGGCGCACCAGCGCCGCGGCTGCCGACCGCGCACGCCTGGGTCTGGACCGTCCCGCTGCTCGCCGGCTGCCTGCTCGAGCTGGGTGACCTGCTCTCCCAGCCGGACGCGCAGACAGACAACCCGGACCACCCGACGCTGAGCACCCTGGTCGACCCCCTGCTCGAGGGACGGCCGGTGCGGGTGGTCGTGGCGGTCGGCTGGGTCCTGGTCGGGTGGGTCCTCCTGCGGGCCCTCGCCGAGCGGGGGAGCCGGCGGTGACGACCCGGGCCCTGACCGCGGCGGCCAACGTCGCGCTGCTCACCTGCCTCGTGGTCCTGGCGGCAGTCGCATCGCGTCGTCCCGACCTGGTGCCACGGGTGTCGGACGTCGTGCGGAGGGCTGCGCGCACCCGCGCGGGCCAGCTGCTCCTGCTGCT
Organism: Pedococcus ginsenosidimutans; assembly: GCF_039544395.1. Taxonomy (NCBI): domain Bacteria; kingdom Bacillati; phylum Actinomycetota; class Actinomycetes; order Micrococcales; family Intrasporangiaceae; genus Pedococcus; species Pedococcus ginsenosidimutans. The sequence continues at coordinate 168,238 of NZ_BAABLO010000013.1, forward strand.
CGTGTGGTGGTGGCTCGGGTGGCACTTCCTGCTCGCCGCGTGAGACCGGCGCCCCCGACGGAATGGATGGTGCACGTCCCGTCGTTGCGCACCCTGTGACCGCAGCCCCCGAGACCGCAGCCCCCGAGACCCTCACCGAGACCCTCACCGACACCAGCGCCGACGACAGCACCCACGACCACCCGACCGCCACCGCTGCGGGGCGGCCCGTCGACGACACCCCCTCGGGCGGGGCCTACGTCCGGTTCGTCCTCGTGCTCGGGGCGCTCATCGCCATCGGGCCCCTGACGATCGACACCTACCTGCCGGCGCTGCCCGCGATCACCCGCGACCTCGGTGCGTCCGAGTCGGCCGTCCAGCTCACCCTCACCGGCATCCTTCTCGGTATGGGGCTCGGCCAGCTGCTCGTCGGGCCGCTCGCCGACGCCGTGGGTCGTCGGCGCCCGCTCATCGCGGGCCTCGCGCTGCACATCGCGGCGTCGGTGTTCTGTGCGTTCGCGCCCTCCATCCAGGTGCTCACCGTCGGTCGCGTCCTGCAGGGGCTCGGCAACGCCGCGGTCGCCGTGGTCTCGATGGCCATGGTGCGCGACCAGTTCGCCGGGTCGGCTGCCGCCACCATGCTGTCGCGCCTGATGCTCGTGATGGGCCTGGCCCCGGTGCTGGCCCCCACGCTCGGTGGCGCGATCCTCCAGGTCACGTCGTGGCGAGGCGTGTTCGTCCTGCTGGCCGTCGCCGGGACGATGATGGTGACGCTGGCGTCGTTCGCGCTGCGGGAGACCCTGCCGGTGCACCGGCGTCGCCGGCTGGCCTTCCGCCCGGTGGTGGCCACCTACGGCTCGCTGCTGCGCGACCGCACCTTCGTCGGGCTCGTGCTCATCAGCGGCCTGATGTTCGCGACGCTGTTCTCCTACATTGGCGGCTCGTCGTTCGTCCTGCAGGACATCTACGGCCTGAGCGTCGCCCAGTTCGGCCTGGTCTTCGGGCTCAACTCGCTGGGGTTCCTCACCGGTTCGCAGGTCAACCCGTTCCTGCTGCGGCGGTTCGAGCCGCGGCTGCTGGTGCGTGCGGGCGTGACCATCGGGGCCGTCGCCGCGCTGCTCATGCTCACCTCGGCCGCCACCGGCTTCGGCGGCCTGCCCCTCATCCTGGCGCCGCTGTGGTTCATCCTCTTCGCCTGCGGCCTGACCCTCCCCAACACGCCGGCTCTCGCGCTCACGCGCCACGGCGAGGCCGCGGGCACGGCCGCAGCCCTGCTGGGCGCCGCACAGTTCGTCATCGGTGGGGCCGCGGCACCGCTGATCGGCGCCATGGGCTCGGGCTCGGCCGTCCCGATGACCCTCGTCATGGCGCTGACGGCCTCCTTGGCACTCGTCGTCGCGACGCTGACGCTGCGGGGACGGGTCGTCCCGGCCTGACCGTCCCCCTGGGACGCGACGAGGCGCCTAGCCCCCGTCGAGGGACTGCCCGCGCGCGCCTCGCGCGGCGTACACCTGGCAGTCGCCGCCAGCGGCGCTTGAGCCGAGGCGGCTGACCAGGTCGGCCCGGCCCTGCGCCCCGGCCACGACCCCGAGCAGCCAGCAGGTCTGCGGGTCGGAGACCGGAGCGCCCGAGGAGGTCACCGAGACCACGGAGCTCTCGACGGCGTCGAGGCGGACGGACTGGCGGTGGTCCGTCCAGGCCAGGGCCGCCAGGACCACGGCCACGAGCGCGAGTGCGAACCCCCGGCTCACCGGTCGGCCCAGCTCCATCGCCATGGCCAGCGGCTCCAGCGGCGACGGCGGTCCGAACTGGCTCGGCTCGTCCGCCGTCGACGGGCCGCCTGACGGCTCCTGCGTCCCTGCCCGTGTCGGTGTCTCCATGTCTCCCCCTCGTACCCGGTCTCGAGGCCGATGCGGGCGCATCGGCCCGGACCGGTGGTGCCTGACGGTGAGGGTAGGGGCTGGATCCGCGCGGGTGTGGCCGTTCAGGGAACCCGGTGTGGCCGGTCCTCGTGCAGGCCGGGGTCGAGCAGGGCCGACAGCTGGTCGGCGAGCAGGACCGCGACCCGGCGCTGCTGCACGCTGGGACGGGAGACGCGCGAGGCCGCGGTGAGGGTGAAGTAGCCGCGCTGCCGACCGCCCACCTGCACGGGCAGGAGGATGACCTCGTCGATGGGAAGCCCGCTGCGGTCGACGTCGAGGGTGAGCCCGGACCGGGTCACCGAGCCGTCCCGTCCCAGCACCGGACCCCCGGGCAGGTGGGTCGACGCGTGGTACTCGCACGAGTCGAGGCGCAGCACGTCGCGAAGGCGGGCTGCGACGGCGGCCGTGACGCGCTCGGGCTCACCGCCCGGGGTCGCCACCGACTCGGCCGTCGCCATGACGCCGTCGAGGTAGCCGCGCTCGCGCCCCAGCTCGGCGCGCTGGCGCTGGCCCCACAGGGCGAGCTCGTTGACCGCGAACCCGACGAGCAGGAGGAGCACGGCGACCTGGACGTCCTCGGCGCTGTGGATCGCGAGGCTGTCGTAGGGCTGGGTCATGAAGTAGTCGAAGCTCGCCGCGCTCGAGACCGCCGCGCACAGGCCGGCCGAGCGCAGGCCGGTCGCCGACGCCGCCACGATGACGAGCGCGAGTCCGACGACCACGCTGGCGTCGGGGACAGGTCGCCCTGCCGCGGCCAGCGAGGCACACAGCGCGAACGGCAGCGCCAGGGCCACTGCCGCGACCACCGACCGGCGGTTCGTGAGGATGTCGTCGATTCGCACACCTCCATGAGGCCCCCGGATCTTGTTGCCGGTCAAGGGTCTTTACGCCTTGCATACGGCGGCCACGGAGGCGGTGGCGTACGCGGCCCCGGCGCAGTACGCGTGCCCCGTCAAGAACGCGTCAACGCCCGTCAGCACGCCGTCAAGGCGGCTCACCCGGCGGCGCACCGGCCCTTGACTGGCGTCGTGATCGAAAACCTCGTGGCCGCACTCGTCGGCACCGCCCTCGTCGCGTACCTCGTCTACGCGCTCGTCCGACCGGACCGCTTCTGATGTCGCAGACCGTCAGCGGGTTGCTGACCATCGGCCTGCTGGTGGCGCTCCTGGCCGCCGCCTACCACCCCGTGGGCGCGTGGATGGCGCGGGTGTTCACCGACACCAGGCACTGGCGCGTCGAGCGCGTCGTCTACGCCCTGGTGCGGGTCGACCCGGACTCGCAGCAGGGCTGGCGTGCCTACGCGACGAGCGTCGTGGCCTTCTCCGTCGCCGGCATCGCCGTCCTCTTCACGCTCATCGTGGCCCAGACCCACCTGCCGCTGCGGCAGGGAGCGGCGGGGATGGGGCTGACGACGGCGGCGAACACCGCGGTCTCCTTCGTGACCAACACCAACTGGCAGTCGTATGCCGGCGAGGTGGGCGCGACCCCGCTCGTCCAGACCCTCGGGCTGACGGTCCAGAACTTCGTCTCCGCGGCGGTCGGCATGGCGGTGGCGGTCGCCCTCATCCGTGCCCTGGTGCGACAGGTCGGCCACGACCTCGGCAACTTCTGGGTCGACCTCGTGCGTGGTGTGGTCCGGGTGCTCCTGCCGGCCTCGTTCGTCGCGGCCGTGGTGCTCGTGGCCGGCGGTGTCGTCCAGAACCTCACCGCACCCACGACCGTCACGGGGCTCTCTGGAGCGGCGCAGGTGGTACGGGGTGGCCTGGTCGCGTCGCAGGAGGCCGTCAAGGAGCTGGGCACCAACGGCGGCGGCTACTTCAACGCCAACTCGGCCCACCCGTTCGAGAACCCCAACGCGCTCACCAACCTGTTCGAGGTCTTCCTGCTGCTCGTCATCCCGTTCGCCCTCACCCGCACGTACGGCCTCATGGTCGGCGACCGCCGGCAGGGCTGGGCGCTGGGCGGGTTCGCCGCGACGCTGTGGGGTGCCGGCGTGGCCCTCACGACGTGGGCCGAGGTCCACGCCGGTGGTGCGGTGACCGGTTCGATGGAGGGCAAGGAGCAGCGCTTCGGCGTGTGGGCCTCGAGCCTGTTCGCCGCCTCCACGACGAGCACCTCGACCGGGGCCGTCAACTCGATGCACGAGAGCTACAGCCCCCTCGGCGGAGGCGTCGTGCTCACGAACATGGTCCTCGGAGAGGTCTCTCCCGGCGGGGTGGGGTCGGGGCTCTACGGCATCGTCGTCATCGCCCTGCTCTCGGTCTTCGTGGCCGGGCTCATGGTCGGGCGCACCCCGGAGTACCTCGGCAAGACCATCGGCCGGCGGGAGATGACGTGCGCCGCGCTGTACGTGCTCGTGATGCCGGTGCTGGTCCTCGTGCTCACCGGGCTGTCGCTGGTCATGGACGGCCCCAGGTCGACCATGCTGGCCTCCGGTCCCCACGGGCTCACCGAGGTGCTGTACGCGTACGCGTCGGCCGCGAACAACAACGGCAGCGCGTTCGCCGGGCTCACCGCGGACACGCCCTGGTACAACCTCACCCTCGCCGCGTGCATGTTCCTCGGCCGGTTCGTGCCGATGCTGCTCGTCCTGCGGCTCGCCGGCCTGCTGCTCGAGCAGCGCACCCGTCCCGCCACCGCCGGGACGATGCCGACCCACACCCCACTGTTCGTCGGGCTGCTGACGGGCATCGCCGTCGTCGTCGCCGGGCTCACCTTCTTCCCGGCGCTGGCCCTCGGTCCCATCGCGGAGGCACTGTCATGACCGTCCCCCTGTCCACGGTCGTCGCCCAGGCGTTCACCAAGCTCGACCCGCGCCACCTGTGGCGGGCTCCGGTCATCTTCGTGGTCTGGGCCGGCTCGGTCCTGACCACGGTGCTGGCCGCGTTCCACCCCAGCGTGTTCGCCTGGTCCGTCGCCGGGTGGCTGTGGGCCACCGTGCTCTTCGCGAACGCGGCCGAGGCCGTCGCCGAGGGCCGCGGCAAGGCGCAGGCCGCGAGCCTGCGCGCGACCAAGCGCGAGACGACAGCCCGTCGTCGGCGCGACGACGGCACCGAGGACCAGGTGCCCGGCAGCGAGCTCTCGGTCGGTGACGTCGTCGTCGTGTCGGCCGGCGAGGTCGTTCCCGGTGACGGCGAGGTCGTCGAGGGCGTGGCCACCGTCGACGAGTCCGCCATCACGGGGGAGTCGGCGCCGGTGATCCGCGAGGCGGGCGGCGACCGCAGCGCCGTGACCGGCGGCACCACCGTCCTGTCGGACGAGGTCGTCGTGCGGATCACGACGCGGCCGGGGGAGAGCTTCATCGACCGGATGATCGCGCTCGTGGAGGGCGCCCAGCGGCAGAAGACGCCCAACGAGATCGCCCTGACGATCCTCCTCACGACCCTGACCATCGTCTTCCTCGTCACGGTCATGGCGATCCAGCCGCTGGCCGCCTACTCCGGGCGGACCCAACCCGTGGTCGTCCTCGTCGCGCTGCTCGTGTGCCTCATCCCCACGACGATCGGGGCCCTGCTGTCGGCGATCGGCATCGCGGGCATGGACCGGCTCGTGCAGCGCAACGTCCTCGCGATGTCGGGCCGGGCGGTCGAGGCCGCCGGTGACGTGTCGACCCTGCTGCTGGACAAGACCGGCACCATCACCTTCGGGAACCGGCGCGCGACCGAGCTGCGCCCGGTCGGCGAGGTCGCCGCGCACGACCTCGCGGACGCCGCGCACCTGGCCTCGCTCGCGGACGCCACCCCCGAGGGCAAGTCCGTCGTCGAGCTCGCGCACACCGAGTACGGCGTGGACGGTGGGCGCACGGCCGAGGCGCTGGGCCGCGACGGCGCCTGCTTCGTGGAGTTCAGCGCGACGACCCGGATGTCGGGAGTCGACCTCCCCGACGGCACCCGGATCCGCAAGGGCGCGGGGTCGGCGGTCCGGGCCTGGGTCGCGGAGACCGGCGGCGCCGTGCCGCCGGAGGTGCAGGTCGTCGTCGACGCGATCAGCAGCGCCGGCGGCACCCCCCTGGTGGTCGCGCGCCAGCTCGGCACGCAGCCGGCGGTGGCCCTCGGTGTCGTGCACCTCAAGGACGTCGTGAAGCCGGGTATGCGTGAGCGGTTCGACGTGTTGCGGCGCATGGGGATCCGCACGGTGATGATCACGGGCGACAACGCGCTGACCGCCAAGTCCATCGCCGCCGAGGCCGGGGTCGACGACTTCCTGGCCGAGGCCACGCCCGAGGACAAGATGCGCCTCATCCGGGCCGAGCAGGAGGGTGGGCGGCTCGTCGCGATGACCGGCGACGGCACCAACGACGCGCCCGCCCTCGCGCAGGCCGACGTCGGTGTCGCGATGAACTCCGGCACGGCTGCGGCGAAGGAGGCCGGCAACATGGTCGACCTCGACTCCGACCCGACCAAGCTCATCGACGTGGTCGAGATCGGCAAGCAGCTGCTCATCACGCGTGGCGCGCTGACGACGTTCTCCATCGCCAACGACATCGCCAAGTACTTCGCCATCATCCCGGCGATGTTCGTCGGGCTCTTCCCGGGTCTCGATGCGCTCAACGTCATGCGGCTGCACTCACCCGAGTCGGCGATGCTCTCGGCAGTCGTGTTCAACGCGCTCGTGATCGTCGCGCTGATCCCGTTGGCCCTCAAGGGGGTTCGCTACACGCCCTCCAACGCCGCAGCCCTGCTGCGGCGCAACCTCCTCGTCTACGGCGTGGGTGGCGTCGTCGCACCCTTCGTCGGGATCAAGGCGATCGACCTGGTCGTCTCCCTCCTCCCCGGATTGGCCTGAACCATGACCTCGACCACCCGCCAGCTGCTCGCGTCCGCCCGGATGCTGCTCGTCCTGACCGTCCTGCTCGGAGTCCTCTACCCGGCCGCCGTGTGGGCCGTGGGCCGGGTCGGCCTGTCGGGCCAGGCCGACGGCTCGCTCGTCCGGCGCGACGGTGCCGTCGTCGGCTCCAGCCTGCTGGGGCAGGACTTCCAGGGTGACCGCTGGTTCACCGGGCGCCCGTCGTCGAGCGCGTATGCCGGGAGCAGCAGCGGTGGCTCGAACCTCGCCGCGTCCTCCGCCGACCAGGTGAAGGCGGTCCGGGAGCGCGCGGCGGCCTACCGGGCGGCGTACGGCGTCGCCGCACCGGCGGACGCCCTCACCGCCTCTGCGAGCGGTCTCGACCCCCATGTCTCGCCTGCCAACGCCCTGGCGCAGGTGCACCGGGTGGCGGTGGCCAACGGCCTCCCCGAGACCGCCGTGGAGCGGCTGGTCGAGCAGCACACGCAGGGCCGGGTGATGGGGTTCCTCGGCGAGCCCCGCGTCAACGTCCTCGAGCTCAACCTGGCTCTGGAGAGAATGGGGCGGTGAGCAGAGGAGTGCTGCGGGTCTACCTCGGCGCCGCACCCGGCGTCGGGAAGACCGTCGCCATGCTCTCCGAGGGGCACCGCCGCCGAGCCCGCGGGACGGACGTCGTCATCGGCGTGTGCGAGAGCCACGCCCGCGCCTACACCGCCGCGCTCATGGAGGGGCTCGAGCAGGTGCCGCGACGGACCGTCGAGCACCGCGGGTCGACGCTCACCGAGCTCGACGTCGCTGCGGTGGTCGCCCGCCGCCCGCAGGTGGTCCTCGTCGACGAGCTCGCCCACACCAACGTGCCGGGGAGCCCGCACGCCAAGCGGTGGGAGGACGTCGAGGAGATCCTCGCGGCCGGCATCGACGTCGTCTCGACCGTGAACATCCAGCACCTGGAGTCGCTCAACGACGTGGTCGAGTCGATCACGGGGATCCGCCAGCAGGAGACCGTCCCCGACGAGGTCGTCCGCGGGGCCGACCAGCTCGAGCTCGTCGACATGTCCCCGCAGGCCCTGCGCCGACGCCTCGCCCACGGCAACGTCTACGCGGCCGAGCGCGTGGACGCGGCCCTGGCCAACTACTTCCGCGAGGGCAACCTCACCGCCCTGCGCGAGCTGTCGCTGCTGTGGCTGGCCGACCGCGTCGAGGAGGGGCTCGACCGCTACCGCACCGACCGGGGCATCACCGAGCCGTGGCCGACCCGGGAGCGGGTCGTGGTCGCCCTCACCGGCGACGCCGAGGGCCGCACCCTCCTGCGCCGGGCCGCCCAGATCGCCTCGCGGGGGGCGGGGGGTGAGCTGCTCGCGGTCTACGTCACCCCGCCGGACGGGCTGGTCGACGCCCGGCTCGAGCAGCTCGACGACCTGCGCAGGATGACCGTCGAGCTCGGGGGGACGTTCCACAGCGTCAAGGGGGAGGACACCGCGACGGCGCTGCTCGACTTCGCCCGCGGTGTCTCGGCGCGACAGGTCGTCATCGGCGCCTCGCGGCGCAAGCGGTGGCAGGAGGTGCTCTCGCCGGGGGTGGGGCAGAAGGTCGTGGAGGGCGCCGGGGAGATCGACGTCCACCTCGTGACCCACGAGCTCACCCGTACGGTGCGCGCCCCGTGGCGGTTCGGCCCGGAGCTGGGCCGTCGCCGTACGGCGCTCGGCTGGGCGCTGGCCGTCGTGGGGACCGCGGTGCTCACGGCCGTCCTGCACCTCACCCCGGCCTGGCACGACCTGCCGCTCGAGGTGCTGCTGTACCTCTTGCTCACGGTGGGAACGGCCCTGGTCGGTGGTGTCTGGCCGGCGGTCGCCGCCGCGGTCCTGGGCAGCACCACGATCAACTGGTTCTTCACCCCGCCGGTCCACACCCTGACGATCTCGGACCCCGAGAACCTCGTCGCGCTCGCAGTCTTCCTGCTCGTGGCCGTGGCCGTCTCTTCCGTGGTGCACCTCAGCGAACGACGGGCCGCTGCCGCCCGGGAGGCCCAGCGCGAGGCCGCCGCGCTCGCGGCCTCGGCGGAGTCGCTGCTGGGGGAGCGCGACCAGCTGCCGGCGCTCCTGCGCCAGGTCGTCGAGTTCTTCGGCGTCGACGCGGCCGGTGTGGTCCGGCGCCCCACGGTCCGCGACCCGTGGCAGGTGCTCGCCGCCACCGAGGGCTTCGGTGTCGAGGCCGTGCAGGACGCGTCCGTGCGGGCCCCGGTCGACGACACGACCTCGCTCGTCCTCGTCGGACGGGTCGTCTCGGCCCAGGACCGCCGGCTGGTGTCGGCGTTCGCGGTGCGGGTGGGAGCGATCCTGCGCCGGGAGGAGCTGGTCCGGCTCGCCGACGCAGGCCGGGCGCTCGCCAAGGACAACCGCGCGAGGACGGCGCTGCTCGCGGCCGTGTCGCACGACCTGCGCACGCCGTTGGCCAGCATCAAGGCCGCGGCCTCGAGCCTGCGCCAGCCGGACGTGGTCTTCGGCGAGCAGGACCGCGCGGACCTGCTCGAGACCATCGAGGACTCCACCGACCGCCTCACCGTGCTCGTGACCAACCTGCTCGACATGTCACGGCTGCAGAGCGGGGCCGTCGTGCCGCGCCTGGCCGCGGTGCACCTCGACGAGGCCGTGACCGCGGCCGCCGCGCTGCTGCCGGGAGGCGGCCGGGTACGGCTCACGATCGACGCGGCGCTGCCACCCGCCTCGGCGGACCCCGGGCTGCTCGACCGCGTCCTCGCCAACGTGCTCGAGAACGCCCTGCGGCACTCCGGCGGGGAGGTGGTGGTGGCCGCGTCGGCGACGGCCGACCGCGTGCAGGTGCGGGTCGTCGACCGCGGTGTCGGGGTCCCCGAGGGGGCCAAGGAGACGATCTTCGCGCCGTTCCAGCGGTTCGGTGACGCGCCCCGCGGCACCGGCGTCGGGCTCGGGCTGGCTGTCGCGCGCGGGCTCGTGGAGGCGCTGGGCGGCACGATCGTCGCCGAGGACACCCCCGGCGGCGGCCTGACGGTCGTCCTCGACCTGCCCCGCCACGAGGAGGGCTCCCGGTCCACCGACGGCACGGAGGCGCCCACTGTCCCTGACAGGATGGCGACGTGAGCACGGTCCTGGTGGTCGACGACGAACCCCACCTCCTGCGGACCCTCGCGATCAACCTCCGGGCCCGTGACTACGCCGTCGAGACGGCCGGTGACGGTCGCAGTGCCCTGCAGGCGCTGCACGACGGGTCGATCGACCTCGTCGTCCTCGACCTCGGGCTCCCCGACCTCGACGGGGTCGAGGTCCTGCGGCGGCTGCGGCAGTCCTTCGACGTGCCGGTCATCGTCCTGTCGGCCCGGACCGACTCCGTCGACAAGGTGGAGGCGCTCGACCTCGGCGCCGACGACTACGTCACCAAGCCCTTCGCGATGGACGAGCTGCTGGCCCGCATCAGGGTCGCCCTGCGCCGCGGTGAGAGCGGGTCGCCCTCGACCGTGCCGACGTTCGCCGCCGCGCACTTCACCCTCGACTTCGCCGAGCGCCGCGCCGTGGTGGCCGGGTCCGAGGTGCGGCTCACCCCCACCGAGTGGAGCCTGCTCGAGGTCCTCGCCCGCCACCCCGGCCACCTCGTCTCGCAGCGGGACCTCCTGCGCGAGGTGTGGGGCCCGGGCTACGGGCGCGAGTCCAACTACCTGCGCGTCTACGCCAACCAGCTGCGCCGCAAGCTCGAGCCGGACCCCACCCGACCGCGCCACCTGCTGACCGAACCGGGTCAGGGCTACCGGCTGGTCGCAGCGCAGGGCTGACCACGCCCACCTAGGGTGGTCGCCATGCGCCGCTGGTTCAACGCCGTCAAGGGCCACCCGAGCGGGGTGCTCCTGGTGGCCCAGCTGCTCGCGGTGCTCGCCTACCCCTTCGCCGGGGACACACCCCTGGGGCGCACGCTCATCGGCCTGTTCGGGGTGCTCGTGCTGGCCGTCGCCGTGTACGCCGTGCGCGCCACACCGGCGCTCACCTGGGTGGCGGTGGTGCTGGGGGTCCCGGTCGTCGGCCTCACCATCGCCGAGGGGTTCGTCCCGACCAACCACCAGGTGGTGTTCTGGTCGGCGCTCCTGCACGCCGCGTTCTACGGCTACACCGGGTACGGCCTCATCCGCTACCTGTTCGACGACTCCTGGGTGACCCGCGACGAGATCTTCGCCGTAGGCGCCAACTTCACCGTCGTCTCGTGGATGTTCGCCTACCTGTTCATGGCGCTGCAGGTCGTCTACCCGGGGTCGTTCATCGCCTACCAGGGCGGGGGCCACAGGACGTTCCTCGAGCTGCTCTACCTGTCCTTCGCCAACCTGACCAGCGTCGGGCTCTCCGACGTGACCGCGGTCCTGCCGCACGCCCGGTCGGTGGTCATCGTCGAGCAGGTGGCCGGCGTCATGTACGTCGCGCTGATCATCGCCCGCGTCGTCGGGCTGACCATCACCCGCTGGCGCAACACCTAGGACGCCGGGGTGCCCTTGCCCGCGGGGGCGCCCTCGTCGGCGGAGCCGCCGGTCCCGGCGGTGCCGTCGAGCTCCGCGATCGTGGCCAGGCTCGGGCCCCGCTGCTCCTGCAGCGCGCGGGCCCCGTCCTCGGCGTCCTGCATGACCCGCAGGACGTTGCCGCTGGTGAGCTTGGCGAGGTCGTCGTCGGACCAGCCGCGGTCGGCGAGGGCCTCGAGGAGGCGGGGGTAGCCGGTGACGTCCTCGAGCCCCTCGGGCAGCTCCGCGACACCGTCGTAGTCGCCCCCGAGACCGACGTGGTCGACCCCGGCGACCTCGCGGACGTGCTCGACGTGGGCGACGACGTCGTCGAGGGTCGCCTTCGGGGTCGGGTGCTGCAACTTGTACGCGTCGTAGAAGTCGCTGTACCCGGCGTCGGCAGGCATGACTCCCTGCTCGGCGGCGACGGCGTTGAGCTCCTGGCGCCAGGCCGCGGCGGCGGGGTTCACGAAGGTCGGGACGAAGGTGACCATGCAGACGCCGCGGTTGTCACGCAGCGACTCGAGCACGTCGTCGGGCGCGTTGCGGGGGCTGTCGCAGACGGCGCGGGCCGAGGAGTGGCTGAAGATCGCGGGCACCTCGGCGACCCTCAGCGCGTCGCGCATCGTGTCGGGGGAGACGTGCGAGAGGTCGACGAGCATGCCGATGCGGTTCATCTCCCGCACCACCTCGACGCCGAACCGTGAGAGCCCACCCAGGACCGGTTCGTCGGTGGCCGAGTCGGCCCAGTCGACGTTGCTGTTGTGGGTGAGCGTCATGTAGCCGACACCGAGGACCCGCAGCATCCGCAGCGTCGCGAGCGAGTTGTTGATCGAGTGTCCGCCCTCCGCGCCGAGCAGGGACGCGATCCGGCCCGACGCCCAGACCGTCCGCACGTCGTCCGCCGTCCGCGCGAAGGCGAGCTCGTCGGCATACCTCGCCACGAGCTGGTGGCCCGCGTCGACCTGCTCCAGCGTCGCGCTCACCGCGTCGTCCCCCGTGAGGCTCGCGGGGACGAAGACCGACCAGAACTGCGCCCCGACCCCGCCGCGCCGCATCCGGGGCAGGTCGGTGTGGGTCGGCGTGCCGCCGGCCCCGACGTCGAGGCGGTCGAAGTCGTAGCCCACGAGCTCGCGGGCCGCCCAGAGGAGGTCGTTGTGGCCGTCGACCACGGGGTGGTGGGCCAGCAGCGCGGCCACACGCTCGGAGGTCGGTGTCGGCGTGGTGCTCGTGGTGGTCATGGAGCCACGCTACCCACCCGTAGAGTGGTGGGCATGAGCTCGACCGTGCAGCGAAGCGTGGCCCTGGTGACCCTGGGGTGCACCCGCAACGAGGTCGACTCCGAGGAGCTGGCCGGCCGCCTTGCGGCCGAGGGGTGGCTGCTCGTCGACGACGCCGACGAGGCCGACGTCGCGGTCGTCAACACCTGTGGGTTCGTCGAGCAGGCCAAGAAGGACTCCATCGACGTGCTCCTCGAGGCCTCCGCCCGCAAGGGCACGTCGAGGACCCAGAAGGTCGTCGCCGTGGGCTGCCTCGCCGAGCGGTACGGCGAGCAGCTGGCCGCCGAGCTGCCCGAGGCCGACGCCGTGCTCGGGTTCGACTCCTACGCCGACATGTCGTCCCACCTGCGTGCCGTCCTCGACGGCCACGCCCCGGCCCCCCACACCCCCGGTGACCGCCGCAGACTGCTGCCGCTGTCACCGGTCCAGCGCCAGGAGGGCAGCGCGGGCGTCGCGCTCCCGGGGCACGGCGAGGCCTCCAGCGAGCCGGTCGACGTGACGATCGAGGGCCCGGTCCCCGCGTCCGGGCCGCGCGTCATCCGGGCGCGGCTGGACGGCCGTCCCTGGGCCCCGCTCAAGATCGCCAGCGGCTGCGACCGCCGGTGCGCGTTCTGCGCCATCCCGATGTTCCGCGGCGCGTTCGTCTCGCGCCGTCCCCACGACATCATCGCCGAGGCGCGCTGGCTGGGGGAGCGGGGCGTCAAGGAGCTGTTCCTCGTCAGCGAGAACTCCACCTCCTACGGCAAGGACCTCGGCGACCTGGGCCTGCTCGAGAAGCTGCTGCCCGAGCTCGCCGCGGTGCCCGGCGTCGAGCGCGTGCGCGTCTCCTACCTCCAGCCGGCCGAGATCCGCCCCGACCTGCTCGACGCCATGGCCTCGGTGCCCGGCGTCGTCCCCTACTTCGACATCTCCTTCCAGCACGCGTCGGCTTCGCTGCTGCGCTCGATGCGCCGGTTCGGTGGCCGCGAGGCCTTCCTCGGGCTGCTCGAGCAGGTGCGGGCCAGGGTGCCGCTGGCCGGGATCCGCAGCAACGTCATCGTCGGCTTCCCCGGCGAGACCGAGGACGACCTCGCCGAGCTCGAGGCGTTCCTCGTCGAGGCGCGCCTCGACGTGACCGGGGTGTTCGGCTACTCCGACGAGGACGGCACCGAGGCAGAGACGTACGGCGACAAGCTCCCCGGGCACGTCGTCGCCGAGCGGGTCGAGCGTTTCACCGCCCTCATCGAGCAGCTCAACCTCCAGCGGGCCGAGGAGCGCGTGGGCGAGGTCCTGTCCGTGCTCGTCGAGTCGGTGCCCAGCGGTGACGAGGACGACGAGACCATGGTCGTGGGCCGCGCCGAGCACCAAGGTCCGGACGTCGACGGCGTCACGCTGCTCGCGCCCGAGGACTGGCCGGACGTGGCCGTCGGCGACATCGTGCGCGCGACGGTGGTGGCAACCGAGGGCATCGACCTCGTGGCGGAGCCCGCATGAGCGAGTCGGCCCCCCGGCCGGACCCGATGACCGAGCCCGTGTCGCGGCCGGCGCCGAGCGCGTGGAACCTCGCCAACGGTCTCACCGTCTCCCGCATCCTGCTCGTGCCCGTCTACGGGCTGCTCCTGCTGGCGCAGGGCGGCGACAGCGCGGCGATGCGGTGGTGGGCGGCTGCGGTCTTCGTCGTCGCGACCGCGACCGACCGCGTGGACGGCGACATCGCCCGCTCCCGCGGCCTGATCACCAACTTCGGCAAGATCGCCGACCCCATCGCCGACAAGGCCCTGATGGGTATGGCGTTCGTGGGCCTGTCGGTGCTCGGTGAGCTGCCGTGGTGGGTCACCGTCGTCGTCCTGGTCCGCGAGTGGGGCATCACGGTGATGCGGTTCGTCGTCATCCGGCACGGGGTCATGCCGGCCGGTCGCGGGGGCAAGGTCAAGACCGCGCTGCAGAGCCTGGGGCTGACCCTGTTCACCCTGCCGCTCACCACCTTCCCTGCCGCGCACACGTGGCAGGTCGTGGCCGACGTCGTGCTCGGCCTGGCCGTCCTGGTGACGGTCGTGACCGGGCTCGACATCGCCCTCAAGGCCCACCGGCTGCGGCAGACCAGCGAACGCGCGCAGATGAAGCGTGCGGCGCGGGCCGCCCGTCGTCGATGATGGGTCGATGACCTCACCGCCCGCTCGGGAGCCCGCAGCCGCCGAGTCTCCCCACGACGCCGCCGAACGCACCCTGAGCGCCCTCCGTGCGGCGGCCCTCACGGTGGCCTCCGCGGAGTCGCTGACCGGTGGGCTCGTCACCGCGACCCTCACCGACGTACCCGGCGCCTCGGCGGTCGTCCGCGGGGGCGTCATCAGCTACGCGACGGACCTCAAGGAGCAGGTGCTCGGGGTCGACGCCCAGCTGCTCGCCGACGGCGGCGCGGTCCAGGCCGACGTCGCCCGGCAGATGGCCGTCGGCGTCTGCCGGCTGTGCTCGTCCGACCTCGGCGTCGCCACCACCGGTGTCGCAGGGCCCGAGGCCCAGGACGGCCACGCCGTGGGCACGGTCTTCGTCGCGGTGGCCCGGCGCGGCCAGGCACCCGAACAGGTCGAGGTGCGCCCGCTGGTGCTGCTCGGTGACCGGCAGCAGATCCGCCGCCAGACGGTGGCTGCCGCGCTGGGGCTGCTGACCGAGGTCGTGGCCGACGTCGTCGCCGAGACCGGCGCAGCCGCCGGCGACGTTGCCGTTGACGAGACGGGGGTCAGCACGGTCGCCGGCACGGTCGCCGGCACCGGGGCGGGTGGGACCACTGGTGCGGAAGATTCCGGGTCGGACGCTGGTTGAGACTGCCGAGCACCTGTTTCCCGAATCCTGCGCGCGTGGCGTCGGGGGCTCGGGGTACCGTGGTCACGTACCTGTCCAGCACCAGAGCGTCCGGACCCCGGACCCTTCGCACCGCACCACTGAGGGAGGCGCCTTGATCCTGCTTCGACGTGAACTCGGGGACGTCCTCCGCGAGCAGCGGCAGTCGCAGGGACGCACCCTGCGCGAGGTCTCTGCTGCTGCCTCGGTCTCGCTCGGCTACCTCAGCGAGGTCGAGCGCGGCGAGAAGGAGGCCTCCTCCGAGCTGCTGTCCTCCATCTGCGGTGCGCTGCACCTGCCGCTGTCCGAGGTGCTGGGCCAGGTCTCCGAGCGCGTCGCCGAGACCGAGGCGCTGACCGCTCCCGTGGCCCTGCCGCTGCCGCCCGCAGCCATGGTCTCCGCCTCCGCCGCCTGAGCACCGTCCCGACCGTGTCGGAGGCGTCGGACGACGCGGCGCCGTCGCCTGCGGTGGTGGGCGCGCTGGCGCCGTACTCCGTGCCGGTCGTGGTCGTCGACCCCGACCCCCGGTGGCCGGCGCTCTACCAGGTCGAGCGCGACCTGGTGGTCGCGGCGCTCGGCCCCACCGCACTCGCGGTCGACCACGTCGGCTCGACCTCCGTGCCGGGGCTGCCCGCGAAGCCGGTCATCGACATCCTCCTGCAGGTGCCGGACTCCGCCGACGAGTCGAGCTACGTCCCCGCCCTCGAAGGCGCCGGCCTCACGCTGCGCATCCGCGAGCCCGACTGGCTGGAGCACCGCGTCCTCTACCGGCGTCGGGTCGACGGCGCGTCGCACGACGTCAACGTGCACGTCTTCTCACCGGTACTGGGTGCGGGCGAGATCCGCCGGATGCTCGCGTTCCGTGACTGGCTCAGGACCCATCCCGAGGACCGCGACCGGTATGCCGCGGTCAAGCGTGAGCTCGCGCAGCGGCGCTGGCGCTACGTGCAGGACTACGCCGACGCGAAGACCTCGGTGGTCGAGGAGATCCTGCAGCGCGCGCTGGCGACCGGCTGACCGGCCCCGGGCGGCCGCGGGCGGCGGCGGTCACGGCGGGGTCGGTCAGGCGCGTCGGTAGGGGTTCGCCCGGCCACCGGCGGACCCCATGGGTCGCTGCGGACGTCCGTCGTCGGTGGGGCCGATCCCGCCCTGGCACGTCCGGCAGTAGAACATCGTCCGCTCCTGGCCCGCGGGCCCGATCATCGCCACACGCACCCCGGTGCCGCACCGGCGGCAGGGGCGTCCCGACCGGGCGTGGACGTAGCTCTCCTCGCCGCGCCTGCGGTTGCCGGTGCTGGACTGCACCGCATGGTGGCGTGCGGTGTCGAGGAGCCGGTGAGCCCGCGACACGAGCCGCTCGACCACCTCCGGGTCGAGCTCTGCTGCGGGGGTCCACGGGTGCAGGCGCTCGAGGAACAGCGACTCCGAGGCCCACAGGGTGCCGACGCCGGCGAGGTTGCGCTGGTCGAGCAGGGCGGCGCCGATGGTGGTCGGCGACGCGCGCAGGTTGGCCACGGCCACGGCGGCGTCCCAGTCAGGACCCAGGACGTCAGGCCCGAGGTGGCCCACCAACTCGTCCTCCCGGCTGGTGGGCACCAGGTCGAGCATGCCGAGGCGCAGCCCCAGCGCGCTCCACTGCTGCGTGCCGACGGCCGCGCGCAGGTCGGCACGGCGCAGCCAGCGCGGCAGGTCGGAGGGTGCCTCGACCCGCCACTGGCCCTCCATCCGCAGGTGCGAGTGCAGGGTCATGCCGGCGTCGAGGCGGTGCAGGACGTGCTTGCCACGGCTGACGACCTCCGTGGTCGTGGCCCCGCGCAGGTCGGTCGTCGCGAGCTCGGGGAACCGCAGGTCCCACACCTCGACGCGCTCGCCGGCGAGGGCCTGGTGCAGACGGTGGGCCGTCCGCCAGACCGTGTCGCCCTCAGGCACGGGTCACCGGCGCAGCCTCAGGCCGCGGGGCGTGGCGTGGAAACCGGCGTTGGCCAGGGCGGCCACCAACGGGTGCTCGGATCCGAGCAGGGCCCCACCGTCGGCCTTCTCCACCGTCAGGCGCCCGAGCGCTCCCTCCCGGACTGCGAGGGCGAGGGCGTCGGCGGCAGCCTGGAGCCGCGCGGGGTCGTCGGTCCAGGAGAGCAGGGTCTTGCCTCCTCGCTCGACGTAGAGCACCAGCTCTCCGTCGACGAGGACGACCAGGGCGCCGGCCTTGCGCCCGGGCTGGTGTCCCTTGCGCGACGGTGTCGCGGGGCCCCCGGGCTCGCTCGTCGCGTCGTCGTCCCCGGCGGCGCGCTCGGGCCAGGGGAGGGCCGCGCCGTACGCGTTGGCCGGATCGGTGGCGGCGAGCACCAGGGCCGGCCCGCTCGGCGCGTCCGGGTCGGTGCCGGGTGTCCTGGCACCGGCGCGGATGCGGTCGATGGACCCCGTGGTGGAGAACTGCGCGGCCCCGAGCGACTCGACGAAGTAGCCGCGCCGGACCCGTCCGGACTCCTCGGCGGCAGCGAGGACCCGGTAGACGCCGGCGAAGCCGCCGGGCACGTCCTCGGCGACGACCGCGCCGCGGGTGACGACGCCGTAGCGGTCGAGCAGGACCTCTGCGGTGGCGTAGGCGCGCACGGTGGCGTCCTCCTCCACCGGCGGGAGCAGCGACCAGCGACCGGCCCCGGCGGGTGGGCCCGTGCGGGTGGGGAGCGAGGGGCGGCCCGGCCCCCGCTGGCCGGAGAGGGTGCCGAGCGAGCCACGACGACCTGCGTAGCGGGACGACCGGGGGCCGGACGTGGTGCGGCGGTGGGCCGTGCGGCCGCCGGACAGCAGCGCTCGCAACGGGGCGATGGTGTCGCCGGACACGCGGCCGGCCCACACGAGTGCCCACAGGTCGGCGAGCACCTGCTCGTCGTCGGTGGCCCCGACCGCGTCGGAGAGCGTCCTGAAGAAGTAGGCGCCGCCACCGGACAGGGCGTCGACCATGGCCTGCTGTGCCTCGGACAGGGGCTCGGTCGACGGCGAGGACATCGTGAGGTGGGCGCTGTCGGCGAGGTGGAGCGACACCCAGCCGTCGTCGCCCGGCAGCGACCCGTGGCCGCGCCACACCACGTCGCCGCTGCTCGTCAGCTCGTCGAGCAGCGCCGGGGTGTAGCCGACGACCCGCGACGGCAGGACGAGGGTCTCCAGCGCGCTCGCCGGCAGGACCGCGCCCGCCAGCTGCTCGACCGCGCGCACGAGGCCGTCGCGCCCGCGCAGGCCACCGCCGACCGACTGCCACTGGGGCAGGAACCGGGCCAGCTCGACCGTCGCCACCGGCTCGACCTCGGCGCGCAGGGCGGCGAGGGAGCGCCGCCGCAGCATCCGCAGCACCTCGGCGTCGCAGTAGTCGAGGCCGTGACGTCCACCACCGTTCTCCAGGGGCAGCAGCTCGCCCTCCACCATCCGGCCGGAGGCGACGAGGCGGCGCAGCGCGTCGAGCGCCACGGCCGGCCCCACGCCCCACCAGCCGGCGACGGTGGTCACGGGGAACGGCCCGTGCGTGCGGGCGTACCGGGCGACGAGGTCGCCCAACGGGTCAGGCACGGGTTCGAGGAACGCCTGAGGGACCCCGACCGGCAGGGAGCACCCGAGGGCGTCGCGCAGCCGACCGGCGTCCTCGATGGCTGCCCACCGCTCCTCACCGGCGACCCGGACGCGGATGAGCCGTCGAGCGCCCTCGAGGTCGACGAGCCAACCGCCGATGTCCTTGTGGGACAACGCTTCCTGCGAGCGTCGCTGGATCTCGGGCAACGACAGCGGGCCGAGCACGCGCAGGAGGTCGGCGATGTCCTCGGCGTCGCGGCAGGCGCGCTCCGGCACGAGCCGTTGGAGCTCGTTCTCGGTGCGGGACACCTGCTCGGGGTCGAGGAGGTCGCGCAGGGACAGGCCCTCGCCGCGTCCGAGCAGCTCGGCCAGCAGCGTGGGGTCGAGCGACAGCGCCGCGGCCCGCTTCTCGGCCAGTGGGGAGTCGCCCTCGTAGAGGAACTGGGCGACGTAGCCGAACATCAGCGACCGGGCGAACGGTGAGGGCTGGCGCGACTCGACGTCGACGACGGTGACCTCGCGCGATGCCACCGCCCGCATGAGGTCCTCCAGGCCCGGGACGTCGAAGACGTCCTGGACGCACTCCCGCACCGTCTCGAGGATGATCGGGAAGGAGGCGTACTGGCTGGCGACCTCGAGCAGCTGGGCGGCCCGCTGGCGCTGCTGCCACAACGGCTGGCGCCGGTCGGGCCGACGGCGGGGCAGGAGCAGCGCCCGCGACGCGCACTCGCGGAACCGCGCCGCGAACAGCGCCGACCCCCCGATCTCCGCGGTCACCCGGTCGTGGACCTCCTCCGGGTCGAGACGCACCAGCTCCAGCAGCTCGGCCCCGACCCCGCGCCCGTCCTCGAACTCGAGGTCGGGCAGCCGGAAGACGATGCCGTCGTCGCCGTGCATCGCCTGGACGTCGACCCCGAACCGCTCACGCATCCGCGCGGAGACGCACAGGGCCCACGGCGCATGGACCTGTCCGCCGAAGGGCGAGTGCACCGCCACCCGCCAGTCGCCGATCTCGTCGCGGAAGCGCTCGACGACGATCGTGCGGTCGTCGGGGACGTGGCCCGTCGCCTCCTTCTGCTCGCGCAGGTAGGCCAGGAGGTTGTCGGTGGCCCACTCGTCCAGACCGGCCGCGGTGACGCGCGCCCGGGCCTTGGCGTCCGACAGGCCGACGACCTCGCGCACGAACGCCCCGACCGCCCGTCCCAGCTCCGCCGGGCGGCCGAGCTGGTCGCCCTTCCAGAAGGGCAGCTTGCCGGGCAGGCCCGGCGCCGGTGTGACGAGCACCCGGTCGTGGGTGATGTCCTCGATGCGCCAGGTCGAGGTGCCGAGGGTGAAGACGTCGCCGACGCGCGACTCGTAGACCATCTCCTCGTCGAGCTCGCCCACGCGGCGCCCGGCGCCCTCGGACGAGGCGAGGAACACGGCGTACAGGCCTCGATCGGGGATCGTGCCCCCGGAGGTGACGGCGAGCCGCTGGGCGCCGGGGCGCCCGCTGAGGACTCCCGTGACCCGGTCCCAGACGATGCGGGGACGCAGCTCGGCGAACTCGTCGCTGGGGTAGCGGCCGGACAGCATGTCGAGCACCGACTCGAGGATCGACCTCGGCAGCGACGAGAACGGGGTGGCCCCCCGCACGACCTTCTCGAGGTCGTCGACGGTCCACTCGTCGAGGGCACACATCGCCACGACCTGCTGGGCGAGGACGTCGACAGGGTTGGCGGGGACCTTGAGCGACTCGATGTCACCCGACCTCATCCGCTCGACCACCACCGCCGTCTGCACCAGGTCGCCGCGGAACTTCGGGAACAACACGCCCCGGGAGACCGCACCCACCTGGTGGCCGGCACGCCCGACCCGCTGGAGGCCGGAGGCCACCGACGGCGGCGACTCGACCTGCACGACGAGGTCGACGGCGCCCATGTCGATGCCGAGCTCGAGGCTCGAGGTCGCGACGACGGCCGGCAGCCGGCCTGCCTTGAGGTCCTCCTCGATCAGCGCCCGGTGCTCCTTGCTCACCGAGCCGTGGTGGGCCCGCGCCAGCACCGGAGGTGCCCCGGAGGACGAGCCTGCCTGCGCCATCAGCTGTGCGGGGGTCCGGGAGGCCGGGGCGGGACGAGGTGGGCGCGCCGGCCCTGCCGTCGCGCCCGTCGCGCCGTCGGCCAGGCCGCCGGTGTCTGCCCCCACCCCCTCGGCGCCCGCCGCCTCCTCCGCCGCGGCCTCCTCGAGCCGCTCCTCCCAGATCTCGTTGAGGCGGCTGGTCAGGCGCTCGGCGAGGCGCCGAGAGTTGGCGAACACCAGCGTCGAGCGGTGCGCGGCGACGAGGTCGACGATGCGCTCCTCGACGTGCGGCCAGATGGAGGCCCGGCGCTCACCCCCGGCAGCGGGTCCGGACAGGTCGCCCTCGATGACCTCGCCGAGGCTGGACATGTCGGCGATGGGGACGACGACGTCGAGGTCCCACTCCTTGGTGGAGGGCGGGCGCACGATCTCCACAGGCCGGCCACCGGCGAGGTAGCGGGCGACCTCCTCCACGGGCTCGACGGTCGCGGACAGGCCGATGCGCTGGGCCGGGCGCTCGAGCAGGGCGTCGAGGCGCTCGAGGGTCAGGGCGAGGTGCGCCCCCCGCTTGGTCCCGGCTACGGCATGCACCTCGTCGAGGATGACGGTCTCGACGCCGGCCAGGGCCTCGCGCGCCTGCGAGGTGAGGATGAGGAAGAGCGACTCCGGGGTCGTGATGAGCACGTCGCTCGGGGTCCGCGCGAACGCCCGGCGCTCGTTGGCCGGGGTGTCCCCGGAGCGGACCGCGACGGTGATGTCCGGCTGGGGGAGCCCCAATCGGGTGGCCGCGTGCCCGATGCCCACCAGTGGCGAGCGCAGGTTGCGCTCGACGTCGACCGCCAGTGCCTTCATCGGCGAGACGTAGAGGACCCGGCACCGCTTGAGCTTCTCCTCCGGCGGCGGGGTGCTGGCGAGCCGGTCGAGGGCCCACAGGAAGGCCGACAGGGTCTTGCCCGACCCGGTGGGGGCGACGACGAGGGCGTGCTGCCCGGAGCTGATGGCCTCCCAGGCCCCCGCCTGCGCGGCCGTGGGCTCGCTGAAGGAGCCGCGGAACCACTCGGCGGTGGCGGCGGAGAATCGGTCGAGCACGTCACTGGTCATGTGCGGACCAGCCTGCCACCTGGCACCGACAGCCACCTCGCCGAACGCTGACGACCGCCTGGTCGTCCGGTGTCCCCACCCGTGCCTAGACTCGCGGCGTGCGACTGAGCAAGTTCTGGGACCTCATGAACGACGAGTTCGGCGAGGCGTACGCCGGCTCGTTGGCCAGGCACCACGTCCTCGGCGTGCTCGGCGACCGGTCGCCCTTGGAGGCGATCGAGGCGGGGGAGAGCCCGCGGGTGGTCTGGGCCGCGATCTGCGACGCGATGGACGTCCCCGAGTCCCGCCGCCTCGGGGTGGACCGGAAGCCGGCGCGGTGACCGCACCGGACTGGGCGGCTCGTCCGCTCGTCCTGGCCCCCATGGCGGGAGGCCCCAGCACCGTGGCCCTCGCCGCGGCTGCGGCGCGTGGCGGGGTCTTCCCCTTCCTCGCCGGTGCCTACCTCACGTCCGCACGGCTGGCGGCCGACATCGAGGAGCTGCGCCCGCAGGCACCGGACGGTTTCGGCGTCAACGTCTTCGCGCCCTCACCCGACCACCCGTCGATGCTGGAGGAGGCCCGCGCGTACGCGGCCAAGCTGGCGCCGTGGGCGGCCGCCGCCGGCGTCGACCTCGGCGATCCCCGCTACGACGACGACGACTTCGACGCCAAGGTCGACGTGCTCGTGGCGGCCGCCCCCGACGTCGTGAGCTTCGCCTTCGGCTGGCCACCGGCCACCGTCGTCGAGCGCCTGCGGGCGGCCGGCTCGCAGGTGTGGGTGACGGTCAACGACCCTGCCGAGGCCGACTGGGCGCACGAGCTCGGCGTCGACGGGCTGGTCGCGCAGGGCTGGGAGGCCGGCGGGCACCGCGGCGGCCCGGTGGACACCGGCGGTCCGCAGCCGGGCGTCCGCGACCTCGTGACCGCCCTCCGGGACCGCTCACACCTGCCGGTCATGGCAGCGGGCGGCGTGGTGTCCGGGGACGGGGCTGCCGAGCTGCTCCACCTGGGCGCGACGGCGGTCGCCCTGGGCACCGCGTTCCTGGCCTGTCCGGAGGCCGGTACCGCCCCCGTGCACGTCGACGCCCTGGCCCGGCGCGACCGCACGGTCGTGACCCGCGCCTTCACCGGTCGCAGTGCTCGGGCCCTCGCCACCACGTGGACCGACCTGTTCACGGACGTGGCCCCCGCGGCGTACCCGCACGTCCACCACGTCACGGCGCCGTTGCGGGCCCACGGCAAGGCCACCGGCGAGGCCGAGCTGGTCCACCTGTGGGCCGGTGCGGGGCACGCCCGGGTCCGCCCGCTGCCGGCCACCGAGCTCGCCCGGCTGCTGGTCGCCGAGCTCGGGGCCGCGAAAAGCCGGTGAGCGTTGTCGGCCCGAGTCGATAGCGTTGAGCGAGTGAGTGGCGACGACGACATCCTCCTGAGGGCCAAGGGCCTGACCAAGCACTTCGGCGAGTTCACGGCGGTCGACGGCATCGACTTCGAGGTGCGCAAGGGGGAGTGCTTCGGCTTCCTCGGCCCCAACGGCGCGGGCAAGTCCTCGACGATGCGGATGGTGGGCTGCGTCTCGCCGGTCAGTGGTGGCGAGCTCCGGCTGTTCGACCTCGACCCGGCCACGGACGGTCCCGCCATCCGCGCGCGCCTCGGCAGCTGCCCCCAGCGGGACACCCTCGACGAGGAGCTCACCGTCCAGGAGAACCTCTGGATCTACGGCCGCTACTTCGGGCTGTCCCGCAAGGAGGTCCGCACCCGCGCTGCCGAGCTGCTCGACTTCGCCCAGCTCTCCGAGCGGGCCGGCGACAAGGTCGAGCCCCTGTCGGGGGGTATGAAGCGGCGCCTCACCATCGCGCGCTCGCTCATCAACTCCCCGGAGATCCTGCTGCTCGACGAGCCCACCACCGGACTGGACCCGCAGGCGCGACACGTGTTGTGGGACAGGCTGTTCCGGCTCAAGCGCTCTGGTGTGACGCTGGTCCTCACCACCCACTACATGGACGAGGCCGAGCAGCTGTGCGACCGCCTCGTCGTCATGGACCACGGCCGGATCGTCGCCGAGGGTTCCCCGCGTGAGCTCATCGCGCAGCACTCGACGCGCGAGGTGCTCGAGCTGCGGTTCGACGTCGACGACCACTCGCGCCACGCAGAGCAGGTGGGCGGCATCGGCGAGCGGGTGGAGGTGCTCCCCGACCGCCTGCTGGTCTACGCCCACGACGGTGACCGGGCCTCGGCCGACGTCCACGCCCGCGGGGTGCAGCCGCTGTCCTCCCTGGTGCGCCGCTCGACGCTCGAGGACGTGTTCCTCACCCTCACCGGCCGGACGCTGGTCGACTGATGACCGTCTACCAGGACCGCACCGCACGAGGGCCGAGGTCGCCGCTCAGCGCGACCGAGCGCGTCCTCGCGGTGTTCGGCTACCACGCGACGGTCTACTCACGGACCTGGCGCGGCAGCATCGTGACCCGGATGCTCTCCCCGGTGCTCTTCATGCTCTCCATGGGCATCGGCCTCGGTGCCCTCGTCGACGACCGCGCGGGTGGCATCGACGGCCGTCCCTACCTGCACTTCGTCGTGCCGGGCATCGTGGCGACGCAGACGATGTGGGTCGCGTGGAGCGAGTCGAGCTACCAGGTGCTCGGCTACATCAAGTGGAACATGGGCTACCACGCCCAGCTCGCGACGCCGCTGCGCGTGCGCGACGTGCTCGCCGGGCACTTCCTGGCGATCACGGGCCACCTCGTCGTCGCCACGAGCCTGTTCATGGTCGTCGCCGCCCTGTTCGGCGGGTTCGACTCGTGGTCGGCGGTGGCCTGCCTGCCCGTCGCGGTGCTGACCGGGCTCGCCTTCGTCACGCCGATCTTCGCGTTCACGGCGACGCAGGAGGGCGACAACGGGTTCAACATCCTCTACCGCTGGATCATCACGCCCCTGATGCTCTTCTCCGGCACGTTCTTCCCCGTCGACCAGCTGCCGCCGTGGATGCAACCGGTGGCGTGGGTGACCCCCCTGTGGCACGGCGTCGAGGCGTGCCGCGCCGTCGCCGGCGGGTGGGAGTCGTCCGGGGGCACCCTCGCGTTCGCCGGGCACCTGCTCGTGCTTGCCGCGTACGCCGTCGCCGGTTGGCTGCTCGCCGAGCGCACCTTCACCCGGAGGCTGGCCTCATGACGACGACGCAGCAGGCTCCGACCGCGCGACGCCTCGCCCGGGCCATCCCCATGCCCGCGGGCGCGGGCCTGGCGCGGATGCTCGTGGAGCGCAACATCACCTCGTTCCGGCACGGGTGGATCGCGCTCGTCACCGGTTTCGCCGAGCCCGTGTTCTACATGTTCTCCCTCGGCATCGGCATCGGCGCGCTGGTCCGCACCGTCACCACCGACTCGGGCCTGACCGTCACCTACCCGCAGTTCGTCGCGCCCGCCCTGCTGGCGGCCTCCGCGATGAACGGCGCCGTCATGGACTCGACGTTCAACGTCTTCTTCAAGCTGAAGTACGCCAAGCTCTACGACGCCGTCCTCGCCACCCCGATGGGGCCGCGCGACGTCGCGGTGGGCGAGATCAGCTGGTCGCTGCTGCGAGGAGGCATGTACTCGGCGGCGTTCCTCGTGATCGCGCTGCTCGCCGGTGCCGTCCGGTCGTGGTGGGCGCTGCTGGCCCTGCCCGCGGCGGTGTTCATCGGGTTCGCGTTCGCCGCGGTGGGCATGTTCGCGACGACGTTCATGCGGTCGTGGGTGGACTTCGACTACATCACCCTCGCGGTCCAGCCGATGTTCCTGTTCTCCGCGACGTTCTTCCCGCTGTCGACCTACCCCGACGCACTGCAGTGGGTCGTGCGCGCCACACCGCTCTACCACGGGGTCGCGCTCGAGCGGGCGCTCACCCTCGGCGACGTGGGCTGGGGTGTGCTCGGCCACGTCGCCTACCTCCTGGTGCTCGGCGCGGTGGGTGTCGTGGGGGCGGCCCGTCGTCTCGAACGGCTGCTGCTGTCCTGAGGGTGGTGGCACCTAGCATCACGGCCATGGACGAACCCCAGGACGTCGTGCACTCGGCAGCCTTCGCCGACCTCGACCCCGTGACCGCCTACCGGCTCTGGGCGCTGCGGTCGGACGTCTTCGTCGTGGAGCAGGACTGCCCCTACCTCGACCTCGACGGCCGCGACCTCGACCCCCGGACCACGCACCTGTGGGTCGAGCGCGCGGGTGCGCCCGTCGCCACCCTGCGGGTGCTGGACGACGCCGAGCACGACGGCGGCGCGCTGCGCATCGGACGGGTCGCCACGGCCCGCGCCTGGCGCGGCCGCGGCCTCGCGGCGCTCCTGGTGTCCTCGGTGCTGGAGTCGGCGGGGGAGCGTGACGTCGTCCTGGACGCCCAGTCCCACCTCGTCGACTGGTATGCCGGGTTCGGGTTCGCCCCGAGTGGGAGGGGGTTCGTCGAGGACGGCATCCCACACACCCCGATGCGACGGGAGTCGCGCCGGGACGTTCCCTGACGACCGAGGTGAGTGCTCAGGCCGGGCCCGGGGCAGCCCGACCGGGGTGGGCGACGAGGGCGATGACCACGAACGCGGCGAGCGCCAGGAGCACGTAGGGCACGCCGAGCAGAGGAGCCCCGGCGTCCCTGAGCAGGCGCACGTAGTCCACCACCGTGCCGACGGCCGCGCACGACCACCCGAGGAGCACGAACCGTCCCACCTCCACGGGCCGCAGCATCGCGGTCAGCGTCGGGACGACCACGACGAGGAAGGCCATCACGAGGTCGTGGACGGCGTTTCCCGTCTGCGAGTTCTGGAGGTTCAGCCTGGCCACGCGCACGAACGGCAGGGCGGCCAGCAGGCCGACTCCCGCTGGGAGGGCCACGGCGCGCCATACGGGACGGGCCAGGGACAGGCCGTGCTCGCCCCGCAGGAGGACCACGGCCCTCACGGCGAGGGCGACCAGCCCGACCAGGCCGGCGAGCTCGAGGAAGTACCCGCTGTCGAGGTTGGCGGTGCCACTGTCCTTCCACGTCCGGGGCATGTCCCACAGCCCCCACGTGGCGGCTGCACCGGCCCCGACGAGCAGGGCGGCTGCGACGTGGGCGCGCGCCCGCGGTCGGAGGAAGAGGACGCCCGCGACCAGCCCGACGAAGCCGGGGAACAGCCATGCCCACAGCAGGCCCGACTGGACCACCGCCTGGAGGTCCCCCGTGAACCGCACGGTGAAGGTCGCCGCGACGACCGTCCCTGACGCCACCAGGGTGCCCGTGCCCAGCGCGCGGGCCAGCGGCGTGGGCGCCGTCGGGGACCCGGCGACGGGCGTGGTCGCAGGCGCCGGACGCCCCCTGACGACCGCGAGGACGCCGGCTGTGATGGCGGTAAGGCAGCCCGCCAGTGCGACCCAGATGCCGAAGTCGACGTCGCTCGCACCCAGGCCGCCCGAGGCGTCGAGGACGAGCGCCGCCGTGCCCAAGGCCAGCACTGCCGTGGTCGCCACCGGCCAGCGCCAGCGTTCGCTGAACGCGCCGGCGTACACGGTGGCGACCCCCGTGGCGCAGGCGAGCACCCCCACCCCGAGCAGGACCACAGCGAGCGCCGCACGGAAGGCGAAGGCGCCCTCGCCGTACACGAAGGAGGGGAGCATCACCGCGAGGACCATGAGCCCGCCGCCGACGAGCAGGGTCCGGCCGGCCGGTACCCGGTGCCGCACGACTGGTGACGACACGTGGGCCTCCGCGTCGGCAGCAGGTGACCGGATCGGTGGTGGAGCGGCAGGGGAGTCGCCGTCGGCCGGCAGGGTGGGTGCCGTGCGGCTGGCGCCCCGGGTGACGTCTCCCGGTACGGGTGCGGGCGGCTCCGTCGCGGACGGCTGGGCTGCGAGGGCTTGCCGCGGGGCCTCGGTCCCCGGTGTGGCCGGGAGGGCGGCGAGGGCCTCGCGCGCGGCGTCGGCGACGTACGAGGTGTCCGAGCGCGCGACGTCCTGCAGCGCGTGCAGCGCACCGAGCGCGACCCCGGGGTCGGGGCTCGCGAGCCGGGCCCGCAGCTCGCCCACCGCCCCCAGGCGGGTGTACATGTTGGCGTCCTGGACGGCGGCGCCCAGGTCGGCCGGGAGCCGGACCGCGCGGACGCGCCGACGCCGGCTCCTGGCGACGTAGAGCTCGCCCTGCAGCTCGATGTCCCTGCTCGGCGTCTGGTTGGGGTTGTGGGCGCGCACCTGGTCGAACACGTAGTCGTAGAGCTCG
Source organism: Pedococcus ginsenosidimutans (assembly GCF_039544395.1). Taxonomy (NCBI): domain Bacteria; kingdom Bacillati; phylum Actinomycetota; class Actinomycetes; order Micrococcales; family Intrasporangiaceae; genus Pedococcus; species Pedococcus ginsenosidimutans. The sequence continues at coordinate 196,446 of NZ_BAABLO010000013.1, forward strand.
CTGAGGGACACCAGGCCGTCCTCGTCGCGGTCCGCGGCGCCGGTGCGCAGGCCCTCGACGACGGCCGCGGTGAACACCGACGGCTGCTTCTGGTCGTCCGTGGCCAGGGCGCTTCCCTCGAAGGCGTACTCCATGGCGCTGGAGGCGGTGATGACCGCCCGCCCGCGGCCACCGCCGAGCTTGCCTGCAGGAAAGCTGTCGAGCACGTTGGCGGGGCCGGCCGCCCGGACCGCGACGCCCTCACCGAAGGCCCCGCCGTAGCAGCAGTCGAGGAAGAGCACGATGCTGCGGGCCCGCGACCCACGCATGCACCGTTGCACGAAGTCGGCAGACACGGAGGTGGACGCGAGGCGGTCGGGTCGGGTGTTGGTGGCGGCGAGGAAGAGCTCGCCGGAGTCGCTCTTGAGCCCGTGGCCGGAGAAGTGCAGCAGGAGCAGGTCGTCGGGCCGCCCCTCGGCGAAGAGGTCCTCGATGCTGCCCTGGACGGCGTGCGAGGGCGCGTTGTGGACCACCCGGACCTCGAAGCCGCCGATCTCGGGGTCGCCCAGCACGGCGGCGAGGGCCTCGGCGTCCGCCATCGGGGCCCGCAGCCGGTTCAGGCCCGGGTGCTCGAACTCGTCGCTGGCGACGATCAGGGCTGTGCGCCGGCCGTCCATGACGGGGTCTCTCGCTCGTGGCGGTCCAGGAAGAGGGACACCAGCCGGTCCTGCTCGGTGCTGGTGGCGCCGGACAGCTCCAGGACGTCCCCGTCGACCTCCATGCGGATGTTCCGGGGTGCCTCGTGCCCGCGGTCGAGCCACGCGCGTGCCGCGGTGACCAGGGCCGTGAGGCCACCAGAGCCCATGAGGGCGACGGCGAGCGTGCTCACGGTCTGCGCGTCGACGCCCCGGGCGCCCGGGGGAGCGGCGGCCGACGACGGCCTCCGGACGTCCACCGTGTCGAGGTGGCCGAGCTCGTCGCGGAGCTGCCGCGTGAGCTGGTCGAGCCGGTCCGGGTCGGAGCCGCCCTCGGCCAGGGTCAGGTGCACCATGGGCTCCATCGGCCCGCCTCCCGGCTCGGTTTCCCTGCACCGAAGATCCTACTGCCGCCGACCCGGCGTGTCGTGGGTCCGCCTCTGCTGTTTCGAACACGTGTTCGGTATGCTCGTCCACAGGTGGCACCCCCTCCAGGACCACGTCCACAGGCTGTTCGTCGGCTCGGGACGGCTGTCGGTGGCGGCACCTAGCGTCTGACCCGACAGCAGATGAAGCGACAGGGTCGAAGGCAGGCGCGCCCGACTCGACATGGAAAGTAGGAACGGTGGCCAAGATGTCCGGTGGCAACACTGCAACGGTTGACCAGAAGGCGAAGTCTCTCGACTCCGTCATGGGGCAGATCGAGAAGTCGTTCGGCAAGGGCGCGGTCATGCGCCTCGGCGACGACGTCCGTCCGCCCATCGACGTGATCCCCACGGGTTCGATCGCCCTCGACGTGGCCCTCGGCATCGGTGGCCTGCCTCGGGGCCGGGTCGTGGAGATCTACGGGCCGGAGTCCTCCGGCAAGACCACGGTCGCGCTCCACGCCGTGGCCAACGCCCAGCGTGCCGGTGGCATCGCGGCGTTCATCGACGCCGAGCACGCCCTCGACCCCGACTACGCCAAGAAGCTCGGCGTCGACACCGACGCCCTGCTGGTGAGCCAGCCCGACACCGGTGAGCAGGCGCTGGAGATCGCCGACATGCTGATCCGCTCCGGTGCCCTCGACATCATCGTCATCGACTCCGTCGCCGCCCTCGTGCCGCGCGCCGAGATCGAGGGCGAGATGGGCGACAGCCACGTCGGTCTGCAGGCCCGCCTCATGTCCCAGGCGCTGCGCAAGCTCACGGGTGCGCTCAACACCTCCGGCACCACGGCGATCTTCATCAACCAGCTGCGCGAGAAGATCGGTGTCATGTTCGGCTCGCCCGAGACGACGACCGGTGGCAAGGCGCTGAAGTTCTACGCCTCGGTCCGCCTGGACGTCCGTCGCATCGAGACGCTCAAGGACGGCAGCGACCCGGTCGGCAACCGGACCCGGGTGAAGGTCGTCAAGAACAAGGTGTCCCCGCCGTTCAAGCAGGCGGAGTTCGACATCCTCTACGGCCAGGGCATCTCGCGTGAGGGCGGCCTCATCGACATGGGTGTCGAGCACGGCTTCGTCCGCAAGGCCGGCGCCTGGTACACCTACGACGGCGACCAGCTCGGCCAGGGCAAGGAGAACGCCCGCCAGTTCCTCAAGGACAACCCCGACCTCGGCAACGAGATCGAGAAGAAGGTCAAGGAGAAGCTCGGCATCGGCCCGCAGGTCGACAAGCCGGCCGACCTGGCCCCCGAGGTCCCGGTCGAGTTCTGACCGGTCCCGCATGACTGATCGACACGCTGCGGCGAGGGCTGCCTTCGAGGCCGCCCTCGCCGCGACGGCGTCCGGCACCAAGGCCACCTCCACGCCCACCTTCACGGCCGGCTCCGAGGCAACCACCGAGCCGCCCGCCGAGCCAACCTCCAGGGCCCCCTCCGAGCCAGGCGCCCGGACCCGTCGGCCGAAGGCGTGGCAGCCCATCCCCGGCGACCCCGAGAATGACGTCAGGTCCCGCGACGCCGAGCCCGACCCCCACGACTTCGCCCGCCAGATCGTGCTGCGGCAGCTGGCGATGTCACCCAAGAGCCGCAAGCAGCTGCGCGACAAGCTCCGTCAGCGCAACTGTCCCGACGACGTGGCCGAAGCAGTCCTCGACCGGATGACCGAGGTCGGGCTGGTCGACGACGAGGCCTACGCCGGGATGCTCGTCCGGTCCCAGCAGGCCGGTCGCGGGCTGGCCAAGCGTGCCCTGGCCCGCGAGCTGCGCACCAAGGGTGTCGACGACGAGACGGCGAAGGCGACCCTCGACGCCATCGACCCGCACGCCGAGCGCGACCAGGCCGAGCACCTGGTCGCCAAGAGGCTGCGCTCGATGCACGGGCTCGACGCGACGGTCCAGACCCGGCGGCTGGCCGGCATGCTGGCCCGGAAGGGCTACCCCGCCGACCTGTCCATGTCGGTGATCCGCGACGCCCTCGCGCAGGCCGTCGAGCACCAGCGGGACTGACCTCCCTCGACCGGCGCCGGGGAGCCGGGACGTTCCCGGGCACCGCACGCCACCACGTACCCTTGTCGATGCGATGACCACACAGACGACCCCGAAGACCTACGACGTACGCACCCACGGGTGCCAGATGAACGTGCACGACTCCGAGCGCCTCGCCGGGCTGCTCGAGACGGCCGGCTACGTCGACGTCAACAGCGTCCCCGAGCCGGCCCGGCCGTCCACTGCCGACGTGGTCGTGTTCAACACCTGCGCGGTCCGGGAGAACGCCGACAACAAGCTCTACGGCAACCTCGGGCAGCTGCGACCGGCCAAGACCGCGAACCCCGACATGCAGATCGCCGTCGGGGGCTGCATGGCCCAGAAGGACCGCGACACCATCGTCGCCCGTGCGCCCTGGGTCGACGTCGTCTTCGGCACCCACAACATCGGCAGCCTCCCCGCCCTGCTCGACCGTGCGCGCCACAACCGTGAGGCGCAGGTCGAGATCCTGGAGAGCCTCGAGGTCTTCCCGAGCACCCTGCCCACCCGGCGCGACTCCGCCTACGCCGGCTGGGTCTCGATCTCCGTGGGCTGCAACAACACCTGCACGTTCTGCATCGTGCCCAGCCTGCGCGGCAAGGAGGCCGACCGCCGTCCCGGCGACGTCCTGGCCGAGGTGGAGGCCCTCGTCCAGCAGGGCGTCGTCGAGGTGACCCTGCTGGGGCAGAACGTCAACACCTACGGCGTGGAGTTCGGCGACCGGCTCGCGTTCGGCAAGCTGCTGCGTGCCTGCGGCGAGATCGAGGGCCTGGAGCGTGTGCGCTTCACCAGCCCCCACCCGGCCGCGTTCACCGACGACGTCATCACCGCGATGGCGCAGACGCCCAACGTGATGCCGTCGCTGCACATGCCGCTCCAGTCCGGCTCGGACCGCGTGCTCAAGGAGATGCGCCGCTCCTACCGCAGCGCGAAGTTCCTCGGCATCATCGAGCGGGTGCGCGACCAGATCCCCGACGCGGCGATCACCACCGACATCATCGTCGGCTTCCCGGGCGAGACCGACGAGGACTTCGAGCAGACCCTGCGCGTGGTGCGGGAGGCGCGGTTCTCCAGCGCCTTCACGTTCCAGTACTCGATCCGGCCCGGGACGCCCGCGGCGACGATGCCGGACCAGCTGCCCAAGGCCGTGGTCCAGGAGCGCTACGAGCGGCTCATCGCGGTGCAGGAGGAGGTCTCCTGGGCCGAGAACCGCGCCCTCGAGGGCCGCGAGGTCGAGGTGCTCGTCGCGACCGGCGAGGGCCGCAAGGACACCGAGACCCACCGCCTCTCCGGTCGGGCGCAGGACAACCGCCTCGTGCACTTCGCCGTCCCCGCCGGTGCCGAGCGACCCCGCCCCGGCGACATGGTCACCGTCGGCGTCACGTACGGCGCCCCGCACCACCTCGTCGCCGACGCCGCCCTGGAGGGTGGGGTCTACGCCGTGCGCCGCACCGCCGGTGGTGACGCCTGGGCGGCGACGCAGGACTCGCCCGTGCCCGGCAAGCCCGCCGTCTCCCTGGGCATGCCCGGGGTGGGGCGGCCGGCCCAGCAGCCGGCGGCTCCGGCCGCCCCGGCCTGTCGCTAGGCGACGTCCCGACCGACCTCGCCGATCTGGAAGACTCCCCGCATGACCATCCGCCCCATCGTGATCACGGGCGACCCGGTGCTGCACCGCCGCGCCGAGCCCGTGCAGGCGTTCGACGCCGAGCTGGCCGAGCTGATCGCAGACATGTTCGAGACCATGGACGCCGCGAACGGCGTGGGCCTGGCCGCCCCGCAGGTGGGCGTCGGCCTGCGCATCTTCACCTGGCAGATGGACAACGACGACGACGTGCCCGCGCGCGGTGTGGTCGTCAACCCGTACGTCGCGTCCTCCAAGCCGGCCCAGGAGGACCCCGACCCCCACGAGGAGGTCGAGGGCTGCCTGTCGGTCCCCGGGGAGAGCTTCCCGCTCAAGCGCGGCGACCGGGCGAGCGTGACCGGGTTCGACGCCGAGGGCAACGAGATCTCGTTCGAGGCCACCGGGTGGTTCGCCCGCTGCATGCAGCACGAGTACGACCACCTCAACGGCTTCCTCTACGTCGACCGCCTCAGCGACAAGTGGGCCAAGAAGGCCCGCAAGGCGGCGAAGAAGGCCGGCTGGGGCGTCCCCGGCCAGAGCTGGATGCCCGGCGTCGACCCCGACCCGTTCGGCCACGACAGCCCCGACGAGCACGACCTGTGAGCGGCCCCCGGTGGCCGCACCGGTGATCGTCGCCGTCGTCGGACCCACGGCGACAGGCAAGTCCGACCTCGCGCTCGACCTCGCCGAGGTCCTCGGCGGCGAGGTCGTCAACGCGGACGCCAGCCAGCTCTACCGGGGGATGGACATCGGCACCGCCAAGCTGGCACCCGAGGAGCGGCGCGGGATACCCCACCACCAGCTCGACGTCCTCGAGGTCACCGACGAGGCGTCGGTCGCCGCGTACCAGTCGGCGTCGCGCAGCGACATCACCGAGATCGCACGACGCGACCTGCGCCCCGTGGTGGTCGGGGGGTCGGGCCTGTACGTGCGCGCGGCGCTGGACGTCCTGGACATCCCGCCGACCGACCCCGCCGTGCGGGCGCGCCTGGAGGCGCAGGCCGACGCCCTGGGTGTCGAGGCCATGGCGGAGCGGCTGCGCGCGCTCGACCCCGTCGCGATGGAGCAGATCCAGCCCAACAACGTGCGCCGTATCGTGCGTGCCCTGGAGGTCGTCGAGCTCACCGGCCGGCCCTTCTCGGCGACGATGCCACGTCGTGAGTTCGTGGGCCCGACCGTGGTGGTGGGGCTGCGGGTCGGTCGCCCCGAGCTCGACGCACGGATCGGGGCGCGCGTCGAGCACATGTGGCAGGCGGGCCTCCTCGACGAGGTGAGGACGCTCGACCAGCTGGGGTTGCGCCAGGGCCGCACCGCCTCGCGTGCGCTCGGCTACGCCCAGGCGCTGGCCCAGCTCGACGGGACGCTCGACGAGGAGCAGGCCAAGGAGCAGACGGCGACGCTGACCCGGCGGTTCGCCCGGCGGCAGGAGTCCTGGTTCAACGCCGACCCCCGCATCCACTGGCTCGACGCCTCGGCCGGCGCGCGGGACGGACTGCTCGCGCGGGCCCTCGAGGTCGTCAGGGACAATGGGTCCCATGGCTGACCAGACCCCCTTCACCAAGGGCCACGGCACGGAGAACGACTTCGTGCTCGTGCCCGACCTCGAGGGGTCGCGGCCGCTCACGAGCGCACAGGCCGCCCGGCTGGCCGACCGCCACGCCGGGATCGGTGGCGACGGCGTCATCCGGGTCGTGCCGACCGCGCTGGCCGACGAGGCCCTGGTGCTCCAGCAGGCCGGAGCGGCCCGGTGGTTCATGGACTACCGCAACGCCGACGGCAGCGTCGCCGAGATGTGCGGCAACGGCACCCGCGTGTTCGCCGCCTACCTGCGGCGCGAGGGGCTCGAGACGGCCGACGAGTTCGCCATCGCCACCCGCGCCGGCACCAAGGTCGTGCGGTTCGACGGGCCCGACCTCATCGCGGTCAACCTCGGCCCCTGGCGCCTCGCCCAGCCGCACATCGCCGACGCCGAGGGGTTCGACGCGCTGGTGCACGTCGAGGGGCACGACCCGCTCTCGGCCCTCAGCGTCGACCTCGGCAACCCGCACACGGTCGTCGCCCTCCCCGAGAGCGTCGACCTCGACAACCTCGACCTCCACCACCCCCCGGTGGTCAACCCCGGGCCGGAGCACGGGACCAACATCGAGTTCGTGCGCCCGATGGGACCCGGCCACGTGCGGATGCGCGTCCGTGAACGCGGCGTGGGGGAGACCCGCTCCTGCGGCACCGGCGCGGCCGCCGCGGCCATCGCGACCCGGTTCTGGGCCGGGGACATCGGCGACTCGTGGACCGTGGACGTGCTGGGTGGCCGGCTGCGCGTGCGCATGCTCCCCGGCCAGGAGGTGGAGCTGGCGGGACCCGCCGCCCTGGTCGCGGACGGCACCACGACGCTCGCCTGACCCTCAGGCGAGGCGGCGGACCTCCAGCACCCGGAACCCCTTGTCGGAGGCGTACCGGGACACCGCGTACGCGTCGGCGGGGAGCTGTTCGGCGATCCACCGTTGCAGCGAGTCGGCGCCGAGGTTCTTCTGCACGACCAGGTAGGCAGCCCCGCCCACGACCAGGCGCGGCAGCCAGGCGAGGAGCATGGAGTGCAGGACCGCCTTGCCCACCCTGATCGGCGGGTTGGACCAGATCGCCGCGAGCTCGAGATCGTCCGGGACGTCCTCGGGCCGGCAGGCGCGGACCGACTCCAGACCCAGCGACGCGGCGTTGGTGCGGAGCAGGTCCAACGAGCGCTCGTTGACGTCCACGCCCCAGACCGCGGCGCCGGGGGAGCGCAGCGCGAGGGTGAGGGCGATGGGGCCCCAGCCGCAGCCGAGGTCGAGCAGTGCGCCGGTGGCAGGGGGAGCAGGCGCCTCGCGCAGCAGGACGGCGGTGCCCTTGTCCACGCCGTCGGGGCTGAAGATCCCCGAGGCGGTCTGCACGGTCACGGTGCGACCGGCCAGCTCCACCGCCATCGGGCGCTGCTGGGCCGCGCTGGCGGGGGCCGCGGTGAAGTAGTGGTCGTCGGCGCTCATCAGGACAACGCTAGGGCCCGGGGCACGCGAGGACATAAAGAGGTCGCGGCAGTGGTTACAGCAATGAGACCCTGAGGGAGATATGACACCACGCTCTGACATCTTCGACTTCCGTGCCGCAGCCCTCGCCGATGAGGACACCTCCCCGAGGACCGGCGGCGACCTCGGCCCGGACGCGGGCCACGGCTTCGACGGCGACCAGTACGACCGCGAGGAACGCGCTGCCCTGCGCCGTGTCGCAGGCCTCTCCACCGAGCTGGAGGACGTCACCGAGGTCGAGTACCGCCAGCTGCGCCTCGAGCGCGTCGTGCTCGCCGCCGTCTGGACCGAGGGCACGGCCGAGGACGCCGACAACTCGATGCGCGAGCTCGCCGCCCTGGCCGAGACCGCCGGGTCGACCGTGCTCGCCGGGCTGGTCCAGCGTCGCGACCGGCCGGACACCGGCACCTACCTCGGGTCGGGCAAGGCGCAGGAGCTGCGTGACATCGTCATCGCCGAGGGCGCCGACACCGTCATCTGTGACACCGAGCTCACCCCCAGCCAGCGGCGTGCCCTCGAGGACGTCGTCAAGGTCAAGGTCATCGACCGCACTGCCCTCATCCTCGACATCTTCGCCCAGCACGCGAAGTCCAAGGAGGGCAAGGCGCAGGTCGAGCTGGCCCAGCTCCAGTACCTCCTCCCGCGCCTGCGCGGCTGGGGTGAGTCGATGTCCCGCCAGGCCGGTGGTCAGGCTGCCGGCGGCCAGGGCATGGGTTCGCGTGGTCCGGGTGAGACGAAGATCGAGCTCGACCGTCGCCGGATCAACACGCGGATGGCCAAGCTGCGCCGCGAGATCAAGGAGATGAAGACCAGCCGCGACACGCGCCGCCTCAGCCGCAAGGCCCACGAGGTGCCCAGTGTCGCCATCGCCGGCTACACCAACGCCGGCAAGTCCTCCCTCCTCAACCGCCTCACTGGCGCCGGCGTGCTGGTGGAGAACCAGCTCTTCGCCACCCTCGACCCGACGGTCCGGCGCGCCGAGACCGAGGACGGCCGCCTCTACACGCTGGCCGACACCGTGGGGTTCGTCCGGCAGCTGCCGACCCAGCTCGTGGAGGCGTTCCGCTCCACGCTGGAGGAGGTGGCCGACGCCGACCTGCTGCTGCACGTGGTCGACGGCTCGCACCCCGACCCCGAGGGCCAGATCAGCGCCGTCCGGGCCGTGCTCGCCGACGTCGACGCCGCGGACGTCAAGGAGGTCATCGTCGTCAACAAGGCCGACGCGGCCGACCCCGAGGTGCTTGACCGGCTGCGCCGCCACGAGAAGCACTGCATCGTCGTGTCGGCCCGCACGGGTTCCGGCCTGGCGGAGCTGCGTGCGCTCATCGCCGACGAGCTGCCCCGGCCCGACATCGACGTCGAGGTGCTGCTGCCCTACGACCGCGGTGACCTGGTGAGCCGCCTGCACGAGGAGGCCGAGGTCCTCTCGAGCGAGCACACCGAACGCGGCACCCACGTCAAGGCGCGCGTCCACCCCGAGCTGGCTTCCGAGCTGGCCGACTTCGCCGCCTGACCGGGACTCCGCACGTGGAGGTGCGCCCCGGGGGCCTGGACACCCCGCAGGTGGTGGCGCTGCTCGCCGCCCACGTCGAGGACATGCGCCGCTACTCACCGCCCGAGAGCGTGCACACCCTCGACCTCGACCGGCTGCGCGCCCCGGACCTGACCTTCTGGAGCGCGTGGGAGGGCGAGGAGGTGCTGGGCTGTGGGGCGCTGCGCGAGCTCGACCCGCGGCACGGTGAGCTGAAGTCGATGCGCACAGCGCCCGAGCACCGCGGACGCGGGGTGGGCTCGCTCGTCCTCGAGCACCTCGTCGCCACAGCGCGGTCCCGCGGCTACGCGCGCCTCAGCCTCGAGACGGGGTCGCCGGACGAGTTCGCGCCGGCCCGGCGCCTCTATGCCCGTCGCGGCTTCGTCGAGTGCGGACCGTTCGGCCCGTATGCCGCCGACGACTTCAGCGTGTTCATGACCTTCGACCTGTCCGCCGAGGTGGGCGCTTCGCCGGACTCTCCCTGAGCCCCCGGTCTACGCTCGCACCATGGGTGACTCGGACGGGACGACGGACGGCGCGACCGCCACGCAGACCGGCCGGATCGGGGTGACGGGCGTGACCGGCGCGGTGGGCGGCGCAGTGGCCCGCCGGCTCGCCGACCTCGGTGACCGCCTGGTGCTGCTGGCGCGGCGCCCGGACGCCGCCCCGGCGGTACCCGGCGCCGAGGTGCGCGCGGTGGACTACGCCGACACCCCACAGGTGCGGGCCGCGCTGGACGGGATCGACACGCTGCTCATGGTCTCGGCCGCCGAGGACGTCGACCGGCTCGGGCAGCACCGGGCGTTCGTCGACGCCGCTGCCGCTGCAGGGGTGCGGCACGTGGTCTACACGTCGTTCCAGGGGGCGGCCGCCGACTGCACGTTCACGCTGGGCCGCGACCACTGGGCGACTGAGGAGGCCCTGCGGGCCTCGGGGATGGAGCACACCTTCCTGCGCGACAGCTTCTACGCCGACTTCCTGCCGCTGATGGCCACCGACGGCGCCATCCGTGGCCCCGCCGGTGACGGGAGGGTCGCCGCCGTCGCCCGTGACGACGTCGCCGCCGTGGCCGCGGTGGTGCTGGCCGACCCTGGGGCCCACGCCGGCGCGACGTACGACCTCACCGGCCCCGAGGCGCTGAGCCTTGCCGAGGCCGCGGCCGTCATCACCGAGGTCACCGGCACGCCGACCCGGTACGTCGAGGAGACCCTGCCGGAGGCCTATGCCTCACGGGCGTCCTACGGCGCCCCCGACTGGCAGGTCGAGGCATGGGTCTCGACCTACACGGCGATCGCGAGGGGCGAGGTCGAGCAGGTGAGCGACGCCGTCGAGCGGCTGACCGGGCGGCCGGCCACCAGCCTGCGCGAGCTCCTCACGCGCAGTACCTGACTCAGGTGCTCGCGAGCCGGTAGACGGACACGTGGGAGCGGGAGTCCGCGGTGAACTCCGAACGGTCCCAGTCGGCGTACCGCGCCTCGAGCTCGAACCCCGCGAGCCGGCCCATGAGGTCGAGCTCGGCCGGCCAGATGTAGCGGTGCTGGCTGATGCCGTGCGTGGCCTCGCGCCCCCGGCCGTACCGGAAGTGGTGCGAGACCACGCGCTGGTGCAGGACGTCGTAGTCGTCGAGCCCGACGTACCCGGGCTCGCTCGCGAAGACGGTCGCAGGGGAGCCGGGCGGGAGCTGGCGCAGCTGGGGCACCCAGAGCTCGATGACGAACCTCCCACGGGGCCCGAGGTGGCGGGCTGCGTTGCGGAAGCACTCGATCTGCTCGTCCTGGCTGAGCAGGTTGGCGATGGTGTTGAACACGAGGTAGACCAACGAGAACTCCCCGGGCGCCCGCGTCGTGGCCATGTCGCCGAGCTGGACGGGTATGGCGTCCGCGCCCACCTTCTCGCGCAGCCGCGCCACCATGGGTGCCGACAGCTCGATACCGGTGACGGGGACCCCGCGCTCCTTGAGGGGTATGGCGACGCGTCCGGTGCCGATCGCGAGCTCGAGGGCGGGTCCGCTGCCGGCCAGCTCCGCGAGGTGGTCGACCGTCGGGCGCAGGACGTCGTCGGCGAACATGCCCTCGTCGGGGGTGTCGTAGAGGGCGGCGGTCGTCTCGTCCCAGGACTCGTCAGGCTCCATGCCGACGACCTTGGCAACGCGGCCGTGGCCGTGTCCACCGGGTTTCGGTCAGAGGCGGCGCAGGGCGGTGGTGAGCACGACCGGCTCGCCGGCCTCGTCCGAGGCGTCGAGGTCGACGGTCGCCTCGATGACCCAGTCGTGGTCACCCTCCGGGTCCTCGAGCGTCTGCCGCGCCAGCCACAGCCGGTGCTCGCCCTCGGGCTCGTTCTCGCCCGGTGCGGGTCCGGTGGCGGGCGACAGGTGGAGCAGGTGCGGCCCGCGGGCGGCGCCGTCGGTGCCGATGGTGTCGTGCTCGGCGTAGTAGGCCCCCAGCGCCTCGTCCCACGCCGCCTCGTCCATGAGCGGGTGCCGAGCAGGCTCCGGCAGCGCGGCTGCAGCCTCCTCGAGGGCGGCCAGCTCCTCGAACCGGTCGCGTGAGGCGAGCTCGACACGGCGGAACATCGCGTTCCTCACCATGACGCGGAAAGCCTTCTCGTTGAACGTGATCGGACGTCCGGCACGCGTGCCGCCGTGCGCTGCCAGGCGCTCGAGCTCGTCGAGCCGGGCGTTGGCATCGGGGTCGGTCAGGGCCTCCCACTCGTCGAGCAGTGAGGAGTCGGTCTGGCGGACGGTCTCGCCGAGCCACTCGTGCAGGTCCTCGAAGGCCTCGCTGTGGTGCGCCTCCGGGACGGTCTGGCGCAGGGTCCGGTAGGCGTCGGTGAGGTAGCGCAGGACCAGGCCCTCGGTGCGGGCGAGCTGGTAGTAGGCGACGAACTCCGTGAACGTCATCGCGCGCTCGTACATGTCGCGCACGACCGACTTCGGCGACAGGGCGGACTCCGAGACCCACGGGTGGCTCTGCCGGAAGATCTCGAACGTCGCGTCGAGCAGCTCGGCGAGCGGCTTCGGCCAGGAGACGTCCTCGAGCAGCTGCATGCGCTCCTCGTACTCGACGCCGTCCGCCTTCATCTCGGCCACGGCCTCGCCGCGCGCCTTGTACTGCTGCTGCAGCAGGATCTGCCGGGGGTCGTCGAGGATCGCCTCGATGACCGAGACGACGTCGAGCGCGTGGGTCGGCGACTCCGGGTCGAGGACGTCCAGGGCGGCCAGCGCCAGCGGGGCGAGGGGCTGGTTGAGCGCGAAGTCGCCCGCGAGCTCTTCCCGCACGGCGATGGTGCGCCCGTCCGGGCCGGGCGGGTCGACACGGTGCAGCACGCCGGTCTCGAGCAGGCTGCGCCCCAGCACGACCGCCCGGCGCGCGAGGCGGGCCCGGTTGCGGGGGGACTCGTGGTTGTCGCGCAGGAGCCTGCTGAGCGCGGCGACGGGGTCGCCGGGGCGCTGGACGACGTTGAGGATCATGGAGTGGTCGACCCGCATGCGTGAGACGAGCGGCTCCGGCTCGGCGTGGACCAGCTTGTCGTAGGTCTGCTCGGTCCAGGAGACCTCGCCGTCGGCGGGCTTGCGCCGCTGGACCTTGCGCCGCTTCTTGGGGTCGTCGCCGGCCTTGGCGAGCGCCTTCTCGTTCTCGATGACGTGCTCGGGCGCCTGCACGACGACCGAGCCGCTGGTGTCGAACCCCGCCCGGCCGGCCCGGCCCGCGATCTGGTGGAACTCACGCGCCTTGAGCACCCGCTGCCGCGACCCGTCGAACTTGACCAGCCCCGTGAAGAGGACCGTGCGGATGGGCACGTTGATGCCGACGCCCAGGGTGTCGGTGCCGCAGATCACCTTGAGCAGGCCGTCCTGCGCCAGCTGCTCGACGAGGCGGCGGTAGCGCGGCAGCATCCCGGCGTGGTGGACGCCGATCCCGGCCCGGACCAGGCGTGACAGGGTCCGGCCGAATCCCGCGGTGAACCGGAAGCCGCCGATCCGCTCGGCGATCGCCTCCTTGTCGGCCTTGATCACGGACTTGAGGCCGACGAGGGCCTGGGCCTGCTCGAGGGCGGCGGCCTGGGTGAAGTGGACGATGTAGACCGGCGCCTGGTGGGTAGACAGCAGCTCCTCGATGGTCTCCGGCAGCGGCGTCATCGCCCAGGAGAAGCTGAGGGGCACCGGGCGCTCGGTACCGGTGACCAGCGCGGTCGACCGCCCGTTGCGCCGCGTGAGGTCCTCGGCGAGCTCGCTCATGTCGCCGAGCGTCGCCGACATCAGCAGGAACTGCGCCTGCGGGAGCTCCAGCAGCGGCACCTGCCAGGCCCAGCCGCGGTCGGGCTCGGCATAGAAGTGGAACTCGTCCATGACGACGAGCCCCACGTCGGCGTCCCTGCCCTCCCGCAGCGCGATGTTGGCGAGCACCTCGGCGGTGCAGCAGATGATGGGGGCGTCGGGGTTCACGGACGCGTCGCCGGTGAGCATGCCGACCTCGCTCGCGCCGAACACCTCGCAGAGGGCGAAGAACTTCTCGCTCACGAGTGCCTTGATCGGCGCGGTGTAGAAGCTGACCCGGTCGTCGGCGAGGGCCGCGAAGTGGGCGCCGGTGGCCACGAGCGACTTCCCCGAGCCGGTGGGGGTGGACAGGACGACGTTCTCCCCGGCGAGCAGGGACAGCAGCGCCTCGTCCTGGTGCGGGTAGAGCGGGGTGCCCTGGTCCTGCGCCCAGGCGGTGAACGCGTCGTAGGCGGCGTCGGGGTCCTTCTCGACACGGTCGAGCAGGTCAGGCAGGGACGGGGAGGTGGCGGCTGCCTGGTCGGTGCTCATCACTGCCCATCCTCGCAGGGCGTCGCCCGGTCCGCGGTCCCACCCGTTCCACCTTCTGCGCGGGCGGCTCAGGTGCGCGTGGCCCAGCGCGCGAGGTCGACCCGGTTGGCGCACCCGGTCTTGCTGAGGAGGTGGCTGACGTGCGAGCTGACCGTCTTCTCGCTGACCACGAGGGCCTTCGCGATCTCGCCGTAGGTGCGCCCGGCCACGATGTGACCGAGGATCTCCGTCTCGCGGGTCGTCAGACCCGCCTTCCGGGCCGTTGCGGGTGCGGGGACACCGGTGGCGGGTTCGGCGAGCTGGACGTGCGTGGCTCGGGCCAGGGCGTCGAGCTCGTCCACCAGGGGCTGGGCGCCCAGCCTTCGTGCCATGGCGTAGGAGCGACGCATGGCACCCACGGCCTCGTCGCGACCCGCGTGCCCCGAGGCCAGCAGAGCCTCCGCCTGCCGCCACGACGAGTAGGACGCCTCCCAGGGGAGGATCTCGCGCAACGCGGTCGCCGCCCGGGCCCAGAGGAGGTGTGCGTCGCCGGCGCGCCGAGCCCTGGAAGCCTCGGCGTGGTACATCGCCCCGAGGCCGGTCAGCTGGTGTTCGTACAGGTCGGTCGCCCCTCCCACGTCGCGGATGGTGTCCGGGAACCGGGCCGTGATGACGTCGAGCTCCGCGAGCCAGCGTGTGGGGTCGCCACCGGTGTCCCGCTCCTGCTGTGCCAGGTCGGCGAGGGCGCGGGCCGCGAGGGGCAGCAGCCACTCGCACAACGTGGGGGGTGTGCCGGGGGTGGTGGTCCCCTTCATCGCTGCGTCGAGCGCTTCGCGAGGGTGGCCGCCCGACAACAGCACCATGGCGCGGACGGCGTCGAAGTCGAAGGCGAGGAAGTTCGAGGTCTCGGCAAACAGCTCGTCGGCACGAGCCAGGTGGCCCTCCGCCTCGTGGATGCGGCCCTGGATGGCGGCCATCCAGGCGGCGGTCAGCCGGGTCTGGACGTCGGCCAGCGTCCCCGGTGTCGAGCCCAGGGCCACGCGCAGGCGGCGCGCGCAGGCCTCGAGGTCCCCGGCGTGCAGGTGCCCGAAGGCCTCGTTGCTCGCCAACCACGCGAGCAACGGGTGGGGCGCTCCCAGCTCTGCGAGCTCGGCCCAGCGCCGGCCGACCATGGTTCTCCACGCCGGGCTGATCGGGCCGTCGACCGAGTTCGCCTCCCACAGCGCCGCATGGACGAACGCGAACCCGTCGCGGGCAGTGGCAGCGGCCTCGACGGCCTCACGACCCAGCCGCACCCCCTCCGCGGAACGGCCCTCGTGCACGGCCAGCATCGCGTTGGCAGCCAGGGCGTGTGCTAGGGCGCGGGGGTTGGCACTGGCCCGCGCGCTCGCGAGGGCGGCTGCGCCGAGGTCGTGGGACGCGGGGTCGTCCTGCCACAGGGTGGCGTGCGTGAGCTCGGCGAGGGCGAAGGCGTGCTGCCAGGACTCTGCGTCGCACCGTGTGAGCCGCACGGCCCGACGCATCTCGGCAGGGTCGAGGAACCCGCGGCCGGTCAGGAAGCGCAGGTGCTGGCGGCGTATGACGAGCTCAGCCAGCCTGAGCGGATCCCGCCGCTCGTCGAGCCCGCCCAGCAGCGCCTCCACAGCGCGCAGCTCCTCCTCGAAGTCGCCGACCGCCTCCGCCGCGAGGCGCAGCCGTTCCCACAGGGCGGTGGTGGGTCCTGCCCCGCCCGGGCCGAGCTGCCTCCTGAGCTCCAACGCCCGGGCCAGCAGCCTCACTTGTGTGCTCGTGGCCCCGATCTCCCGAGCCAGGTCCGCGGCCCGCAGGCCCGCGTCGTACGCCTGATGAGCATGACCGGCCCGGTCGTGGTGGTCGGCGACCAGGCTGACGGCCTCGAGCGTCCATTCCGCCGACTCACCCGTGTCCCGTGCGGCCGCTGTGGCCAGGTCGTCCTCGAGCGCGGCCGCAAAGGCCGCGTGCAGGTGCGCGCGGTCCAAGCCACCGAGACTGCCCGCGAGGGCCTGCGCCTGGAGCGGGTGGTGGAACCAGTAGCCCCCTCTCCCGTCCGCTTCGAGGAGGTTGGCGGCCAGGCAGTGCCGCAGGGCGGAGCGCAGGTCGGTCACGTGGGCAAGGCCCGCAACGCGGTCCAGCGCGCTCCCACCCGCGACCCTGCCGTAGACGGCCAGGACCTGGGCCAGGTCGCGGGCGGGGGAGTCGAGCTGGTGCCAGGCGCGCAGCACGGCCGCGGCAAGGTCCTCGGGGAGCCCCGGGCCCAGCGCTGTCTCGGTGGGGGACAGGCCCTGGACGAGCAGCCGGTTGAGGTAGGAGTTGCCTCCGGTGCGGGAGTAGACGTCCCGCGTGAGCGCGTCGTGGGGGACGTCCCCGAGCACGCTCGTGAGCTGTGCCCGGGTCTCTTCGAGGTCGAGTGGCCCGAGGGGCAGCTCGACGAAGCCCGGCAGCCGCCGGACATCGGCCAGCCAGCGCTGCAGGGGGTGTCCGGGCGAGACCTCCTCGCGACGCACGGTCACCACGAGGGCCAGGCTGCGTGTCGTCAGTCCGGCCAGCACCCACATCAGCACGTCGAGGGTGGCCGGGTCGGACCACTGCAGGTCGTCGACCACCAGGGCGACCGGTCCACGGGCGCAGCGGTCCTCGAGCCACTGGTCGAAGTCCTCCGCCGACTCCGCGTCGGCGGCGCGCCGCATCGCCGGCCGCTGCTCCTCCGGGAGCACCCCGACCGCCGACCGCAGGGGCAGGAGGGGCACGCTCATCGAGGACAGAGGCAGACAGGCGCCGGTGAGGACGAGGAAGTCCCCGGCCAGCGCGCACGCCTGCTGGGCGAGCCTCGTCTTGCCGACCCCTGCCTCCCCGATGACGAGCACCGCCCGCCCGCGGCCAGCGCGTGCCGACGCCAGAGCAGAGGCGAGCTCGTCGAGCTCGTCGGCGCGACCGACGAAGCCCTCACTCGAGGGTGTGTCCGCGAGGGTCACGCCTTCAGTGTGTTCCCGGGCCCGGAGCGCCGACACCTCCATTTGAGGGGTGTCGGTGGTGCTTCTCAGGGGGTGTGCCCGATGTGGCCCACCACCCTCGGGCCGGAGCGTGGAGACGTCACCACCACCGGTACCTGATCACCAGGAGCACGTCGTGAACACCATCCAGCACAGCAGGCGGATCCTTACCTCGGCCACGGCCACGGCACTCCTCGTCGCACTCGGCACCCTTCCCGCCACGGCCCGGCAGGACCCCGGCGAGGCGCACGGCCGGTCGACCGCCTCCTGCTTCTGCGCCCTGGAGCGCGTGGGCAGCCAGTTCGTGGCCTGCGACAACCTGACGGGGAACGGGGTCCCGGCGCCCGCCTGGGTGCCGGAGAGGTGAGGCCTGGGGACGCGCGCACGCGTGCGTCCGGCCACGGCATACCCTGTCCGCGTGGCTTCCCTCGACGACCTCCTGCACGCCGCCGTCCAGGGAGTCGGGGGTGTCGAACGCCCCGGCCAGGTCGAGATGGCCCACGCGGTCGAGGACGCGATCGACAAGGACGAGCACCTGCTGGTCCAGGCGGGCACCGGCACCGGCAAGTCGCTGGCCTACCTGATCCCCGCGGTCATGCACGCGCAGAAGACCGGCAAGCCGGCCGTCGTCGCGACGGCGACCCTGGCCCTGCAGGCGCAGATCGTGGACCGCGACATGCCCCGGCTCGCGGAGGCGGTCACCCCGATCCTCGGCCGGCGCCCGACGTACGGGCTGGTCAAGGGCCGGCGCAACTACCTGTGCGCGCACAAGCTCGAGGGTGGTTTCCCCGACGAGGACGAGGGCCTCTTCGGGGTGGGCGAGGTCGACAAGGCCGCCTCGCGCCTCGGTCAGGAGGTCGTCCGGCTGCGCGAGTGGGCCGACACCACCGAGTCCGGTGACCGCGACGAGCTCGTGCCCGGCGTCAGCGAGCGGGCCTGGCGCCAGGTCTCGGTGAGCGCCCACGAGTGCATGGGCAGCAAGTGCCCGGCCCTGGCCGACTGCTTCGTCGAGCGGTCCCGCGAGGCCGCCAAGGACTGCGACGTCATCGTCACCAACCACTCCTTCATGGCCATCGACGCGTTCGAGGGTCGCCAGATGCTGCCCGAGCACGACGTCCTGGTCGTCGACGAGGGACACGAGCTCGTGGACCGGGTCACCTCCACGATCACCGACGAGGTCACCGCCTCGATGGTCAGCGCCGCCGCGAAGCGGGCCGGGCGGCTCGCGGACTCGTCGGAGGCCGTCGAGGACGCCGCGGTGTTCCTCCAGGGGGTGCTCGACGAGCTCCCCGAGGGCAAGCTGGGCGGGATCCTCGACTCCGTGGCGCTGGCCCTGGCGCGGGTGCGCGACACCAGCCGCCAGGTGCAGTCCGAGCTCAAGCCCGAGAAGGGGGTCGAGCCCGACGGCACCCGCAAGGTCGCCCAGGCCGCGATCGACGAGGTCTTCGAGAACTCCTCGCGCATCCTCGAGCAGCGCGACCTCGACGTCGTCTGGGTCAACCGAGACCCGCGGCGCGGTTCGGTTTTGCGCGTCGCCCCGATGAGTGTGGCGATGTTGTTGCGCGACAAGGTGTTCGGCGACCGGACGGTCATCATGACGTCTGCGACGCTCGAGCTCGGGGGCACGTTCGACGCCGTCGCGGGCACCATGGGCCTGCGCGGTGAGGGCGCGCCTGAGTGGCGTGGCCTCGACGTCGGCAGCCCGTTCGACTACCCCCAGCAGGCCATCGCCTACGTGGCCCAGCACCTCCCCGCCCCAGGCCGTGACGGCATCAGCGAGGCGGCCCTCGACGAGATCGAGGCGCTGATCAGGGCGTCGGGTGGTCGGGCGCTGGGGCTGTTCTCCTCCATGCGGGCGGCCCGTGACGCGACCGAGGCCATGCGCGAGCGCTTCGACGGCGAGATCGGCTTCCTGTGCCAGGGAGAGGACCAGATCACCACGTTGGTGAGGCAGTTCGCCCGCGACCCCAGGACCTGCCTGTTCGGCACGCTGACCCTCTGGCAGGGCGTCGACGTGCCGGGGTCGGCCTGTCAGCTGGTCATCATCGACCGGATCCCGTTCCCGCGCCCGGACGACCCGTTGTCGTCCGCGCGCTCGCAGGCGATCGCCCGGATGGGGGGCAACGGGTTCATGGCCGTCTCCGCGACCCACGCGGCGCTGCGCCTCGCCCAGGGCGCCGGGCGCCTCATCCGCCGCGCCGACGACCGGGGCGTCGTCGCCTTCCTCGACTCCCGCATGATCACCGCGCGGTACGCCGGGTTCCTGCAGCGCTCGCTGCCGCCCTTCTGGCCCACCACCGACCGCGACCGCGTGCTGGCGGCCCTCAAGCGGCTCGACGAGACCGCTGCGCCGCCCCTGGCGGTCCACGAGCCGGCCCTGCGCGGGGCGACCGGTGCGGTGGCCGCGACGTCGATGGGGCGGACCGGCGAGGACGCGGCCGAGCACCCGCGACCCGCTGCGCCTGACCCGCGCCCCGTCGCCGCCGACCCGCCGCCGGGGGACTCGTCGAGGACCGCGGTGACCCAGGGACACGCCTGGACGCCGGAGTCCGACGAGGAGCTGCGCGACGGCGTCGAGCTCGGTCTCTCGCTGGCCGAGCTCGCCGAGAGCCTCGAGCTGCCGGAGGACGTCGTGGCGGCGCGCCTCGCCGGGCTGGGCCTCGAGGTCGACGGCTCAGGGGCCATGCAGCTCGACTGACCAGGACCTGCGCTCCCGGGCGCTGCTGCGGCTGCCGGCCCTGGCGCCACTTCGTGCCCGCAGAGCCGGTACCCGGCCGCCACCCGGGCCCCTTGGGAGGAAGAGCGGGTACGAGGCCGGCGCGGGAGTGAGGTGGCGAGGCAGGCACCCACGCCTCGCCCTGGGGGGCGATACTCGTCGCATGGAAGGTTCCCCGCACCTGCTCCTCGTCGGTGACGGCCCCGTGGTCGAGGCGCTGCAGGCCCTGTGCGAGCCGCTGGGGTGGACCACGACGGTGTCCGCGGTCCAGGCGCCGGTGCTGCCCGACCACGACGCGGTGGTCGTCACGAGCCACCACGACGACGTCGACGGGCCGGTGATCCGCGACGCCCTGGCCGCCGGGACGGCGTACGTGGGCGCCATGGGCTCACGCGCGACGCAGGCCCGACGCCGTGAGTGGCTGCTCACCCACGGGGTGGGGGAGGAAGCGCTGGAGAACCTCCACGCGCCGATCGGGCTGGACATCGGCGCCCAGGCACCCGGGGAGATCGCGCTCGCGATCCTCGCCGAGGTCGTGGCGGTACGCCGCGGCGCAGCCACCGCGGTCGCGTCGGTGTCCGACCGCGGGGGTGCCATCCACCCCGACCTGGCCCCCGGCGAGGCCTACTGCCCCGGCGGCTGACCCTGCGGGTCCGACGGGCGGGGTTCCTGCACCCGCAGGCCGGGGCGTTCGTCCTCCCAGACGACCGCGGTGATGCGCCACCGGTCCCGGGTGCGGACCAGCTGGATCGACTTCGTGCCGTTGCCCTGCTGGCGCTCACCGTCGGCGACCCACTCCTTGGCGTAGGTGCACCAGACCTGCGCGATGTCGCCGGACAGGTCCACGCGGGCACCGGTCACCCACTCCCGGAAGTCCTCCAGCGCACCTGACTGCAGCAGCTCGACGCGTGGCTCGACGAAGGTGTCGACCGAGTAGGTCGTGGGTGCGGCGTCCCCGGCCCTCACGATCACGGCGCCCGGGTCCAGCACCCCGCGCAGCCGCACGGCCCCATCGACCACGCCCGGTCCGGAGACGAAGGCCGCGATGAAGGTGTCGACGGTGGCGAGGACCTCGTCGTGGTCGGGTGACGGCATGGGGTCACCCTCACACCGGGGGCTCCGGCGGGGCAACCGGCGTGCCGGGTCGGTCGCCGGGTACGTCGCCGGGTCTGTCCCCGGGGCGTGGCAGGCTGGCCCCGTGACCACCACCGCGACCGCCGTGCCGCCGCTCGTGCTCATCACCGGGCCGGAGCAGGTGATCGCCGACCGCGCGCTCGCCGGCACGCTCGAGGAGCTGCGGGCGGCCGACCCCGACGTGGAGGTGGTGCGCCTCTACGCCGCCACCTACGAGCCGGGAGCCGTCGGCGTGCACGCCAGCCCGTCGCTGTTCGGCGGGGCCAAGGCCATCGTCGTGCACGACCTCGACGAGGCCCCGGACGAGCTGCAGGAGGACCTGCTCGCCCTCCTCGCCGCCCCCGAGCCCGACGTGACCCTGGTGGTGACCCACAAGTCGGGGCAGCGGGGCAAGAAGGTGCTCGACACCATCAAGAAGGGGCAGGCCAGGGTCCTGGAGGCGCCGGCCATCAAGTCCGACCGTGACAAGGCCGAGTTCGCCACCCACGAGTTCCGGCGAGCCGGGCGCAAGGCCAGCCCCGATGCCGTCCGGGCCCTCATCGAGGCCGTCGGCAAGGACGTCCGCGAGCTCGCCGCTGCCTGCCAGCAGCTGGTCGCCGACACCACCGGCACCATCGACGAGCAGCTCGTGGCGAGGTACCACGGGGGCAAGGTCGAGGCGACGGGCTTCCGGGTCGCCGACGCCGCCGTTGCCGGCCAGGCCGGTGACGCCCTGCGGCTGCTGCGGCACGCCATCGCGACCGGTGTCGACCCGGTGCCGATCGTGGCGGTGCTCGCCCAGCAGCTGCGCCAGCTGGTCAAGGTCGGTGCCGCGGGGCGCGGCCGGTCCGCCGACGTGGCGCGTGACCTCGGTATGGCGCCGTGGCAGGTCGACAAGGCCCGGCGAGGCCTGAGCGGGTGGGGTCCCGAGGGGTTGGCGGAGTCGATCCAGGCCGTCGCGCTCGCCGACTTCGAGGTCAAGGGTGGCGGTCGTGACCCGGTCTACGCCGTGGAGCGCGCCATCCTCACGATCACCGGGGCGAGGACCGGTCGCTGAGCAGGAGGGCTCGCTCCGGCACGTTTTGGGGGAGCGGCCCACTCGCTGGTAGATTTGCCCATCGCGTGCGCGCATGGTCGTGCGCGCATGCTGCACCACCCAGAGCGTCTCAACCACGGGTGCCCCACGCCCGGTCCCGAGATGCTTCTGCCGCCCTCTAACGGCAACTACCGACCAACCAAGAGAGACACACCTGTGGCAAACATCAAGTCCCAGCTCAAGCGGATCAAGACGAACCGCACGGCGACCGAGCGCAACAAGGCCGTCAAGAGCGAGCTCAAGACCTGGATCCGCAAGTTCCAGGCCGCCGCGGCGTCCGGCGACGCCACGGCCACCCAGGAGGCGCTGAAGGTTGCCTCCACCAAGCTCGACAAGGCCGTGAGCAAGGGCGTCATCCACGCCAACCAGGCCGCCAACAAGAAGTCGGCCATGGCGAAGAAGGCCAACTCGCTCTGAGCGAGTCACCCTGACATCGCGAAGGGGCCGGTCACCGTGAGGTGACCGGCCCCTTCGTCGTCCCCCTCCTGAGGGGGCGGGTTACCGCGAGGCGGTGGGTCAGCCGAGGGCAAGCGCGCGGAGCCGCGTGAGGTCGCCGTTGAAGTAGTCCTGGTCCAGCGGGGAGTCGGTGTACTGCCAGAACGTGTAGTAGGCCCAGCCGGCGGGGAGGGTGCCGGGGGAGGTGTTGTACCGCGCGATCCAGAGCGGGTTGGTCGCGGAGAACTGGCTGGTGTTGCCGGTGCATGTCGTCCACCAGCTCGTGGTGGAGTAGATGACCGCGTCCCGGCCGGTGAGGGCCTTGTAGCGCGAGGTGAACGCGGCGATCCAGCTGCGCATCGAGGCCTGGCTCAGGCCGTAGCAGGTGGCGCCGTAGGGGTTGTACTCGATGTCGAGCACGCCAGGCAGGGTCTTGCCGTCACCGGACCAGCCGCCGCCGTGGCCGACGAACCAGTCCGCCTGCGCCGTGCCCGAGGAGCTGTCCGGCAGCGCGAAGTGGTAGGACCCGCGGATCATGCCGACGTTGTAGGAACCGTTGTACTGCTGGGCGAAGTAGGAGTTCTGGTAGGTCGTGCCCTCGGTGGCCTTGACGTAGGCGAACCGCTTGCCCTGTCCCCAGTAGGTGGCCCAGTCGACGTTGCCCTGCCACTTGGAGACGTCGATGCCGGAGGTCTGCGTGGCAGCGGCGAGGCTCGATGCCTGGGCTGCCTGCTTCGGTGTCGGGGTGGGACGACCGTGGCCGTCCTGCGACCAGCCCATCCAGGCGTCGCCGGCGGAGCGGATCCCCGCCGCACGGGCGGAGTCGTTCGGCTGCGCAGCGGCCGGCTGGCTCGGCGAACCGGTGCCCGGGCCGGTGGCGGTGCTCGCCGTGGCGGACGAGGCGGCGGTGGCCGAGGCGGCGAGCAGGGTGGCGGCAAAGGCCGTGGCCAGTACGGCGGCGCGGCGCGGACGAGTTCGCGTCATGGTGGTTCCCCCTGGGGTCCTGGGCCGCGGACGCGGCCTCGCACAAGGTACAAACCGCCACAGTGGGCGAGGGTCAAGCCAGCGTGCCGGGTTCCCCTGCGTCGGGGCAAGACTCGCCCAAGTCACGGCAGGCGCGTCCAGCTCGGTCCAGGGTTCAGTCGAGGGCTTGGTCCAGGGCTCAGCCCAGGGCACGCACCGCGGCGGCCACCTCGTCGAACCTGGCCCGGTCGAGGGTGGCGCCCTCGCGGCGCACGGCAGCGGGGTCGACGCGCAGCACCCGGTCCAGGCGGACCTCGCTCGGGCGCCCGGCGCGGTCCCACGCGCCGCTGCCGATGTCGAGCCATCGCCGGCCGTACCGCGCCTCCTGGGCGGCGTCACGGTCGTGGTCCTGGCTGGTGAGCATGAGCCCCAGCAGCCAGTCACCGTCGTGCCCCACGAGCAGGACGGGCCGGTCCTTGCCCTGGCGGTGGTCCTCCTCGTAGGGCACCCAGGTCCACACGATCTCGCCGGGGTCGGGGCGTCCGTCGGGGTTGGCGGCGTAGACGAGGTCCGGCACACCGCTGAAGTCGCCAGGGTAGGCGCTCGGCGCGGCCGGCTGCCGGCGCGACGTCGTGGCCGGTCGCCTCGGCGACGTCGGGGACGGTCGCCTTGGCGAGGTCGGGGCGGGCGCGGCGCCGGTGCGTCGGGTCCTGCTGCGCAGCCACTCCCGAGCCGCCTGACGGGCCGCGCGCCCGAGCACGTGCGCCAGCTGCTCACCGAGTCCGCGTCGCGCCATGCCCGTCACGCTACCGGGGGTCGCGGACACAGGTTGGGAGCGGGCACAGGTGGGGAGCGGACACCGGGTGTCCCGGGCGGTGCGGGGGAGCCAGCACTGCTCTGCTGTGCCGGTCAGATGCGGTCCTTGGGACGCCACAGCAGCCGGCCCGGACGACGGCGGTCACGCAGGGCGTGCGAGCGCCAGAGCAGGACGGGGTGGCTGGCGAGGGCGTTGACCAGCCAGACGAAGAAGCCGCGCTCGGTCGTCGCACGGTCGGCGAGGGCGTTCACGTCGACGCTGCGGTTGAGGTACTTGCCGGCAGCGAGCGTCGCCATGGCACCGGCGCTGCCGTGCGGGACGAGCGCGTAGCCGAAGTTGTCGGCCGTGTACTCCTGGCTGCGGCTCAGCGTCGAGCCCAGGAACGGGATCCACTGGGCGCCGCTGATGGCGAGCACGCGCCAGTAGCTGGTGTGGCCGGCTGCGATGTGGCCGACCTCGTGGCCGATGATGAAACGCAGCGCGTCGGGGTTGCGGGCCTGCCCACCGATCTCGAACAGGTCGCTGTAGATGAAGATGAACCGGCGGAACCCGTGGCCGGACGCCGCTGCGTTGATCATGCCGTTGCCGAGCACGACGTAGGCGTCGGGCACCTTCGGCAGGCCGTGGTGGGCGCACGAGTCGAGCAGCATCTGGTACGCCTCGGGGTACTGCGTCGGGCTGATCTTGACCCCGTTGAGCCGCTGCTGGGCGTAGAGCTGGCCGCGCAGGAAGTAGATGAGGACCGGGGCGGCGAGCAGGATCACGGCGTACGGGTCGGGCTCGCGGCGCTCGACCACGGCCGAGGCCACCTCGTAGCCGCACACCGACCACACGACGAACGACCCGAGGATCACGAGCACCAGGCAGAGGTTCTCCAGGGGGTGGCGCAGGTGCGAGCGCACCGAGCGCCGGTACCCGTGCGGCGGCGTCGGCACGTACGGCTGGTACGGGCCCGGCGCGGGCGCGGCTGGGTGGTAGGTCTGCTCGGCCATGGGTCCCCTCGCTCGGTGGTCGGCGTCGGCACCGATGGTATGTCTCGACCGGTGGCACCCGGCACCGGTGCGCCCCCGTGGCGTGGGACAGTCCGGGAATGCTCCACCGCGCTCCTGCCGTTGCACCGCTGTGAACGACCCCACCCCCGCAGTGCGGACCGTGCAGGACGCGCCGGCCTCGAGCGCCTCACAGGTGCCGGGCGACCTCCCGCCAGTCCGTCCCGCGCACACGCGCCTGGCCCTGCTCGCCCTCGCGATCGGCGGCTTCGCCATCGGCACCACCGAGTTCGTGACGATGGGCCTGCTGCCGGAGGTCGCCCGCGGCGTCGGCATCTCGATCCCGACCGCCGGGCACGTCGTCTCCGCCTACGCCGCCGGCGTCGTCGTCGGGGCACCGGTCCTGGCCACGCTGGGCTCGAAGATGCCGCGCAAGCAGCTGCTGCTGTGGCTCATGGGCGGCTTCGCCGTCGCCAACGGCTTGTCCGCGCTCGCCAACAGCTACGGCCTGCTCATGGGGGCGCGCTTCCTGTCGGGACTGCCCCACGGCGCGTACTTCGGCGTGGGCTCCCTCGTCGCAGCCTCCCTCGTGCCCGCCCACCGGCGGACCTGGGCCGTGTCGATGATGATCACCGGCCTCACCGTCGCCAACATCGTCGGCGTCCCGGTGACGACCCGCCTCGGGCAGGAGTACGGGTGGCAGTGGCCGTACGCGGCGGTCTCCGTGATCGCCCTCGTCACCGTGCTCGCGGTGTGGCGCTGGGTGCCGTTCTGCCCGCCGGACGGGGGAGCGACCCTGCGCTCGGAGCTGTCGGCCCTGCGCCGGCCCCAGGTGTGGTTCGCGCTGGCCATCGGCACCGTCGGCTTCGGCGGCATGTTCGCGACGTTCTCCTACATCTCGCCGACGATGACCGAGCTCGGCGGGTTCGGCAGCGGCGCGATCCCCCTGATCCTGGCCGTCTACGGCGTGGGCATGACCGCCGGCGCGATGCTGTCCGGGCCGGTCTCCCGGATCGGCCTGCTGCGCGGCATCTGCGCCGTCATGGGCACCATCGCGGTGATGCTGGTGCTCTTCGGCCCGGCCGTGCAGGCCGCCAAGTGGCTGGCGGTCGTCGCGGTCTTCATGCTCGGCCTGCTGCCGAGCATCCTCGTGCCCATGCTGCAGACGCGCCTCATGGACGTCGCCCACGAGGGCCAGTCGCTGGCCGCGGCGCTCAACCACTCGACGCTCAACATCGCCAACGCCCTCGGCGCCTGGCTCGGGTCGATCGTCCTGTCGGCAGGGCTCGGCTACGAGTGGCCGTCGCGGATCGGCGCGATCCTCGCCGTGCTCGGTGTCGGTATCGCGCTCGCGTCCGGACTGGTGGGGATGCGCACGGCGCGCCGCGACGCCGCGGCCGCGCGGCCCGTGTCCGCCTGAGGGGGCGATGAGGCCAGCGCGGCCGGTCACGGGCACCCTCGTGGCCATGGGAGGATGAACCGTTCCCGTCCGTCGCACCCGTGAGGTCTCGAGTACCCGTGTCCCCCCTGGCCCGTACCGCGCTGCAGCCGCACGCAACGCCGCCGGAGCTGATCCGGAACTTCTGCATCATCGCGCACATCGACCACGGCAAGTCGACGCTCGCGGACCGCATGCTCCAGATCACCGGCATCGTCGACGCCCGGGCGATGCGCGCGCAGTACCTCGACCGCATGGACATCGAGCGCGAGCGCGGCATCACCATCAAGAGCCAGGCCGTGCGCATGCCGTGGGAGCTCGAGGGCAAGACCTACGCGCTCAACATGATCGACACCCCCGGCCACGTCGACTTCACCTACGAGGTGTCGCGCTCGCTGGCCGCGTGCGAGGGAGCGGTCCTGCTCGTCGACGCGGCGCAGGGGATCGAGGCCCAGACGCTGGCCAACCTCTACCTCGCCATGGAGAACGACCTGGCGATCATCCCGGTGCTCAACAAGATCGACCTGCCCGCCGCGCAGCCCGAGAAGTTCGCCGAGGAGCTCGCCGGCCTCATCGGCTGCGAGCCCGAGGACTGCCTGCGCGTCTCCGGCAAGACCGGCGAGGGCGTCGAGCCCCTGCTCGACCAGATCGTGCGCCAGCTGCCGGCCCCGGTCGGCGACCCCGACGCACCGGCCCGGGCGATGATCTTCGACTCCGTCTACGACACCTACCGCGGTGTGGTCACCTACGTCCGCGTGATCGACGGCAACCTCAACCCGCGCGAGAAGATCGCGATGATGTCGACGCGCGCGACCCACGAGCTCCTCGAGATCGGCGTCAGCTCGCCCGAGCCGACTCCGGCCAAGGGTCTCGGCGTCGGCGAGGTCGGCTACCTCATCACCGGGGTGAAGGACGTCCGGCAGTCGCGCGTCGGTGACACCGTGACCAACGCCGCCAAGCCGGCCAAGGACGCCCTCGGCGGCTACCGCGACCCCAAGCCCATGGTCTTCTCCGGGCTCTACCCGATCGACGGCTCGGACTACCCCGACCTGCGAGACGCGCTCGACAAGCTCAAGCTCAACGACGCGGCGCTGGTCTACGAGCCGGAGACCTCGGCCGCCCTGGGCTTCGGCTTCCGCATCGGCTTCCTCGGGATGCTCCACCTCGAGATCGTGCGCGAGCGGCTCGAGCGGGAGTTCGACCTCGACCTCATCTCGACCCTGCCGAACGTCGTCTACCAGGTGACGATGGACGACGGGAAGGTCCTCGAGGTCACCAACCCCAGCGAGTTCCCCTACGGCAAGGTCTCCTCGGTGACCGAGCCGGTCGTGCGGGCCACGATCCTGGCGCCGAGCGAGTTCATCGGCGCCATCATGGAGCTCTGCCAGCAGAAGCGGGGCAGCCTGCGCGGCATGGACTACCTGTCCGAGGACCGGGTCGAGATGCGCTACACGCTGCCGCTCGCCGAGATCGTGTTCGACTTCTTCGACCAGCTGAAGTCCCGCACGCGCGGCTACGCCTCGCTCGACTACGAGCCCGACGGTGACCAGGTCGCCGACCTCGTCAAGGTCGACATCCTGCTCCAGGGCGAGACGGTCGACGCGTTCAGCTCGATCGTCCACAAGGACAAGGCCTACGCGTACGGCGTGATGATGGCCAGCAAGCTCAAGGACCTCATCCCGCGGCAGCAGTTCGAGGTGCCGATCCAGGCCGCCATCGGCGCGCGCATCATCGCCCGCGAGAACATTCGCGCCATCCGCAAGGACGTGCTCGCCAAGTGCTACGGCGGTGACATCAGCCGCAAGCGCAAGCTGCTCGAGAAGCAGAAGGCCGGCAAGAAGCGGATGAAGAACATCGGCACGGTCGAGGTCCCGCCGGAGGCGTTCATCGCCGCGCTGTCCAGCGACGCGGGGGACAAGGCCAAGAAGTAGCCGGCCGGTCGGTGTGACGCAGGCCGCGGTGCAGGGTGGGGTTACCCATCGGTAACCTCGGGCCATGGTCGACACCTTCGCGCTGTACCAGCGGTTGTCCCGGCTGCCCCGCGGTCGGGTGGTCTTCTCGCTCGTCTTCGAGCAGGCGGCACCGTACTTCCGCACCGCCAGGCCGCGCTTCGTCGAGCTCGGGCCGAACCGCGCCGAGCTGACGATCCGCAAGCGTCGACGGGTCCAGAACCACCTGGGCACCGTGCACGTCATCGCGATCTGCAACGGGCTCGAGGCGGCCATGGGCGCCCTCGCCGAGGCCACCATCCCGGCGCACCGACGCTGGATACCCAAGGGCATGGAGGTCGACTACGCCGCGAAGGCGACGACCGACATCACCTGCGTCGCCACCACCGACCCTGCCGACTGGGCCCGGGGCGGCGACGTCGAGGTCCCGGTCCACGTGGTCGCGACCCGGGCCGACGGCACCGCCGTGGTCGAGGGGACCATCCGGCTGTGGGTCACCGACAAGCCGACTCGATGACGCGCGCCAGGCCTGTTCTCGACGGGCGCAGGTCTGGGTAGAGTCCGAGAACCCGTCCTGCCCACTGAGGGAGCGCTGCGATGAGACCACTTCGGTACGGGATCAACGTCACGCTCGACGGCTGCTGCCACCACGAGGCGGGACTGCCTCCCGACGAGGAGTCGATGGCGTTCTGGACGTCCGAGATCGAGCGCGCAGACGCGTTGCTCTACGGCCGGGTGACCTACTCGATGATGGAGTCGGCGTGGCGGCGGCCGGTCGACGGTTCGTGGCCCGACTGGATGGGGGACGCGGACATCCCGTTCGCCGAGGCCATCGACCAGAAGACGAAGTACGTCGTCTCGAGCACGCTGGGCGACGTCGACTGGAACGCGGAGCTGCTTCGCGGTGACCTGAAGGAGTCGGTCGAGCGGCTCAAGCAGCAGCCGGGCCACGGCCTGTCCGTGGGTGGCGTCACGCTCCCCCTGGCGCTGGCGGACCTGGGGCTGATCGACGAGTACCTGTTCGTCGTCCAGCCGGTCCTCGCCGGTCACGGGCCGACGCTGCTCGCGGGTCTGCGCGAGCGCATCCAGCTCGAGCTGGTGGAGCGGCAGGAGCTCCGGTCGGGTGCCGTCGCCATGCGGTTTCGGCCGACGGCCACCCCGGGGTGACGCGACAGCCGGGGGTCTCAGCTCGAGGACGGTGACTCGGCGACGCAGAGCACCCCGCGGTTCCCGTCCTGGTCGGCCACCACGACGAGCGAGGGTGCCTCGCTGTCGTCCACGACGGTGCCGCCGGCAGCCACGACGGCTGCGAGGCGCTGCTCGGCCACCTCGGCCGGCACGTAGACCTCGACGTGGAAGCGTTGGGGAGGGCCATCGCCCTCGTCCGGGTCGCGGAACCACAGGTTCGGGACCCGCCCGGTCGCGTCGCGGACCTCGTCGCCGGGCGTCCCACGGCCCTGCGCGGCGGGGTCACCGGTCAGCAGGGCGGCCCAGACCGGGGCGATGGCCGCCGAACGGCTGGTGTCGAGGCCGAGCTCGAGCACGCTGACGGACGTCGGGTCGGCGGTCAGCCCGTGCTCGGCGGCGACCCGGGAGATCTCGCGGGCGAGGTCGACGTCCTGCTGGGTCGGCCACTGGACGACGTGCTCTGTGCCGTCGTCCTCGCGGTAGATCGCGTCGTCGGTGACCAGCTTGAGGTCGACGTACCCCTGGCCCAGACCCACGCTCGGGTGGTGGCCCAGGGCGTCTCCCTCCTCACCCACCGCGGTGACGAACCGGGCACCCGTCCCGAAGTCGTCGACGAGGAACCGCGCGTGCAGCCCCTGCGCCAGCTTGCGCCAGTCGGCCAAACCGGCCCGGGCGATCTGTTCCCGCCGCAGCATGTCCATTCCCGGACGATAGCCGCGATCTGCCCTCCCCGGACCGGTTATGCGCCGGCAGCTGTTACACCGGGACGGTGGACTCCTCCACGGTGCCGAAGTCGAGCGGTGTGGTCGTGCCGCCGGCGGAGACGTCCTCGGTGGCGTCCTCGGCGAGGGACCAGAGCATGAGTAGGGCGCGCGGCCAGATCTCCTCGGTCGTCGTCGCCAGCTCCTCACGGGTCCACCACCGGTGCGCCGTCATGGTGAGCAGCTCGAGCTCGGTGTGCCCGACCGTGCTCACCTCGAACGCCGGCACGCGGACGAACCAAAACGCCTCGTCCTGGGTGGTCACGACGTCGCTGTAGCCGTGCACCACGACCCGCGTCGCGAGGGGACCGACGAGGTCGGCGGGGGCCACCCTGGTCCCGGTCTCCTCGAACACCTCTCGGACGGCTGCCTCGACATCCTGCTCGCCGGGCTCGACCCCGCCACCCGGTGTGATCCACCAGTGGGGGACCGGCGCCATACCGGGGTCGCTGTCACGGAAGAGCAGCAGGCGGTCACGGTCGTCGACGAGCAGCACCCGCATGGCACGCCGCCGACCGCGCGGGCGGACGTCCGCGGTCCTGCGCGTCATGCGCGCAGCCGCTGCCGCAGCCGGGCCACCTGCTCGCCGCTCCAGCCCTGGTCGCGCAGCCAGCCTGCGACGCCGCCGTGGCGTTCGGCGAGCACGGTGAGGATGCGGGCCATGGTCTCCGGGCGGGGCCGGTGGTGGTCCATCGGCTGCCCCTCCAACGCCTCGCCGTACGCGGGCCGGGCCATGAGGCGGGCGACGACGCGTTCGATGCGCTCGTTGGTCGCGACGTAGTCGGCGACGACGTCCTCGTCGGAGACACCGGCCACCGACAGGGCCAGCCCGACGACCGTCCCGGTGCGGTCCTTGCCGGCGGCGCAGTGCACCACCGTCGCACCCTGCGCCCCCGCGACGACCTCGAGGGCGCCGAGCACGGAGTCCGGGCGGTCGGCGAGGTAGCCGAGGTAGTGGCTGGCCCAGTGGTCGTCGTCGCGCCGCGGCCGGGGTTCGGCCGCGCGCCGTGACTTCTTCGACCAGGGCACGACGAGGGCGTCCTCGGCGGAGAAGTCGCTCTCGTCCTCGCGGAGCAGGGAGTGCCGGTGGTGGGTCGCCAGACCCTTGACCTGCAACGGCGCCGGTCCCTCGATGTGCACCTCGACGTGGCTGCGCAGGTCGACCACGTCGCTGACGCCCACGACCTCGACGAGGTGCCGCATGTCCTCCTCGGTGAGGTCCTGGAGGTTGTCCGAGCGCAGCAGCCGACCCGTGGCGATGGTGCCGCCCTCGGTCGTGGGCAAGCCGCCCACGTCTCTCATGTTGACGACGCCTTCGAGGTCGATCCAGCGGGGTGGGGTCACGCTGCGACCCTACGCGTGGTGCGTCATCGGCGGCCGCTGGGCCTGCTGAGAGGATGAGGCATGCCCAGTGCCCTTCCCGACGGCGACCCCGCGCCGCCCGACGGCCTCCTGCCGGAAGCGGCGCTCGCGACCCTGGCGGCCCGCCCGTTCGGGGTCTACCTGCACGTGCCGTTCTGCTCGGTCCGGTGCGGCTACTGCGACTTCAACACCTACACCCTGACCGAGCTCGGCAACGACGGGGCCAGCGTCGCCACGTTCGCCGGTGCAGCGGTGCGGGAGCTCGACCTTGCGGTCTCGGTGCTCGGCGACCGCGCGCCGCAGGTGCAGACCGTGTTCGTCGGGGGCGGCACCCCCACGATGCTGGCCGCAGCAGACCTCGCCACGATGCTCCGCGGCGTACGCGAGAGGTTCGGGCTGGCCGAGGGCGCCGAGGTGACCACTGAGGCCAACCCGGACTCGGTCACGCGGGAGGGCCTGGAGCTGCTCGCGGAGGCCGGGTTCACCCGTGTGTCCCTCGGCATGCAGTCGGCCGTGCCGCACGTGCTGCGTACCCTGGAGCGCACCCACGACCCCGCCAACGTCGCGCGCGCCGTCGACGCGGCCCGCGCGGCGGGGCTGCAGGTCAGCCTCGACCTCATCTACGGGACGCCAGGGGAGAGCCTCGAGGACTGGCGGACCAGCCTGCGCACCGCCACCGACCTCGAGCCCGACCACGTCTCGGCGTACGCGCTCGTCGTCGAGGAGGGCACCAAGCTCGCGGCGCAGGTGCGTCGCGGCCAGGTGCCGGCACCCGAGGACGACGACGAGGCGGCCAAGTACGAGGTCGCCGACGAGCACCTCGCGGCGGCGGGCTACGGCTGGTACGAGGTCAGCAACTGGGCCACCCGCGAGGACGCGAGGTGCCGTCACAACGAGGGCTACTGGGCCGACGGCAACTGGTGGGGCATCGGGCCGGGCGCCCACAGCCACGTCGGTGGCGTGCGCTGGTGGAACGTCAAGCACCCCAACGCGTACGCCGCCCGCGTGGCATCCGGGGCGAGCCCGGCGCACGGGCGCGAGACCCTCACCGACGAGCAGCGGTACGACGAGCGTGTGCTCCTCGGCGTGCGCCTCGTCGAGGGGCTCCCGGTCGACGACCTGGCGCCCGAGGGCAGGACCGCGGTGGCCGGGCTCATCGCCGACGGGCTCGTGGACGCGACAGCGGCCCTGCGCCGCCAGCGGGTGGTGCTGACGAGGCAGGGCCGCCTGTTGGCCGACACCGTGGTGCGCCGGCTGCTCGGACTCCGCTAGCGCGAGGTCACTTCA
The DNA here is from genome assembly GCF_039544395.1 of Pedococcus ginsenosidimutans. NCBI lineage: Bacteria > Bacillati > Actinomycetota > Actinomycetes > Micrococcales > Intrasporangiaceae > Pedococcus > Pedococcus ginsenosidimutans. The sequence continues at coordinate 229,686 of NZ_BAABLO010000013.1, forward strand.
CGAACTGCGGCGTCAGCGGCGGGGTGTACCACTCGCCGTTGTTGGCCTTGACCGCCGCGAGGATGTGGACGATGAACGCGAACAGCAGCGCCAGGCCGTAGGTCAGGAACCCGACGAGGACCAGCATCAGCGGGAACGAGATGAGCAGCACGATCCCGGTGATGATCTGGATGTTGAGGGAGTTCGCCGCGTGCTGGCGCACGAACGGGCCGCGGTCCTTGTACATGAGGTAGATGACCAGCGAGCCGACGAACCCCAGGGTGCCGGCGCTGAGCACCATGGCGACGAGCGGGATGACGTGGGACAGGGTGGCCCAGCTGCGCTCCTGCTCGGGCGTCAGCGGGGCTGCGGGCGCGCCGTACCCGGGCGGGGTGGGCTGCTGGAACTGCGGTTGCTCGGTCATGGTGTCCTCCGTGGTGGTGATGGCGACCAGTCAAACGCATGCCGGCCGTCGCGCACAGCACTTTCGGGGTCGTTGCAGGGACAGGTCAGGGGCCGGTCAGGGTCGACCCCGACGTCAGTGGCCCGGCTCGGTGACGAAGTCGATGAGCTCCTCGACGCTGGCGAGCAGGGTCGGCTCGAGGTCGGCGTAGGAGCGCACGGTGCCGAGGATCTGCTTCCAGGCGCGGGCGATGTCGGCCTGGGTGTCGGCCTGCCAGCCCAGGTGGTGGCAGATGCCGTGCTTCCACGACTGGCCGCGCGGGATGACCGGCCACTGCTGGAGGCCCAGGCGTTCGGGGCGGACCGACTGCCACACGTCGACGTAGGGGTGGCCGAGGATCCTGACGTGCGCGGCATACGGGCCCTTGCGGCAGGCCTGGACCACCTTGTCCTCCTTGGTGCCGGGCAGCAGGTGGTCGACGAGGACGCCCATCCGCCGGCCGGGTCCGGGCTGGAAGTCGCGGATCGCTGCGGCGAGGTCGTCGACGCCGTCGAGCATCTCGACGACGACACCCTCGATGCGCAGGTCGTCGCCCCAGACCTTCTCGACGAGCTCGGCGTCGTGGCGTCCCTCGACGAAGATGCGCGAGCCGCTGGCCACCCGGGCCTTGGCGCCCTCGACGGCACGGGAGCCCGACGCCGTCCGCGAGGTCGCGGCCCTGGCCTCCGCGAGCTGTGCCCGGGCCGCGGCCGTGGGCGGGGTGAGGATGACGGGAGCGCCGTCGAGCAGGAAGCCGGGTCCCATGGGGAACCCCTTGGTGCGGCCACGCCGGTCCTCGAGGTGCACCACCCGCATGCCGCCGGCCTTCTCGACGCGCACGACGGCGCCGCACCAGCCGGTCTGCGCGTCCTCGACCACCAGCCCGGTCTCGGCCTCCACCTCGCGCGAGCGTCCCCTCGGGGGGACCTTCCAGTCGCCGGAGAGGACATCGGAGCCATAGCGGTCGGACACCGACGCAGGGTATGCCGCCGGGTCGCCGAGCCCCGCGAGGACGCGCCGCGGGCGGTCGGGGCCGGTCGGGCGGGACCCGGCGCCGGTTCGGCCGGCAGGCGGGGAACACCGTAGACTTGGCACTCGCTGACCATGAGTGCCAGCGGGTCGGTGGCGGTCGCCGCCGGTCCGGGACAAAACTCGTCACAGGAGGTGTCCGATGAGCGAGGAGCGTCGTCTCGCCGTGCTGCGCGCGATCGTGCAGGACTACGTCGAGACCTCCGAGCCCGTGGGGTCCAAGGCCCTCCTCGAGCGCCACCAGCTCGGGGTGTCGGCCGCGACCGTGCGCAACGACATGGCCGCCCTCGAGGAGGAGGGCCTCATCGCGGCCCCGCACACCAGTGCCGGGCGGGTGCCCACGGACGCCGGCTACCGGCTGTTCGTCGACCGCCTCAGCTCGGTCAAGCCGATGTCGGCCGCGGAGCGCTCGGCGATCGGCCAGTTCCTCGAGGGCGCCGTCGACCTCGACGACGTCGTCGACCGCACCGTGCGCCTGCTCGCCTCGCTCACCCGGCAGGTCGCGGTGATGCAGTACCCGTCGCTGACCCGCTCGTCGGTGCGGCACATCGAGTTCGTGCCCATGGGCAGCACCCGCCTGATGATCGTCCTGATCGTCAACACCGGCCGGGTCGAGCAGCGGGTGATCGAGACCACCCACGACCTGTCGACCCCCGACGGCGAGGCGACCCTGGGCCTGCTCCGGGCCAAGGTCAACGCCCGGGCCGTCGGCGCACGTCTCGTCGACGCGGCGGACTCGCTCGGCTCGCTGCCGGAGGAGTTCGAGCCGGCCGACCGCGACCTCGTCCGGGCCGTGCTGCGCTCCCTGGACGACGCGCTGGTCGAGGAGCGGGAGGAGCGGGTCGTGCTCGCCGGCACCTCCAACCTGGCGCGCGTCGGCACCGACTTCCCGCTCACGATCGGCCCGGTCCTCGAGGCCCTCGAGCAGCACGTCGTGCTCCTCAAGCTGCTCGGCACGGCCCGCGAGACCTCCGACGCCGTCTCGGTCCGCATCGGCCACGAGAACCCCTTCGCGGGGCTGCAGACGACGTCGGTCGTCTCCACCGAGTACGGCACCGGCTCCGAGCTGGTGGCCGGGCTCGGCGTCCTCGGACCCACGCGGATGGACTACCCGACCACGATGGCGTCGGTGCGGGCCGTCGCCACCTACGTCTCCCGAATCCTGGCGCAGTGACCGTCGTCCCTGACGGCACCGCGCGACCACGCACCACTGACAAGGACACTCGTTGAACGACTACTACCAGGACCTGGGCGTCTCCAAGGACGCGTCGCCGGAGGACATCAAGCGGGCCTACCGCAAGATGGCCCGCAAGCTGCACCCGGACGTCAACCCCAGCCCCGAGGCCGAGGAGCAGTTCAAGAAGGTCTCGCAGGCCTACGACGTGCTCTCGGACGCCGAGAAGAAGCGCGCCTACGACATGGGCTCCGACCCCTACGCCGCCGGTGCGGCCGGGTTCGGCCAGGGTTTCTCCTTCAGCGACATCATGGACGCCTTCTTCGGCGCCGGCGCCGGCCAGGCCCAGCGCGGACCTCGCTCGCGCCAGCGCCGCGGCCAGGACGCCCTCGTGCGCCTCGACCTCGACCTCGCCGACGCGGTGTTCGGCGGCGAGAAGGAGCTCACCGTGGAGACCGCGGTCGTGTGCTCCACCTGCCACGGCGACGGTGCCCAGCCGGGCACCTCGCGCCGCACCTGTGACGTCTGCGGCGGTCGCGGCGAGATCCAGCAGGTGCAGCGGTCGTTCCTCGGCCAGGTCATGACCACGCGGCCCTGCATGACCTGCCAGGGCTACGGCGAGGTGCTGGTCAGCCCCTGTTTCGAGTGCTCGGGCGACGGCCGGGTCCGCACCCGCCGCACGCTCAAGATCAAGGTGCCCGCGGGCGTGGACACCGGCACCCGTATCCAGCTCGCCGGCGAGGGCGAGGTCGGTCAGGGCGGCGGTCCCGCGGGTGACCTCTACGTCGAGGTCGCGGTCCGCCCGCACCAGACCTTCCAGCGCCGCGGCGACGACCTGCACTGCACGGTCGAGCTGCCGATGACGGCGGCGGCGCTCGGGACGACGCTCAAGCTCGACACCTTCGACGGGGTCAACGAGCTCGAGATCAAGCCGGGCACCCAGGCCGGCGACGCGATGACCCTGCGCGGGCTCGGGGTCACGCACCTGCGTGGCAGCGGCCGCGGCGACCTCGTCATCCACGCCAACGTGGTCACCCCGACGCGCCTCGACGACGCCCAGGAGGACCTCCTGCGCCAGCTGGCCGTGCTCCGCGGCGAGGAGCGTCCGGAGGGCCGGCTCTCCCCGGCCCACCCGGGACTGCTCGGCAAGCTCCGCGACGCCTTCAAGGCCAAGTAGCCGCTCGTGACGCTGCCGCTGTTCCTCGTCGAGAGCGCCGTCCTCGCGGGCGCCGCACCGGGGGCGCAGCTCGTCCTCGCCGGGGCCGAGGGGCGCCATGCGGCGACGGTGCGCCGGATCGGGGTGGGGGAGCAGCTCCTCCTGGCCGACGGGGAGGGCTTGGTGGCCACCTGCCTCGTGCAGGCGGCGGCCCCCGCCCAGCTGGACCTGCAGGTCGTCGACGTGTCGGCCGAGCCCGAGCCGCAGCCTCGCTTCGTCCTGGTCCAGGCGCTCGCCAAGGGGGAGCGCGACGACCAGGCCATCGAGACCGCCACCGAGCTCGGGGTCGACGAGGTCGTCCCGTGGCAGGCGGCCCGCAGCATCGTGCAGTGGCGTGGTGAGCGCGGCGAGAAGGCCCGTCGCAAGTGGGAGTCGACCGTCAGGGCGGCGGCCAAGCAGTCACGACGGTCGCGCACGCCCGTGGTCGCCGAGCTGGTGACCTCCAAGGCCCTGGCCACCCGGCTCGCGGCTGCCTCGGCCGCGTTCGTGCTCCACGAGGACGCGACGGACGCCCTCGCCACGGCAGCCCTCCCGGCGTCCGGTGAGGTGGTGGTCGTCGTCGGCCCCGAGGGCGGGATCACCCCGGAGGAGGTCGCCGCCTTCGAGGCCGCCGGCGCGCGCACCGTACGCCTCGGGTCGAGCGTGCTGCGGTCGTCCAGCGCCGGCCCGGCCGCGCTCGCGGTGCTCAGCGCCGCAGCGCGCTGGCGCTGACCCTGCGCGCTACCGGACCGTGAACGTCACCGAGTCCTGGGCCGCCACCGAGCCGTCCTTGGCGCTCGCCTCGAGCACCCTGACCGTGTAGGTGCCGGGCTCCAGCCGGCCCAGCTCGACGGAGTACGTCCCCCGCGACGGGGCGCCCACGGTGGCCATGGCCGTGCCGGCCTTCACCTTGGTGGTCCCGCGGTCGAGCTCCCACTGCAGGGTCGCCTCGAAGACGGTGGCCTCGCCCTTGACGGTGACGGCGCTCGAGGCGGCGAAAACCTGGTCGGTCGTCGGCGCGGTCACCCAGATGGGCGCGAGGTCCCGCCACGACTCGTCGGCCGGTGGCCGGGTGAAGGACTGTGCCGTCGAGATCGTCCCGAAGAGCTCGGTGGCTCCGCCGGCGATGTGGAACTGCACGGGCAGCGCGCCGCGGCCGACGGCGGCCTGGGCGGTCCAGACGAGGCTCTGCACCGCGAGGCGCTGGACCTCGGGGGTGAACCCCTCGGCGCCCGGCCCGCTCAGCTCCACGTCGATGGTGTCGGAGGTGACGGTGGCGGTGGACACCGTCGTGCCGGACCAGGGCTGGAGGTAGCCGGCGGTGTTGGAGTAGGGCTGCGCGTCCATCGCCAGCCCCACCGCCTTCACGACCCGGTCGACGTCGGTGGCGTCGGCGGGCAGCGAGGTGCGCACGAACTGACGGAACAGCTTGTAGGTCGGCTTGGCGTCGCCGACCGGGCCGACGAAGTACGCGGGCAGGGCGGCCTGCACGGTGGCGCCACCGCCCGTCGTGGACGACTGGGTCGGGGACGTCTGGACGGTGGAGGGTGCCGACGTCGGTGGTCCGGTGGGCGAGGGCACCGTGGGGGACGCCGACGGCGACCCGGCCGGGGGGCTCGGCGTGCCGCCGGAGTCCTGGGTGGCCCACCAGGCGCCGCCGGCGATGGCCGCGACGAGCGCCGCGGCAGCAACCGGGGCCACCCAGCGTCGCGGGCCGCCGGTCGCCGTGACCGGGCCCGCCTCGTGCGCCTCGTGCAGGATCGCGTCGAGGCGGTCGCCGGGGCTGACCTTGCGGGCCTCCTGGACCAGGGACTGGCGCAGCTGGCGCTCGACGCGGTCGAACTCGCCCGGCTCGAAGTCGGGGTGCAGGAACTCGGTGCGGTCGCTCATCGCGCCACCTCCATCCGGTCGCGCAGGGCAGCGAGCCCGCGGTGGGCATGGGCCTTGACCGTCCCGGCGGAGATGCCGAGGGCGTCGGCGATCTCCGCCTCGCTCAGGTCGAGGTAGTAGCGCATGGTCAGGACCTCTCTCTGGCGCTGCGGCAGGCGGCCGAGCGCCTCGATCATCGAGCTGGTGGCCTCGGACTCGAGGGCGTGGGACTCGGCGCTCGCCTCGGTGCGGCGTGCCGGTCCGCCGGGCTCGCCCTGCTCCCGGCTGAGGTAGCGCTCCTCGACGCCGCGGTGGCGCAGGCCGGAGCGTGCGCCGTTGACCACGGTGCGGCGCAGGTAGGCGGCCGCGCTCTCGTGGCTGCGCAGGGAGTCCCAGCGCCGGTGCACGGCGATGAAGGCGTCCTGCACGACCTCCTCGGCGGCGAGGTCGTCACGCAGCAGCAGCCAGGCCAGGCGTACGAGGCCCGTCCAGTGCGCCGCGTACAGCTCGGCGATGGCCACGTCGGCGGCTGGGCGGGTGTCCCCGCCGGGGTCGCGTTCTGCCACGGTCAACAGTCTCACGCCCCCTTGACGCGCAACGGCGGCTGCCGGTTGACGCGCCGGACGGATAGTGTCCGAGCCATGGCCGACTGCATCTTCTGCTCGATCGTGGCCGGGGACATCCCTGCCGAGGTGGTCCGCGAGGACGAGCACACGGTGGCGTTCCGGGACCTGGACCCGCAGGCCCCGACCCACGTGCTCGTCATCCCGAGGCGTCACGTCCCGGACGTCGGGTCGCTCGCCCTGGAGGCGCCGGAGGAGGTCGCCCCACTCGTCGCCGCGGTGCGGGCGGTGGCCGAGCAGGAGGGGGTGGCCGACGCCGGGTACCGCAGCGTCTTCAACACCGGGGCCCAGGCGCACCAGACCGTCTTCCACGCCCACGTGCACGTGCTCGGGGGCCGGGCAATGACGTGGCCGCCCGGCTGAGCCGCACCGTAGACTGGTCCGACCATGCCTGAAGACGATCATCCGACCACGCCGGGGGGCGCACCAGACGGCGCACTGCCCCTCCCCACCCACACCGTCGAGATCCCCCCGCAGGTCCAGATGGTCACCCTGCTCGGACCGCGCGACGAGCTGCTCCGGACCATGGAGAGGGCGTTCCCGCAGCTGGAGATCCACGTCCGCGGCAACGAGTTCCACCTGTCCGGCCCAAGCGCCGAGGTGGCCCTGGCCGAGCGGACCATCGACGAGCTGCTGCTGGTCATCGAGGGTGGCCAGCCGCTCAACCGTGACGCCGTCGAGCGGTCGATCGGCATGCTGCGCGAGCAGACCAAGGAGCGCCCCGCCGACGTCCTGACGATGAACATCGTCAGCTCCCGCGGACGCACCATCAGGCCCAAGACGCTGAACCAGAAGCACTACGTCGACGCGATCGACGACCACACCGTCGTCTTCGGCATCGGCCCCGCGGGCACCGGCAAGACCTACCTCGCGATGGCCAAGGCCGTCGCGGCGCTGCAGGCCAAGCAGGTCAACCGCATCATCCTCACCCGCCCGGCGGTCGAGGCAGGGGAGCGGCTCGGGTTCCTGCCCGGGACGCTCAACGACAAGATCGACCCCTACCTGCGGCCCCTCTACGACGCCCTGCACGACATGGTCGACCCCGAGTCGATCCCGCGCCTCATGGCTGCCGGCACCATCGAGGTGGCACCCCTGGCCTACATGCGTGGCCGCACCCTCAACGACGCGTTCATCATCCTGGACGAGGCGCAGAACACCTCGCCCGAGCAGATGAAGATGTTCCTCACGCGTCTGGGGTTCGGCTCGAAGATGGTCGTCACCGGTGACGTCACCCAGGTCGACCTCCCCGACGGCACGCGGTCCGGCCTGCGGGTCGTCCGCGACATCCTCGCCGAGGTCGAGGACATCCACTTCTCGGTGCTGACCCCGCAGGACGTCGTGCGCCACCGCCTCGTCGGCGCCATCGTCGACGCCTACGGCCGGTGGGACGACGCGCAGGGAGAGACCCACGGTCAGGGACGGGGGCCGCGTGAGCGTCGACGTTCTCAATGAGACCGACTACCAGCTCGACGAGCTCGAGCTGGTGGCCCTGAGCAAGTACGTCATGGGCGAGATGAGGGTCCACCCGGGCGCCGACCTCTGCCTGCGCCTCGTGGACGAGGCGGCCATGGAGGTCCTGCACGTGCAGTGGATGGACCTGCCCGGCCCGACCGACGTCATGTCGTTCCCGATGGACGAGCTGCGGCCCGGCCGCGAGGGCGAGGAGCCCGAGGAGGGCGTCCTCGGCGACATCGTGCTGTGCCCGTCGGTGGCTGCGAAGCAGGCGGCCGACGCGGGTCATGCCACCGAGGAGGAGCTGCTGCTCCTCACCACCCACGGCATCCTGCACCTGCTCGGCTACGACCACGCAGAGCCCGAGGAGGAGCGCGAGATGTTCGAGCTCCAGCGCCAGCTGCTGCTGACGTTCCTCGCGGGTCGCGGTCGCCGCACCCCCTGATGGGGCAGCGATGACCCGCCTGGTGCTGGCCGCGCTCCTCAGCATCGCCGTGGCCTTCCTGCTCACGGCCGCCGAGGCCGCGATCTGGCGCATGTCCCGGGTGCGCGCCCACGAGCTGCTCGAGGAGGGCCGGCCCGGGGCGAAGTCGCTGGACCGCATCGTCGGCGACAGCGCTGCCTACCTGTCCGTCACGGCCTTCATGCGCGTCGTGGCGGAGGCGACGACGGCGGTGCTCATCACCCTCGGGGCGGTGGACCTCGTCGACGGCTTCTGGAAGCCGCTGCTCATCGCCATCGGCGTGATGGCACTGGTGTCGTTCGTGGTGGTGGGCGTCTCGCCGCGCACCCTCGGGCGGCAGAACGCCGACGCCGTCGCGCTGGTCGCGTCGCCGGTGATCGTCGGCCTCCGGACGTTCCTCGGACCGGTCGCACGCGTCCTGGTGGCGCTCGGCAACGCCGTGACCCCCGGCCGCGGCTACCGGGACGGCCCGTTCCAGAGCGAGTCCGAGCTGCGTGACCTGGTCGACCTCGCGGGGGAGAGCTCCGTCATCGAGGCCGGCGAGCGGGAGATGATCCACTCCGTCTTCGAGCTCGGCGACACGGTCGCGCGTGAGGTGATGGTCCCTCGCACCGACATGGTGACGATCGACGGCGAGAAGACGCTGCGCTCGGCCATGTCGCTGTTCCTGCGCTCGGGGTTCTCCCGCATCCCGGTCGTCGGCGACGGGTCGGACGACATCCTCGGGCTGCTCTACTTCAAGGACGTCGTACGCCGCGTCAACGCCGACCCCGAGGCCGGCTCCCTCCCGGTCACCGCGCAGATGCGCCCCATGCACTACGTCCCCGAGAGCAAGCCGGTCGACGACCTGCTGCGCGAGATGCAGCGCGACCAGAGCCACTTCGCCGTGGTGGTGGACGAGTACGGCGGGACGGCGGGCCTGGTCACGATCGAGGACATCATCGAGGAGATCGTGGGGGAGATCGCCGACGAGTACGACCGCGAGGCGCCGGGCGTCGAGGACCTCGGCGACGGCACGGTCCGGGTGCCGGCCACCATGGACATCGACGACCTCGCCGACCTGTTCGAGGTGGAGATCGACGAGGACGAGGTCGACACCGTCGGCGGCCTCATCGGCAAGAGCATCGGTCGTGTGCCGATCGTCGGGTCGCGCGCCGAGGTGGCCGGGCTGTCGCTCACCGCGGAGCGGATGGCCGGCCGCCGGCACCGGATCGCGTCGGTCATCGTCGAGCGCCTGCACGCCGAGCAGGAGGGTGGCACCGAGGGTGGCGCCGAGCGCACTACGGTGGAGGCCGAACGCGAGGGAGTGTCATGACAGCGAGTGGTCCCGGTCCGACCGGAGCACAGGCCGACGGGTCCGGCGAGCGGGCCCGCGACGAGGTCACCGGTGAGTCCGCCCGTCCCTACCTGGCGGGTTTCGCCTGTCTCGTCGGACGGCCGAACGCCGGCAAGTCGACGCTGACCAACGCCCTGGTCGGGCAGAAGGTCGCGATCACCTCCTCGAAACCGCAGACGACCCGCCACACCATCCGCGGCATCGTCACCTCGCCGCGCTCCCAGCTCGTGCTCGTCGACACCCCGGGACTGCACAAGCCGCGCACGCTCCTGGGGGAGCGGCTCAACGACGTCGTCCGGGAGACCCTCCTCGAGGTGGACGTCATCGGGTTCTGCCTGCCGGCCGACCAGAAGATCGGGCCCGGCGACGGCTTCATCGCCCGTGAGCTGAAGGAGATCCAGCAGGGCAAGCGACGGCCGGTGGTGGCCATCGCGACCAAGACCGACCGGGTCGACCGCGAGCGCCTGGCCGAGCACCTCATGGCGATCGACCAGCTCGGCTCGTGGGACGCGATCGTGCCGTGCTCCGCCGTGGACGGCTCCCAGGTCGGGGAGGTCGCGGAGGTGCTGTCGTCCTACCTGCCGCCGTCCCCTGGCCCGCTCTACCCCGAGGGTGTCCTCACCGACGAGCCCGACGTGGTCATGATCGCCGAGCTGGTCCGCGAGGCCGCGCTCGAGGGCGTGCGCGACGAGCTGCCCCACTCGCTGGCCGTCGTGGTCGAGGAGATGGTGCAGCGCGAGGGACGCCCGGCCGACAAGCCACTGCTCGACGTGCGCGTCAACGTCTTCGTCGAGCGCTCGTCGCAGAAGGCCATCATCATCGGCCGCGGCGGGTCGCGGCTGCGCGAGGTCGGCACCACGGCCCGGCAGGGCATCGAGAAGCTGCTGGGCCAGAAGGTCTACCTCGACCTGCACGTCAAGATCGCCAAGGACTGGCAGCGCGACCCCAAGCAGCTGCAGCGCCTGGGCTTCTGACGCTTCCCGACGCAGTGGCGAGGGTCACGCCGTGTGCGAGATCCGTTGCAGCACAACGTGTATGACGTGGTCCCGGATTGGTTCCCGGCGCCCACGATTTGAGATCGCGAGTGGTTCTCGGCAGTCTGGGCGGTCGACCGACACGGTTTTGATACGCAACTGACCAGAACAGCGAAGGAGCGGCGCCCTCCCCAAAGAGGGCGCCTACACCACGTGGACACGACACTGACCAAGACGGGCCCAGCCGCTCCGGCGGAGGCCACGGGCGAGCACGAAGCCCTCGACACCCCGCACCCCGCACTCGACCCCGTCATCGAGGAGCACCCGGCCGAGGAGCCGCAGAAGGTCGACACGATCGTCTTCGGCGTGACGGCCGCGATCGCGATCGCGTTCGTGCTGTGGGGGTTCCTCAGCACCGACTCCCTGAGCACCGCCTCGGGCGCCGGCCTCGACTGGGTCGTGCACAACATGGGTTGGCTGTTCTCCCTGGTGGCCTCGGGCTTCGTCCTGTTCGTGATCTGGCTCGCCGCCAGCAAGTACGGGCGCATCCCGCTCGGTCGTGACGACGAGGAGCCGGAGTTCAGGACGGTCTCCTGGATCGCGATGATGTTCTCGGCAGGCATGGGCATCGGCCTGATGTTCTACGGCGTCTCCGAGCCGCTCTCGCACTTCGTGAAGCCGCCGCCCGGCACCGGTGCCGCGGGCAACCCCCAGGCCGTGCAGAACGCCATGGCCACCACGCTGTTCCACTGGACGCTGCACCCGTGGGCGATCTACGCGGTCGTCGGCCTCGCCGTCGCGTACGGCGTGTTCCGCAAGGGGCGTTCGCTGCTCATCAGCTCGGCCTTCGCGCCGCTGCTCGGCAAGCGCGCCAACGGTCCGGCCGGCCGCGTCATCGACATGCTCGCCATCTTCGCGACGCTGTTCGGCTCGGCGGCCTCGCTCGGCCTCGGCGCCCTGCAGATCGGCTCCGGGCTGACGATCGTCGCGGGCATCGGCAAGACCGGCAACATGGTGCTCGTCGCGATCATCGCGGTGCTGACCGTCTGCTTCATCCTCTCCGCCGTCTCCGGCCTCGCCAAGGGCATCCAGTGGCTGTCCAACATCAACATGGTGCTGGCGCTGGCCCTAGCGGTGTTCGTCTTCGTCGTGGGCCCGACGGTGTTCATCCTCAACCTCGTCCCGACCGAGATCGGCTCCTACTTCCAGAACCTCGCCATGATGTCGGCGCGCACCGACGCTGCCGGTGGCGACGCCATGAAGACCTGGCTCTCGGGCTGGACGATCTTCTACTGGGCCTGGTGGGTCAGCTGGACCCCGTTCGTCGGCATGTTCATCGCGCGCATCTCGCGTGGCCGCACCATCCGCCAGTTCGTGACCGGCGTCCTGCTCGTGCCCAGCGTCGTCTCGCTGGTGTGGTTCGCGATCTTCGGTGGCGCGGGCATCGACATGCAGCGCGGTGGCACGGACCTCGCCGGTGCGGGCTCCACCGAGGGCACGCTCTTCGAGATGCTCTCGCACATGCCGCTGTCGACAATCCCCTCGGTGCTGGTCATGGTGCTCGTGGCGATCTTCTTCGTCTCCGGCGCCGACGCCGCCTCCATCGTCATGGGCACGCTGTCCGAGCGTGGCACCCTGGCCCCCAGCCGCAAGACCGTGATCTTCTGGGGCGCCGCCACCGGTGCCGTGGCCGCGGTGATGCTCCTCGTCGGCGGCGAGGACGCGCTGGCGGGCCTGCAGAACATCACCATCGTCGCCGCACTGCCGTTCCTCATCGTCATGGTGGGCTTGGCGATCGCGCTCGTGAAGGACCTGAGCAACGACCCGCTCATCGTGCGACGCGCCTACGCGGTGGCTGCCGTCGAGCAGGCCGTCGTGGCGGGTGTCACCGAGCACGGCGACGACTTCACGCTCACCTACGAGGAGTCCGCTCCCGGTGAGGGCGTCGGCGACCTCGTGCCGACCGCCCCGGTGACAGGCAGCGGTCCGGACGACGAGCTGGATACCGCCGATGTGCGCGCAGGATCCGCCACATCGTGAGCCGCTGAGCCGGTGCACGACCGGGCCGACCTATCCTTGGTCCCATGAGAGTTGGTGTCTTCGGGGCCACCGGGCAGGTCGGCTCGGTCATGCGTGCACTCCTCGCCGAGCGGGCCTTCCCGGTCGACGAGATCCGTTTCTTCGCGTCGGCGCGCTCTGCCGGCACGACGCTGCCGTGGGCCGGTGGCGAGGTCACCGTGGAGGACTCGGCGACCGCTGACTTCTCCGGCCTCGACATCGCGCTGTTCTCCAACGGGGGAGCGGCGTCCAAGGAGCTCGCGCCCAAGGTCGCCGCCGCCGGGGCCGTCGTCGTCGACAACTCCTCCGCCTGGCGCAAGGACCCCGAGGTCCCGCTGGTCGTGAGCGAGGTCAACGCCGACGACCTCGACACCATCCCCAAGGGGATCGTCGCCAACCCCAACTGCACCACCATGGCCGCCATGCCGGTGCTCAAGCCGCTGCACGACGAGGCCGGCCTCGTCCGGCTCACCGTCGCGTCGTACCAGGCGGTGTCGGGCTCCGGTGGCAAGGGCGTGCAGGAGCTCGACGGGCAGCTGCGCGGCGGGTATGCCGCCGGGCAGCCGGCCGACCTCGCGCTCGACGGCCGCGCGGTCGAGGTTCCTGCGCCCAACGTCTACGCGGTGCCGGTGGGCTTCAACGTGATCCCGCTCGCCGGCTCGATCGTCGACGACGGCTCGCTGGAGACCGACGAGGAGCAGAAGCTGCGCAACGAGTCGCGCAAGATCCTGCACATCGACGACCTGCGGGTCTCTGGCACCTGCGTGCGCGTGCCGGTCTTCACGGGCCACTCGCTGGCGATCCACGCGGAGTTCGACCGGGAGATCACCCCCGAGCGGGCCCTGGAGCTGCTGGCCAAGGCGCCCGGCGTCGTCGTGACCGACGTGCCCAACCCGCTCGAGGCGGCCGGCCGCGACGACGTCTACGTCGGCCGAGTGCGCGCCGACCAGGCGGCCCCGGAGGGCAAGGGGCTCGTGCTGTTCGTCGTCGGTGACAACCTCCGCAAGGGTGCGGCCCTCAACGCCGTCCAGATCGCCGAGGAGCTGCTCAAGCGTCGGTGAGCCGAGGGCAGGCGACCCGCCGCCGTGAAGGGCGGGAAGGGTCCTGCTCGACCCCAGCTTGGTGGGCGGCTCAGCTCCGGGGCGCCGGCCCTGAGCCGGGTTCCGGCACCACCGCTGGGAGGCGGGACGGGCGCACGAGCCCGGACTCGTACGCGTAGATCACCAGGTGGACCCGGTCGGGCGCGTTGAGCTTGGCCAACAGGTGGCTCACGTGGGTCTTGACGCTGCTCTCGGCGAGGAACAGCTCGGACGCGATCTGCGTGTTGTTCAGCCCGAGCGCGACCAGCTTGAGGATCGAGTGCTCTCGGGCGGTCAGCGGGACGTGGTCCCCGTCGATGATGGGGGGCAGGAAGCGGCCGAATCGGTCGAGCAGGCGCCGGGTGATCGAGGGGCCGAGAAGGGCGTCGCCGGCCGCCACGAGGCGAATGGCCCGGACCAGCTCCTCGGGCGTCGTGTCCTTGAGCAGGAACCCGCTGGCTCCTGCGCGCAGGGCGGCCACGATGTACTCGTCGAGCTCGAACGTGGTCATGACGACGACCCGGGTCGGTGAGGGCTCGCCGGGACCGACGATACGGCGGGTGGCCTCGACCCCGTCCATGACCGGCATCCGGATGTCGAGCAGCGCGACGTCCGGGCTGAGCCGTTCCGCCAGCTCGAGGGCCTCTTGGCCGTTCGCGGCCTCGCCGACGACGTCGATGTCCGCCTCCCTGGCCAGGCAGTCGCGCAGGGCGCTGCGCATCAGCAGCTGGTCCTCGGCGATGATCACCCGGAGCGTCATCCGTCCCCCCGGGGCGCCGTCTGCGTGCCGATCGGGATGCGGGCGTCGACGACCCAGCCGCCGTTGGGCCCCGGGCCGGCGTGGAGGAAGCCGCCCACCAGGGCCGCTCGCTGTCGCATGCCGAACAACCCGCTGCCGCCGGACGACGTGGCGTCCGAGCCGGTCCCCGTGTCCGTCACCACGATGTGCAGCAGGTCGGACCCGTAGTCGAGGCTCACGCGCACGGCGACGCCGGGAGCATGCTTCAGGACGTTGGTGAGCGACTCCTGAACGATGCGGTAGGCATTGAGCTCCACGGCGGGCGCCAGCTCTCGCCAGACACCTGTCACGGTGAGCGTCACGGGGCTGCCGGCACTCGTGACCCGGTCGACGAGGGGGCCGAGCTCCTCGAGCCTCGGCAGGGCTCGCGGTGTCATGCCGTCCTCGGGGGAGGTGTGCAGGACGCCCACGAGATGGCGCAGGTCGTCCAGGGTCTGGCGTCCCAGGGACTCGACGGTCGCCATCGACTGGCTGTGCTCGACGGGCGCTCCGGGGCGCAGGCGCGCCGCGGCCGCCTGGGCCACGATCACGCTGACGTTGCTGGCGACGACGTCGTGGAGCTCGCGTGCGAGGCTGGCGCGCTCGCGAGCGACCGCCAGCTCGGACAGGGCAGCCTGCTCGTGAGAGCGCTGCAGCGCCGATGCCTCCAGCAGGGCGGCGCGCTCCTCGAGCAGCTGGGACCGCACCTGCCGGGACTGGACACCGCGGCCGAGCGCCCACGCGGTGACGACTGCCACCACCTCGACGAAGGGCTCGTCGTCGAGCGCCGGGTCGAGCAACATGACCGCCCCGGCACCCAGGCAGAGCGAGGTGACGACGACCGCGACACCGGAGCGACGGAGCGGCCAACGCTGGGCCACCGTGTACATGGCCACGAGCACGACGTACGGGAGCGGGGTCACGGGGTAGTGCTCCGCGTCCCGGGTGACGGCAAGGGCGACGGTGACGGCCAGCACGAGCCCCGGGGCGGATCGGCGCCACACCAGCGCCACGCTCCCCGCCAGCACCTGGACCGCCCCGCGGACGTCGGGGAGAGTGGCCTGGACGGGGCCGTCCGGCGTGTCGAAGAACAGCGACGCCCGCTCCATGAAGCTGTACAACGACAGCGCAGCGACCACGCCGGCGAGGAGGATGTCGAAGAGGCTCGGTCGCCACCGTGCCGCGTCCCGCGTGGCCCTGCCGCCCCGGGACGTCGCCGGTGTGACTAGTCCGCGACCGACCTGGACGCCACCCAGAGGGGTGGTTGCCTCCGCCGCCCCGGGGAGAGGTAGGGCCTCCACCGACGGTGCCAGCCCACCCACCCGGGGGACTGCTCCCGCACTGTGTCCGAGTCCTTGGAGTGGGTTCCCACGGCTGACGCGCACGTGCTCCCCCCTTCCTACCGTGGATTCCACGGTACGCCTGCACGCGACCCTGGGGGTGCGAATGCTCACCATCGACGACATCGTCATGAGGGCTGGTCCCGACGTCGCGGGCCGCCCGGACGCAGCTGCAGGGACGCGGTGTCCCGGTTCGCACCGTTCGGGGTGGTCCCGGTGAGGGGGATGGTGTTCGGGGCCAACCCCCGGGTGGGAAGACTGTCCATCGCGGCAGCCGTCGGTGTGCTGATCATGGGCATCTCGTCCATGGGGTCCGCCAGGACGGACTTCCTCCCCGAGTTCATGCCGCCGTCGGTGCAGGTGCAGACCGAAGCCCTGGGCCTGTCGGCAGCAGAGGTCGAGCAGCTGATCACCGTCCCGCTCGAGCAGGACCTCCTCAACGGTGTCCCGTGGCTCGATCGGATCCACTCACGGTCGCAGCCCGGACTGTCCGCCATAGACATCGTCTTCGAGCAGGGGACCGACATCTACTCCGCCCGCCAGATGGTGCAGGAGCGGCTGACGCAGGCCCACGCGCTGCCGGCCGTCGGGACACCGCCCATCATGGTCGAGCCCCTGGCCTCGGTCAGTCGGGTGGCGATGATCGGGATGACCTCCAGGACCGTCTCCCTCATCGACATGTCGGTACTCGCCCGGTGGAAGGTCCGACCCCGCCTGATGGGGATCCCGGGTGTCGCCAACGTGGCCATCTACGGCCAGCGAGACCGCCAGCTGCAGGTGCGGGTGGATCCGCAACGGCTCCACGACAGTGACGTCTCGCTGACGCAGGTCATCGAGACCACGGGGAACGCGCTGTGGGTCTCGCCCCTGACCTTCGTCGAGGCGTCCACCCCCGGCACCGGAGGGTTCATCGAGGGGACGAACCAGCGCCTCGCCGTCCAGCACGTGCTGCCGATCACGACGGCCGAGAGCCTCGGCAAGATCTCGATCGAGGATGCCCGTACACCCACGCGGCTCGGAGACGTGACCGAGGTCGTCGAGGACCACCAGCCGCTCATCGGGGACGCCGTGGACGCCGACCCCTCGCTGTTCCTGGTCATCCAGAAGTTCCCGGATGCGGACACGCAGGAGGTGACCAAGGCGGTCGAGGAGGCGATGTCCGGGCTGCAGGCAGGGCTGGGCGGGATCACGGTCGACACCTCCGTCTTCAGGCCGGCCTCCTTCATCGACAGTGCACGGCACACCGTGGGGTGGGCGCTCGGGGCAGGCTTCGCCGCCGTCGTGATGGCGGTGCTCTTCCTCTTCTGGTCCTGGCGAGCCGCGCTCGTGGTGGCCTCCAGCGTCGCAGTGTCCGCCGTGGCGGCCGTCTACGTCCTGTACCTGCGCGGGACGACCCTGACCAGCATGACTTTGGCAGGACTGGTCGTCGCGCTCGTCGTGATCCTGGCGGTGGCGGTCACCGACATCGAGGAGGCGCAGCGTCGGCTGGCCGGTCGCCACGATGACGGCTCGCCGGTGCCGCTCCGCGAGGCGCTGACGGATGCCATCGCCCACAGCCAGGGCGCGGCCCTGATCGTGGTGCTGGCGGCAGCCCTGGCGATCGCGCCGGTGATGGTCCTCGGGCCCCTCACCACCGCCCTCGCCGGTCCGGTGGCGACCACCCTGCTCCTGACCCTCGCACTGTCGGTCGCGGTGGGCCTGCTCGTCACCCCTGCCCTGATGACCCTCGTGCTTCGCCCGGGGGCCGGTGGCACCACCGGTCCGCTCCTGCGCTGGGCGCACCGACCGGTGTCGGGTCTCGTGAACCGGTTCGCGTCCGGCAGGAGGTTGGTGTGGGGGACGGTCGCGGTGCTGCTGCTGGCCGGGCTCGCGGCGGTCCCGCAGATCGTCGGCAGCCACGACTCCATGATCCCGGCAGCCCGTGACCTGGACCTGCTGATGCACGTCGAGACCGCCCAAGGCACCTCCCTGACCGAGGCGACCCGGGTCGCTGGACGCCTGTCCGCTGACCTGCGCTCCCTTCCCGGTGTGCGCGCCGTGGGTGGGCACTTCGGTCGTGCGCTCACGTCTGACCAGCTCGGCGACGTCAACTCCGGCGAGCTCTGGATCACCATCTCGGACGACGCCGACTACCACGCGACCCGCGAGGCGATCGACCGTACGGCCTCTCGGTACGCCGGGGTGAAGACGCAGCTCGTGACCTACTCCGCCGACCGCGTCGCCGCAGCGCGCACGGGAACCGGCGCCGACCTCGTGGTCCGGCTCTTCGGTCAGGACCCCGCGGGTCTGGACGAGGCGGCCCGGGCCGTCGTCACCTCCCTCACCTCCGTCGAGGGAGTACGCGCTCCGCGCGTCGAAGAGGTGCCCAAGCAGCCGACGGTCAAGGTCCAGGTCGACCTGGCAGCAGCCGAGAGGTACGGGCTCAGGCCGGGAGACGTCCGTCGCGAGGCAACGACGCTGGCGTCGGGTCTGACGGTCGGCAACCTGTACGAGCAGGCCAAGGTGTTCGACGTGGTCGTCCTGGGCACGCCGACCATCAGGGCCAACCTGTCCGCCCTGGCCGACCTCAAGATCGACACCTCGTCCGGCCGCCAGGTGCGACTGGGTGACGTCGCGAAGCTCACCGTGGAGCCTGAGCCGGCCTCCATCGAGCACGAACAGGTCATGCGCACGATGGACGTGGTCGCCGACATCTCCGGCCGCGGAGTCGGCGACACGCTGGCTGACGTGCGCGCCGCGGCCGCCAAGGTGCCCATGCCCCCGGAGGCCCACCTCCAGGTGCTGAGCGCGGCAATGGACCAGCAGGTGGACGTGCGCCGCGCCGTTGCACTGGCCCTCGCTGCCCTGCTCGCGATGCTCCTGGTCTTCCAAGCCGCCGTGGGCGGCTGGCGCCAGGCTGCCTTGCTGGTCCTCGCCTGCCCCCTCGGCGGGGTCGGGGCCGTGCTGGTGGCGCCACTGGTCGGAGGGGTGGCCACCGCTGGGCCGCTGCTCGGGTTCTTCGCAGCCAGCCTCCTCACCCTCCTGGGCGGTCTCTCATTCGTGCGGTCCGCGCCGCCGACGGACCGCTCCGTCGGCACCCTGGCCCGGACGGCCGTGACTCGGGTCAACCCGGTGCTGCGCCTGAGTGCGGTGGTCGCGCTGGCCTTCCTCCCGGCTGCCGTGCTGGGCGGTCGGCCGGGCGCCGAGCTCCTGCAGCCGTTTGCGCTGACCCTCATCGCCGGCTCCATCACGAGTGGGCTCGTCGTCCTCCTCGTGCTCCCAGCCCTTCTCGGGCTGCCGCCGGCGGCAGCTCCACTCACACCAACCGGCCCATCTCCACTCGCCGTGATTCCGAAGGGAGCCCAGAAATGAGCACCTCGAACCGCCGTACCGCCGCTGCGGGCCTGCTGATGACGGCCGTCCTGGCCGGGTGCACAGCCACCGAGGCGGCAGTCAACGACGTGCCGGCTGCCGTCGTGGAGGACATCGAGAACTCGGACGTCAAGAAGGTGACGTTCAGCAGGGAGGCCGCTGAGGCGCTCGGCGTCGCCACCGCGGCGGTGACCAGGAACGGCGCCAACGGACAGCTGACCATGCCGTACGACGCTGTCATCTACTACCTCGACGGCACCACGTGGGCCTACGCGGCCACCGGCGAGCGCGAGTACACGCGGGTCCCCGTGACGGTCGCCTCGATCTCCGGTGCCAACGCGACGTTGAGTGCCGGCCCGACCGCCGGCACCCAGGTGGTCGTCGTCGGTGCGCCGGAGGTCCTCGGTGCCGAGCTCGAGATCGACGGCGAGCAATGACCTGGGGGAAGTCGCCGATCCGCTGGATCGTGGGGACCAGCCTGCGCCTGCGCTACATCGTCGTGGCCGGGGCCGTCGCCCTCATGGTCCTCGGTGTGGCGTCGGTGCCGCAGATGAGGGTCGACGTCTTCCCGGAGTTCGCGCCGCCACGCGTCGTGATCCAGACGGCCTGCGTCGGGCTGTCGACCTCCGACGTCGAGGAGCTCGTGACCGTGCCGCTCGAGCAGGGCCTCAACGGCCTGCGGGGCCTGGACGACATGCGGTCGAGGTCCGTGCCGCAGCTGTCCTCCATCGAGTTGCTGTTCTCCGCCGACACCGACCTGCTCCGGGCCCGGCAGCTGGTGCAGGAACGCCTCGCCATCATCTCGCCCAGCCTTCCCACCTGGGCGGCGCCGCCGGTGATCCTCGCCCCGGTCTCGGCGACGGGCCGCGCCATGCACATCGGCATGACCTCCAAGAACGACTCGCTCATCGCGATGTCGATGAGTGCCTACTGGAACATCAGGGCACGGTTGTTGCAGGTGCCGGGTGTGGCCAACGTCGCGATCTGGAACGAGCGCCTCCAGCTGATGACGGTGCAGGTGGAGCCGCCCAAACTGGCCAGGCACGGCGTCACCCTCGACCAGGTCATGGAGACGACCTCGGCGTCCTTGGACTCCGGGTTGCTGCGCTTCTCCGCGGGCAGCGTCATCGGCACCGGCGGGATCGTGGAGAACGCGAACCAGCGCCTGCCCGTGAGGAACGTGCTGCCCATCGTCACGCCCGCGGACCTCGCCAAGGTGCCGGTCGAGGGCACGGCCGGTGCGACCACCCTCGGCGAGCTCGGCGTGGTCGCGGAGGTGCACCAGCCACTCATCGGCGATGCCGTCGTGAACTCCGAGCCCGGCATCCTGCTGGTCGTCGAGAAGCTACCCTGGGCGAACACCCTGCAGCTCACCGACGGGGTGGAGAAGGCCATCGCGGAGCTCCAGCCGGGGCTGCCGGACGTCACCTTCGACACGCACGTCTTCCAGCAGGCCGACTTCGTGAAGCTGGCGATCTCCAACCTTTCGAAGTCGCTGGTCCTCGGCTTCCTGTTGGTCGTGGCCATCCTGATGTTGTTCCTCTTCGAGTGGCGGGTCGCCCTCATCAGCCTCCTGACGATCCCGCTCTCCCTCGTGATCACGATCCTGGTGCTCGACTGGCGGGGAGCCACGATCAACACGATGACGCTGGCCGGCTTGGTGATCGCCCTCGGCGCCGTCGTGGACGACGCCATCATCGATGCGGAGAACATCGTCCGGAGGCTGCGTGCCTCGCGGTTGGAGGGAAGCTCGGAGTCGACCGCGTCCGTCATCCTGCGGGCCTCACTGGAGGTCCGGAGCCCGATCGTCTACGCCACGCTCATCATCATCGCCGCCTCGATCCCGATCTTCCTGCTCACGGGCCTGACGGGCGCGTTCTTCCAGCCGTTGGCCGTGTCGTACACCCTGGCCATCACGGCGTCCATGCTCGTGGCCCTCACCCTGACTCCCGCCCTGTGCCTGATCCTGCTCCACCGCACGCCGATCGAGCGCCGGTCCTCACCGGTGGTCCGCTGGCTGCAGCGCTGGTACACCGCCTCGCTCCGCCGCATCGTGCGGCGCCCCCGTGGGGTCTATGCCGCCGCCACACTCGTGACGGTGCTGGGCATAGGCGTGGGCGCGGGACTCGGCCAAAGCCTCTTCCCGGCCTTCCAGGAACGCGACTTCCTGATGCACTGGGTGGGGGTGCCGAGCACGTCCGACACCGAGACCGCTCGGACGACGACGGCGGTGAGCAAGGAGATCCGCGCGATCCCCGGGGTCCGCAGCTTCGGCGCCCACATCGGGCAGGCGCTGCTCGGCGAGGAGGTCTTCGGAGTCAACTTCGGCGAGAACTGGATCAGCCTGGAGCCCGATGCCGACTACAAGGAAGTCCGTGACCAGATCGACGCCGTGGCAGCGAAGTACCCCGGCCTGTTCGCGGAGGTGCAGACGTACCTCGACGAGCGCGTGGAGGAGGTCCTGACGGGCGGCAAGGAGCCGGTCATCATCCGCGTGTACGGCGAGGACCTCACCGTGCTTCGGCAGAAGTCCGCCGAGATCCTCGACCTGCTCTCACAGATCGACGGCGTCAAGGATGCCCACACCGACATCTCCCTCGACGTTCCCCAGGTCGAGGTCGAGGTCGACCTCGACCGGGCTCGCGCCTACGGACTCAAGCCGGGCGACGTCCGCCGCGCCGCAGCCACCATCGTGGCCGGCGAGGAGGTCGGCGACATCTTCCGGGCTGGTCGCGCCTACGACGTCGTGGTCTGGAGCACGCCGGAGACGCGGTCCAACGTGTCGTCGCTCGAGCAGCTGCCGATCGACACCCCGTCCGGCAAGCGGGTTCTGCTCAAGGACGTGGCGACCGTGGCCGTCCGCCCCAACCCGAACGCCATCGAGCGCGAAGGCGACTCCCGCCGTCTCGACGTCGGCGCGAGCGTGGAGGGCCGCGACCTGGGCTCGGTCGTCAAGGAGCTCAACGGCAAGCTGAAGGGCGTCTCGTTCGACCGTGGCTACCACGCCGAGGTCCTGGGGGAATACAAGGAGAGGCAGGCCGCCCAGAGCCGGCTGCTGACGTCGTCCTTGGTGGCCGCCGCCGCCATCCTCCTGCTGCTCCTCACCTCCCTGCGCAGTGGCCGACTGGCCATGCTCGTCTTCCTGACCTTGCCGATGGCACTGGTCGGTGGGGTGCTGGCGGCTTGGGCGGCGGGCGGTGTCCTCTCCATCGGCTCCCTCGTGGGCTTCTTCACGGTCTTCGGGATCGCCGCGCGCAACAGCATCCTGCTCATCAACCACTGCCAGCACCTAGAGGAGGTCGAGGGCGTGCCGTTCGGGCTCGACCTGGTCCTCCGCGGGGCACGTGAACGGCTCGCGCCCATCCTCATGACCACCTTGGCGACGGGTCTGGCCCTGGTGCCTCTGGTCGTGCTCGGTCAGCGACCCGGCCACGAGATCGAGCATCCCCTGGCGGTCGTAATCCTCGGGGGACTGGTCACCTCGACCTTGCTCAGCCTCTTCGTGGTCCCGTCGCTGTACCTTCGCTTCCACCGAGCCACGGATGCGTCCGGAGCGGGCGCGGGCACTGTCCGGGGGCCGGCCTGAGCTAGACGTCGGTCATCCAGTGCTGGAAGGTCTTGCTGACCACCATCCCGACGTGCTCGTAGAGGGGCAGAGCCCCGGTCCGTGAGTCCGTCGACAGCTCGCTGCGGGTGGCCCCGTGGTCGCGGGCCCGCGCGAACGCGTCGGCGAGCAGCGCGCGGGCCAGGCCCTTGCCACGCTGGTCGGCACGGACGGCCAGCTGGTCGACGTACCCGCACCCCTCGGTGACGATCAGGTAGGCGACCCCGACCGGTGTGCCCTCGGGGTCGACGGCGAACCTGACCTGCCAGGGCTCGAAGCCGGGACGCCGTACGGTGCGTGCGGCCCAGTCGTCGAAGGCGGTCGGCTGGCGGTCGGGCCACTCGTTGAACGCGTCCTCGACCAGCTGGTGGGCGGTGTGGTCGTCCTGCCCGGGGACCAGGTCGCGCAGGGTGTAGCCGTGGGGGAGCGGCTGCGGCTCGATGGTCGCGCCCTCGGGGACGACGAGCACCCACGACGTCCAGCCCTCGCGGTAGCCGAGGGACCGGAAGAGCCGCTCCGCAGCGCTGCCGACGGGCACGGTTTGGCCGACCAGCGTCCCGCCCCGAAGCCGCGAGCAGTCCTCCACCCACCGGGCCAGCCAGGTGCCGAGGCCACGTCCGCGGTGGTCGGGGTGCACCGTCGCCTCGGCGCGGCGCGTGCGGTAGACCTCTGCGGCGGCGACGAGGGTCTCGCCGTCGAACACGCCGACGCTCTCCTGCTCCAGGTCGAAGCTGGGGCGCTGCCAGTCGCTCTCGATGTCCTCGGGCTCGATCGCGACCTCGCCGGTGTCCGCGCGCTCGGAAGCGGCGAACAGGTCGAACATGGCGCGGGCGTCGGCCATCGCCAACGGGCGGGTCACGAGGTCGGGGGGCAGGTCCATGGGGGTCATCGTGCCGGGGGGCCCGCGGGTCCGCACGAGGTTTTCGGGTCTGTCGGAGTGCTCCCGTGTGTGAGAGAGTTCTCTCGAAATGCCTCTCTCACATCGAGGTGAACCCGTGACCAACCCGTACGGCGACATCGAGCTCACGCCACGGGGCATGCGTGCCCTCGCGCACCCGACGCGGCTGGCGATCCTCAGCCGACTCCAGCGCCACGGCCCCAGCACCGCGACCGCGCTCTCGGCAGAGGTGGGCGCGACTCCGTCGGTCACGAGCTGGCACCTGCGGCACCTCGCCGAGCACGGCCTAGTCAGGGACGCCGAGGTCGGCTCGGACGGCAGGCAGCGCTGGTGGGAGGCCTCGGGCCCCGGCTTCCGGTTCACCCCCACCGACGACGCCGGCGGCGACGCCGCCATGCTGCTCTCGCGCGTCCTGTTCGACCAGGCCCGCGACTTGCCCGACCGCTGGGCGCGCGAGGCCGAGCCCCTGCTGGAGGACGAGTGGCGGCGCTCGGCGGGCCTGTCCAACACCACGGTCGTGGTGACGGCCGACGAGCTGGCCGGGATCGAGGCCGCGATCGAGGAGGTCCTCGCGCCGTACGTCCGAGGCGGGGCCGGCTCCGCCCACGGGCCGGAAGCGGGCGCTCGCGCCGTGCGCCTGCTGCGCTACGTCCTGCCCGAGGCCCCGAAACCGACGGGGGAACCCGCATGACAACGCCGCTGTGGCGGGACCGCAGGTTCGCGACGTACTGGGCGGGGCAGGGGATCTCGCAGTTCGGCGACCGCATCACCGAGCTCGCCGTCCCGCTCATCGCCGTGACCACCCTGCACGCCGGCGCCTCGACCGTCGGCCTGCTCACCGCTGCCGTGTGGGCGCCCAACCTGCTGTCCCTGTTCGTCGGCTCCTGGGTCGACCACCAGCCGCGCAAGCGACGGCTGCTGGTCCTCGCCGACGTGCTGCGCTGCGCGGTCCTGCTCACCCTGCCCGTGGCCCACGTGCTCGGCGCCATCACGCTGGTGCAGCTGTTCGCGGTCGCGCTGGTGGCCGGCCTGGGGCAGGTGCTCTACCAGACGGCGTACCCGAGCTTCTTCGTCGCACTCGTGCGCCGCGACCAGTTCGTGGAGGCCAACAGCCTGCTCAGCGGCACCCGGTCGGCCTCCTTCGTGGCCGGCCCGGCGGTCGCGGGCGGGCTGGTCCAGGCGGTCACCGCGCCGATGGCCATGCTCGTCGACGCGGTCACCTTCGCCATCTCCGCGGTCCTCATCGGGCGGGTGCGGGTGGCCGACCCCCCGGTGGCGGACGGCGGCGGTGCCAGCCTGCTCGGCCGGGCGCGGGACGGCATGGCGCTGGTGCTCCGTGACGCCTACCTGCGGGCCTCGCTCGCCTGTGCCACCACCATCAACCTGTTCAACCTCATGGCCGGCGCGCTCGTGGTCCTCTACGCCAGCCGCGAGCTCGGCCTCTCGCCGGGGCTCATCGGCCTGGCCCTGGGCATCGGGGCGAGCGGCGGGCTCGCGGGGACGGTCCTCGCCGGGCCGCTGTCCCGCAGGATCGGGCTCGGGCGCACCATCGCGGTCGGCGCGGTCCTCTTCTCCGCGCCGTTCGCCCTCATGCCGCTCGCGCAGGGACCGACCTGGTCGCGCGCCGGCGTGGTCGCCCTGGTCGAGCTGCTCTCCTCGGTCGGCGTGATGTGCCTCGACATCCCGCTCAACGCGCTCATGACCGCGGTGACCCCGGACGGCATCCGCAGCCGCGTGACGGGCGCGTTCTCGACCGTGAACTACGGGATCCGCCCAGCGGGCGCGATCGTCGGCGGCCTGCTGGGGGAGTGGATCGGCCTCGCCCCGACCATGGTGGTGGCCGCGGTGGGCGGGTCGCTCTCGGTGCTCTGGCTGCTGCGGTCGCCGGTCATCTCCACCCGCACCCTCGACGACCTCCGCGGCGCGAGCGTCTCACCGGGTGCGTGACACGGACCTCTGGCCCTAACGGGGCCGGGCGGGGCGCGGTGACCTGAGGGGGCACCGCGCCACACCGAGGGGGAGGTCCACCGTGTCCCAGCCACAGGTCCGAGGCAGCCGTTCGGCCGGGAGGCCCCGGGCGGCGGCCCGGCGGTCGGACGTCGGCCGCAGGCTCGGCTTCGTCATCGGCGCCGTCGTCAACGCCGCCCTGCTCTGGTGGGTCAACGTCGCACCCGGCTGGCAGGTCGTGCCGTTTCTCACCGCCGACACCCGGCTGGTGCTCGGCCTGGTCAACGCCTCGCTGGCGGTCGGCCTGGTGTCCAACGTCGTGTCCGCGGTCCTGCTTCACTTCCGGCTGAGGGCATTCGGCGACCTGGTGCAGAACGCGGTGGGCCTCGCCGCCATGGTGCGCCTGTGGCAGGTCTTCCCGTTCGACCTGGGCGGGGCCGGCTTCGACTGGGACCTCGTCGTGCGCTGCGCCCTCGTCCTCGGCATGGTGGGCGCGGTCCTCGGTGCACTGGTCGCCGTGGTGCACCTGGTGCGCGGACGGTGACCGGGTCGGACACTACGTCCGGATCGTGGGCGGAGCGTCCCGTGCGATGGACGTACGGCGACAGCGCGGCATACCCTCCGAGGGTGCGTATGCAGCGCCTCCTCCTTCGCCGCCGCGGCGGGGCCTGACCGATCAGCCGCCCCTCGTCGCGGAGTAGCGTTGCCCTGGCTGAGCCTCTGAAAGAGCCACCAGCAACGAATCGATAGGCGAGACACCATGATCCACCCGCAGCAGCCCTCGGGCATGCCGGTCGCGAAGTACGTGCCGTTCCAGGACCAGATCAGCATCGACCTGCCCGACCGCACCTGGCCGACCAAGGTCCTCGAGAAGGCGCCGCGGTGGTGCGCGGTCGACCTGCGCGACGGCAACCAGGCGCTCATCGACCCCATGAGCCCGGACCGCAAGAAGCGGATGTTCGAGCTGCTGGTGCGCATGGGCTACAAGGAGATCGAGGTCGGCTTCCCCTCGGCCAGCCAGACGGACTTCGACTTCGTGCGGATGCTCATCGAGGACGACATGATCCCCGACGACGTCACGATCCAGGTGCTGACGCAGTGCCGCGACCACCTCATCGAGCGCACGTTCGACGCGATCCGCGGGGCCAAGCAGGCCATCGTCCACTTCTACAACTCGACCTCGGTGCTGCAGCGGCGCGTGGTGTTCGGCCTCGACCAGGACGGCATCGTCGACATCGCGGTCCAGGGCGCCCGCCTGTGCCGCAAGCTCGAGGAGACGGTCCCCGACACGGTCGTCTACTACGAGTACAGCCCGGAGTCGTACACCGGCACCGAGCTCGAGTTCGCCGTGCGGATCTGCAACGAGGTCATCGACGTCATCGACCCGACACCTGACCACAAGATGATCATCAACCTGCCGGCCACCGTCGAGATGGCGACCCCCAACGTCTACGCCGACTCGATCGAGTGGATGACCCGCCACCTCGAGCGCCGCGAGTCGATCGTGGTGTCGCTGCACCCGCACAACGACCGCGGCACCGGGGTCGCGGCGGCGGAGCTGGGCTACCTCGCGGGCGCCGACCGCATCGAGGGGTGCCTCTTCGGCAACGGGGAGCGCACGGGCAACGTCGACCTGGTCACGCTGGGCATGAACCTGTTCAGCCAGGGCATCGACCCGCAGATCGACTTCTCCGACCTCGACGAGATCCGGCGCACCGTCGAGCACTGCAACCAGCTGCCGGTGCCCGAGCGGCACCCCTGGGGTGGCGATCTGGTGTTCACGGCCTTCTCCGGCTCGCACCAGGACGCCATCAAGAAGGGGTTCGAGGACATGGACCGCCAGGTGGCGGCCACGGGCAAGCCGATCGACGAGCTCGTCTGGGGTGTGCCCTACCTGCCCATCGACCCGCACGACGTCGGCCGGTCCTACGAGGCCGTCGTGCGCGTCAACAGCCAGTCCGGCAAGGGTGGTGTCGCCTACATCCTCAAGGCCGAGCACCAGCTCGACCTGCCGCGCCGCCTGCAGATCGAGTTCAGCGGTGTCGTGCAGGCCAAGACCGACTCCGAGGGCGGCGAGGTCAGCCCGGCCGAGCTGTGGAGCGTGTTCGAGGACGAGTACCTGCCCGCCGTCGACGGCGCGGCCAACGCGTGGGGACGGTTCACGCCGGTCAGCCACGCGCTGGAGAGCCAGGCCGGCGGTGCCGACCGCATCGTCGCCACGATGCTCGACCAGGGCGTCGAGGTGCAGGTCGAGGGCACGGGCAACGGCCCGATCGCGGCCTTCATCGACGCCCTGTCGACCCTCGGCATCGACGTGCGCGTCCTCGACTACGCCGAGCACGCCCTGTCGGCCGGTGGCGACGCTCGCGCGGCCGCGTACGTCGAGTGCGCCGTGGGCGACCGGGTCCTGTGGGGCGTCGGCCTGCACAGCTCGATCGTCAAGGCGTCGCTGACGGCGGTGCTGTCCGCGGTCAACCGCGCACTGCGCGACCAGGCCTGACCCGGGTCAGGCCCGACCGGGTGGGCGGGCCTGACCCGGTGGGCGGGCCGCTGACGGGTCCGCCCACCCACGTCACCCCTCGGTCGGGAGGAGCCTCCGGGAGGCGCTGGTGAGGCCGACACCGACTGCGATGAGCAGCAGCGCGAGCGCCACCCCGGGGGCGGTGGACGAACCCGTGTTGGCCAGCTCGGGTGCCGCAGCCGGTGTCCCGGCCGGCGCCGCGGACCCCACCGACGCCGGGACCGCGGAGGCGGGGCGGCTGGGGGACGGTGCAGGCTCGGGCGCTGCGGCCGTCCTCAGGTCGAGGACGAATGCCCGCATGGGCGTGACGGCGCGGTTGCCCACCTCGTCGTAGGCCCAGGTCGTCACGTGGAACTCGGTCCGCTTGCCCTTGGCGAAGTCGAGGATGCGCGGGTCCAGGCTGCACGACCAGGTCTGTCGGCTGCTGCGACGACCGACTGCGCGGTGCACAGTGGTTCGCCGGACTCCCACCCGCGGACGCTGAGCTCGAGCCCGGGGACGGCGGTGCCCCGGATCGTCACGCTGGTGCTCCTGACGACCTGGTCCTGTGCCGGCGAGGTGATCACCGGTGCCGGCGGGGGCGTCGCGTCGCCCACCCCGGAGACCACCTGCGAGGCGACGCGACACGCAGTCAGCGGACCCCGCGGGGGCGGAACTGGATCGAGATGCGCGGCCCGACCGCCGCGGTCGACTTGGGGATGCAGTGGTCCCAGGTGCGCTGGCACGAACCACCCATGACGACGAGGTCACCGTGCCCGAGGGAGAAGCCGATCGACTCGCCACCACCCCTCGGCCTCAGCATCAGGGGGCGTGCCGAGCCCACCGACAGGATGGCCACCATGGTGTCCAGGTTCTTCGACCTCCCGATCCGGTCGCCGTGCCAGGCCACCGAGTCGCGGCCGTCCCGGTAGAGGCACATCCCGGCGGTGACGAAGGGCTCGCCGAGCTCGGCGGCATACCAGCGGCTCAGCTGCTCGCGGGCGTCGTGGAGGACGGGGTGGGGGAGTGCCTCGCCCTCGCCGTAGAACTTGAGCAACCGCGGGACGTCGACCACGCGTTCGTACATCTCACGCTTCTCGGCGTACCAGGGGACCTCGTGGTGGAGCGCGTCGAAGAGCTGCTCCGCCCCGGTCAGCCAGCCCGGCCGGTAGTCGACCCAGGCACCGCGTCCCAGCTGCGTGCGGGTCAGCCGGTGGTCGAGACCGTGCAGCTCGATCTCGTCGGCGGTGTCGAGGAGCGAGCCCTGGAGTGCCATGCCCATGCGGCGAGGATAACCCATGTTCGAACACCTGTTCTAGTGGTGCGAGGTGGTTCTTCCCCTCCGCTCAGGTCGGGGGCCTACTGTCGGGGGCGAGGGAGCTGCCGATGCTGGGGTGGGCGTCGAACAAGGCGGAGCGGGCTGTGGGTACCGGGGTGTTCCGGGCCCTGGGCGCGGTGCTGGTCGCTGTCGTCGTCGTGGCCCTGCTGTTCCCCCGGGAGCCGAACCTTGCCTACGACCGCACGTGGGTGTGGGTGGGTTTCGTCGCGTGGGGGACGGCCTGGCTCGTCGCGGTCGTGGCGTGGCGCCGTTTCGGGAGGTCGCGTGTCGTCCGCTGGGTGGCCCGTCGGTCCGGTGTGGTCGCCTGGGCGTTGACCGGGCTGGGTATGGCAGCCGCTCTCGTCGTCGCCCTCAACCTCGGCTACCGGTTCGGCTGGGACGCCAGGGTGCTGGTGGACCTCGGCAGCCGTCTCGACCAGGGCGCCGGCGGCACCGGCACCGGCGCCGGCACTGGCACCGGCGGCACCGTCCCGGACTACTACTACCGCTACCTGTCGCGCTACCCGAACCAGGTGCCGTTCGCCGCGCTCACCAAGACGTCCTTCCAGCTCGGTCGTGCCCTGGGGTGGCAGGAGACGACGGTCTTCGCCGTGCTCAACGCCGTCTGTGTGGGGGTCACGCTGCAGAGCGTGTTCGTGGTCGTCCGCCGGGTTCGCGGCGCGTTGGCCGCCCTGGCGGCGCAGGTGGCGGGGCTGGCACTCCTGGCCGTCTCGCCGTGGGTCGCCGTCCCGTACACCGACGTCGTGACCCTGCCGGTCCCGATCGCGGCCACGGCGCTGCTGCTGGTGGCAGCGACCCGTCCCTCCCGCGTGGCCGCGGTGACGCTGGGGGTCGTCGCGGTTGCCGTCCTCTCGTTCGGGTACGTCGTCAAGACCACACCGGTGGCGACCGTCGCCGGACTGCTCGCGCTGGGCGTCCTGGTGCTGCTCAGCCGGCTTCGTGACCGTCGCAGGGCGGCGACCGCTGCTCTCGTGCTGCTGGTGTCGACGGGTGCCTTCCTCGGGCTCTCGTCCGGCCTCCGGGTGGCGCTGTCCGACTCCACGGGTCTCGACCTCGCGCGGGTCGACACGAGCCTGACCCCGCCGCTCTCGTGGTGGCTGGCCATGGGCCTGACGAGGAGGGCACCGAGCGGGCTACCCCGCTACGGCGCGTACGACCCGACCATGGTGACCGCCATCGCGTCGATGGACGGGCCCCAGATCGACCGCTACTCCCGCGAGACGCTGGACCACCGGCTGGGCGCCCTCGGGCCCGGCGGGTACGCGCAGTTCGCCGCGGACAAGGTGGCGTGGAACCTCGGCGACGGGATGTTCTGGGCCTGGGGGGAGGGGCTGGATGGTGCGAGCGTGGTGCCGCGACACGGACCGCTCACGGCGTGGGTGGTGTCGTGGGACCACCCCGCAGGCGACCACTACGGCGTGCGGGCCGGGCTGACCCAGGGGTTGTGGCTCGTCGTGCTGCTGGCCGCCGGCGCAGGCCTGCTCGTGCGGCCCTACCGCCGCGACGTGGCGCTGCTGGTCGTCTCGGCCGTCGGGATCATCGTCTTCACCCTGGTCCTCCAGGGGCGCTCCCGCTACCTGTTCGTCTACGCCCCCGTGTTCATCGCGCTGGCCGGCGCCGTCGTGCCGGTCGGCCGCCCGGCCGTTCCGTGGCACCGCTCTTTCCATTTCCTCAGGTCAGGGGCCTACGCTCCAAGGGTCGAGGGAGGAGGCGATGTCCGTGCGCGCACCGAACCAGTTCGAGGGAGCGGTGGGGACAGGCGTCTTCAGGGTCCTTGGCGCAGTGCTCCTGGCGGCCGTGGTCGTGGCGCTGTTCGTGCCCCGTGAGCCCAACATCCCCTACGACCACGCCTGGGTGTGGGCCGGGTTCGGCGGTTTCGCCGCACTCTGGCTGGTGCTGGTCGCGGTGCGCCGCCGACTCGTGACCTCCCGGGCCGTGCGCTGGCTCGGGCGGAGGGCGGGCTGGGCCTCGGTGGTCGTCACCCTGCTGGGTACCGCCGCCTGCCTCGTGGTCGCCCTCAACCTCGTCTACCCGGTGGGCTGGGACGCCAAGGCCATGTCCAACCTGGGCAGCCGCCTGGCGCAGGGACCGGCCCCGCTCTTCTACTACCGCTACCTCTCGCGCTACTCCAACCAGGTGCCGTTCGCCGCCGTGTCCCGGATGAGCTTCGAGCTGCACGGGATGCTCGGGTGGGACCAGCGGACCGTCTTCGCCGTCATCAACGCCCTGTGCGTGGGGGTGTCGCTGCAGAGCACCTACGTGGTGGTGCGCCGGCTCCGCGGCGTCCTGGCGGGCCTCGCCGCGCAGGTCGCGGGCATCGCCCTGATTGCGCTGTCCCCGTGGGTGACGGTGCCCTACACCGACATCGTGACGCTGCCGTGGCCCATCCTGGCCACCGCCCTCGCCCTCACGGCCGCGTCCCGTTCCTCCAGGGTCGCCACCGT
Source organism: Pedococcus ginsenosidimutans (assembly GCF_039544395.1). Lineage (NCBI taxonomy): Bacteria > Bacillati > Actinomycetota > Actinomycetes > Micrococcales > Intrasporangiaceae > Pedococcus > Pedococcus ginsenosidimutans. Next base: position 261,560 of record NZ_BAABLO010000013.1, read on the forward strand.
GGCCCTGGGCGTCGCGGCGATCGCCGCCCTCACGGTCGGGTACGTCCTCAAGACGACCCCGGTGGCGACGATGGCGGGCGCCCTGGCCCTCGGTGCCGTCGTCCTCGTGAGCTTGGTGCGCCAGCCACGTCGCGCCGCAGCCGTAGGCGTGGTCCTGCTCGTGTCGGCCGGTGCGTTCCTCGGGGTGTCGTCCGGGGTGAAGACGGGCCTGTCCGAGGCGTCGGGGCTCGAGCTCGCCCGCGTCGACACCAGCAGGACGCCCCCGTTGTCGTGGTGGATCGCCATGGGCATGACCCCGACGTACGGCAACACGGTCCGCTACGGCGCGTACAACGCGCAGATGGTCGCCAGCACCGTCCACCTCGACCCCGCCCAGCTGGCGAGCTGGTCCGACAACGCGCTGGACCAGCGCCTGCACGAGCTCGGACCCTCGGGCTACGCCACGTTCGCGGCCAACAAGCTGACCTGGAACCTCGGCGACGGCATGTTCTGGGCATGGGGTGAGGGGTCGGACGCCTCGACGCCGGTGCCGAGGCACGGGCCCCTGACGTCCTGGGTCGTCTCGTGGAGCCACCCGCTGGGGTCCCACTACGCCGTCCGGGCCGGGCTCACGCAGGGGTTGTGGCTCGTGGTGCTGCTCACCGCAGGACTGGGGCTGGTGGTGCGCCCCTACCGGCGCGACGTGGCGCTGGTCGTGGCGTCGGTCGCGGCGATCGTCCTGTTCACGCTGGTCTTCCAGGGGCGCTCGCGCTACCTGCTGGTCTACGCGCCGCTGTTCGTGGCGCTCGCGGCGTCGGTGGTCCCGGTCGGGCGCTCGGGCCTGCTCGGGCCGGCCCGGCTGGCGCTCAGCGGCCTGCGGCCACGCACAGCCGGTCGAGCTCGGCTGTGAGCTCGGCCCGTAGGTCATCGTGCTGCGGTCCGAGCACCGTGTCGGGGGCCGGGTCACGCCACCGTTCGATGGGGTGCAGCGCCACCGGGCGCCACGTGTGGTCGCGGCCCTCCCAGTCGTAGCGCGGCCAGACGTGGGCGTGGAGGAACGCGTCGTGGTTGCCCTGGATCTCCAGGTTGATGCGCCGGAACGCCGGGTCCCGCCTTGCGCACACGGTCTCCACCGCCTCGCCGAGCAGCTCCAGGTCGGCCAGGAAGTCGACCCGTCGCGGGCGCGGCAGGTCGGTGAGCCGGTCGACGCCCGGGGTGTCGGTGACGAGCACGCAGTACCCCGGCAGGAACTGCACGTCGCCGACCACCGCGAACCCCGCGCCCAGCCGCCGCAGCACCGTCGGGTTGTCGCCCCGGAGGGCGGCGCCCACCCGGTCCTGCCGCCAGTCGGTCATGGCCGGACACCCTGCGGCACGGCCTCCCGGCGTCGCTGCTGCCGTGGGGGACAATGGCCGCATGCCCCTGTACCGCGACGAAGGCATCGTCCTGCGCACCCAGAAGCTGGGCGAGGCCGACCGCATCGTCACCCTGCTCACGCGGGGGCTGGGCAAGGTGCGCGTGGTGGGCAAGGGCGTACGGCGCACGAAGAGCCGGTTCGGCGCTCGCCTCGAGCCGGCCATGTGGGTCGACGTGCAGTGCTACGAGGGACGCACGCTCGACACCGTCACGCAGGCGGAGTCGCTCGCCTCCTGGGGTGACGTCCTCGCCCGCGACTACACGACCTACACGGCTGCGGCGGCCATGCTCGAGACGGCCGACCGGCTCACCGAGGAGCGCGAGCCGAACGTCCAGCAGTACCTCCTGCTCCAGGGGGCGCTGCGGTCGATGTCCGAGGGCCTGCACGACCCGGGCCTCGTCCTGGACGCCTACCTGCTGCGGGCCCTGGCCGTCGCCGGGTGGGCGCCGAGCTTCCACGACTGCGCCCGCTGCGGTGCCCACGGACCGCACCGCGCCTTCAACCTCGCCGCCGGTGGCACCGTGTGCCCCGTGTGCCGCCCGCCCGGCTCGGCCGCGCCGGCCCCGGAGACGCTGTCCCTGCTGGCCGCACTGCTCGCCGGCGACTGGTCGGTCGCCGACGCCTCGACAGGGCGGCACCGGCGCGAGGGCAGCACCCTGGCCAGCGCCTTCCTGCAGTGGCACCTCGAGCGCGGTGTGCGATCGTTGCGCCTCGTGGACCGACGAGACCCCGACGCCCAGACCCAGGTGGACTCCCGCGTGACCTGGTCGGCCGTGCCGCTCGCCGCGGTGGAGAAGGTCGACCAGGCGCACGCCGCGGCGCAGGCGGCCCAGGCGTGAGCGCTGCCTACCCGAAGCCCTTCCCGCACCCGAGCGGCGCCCAGCCCCCCGCGCTCCCGGGGGAGCTGGTGCCGCGCCACGTCGCGATGGTCATGGACGGCAACGGCCGCTGGGCCAACCAGCGAGGACTGCCGCGCACCAAGGGACACGAGGCGGGGGAGGCGGCGCTGCTCGACGTCGTCGCCGGCGCCATCGACATCGGTGTGAGCCACCTGTCGGCCTACGCGTTCTCGACCGAGAACTGGAAGCGCAGCCCCGACGAGGTGCGCTTCCTCATGGGGTTCAACCGTGACGTGATCCGCCGCCGCCGCGACCAGCTCCACGAGTGGGGCGTGCGGATGCGCTGGGTGGGGCGGCGCCCGCGGCTGTGGGGCTCGGTGATCAAGGAGCTCGAGACCGCCCAGGAGCTGACCAAGGACAACACGGGGCTGACCCTCTACTTCTGCGTCAACTACGGCGGTCGCGCCGAGATCGCCGATGCCGTGCAGCGGATCGCCGAGCAGGTGCAGCGGGGCACGCTCAGGCCCGGGTCGATCGACGAGAAGACCATCGCCCGCCACCTGCCCGAGCCGGACATGCCCGACGTCGACCTCTTCGTGCGCAGCTCGGGGGAGCAGCGCACGAGCAACTTCCTGCTGTGGCAGAGCGCGTACGCCGAGATGGTCTTCCAGGACACCCTGTGGCCCGACTACGACCGCCGCCACCTGTGGCAGGCGATCCAGGAGTACGCCGAGCGCGACCGCCGCTACGGCGGCGCGGTGGACCTCTCGACGGGCTGAGTCAGCGGGAGCAGTCGGCGCAGGTGCCGAAGATCTCCAGCGTGTGGTGGACGTCGGTGAAGCCGTGCTCGGCGCTGACCCTGGTCGCCCACGCCTCGACGGTGGGGCCCTCGACCTCGACCGTGCGGCCGCAGTCGCGGCACACCAAGTGGTGGTGGTGACCTGTCGAGCAGGCGCGGTAGACGGCCTCCCCGTCGTCGGTGCGCAGCATGTCGATCTCGCCGTCGGCGGCCATGGACTGCAGGTTGCGGTAGACGGTGGCGAGGCCGACCTTGTCGCCGCCGGCCCGCAGGAGCGCGTGCAGCTCCTGGGCCGAGCGGAACTCGCCGGTGCCGGCGAGCAGCGCAGCGACGGCCGCTCGTTGCCGTGTCGGTCGGCGCGGCGCCTCGACGCCCTCGGTCGTCGCGGTGCGGTCCTGGACCCCGGTCATCGCGGTGCAGCCTCCTTCGGTTCGTGGCCACCCGCGGCCGGCTCGTGGTCGTTCGCCTGTTCGGTGGTGTGGTCGGTGGTGTGGTCGTGCGCGTGGGCGTGCTCGTCGTAGTGCCCCTCGTGGGGGGCGTGCAGGTGGCCGTCGTGGACGTAGTCGACGTGGTCGTCGTGGGCGACGGCGGCGTGGCCGCAGCCGGGCCCGTGCTCGTGGTCGTGGCGCTCGGCCCGCCGGTGCCGGGCCGCGCGGGCCCGGGCGACTGCAGCGCTCGCCGTGGCGACGACGACGAAGAAGCCGATGGCCAAGAGCACGATCGTGCCGCCGGACGGCGTCTCTGCGTAGAACGACGCGACGACGCCGCCCACGCTGGAGACGACGCCCACGAGGACGGCCCAGCGCACCGACGCCCGGAAGCTGCGGCCGAGCAGCTGGGCGGTGGCGTTGGGGATGATCATGAGGGCGCTGATGAGCAGGAGGCCGACGACCCGCATCGACACCACGACGGTGACCGCGGTCAGCACCGCGAGGGCGATGTTGAGCCCCGTGACCGGCAGGCCGCTGGCGCGGGCGTACTCCTCGTCGTTGGCCACGGCGAACAGCCACGGCCGCAGCAGCCACGTCCCGAGCAGGACCACGACCGCGAGCCCGGCGAAGACCCACAAGTCGTGCTGGTCGGCCGTGGTGATGGCCCCGAAGAGGTAGGCGGTGAGGTTGGCGGGGCTGCTGCTGGGGGACTTGGCGATGATGACGACGCCGGCGGCGATGCCGCCGTAGAACATCACGGCCAGGGCGATGTCGCCGCTGGTGCGGCCCCGGCCGCGGATCACCTCGATGGCGACGGCGGCCGCCACGGCGGCGAGCAGGGCCGTGAGGACGGGGGCCTGGCCGGTGAGCAGGCCGACGGCGACACCGGCGAGGGCCACGTGGCCCATCCCGTCGCCGATGAGCGACAGCCGTCGCTGCACGAGGAACACCCCCACGAGCGGCGCGGCGATGCCCACGAGCAGCGCGGCGAGAAGCGCCTGGCGCATGAAGTCGAGCGAGAGGAGCTCGGTCACCGGATGCCTCCCCGTGGGTCGAGCGGCCCTGAGGTCGGGGTGCCCCGGACGCGGGGGCGCGGGTCGACCTCGTCGTGGTCGTGCTCGTGGTGGTCGTGGTGGTCGGGCGTGAACTGCCCTGTGCGCGTGGCGAACTCGTCGGGGGTGCCGTCGAACGCGATCCGCCCGCCCTGGACGAGGACGATGCGCGACACGATGCCGGCCAGGGCGGTCAGCTCGTGGGTGACGATGACCATCGTGGTGCCGCGCTCCCGCAGCCGGGCGAGCACCGTCGAGAGCACCTGCTGGTTCGCTGCGTCGACGCCGGCGGTGGGCTCGTCCATGAGCAGCACGTCGGGCTCCGACGCCAGGGCGCGGGCGATGAGCACCCGCCGCTGCTGGCCGCCGGAGAGGGTGGAGACGTCCGCGTCGGCACGGTCGGACAGGCCCACGACCTCGAGGGCGCGGGCAATGACCTCCTGGTCGTGCGCGGCGCGACGGACCGGCCACCACCACCGCTGGTGCGACAGCCTCCCGACGGCCACGATCTCCTCGACCGTCGCCCGCACCGAGGCGGACAGCGTGTGCCGCTGCGGGACGTAGCCGAGCCGGCCGTGGTCGTGGAAGGACTCGCGCGGCGTGCCGAAGAGCCGTACCTCGCCGCCGAGCCGGTCGTTGAGCCCGAGCAGCCCCCGCACCAGCGTCGACTTGCCCGACCCGTTCGGCCCGAGGACGGCCACGACCTCGCCGGCCCGGACCGTGAGGTCGGCACCCTGCACGACCGCCTGGTCGGCGTAGCCGAAGGAGGCGTGGCTCAGCTCGAGGACGGGAGCCCCTGCGGGAGCCGCGTCGGCCGCGGTGGTGGGTGCTGTGCTGTTCACGAACACTCCTGTCCTGCTACGAGGGTGGCGAGGTTGGCTCGCATGACGGCGGGGTAGTCGCGGCCTGCGGACGCGGTGGTGATGCCCTCGATGGGGTCCAGCACGGCCAGTCTCGCACCGGTCTCGCGTGCCAGGGTCCGGGCGACGTCCTCGCTGACGAGCGTCTCGGCGTAGACCGTCGTCGCCCCGCTGCGCTCGATGCGGTCGGTGATGTCGGCCAGCGCCGCCGGGCCCGGCTCGGCGTCGGGGGTCAGGCCCGTGATGCTCTGCTGCGTGAGCCCGTAGGCCCTGGCGAGGTAGCCGAACGCGGCGTGCGAGGTGACCAGGTCCTTGACCCGGCAGTCCTGCAGCCCGGCCCGGAACTGCCGGTCGAGGGAGGTCATCGAGGCGCGGAACGCCTTGGCGTTGGCGGTGTACGTCGCGGCGTGCGCCGGGTCGCGGCGCCCCAGCTCCACGCCGATCGCGTCGCCCACGTCGGCGTAGCGCATCGGGTCGAGCCAGAAGTGGGGGTCCTTGGCCGCGTGGTCGTCGTGACCGGGGTGGGCCTCGGTCTCGTCCGCTGCGGTGAGGTCGAGCCGGGCCGCGGCGGAGACGTCGAGGGCGGTGTGCCGGGCCTCGCTGCGGACGGCGTCGTCGACTGCGGGCTGGAAGCCCTTCTCGTAGACGACGAGGTCGGCCAGGGCCACGTCGGCGACCTGTCGGGGGTTGAGCTCGAGGTCGTGCGGCTCCGCGCCGGGCTTGGTGAGCGGCTCGACCTCCACGAGGTCGCCTCCCACCTGGCTGACGGCGTACTCGAGGGGGTAGAAGGCTGCCGCGACGGTGACCTTGCCCGAGTCCGACCCTCCGAGACCACTGCCGCACGCGCTGGTCAGGGCCAGGGCGACGGCGGCGGCGGCGGGGCCGAGCAGGCGACGGTGGGGCATGACCACGATTCTCAACGCAAATGAGAACCATTGTCAAAACGCGGCTGGCGTCAGCTCCGGGGGAAGGCCTGCGTGATCGTGATGGCCACGGCCATGAGCACGATGGTGGCGCGCATGAGGCGTGGCACCGGTTCCAGCACCGGCCACGCGAGGTACAGGGTCCACAGCAGGAACAGCACGACCAGCAGCAGGAGCAGCCAGCCCCAGCCGGGCACGAAGATGCCGGCGACCATCAGCGCCAGGATGGCGAGGAAGGGCACCGCTCGGGGCAGCGCGTTCAGCCGCTGGACGACGGGAAGGCTGGCTCGCTGGATGGACTCACGCAGGGAGGACACGCGCCAAACCCTAGAGGGTGCGGCCCGGGGTCCCTCGCCCGCGGCATACCCCGTCGAGCGGCCGGCGGTCGCACAGTAACCTTCTCCGCATGGCTGCGCCCTCCACCGTCGACACCGTCGTCTCCCTCTGCAAGCGCCGCGGGTTCGTGTTCCCGTGCGGCGAGATCTACGGCGGCACGAGGTCGGCGTGGGACTACGGCCCGCTGGGCGTCGAGCTCAAGGAGAACATCAAGCGGCAGTGGTGGAAGTCCACCGTCACCGGCCGCGACGACGTCGTGGGCCTGGACTCCTCGGTGATCCTGCCCCGCCAGACGTGGGAGGCGTCGGGCCACGTCGCGACGTTCTCCGACCCGCTGGTCGAGTGCCTGTCGTGCCACAAGCGCTTCCGCGCCGACCACCTGCAGGAGGCCGTCGCCGAGAAGAAGGGCATCGCCGACCCCGACGAGGTCAAGCTCGTCGACATCGCCTGCACCAACTGCGGCACCCGCGGCCAGTGGACCGAGCCGCGCCAGTTCTCCGGCCTGCTCAAGACCCACCTCGGTGTCGTCGAGGACGAGTCGGGGTTGCACTACCTGCGCCCCGAGACCGCGCAGGGCATCTTCCTCAACTTCCTCAACGTCATGCAGTCGGCGCGCAAGAAGCCGCCGTTCGGCATCGCCCAGACCGGCAAGAGCTTCCGCAACGAGATCACCCCGGGCAACTTCATCTTCCGCACCCGCGAGTTCGAGCAGATGGAGATGGAGTTCTTCGTCAAGCCGGGTGAGGACGAGGAGTGGCACCAGTACTGGATCGACGAGCGCACCCGCTGGTACACCGACCTCGGCATCAACCCCGACAACCTTCGCCACTACGAGCACGCCCAGGAGAAGCTGAGCCACTACTCCAAGCGCACGGTCGACATCGAGTACCGCTTCAACTTCGCGGGCAGCGAGTGGGGCGAGCTCGAGGGCATCGCCAACCGCACCGACTTCGACCTCACGACGCACAGCAAGCACTCGGGCACCGACCTGGTCTACTTCGACCAGGCCAACGGCGAGAAGTACACGCCCTACGTCATCGAGCCGGCAGCCGGCCTGTCGCGCTCCCTCATGACGTTCCTCGTGGACGCCTACACCGAGGACGAGGCCCCCAACACCAAGGGCGGGGTCGACAAGCGTGTCGTCCTCAAGCTCGACAAGCGCCTCGCCCCGGTGAAGGCCGCGGTGCTGCCGCTGTCGCGCAACGCCGACCTGTCGCCCAAGGCCCGCGACCTCGCCGCCACCCTGCGCCAGCACTGGAACATCGACTTCGACGACGCGGGCGCCATCGGCCGTCGTTACCGTCGCCAGGACGAGATCGGCACGCCGTTCTGCATCACCGTCGACTTCGACACCCTCGACGACCAGGCGGTGACGATCCGCGAGCGCGACACCATGGCTCAGGAGCGGGTCGCCCTCGACCAGGTCGAGACCTACCTCGGGTCGCGCCTGCTCGGCTGCTGACGCCGCCACCCATCCGTGGCCTACTGGGGTGACGAACCCCGGTGGCGACCGCGACATCCCTCGGTGCGCACCTGAGGCCCGGACGGAGGTGCCATGCAGCGAGAGGTGGACCCCGACTTCGCGCGGTACGTGCGGGCCCGTCAGCACCAGCTGCTGAGGGCGGCCCACCTCGTCTGCGGCGAGCGGCAGCTGGCCGAGCGGGTGCTCGAGGGCTCGCTCGCCACCGTGGCGCGGCGGTGGGAACGGGTGCGTGAGGACGCCGACACCGCGGTCCGCCGAGAGGTCTACCGCGACGCCGTCTCGGCTGCACGCGGGGTCCGTGACGACGTCCGCGGGGTGCTCGGCGAGCTGGCGCCCAGGGAGCGGGCGCTGCTCGTGCTCAGGTACTTCGAGGAGCGCAGCGAGGCGCAGGTGGCCGAGGTGGTGGGCGGCGCGGTGCCGGACGTCACGCGGTCGACGCGGACGGCGGTCGCGCGGCTGCACGACCTGTACCCCGCCCAGGACGTGACCGAGTTGCTCGACCACGCCAGCCGGCACGTGGTGGAGGTCGACCTTGCCGACCGGTCCTGGCGGGCTGCGCTGGCCCGGCGTCGGGTCCGTCGGCGACGCGCGGTCTCGGCGGTCGCCGGCGTGGCTGCGCTGGGCGTGGTCGTGGCGGTCGCGCAGGGGGCGGGCCGGGGGACCACGCCCACGCCGTCGCCCACGACGCCCACGACGACCACCACGGCGGCTATGCAGAAGCTGCCGGACGGCACGGTGTACGCCGAGATGCCGCTCGAGGGCGAGGAGAACCGCCTGCCCGACTACGACGCGGGCCTGCCGTCGGTCATCGACCCGGAGGCCCGGGCGGTGCGGCTGTCGACCCTCGCGGCGCCACCCGGGTCGGTGGTCGCCGTCTACCTGCGACGGGCCGGCACCCACTACCGCGCCGTGCTCGTGCCCAAGGACCACCCGCAGGTCGTCGTCGACACCCTCGACCTGCTGCCGACCCGGGATGCAGGCGGCAATGAGGGAGTTCCGTTGGGGCCCAAGGCGATCAGCCCCGAGGGGAGCTATGTGGTCTTCGCCCAGCCCGGAGCGGTCGTGCGCCTCGACCTGCGCAGCGGCGCCGTCGACCGGTACGCGGTGCCGGCGGCGGACCTCCAGGTGGTCGGGTGGGGGCCCGGGCGCACCGTGGTCGCCCGCACGGCCCGGGAGGCCTGGTCCCTCGACCTCGATCAGCCCTCGCCACGGGCGGAGCGCACCGCGGTGCCGCCCGAGGTGGTCCGGGGCGTCGCCCTGCCCGTCACGGAGCTGGCCGGCGAGACGGTCTCGGCAGGGCGCTGGGCGGCCAGCGGTGCGTACTTCGACCAGGACGTCACCTCACCGGTGATCGTGCGCGGCAACGGTCCGATCTACCAGGGGCTCGTCGCCGTGGATGCGCAGGCGCGCAGCGGGCGCGTGCTGCTCGCGCCGGAGTCGCCCGACGGCAGGACGGGCCGCGTGAAGGAGTGCTGCACGGTGCTGTCCTGGGCCGACCCGTCGACCGTGCTGTTCCGCTCGAGCGGCTACGACGGGTCGTGGGTGTTGGCCTGGAACGTCGAGACAGGTCGGGTCTACGACGTGGCCCGCCTCGACGAGGGCGGTGGCGTCGACTACCCGCGCGCCATCGCCCTCGCCGTGGGCACCCGCGACTAGGCCAGCGTGGCCGTGTCGATGACGAAGCGGTAGCGGACGTCGGAGGCGAGGACGCGCTCGTAGGCCTCGTTGACCTGGTCCGCGGAGATCACCTCGACCTCGGCGCCGATGCCGTGCTCGGCACAGAAGTCCAGCATCTCCTGGGTCAGGGCGATGCCACCGATCATGGAGCCGGCGAACGAGCGGCGGGCACCGATCAGCGAGAACACGTTGACGCTGAGCGGCTCCGCCGGGGCTCCGACGTTGACCAGCGTGCCGTCGACGGCGAGGAGGCCGAGGTAGGCGTCGAGGTCGATCTTCGCGCTGACCGTGTTGACGATGAGGTCGAACCGGCCCGCGAGCTGCTCGAAGGTCGACGGGTCGGAGGTCGCGAAGTAGTGGTCGGCGCCGAGGCGCAGGCCGTCCTCCTGCTTCTTCAGCGACTGGCTGAGCACCGTGACCTCCGCACCCAGCGCGTGGGCGATCTTGACGCCCATGTGGCCGAGGCCACCGAGGCCGACGATGGCGACCTTCTTGCCGGGGCCGGCGTTCCAGTGGCGCAGCGGGGCGTAGGTGGTGATGCCGGCGCAGAGCAGGGGAGCGGCAGCAGCCGGGTCGAGTCCCTGCGGCACGGACAGCACGTAGTCGGCGTCGACGACGACGTGGGTGGAGTAACCGCCCTGGGTGGTCGTGCCGTCGCGGTCGGTGGCGGCGTAGGTGCCGACCATGCCCTCGAGGCAGTACTGCTCGTCACCGCGACGGCAGTTGGTGCACTCGCCGCAGGAGTTGACCATGCAGCCGACGCCGACGCGGTCGCCGACCTGGTGGCGGCTCACGTCGGAACCCACCTCGGTCACCAGCCCGACGATCTCGTGGCCGGGCACGACCGGGAACGGCTGGGGGCCCCAGTCGCCGTTGACGGTGTGGATGTCGGAGTGGCAGATGCCGGCGTACTCGATCGCGATGAGGACGTCGTTCGGGCCAACCTCACGGCGCTCGATGGTGATGGGGGCCAGGGGCTGGCCGGCGGCGGGGGCCGCGTAGGCGGTGACGCGCATGCGAGATGTTCCTTCGTGGTGGGGGTGGGGTGATCGGGTGTCCGTGCCGGCGGGAGCCGGTGATGGGGACGGGGTGGCAGGTTTGCGGGTGGCCGGTGGGGCTGTGGCCACCGGGGCGGGCGACCGGCGGAGTGGTGGGCTCAGGCGCCGTACTCGTCGTCGCCGACGTGCTCGAGCCAGGTCACGACCTCGCCCTGGTCGTCGGCCTCCTGGATGGCGACGTGCGCCATGAACCGGTCCGGGGTGGCACCGTGCCAGTGCTCCTCGCCGGGCTCGATGTAGACGACGTCGCCGGGGCAGATCTCCTGCACGTCGCCGCCGCGACGGGCGACGTAGCCGATCCCGTCGGTGACGTAGAGGGTCTGGCCCTTGGGGTGGTGGTGCCAGGCGGTCCGGGCGCCGGGGGTGAAGCGGACGTGGGCGCAGCCGACCGCCGACTGGTCGTCGGGGTTGCGGATCCCGTCGATGAAGACCGTGCCGGTGAACCAGTCGGCCGGTCCCGCTGCGGTCTGTCCGCCGCTCCTGGTGACCTTCATGGGCTGCCTCTCCTCGCGGTGCGCGTGTGGGGATGGGTGGAGTGGGTCGGGCGTGGGTCGCTAGCGGCTGGTGCCCTTGAGGTCGTCGGCCAGCTTGCGGGCCTCGCCGGAGAGCAGCTCGGCGCGGGCGGTGTCGCCCGCGTCGACCGCGTGCCAGTAGTCGATCTTGAGCGCGACGTACCGCTGGCGGAGCGCGACGTGCTCGGCCTCGAGCGCGAGCCTGCGCTTCTGCTCGGCCAGCAGCTCGATCTGCTCCTGCGCGGCCGACGGCCCGAGCCGTCCGTTGGCGATGTACCTGCGCATGTGGCTCACCGACATCCCGGTGGCCGCGAGGCAGGCGACCCACATGAGCTGGTCGAGGTCCGCGTCGTCGTAGACGCGGTGGCCACTGCTGCTCCCGCGGCTGATGGGGGCGATGACCCCGATCGACTCGTAGTAGCGCAGCGTGCTGGCCGGCAGGCCGGTCAGCGCAGCCGCCTCCTTGATCGTGTACTGGTGCTGGGTGCTGTTCGCGCTCATCCCAACGACCGTAGGAACTTCAAGTACTCGAAGTCAAAAGGCGGACCTGCACGGGCCGGACCACTTGGGGAGAGGGCCGGAGGAACCTGAACGGAGACTGACAGACGTCACGGTGATCTCGTGACGCCCGTCGCAGGTGCGCCGCGGCCGAGGCCGACAGGCTGCTGCCATGACCCAGACCCGTACCGTGCGCCTGCCCAATGGGGGAGCCGTCGCCGACACCGCCCCCGCCATCGAGCTCGCCGGCCTCACCAAGAGCTTCGGCGCCGTGCGTGCCGTCCGCGGCATCGACCTCACCATCCAGCCGGGTGAGGTGGTGGCCTTCCTCGGCCCCAACGGTGCCGGCAAGACCACCACGGTCGACATGGTCCTCGGCCTCTCCCGGCCCGACGAGGGGACCGTGCGCGTCCACGGTATGGAGCCGGGCAGCGCGGTGCGCCGTGGCCTCGTGGCCGCCGTCATGCAGACCGGCGGCCTGCTCAAGGACCTGACCGTCGAGGAGACGCTGCGGCTGACCGCCAGCCTGTTCGCCGACACCCGCCCGGTCGGTGAGGTGCTCGAGCGCGCCGGGATCGCCGACATCGCCGACCGCCGGGTCGGGAAGTGCTCGGGCGGGCAGCAGCAGCGCCTGCGGTTCGCGATGGCGCTGCTGCCCGATCCCGAGCTGCTGGTCCTGGACGAGCCGACCACCGGCATGGACGTCGGTGGCCGTCGGGACTTCTGGGCGGCCATCCGCGAGGACGCCTCGCGCGGCCGCACGGTCGTCTTCGCGACCCACTACCTCGAGGAGGCAGACGCCTACGCCGACCGGGTGGTGCTCGTCAGCAACGGTCGCGTCGTCGCCGACGGCACCGCTGCTCAGGTGAAGTCCCTCGTCTCCGGGCGCACCGTGCGTGCGACCCTTCCGAATGCGGATGTGCCTGCGCTGCAGGCGATCCCGGGCGTCGAGGGCGTGGAGCTCCGCGGTGACTCCGTCCTCGTGAGCTCCACCGACAGCGACGCCGTGCTGCGCCACCTCCTGACCCACACCACCGCCCACGACCTCGAGGTGACCACCCGTGGCCTCGAGGACGCCTTCATCTCCCTGACCTCGGAAGGAGCGCAGTCATGACCACCGTCGACCGCGTCGCCGCACCACGCACCGTGCCCCCGTTCGGGGCCTTCAACGCCACCCTCGTGCGCCTCGAGCTGCGACGCATGCTGCGCAACCGCCGGACCGTCATCTTCTCCGTCGTGATGCCGGTGGTGTTCTTCCTGCTCTTCGGCACCGGCAAGTCCTACTCCGACGACAGCGCCGGCCACGGCAACGTCGCCGCCTTCATCATGGTCAGCATGGCGCTGTACGGCGCGATGCTGTCGACGACCGGCGGTGGGGCGATGGTCGCCGTCGAGCGGAGCCAGGGCTGGAGCCGCCAGCTGCGCCTCACCCCCCTGACGTCCACGGCGTACATCGCCGTCAAGGTGCTCGTCGCCATGCTGCTCGGGGGGCTGTCCGTCGTCGTGACGTACACCGCCGGCGCCCTCACCGGGGCGCACATGGACACGTCGGTCTGGGTGGTGACGGGTCTGGCCGTCTGGGTCGGGTCGCTCGTGTTCGCGGCGTTCGGGGTCTTCATGGGCTACCTGCTGCCCAGCGAGAACGTCATGCAGGTCCTCGGTCCCGGGCTCGCCCTCTTCGCCTTCCTCGGCGGTCTCTTCGTGCCGCTGGACCAGATGGGCTCGACCTTCCGGGCCATCGCCCACGTGACGCCGATGTACGGCCTCAACCAGGTCGTCCACGCCCCGCTGACCGGCGACGCGCCCGGCTGGGCTGCCGTGGTCAACGTCGCCGTCTGGCTGGCCGTCTTCGTCGGCGGTGCGGTGTGGCGCTTCGGCCGGGACACTGCCCGCGTCTGAGCGTGGCACGCTGGACCGAGCAGCCGCTCCGCCACCGGGCGGCGACGAGACCAGGGGAGGGCTCATGCCGGCAGGACCGCGTCTGGACCACATCGGCATCACCGTGGCAGACCTCGACACCGTCACGGAGTTCTTCGTGGGGCTGGGGCTGGAGGTGCAGGGACGGATGGCCATCGAGGGCGAGTTCCTCGACACCGTGATCGGGATGTCGGGGGCCCGCACCGAGATCGTCATGCTGAGGCCTCCGGCCGGCGGCACCGACCTGGAGCTCTCCAGCTTCGTGCGACCGGACCACGTGCCCGGCTCGCCGACCGCCATGGCGAACGAGCTGGGCCTGCGCAACGTGTGCTTCGAGGTGGAGGACCTCGAGGGGGTCGTCGGCCGGCTGGCGGGGGAGGGTTACGGCCTGGTCGGAGGCATCGGCCGGCACGAGGACGTGTGGCTCATGGCGTACGTCCGCGGTCCCGAGGGCATCATCGTCTCCCTGGCCGAGCGCATCGGCTGACCGCCGGACGTGTTTTGATCGGGTCATGCGCATCTTCTTCACCGGAGGCAGCGGCAAGGCCGGCAAGCACGTCGCGCCCTACCTCGCCGAGCAGGGCCACCACGTCACCAACGCCGACCTCGTCCCCCTCGGGCACCCGGGCATCACGGACCTCAGGGTCGACCTCACGGACGCGGGGGAGACGTACTCGGCCCTCGCCGGGCTGGCGCGGATGGAGGAGCTCGAGCTGGCCGAGAAGCCGGCGTACGACGCCGTCGTGCACTTCGCGGCCGTGCCGGCGATCCTCCTCACCTCCGACGCGCGGACGTATGCCACCAACGTGCTGAGCACCTACAACGTGCTCGAGGCGGCGACCCGGCTGGGCATCCGCAAGGTGGTCTTCGCGTCCTCGGAGACGACCTACGGCATCTGCTTCGCCCAGGGGGAGCGGCAGCCGCTCTACCTGCCGGTGGACGAGGAGCACCCCACGGTGCCCGAGGACTCGTACGCGATGTCGAAGGTGGCGGGCGAGGTCACGGCCCGCTCGTTCCAGGCGCGCACCGGCGCCGACGTCTACGGGTTGCGGATCAACAACGTCATCGAGCCCCACGAGTACGCCGAGAAGTTCCCCGACTTCCTCGCCGACCCCCGGCTGCGTCGCCGGAACGTCTTCGCCTACATCGACACCCGTGACCTCGGCCAGATGGTCCAGCGCTGCCTGGAGGTCGACGGGCTCGGCTACGAGGTGTTCAACGTCGCCAACGCCGACATGTCCGTCTCCGTCACCACGGACGAGGTCCGCCGACGCTTCTACGACGGGGTCGAGCTGCGCCGGGAGATGGGCCGCGACGAGACGTTCTACTCGGTCGACAAGGCGCGGAGGCTGCTCGGCTACGACCCACAGCACTCGTGGCGCGACGTCCTGGACGACCCGGGCATTGCCGGCTAGGAGCCACCGGTCCGCCGGCCGGGCCGGTTGCGTGTCCACGCAGGTGGAGTAGTCCGTCTGCCTCTGGCGCATCCAGGTCCGCGGCCCCATCCTGCTCGGCACGGCCCAACCGGGGGCCGCTCCACAGCTGGGGGAACACATGAAGTTGTTGCGCTCCACTCTGTCCGCCGCCACCGCAGGATTGCTGCTCCTGCCGGTCATGGTCACCGCCGCCTCAGCGGCTCCGGCCACCAACGACACCGCCGCCACCGCCACGGTCGTGACGTCCCTGCCCACCACGATCACCGAGGACACGACGGGCGCCACCACGGACGCGCAGGACGCGGCCCTCAACGCCAACTGCGGCGCGCCGGCCACCAACGCCAGCGTCTGGTTCAGGTACACGGCACCCGCCGACGGGGGCGTGGTCGCCGACATGTCGGCGTCGTCGTACTCCGGCGGCTTCTTCGTCACCGAGGGGGCGCCCGCCGCGGACGGCAGCAACCTGGTCTCGTGTGGGCCGACGACCGTGGCCTTCGGCACCGTCGCGGGGCAGACCTACTACGTCGCGGCGTTCTCCGACACGTCCACGATCGGCGGCCAGCTGGTCGTGACGTTCGACGTGGCCCCGCCGCCCCCGGAGACGACCATCACCGTCGACCCCAAGGGCTCGGCGTACAAGGACGGCAGCGCGAAGCTCACCGGCACCTACTCCTGCACCAACGCCGACGACTTCTTCAGCGACATCGAGGGGACGCTCACGCAGCGGGTCGGACGGGTCAAGATCACCGGCGACTTCTTCGTCAACCCGCTGCAGTGCGACGGCGCCGTCCACCGCTGGGAGGCCGTCGCGTTCAGCAACAACGGCCTGTTCCGGGGCGGGAAGAGCGCCACGGTGGCCTTCTCCTTCGCCTGCGGCCTCCTCGAGTGCGCCGTCGGCTACGCGGAGCAGACCGTCAAGCTCAACACCAGCAAGAAGTAGCCAACGCACCGACGGTGACCTGCGCCCACGCGAGATCGGCGCAGGCCACCGTCGGCAGTGGCTCGGGAGACGGGGGTCGTGCAGTGCTGGAGGTGCTGGACCTGGTGTACCCGTTCCACGGACGGTGGCTGGTGCAGAACAGCCCGGCCGACCGTGTGCCCAGCCATGGCACCGCCGCCTTCGCCAGCTCGTACGCGATCGACTTCGTCCCCGTGGACGCGGACGGACGGTCGGCGCGGGTCAGGTTCTCCACGCTCGTCCGCAGCGAGCCGCCCGACCGGTTCCCCGGGTTCGGGCGCGAGGTGCTCGCCCCGGTCAGCGGGCTCGTCGTCGCGGTGGGGGACGGGGAGCCGGACCACCTCGCCCACCGAGGGCTGCCGTCCCTCGCCTACGCGCTGACCCAGGGGCGGCGCGCAGCGGCGGGCTGGCCGGCCCTGGCGGGCAACCACGTCCTCATCCGGTCAGGGCCCGGCCCGGTCGTGGCCCTGTGCCACCTGCAGCAGTGCAGCGTCCGGGTCGCGCCCGGCAACCAGGTGCGCGCCGGACAGACGATCGCCCGCTGTGGCAACTCCGGCAACAGCACCGAGCCGCACCTGCACCTCCAGGCCTTCACCGGGCCGCGCCCCGAGGAGGCGGTCGCCGTCCCGGTGACCTTCCACGGTGCAGCCCCCCGCAACGGGCAGGTGGTCGAGTCAGGCGGGTGACAGCCCCCGGGCGAGCTGGGTTGCGCCGGCGGCCACCACCAGGACGCAGAGCAGGTAGGCGGCGACGTGCCCGGGGGACAGGGGTAGCCGCTCGTGCAGGAGGGCCGCGCCGAGGACGACCGCGACCACGGGGGCCGTGGCCTCGTTGGCCGGGAAGCTCGCCGCGAGGGAACCCACCTGGAAGGAGACCTGGGTCAGGACGAGCGCGGCCGCCCCCACCACGAGGAGGCAGGCGAGCGGCACCCAGCCGTCGGGGCGCGCGAGCACCCCCACGCCGGAGCGCTGCCAGGTCGTCGCCACGGAGTCCAGCAGCACCCCGACGAGGCCGAACCACGCGCCTGCGACCGCGCCGTAGACCGCCGCGCGCGTGGCCCGGTGGGTGCCGCGCACGGCGAGGAGCAGGACGGCGCCCGCCACGGCCGCCGCGGCGAACGCCCACGCGGCGGGACCAGCCGTGAGCGCGGACGCCTCGCCCGGGTCGCCGACGAGCCCGAAGAAGACCGCCAGGGACGCGAGGATGCCGCCGCACGCGGCGTAGTCCCTCCCCGTGGGTGCCGGGCCGCCGAGCAGCCGCCCGACCGGCAGGGCCACCGGGACCGCCAGGACGAGCAGGGGCTGGACGAGGAGGACGGGACCGCTCGCGAGGGCCACCAGCTGCAGGACCAGGCCCAGGGCATCACCGCCGACGGAGGCCAGCCAGCGCGGGTCCCGCACGAGGCGCACCACGCCGCTCGCGTCGGCCTGCCCGGTGTCCCGGTGCGCTGCGCGGTGCTGCACCGCCGTGGCCGTGCCGTACGCGGTCGCGGACAGCACGGCGCTGGAGACGGCGACGACCAGGGACACGGGGTGACCGTATCCCGCCCGCTGCACGACACTGGTGGGATGACGTCCTGGAACCTTCTCCTGCGCGACCAGATGGCGTGGCTCCGGGACCTCAACGCACACCTCGGGCCGAGCCAGAGGTAGCCGGCAACGCCATCGCTCCGGTGGCCGTCCCCGGGGCCGTCCACAGCGGGATCTAGGAGGAGGCCTTGCGGGTGAAGGTCAGGTGGGTGACGCCGCTCGGCGACGAGACGGCCTCGATGTCGTAGGTGTCCTCGAGCGACTCGAGGCCGTCCCAGAGGCGGACCCCGCGCCCCAGCACGACCGGCACCTGGACGACGTGCATGTGGTCGACGAGCCCGGCGGCGAGGAAGTCGCGCACGACGGTCGGGCCGCCGCCGATCCGCACGTCCTGCCCACCAGCCGCCTCGCGGGCGGTCCGCAGCGCCTCGGCCGGTGTGGCGTCGAGGAAGTGGAAGGTCGTGCCGCCCTCCATCTCCATCGAGGCCCGCGGGCGGTGGGTCAGGACGAAGGTCGGGATGTGGAAGGGCGGGTTGGGGCCCCACCAGCCCTTCCAGTCCGGGTCGTCGTGCCACCCCGGTGGGCCGAACTTGTTGGCGCCCATGATCTCGGCGCCGAGGCCCTGGCTGTGCCGCTGCGCGAAGGCGTCGTCGACGCCCGTGGTCCCTCCCGCGTCCCAGAAGCGGGTCGCGAACATCCACTGGTGGAGCCGCTGTCCCGCATGGCCGAACGGTGTCTCGGCCGTCTGTGGTTCGCCGGTCGCGAAGCCGTCGAGGGAGATGGAGAAGTTGTGGATCCGTGCGAGTGACATCGGCGCGCTCCTCGGTGGCTGGGTGGTCGCCCTGATCATCGTCGCCACCGCGCAGCGCCGCGACCCCCCTCGGTGCCGGGAGCGCACGTCCGGGGGGCCCAACGGTTGGGCGGCGCGCCGACGGGGTACGCACCGGGTACACCGAGAAGGGAGAACCAGATGTCCAAGGACCTGAGCGACAGCGAGAACCGCAAGCACCTGAAGAAGTCCTCGTTCGCGCTGCCCGAGCAGGAGAAGTACCCGATCCCCGACATCGAGCACGCGCGCAACGCCCTGGCGAGGGTGGCGCAGCACGGGTCGGAGGCGGAGAAGAAGAAGGTCCGCGCGGCCGTGGTGAAGAAGTACCCCAGCCTCGACAAGGACGACTGACCGTCCGGCGCCGGTGAGGTGAACGACCACGCGCCGGGCATCTGGCCCTCGCCCGGGGTCGCGAGCACACTGGCTGCCATGACGGCCGACGAGGTGGACGCCTACCTGGCAGGGCTCGAGGAACCCAAGCGGAGCACGTTGGAGGCGCTGCGCCGGTCGATCCGCGCGGTCGTCCCGGACGCCGAGGAGTGCATCTCCTATGGCATGCCGGCGTTCCGGGTGGAGGGCAAGGTGGTTGCGGGCTTCGCGGCGTTCAAGCACCACCTCGCCTACCTGCCCCACAGCGGCACCGTGCTCGCCGGGCTGTCCGACGCCCTCACCGCGTACGAGCGCACGAGCGGCTCGCTCCACTTCCCGGTCGACGAACCCCTGCCCGACGAGCTGGTTCGGAGCCTCGTGGAGGCCAAGCTCGCGACCCTCCGGTCGTAGGGCGCGGCTGGGTCGGCCCGGGCCGCGATGATGCTCCCGGGAGGCGAGTAGCGTCGTCGGGGTGACCGAGACGCTGGCCTACGAGGTCGTGCGGACGTACGAGGAGTTCGAGCTGCGGCGGTACGTCCCGCACGTGGTGGCGGAGGTCGTCGTCACGGGGTCGTTCGAGGAAGCCGGAAACAGGGCGTTCCGGACCTTGTTCGGCTACATCAGCGGCCAGAACCGGTCCGCCAGCAAGGTCGCGATGACGGCCCCGGTCACCCAGCACGACGCGCAGCGGGTGGCCATGACCGCGCCCGTGCAGCAGCGGGGGACCGACGCGGGCGAGTACGCCGTGGCGTTCGTCCTGCCCTCCTCCCTCACCCTCGACCACGCACCCGTCCCGACGAACCCCGAGGTGCAGCTCCACCAGCGCCCGTCAGCCCTCGTCGCTGCCCTCGGGTACCGCGGGCGCTGGACCCGCGCCTCCTTTGAGCGCCACCACGAGGAGCTGTAGCGCGCGGTGGCGAGTGCCGGCCTGACGCCCGTGGGCGCGCCCACCTGGGCGCGTTTCGACCCGCCCTTCGTGCCGTGGTTCCTGCGCCGCAACGAGGTCCTCCAAGAGGTCGCGGGGCAGTCCGACCACGAGGTCGACCACGAGGTCGACCACCAGGTCGACCACCAAGTCGACCGGTAGGGCGCGTCCACCGAACCTGGCGGCGCGACCGCGGCCGCGGCCGGCAAATGGCGTGGTGGCTGTCGGACCCCTCGTCCTAGGGTGTGCGCATGCCAACGGTGAAGCAGGTCCAGGTCACGTTTGACTGCGCCCAGCCCGAGCGGGTCGCCCGGTTCTGGTGCGAGGTGCTGGGATACGTCGTCCCGCCCGCCCCGCCCGGGTTCGACTCCTGGGACGACTTCAACGCCTCCCTGCCGGCGGACAAGCAGGACTCGGCGTTCGCGTGCGTCGACCCCACGGGCGCGGGCCCGCGGCTGTTCTTCCAGCGCGTCCCCGAGGGCAAGGTCGTCAAGAACCGGGTCCACCTCGACGTGCGCGTGGGCACCGGCCTGGTGGGCGAGGAGCGTCTCGCGGCCCTCGAGGCTGAGTGCGCCCGGCTGCTGCCGCTGGGGGCGACCCGTGTGCGGCTGCTGACCGCCGACGAGGAGAACGAGTCCTGCCTGGTGATGCAGGACGTCGAGGGCAACGAGTTCTGCCTCGACTGAGGCGGACCCAGTCGGGCACGAGGCGCAGCCACGAGGGGAGACAGGGAGCAGACGTGACGACGGACCGGACCGCGGACGCGGCTGCCGATGACTGGCTGGTGGGTTCGCTCGACCTGGAGGGTTACCTGCGGCGCCTCGACCTGCCGGCACGGGAGCCCAGCCGGGACGCCCTCGCAGAGCTGCACGAGCGCCACGTGCGCACCTTCACGTTCGACAACGTCGACGTGCTCCTCGGCCAGCACCCCGGCGTCTCCCTCGGCAGCGTCCAGGAGAAGTTCGTCGGGCGGGGCCGGGGTGGCTACTGCTTCGAGCACAGCACGATCTTCGCCGCAGCCCTGCAACGCCTCGGCTACGACGTCCGACGTCGCCTGGGCCGGGTCGGTGACCCCGCGACCGGCGCCCAGCAGGGGCGCACGCACATGGTGGTCGAGGTCGTCCTCGACGGCCGGCGCCTCCTGTGCGACCCCGGTTTCGGGATGAGCCTGAGCCGTCCCATACCCCTCGAGGACGGTGCCGAGGACGACTACCTCCCGGGGTGGCAGTACCGCGTGCACCACACGGCGGGCGGCTGGGCGCTGCTCCGCAGGCGGGACGAGGGCTGGGAGGTCACCCACACCACCGACGAGCTGGAGGTCCGGCCGGTCGACGTCGTGATGGGGCACCACTTCACGAGCACCTTCCCGGGCTCGCACTTCACGCAGGGCCTCATCGTCACCAAGCACCTGCCCGACCGCCACGTGGCGGTGACTGACTCGACGTTGACGGTCCGCAGGCCCGGGCAGCCCACCGAGCACCGTCCACTGCGCCCGGGGGAGCTCGACGACTGGCTGACCACCCTGGACGTGCCCCTGACGCCCGACGAGCGCTCGCGCCTGCTGGAGAAGGTCGCCTCGCTCGACCATCCCTGACAGACGTCACGGGAAGTTCGTGACGCGCGTCGCGGGTCGAGCCCGGCGGCCGGCGGCACGGTGGGGGCATGACCAGATCGCGCACCGTCGGAGGAGCGGTATGGCGCCCCGGCCGCGCAGACGGCCGCGCCTGATCGCCGCACTCGCCGCCGCGACGGACGTCGACTCTGCGAGGCTGGGGGCTGTGAGCACGCACCCCAGGTCCAGGTCGTCGGAGGAGTTCGCCGAGCCACGTCCCCGGCTCCTCACCGGTGACGACGAGCAGCCGCTGACCGGGCGGCTGCTGGGGGTCTTCTTCGCCGGGATCTGGCTCGTCTTCCTCTCCGACGCCTTCTCCGCCGCCTGGCGCCACCGCCTCGAGCTCCGTGGAGACACCGCGCTGGCGGTGCTGGTCGCGTTCGTCGTCGTCTACCTCGCCCACTTCATGCACCTGCGGCGTGCCGCGTGGGGAGCGCTCAGCGCACCTCCCCGCACGTGGTACGTGTCGCGGATCGGCCTGCTGTCGTGGGCGGGGCTCGCGGTCCTGGCTGCCCTGTCGACCATCACGATCGGGCAGGAGGGGGCCAGCACCTGGGTCTTCCTCGCGGTGTCGGGGTTGTGGACCTTCCGGCTGCGGCTGGGCCTGGTCGTCGGTCTCGTGCTGGTGGTCCTCTACGAGTTCCTCACCTTCCACGTCGACGGCTGGACCCACGACGCCAGCATCACCATGTCGATGGTCCTCGCCATGGCGGCTGTCACCGGGGGGATGATCGCCGCCCAGCGCCAGAGGGCGCTCGCCGAGGCACGCCAGGAGAACGCGCAGCTGGCCATCCAGGAGGAGCGTAACCGGATGGCCCGCGACGTCCACGACATCCTCGGCCACAGCCTCACGGTCATCACGGTGAAGGCAGAGCTCGCGGCACGTCTGCTGGAGGTCAGCCCCGAGCGGGCCCGGGCGGAGGTCGCCGACCTCGAGCGGCTGGCCCGGGACGCGCTCGCCGACGTGCGCCAGGCCGTGGTGGGCTTCCGGGAGATGTCCCTGCCGGCAGAGCTGGCCCGGGCGCGTGCCGCGCTCGCCACCGCCGGGATCGAGGCCGACCTCCCCACCGCCGTCGATGCCGTGCCAACCCACCTGCGGGAGGTGTGCGCCTGGACCCTGCGCGAGGGCGTCACCAACGTGATCCGCCACAGCGGGGCGTCCACCTGCAGCGTGACCCTCGACGAGACGGGGATCTGCGTGCGCGACGACGGCAGCGGACCGCTGCCCGGCACGCCCGGTACCGGTCTGCTCGGCCTGACCGAGCGCGCCGAGGCGGCAGGTGCGCAGCTGCGCACCCGCGGCCTCCTGCCGCACGGGTTCGAGCTCTCCGTGCGCACCGCCGGCCGCCCCGTCGGCGGGGGAGTCGATCCGGGTGAGAGGGTGGACGCGTGACGATCAGGCTGCTCCTCGCCGACGACCAGGCCCTCGTACGCGGTGCCCTTGCGACCCTGCTCGGCCTCGAGCCGGACATGGAGGTGGTCAGCGAGGTGGGCCGCGGTGACGAGGTGGTCGAGGCGGCTCGACGCACCGAGCCCGACGTGGCCCTCATCGACGTCGAGATGCCCGGGCTCGACGGCATCGCAGCGACCGCCGCCCTGCACGAGGCCCTGCCCGGTGTGCGGGTCCTCATCGTCACGACGTTCGGCCGTCCCGGCTTCCTGCGCCGTGCCCTGCAGGCCGGCGCGAGCGGGTTCGTGGTCAAGGACACCCCCGCGCGTCAGCTCGCGGAGGCCGTACGCCGCGTCAGCGCCGGGCTGCGCGTGGTCGACCCGGCCCTCGCCGCAGACTCCCTCTCCGGGGGCGAGTCGCCCCTGACCGCGAGGGAGACCGAGGTCCTGCTGGCGGCTCGCGACGGCGGGTCCGTGGCCGACATCGCCCGCCACGTGAGCCTGTCCGAGGGCACGGTGCGCAACCACCTCTCCTCGGCGATCGGCAAGACGATGGCCCGCAACCGTGCCGACGCCGTCCGCATCGCCGACGAGTTCGGTTGGCTCTGAACGGTTCTCGGCCGGCAGGCGTCTCAGTCGGCTGGGTCGACCGTTCCGCGGTGCAGCTCGACGCGCAGCCACGCGAACGCCCGGACGTCATCCGCGGTCAGGGAGGCCGGCCCGCCGACCGACTCCCCGGGCAGGAACGTCACCAAGGTGCCGGAACGCGGGCCGGGGGTGACGGCGCGGAGCTCGTCGTCGGGGATGCCGTGCCGGTAGGCCAGGCGCCGACGCTGCGGTGGTTCTCGTGGACGAGTAGGGGGCTCAGCGCGGCGACCGTCGACATCCCGCGCCGCGGGAGCCCGTCGGGCAGGAGTGGCGCGTCCTCGGCACCGAAGAAGCGCACGTCCCGCGTCGCCATCACCGGCTTCCGGACCACGTTGCCGTCCTTGTCCACCCGCGTGTCGGTGCCGCGCCCGTCGTCGGCCACCGTGACCGAGCCGTCGGGGTGCACGGTGACGGTGGCGTGCCCCACCCGCCCGAGCGCCTGCGCCTCGTCGTCGGCGTAGGCGAGCACCTCGAGCACCAGGTGTCGCAGACCCCCGACGTCATGGGTCTGCGCTTCGCGCCGGACGTCCGCCAGGTGCTGTCGGTCCAGGTCGTGGCCCCAGTCGTGGGTCGTCACGCCCCACGTCGCACGTTCGCTCATGGGCCGAACCATCTCACCAGCGCCTCCTGCAGCCCCTCCGCGGTCCCGTCGCCGACCCAGGCCACGTGGCCGTCGGGACGGACCAGCACCGCAGCCGGGGCGTCGACGGCGCCCACCACCGGCAGCTCCCAGGCGCCGGCGTACTCGGCGTCCACGAGCTGCACCCGACCCGACCACCGACCGAGGTCCACGGAGCCGGCGGGCCCGAGGTTGACGAGCACCGGACGTGCCGCGTGCAGCAACGAGTAGAGCCGCACCAGCTGCCCGTCGACCTGCAGGTCGAGGTCGGGCACCCGCCGCCCGAGCAGGGGGTGCCCCTCACCGAGGTCGTGCCGGACGTCGAGCCCCGAGATGATCCCCACGACGTGGCGCCGCGGCTCGTCCATGGCCACCAGCTCGTCCAGCAGGTCGCGGACGGCGACGATGCGGGCGTCCTGCCGCTGCAGGGCGCTCACGGACTTGGTGTACTCCAGCGCGCGGGCGTCGGCCGGGTGCCGCTCGTCGTGGTAGCTGTCGAGCAGGGTGTCGGGGGAGACGCCCTGCACCACCTGGGCGAGCTTCCAGCCGAGGTTCACCGCGTCCTGGATGCCCAGGCCGATGCCCTGACCGCCGGCCGGGGAGTGGATGTGGGCCGCGTCCCCGGCCACCAGCACCCGGCCCTTGCGGTAGGTGGCCGCCTGCCGGGTGGCGTCGCTGAAGCGCGAGATCCACGTCGGGTCGTGGACGCCGAAGTCGGTGCCGTACACGGCTTCCAGGTTGGCGGCCAGGTCGGCGAGGGTGGGCTCGGTGGTCGCGCCGAGCCCTGCCTCGGCCGAGACGACGCGGACCGTGTGCCCGTTCTCCATGAAGCTGAGCCCGTGCACGCCGTGGGCGTCGAACTTGATCCCCTGCGGCAGCTCCTCGGTCACCTCGACCTCGGCGATGAGCGTGCTCGTGGTCGCCTCCAACCCCGGGAACTCGATCCCGGCGGCCTTGCGGATTACGCTGCGCCCGCCGTCGGCGCCGACGACGTACTGCGCCCGCACCACCTCGCCACCGGCGAGCCGGACCTCGACGCCCTCGTCGTCCTCGGTCAGGCCGGTCACCTCGACGCCGCGACGCGTCGGCACGCCGAGCTCGTCCACCCAGCCGGCGAGGATCCGCTCGATGTGGTTCTGCCACAGGCCCAGCGTGTAGGGGTGCCTCGTCGGGAAGTCGCTCATGTCGAGCAGGAGCCGTCCCGAGTACGGCACGTCATGGGTCTTGCCCTCGGCGAGGAACCGGTCGGCGATGCCTCGCTGGTCGAGGATCTCGATGGTGCGCGAGTGGAACCCGCCGGCCCGCGAACCCACCAGCTCCGGTGTGGCCCGGCGCTCGAGCACGACGACCTCGACCCCTGCCAGCGCCAGCTCGCCGGCCAGCATCATGCCGGTCGGGCCTCCGCCCACGACCACCACGTCCACGTCGTCCACCACGTCGTTCCCCCTACTCGTCACCGCCCGCAGCCGGGCACGGCCGCCCAGTGTGCGGCAGGACGGGGGCCTTGCCGCAAGCCCCCGGTCGCGCTATACCTTGGTAGTGGCGAGGAGCAGAGCTCCTCGCCTTCGCCGTCGGTGGGGGGCGACCCGGGGGCACTGCTCACGCGGTGGCCACGGGCCGGCCGGGGTCGGTGACCCACTCGCTCCACGACCCGACGTAGAGTGCTGCGTCGATGCCGGCCTTGTGCAGTGCCAGCAGCTCGTGCGCTGCCGTGACACCGGACCCGCAGTAGACGCCGACGTCACCGTCGTCCGCGCGGATCCCCAACGCGGAGAACCGCTGTCGCAACGTGCCTGCGTCCAGGAAGCGGCCGTCGGGGAGGGCGTTGTCGGTCGTGGGTGCGTTCACGGCACCGGGGATGTGGCCCGCCACCGGGTCGATGGGCTCGGTCCGCCCGGCGAAGCGCTCGGAGGCCCTCGCGTCCACGAGCGTCCCGGCGCTGGCGATCTTCGCGGCGGCGTCGGCGTCGAGCACCGGCAGTGAACCCGGCCGCGCCGTGAAGCTCCCGGCCTCCGGCTGCGGCACATCGGTCGTCGTCGGTCCACCCTCGGCGAGCCAGGCGGCCATCCCGCCGTCGAGCACCCGGACGTCCTGCAGCCCGGCCCACCTCAGCACCCACCAGGCGCGCGCCGCCGCGAACGACGGCCCCTGGTCGTAGACCACCACGCGGCTGTCCGCGTCGACTCCGGCACGTCGCAGCGCCGCCTCGACCACCGCCGGGTCGGGCAGCGGGTGGCGGCCACCGGCGCCCGGCGGGCCTGCGAGCTCGGCGTCGAGGTCGACGTGGACGGCGCCGGGCAGGTGCTCCGCGACATACCGCTCACGGCCACCCGGCCCCTGCGCCCCGGTGAGGACCCACTGCACGTCGACGACGACGGGTGAGAGGGGTTGCGCGAGCTCTGCCCGCAGTTCGGCGGCGGTGACGAGGGCGCTCATTCGGCCAGTCAAGCAGCAGATGGGACACTGGTGCGGCCATGACCGCCACCACCGCACCCCAGACCCGCACCCCGCAGCCCGGCACCGCCGTCCTGCCCCCGCTCCAGATCGGCCGCCACACCATCGAGTCGCCCGTCGTGCTCGCGCCGATGGCCGGCATCACCAACCGCGCCTTCCGCAAGCTGTGCCGCGAGTACGGCGACGACGGCCTCGAGCGGGGCGGCGCCAGCGGGGCGACCTCCCTCTACGTGAGCGAGATGATCACCTCGCGCGCCCTCGTCGAGCGGACGCCGGAGTCGATGCGGCTCATCGAGCACGACCCCCAGGAGTCGCCCCGTTCGATCCAGCTCTACGGCGTCGACCCCGCGACCGTCGCCGCGGCCGTCCGGATGCTCGTCACCGAGGACCGGGCCGACCACATCGACCTCAACTTCGGCTGCCCGGTCCCCAAGGTCACCCGCAAGGGCGGGGGAGCGGCCCTGCCGTGGAAGAAGGACCTGTTCGAGGGCATCGTCACCGCCGCCGTCCGCGAGGCGAGCCCGTACGACGTGCCCGTCACCGTGAAGATGCGCAAGGGCATCGACGACGACCACCTGACCTACCTCGAGGCCGGCCTGACCGCCGAGCGCGCAGGCGTGGCCGCCGTCGCCCTGCACGGGCGCACGGCGTCCCAGGCCTACTCGGGAGAGGCGGACTGGAGTGCGATCGCCCGCCTCAAGGAGACCGTCAGGACCATCCCGGTGCTCGGCAACGGGGACATCTGGTCGGCCGAGGACGCCGTCCGGATGGTGCAGGAGACAGGCTGCGACGGGGTGGTCGTCGGTCGCGGGTGCCTGGGGCGGCCCTGGCTGTTCACCGACCTGGCCGCCGCGTTCGCGGGCACCACGGCGCGGGCCCAGCCGACGCTCGGTGAGGTCACCGCCACGATGCGCCGCCACACCGAGTACCTCGTGGACTTCTACGGCGACGAGTACAAGGCCTGCCGTGACATCCGCAAGCACATCGCCTGGTACCTCAAGGGGTTCCCGGCAGGGTCGACCGTGCGGCACTCGCTCGCGCTCGTCGACTCGCTGGACGCGCTCGACGCGCTCATCGCCACGATGGACGCCGACGCCCCGTGGCCGGGCGAGGCCGCCGAGGGGCAGCGCGGACGGGCGGGCTCACCCCGCCACGTCGCGCTGCCCGACGGCTGGCTGCAGTCCCGGACCCTGGACGACTCGGCGCGAGAGGCCGTCGCCCAGGCCGAGCTGTCCGTCTCCGGGGGCTGACCCCGGCAGTTCGGGACAGGCCCGACACTCCACTCCTCCAGGCATCAACTTCTCGTCACGGACACGCTTTTCGGCCCATCCGCTCGCGGGACGCCGACCCTACGGTGAGCGATGAGCCATCCGCCCTTGGCTCATCTCTATGGAGGAGTGGACTGATGCGACGATCTCGCATGGTCGCCATCACCGGAGCAGTGGCTCTTGCCACCGGCGCTCTGGCGGGGACGACAGCAACAGCGGCAACACACACCACGTCGACGACCACGGCCAGCCCCGCTGCAGCCGCCCGCTACGTCGTCCTCGCCGACCGCGCAGCCGACGCGGACAGCCTGGCCGGGGCGCTGCGCAGCGCCGGGGGCCTGGTCACCTCGGTCAACCGGGCCATCGGGATGGTCACGGTGGAGTCGACCTCGGCCACCTTCCTGTCGCGCGCCCGCGCGCTGTCCGGCGTGAAGGTCGCCGGCCGCGACGGCGTCGTCGGCAGGTCCCCGGGCGCGGCACGGGTACAGGACTCGGTCCTGAGGGAGCGCCAGTCCGCGGGCGCCTCGGCCGGGGCGGGCACCGCAATGGCCCGGAGCACCTCGACCACGACGGCCACGGTCGCTGCGACGGCCACGAAGGGGCCGTCGGACCCACTGGACAGCCTGCTGTGGGGCATGGACATGATCAACGCCCCGGCCGCCCACCTCAAGCAGCTCGGCGACAAGCGGGTGAGGGTCGGCGTCATGGACACCGGCGTCGACGGGACGCACCCTGACCTCGCCGCCAACTTCGACCGCACGCTGTCGCGCAACTTCACGACGGACATCCCCGACATCGACGGCCCCTGCGAGGTCGCCAGCTGCGTCGACCCCGCGAACGTCGACGACGACGGCCACGGGACCCACGTCGCCGGCACGATCGCGGCGGCCATGAACGGCATGGGAGTGTCCGGTGTCGCGCCCAACGTGGACATCGTCAACGTCCGTGCCGGCCAGGACAGTGGCTTCTTCTTCCTCGGCCCGACGGCCAACGCGCTGACCTACTCGGGAGACGTCGGCATCGACGTCGTCAACATGTCCTTCTACGTCGACCCCTGGCTCTACAACTGCCGGGGAGGAGCCCCTGAGGACACCCCGGAGCAGGCCGCGCAGCAGGACCTCATCATCGAGACCCTGACCCGGGCGCTCGGCTACGCGCACGACAAGGGCGTGACCCTCGTCGCGGCCCTGGGCAACGAGCACGACAACATCTCACAGCCGCGCCCGGACATCTCGAGCCCGGACTACCCGATCGGGACCGAGCACCCACGGACCATCGACAACGCGAAGTGCCTCGACCTGCCCCTCGAGGACCCCAACGTCATCGGCGTCTCGGCCCTCGGGCCCTCGCAGCGCAAGTCGGACTTCTCCAACTACGCGAACGACCTCGGCTCGGGCGAGCTGGAGGTCTCTGCGCCCGGTGGCTGGTTCCGTGACGGCCTCGGCACGGACACCTACCGCACCGTCGGCAACGAGATCCTCTCGACGGCACCGCTCAACGTGATGGTGGCCGAGGGCCTGGTCGACGCCAACGGCGACATCACCGCGGCGGGCCAGGCCGCGGGCGTCATGAAGGCCTGCACCACCCACCCGGCCAAGGGCGCGACCCCCTGCGGCTACTACCAGTACCTGCAGGGCACCTCGATGGCGTCCCCGCACGCTGCCGGTGTCGCCGCGCTCGCGGTCTCGGCCCACGGCAAGGTGACGAAGCGCGGCTTCGGCATGGCCCCTGACCGGGTGCGGGCGATCCTGCTGCGCACGGCCACCGACCACGCGTGCCCGAACCCGCCCCTGCAGTCGTACGTCGACGTGGGACGTTCCGCCGAGTTCGACGCCCTCTGCGTAGGGGACGCCGCGGCGAACAGCTTCTACGGTGACGGCATCGTCAACGCCGCGAGGGTGGTGCGGTAGCACCGATCGCGGACACGACTGAGGCGGTGGGGTGCTCGCCGGTCAAACCGAGCGCCCCACCGCTTCGGACGTCAGGCGTCCTGCGCCGCCGAACCGTGGGCCAGCGACTCGAGGAGCTGGCTGTTGAAGGCCGGCAGGTCGTCGGGGTTGCGGCTCGTGATGAGGTTGCCGTCGACGACGACCTCCTTGTCCACCCACTCCGCGCCCGCGTTGCGCAGGTCGGTCTGCAGGCTGGGCCAGCTCGTGACGGTGCGTCCCTTGAGCACGTCCGCCTCGATGAGGGTCCAGGGCGCGTGGCAGATCGCAGCGACCGGCTTGCCGCTGGCGACGAAGTCACGAACGAACGAGACCGCGTCGTCGTAGGTGCGCAGCGCGTCGGGGTTGGCCACCCCGCCGGGCAGGACCAGCGCGTCGTAGTCGTCGACGGAGGCCGACGCGACCGTCTTGTCGACCGTGCGCGTCTCGGCCTTGTCGAGGTGGTCGAAGGTCTGCACCTCACCGGACTCGGGCGACAGGAGCACCGGCTGGGCCCCGGCGTCGGTGACCGCCTGCCAGGGGTCGGTCAGCTCGACGCGCTCGATGCCCTCGGAGGCGACGAGGAAGGCGATGGTCTTTCCACTCAGATGGCTCATGCCTCAACCCTGCGACGAGTGCAGGCGGCCCGCAAACGCAGGAGGGGCACGGTCACTGTGGCGAAACCCACCGTTTCGGCGCCGACGACCGGGGCACACCCGCCGTCCGGCCCGTCGTGAGGGCGTCCCCGAGCCGGGCCACGGCCGCACCCACCGACTCGACCGGAACCCGTCGGAACCCCAACGCGAGTCCCGGCCGGGCCGGGGTCCCGTGGTGGCGCACCGACACCGGCTCGACCGCGACGCCCCGGTCCGCGGCAGCCCGCACCACTGCGAGGTCGTCGGCCCCCCGGTCGCCGAGCCAGGCGCAGACGTGCAGCCCGGCGGCCGACGGCTGCACCTCGAGCAGCCCGTCCGGGAGGCCGCGCAGCGCGTCGAGCAGGGCCGTGCGCCGGGTCGTGTAGGTGCGCGTCACCCGCCGCAGGTGGGAGGCGAGCTGGCCCTCCTCCATGAACCTCGCGAGGGCGCCCTGGGTCACGGCATCGCCCTGCCAGTCGGTGAGGAGCTTCGCCTGCCGGAGGCTGGGCTGCAGGGACGGGGGAGCGACGAGGTAGCCGACCCGCAGGGACGGCATGAGGATCTTGGAGAAGGACCCGACGTAGACGACCCGCCCCTCGCGGTCCATGTTCTGCAGCGGCGCGAGCGGCCGGTTCTCGAACCTGAACTCGCTGTCGTAGTCGTCCTCCACGACGACGGCGTTGCGACGAGACGCCCACTCCAGCAACGCGATCCGCCGCCGCAGGGACATGACGGCGCCCGTGGGGAACTGGTGTGACGGCGTGACGTAGACGAGCTTGGCGGACGCCGGGAGGTCGTCGACGACCAGCCCCTCGCCGTCGACGGCGACGCCCACGACCCGGGCCCCGTGGGAGGCGAAGAGCCGCACGGCCGCCGTGTAGCCCGGGCTCTCGACGGCGACGACGTCGCCGGGGTCGAGGAGGGCGCGGGCCACGAGGTCGAGGCCCTGCTGGGCCCCGTTGGTGAGCAGCACGTCGGCGGGGCCGGCCACGACGGACCGCGACCGCGCGGCGTACCTCGCGATCTGGGCCTGAAGGTCCGGGTTGCCACCGCCGTCGTAGGCGGAGGCCGCCAGCAGCGAAGGCCTGAGGGTCGCCGACACGAGGCGACGCCACACGGCGAGCGGGAAGAGCGAGGTGTCGGGTCCGCCGACCGTGAAGTCGAACTCCATGGGCGGCGGGTCCTGCACCGGCGCGGGCAGCCGGGCCCACACCTCGCGCACCCGCTCCTCGGCACCTGGGACGCCTGGTGCACCTCGCGCACCCGGTGGACGGGCCGGACGCGGAGCGGTCGGCGCCCGGGTGACGAACGTGCCTGCGCCGACACGGGTCTCGAGGAACCCCTCGGCCACGAGGCGGTCGTACGCGGTGGTGACCGTGCCCCGTGAGACCCCGAGCTGCGCCGCGAGCTCCCTCGTCGGCGGCACCCGCTCTCCCGGGGCGAGGCGACCGTCGTGGACCGCCTCCAGGACGCGGTGGTAGATCCTCGCGGCCAGGTCGCCGGTGGCACGGTCCGGGGCGTCGAGGGAGAGGTGGAGGTCCACGTCGCCAGCCTAGATTGGACCAATCGGTTCGACCAGTAGTGGCTCTGTACGCAGGTCCAATCCGGACGGAGGATCGCACCATGTCCACCCCCGCGCCCGCCTCCGCCTCCGCCTCCATGCCGGCCCCCGCGCCCTCCGCAGCCCGTAACGGCCGCGACTCGGGGCTGTCGGTCCCCCAGGGCACGGCGTTGTCGGTCGGCGCGGTCCTGGGCACCGGCGTCATCACCCTCCCGGCGATCGCCGCGGGTGTCGCCGGGCCCGCGTCCCTCGTCGCGTGGCTGGCGCTGGTGCTGCTGAGCATCCCGCTGGCGTCGACGTTCGCGGCGATGGGGGCCCGCTTCCCGGACAGCGGTGGGGTCTCGACCTACGTGCGTCGGGCGTTCGGGTCGAAGGTGTCCGCCGCCGTCGGGTGGTGCTTCTACTTCGCCGTGCCGGTCGGTGCCCCACCGGCGTCGCTCATGGCGGGCGGCTACGTCGCCGACGCCACGGGGTCCGGTCGTGGGGTGGCGGTCGCCGTCGCGGCGGCGCTGATCGTCGGGGTCGGGCTGCTCAACGCCGCCGGGCTGCGCCTGTCGGGGCGGGTCCAGCTCGGCCTCACGGGGGTGCTTGCCGTGCTCATGGTCGTCACGGTCGTGGCGGCCCTGCCGCACGCCGACCTGCACCACCTGTCGCCGTTCGCGCCGCACGGCTGGTCCGCGGTGGTCCCGGCCGCGGCGGTCCTCGTCTGGGGGTTCGCCGGGTGGGAGGCCGTGGCCTCGCTCGCAGGGGACTACCGGCGGCCCCGGCGCGACGTCCCCCGGGCGACCGCCGTCGCCCTGGCCGTCGTCGGCACCCTCTACCTCGCCCTGGCCGCCACGACCCTGCTCGTGCTCGGCCCGGCGACCGGTGGAAGCGCGGCTCCGCTGTCGGACCTGCTCGCGGCGGGGGTGGGCGGCCAGGTCCGGGTCGTCACGGCCGTGACCGCGGTGCTGCTCACGATCGGTGCGATGAACGCCTACTACGCGGGGGGCTCGCGCCTGGGGGCGGCCCTGGCTCGGGACGGGGCGCTGCCCGCGTGGCTCGCCGCCGGGGCAGGCGCAGGCCAGGTGCCGCGGCGCAGCCTGGCCCTGGTCGCCGGCCAGTCCCTGCTCTGGCTCGCCGTGTCGGAGGTGCTGCACCTCGGGCTCACCCCGCTGATGCTGCTGGCCACCGGCTGCTTCACGGTCGTCTACGTCCTGGGCACCGCGGCCGCCGTCCGGCTGCTGCCGCGCTCGTCGCGGGCCTGGTGGGTGGCGGTGGTCGCCCACGCCAGCGTCCTGCTCCTGCTGGCCGCGAACGGCTGGCACGTCGTCTGGGCGCTCGGGGTCGTGGCCGCCGCCCTGGTCCACCAGGTGGTCGCGGACCGGCGCCGGGGTCGTGCCGTGCCCGTGCCGGACCTCCCGGGCCGTCACACCCCCGTGGCAGGCTTCCCCCATGATCGGGACACCGGGCGGGACCCCGGAGCGGCCGGCGACGTTCTTCTCCGGGCCTGAGGAGTTCGCGGCGTGGCTCGCCGCCCACCACGACTCCGCCACCGAGCTCTGGATGGGGCTGTACAAGAAGCACGTCCCCGACCGCGGCCTGACGTGGGAGGCAGCGGTCGTGGAGGCGCTGTGCTGGGGCTGGATCGACTCGGTCGCCCAGCGCGTCGACGACGACGCCGTCCGGCAGCGGTGGACCCCGCGCAAGCCGTCGAGCAACTGGAGCACGATCAACATCGCGACGGTCGAGCGGCTCATCACCGAGGGGCGCATGCAGCCTCCCGGTCTGGCCGCCTACGAGCGCCGCAGGCCCGAGCGGTCCGGCACCTACACCTACGAGACCGCGCCGCAGGACCTCCCGCCGGAGTACGCCGCGCAGCTCGCCGCCGACCCGGCCGCCGCGGCCTTCTGGGAGGTGGCGACGCCCTCCTACCGCAGGGTCGCCGTCAGCTGGGTGCTCACGGCGAAGCAGGAGGGCACCCGCGACCGGCGCATGGCCCAGCTCGTCGACGACAGCGCCCACGGCCGGCTGATCCCGCCCCAGCGCTACGGCGAGCAGCCCCGCTGGGTCGAACGAGGGGCCACGGCGGCCCGGGAGGCGCGCCGGGTCGGACCGGGCGGCGGCGACGCCTAGAGTTCCCTGCGTGGGATACACCGAGGCCGACCGTGAGCGCTGGGTCCGCGAGGACCCGGTGCTCAAGCGGGCCGACCGCGACGACTTCGCGCGCGACCGCGCCAGGCTGGTGCACTCTGCCTCGCTGCGTCGGCTGTCGGCGAAGACGCAGGTGGTGCAGCCCAGTGACGACGACTTCGTCCGCAACCGACTGACCCACTCGCTGGAGGTGGCGCAGATCGGACGGGAGTTCGGCGCGGCCCT
This sequence comes from Pedococcus ginsenosidimutans, assembly GCF_039544395.1. Classification (NCBI taxonomy): domain Bacteria; kingdom Bacillati; phylum Actinomycetota; class Actinomycetes; order Micrococcales; family Intrasporangiaceae; genus Pedococcus; species Pedococcus ginsenosidimutans. The sequence goes on from NZ_BAABLO010000013.1 coordinate 295,856, forward strand.
GGGGTGCAGTGCCGACGTCGTCGACACCGCCTGCCTGGCGCACGACCTCGGCCACCCACCGTTCGGGCACAACGGCGAGCAGGCGCTCGACGCCGTCGCCGCCGACATCGGCGGTTTCGAGGGCAACGCGCAGACGCTGCGCCTGCTCACCCGCCTGGAGCCCAAGCGGACCCACCCCGACGGCCGCCCGGCCGGCCTCAACCTCACCCGGGCCAGCCTCGACGCGACGACGAAGTACCCGTGGACGCGGGGAGCGTCGCCGGTCGAGGTGGGCGGCACGGCGAAGTTCGGGGTCTACGCCGACGACCTGCCGGTCTTCGAGTGGTACCGCGCGGGCCGCGACCCGGCGAGCCGGTGCATCGAGGCCGACGTCATGGACTGGTCGGACGACGTGGCCTACTCGGTCCACGACGTGGAGGACGCCATCGCCTCCGGACGCCTCGACGTGCGGCGGCTGCGCGACGCCACCGACGTCGACAGCGTGGTCGCCGTGGCCACCGGCCTGTACGCCGCCGACCTCGGCTCGGACGCGCTCGGCGCCGCCCTCGAGCGGGTGCTCGCGAGCGGCGCCGTCCCCACGGCGTACGACGGGAGCCGCGGCGACCGCGCCGCGCTCAAGGACATGACCTCCCGGCTCATCGGCCGGTTCGTCCTCGCCGTCGAGGTGGCCACGCGCGAGCGCCACGGCCCGGGGTCCCTCACCCGCTACGAGGCGGACCTGGTCGTCCCGGACGACACCCGGGCGGAGTGCGCGGTGCTCAAGGCGGTCGCAGCGCACTTCGTCATGCACGCGCAGGAGCGCGTCACCGTGATGGCCGGCCAGCGGCAGGTGGTGCGCTCGCTCGTCGAGGCCTACCAGGCCGACCCACCGGGACGGCTCGACCCGGACCTGCTCGCGGACTGGAAGGCGGCGACGTCCGACGCCGAGGCGCTGCGCGTCGTCGTCGACCAGGTCGCCTCGCTCAGCGACGTGCGGGCCCTCGCGCTGCACGAGCGCTGGTGCTGAACCGAGCGGTCAGGCGGGGCTGAAGGCGCGCGCCTCGCCGACCACGCTGAGGCCGACGATCGACCCGGTGGAGGGGACGTCGGTGCCGTGGATGCGGGCCGTGACGACGGTGTGGTCGCCCTGCAGCCGCAGCGCGACCAGGGCGTCGTGGCCGAAGTAGGTCGTGGACAGCACCTCGGCGCAGGGGTGTCCGGGGGCGACGCTGCCGAGCTGGATCTGCTCGGGGCGCAGCAGGACGTCGACCGTCCCGGCCGGCGCGGGCTGGTGCACCTTGAGCAGTCCCAGCGCGGTGGCCACGGACGTGCCCTCGGCGCGGCCGCGGAGGAACACCGCGTCGCCGAGGAAGGCCGCGGCGTGCCGGTCGGCAGGCGTCGCGTAGACCTCGGTCGGGGCGCCCACCTGGGCGAACCGGCCCTCGTGCATGATCGCGACCTCGTCGGCGAACGAGAGGGCCTCGGACTGGTCGTGCGTGACGAGGACGACGGTGACCCCTTCGTGGGCCAGCGCGTCGGCGACCGCCTGCCGGGTCGAGGCGCGCAGCCCGGCGTCGAGGGAGGAGAACGGCTCGTCGAGCAGCACCACGCTGGGGCGACGGGCGAGCGCACGGGCCAGCGCGACGCGCTGCTGCTGGCCACCGCTCAGCTGGTCGGGGCGGCGCTTGGCGAGGTCGGGGGACAGGCCCACCAGCTCGAGCAGCTCGCCCACACGGGTGCCGGCCCGGCGCGCGGCGCGGGGCAGCCCGTAGGACACGTTGGCGCCCACGGACAGGTGGGGGAACAGGTTGCCCTCCTGCGGCACGTAGCCGATGCCGCGGCGCTCCGGGGGCACCCACGTGTCCGGGCCGACGACCGTGCGCTCGTCGAGCTGCACGGTGCCGGCGTCGGGGGTCTGGAAGCCGGCCACGACCCGCAGCAGCGTCGTCTTGCCACACCCCGACGGGCCGAGGATGGCAGTCGTCGTCCCGGAGGGCACCACGAGGTCGATGCCGTGCAGGACGGGGCGCGGTCCGTAGGACGCGTCGACCCCGGCGACACGCAGGGTGGTCACAGCGCAGGCTCCTCTTCGGGTCGTCGCAGCAGCAGGTAGGTGAGCGGGGCGGACACGAGGACCATCGCGGCGGCGTACGGTGCCGCGCCCGCGTAGTCGATGCTCTCACTCGCGCTCCAGAACGCCGTGGCCAGTGTCCTGGTGCCCGTCGGTGCGAGCAGCAGGGTGGCGGTCAGCTCGGTGGAGACGGCGATGAACACCATGGCGAAGCCGGCGAGCGTGCCCGGCAGCGTCAGCGGCAGCAGGACGCGGGTGAAGGCGCGCCAGGGGCTGTCGCCGAGGGCGCGGGCCGCGTCGGTGAGCTCCTCCGGCGCGTGGGCCATGGCGGCGCGGATGCTCACCATGGCGCGGGGGATGAACAGGATCGCGTACGCCGCGACGAGGACGACGCTCGTCTGGTAGACCGCGTTGGCGTACTTCACCGACAGGGTGACCAGGGCCAGGGCGATGACGACACCGGGTAGCGACGAGGCGACGTAGGTCGCGCGCTCGACGAGGACCGACAGCCAGCTGCGGCGGCGCGCGATGAGCCAGGCGATCGGGAAGGCCGCGACGACGGTGACGACACCGGCGCCCAGACCGAGGCCCAGGGTGCTGCCGAGGGTGGTGGCGACCTCGGCCGGGTCGACCTGCGCGGACCCGGCGAGCAGCCAGTAGACGAGGCTGCCCAGCGGCACCCCGAGCGACAGCGCGCTCAGCGCGACCAGGGCCAGCAGTGCCGGCACGGTCCACCGGCCCAGGCGGGCGGGCAGGGCGCGGCGGGAGGCGCCGCGGCCGAAGCGGGCGAGGCGCACCGTGCCGCGCAGCAGCGCCTCGACGGTGAGCAGCCCCAGACACAGGGCGATCAGCACGAGGGCCAGCACGCTGCCCGCGCTGTTGCTGAAGGCGACCTGGAACTGCTCGAGGATCGCGGTCGTGAAGGTGGGGAAGCGCAGCATCGCGAGGACGCCGAACTCCGAGAGCAGGTGCAACGACACGAGCAGCATGCCGCCGAGCATGGCCGGCCGGAGCTGGGGCAGGACGGCCCGGAAGAAGGTGCGCCACGGGCCCTGCCCGAGCGAGCGCGAGGAGTCCTCCATGGCCTGGTCGAGCCCGCGCAGCACGGCCGCCACCGGCAGGAAGACGAACGGGAAGTACGACAGCGTCGTGACCAGCACCGCTCCGCGCAGCCCCTCGAGGTCGGGGCGCACGGTGACCCACGCGTAGCTGTTGACGAACGCTGGGACGGCCAGCGGCGCGACCATGAGCACGCGCCAGTACTTCGCGCCGGGCAGCGAGGTGCGCTCGACGAGCCAGGCAGTCCCGATGCCCAGCACGGTCGTCAGGGCGACCGTGACGACCACGAGGGAGGCGGTGTTGCGCAGCAGCTCACCGACACGGGGGCGCCACAACAGCGACCACGCCTGGCCGAGGCCGGTGTCGAACGCGGTCGAGAAGACGACCAGCAGCGGCAGCACGCACAGCGCCGCCACGGCCAGGCTGGCCGTGACGACTGCCGGGGGCGCGGAGGGCCCGCGCCGGTGGCGTGCCACCTAGAGGATGCCCGCGGCGGTCATGAGCTCGATGACCTTGGGGCCGTTGAGGGTATAGGGGTCGACCTTCGGTGCCTGGAGCGAGTCCAGCGGCTCGAGGGCCTTGTCGGAGGCGACGCCGTTGCCGACGGCGTACTCCTTGGCGTCGCTGGTGGCCAGCATGGTCTGCCCCTCCTTGCCGGTGATGAAGGCGAGGAACTTCTGGGCGTTGGCCGCGTGCTTGCTCGACTTGAGCACCGCGCCGCCGGAGATGCTCACGAACGCGCCGGGGTCCTGGTTGCGGAAGTAGAGCAGCTTGGTGTTGGCGCTGCCGGCCTTGGTCAGCGCCTGGTCGCGGTACCAGTAGTAGTGGTACATGATCCCGACGGGGACCTGCCCGGCGTTGACGGCCTTCATCACGGCGATGTTGTTCTGGTAGACCTTCGCGCCGTCCTTGAGGCCCTTGAGCCACGCGGCCGTCTTCGCCTCGCCCTGGGTCGCGAGGATCGCGCTGACGATGGCCTGGAAGTCGGCGCCGCCGGCGGCCGCACCCCACTTGCCGGCCCACTTCGGGTCCTGCAGGTCCATGATCGACTTCGGCAGCTCGGCCTGGGAGATCTTGCTGGGGTTGTAGACGAGCACGGTCGAGCGGGCGGCGATGCCGACCCAGTCCTTCGACGAGGGTGCGTAGCCGGAGCCCACCTGGGCGATCGTCGAGGCGTCGACGGGGGCGAGGAGGCCGGCGCGCTGCACCGTGGTCATGGCGGGCGAGTTCTCGGTGAGGAACACGTCGGCGGGGGACTTGCTGCCCTCCTGCACGATCTGCGAGCCCATCGAGGAGTCGCTGCCGTAGCGGATCTGGACCTTGATGCCGCTCTCCTCCTGGAACTTCTTGGCCCAGGCCTCGGTGAGGTTCTCGTGCTGCGCGCTGTAGATCGTGAGCTTGTCCGGGTCGAGGTTCTTGCCGGCCTCGAGGGTCCCGCCGCCACAGCCGGCGAGGCCGAGGGCGGCGGTCGTCGCCAGGGCGATGAGGACGGTGCGTCGGGGCATCACGGGCGGGCACTCCTGGAGGTCGACAGGGGGTGGGCTTCGGGGGAGGGCGGGCGTCTGGCACCGTGGTCGGTGGTCGCTCGCGTCGCATCCTCGCCGTTGAGAAGGCAAGGCTTACCTTACTCTCGCGTCCGATCCTGTCGAAATCGGGGCACGGGCCGCCCGCCCGCCGGTCCCGCCCCGTACCCCGCGGAGCACCGTCTGGCGCATCGTCCAGGCGAGCAACAGCGCGCCACCGACCGGCACCTCCATGCCGATGACGAAGAACCGGTAGAGCAGTACGCCCGCCGCCGCGGTCGCCGGGTCGGCTCCCATGCGCACGAGGTAGGCGGTCATCCCGATCTCCACGAACCCGGTCGCTCCCGGCGTGATCACGGCGAGCGACAGGACCCGTTCGACCGCGAACGCCGCGAAGACCACCGACGCGGCCGGCGGGGTGCCGACTGCCGCGAGGCAGAGCCACAGCAGGCAGGCCTGGGCGGCGGCGTAGAGCAGCTTGCCCGCGGTGAGCCGGGGCCACGCGTGGCGGACGAGCTCGATGATGGCGCCCCGCATCTCCACGGCGCGGGCCTCCTGGCCTCCCGCCGTGCGGTGCAGCCGGACCTGGAGGCGGTCGGCGGCCGCGCCGAGCCGCCGCGCCCCCACGTCGGTGCGGAGCAGGAACGCGGTGAGCGCGGCTGCCGCGAGGAGTGCGGCCACCGACCCGAGGCCGGCGCTCAGGAGCAGGTCGCCCTCACCGCGCCCTTCGAGGCCGAACCACCCGAGGGCCACCGCAGGTACCACGAGGCGCCCGAGCACGTCCCAGATGTTCGTCACGAGGGCCCAGCGGACGAAGGCGGTCGTGGTGAACCCCCAGCGGCGGCAGGACCACCAGTTGACGACCGTGCCGAGCGCGCCGCCGAGGGGCACGACGTTCGACACGCTGCTGCCCGTGATGTTGAGGAAGAAGGCGCGCCGGTGGCTGAGGCCCGGGAGTGCGGCCACCAGCACGATGGTGTGCAGCCACAGGCCCGCCAGCCACACCGCCGCGAGCAGGACGAACCAGGGCACCGGGACCGAGCCGAGCACGGCGCCGATCTGGGTCCACGTCGCGTGGGCGATCCGGGGCAGGCCGAGGGCGAGCAGGCCGACGGCCGCCGTCACGGCCGCGACCGCCTCGACGGCCCGGGCGACACGACGGCCCTCACCGGTCATGACCGCAGTGTCCGGCCGGCCGGACACCACCGGTGGGGCACTTGGTCCCGGGAGCGGGCGCGACGGGATCTGTGGGGGAGCGCCGCGGGGCCCGTCGCCGACCACCTAGACTCGGCCGCGACAAGGAGGGCCAGTGGCGGGTCGGATCAAGGCCGAGGACGTCGCGCTCGTCAAGGAGCGGTCGTCGATCGAGGACGTCGTGCGCGAGCACGTGACGCTGCGACCCGCGGGCCCGGGTTCGATGAAGGGGCTGTGCCCCTTCCACGACGAGAAGACGCCCTCCTTCAACATCCGGCCCAACGTCGGGGCGTGGCACTGCTTCGGCTGCGGTGAGGGCGGCGACGTCATCTCGTTCGTGCAGAAGGTCGAGCACCTGACGTTCAGCGAGTCCGTCGAGCGGCTGGCCCAGAAGCTCGGGATGGAGCTGCACTACGAGGAGGGCGGACGGCCGCGCGACGGGGAGACCCTCGGCCGGCGCTCGCGGCTGCTCGAGGCCCACCGGGTGGCCCAGGAGTTCTACCACCACGCGCTGCTCAACTCCCCGGAGGCGCGTACCGGGCGTGACTTCCTGCGGGAGCGCGGGTTCGACAGCGACGCGGCCAGGCGCTTCGGGGTGGGGTTCGCCCCGCGCGGGGGCGAGGAGCTCTCCCGGCACCTGCGGTCCAAGGGCTTCACCGACGACGAGCTGACGATCGGTGGCCTGTCCGGTCGGGGGAGCCGGGGGCTCTACGACCGGTTCCGCGGACGGCTCGTCTGGCCGATCCACGACATCACCGGTGACACGGTCGGCTTCGGCGCACGGCGCCTGTTCGACGACGACCGGATCGCCGCCAAGTACCTCAACACCTCCGAGACACCCATCTACAAGAAGTCCACGGTCCTGTACGGCCTCGACGCCGCGAAGAAGTCGATCGCCACCGAGCGCAAGGCCGTCGTCGTGGAGGGCTACACGGACGTGATGGCCTGCCACCTCGCGGGCATCGAGGGCGCCGTGGCCACCTGTGGCACCGCCTTCGGCGTCGACCACATCAAGGTCCTGCGCCGCATCATGCGCGACGAGGCCGACCTCGCGCCCGCCCGGGTCGTCTTCACCTTCGACGGTGACGCTGCCGGGCAGAAGGCCGCGATGAGGGCCTTCGGGGAGGACCAGCGCTGGGCCTCCCAGTCGTTCGTGGCCGTGGCCGACGGCGGCATGGACCCCTGCGAGCTGCGGATCGCCAAGGGCGACGACGCGGTGCGCCACCTCGTCGACGACGCCGTGCCGATGTTCGAGTTCGCGGTGCGCACCACCATCGCCCGGTTCGACCTGTCCACGGCCGAGGGGCGGGTCCAGGGCATGCGGGCGGCCGCCCCCATCGTCAACAGCATCCGTGACAGCTCGATGCGCCCCGAGTACATCCGCACCGTGGCCGGGTGGATCGGGGTCGAGGTCGAGCAGGTCCAGGCAGAGGTGTCCCGGGCGCAGCGCCTGGCCGCCCGCGACGCCAAGGCCGAGGGCGAGGCCGGCCCGGGCAGCGGTCCGCGCCAGCGCGTGGACGCCGACATGGTGCCGGAGCCCTCGTTCGAGGAGGTCCGGGCCTCCCTGCCGCCGCCCGACCTGCGCGACCCCGTCGTGTTCGCCGAGCGCCAGCTGCTCCAGACGCTGCTGCAGTACCCCGACAGCTTCGAGCCCGCCGACATCGACAGCCTCGACGCGGAGGCGTTCACCGCCCCGGCCCACCGGGCGGTCTTCGACGGCATCCGTGCCGCGGGAGGCCCCCGTCGCGGGCTGTCCACACAGGCTTGGGCCGACACGGTCGCCGAGGCCGCGCCGCTCTCGGTGCGCGGGCTCGTCTCCGAGCTGGCGGTGGCGCCGCTGCCCACCCGTTTCGACAAGGCGACCGGGCTGCCCGAGCGCCGCTACGTCGACGCGCTCCTCGTGCGCGTCCAGGAGGTCTCGTTGACCCGCAAGATCGGTGACGCCATGTCCGCGATGCGGCGCATGGCCGCTGACCCCCATACCGACCCCGCACGAGCCCGCACCCTCAGCGGCGAGCTGCAGGACCTGCAGCGCGAGCTGGCCCGCCTGCGCGACCGGGCGAGCTGATGGCGCTCTCGCTGCGCCGACGCGGCGCCAGGCTGCCCGACGCGGTGAAGGGCGCGCTCGGGCTCGCCCCCCGCGAGCGGATCCTGACCTTCGCGACGGAGGAGGCCGGTGGCCAGCCCACCGGCACGACGGTGGTGGCCACCACGCACGGCTTGTATGCCGTCGACGCGGCAGGCACGCGCGTCGTGGCCCGACCGTGGCACGAGGTGGACGCCGGGTCGTGGTCCGCCGAGCTGCAGCAGCTCACCGTCACGTGGGTCGACGGGTCGCGGCCGGCGCAGTGGGCGCTCGGCGACACCTCCCTGCTGCCGGAGACCCTGCGCGAGCGCGTGCAGGCCAGCGTCGTGCTGGCGCAGCGGATCGAGCTGGGGCCACGCCGCTCCGCCCGCGCCGTCATCAGGCAGGACCTCGCGACCGGTGAGCTCGTCGAGCAGGTCGTCCTGGGGCGCGGCGTCCGGGCGGACGACCCGGACCTGGCGCTCGCCGCGCAGGAGGCGCTGGACTACCTGCGCGAGCAGGTCGGACTGGCCTGACGGCCCCCCTGCCGACCCGCGGGTCCCGTTTTCGGATCAGCCCGGATCGTTTGCTATGGTTGCGCAGCGCCAACGGCGGGTCACGCCGAGGCACATTCCCCTGTAGCTCAATTGGCAGAGCAGCCGACTGTTAATCGGCAGGTTGTTGGTTCGAGTCCAACCGGGGGAGCGCACCACGAAGGCCCGGGTCCTCGGACCCGGGCCTTCGTCGTGGTGAGGGGTGGAGGCGCCCCGTCAGGTGCCGGAGGCGTCCGTGGTGACGACGCCGTCGCCACCGAGGGTGGACTTCTCCGCCGCGGTGCCCGTGACCGGGCCACCGCCACCGACGACGGCGCGACCCCGCCTCGACAGCCGGCGCTGGACGCGGGAGGCGAGCACCGTCAGGGCGTAGTTGACGACGATGAAGAGCACTGCCGCCACGAGGTAGGCAGGCACGGTGTTGGCGAAGGCCGAGCCGAGCGTCTTGCTCCAGTTGAGGAGCTCGAGGTAGGTCACCTGGTATCCGAGCGCCGAGTCCTTGAGGACGACGACGAACTGGCCGATCAGGGCCGGCAGCATCGCGGTGAGCGCCTGGGGGAGCTGGATGGAGCGCATCACCTGCGACTCGGAGAGCCCCACCGACAGGCCCGCCTCGGACTGCCCCTTGGGCAGGGAGAAGACGCCGGAGCGCACGAGCTCGGCGATGACCGAGCCGTTGTAGAGCGTCAGGCCGGTCACGACCGCGGCCAGCGGTGCGGTCTCCGCGGAGAAGAACGTGCCGCGGGCGTAGAGCCCGAAGTAGGCGAAGATCATCATGAGCAGGACGGGTACGGCGCGGAAGAACTCCACGACGACCCCGCAGAACCAGCGCAGCGGCGTGATCGAGGACAGGCGTCCCACCCCGAACAGCACGCCGAAGACCCCGGCCAGCACGATCGAGATCGCCGCGGCCTTGAACGTCCCGAGCAGGCCCGGCAGCAGGTAGTCGCGCCACACCGCCCGGTCGGTGACGAAGGGCTTCCACAGGTCGGCCCCGAGCTGGTTGGCCTCCTTCATCTTCATCACGACGAGCACGAGGACGCCGACGGCGGCGACGACGCCGAGGGCGGCGAGGACGGCGTGCCGGCGGCGGGCCCGCGGGCCGGGGGCGTCGAAGAGGACGGAGGCGCTCATCGCTTCACCGCCAGGCGTCGCGACAGGCTGGTGAACAGCAGGCCGAGCGGCAGCGTGAGGATGACGAACCCGAGCGCGAACACGGCGAAGACCGAGAACGACCCCGTCTCGTTCTCGATGACCTCCTGCATGAGGCCGGCCGCGTCGGCGGTGCCGATGACCGCCGCCACGGTGGTGTTCTTGATGAGGGCGATGAGCACCGAGCCCAGCGGCGCGATGGAGCCGCGGAAGGCCTGCGGCAGGATCACGTTGACCATGCTCTGGCCGAACGTCAGACCCACGGCGCGAGCCGCCTCGGCCTGGCCGGCGGGGACGGTGTTGACGCCGGAGCGCAGGGCCTCGCAGACGAACGCCGCGTGGTAGACCGACAGCACCACGATCGCCCAGCGGATGGCGTTCTGCTCCACGTCCTGCGACAGCGGCAGGCCCATGATGTAGGTGACGCCGAGGACGCTGAGCACCATCATCAGGGTCAGCGGGACGTTGCGGAAGACGTTGACGTAGCTGGTGCCCAGCAAGCGCAGCACGGCCACGGGGGAGACGCGCATGACGGCGACCACGGTCCCGAGGACCAGGGCGCCGAGCGCCCCGAAGAAGGCCAGCCGGATCGTCAGCCAGAACGCGCCGAGCACGTCGTAGCTGCCCAGGATGTCGCCCATGGAGGAACCTTCCGTCGCAGGGTGGGGGCAGGAGGGGGTGGAGCGCCGGGTACGCCGCCGGCTCACCTCCCCGCGCGTGGGGGAGGCAGGCGGCGTACCCGGCCCTCAGGCCGTCAGGAGCAGGCGTCCTGCTTCGGCGGGTTGGTCGCGCTGTCGACCTTGAAGCCGGCAGGGCCGAGGTTCTTGTCGACGGCCTTCTGCCACTCGCCGGAGCTGATCATCTTGGCGATCGCCGTGTTGACCTTCTCGCAGGTGGCCTTGTCGCCCTTCTTGAGGCCGATGCCGTAGCGCTCCTCGGAGAACGTCTTGCCGACGACCTTGAGCTTGCCCTTGTACTGGTCCTGCGCGGCGTAGCCGGCGAGGATCGTGTTGTCGGTCGTGAGGGCGTCGACGCCCTTGGACACGAGCGCGGCGACGCACTCGGAGTAGGTGCCGAACTCCTGGAGCTGCACGCCCGGGTACTTGTCCTTGACCTTCTGGGCGGAGGTCGAGCCCTTGACCGAGCAGAGCCGCTTCCCGGTGAGGGTCTCGGGGCCGGTGATGGTGGTCTCGTCGTTGCGGACGAGCAGGTCCTGGCCGGCGATGAAGTAGGGGCCCGCGAAGGAGACCTTCTGCTTGCGCTCGTCGGTGATGGAGTAGGTGGCGACGACCATCTTCACCTGGCCGGTGGAGATCAGCGTCTCGCGCTGCGCCGAGGGGGCCTGGACCCACTGGATGTCCTTGGCGTCGTGGCCGAGCTCCTTGGCCACGTAGGTCGCGACGTCGACGTCGAGCCCGGTGTAGGACGAGCCCTCCTTGAGTCCGAGACCGGGCTGGTCGAACTTGATGCCGATCTTGAAGTCACCGCCCCCGCCGCCGCTGCCACCGTTGGACGCGCTGTCCCCGCACGCGGCCAGGCTGAGTGCGAGCGCCGATGCGGCGGCGATCGCACCATACTGACGAACCTTCATTGATTTCCTCCTGGGTGTGGTCGCGACGCTGGTGCGACGCGGTCGATCAGGCCGAGCTGGTCAGTGGGAGAGGATCTTGCCGAGGAAGTCCTTGGCGCGGTCGGACCGGGGAGCGGTGAAGAACGCCTCGGGCGACTGCTCCTCGACGATCTGGCCGTCGGCCATGAAGACGACGCGGTTGGCGGCCTTGCGGGCGAAACCCATCTCGTGGGTGACGACGACCATGGTCATGCCCTCCTTCGCCAGGGCGACCATGACGTCGAGGACCTCGTTGATCATCTCCGGGTCGAGGGCCGAGGTGGGCTCGTCGAAGAGCATGACCTTGGGGTCCATGGCCAGCGAGCGGGCGATGGCCACCCGCTGCTGCTGCCCGCCCGAGAGCTGCGCGGGGAGCTTCTGCGCCTGGTGGGCGACGCCCACCCGCTCGAGCAGCTCCATCGCCCGCTTCTCGGCCTCGGCCTTGGGCACCTTGCGCGCCTTGATCGGGCCGAGCGTCACGTTGTCAAGGACCGTCTTGTGGGCGAACAGGTTGAACGACTGGAACACCATGCCGACGTCGGCTCGCAGCTGCGCGAGCTCCTTTCCCTCCTCGGGGAGGGTCTTGCCGTCGATGGTGATCGACCCGGACTCGAAGGTCTCCAGCCGGTTGATGGTGCGGCAGAGCGTGGACTTGCCGGACCCCGAGGGACCGATGACCACGACGACCTCGCCGGCACCGATCGACAGGTTGATGTCGCGCAGGACGTGCAGGTCGCCGAAGTGCTTGTTGACGTCCTTGAGGACGACGAGTGGCTCCGTCATGTCCGGAAACCTACCGGTTGGGGTCCCCTGCGGAACCACCCGCACCGGGACCGTCACGCAATGGCAACCTGCCGCAAAGTCCCTCAGGCGGCCGTGGCAGGCCTTCGGTGGGGCGCCCGGGGCGGTGGCCCGAAGTCCTCCCGCCGACCCTGTCGGCTTAGCCGACGCCACTGCCGCCAGCCCTGGGCGTCGTGGCGCTGGAGGAGGAAGTACCACGCGTATCGCGCCTCGTCAGGCCAGCGTCGCCACCGCAGCCCCGGCTGGGCGGTGAGGTAGCCGAGGTTGCGGAACGTGCGCTCGCGACGGGTGAGATCCCTGGGCACCAGGACCGTGAGGCGGCCCCCTGCGAGGGGCGCCCAGTCGTCGTGGCCCGCCGGGTGCAGGTAGGTGGCCGGGCTGCACGTCCCGAAGCGAAGACGGCTGCGCCGCAACCGTCGGTGGATCTCCACCTCGTCGCCCCGGACGAACAGGCGGGGGTCCGGGACGCCGACGACGTCGAGCGCGTGCGCGGAGAACAGTGCGCCGTTGAAGAGGTTGGCGACATCGGGCACGAGCACGTCGGTGCCGAGCTGCTCGCGACGGCGCACCCACGTCAGCCCCCGTCGCAGCGGGAAGGCGAGCCGCCCCGGGTCCTCCTCGTCGACCACGAGCGGTGACACGACGTCGAGGGCGTGGTCGGCCGCGCAGGTCAGGAGCCGGCCGAGGGTCCACGGGGAGCCGGGTCGACCGTCGTCGTCGGCCAGCCACACCCAGTCGGCCCCGAGCGCACGGGCCGCGAGGATGCCGTACGCGTAGCCACCGGCTCCGCCGAGGTTGGTCTCGGACGGCAGCAGGGTGTGGGGGAGTCCGGTGCCCGCGAGGGTGGTGGCCAGGGCCTCGGCGACCCCGGGCTCCGTGCCGTTGTCGACCACGACGAGGTGGTCCGGGCGGTGCCGTTGCGACGCCACCGCCTCCAGGCACCGGGTCAGCAGTGCGACGCGGTCGCACGTGACGACGACGCACACGACGCGGGGTCGGTGGGCTCTCACGTCGCCGACGCTAGGAGCGCCGGGCACCCAGCGGGCGCACGGCAGGCGCCGTGCAGGTGAACGCCGGGTGCCGGTGCGGTGACCGTGGCGACCTCGGGCCTGCGGTTGCCGTGGGGTGAGCCACCGCGCCTTGGTGCACGCTCCGCCTCGTGGTCACGGCGAGTTCACCGGGCCGTCGCGCTCGCTGCCTAGCGTCGCCGGCGTGACCACTCCCTTCTCCCTGCTGCTGCCCGTCTACCGCGGCGATCGCGCCGACCACCTCGCGAGGGCGTTCGAGAGCACCGTCCACGAGCAGGTGCGCCGGCCCTCGGAGGTGGTCGTCGTCCAGGACGGCCACGTGGGGCCCGAGCTGGCCTCGGCCCTGGAGCGCCTCGAGTCGGCCAGCCCGGTGCCGGTGCGCCGCCTGCGGCTGAAGCACAACGTCGGGCTGGCCCAGGCGCTGCAGTGCGGCCTGTCGGCCTGCTCCCACGAGGTGGTCGCGCGGATGGACGCCGACGACATCAGCCTGCCCCACCGCTTCGCCGTGCAGCTGCCGCTCGTCGAGGCCGGTGTCGACCTCGTCGGCGCGGGGATGCGCGAGTTCGGTGACGCGACGCCCCTCGGTGGCCTGTTGCGGGTGCCGCCGACCGACCCGGCGCGGATCGCGGCCGAAGCCCGGCTGCGCAGCCCGTTCAACCACCCCACCGTGGTCTACCGCCGTTCCGCGGTGCTGCAGGCCGGCGGTTACCGCGAGCTGCCGCTGCTCGAGGACTACTGGCTCTTCACACGGATGATCGAGGCGGGCTCGGTGGTGGCCAACCTGCCCGAGCCTTTGGTGCTCTACCGCGTGGACGCCGGGTCGTACCAGCGTCGCGGCGGGCTGCGCCTGCTGCGGTCCGAACTGGGGCTGCAGCGCCGGCTGCGGTCCGAGGGCTTCACCTCGCGCAAGGAGATGACACGCAACATCGCCGTCCGGGGCGGCTACCGCGTCATACCCGTGGGGTTGCGGAAGTCGTTGTACCGCAACAGGTTCACCACGGAAGTCGCCGATGTCGCCGAGACCGTCGGGCGGGAGTCGCGGGCGCTCGCGCCCGAGCCCGGCACGCCGACGCGCACGCGGCGGGAGCTCGCATGAAGGCGGACCTGGTCGTCGTCGGGTCCGGCCTGTTCGGCCTGACGGTCGCCGAGCAGGCGGCTGAGCGCGGGCTCGACGTCGCGGTCCTCGACCGCCGCGACCACCTCGGCGGCAATGCCTGGAGCGACACCGACCCCGACACGGGGATCGAGGTGCACCGCTACGGCGCCCACCTCTTCCACACCTCCAACGAACGGGTCTGGGAGTACGTCAACCGCTTCACCGGGTTCACGGCCTACCAGCACCGGGTCTGGACCGTGCACCACGGCGAGGTCTACCCGCTGCCGATCAACCTCGGCACGCTCAACCAGTTCTTCAGCGCCAACCTCGGCCCCCGGGCCGCGCGCGAGCTCGTGGCACAGCAGGCCGCCGAGGTGACGGGCGAGCCCCGCAACCTCGAGGAGAAGGCGATCTCGCTCATCGGGCGGCCGCTCTACGAGGCGTTCATCCGCGACTACACCGCCAAGCAGTGGCAGACCGACCCCAGGGAGCTCCCGGCGGAGGTCATCAGCCGGCTTCCGGTCCGCTACACCTACGACAACCGCTACTTCAACGACCGCTACGAGGGCCTGCCGGTGGACGGGTACGCCGCGTGGCTGACCCGGATGGCCGACCACCCGCGCATCTCCGTGCACCTCGGGGTCGACTTCCTCGCCGGGGACCACGGCCTGTCCCGGGACGCGGTGCGCGGCCAGGTGCCGGTCGTCTACACCGGGCCGGTCGACCGCTACTTCGACGACGTCCACGGCGCCCTCGGCTGGCGCACCCTCGACTTCGAGCGCGAGGTGCTGCCGGTCGGTGACTTCCAGGGTGCGCCGGTGGTCAACTACGCCGACGCGGACGTCGACTTCACGCGCATCCTGGAGTTCCGGCACTTCCACCCCGAGCGCGACTACCGGACCGACCGGACCGTGGTGGTGCGCGAGCGGTCCCGTGCCGCCGGACCCGGGGACGAGCCGTACTACCCGGTGAACACCCCCGAGGACCGCCGTCGCCTGCTGGCCTACCGCGAGCAGGTCGCCGGGGAGCGCGACCTGGGTGTGGTCTTCGGCGGACGGCTGGGGACCTACCAGTACCTCGACATGCACATGGCGATCGCCTCGGCGCTGCGCCTGGTCGACGACCTCGCGTCCGTCGTCCACGGCCGGCCCGCGGCGCACCCCGTCCGCACGGGGGCGGGGGTGGCGTCGTGAACGGCTCCGAACGGGTGCTGGCACGGGTCGTGTTCCCGACCGACGGCGACCTCGACGTCCTGCCCCTCTATGTCGACGGCCAGCAGGTGCCGGTCGCCGTCGAGGAGGGGACGACGGTGCTGCCGGTGCCCTACGACCAGAACCCCGACCAGGTGCTGGGCCGACGCTCCTACCGGATCGGCCACGGCGAGCGGGTGTCCTTCGCGACGTACTTCAACGCCTTCCCGGCCGGCTACTGGCGCCGGTGGACGTCGCTGGCCTCCATCCGGCTCCGAGTGCGCACCACCGGTCCCGGCACGCTGGTCGTCTACCGCTCGTCCGCCCGCGGCACCACGGCACGGGTCACCTCGCGGCACCTCGACAGCTCTGCCGAGGAGCTGGTGCCGCTCCCGCTCGACACGTTCGCCGACGGTGGCTGGTACTGGTTCGACCTCGTGGCGGGGCCGGGCGAGCTGGTCCTCGACCGGGCCGAGTGGCTGGCGGGGGAGGCGGTGGCGGGGGCACAGCCCGCCCGGCAGGGCACCGTGACGGTCGGCATCACGACGTTCAACCGCCCCGTCTACTGCACGGCGCTGCTCGCGCAGCTCGGCGGTGCGGAGGAGCTGCGCGAGGTCGTGGACGAGGTCGTCGTGGTGGACCAGGGGACCAAGGCCGTCCGAGCGGACAGCGGGTTCCCCACGGCTGCAACGGCTCTCGGCCCCAGGTTGAGGGTTCTCGAGCAGGCCAACCTCGGCGGCTCGGGTGGCTTCGCCCGCGCCATGATGGAGACCTTGGACGTCGGGGTGAGCGACCACGTCCTCCTGCTCGACGATGACGTCGTCTGCGAGCCCGAGGGGATCGCGCGCGCCGTCGCGTTCGCCGACCACGCGCGTACGCCCACCGTCGTCGGCGGCCACATGTTCTCGATGTACGAGCGCTCGGTGCTGCACGCGTGGGCCGAGCGGGTGCTGCCGTGGCAGTTCCGGTGGAGCCCGGCCGCCGCCACGCGCCACGACCACGACCTGTCGACCTCCAACCTGCGCTCGACGCCGTGGCTGCACCGGCGGTCCGCTGCCGACTACAACGGCTGGTGGATGTGCCTCGTACCCACTGCGGTCCTGCGCGACGTGGGGCTCTCGCTGCCCGTCTTCATCAAGTGGGACGACGCCGAGTTCGGGCTGCGCGCCCGCGAGGCCGGGTACCCAACCGTGTCGCTGCCCGGTGCGGCCGTGTGGCACGTGCCGTGGACGGACAAGGACGACTCCGTCGACTGGCAGGCCTACTTCCACGCCCGCAACCGCTTCGTCACCGCCCTGCTCCACTCGCCGTTCGAGCACGGCGGCCGGATGGTGCGCGAGAGCCTCGCCATCCAGCTCAAGCACCTCGTCGCCATGCAGTACTCGGCCGCTGACCTGCGCGAGCAGGCGCTGCTCGACGTCCTGGCCGGGCCCGCCGCGCTCCACGAGCAGCTGCCCACCAAGCTGGGTGAGGTGCGGGCACGCCGCGCGCGCTTCGAGGACGCGCGCGTCGCCACCGACCCCGACCAGCTCGCGCCCGTCCGGCCCGGGCGACCCCGCAAGCGGGACCAGCGCGCCGAGCAGCCCCGGGACCGGGTCGGTCGCCTCGTGGCGGCGGCTCGCGGGGTCGCCCGCCAGCTCACGCCGGTGCCCGAGTCGGCGCGGCTGGCGCCCGACCGCGAGGTCTCCTCGGCCGACGCGGGCTGGTGGACGCTGTCCGGCCTGGACTCCGCGCTGGTGTCCACGACCGACGGCACCGGCGCCTCGTGGCACCGCCGCGACCGCCGCCACGTCATCGCCGCGACCCGCCGTGCGACGCTCGTGCACCAGCGGCTGCTGCGGGATTGGCCGCGGCTCGCGGCCGAGTACCGTGCGGCGCTGCCCGACCTCGTGGGCGTCGACGCGTGGCGCAAGACCCTCGACCAGCCGCTGCCCGGCGACCGCGTCCCGTGACGTGGACCATGGGGTCCGGCGTCGCGCCGAAGGTCCCGCCCTCACCGACGCCTGTCAGCGCAGCGACACCGCCGACGACCCCGCTCGTGGTCCAGGGGCGCGGAGGCGGCCTCGGCGAGGTCGCGCGCCGACGGTTCCTGCTGGCCCTGCTCGTGCGCAAGGAGCTGCGGGTGCGTTACAGGGCCTCGGTGCTGGGGCTCGGGTGGTCCTACGTCAAGCCTGCCGTCCAGTTCGGCGTGTACTTCGCGGGTCTGGGAATGGTGTTGCGCCAGAACGCGATCGGTGACTACGCGGTCTACCTGTTCGGTGGGCTGGTCGTGATGACCACGTTCGGCGAGGCCGTCGGCAACGCCACCCGCTCGGTGGTCGCCAACGCCGACCTCGTGCGCAAGATCTACCTGCCCCGGGAGCTGTTCCCCGTCTCCAGCCTGGCCGTCGCGGGTGTCCACCTGGCGCCGCAGCTGCTGGTCCTGCTCGTCGGTGCGGTCGTCGCGGGGTGGTCTCCCGACCTCGTCGGCGTCGGGGCCCTGGTCGCGGGCCTGGTCCTGCTCGCCGTCCTCGCCCTGGGGCTCGGTCTGCTCCTGGGTGCCGTCAACGTGCTGTTCCGCGACGTCGAGAACGTCGTCGACCTCGTCCTGGTGGTGCTGGTGTGGACCAGCCCCGTGCTCTACCCGTGGCAGCGCGTGGCCGACCTCCTGGGCGCCGACTCGACGTGGTTCCGCCTGTACCAGGCCAACCCGCTCACGGTGGCCGTCGAGCTCGTGCACCGGGGCACGTGGTCGCACGCCTCACCGGGCAACGCGGGCGCGATGCCCCCCGGGCTCGGTGGCCGCTGTGCGGTGGCCTTCACCGTCGCCCTCGTCACCGTCGTCGTCGGGCAGTGGGTCTTCGGCAGGCTGTCCGGCCGGTTCGCCCAGGAGCTGTGATGCAGACCCGCACCGTCGTCGACCGGGCCGCCGTCGAGGTGGAAGGCGTCTCGAAGCACTTCCGCCTGCGCCACACGCACTCGTTGAAGGAGGCGCTCGTCTGGACCGTGCAGGGCCGGGCGCGCACCGATGACTTCACGGCCCTGCACCCCCTCGACCTGGCCATCGAGGCGGGGGAGTCGCTCGCACTGCTGGGCCGCAACGGCTCCGGCAAGTCCACCCTGCTCAAGCTGCTGGCCGGGGTCATGGCGCCCGACAGCGGCCAGGTGCGGGTCAGGGGGCGCCTAGCCGGACTGCTCGAGGTCGGGGCGGGCTTCCACCCCGACCTCACGGGTCGCGAGAACGTGTTCCTCAACGCGGCCATCCTCGGGCTGTCCCGGGCGCAGGTCGAGGAGCGCTTCGACGACATCGCGGCGTTCGCCGACATCGGCCGGTTCCTCGACACGCAGGTGCGCTTCTACTCCTCCGGCATGTTCCTGCGGCTGGCGTTCGCGGTCGCGGTGCACACCGAGCCAGACGTGTTCCTCGTCGACGAGATCCTTGCCGTCGGCGACGAGGCGTTCCGCGCCAAGTGCCTCGACCGCATCGAACGGCTGGCCGGTGAGGGACGCACCCTCGTGGTGGTCAGCCACGACCTTCCCCTCGTCGAGCGGCTCTGCAGCAGGGGGGTCCTGCTGGACCGCGGGCGCCTGGTGGCCGACGGCCCGGTCCGGACGGCGGTCGAACGCCTGAGGGCTGCCGGTTGACCACGTGGTCGGCCCTGCTCCCCGTGGTGCTCGTGGCGGCCGGTGTCCTGCTCGTGCCGGGGGCGTTGACGGCCTGGGCGGCCGGGCTGCGCGGCACGCTGGCCCTGGGTGCCGCCGCCCCGCTGTCGGTGACGACCATCTCGCTCACGGCGGTCGTCGCAGGGCGCGCGGGCGTGCGGTTCGGCCCGGGCGTGGTGCTCGTGGCCACGGTGGCGGGCGTGCTGGTGGCCCTCCTCGTGGGCGTGGTGTCCTCGCGGGTGCGCTGGGGCGCCCGTGCCGGCTTCGCGGGTGTCACCGGGTGGGCCCGACCGGCTCCAGCCACCGTCGCCGCGGTCGCGGGCGCTGCGGTCGGGGGCCTGTGCGCGGCGGCGGCGGTGGTCCGTGGCATCGGCGACCCGGCGGTCTTCCCGCAGACGTTCGATGCGGTGTTCCACCTCAACGCCGTCGAGCGCGCGCTCCAGTCGGGAAACGCCTCGTCCCTCTGGCTGGGCACGGTCGCCGCGCCCGACCACAGCGCGGTGTTCTACCCCGCTGCCTGGCACGACGTGGTGGTGCTGGTGGTGCAGGGGAGTGGGTCGTCGGTCACGGCCGGGGTCACCGCGGTGTCCATCGTGCTCGCCGCAGTGGTCTGGCCGCTGTCCTGCGTGGCCCTCGCGGCAGAGGCGTTCCGGGGTCGCACCGGCACCGTGGTGGCCGCCGGGGTGCTCTCCGCAGCCTTCGGGGCGACCCCGTTCCTCCTGCTGTCCTACGGCACGCTGTGGCCGAACGCCCTCGCGACCGCCCTGCTGCCGGGCATCCTCGCCTGCGGGCTACGGGTGTGGCGGGGTCCGTGGAACCCCACCGCCGGGGTGCACCGTGCGGTCGGCCTGCGCGCCGCGGGGCGCGTGGCGCCTGCCGTGGTCGCCGCCGGCAGCGTGCCGGGTCTGGCCCTGGCCCACCCCAATGCCGTCCTCAGCCTGCTGCTGCAGACCACGGTCATCGGCACGGTCGCCGTGGGCACCTGGGCCTCGGGTCCGCGCACCTCGTGGCCTGCCCGCACGGCCGTGGTGGCAGGCGTTGCCGTGGTGTTGGTGGCCGAGGCGTGGCTGGTCGCGGCCTCGCCTCTGTTCGCGACCACGCGTCGTACGAGCTGGCCGGCGCGCCAGAGCCTGGCGCAGGCGGCGGGGGAGTGGACGCTGGCCGCGCCCATGCGCACGCCCGTGCCGTGGCTCGCCGCAGTGCTGGTCCTCGTCGGCGTCGTCATCGCAGCGCGCCGGCGGGAGCACTGGTGGCTGCTGGCCTGCCACGCGACCGCGGGGGCGCTGTTCGTCCTCGTCGCAGGCAGCGACGGGCCGTTCGCGCGTGCGCTGAGCGGCCCCTGGTACGACGACCCGTTCCGGCTCGCGGCACTGCTGGGGGTCACGGCCGTCCCCCTCGCCGCGCTGGGTCTCGAGGGCGCTGTCACCACCCTGCGCAGACGGGTCGCCCGGGACCTCCGGCTGCCCGACGGCCTCACGATCGGCGTCCTGGTGACCATCGCTGCCATCGTGGTCGCAGGGGTCACGGGAGGGACGTACGCCGGCGCCAACAGCCGGGTCGTGGCGACGTGGTACGGCGGTCACGGGCTCGCGGGCCCGGAGGAGCTCGAGCTGCTGCGCCGACTGCCGGACATCGTGCCGCGGGGCGAGGTCGTGGCCGGAAACCCTTGGAACGGCTCGTCGCTCGCAGGTCCGGTGGGTGGTGTCGCGACGTTGTTCCCGCACCTCAACGGCGACTGGGGCGTCGACAGGGACGTGGTCGCAGGCCACCTCGACCGGGCTGCCAGCGACCCCAGGGTGTGCCCTGCGGTGCGGCGGCTGCACGTGGGGTTCGTCCTCGACGGAGCCGTCGCCTTCTGGCCCGGCGACCGGCGGCAGGCACGGTATGCCGGGCTCGCCGTCCACGGCGTCGCGGGCTTCGAGCCGGTGGCCACCGCCGGCAGGCTGACGCTCTACCGCGTCACGGCCTGCGACTCCGCCACGAGCCTCCGGCCCTGACCCGGGGCCGCCGGCCCCGCGGACGAGAAGCGCTCCCGCCCTCCCCGGAGGGTGGACGGGAGCGCTTGGCGGTCAGTCCCTGGAGCCGGACCGCGGCCCGTCGAGTGGATGAGCTCGAACGGGCGGTGTCGGCGGGCTCGGCTGCTGGAGTGGGGGTGCGCTGGGCGGTGCCGACCTCATGAAGGTAGCGCGGTGGTGGGGCCGGCGACATGGGCAATACCGGACCTTTGCCTGCACGGGGGGCAGTCCATACCGGGGCTGCCCGAACTGTCCTGTCCGTCCCGTTTGGCGCGCCGACCGGTTGCCCGGTCGCCGGTTGGCCGGTTGCTTGGGCGGCCGTGGCCTGGTCGCCCGTGGCCCGCTGGCCGGGCTCAGCTGGTGCGGCGGCGCAGGTACCCCCAGGCGAGCGCGGCGCAGGCGAGGCCGTTGGCGGCGCCCACGAGGATGTCGGTCAGGTGGTGCATGCCCCGGTAGAGGCGGGCGTAGGCGACCAGGACCGGTACGAGCAGGAACAGCGTGGTCAGCAGGCGCCGCAGCCAAGGCGTCTCGATGCGCTGGGCCAGCAGGGCGAACGTGACGTAGAGCGCCGTCGAGGCGCCGACGTGGCCGCTGGGGTAGCTGGACGTGGGCGGCGCGGGGTCGAGGTGCGGCACGGTGGGCCGTGGGCGGCCGACGATGGCCGTCGCGATGACGAACACCGTTGCCTGCAGGGCGATCGCGATGGCCGGGGTCACCGCCACCCACCACTGGCGGGTGCGCCACCACAGGAACGCGACAGCCACCACGCAGACGCCGATGACGATCTCGGTGTTGCCGATGTGCGACCAGACCGCCGTCACCTCGTCCCACGTGGGCGTGCGGGTCTTCTGCACGTCGCGGCTCACGGCGTTCTCGCTGTTGAGCCCACCGAGGGGGCCGCGGATCAGCTCGCCGATGCCCACGATGGCCGCCCACAACACGATGGCCGGGGCGATGGCCCGCAGGCCTATGTCGCGGAGCGCCTCGCCGACGCTCGGGGTGCTGGTGTCGTCTGAGTACCGGGTGAGGAACGGCACGTGGGGGCTCCCTCGTCAGCGGCTGCTCGAGCCGGTCGTGGCCCGGGCGGTCCCGCCCGGGCGTGAGCGCAGGCTATAGCCGGTGTGCGGTGGGGTGCCCCCTGCCCGCGTGCGACACGCGCCGCCCGTCCCTACTGCAGGAGGCTGACGCCCCGGGAGATGACGAGCACGGACAGCATCAGGGCCGAAACGGACTCCACCGCCATGAGCATCTTCGCGCGTGGCGACAGGGGCATGGTGTCGGTGGGGCTGAAGGCGGAGGAGTTGGTCACCGACACGTAGAGGTAGTCGATGAAGCCCGGGGTCCAGCCCGACTTCGCTGCCGAGCGCGCGGCGACCTCTGTGACCGCGTCATGGTCCTCGTCCTGTGGGAAGCGGAAGTCCGCCACGGGGAGACGCGGACGCGACTGGCGACGGCGGGTCACCGGGCCGCCGCGATCGAGCTCCCAGTAGGCCAGCGCGAAGACGATGACGTTGGTCAGCCAGACCTGTCCGGCCGCCAGCAGCAGCCGGGGTCCCTGCTTCGCCTGCCCGCTGACGAGGGCGTCGACCAGCAGGACGAGGGAGGCGGCGTTGGTGGCGGCGATGAGGAGCACCAGCGCGATCGAGAGGTGGCGCAACCAGCGGTTCTCCCGGGTCATCCGGCGCGGGTTCGCCGCCACGAGGGGAACGAACAGGATCACCTCGAGCACGGGCACGACGACCCGGGGGCCCAGGTGCAGGCCCTCGGGCAGGGCGGCGTACGACGCGATGGCCACCACCACCGCGACGGCTGCGGGCAGGCGTGCCTCACCTGCGTTGTTGCGGCGGGGTGGTCGATCGGTCACGGTCTTGGTGTAGCCCGTCGACGGCTATCCGTGCGGGTGCCACACCGTGGGCACCGTCAGGAGACGGCTGCACGCACCAGCTCGAGGACGCGCTTCTCCACGGTCGGGCTCCACTTCTGCAACGCGTAGGACACCGGCCAGAGGTCTCCCTCGTCGAGGTTGGCGGCGTCCTGGAAGCCCAGCGTGGAGTAGCGGTAGCCGAACTTGCCTGAGTCCTGGAAGAAGAGCACGACCTTGCCGTCCTCGTTGGCGTACGCGGGCATGCCGTACCAGGTCTTGGGCACCAGGTCGGGCGCGGCCGTCGTGACCGCCACGTGCACGCGCTCGGCGAGGGCGCGGTCCTCGGGGTCCATCTGGGCGATGCGGTCGAGCAGGGCCTCGAGCCCGTCTGCCTGCTTGGCCCCCTTCTTCCCCTCGGCCCGTAGCTCGGCGGCGCGCTCCTTCATGGCGGCGCGCTCCTCGGCGCTGAAGCCGTCGGTCTGGGTGGTGGTCGTCTTCGCGGGCATCTCGGTTCCCCCTTCGCGGTGTGGCGGCGTGTTGCCGTCCTTGTCCTCGCAAGGCTAGGACGGGTGGGCGCCCGCAGGCTTCTCGATTCCTGCTCGGTGTGAGAGCTGGTCGACTGCGGCTGCGCGGGCGGGGCTCCCGCGGCCACGCCCAGCCGGGTGGTGCGGGCCGGGCGCGGCTACTGTCGCAGCATGGAGTCTGTGGCGGACGGGTTCGTGGAGCAGGGGTACGGCGCCGTCGGGGACGCCTTCCGCCGCAACTTCCAGGACCCGGGTGAGGACGCGGCGGCAGTGGCGGTCTTCCACCGTGGCCGGCTCGTGGCCGACCTCTGGGGCGGCCGGGACGTCGTCAACGACAGGGTCATGCCACGCGACGGCCTGATGATGGTCGCCTCGTGCAGCAAGGGCATCACCGCCACGGTGCTGGCCATGCTGGTGCAGCAGGGGCTGGTCGACCCGGAGGAGCGGGTGGGGACCTACTGGCCGGAGTTCGCCACCAACGGCAAGGAACGCGCCACCGTCGCGATGGTCGCGTCCCACACCGTCGGCCTCCCGTACCCGCCGCTCGGCACGGGCCTCGAGGGGCTGGACCTGCACCGTGGGGAAGCGGTGACCAGGGCGCTGGCCGCCGCCGCGCCGTTGTGGGAGCCGGGCACGGCCATGGCCTACCACCCCGTCACCTACGGCACCATGCTCGACGAGATCGTCCGCAGGGCAACGGGTTCCACCATCGCGGCACACGTTCGCCGGCTCGTCGCCGAGCCGTTGGGCGTCGACATGTGGATGGGCCTCCCCGCGGGCCTCGATGACCGGGTCGTGCCCGGGAAGTGGGAGCAGGCCAGCCCGATGGAGCCGGGGGAGGAGGGTGCCTTCGAGCCGGGTTCGTATGCGGCCCTTCGGCAGCAGTTCCTCCGCGAGAACCCGCCGATGGACCCGGACTTCGCCGACCCCCAGGAGGTGCGAGCCCACTACGGCGCCGAACGACCGGCCATCGGCGCGATCACCGACGCCCGTGCGCTCGCCACGATGTACGCGGCGGTGATCGGCCCGGTCGGTGGCACCCGCCTGGTGGACGACTCGACCCTGCAGCTGGCCGTGCGACCTCGCACCGACGACGTGGAGACGCTCATCGAGAGCGGGACGGCCGGTCCTGACATCCGGTTCGGACTGGGCTACCAGCTGGCCTCGCCGAGCATGCCCGGGTTCGGCCCGAGCTCGTTCGGCCACACGGGGGCCGGCGGTCGTCTGGGGATCGCCGACAGCGAGCACGAGGTGGCGCTGGGATACGTGTGCAGCAGGATGCGCGACATCGGGCCCCACGGAGACCCCCGCTGGGCGTCCCTCGTCGACGCGGTGCGCCGCTGTCTCTGAAAGCCGCGACCGCGACCGCGACTGCGACCGCTACCGGACAGGTCAGCAATGGCAGACGACGCAGAGGGGTTCAGCGCGGCGGCTCGGACGTGCCTCCCGCCTGACCGCGGTTGGCGACCACCAGGTACCCATCGCTCTCGGGGTCGTAGGTGGTGGACTGCACCGTGAGCCCGACGCTGTCCAGCTGCGCCACGAGCTCCTGGTACCGGTAGGGCCAGATGGACAACCGCTCGGAGCAGGCGCGCACTGTCCTGTCCGGTTCGATCCGGGCGACCACGATCTCGAGGAAGTGCTCCTGCTCCCAGCGCGGCTCGATCTGCCAGTGGTAGCTGACGACCGCATCGCAGTCGTTGCGGCGCACCAGCCCCTCACGGACGTCCACCCGCGAGCCGGCTGAGCGGACGCGCTCCCAGTTGCGTGACGTGAGCACGAGGCGCCCGTCAGGAGCGAGCAGCCGAGACATCGCCGCCAGTGCCGTCAGGCGACCGGTTGCGCCCTCGGCGTGCCCGAGCGAGTTGCCGACGCAGAACACCAGGTCGAACGTGGAGTCCTCGAAGTGGTCGGGCAGCTCGTCCCAGCTCGCGCGGAGAGCCTGGAGCGAGACGCCCTGCTCGGTGGCGAGCTGCTGGGTCCGGCGAACCATCCCGTCGCTGGCGTCGGTGGCAACGACGTCGAGGCCGAGACCCGCGAGACCGGGCGGCGAGCTGGCCGGTCCCACAGGCGCAGTCGAGGACGCGCGCGTCCGGCGGCACGGAGTCCACGACGTCGCCGTAGTACGCCGCGGCTGCCGTGGCGGGAGTCAGCTTGTCGTCCCCGACCAGCCACTCGTACACGTCGGAAAGCGCTCCATAGCCAGCCACCGCGACCACCTCCACCACTCGACGACACGCAAGGCCTTCAACAGGACCCAACCACTTGCCGCCGCCGAGGTTCCACCGCATTCCAGTGGAGGGTCCCGGGTCGCCACCCGAAGGCAGACCGGGACGGGAGGCGCCCGCCAGCTCGCCCTACCGCACCTGACGCGGGCGGTGCCATCCTTGGAAGACCCACCCGCTGTGCAGGGAACGTGGCGGGGACCAAGCACCGGGGCAGGGAGAGCTGGGGGATGGCCATGGCAGTGCACGGGTTGGACCGGGCCGCGGCGCCGGGTGCGGATGTCGCCAGGAAGATGCTCGACGACATCGGCGGGACGTGGTGGAACGTCTACATCGGAGGTCCCGGATCGAGTGCCTCTGGCTGGACACCCGACACGGTGCGCGCCTACAGGGAGCACGGAGTCGGCCACTTCCTGCTCATCTACGCGGGGCGCCAGCAGAACGACGTGCCTCTTCTCACCGAGAGCCAGGGCGAACACGACGGCAGGGATGCCTGCACGAGGGCCGCACTGTTCGGGTACTCGGGCACGGGGATCCCGCTGTGCCTCGACCTCGAGGGCAAGACGTTCGACGCGGCGCCGGCCAGGTCGCTCGACTACGCCAGCGGCTGGTGCCATGCGGTCCGGGCCGCAGGGCTCCGACCCGGCGTCTACTCCAACCCCCGCGCCCTGGTACCGCTGGCCCAGCGAGCGGTCCGACCGGACTGGGTCTGGGTCGCATCGTGGGTCACGCACCAGAGCGACCACGGGCTCGACCCGCACAGGGCGACGGGCATGCCCGACGACCTGTGGTCCAAGACCGGCCAGCGGGCCTGGCAGTACGCCGGCGAGTTCGACGACCACACGTGCAGGGTTCGTGGGCTGGACGTCGACATCAACGTCGCGGACGACGCCGTGCTGGTTCCCGCGGCGATCAAGGGTGCGGCCCAGTTCACGAAGTCCGTGGTCCAGCTCGCGACCGAGGTCCTCGCCGGGAAGTGGGGGAACGGACCGGAGAGAGTCAAGCGGCTGACGGCTGCTGGGCACGACGCGAAGGCTGTTCAGGCCGAGGTCAACAAGCTGCTGCAGTCAGTGGCTCAGGTCGCTGCCGAGGTCCTTGCCGGCAAGTGGGGCAACGGGCCCGACAGGATCAAGCGACTGACGGCAGCCGGTTTCGACCCCATCGTCGTCCAGGCCGAGGTGAACAGGCTCCTGCTCCAGTGAGTGCGAGCACCTCCGCGGCTGGCCGATGAGCACATGCTCGTCGAACCGCAGGTGTCCCCGCTCGACGCTGAGTGCCCGGAGATGCCCGGCGGGTAGAAGCTGCGTCAGAACTCGCCGTCCGGACCGGCGATCACTGGACGGAACCCGGATGCGGGTGGACGGCGTGCCGTGTCACTCCTGAGGGGCGGTCGGGTCGGGGGATCCGAATCGTGTTGCCTCACAACGCTTTGTGTCAGCTGTGCGTCGCGCGGTGCAGGGTGAGCTGGCGCCGGTGGTGGTCATAGTGCTGGGTGGGGTAGTGGTAGACGTCCGCCAGGGTCATGTAGTCCTTGAAGTAGGGGTCCCAGCCGATGGGGAAATGCATGCCGCGTCCGAGCTGCTCCTCCGACTCCTTGATGAGGCTGGCGCTCAGGTGGGCGATGACACTGTCGAAGACGCGCTCCATCCCGGCATGGCCAAGCACTCGGGCCCCACCGAGGGAGCCGAGGTAGTTGATCACGTGGAAGGGGCGTGTGGCCGCGTTGAGTGCGGCTGCGAATCGCCTGGAGACACCTCGTGGCGCCCTGGAGAGCAGACGAACCAGGAGGAGGAGGGTGCGGACGAGCATGTAGCCGAACAGCATGTGGAAGAGCAGCTGGTCGTTGGTCCACCTGGTGCCGTTGCTGGGCAGACGGAGTTCGGCCGTGGTGGCCGAGTCGACGAGGTCGTGGAAGTCGGCCCGGGCCCGCTCGAGCTCGTCCAGGACGGCCTGCCTGTCCATCGCGGCTCCTTGAGGTGCTGCCTCGTCCGGCGCTCTTCACAGTACGCCGTCCATCGGTTCAGGCTTGGATGAATACAGCACAGCGTGTACTGTCAACGCCGTGGAAGCCGCGACCCCTGCTGATGTGCTGGCCCGGTTCGGGCATGCGCTGGCCGACCCGACCCGTGCCCGGATCCTGCTGTCGCTGCGTGAGTCTTCGTCGTATCCGAGCGACTTGGCCGATCAGGTGGGTGCGTCCCGGCAGAGTGTGTCGAACCACCTGGCGTGCCTGCGTGGGTGCGGCTTGGTCGTTACCGTTCCGGAGGGGCGTCGCACGCGGTACGAGCTGGCCGACCGGAACATCGGCCACGCCTTGGGTGACCTGCTGAGCCTGGTGCTTGCCGTGGACCCCACGTGCTCGCCGGTCGACGTGTGCGACAAGGACGAGGCCCTGCCATGACCTCGGTCCAGTTGACCACGTCGTCGGTCTCGGCCCGTCGCATCGTGCTGTCGCGTCGGATCCGGTTGCTGGTGGCCTCCACCATCACGTACAACGTCGTCGAGGCCGTCATCGCCCTCTGGGCTGGGCGCGCGGCGTCATCCACGGCTCTGATCGGGTTCGGTCTGGACTCGGTCATCGAGGTGTCCTCGGCCGCGGCGGTGGCGTGGCAGTTCTCCGGGAAGGACCCCGAGGCGCGGGAGCGCGTCGCCCTGCGGGTGATCGGCTGCTCGTTCTTCGCCCTGGCCGCCTACGTGACGTTCGAGGCGGTCCGGTCGCTGCTCGGGTCGGCCGGGGCCGAGCACTCCACGGTCGGGCTGGTCCTGGCGGCGGTGAGCCTGTTGATCATGCCGGGCCTGTCGTACGCCCAGCGCCGCACCGGCCGGGAGCTGGGCTCGAGGTCGGCGGTCGCGGACTCCAAGCAGACCCTGCTCTGCACCTACCTGTCCGCGGTGCTGCTGGTCGGGCTCGCCGTGAACTCCCTGTTCGGGTGGGCATGGGCCGACCCCCTCGCGGCGCTGGTGATCGCCGGTGTTGCCCTGAAGGAAGGGCGGGAGGCATGGAAGGGCGACACCTGCTGTGCCCCGAACGCGGCACTGCACGAGTCCGGTGCAACGGCGCCGGCCGGGGCATGCGCCGACGGGTGCTGCGAGGACTGACCGTGGCGGGCGGTGGGGTTGCGAGCCCGGCGCGAGGCGCCCAGAGCGTGGGGGGCCCCATGGGCCGGACGTCCTCTCAAGCCGACAACCCGCTGCGACGAGCATGGCAAAGCGATGACGTGGCGGTGGGGCAGGTCGGGCTTGAACCGACGACCGACGGATTATGAGACGTCCGGAAGCGGCAGGCCAGACGCGGATCCTCGCCAATTCGTGCTCCGTTGCTGGTGGTTCGATGACACCCGCCAGAACTCATTTTCAAGCTGGTGTGCCACCCCTGCGCCACAGACGCGGTCTCCGGTCAGTCGGGTCTGCGCAGTGACCTCGAGCTGGGTCGGCTGGAAGGTGTCCGGCTGCGATGCCGGTGCGGGAGCCAGCTGGACGGGTCTGAGAACGGATGCCACGCCGGTGGTGAGGGCTGGGGCTTGCGGCAGCCAGGCACGCGCCGGCCCCTGCCGTCGTCAGCGCAATAGAGGTGATGGTCGCCTGAGCTGAGAGCAGTGTCCTGTTAATGGTCCGGGGCGCTGCTCTTCTGCGTGTCGGCGTGGGGTGCGGTGGGGTGCGCGAGGACGGCGCGCCAGCGCCGCCCGCAGCGCGGGGCCCCACCGCGGGGTCCCACGCCGCCGCGGCGGAGCCGCGGCCTTGAACCAGTAAGGAAAGTCCTCACCGAGGCACCGGAGCTCGGCGCGGCCAGCCAAACGTCCTCTAGTATCCGGTGAGTTCGTGCTGCTCGACTGCAAGGCCTGTACGAGTTCTTTCCCTCGTTGCGATTGGGCAACGACGATGGCTGCGTGGTTGGCAAATTTGTAGGCGTGATCCAAACGGTGTGCGCTCAATGCGGTGCTGGTGGTACGTCACGCGCTCAGGCCGGCCCCTCGGCCACCCCGGTGGCTGTGAACGCCGCGAGCGGATCGCTCACGGGCGCCTAACCCGTCGAGGACGTCAAGGTCCTTGTTCGTTCGAGAGCCTCGAGGTGGGTGACCATCGTCGAGCACTTCCGCGAACTCGACGTCGACGACCGCTCGCGAACCCGGACGTTGCCCTCCTGCTCGTTCCACTCTGGGCACGTGCGGCCGGGTGGGTCATGCGTTGTGCCGAGCGCGGATGCGGTGCGTCGAGGGCTCAGCCGGTGCCGCCCATGCTGAGTCCTGTCGGGGATGTCCCGGTGCGGCCGTCGCCGCGTTCCTTGAGGCACCGCGCGCAGCGGATGAAGCGGTGGACGTCCGGGGTGTGCGCTGTCTCCCACGAGTGGTGCAGGTTGTTGCGGCACAGGAGGGGCCTTCGGGGAGT
>NZ_BAABLO010000014.1:0-512 GCF_039544395.1 Pedococcus ginsenosidimutans
GGGCTATGCGCTGATGATTATAATAAACCTCGATCGTGCTTTTGGTGTAATGGATCATGGTCCTATTGCCGATATAACGGTATGGAACACTGTAATAACTTTTGTCCGGGGAGAAATAAACATAACCCATTTTCTGAACCTTTGCCCTTTTGTAATCTTTTATTTCATAAGCCTGAGTGGGTAATGATTTTAAGTATTGTCGTTCGATCGTTTGAAAGAGCTCTCTTCGACAGGCTTGTTTTCGTTGGAATAGCAATTTATTATAGTCTACAAGTAATCGTCGTATCTCGCGGTTGAGTTCTTCCAAAGAAAAGAAAGTCATCTCCCGTATCGGATAATAAATTCTTTGGTAAACAAGGTGTACTGCGTTTTCAACCAAGGCTTTGTCTTGCGGTGAATAAGTCCTTGTGGGGTTGATCACACAGTTATAATGTCTGGCAAAATCTTTAAAGCTGCGATTGATGGTAGGTTCGTATTTACTGGCTCTTGTCACAGCCGACTTCAAATTATCC
>NZ_BAABLO010000015.1:0-597 GCF_039544395.1 Pedococcus ginsenosidimutans
CTTCCGGGCCAATATCTATTACATAATCTGCGGTCTTCACCACATCTAAATTATGCTCTATAATGATAAAAGTATTTCCCTTATCTATTAATTTTTTAATAACTTCTAGTAGACGAGCTATATCTTGAAAATGCAATCCCGTCGTAGGTTCATCCAAGATATAGAGGGTCTGTCCCGTATCGCGTTTTGACAATTCTTCTGCCAATTTTACTCTTTGTGCCTCCCCTCCAGAAAGCGTTGTCGCAGACTGTCCCAATGAAATATAACCCAAGCCTACATCCTTTATCGTCTTGAGCTTTTTATGAATTCTGGGAATGGCTTCAAAAAACTCGACAGCCTCATCCACCGTCATATCGAGCACATCACTGATATTTTTCCCTTTAAATAATACTTCTAAGGTCTCGCGGTTAAATCGCTTGCCAAAGCAAGTAGGACATTCCACATAAACATTGGGTATAAAATTCATTTCAATCTCTTTCATCCCAGCTCCCTTGCAATCCTCACATCGTCCCCCTTTTACATTAAAAGAGAATCTGCCGATCTTATAACCTCTAATCTTGGCCTCGGGAATATCGGCGTATAATTTTCGAATGTCAG
>NZ_BAABLO010000016.1:0-670 GCF_039544395.1 Pedococcus ginsenosidimutans
TTATGTTTATTTCTCCCCGGACAAAAGTTATTACAGTGTTCCATACCGTTATATCGGCAATAGGACCATGATCCATTACACCAAAAGCACGATCGAGGTTTATTATAATCATCAGCGCATAGCCCTGCACAAACGCAATCCCTC
The DNA here is from genome assembly GCF_039544395.1 of Pedococcus ginsenosidimutans. Taxonomy (NCBI): domain Bacteria; kingdom Bacillati; phylum Actinomycetota; class Actinomycetes; order Micrococcales; family Intrasporangiaceae; genus Pedococcus; species Pedococcus ginsenosidimutans. The sequence goes on from NZ_BAABLO010000016.1 coordinate 145, forward strand.
TACCGGAATTTATATCACCAACAAAAATCACCTCAGTAGTACACATAAAGCATTTACAAAATGGAGTCCGGAATACTTTAGAAAGCAAGCTCTTCCTCATGGAGTACACGTTGTGAGGTGTGTAGATAAAATACTTTTGAATATCGATTACCCTGAAGTAGGATATAAACGGGTTATGGGACTAATTCAACTCCATAAAGCTCATGGCTCCAAAAGGCTAGATCAGGCCTGTAAAAGAGTTCTGGATATCGAGGCTGTCTCTTACATGCGCATCAAAAATATTTTGGAAAACAATATGGACAAAAGCTTTTTGTTTTACCAAGACCTGGAAAAAGATAAATCTCATATCCCTGAGCATGAGAACATAAGGGGGGCTTCGGCCTATAAATGAACGTTTAATTAAACAATAATTATTATGAACAATAATCAAACTATCGAAAAACTGAAAGAGATGAGACTTGGAGCTATGGCTTCCCTACATCATCAACTCATTAAGGATAACCGAGTGGGATCCATGACCGCCGAC
>NZ_BAABLO010000017.1:0-744 GCF_039544395.1 Pedococcus ginsenosidimutans
TAGCGGATCTTGAAAAAAGTTTGAATGAAGCAGAAATGAAAGCTATAGCATACTCTACGATGGTTGATATAGCTGAAAAGGAGTTTAAAATTCCAATTAGAAAAAAGTTAAATACCAAGCCATAGAAGAACTGAATAAAAGCTTTTCACACATAGGAATTGCCAACCTATGTGGATGGTTTGGAATCACACGGCAAGCTTATTATGAACACACATGGAAGTCTTTAGAAGTCGGACAAGAACACCATATTATTATAAAAATGGTAAAAGAAATTAGAAGTAGACATCCTAAAATTGGGACAAGAAAATTATACGAAATGTTACAACCAGTCTTTAAAGAGCACAATATAAAAATGGGTAGAGATGCATTGTTTAATATGCTTAGAAACAATGGATTATTAATTAGAAAGAGTAAGAAAAAAATAAGTACGACAAACTCCTATCATAGATTTAGGAAATATCCTAATTTGATAAAAGAGTATGTAGCAACTGGGTCTAATCAATTGTGGGTGAGCGATATAACATATTGGAAAGTAAAAGAAAAACATATGTATATAAGTTTCATTACGGATGCATATTCTCATAAAATAGTAGGGTATCATTGTGCACAAACCTTAAAAACCATAGAATCCATCCAGGCATTGAAAATGGCATTAAAAGGATTAAAAGAGGTGCCTAAAAATCTTATACATCATTCAGACCGAGGAATACAATATTGTAGCAATTCGTATGTAAAGCTATTACA
>NZ_BAABLO010000018.1:0-768 GCF_039544395.1 Pedococcus ginsenosidimutans
CAGTATTGGTTGGAGGGTGGTTATTTCGGAGGGACTGTGCCACCTATTTCGGTCAAATGGTGCCACTTTGAAAGATGTTGTAATGATAACAAAAAAAATGGATTTATTGATTTTACAATACTCCTTTCCTCAAAGATTCTCCTTTAAGACTTATTCGATGAGAGGAGTGAACTATTCTGTCTAGAATAGCATCTGCGATAGTGCTTTCCCCGATGATGTCATACCATGCTGATACTGGTATCTGAGATGATAGAATGGTAGATTTCTGATTATGCCTATCATCAATGATATCCATAAGGGCTTCCCTTGCGTGATTATCAAAGGATTGAAGACCAAAGTCATCAAGGATAAGCAGATCAGTTGATGAGAGTTTTTTAAGCTCTTTGAGATAAGTACCATCCACTTTACTGAGCTTTAACATTTTGAGCAAGCGAGCTGTATTGAAGTAGAAGGTCTTTAGTCCCATCAAGCAGGCTTGGTGCCCCAGAGCCTGTGCAAGATAGCTTTTCCCAACGCCAGAGGCTCCAGTCAGAATAATGTTTTCCTTTTTTTTGACAAAGTCCAACATGCCGAGACGGACGAACATATTTTTATCCAGGTTACGATTGTGAGTATAATCCACATCAGCAAGACTGGCTTTCTGTCTAAATTTCGCCTGTTTGGTCAATCGTTCGATTTTCCTGTTCCAGCGGTGTTCCCATTCATGATCGGTCATTAAGGCAAGGTATTCGTCGGCGGTCATGGATCCCACTCGGTTATCCTTAATGA
>NZ_BAABLO010000019.1:0-789 GCF_039544395.1 Pedococcus ginsenosidimutans
CCACGCAGGGGTTGCCGTTGCACAGCATCGAGGTCACGGGTGCGGCGTTGTCCACCGAGACCAGCTGGGACTTCGTGACCTCCGCGTTCCCTGCGACGTCCCAGGACCTGTACTTCACCGTGGTCGTTGCCGAGAGTGGCACTGCTGCCGTGTAGAGGGTGCTGCTCGTGGTGGGGTCGGTGCCGTCGAGGGTGTACCTGGTGCTGGCGACGCCGGAGCCCCCGGTGTTGTCGGTGCTGGTCAGCGTCACCGCGACGCCAGGCGCGTAGGGGCCGGTGCCACAGGCCACCCCGTTGCAGGCGATCGTCGTGGTCGGCGCGGTCGCGTCGACGGTCACGGTGACGACCTGGCTCTGGGTCGCCTCCACGTTGCCGGCCTTGTCCCAGGACCGGAACTGGACCGTGGACGCGGTGTTGACGGCGAAGGGCTGGGTGTAGGTCGGGCTGGCGAGGGTCGGGTCGGTGCCGTCGGTCGTGTAGTGCGTGCTGGAGACACCGGACCCGCCGGCCGCGTCGGTGGCGGACAGGGCCACCGTGACCGTGGCCGTGTAGCCGCCGGTCTGGCAGGCGGCACCGTTGCAGGTGATCGTGGTGACCGGGGCCGTCTGGTCGACGAGGACCGCCTGGCTCTGGGTGGCTTCGATGTTGCCTGCGTTGTCCCAGGAGCGGAACTTGACCGTGGTCGTGGTGTTGACGGGGAACGCGGCGGTGTAGGTCGGGCTCGACAGGGTCGGGTCGGTGCCGTCGGTCGTGTAGTGGGTGCTGGCGACGCCGAGCCCGTTGATGTCGG
>NZ_BAABLO010000020.1:0-1434 GCF_039544395.1 Pedococcus ginsenosidimutans
TCACTTACGAATAAGATACTGTCCAAAAAAGTGTGTAAAGTTCAAATATTTAAGATTTTAGTGATTCGAAACAAAAAATTAAAAGATGAACCTTACACAAGAACAAATTTCGAAAGTATTATTGGATTTAGCAAGCGAAAAAGATGGATATCGTACATTATTGAAAAAAAGTTTAGAGGCTATAATGAAAGCTGAACGTCAACAGTTTCAAAATGAGCACTCAGATTATGGAAATGGGTACCGATTCAGCAAGGTATGCGTACATAATGGTAAAATGGAATTAGCGATACCAAGAACACGTCATAACAACTTCTATCCAATGATCTTAGCGTTAATAAAAGATCAAAACAAAGAATGTGAATCATTAGCTTTTGAATTGTATAGATGTGGGCTAACAACTGAACAGGTAGGAGGAATATTTAAAAAACTCTACGATCACAAATACAGTAAATCAGCGATAAGCCAAATGATGAATTCGGCAAAAACAGATGTATTTAGCTGGTTGGAAAGGAAAGGATTAGATGAAACCTACCCCGTGATATACATCGATGCGACCTTCTGGCATACCAGGCGAGATAAAACGGTATCCAATGAAGCTTATTATACCATATTAGGTGTAAAACAAGATACTACGCGAGAAGTACTGGCGGTAGTGAATCATCCTACAGAAGGAGCAGGGAATTGGGTTCAAATCTTCGAAAAACTAAAAGAAAGAGGGGTTAAAAGAATTCAATTGGTGGTATCAGATGGATTAACAGGAATCGAAAATGCAATCCAAACAGTATATCCAATGGCTACTGTGCAGTTATGCATAGTCCATTTAATTAGAAATATCCTTAATAAAGTAAAACCAAAACATAGATCTGAGATTAAAATTGAATTAAAAAAGATTTTAAGTCCTGATAATGATATAGATAGTCCTGAGAAAGGATTAAAACGTTTTTTAGCGTTTGTGGCAAAATGGGAGAAAATATACCCTTCATTAAAACAATATAAAGAGCCAAGATATGCGCTATATTTCAACTACCTTGGATATGAAAAATCAATAAGAAGAATGATATATACGACAAATTGGATAGAGCGCTTACACAGAAACTACAAAAGAACTTTACGGATGCGAACCTCCTTACCGAATCCAGAAGCAGTACTATTTTTAATGGGTAGTACAGCAATGAATCGGCCCGAGTATAATTATCCGATATATCAATTTAGTACATCATCTGAACTTGATTTTTATTAAATGGATTTAGGAAGATATAATCAATGAAGTTGTTATATTATGTTTACCACATAAAATTTTTTATACGCCTTAGCCTTTTGAGGGGCTGACGTCTAAAAAATTTTCCATGGAAAACGCGTTACTTTAAAAAATTTTTATTTTAGCACCATGAATTCACTAGAACTATAAATACACACTTTTCTGAACACTACCAC
>NZ_BAABLO010000021.1:0-1471 GCF_039544395.1 Pedococcus ginsenosidimutans
TCGCTCCACGGGATAGTTCATTTAACTGTGTCTTTGTTTAAAAATAATATTATTCTACTTCCCTCTTTTGGGAAGTAAGATTAGGTTCTAGAAGGAGGCCGTAGGCCGACTGAAAGAACCTAATCTTACTTTTGTTTTCAGATATACTCCGATATCCGATCTGAGTATTTTTCTAGTATACTACGCTGGATTTCTGTCCAGCCGTTAGCCTTTTTAGCCCATGACTTTTTATTGTGCATTAGGGATAAATACAGCTGTTTGGTTAGCGCAGTCTGGGAGACCCAAGCTGCTTTGGACTTTATTAATTTCCTCATGATTCGATGTAGAGCCTCCACGGGATTGGTGGTATATATCATCTTTTTCATGCCTGAATTGAAATTCATATAGGCCATTAATTCTTCCCAATTACCCCTCCATTGATCCACAATGTACTGATATTTATTTGACCACTTGACCTCAAATGCCAACAATGCACTCTCTGCCTGTTCTAGCGTCGGGGCTGTATAGATTTTGCGCAAATCCATTGTCACCTTCTTGATGTCTTTTGAATCCACATATTTTAACGAACTTCTCACTTGATGTACTATGCATTTTTGTACTATTGTCTTTGGGAATACTTCCCCTATTACTTCTGAAAATCCTGTTAGATTATCTGTACACATTACCAATACATCTGCTATACCTCTTCGCTTAAGATCTTCTAATATTATACCCCATCTGCTCGCTCCCTCACTACCTTGAACATATAAGCCTAGTAAGTCCCGCTTACCTTGCCAGTCTACTGAATATACGGTGTAGAATGCATGGCTACTGTATTTACCTTCGTTTCTAACCTTGAAATGTATAGCATCTAAATAAACTATTGGATAAAAGCTCTTTAACTCTCGATTGCGCCATTCTTGTATCTCTGGTAATACCTTATCTGTAATTTGAGAAATCTTCCCTGCCGATATCTCTACCCCATACATCTGTATTAATAATCGCCTTACATCCTCTATTGAATTACCCTGGGCATATAAGGCTAATATCTGTTCGTCCAGTCCACTGCTTAACTCTCTTTCCCGTTTACCTATTAGTTCTGGTTCAAAATCACCATTACGGTCTCTTGGGGTCTCTACATAGATATCCCCACTATTGGTTCTCACTTTCTTTAATGTTTTCCCATTTCGTTTATTCTTTCGTGATGATGCTCGCTCTTCGTTCATAAAGGAAGACATTTCTCCTTCTAATACTTGATTTACCATCGATTGTAACAATTCACTAAATGGGCTATCCTCTCCTAAGACTGGACGTTTGCTATATAAGTGATCTTTTAACCGGTCATACAATTCTTGACTTAGTATTTCCTTCTCGTTTTTCTTCTCTTTTTTCATAGTTTGCTAAGATAAGTAGACACACTTAATTGAACAGTCTCCAGAAAAAGATCAGCCTACTAAATATCTGCGTTTATTTTAACATGAAAAGCTAAACG
>NZ_BAABLO010000022.1:0-2061 GCF_039544395.1 Pedococcus ginsenosidimutans
TACCGGCGCCTACCCAACCCACAAGAGGTCGAGCGGTTCGTCCGCGACGGGGGTCCAAGGCCGTAAACGGCCTGAGGTGAGCTTTCGCCCGAGCCCTCAGGACCCAACAACGTGTCAGGCGCCTCCCCCCACCCAGGTCGCGTTCCACTGCCGGCCACCCCCGAAGGAGAGGACACAGCTTGTACTAGCGACACCGATGAGCGTCAGCGCCAAATAATCGATGTTCCACCCTTGAGCACCTGCTGCCCCACACTCGGGGACAGACCAGGCCCTGGACCAGACAAGCTGGCCAGTGCTCCTTAGAAAGGAGGTGATCCAGCCGCACCTTCCGGTACGGCTACCTTGTTACGACTTAGTCCCAATCGCCAGTCCCACCTTCGACGGCTCCCCCTCTTGCGAGTTGGGCCACCGGCTTCGGGTGTTACCGACTTTCGTGACTTGACGGGCGGTGTGTACAAGGCCCGGGAACGTATTCACCGCAGCGTTGCTGATCTGCGATTACTAGCGACTCCGACTTCATGGGGTCGAGTTGCAGACCCCAATCCGAACTGAGACCGGTTTTTTGGGATTCGCTCCACCTCGCGGTATCGCAGCCCTTTGTACCGGCCATTGTAGCATGCGTGAAGCCCAAGACATAAGGGGCATGATGATTTGACGTCATCCCCACCTTCCTCCGAGTTGACCCCGGCAGTCTCCTATGAGTCCCCACCATCACGTGCTGGCAACATAGAACGAGGGTTGCGCTCGTTGCGGGACTTAACCCAACATCTCACGACACGAGCTGACGACAACCATGCACCACCTGTATGCGAGTGTCCAAAGAGAACGACATCTCTGCCGCGTTCTCGCATATGTCAAGCCTTGGTAAGGTTCTTCGCGTTGCATCGAATTAATCCGCATGCTCCGCCGCTTGTGCGGGCCCCCGTCAATTCCTTTGAGTTTTAGCCTTGCGGCCGTACTCCCCAGGCGGGGAACTTAATGCGTTAGCTGCGGCACGGATCTCGTGGAATGAGACCCACACCTAGTTCCCAACGTTTACGGCATGGACTACCAGGGTATCTAATCCTGTTCGCTCCCCATGCTTTCGCTTCTCAGCGTCAGTAGTGGCCCAGAGACCTGCCTTCGCCATCGGTGTTCCTCCTGATATCTGCGCATTTCACCGCTACACCAGGAATTCCAGTCTCCCCTACCACACTCTAGTCTGCCCGTACCCACCGCAAGTTCGAGGTTGAGCCTCGAATTTTCACGGCAGACGCGACAAACCGCCTACAAGCTCTTTACGCCCAATAATTCCGGACAACGCTCGCACCCTACGTATTACCGCGGCTGCTGGCACGTAGTTAGCCGGTGCTTCTTCTGCAGGTACCGTCACTTTCGCTTCTTCCCTGCTGAAAGAGGTTTACAACCCGAAGGCCGTCATCCCTCACGCGGCGTCGCTGCATCAGGCTTTCGCCCATTGTGCAATATTCCCCACTGCTGCCTCCCGTAGGAGTCTGGGCCGTGTCTCAGTCCCAGTGTGGCCGGTCGCCCTCTCAGGCCGGCTACCCGTCGTCGCCTTGGTGAGCCATTACCTCACCAACAAGCTGATAGGCCGCGAGTCCATCCCAGACCGAAAAACTTTCCACACCATATCCATGCAGATTGGTGTCATATCCGGTATTAGCTCCGGTTTCCCGGGGTTATTCCAGAGTCTGGGGCAGGTTACTCACGTGTTACTCACCCGTTCGCCACTGATCAGAAAAGAGCAAGCTCCATTCGTCACCGTTCGACTTGCATGTGTTAAGCACGCCGCCAGCGTTCGTCCTGAGCCAGGATCAAACTCTCCATTGATGTTTGCTACCCACCACGACCAGCGCGGCAGGAAAAGCGAAACCCCAGAAGGGTCGTCAAACTGACTGAGCAAGAACAACTAGCAAAATCACTAGCATTCAATGTTCAACCAAAGGATTTTCGTTCCAGAACACCAACCCACAACCAGAAAGGCCATGCAGCCGGCACCCCAGAGACGAGGTAATTGGCATCGATTTTTGACACGCTGTTGAGTTCTCAAGGATCGGACGC
>NZ_BAABLO010000023.1:0-3292 GCF_039544395.1 Pedococcus ginsenosidimutans
ATGGGACCGGGCGTTTCCCCTTCGCTATGACAGCCGAAACTCTATGGAGATATTCAGTGGTTTGTTTGTCCCGACCGTATCTCGGGAACCACACAGTGGACGCGTAACATCTTTGTTGTATCAAGTTATCGGCTTATTAGTACCAGTCAGCTACACACATTGCTGTGCTTCCACGTCTGGCCTATCAACCCAGTAGTCTAGCTGGGAGCCTCTCGGACCGAAGTCCATGGAAACCTCATCTTGAAGCGTGCTTCCCGCTTAGATGCTTTCAGCGGTTATCACTTCCGAACGTAGCTAATCAGCCGTGCTCTTGGCAGAACAACTGACACACCAGAGGTTCGTCCATCCCGGTCCTCTCGTACTAGGGACAGCTCTTCTCAAGTTTCCTACGCGCACAGCGGATAGGGACCGAACTGTCTCACGACGTTCTAAACCCAGCTCGCGTACCGCTTTAATGGGCGAACAGCCCAACCCTTGGGACCTACTCCAGCCCCAGGATGCGACGAGCCGACATCGAGGTGCCAAACCATGCCGTCGATATGGACTCTTGGGCAAGATCAGCCTGTTATCCCCGGGGTACCTTTTATCCGTTGAGCGACGGCGCTTCCACAAGCCACCGCCGGATCACTAGTCCCGACTTTCGTCCCTGCTCGACATGCCTGTCTCACAGTCAAGCTCCCTTGTGCACTTACACTCAAAACCTGATTGCCAACCAGGCTGAGGGAACCTTTGGGCGCCTCCGTTACCTTTTAGGAGGCAACCGCCCCAGTTAAACTACCCACCAGGCACTGTCCCTGATCCGGATCACGGACCGAGGTTAGATATCCAGAACGACCAGAGTGGTATTTCAACGTTGACTCCACCGACACTGGCGTGCCGGCTTCACAGTCTCCCACCTATCCTACACAAGCCGTACCGAACACCAATACCAAGCTGTAGTAAAGGTCCCGGGGTCTTTCCGTCCTGCTGCGCGTAACGAGCATCTTTACTCGTAGTGCAATTTCGCCGAGTTCGTGGTTGAGACAGTGGAGAAGTCGTTACGCCATTCGTGCAGGTCGGAACTTACCCGACAAGGAATTTCGCTACCTTAGGATGGTTATAGTTACCACCGCCGTTTACTGGGGCTTAAATTCTCAGCTTCGCTCCGAAGAACTAACCGGTCCTCTTAACCTTCCAGCACCGGGCAGGCGTCAGTCCGTATACATCGTCTTGCGACTTCGCACGGACCTGTGTTTTTAGTAAACAGTCGCTTCTCCCTGGTCTCTGCGGCCGTTCTCCCTAGTCAGCAAGTGACTTCAGGATCCGGGCCCCCCTTCTCCCGAAGTTACGGGGGTATTTTGCCGAATTCCTTAACCACGATTCACTCGATCGCCTTGGTATTCTCTACCTAACCACCTGAGTCGGTTTGGGGTACGGGCGGCTCGAACCTCGCTAGAAGATTTTCTTGGCAGCATAGGATCACCCTGCTTCCCGCATACGCGGTCACTATCAGGTCTCAGGCTGTGTGAGCTGCGGATTTGCCTACAGCTCGCCCTACACCCTTGGACGTGGACTACCATCGCCACGCGGAGGCTACCTTCCTGCGTCTCTCCATCGCTTGACTACTACTAGATCGGGTCGCGCGCTCCACCAGAAACCTCAGCCCGAAGGCATTGGGAACTGGCTTCAGGCGCTTAGCATCACTAGGTTCATCATGGGCGGTTCTTCGCCGGTTCCGGAATATCAACCGGATGTCCATCGACTACGCCTGTCGGCCTCGCCTTAGGTCCCGACTTACCCAGGGCAGATTAGCTTGACCCTGGAACCCTTGGTTATTCGGCGGACGGGTTTCTCGCCCGTCATTCGCTACTCATGCCTGCATTCTCACTCGTGTGGCCTCCACGGCTGGATCACTCCGCCGCTTCCCTGGCCACACGACGCTCCCCTACCCATCAACACGCTTGGACCGTGGATCCTCAGATGCCACGGCCGGGCAAAGTGTCAATGCCACAGCTTCGGTGGTGTGCTTGAGCCCCGCTACATTGTCGGCGCGGAATCACTTGACCAGTGAGCTATTACGCACTCTTTAAAGGGTGGCTGCTTCTAAGCCAACCTCCTGGTTGTCAATGCAACTCCACATCCTTTCCCACTTAGCACACGCTTAGGGACCTTAGATGGTGGTCTGGGCTGTTTCCCTCTCGACTACGGAGCTTATCCCCCGCAGTCTCACTGCCACGCTCTCACTTACCGGCATTCGGAGTTTGGCTAACGTCAGTAACCTGGTGAGGCCCATCAGCTATCCAGTAGCTCTACCTCCGGTAAGAAACACGTGACGCTGCACCTAAATGCATTTCGGGGAGAACCAGCTATCACGGAGTTTGATTGGCCTTTCACCCCTACCCACAGCTCATCCCCTCAGTTTTCAACCTAAGTGGGTTCGGTCCTCCACGACGTCTTACCGTCGCTTCAACCTGGCCATGGGTAGATCACTCCGCTTCGGGTCTAGACCCAGCGACTAAAACGCCCTATTCGGACTCGCTTTCGCTACGGCTTCCCCACACGGGTTAACCTCGCCACTGAGCACTAACTCGCAGGCTCATTCTTCAAAAGGCACGCCGTCACCCCACAAGGAGGCTCCGACGGATTGTAGGCACACGGTTTCAGGATCTATTTCACTCCCCTCCCGGGGTACTTTTCACCTTTCCCTCACGGTACTTGTCCGCTATCGGTCACCAGGGAATATTTAGGCTTAGCGGGTGGTCCCGCCAGATTCACACGGGATTTCTCGGGCCCCGTGCTACTTGGGATACTTCTCTGGAGTGCGCATCGTTTCGTCTACGGGGGTAGCACCCTCTGTGCCGGGCCTTTCAATGCCCTTCGACTACAACGCGCATTTCTTACTCCATGCCAGCGTGTCAGCACTGACCGAAAAGTCCCACGACCCCCCAGCTGCAACCCCTGACAGGTATCACACAACTGAGGTTTAGCCTCTTCCGCTTTCGCTCGCCACTACTCACGGAATCGCGGTTGCTTTCTCTTCCTGTGGGTACTGAGATGTTTCACTTCCCCACGTTCCCTCTACCCGCCCTATGTGTTCAGGCGGGAGTGACTGGACTTGCCTCCAGCCGGGTTTCCCCATTCGGAAATCCTCGGATCACAGTCTGGTTATCGACTCCCCGAGGCTTATCGCAGATTCCTACGTCCTTCTTCGGTTCCTGGTGCCAAGGCATCCACCGTGTGCCCTTAAAAACTTGAGCCACAAAGATGCTCGCGTCCACTGTGTAGTTCTCAACATACGGGCGGCCCCCCACCG